>JBGAHG010000002.1:0-452824 GCA_044226325.1 Aggregatilineales bacterium
GGCAAGTTGTGGCGACCTTCCCGAATGCGGAATACGTAGTGCAGCGCCGTGAATACGAAGATGCCATGCACCCCAACGAACGGACACGCGCCACTTACTTCCCGATCAATTATCAACCGTTGTATGAGTCTGGGCAGATGCGTTTACTAGATGGCGATACCGAACTATTCCCCGGTATCATCGGTCATATTACACGCGGACATACACCAGCGCATATGAGCATCCGCTTTGAGAGCAATGGGCAGCACGCGCTGTTCGTTTGCGATATGGCGAGCTACGCGATTCACTTCGAGCGTTTGGGCTGGATGACTGGTTATGATGTCGAGCCATTGGAAACCTTAGAAACGAAACGTTATTGGCAAAAGTGGGCATTGGAAACGGGGGCGCTGCTCGTCTTCTGCCATGATCCGCAACGGGCTGTCGGGCATTATCAGATGGGCAAAGATGGGAAGGCGTCTGTCGTGGCTTTGGATGAGCCGTTCGTTTAATAATCGCCCTATAAGTAGCTGTACATGTCACCACTTCTACTTATAGGGCTGCCGTAGAACGTAATTAGTGACGGTCTTGCCATTCAGCAATCGTGTCCGAGAGAAATTCGCGCACTGCGGGATCACTTACATCGCTTACAGCTTCAAAGTACTTGCCATCCACTTCGATGCTCACGCCACCACCGGGTGCAGGATAAATGTGGATGCTGTGACCCGCATATTCCGGCGTGATGCTGATTTTGTGTTGAAGATATGCCTCGATTGCTCCAGCGATATTAATTTCTGGAACAGGTGGTAAATCATTCTTTTGGCCGCGCTTCATCTTGGGTACGGGATTGTCGTCGAGCTTGAAACTCGGCAAATCACCGGGCAGCTTTCCGCCCATTGCTATCGGTGGCTTCTTGGGAGCAAGGAAGGCTGGTTCGCTGGGCAGCGTTAATTCACTGACTGAAGGCATTTGAACGGATTCCGTCATTGGCACTTCAGTCGCGGTTGGCTGTTCCGGTTCACTGGTCGTTGGCGCGATTTTACCAAGCATCTGCCCGACTTCTCGCATCAACTTGCCGAAACGCTCTTTAAATTCCGCATCATTGTTGACATTGTTGTAGGCTTTTTCGCCCATTTGAACGATGAGCTTGCCGTCCACGACATCCCGTAAGATGGTCAACACCTCAACCGCTTCGGTAGAACTGCCATCTTTTGGTGTAACAGTGAATGTGCCTTTACGTGCCGACCTGATTGGCGCCGATGCCACCGGAGCGGGAGGTGGTACTGCTGGAATGGGAGCAACTGCTGGTGGTGGCGCAGGCGTATGCACCAGAAGATTCAAATCAGGCATATCATGGCTGCTGGATGCGTAATCACTTGCGGTTACAAAACTCGGTGTTGTCACTTTGGCAAGGGCTTGTTGGGCTTTGCGCCGGCGCATATAGACGATGGCCGCGATAGTTGCGATCAGCAGCAAAGTTACAACACACATCAAGGGCAGCATGGCTCGCATAAAGCCCTGACCTAAAAAATCTGAGAAGTCACTCGACATAGCTTATCTCTCCGGCTGACACTGTGGACAATAATGGGTACCGCGCTGCGCGACCCGTATTTTGACAATGGGCGTGCCACAGGTTAGGCATGGTTCGCCCTCGCGATCATAGACGTAAAAGTGATCCTGGGATTCACCTCTTGTACCATCAGGTTTTCGATACCAATTGATACTCGCTCCCTGATATTCAATGCCTTCATTCAGCACCGCGCGTATCGTGCCATATAAGCGTTCAACCTCGGCTGGTGTCAGGCTGTCTGACGTACGCTGAGGATGAATGCCTGCACGATGCAGTGCTTCGTCAGCATAAATATTGCCAACCCCCGCAACGAAGGATTGGTCGAGTAAGAGAGCTTTAATCACCTTACTCCGTCCCTGCAACTGCTGAGCTAATATAGCCGGGGTAAACGCATCTTCTAGTGGCTCTGGCCCCAGGATCGGTGTGATTTCATCAACTGTGCTTGCCAGATACACACGTCCAAAACGCCGCGCATCCGAAAAGCAAAGTTCTTCACCGTTATCCAAACCCAAACGCAGTCGTATCCAACGGTCTTCTGGTGGTTGGTTTTCCGGTGCTGCCACAAACAATCGGCCCGTCATTTTCAAGTGAACCGCCAATATGTCATGGTCGAGTTCAATGAGGATGTATTTGGCACGTCGTGAAATCGCTTTTACTGTTTGCCCGATAATTCGCGCGCTGAATTGTTCGGCACTAGGTATCTGGATCACTTTTTCGCGTTCGTACCACACGCTTATGATGCGCCGTCCAACCAGCGGCTCGCGTAAACCACGTACTACGGTTTCGACCTCAGGTAATTCTGGCATAGTGTTATTGTAATCGGATTCCTATTTTATGTGCGTTTAGTATAAAACAGTGGCATGAGAAATAAGTATGAGACGCATCGATATCAAATTATCTCATGCGAATTTCTGGACAGAAATAGTACATCTGTAAACTGGAGGATACGTCAATTATCAGCCCACAAATATCCAATTTGTGAAGCAAAAAGTGAATAATGGCAGCGAAATAAAACAGATCGATACATAAAATATGTTGAATCGGGGGCGTGCTTTTACGGCCAGAATCATGAATAGTGGAAATAGTACGATTGAGTAGCGTAACTGTCCTTGAACTAAACCCGATGCTGACACCCATATCGACAGTAAACAATATAGCCCGTAACCAATCCCCATGCGCCGATAAACCAAAACTGATAACCACAGCCCACCAAAAAACGCTGCGATTTCGAGAAGTCGATAATAAGGGAGAATGCTCAGTTCAGCGGGACCTGAAAACGTTCTTGAAATGGCAGATAAGATGGCCGCAATTGGGCCAACGGTTTGTCGTCCCCAAACGCGTAACGCCTCGTTGAATGCGAAGGCGTTACCGAATGCGAGTTGTAGAAACAGCATATACAGCAGTAATCCCATTGGAACCAACAAAAGACTAACGGCACTTTGAGGGTCGATTTTCAGACCGTTGTATAAATTTCGCCAGGTCTGCCGTTGATGAATTTGGGTGAGACTCCAGTCATGCGATTGAGCCCACTCTATTCCGATGAGAAAAATGAGCAGGACGCCTTGAGCACGTGTGGCAGATGCCAGACCCGCACATAGAGCTGCTCTCGTCCATTGACGTTGTGAGCTAAACATCGCTGCGAGGACGCTCAGGAGTAAGAATAAGCTTTCGGTATACGCGGCAGAAAAGAAAAGAGAGGTTGGGAATAGGGCTATGTATAAAACGGTACGAGAGGCAACGACTGAATTGAAATAGTGCTCAGTGAGTCTATAAAGAAATATGAGTGCAAGCAAAAAACAAAGGTTGCTGAGAATAACCCCGGCTAACAGACTATTCCCAATAATGAGCGTTGCTGCACGTGTAAGCAGCGGATACAAAGGAAAAAACGCTACATCATTTTGTTCCGGTAATGACGAACTGGGATCAAACGCATAACCCTGTTCAGCGATGCGAACATACCATGCACTATCCCAGCGCGCCCAGGGTTTTAGAATCTGTGGCACATTATCCATTGGTGCAAAGTTAAAAGTTGGTGACTCGAACAAAACGATTCCAGCAGCTCTCGGTATATATAATGCGCCAAGCACTAGCAGACGCGTGAGTAGAAATGCCAGGAGAGGGGTCGTTATCCCGCGTTGTAAATCCCGAAAACGCCTCATTTTGTCCTTCTAGCACTCTGGCTTTTGCGTATAGATCATCACTTTATAGACATTCATTACTTAAGTATAAAAGCATTGGAAATGAAAAAGATGAGTGGTCTTTAGAATAAAATACCCCAATCATGGATCAGGGTATTAGGTATCTTTCAATTTTTGGCGGGAGGACTACGTAATTTTGGGGTTCTGATCTTGAGTCGCGAGGTGCTATCGGTGTTATAATCAATCCCTATAACAGATGTTCGCTTCATCCACGTAAAACATACATTGATTTTGGGATTTGAACCCGTATGACCGACCAGAGTTTTGTTCATCTTCATGTTCATACAGAATATTCACTGCTCGATGGGTTGAGCCGCATCGACAAGTTAGTTGACCGTGCCAAAGAACTCAATATGCCATCGTTGGCGATTACCGATCATGGGACGATGTTCGGGGTGATGGAGTTTTATCGCGCTGCCAAAAGCGCAGAGATTAAACCGATTATCGGGGTGGAGTCTTATCTGGCACGCCGTTCGATGCATGATCGGGATGCCAAGCTGGATAAGCGTCCGTATCACATGCTGCTGCTGGCGAAAAACCAGACTGGTTACAAAAATCTACTCAAATTGGCGAGTGCTGCCCAACTTGATGGCTATTACTACCGTCCCCGAATAGACCGCGAATTACTGGCGGCACATTCCGAGGGCTTAATTGCGACCAGCGGTTGTCTGGCGGCGCAAATCCCAACCGCGATTATGGAAGGGCGCGACGACGAAGCTCGCGAACTTATTGGTTGGTATCAAGATGTTTTCGGCAAAGAAAACTTCTATCTGGAACTTCAGCAGCACGATATTCCCGAGCTGGAAACGCTGAACAAATGGCTCCTGGAATATGGGAAATCCAACCACACTCATGTGCCGTTGGTCGCGACTAACGATGTGCATTATGTACTCGATACTGATTATGATCCACATGATACGTTGTTGTGTATTCAGACGAGCGCGCTCAAAACGGATCAAGATCGTTTGCGGATGTCGGACGCCAGCTATCATCTGACTAGCCCGCAGGAAATGTATGGGTTCTTTGGTGATGCTGCGCCGGAAGCGTTGTCGAATACGCTTAAAGTCGCCGAAATGTGTGATATTAATCTGGACGACAAAGAATATCATCTGCCCGTATTTCCTGTACCCGCAGGCTATGACTCATCCAGTTATATGCGTTACCTTTGCGAAAAAGGGATGCGTTGGCGTTTTGGCAGTCGTGCGGATGATGCTGATTTGCGGGCGCGGCTGGACTATGAACTGGGCGTCATCAATAAGATGGGCTTCACAACCTACTTCTTAATCGTGTGGGATTTGTGCCAGTTTGCCCGCCATGCTGACATCTGGTGGAACGTGCGCGGTTCTGGTGCTGGTAGTGTGGCGGCTTATACGTTGGGTATCACCAATATTGATCCCATGCAGAATAACCTGCTGTTTGAACGTTTTCTGAATCCGGGACGCGTCAGTATGCCGGATATTGACATGGACTTCCCCGATGACCGCCGTGAAGAAATGATCTATTACACGGCGCGTAAATACGGCGAAGACAAGGTCGCGGCCATTATCACTTTTGGAACGTTGGGTGCGAAGGCGGCGGTGCGAGATGTTGGTCGCGCGCTGAATGTACCATTAGAAGTGGTCAATCAGGCGGCACGGCTGATTCCTACCGAGCCCAAGCCCAAGCCGATTATGACCTATGTCGAAGAAAATCCCGAACTCAAGCAGATGTATACCTCCAGCAGCGAGATCAAAAAGATTGTGGATACCGCTGTGCATTTGCAGGGAGTCAACCGCCACGCCTCTACCCACGCGGCAGGAGTTATCGTTGCCGATAAGCCGCTGGTTGAATATTTACCGCTCCACCGCCCGACGAAAGTTGAAAAAGAAGACAGCGAGGGAAAGAACGAAAATCCACTCAAGGCTGTGACCCAGTTCCCGATGGAAACCTGCGAGTCGATAGGCTTATTGAAGATCGACTTCCTCGGTCTTTCGACGTTGACCATCATGCGGAAGGCCTGCGACCTAATCGAGCGTTATCACGGCATCAAGTTCACGATGGACAATATTCCGTATCGTCCGACAGGCAATGCCGAGGTTGACCGTAAACTTAAGCAATCTTTTGAATTGATGGGACGTGGCGAAACAGTCGGCATCTTCCAGGTTGAAGGTTCGGGGATGCAGCAAATGCTCCGCGACATGCGCCCGACCAAGTTCGAGCATATCATTGCGGCAGTATCCCTGTATCGTCCCGGCCCGATGGAGTTTATCCCCACTTATAACAAACGTTTGCGTGGTGAAGAAGAAATCCAGTATCGGCATGATTTGCTTCAGCCAATTCTTGAAGAAACGATGGGTATCATCGTCTATCAGGAACAGTTGATGCAAATTGCGGGTAAATTGTTCGATTATGAACTCGGTGAAGCCGACCTCATGCGCCGTGCCGTATCCAAGAAAAAAGAAAAAGATCTCAAAAAGCATCGTGACATTTTTCTGGAGCGCGGGCCTAATCACGGGCTTGACGATGGTACGATCAATATTATATTTGATGATATTGAGTTCTTTGCCAATTACGGCTTCAACAAATGTCTGGTTTATGACACCGAAATTATCGATGCTGACTCCGGTCGCAGGATTAAAATAGGTGACCTGGCTACAGGCAAAATCACTGTCGAACATACACTCACTTGTGACACTGATACACTGCGGATAAAACCCGGCAAAATCACGGCGGCAATGGCAAACGGCGTCAAGCCTGTTTATCGGTTGACGACCCAACTTGGTCGTCAAATTGAGGCAACAGATAACCATCCTTTTTATACTTTTGATGGATGGCGTAATCTGGGTAATTTGGCAGTTGGTGCCCAAATTGCTGTGCCTCGTAGAATTGTTTTGGAAGGCACACGTGTCTGGGAAGATCATGAAGTTATTGTGTTGGGACATCTATTAGCAGAGGGTAACCTTACCAACCCAACAAGTATTTACTACTACACCAGTGATGAATCTCAATGGAAAGATTACTGCGTCAACCTGGAAAAATTCCCGAACGTGATCGCCAGTACACATCAGCGTCGTAATATGTATGATGTGTACGCCAAAAAAGCGTTTCGTTCATCTGAAAATACAGTCGTAAAATGGATCGAAGAACTTGGACTACGCAATACAACCTCCTACACAAAATTCATTCCAAATGAGGTGTTTGAACTATCCAATCGCCAATTCGGTTTGTTGATTGCTCGAATGTGGGAAGGTGATGGACATATCAACGAAAAAGGTGTTAGCTGCTATTACGCTACATCCTCTGAGAAAATGGTTCATCAACTTCAATATTTGTTACTGCGTTTGGAGATTGTAAGTCGTATCAGACGTGTAGTGTTTCCATATAAAGAAGGGCGCACTGGCTATCAGCTTTTTATCACCGGCAGCGATAATTTGCGCACATTTCTTTCTGTTGTGGGCTGCCACTTTATCAATGAAGAACGCTGCTTCAAATTGGAACGCATGATAACGAATAGTCCTATGTCATTTGGAACAAAAGATGTAGTTCCGATGAATGTCCAGACAATTGTGCGTGCGGAAAAACAGAAGCGCAATGTGTCATGGGGGCAGATTGCAGAAGCATCTGGCGTATCTGAAAGGCTGTTTTATGGTGTTACTAACGTTCCAAAATCAGGCCTAACACATGACGTGGTTGGTCGCATTGCCGAATATTTTGACTCTACTGAATTACGAACTTATGCACATAACGACATCTACTGGGACAAAATCGTTTCGATTGAATATGTGGGAGAGCAGCCTACTTTCGACTTAACAATCGACGGCACTCACAATTTCATCGCCAATGATATTCTGGTTCATAATTCGCACGCAGCGGACTATGCGGTGATCACTTGCCAGACGTCGTACTTGAAAGCGCATTATGCCGCAGAGTACATGACGGCACTGCTTTCTGTACATCGCGACGATATTACCAAGATCACCACCTTCCTTGGCGAGTGTCGGCGGTTAGGTATTCCGGTGCTGCCACCCGATGTCAATTACAGCGCCATTGACTTCGATATTCAGAAGCAGCCGAACGGCGTGCGCGGCATTCGCTTTGGTCTGGTGGCGATTAAAAACGCCGGTGAACATGCTCTGATGCCGATTATCAAAGCGCGTGAAGAGGGCGGGCCATTTGACAGCCTTGAAGATTTCTGCCGCCGCGTGGATTTGCGACAGGTGCAAAAACGCACACTGGAAAGCCTGATCAAAGTAGGAGCACTTGATTCATTCGGTATACGCTGGCAATTGGCGGATACAGGTTCCATCGAGCGCATGGTCAATTTTAGTACAGATCATCATCACGCTAAAGAAATCGGTCAGATGAGCATGTTCGGCGAGAGTACCGGCATGTCCGATAAACTCATGCTGTCTGATGCGAAAGAAGTTCCTGAACGCGATATGCTCAACTGGGAGAAGGAACTGCTCGGCCTCTATGTGAGTGGCCGACCAGTAGATAAGATTCGTGATTTATTGGCACGCGCCGGTAACACGGCTGACGTTGCAGTCATTAAGCAGCCCGAATCCAATATGAATGGCAAGAAGGTAGCTGTAGCTGGCGAAGTCGTTTCGGTACGAAAACTGGTCACCAAAAACGGCGATATGATGGCCGTATTCAACATGGAAGATTGGCACGAAAGCGCAGAATCCATTGATGTGGTGTTGTTCCCGCGCAGCTGGCAAAAGTTCGGTGCCTTGATTGAAGAGGGCAGCGTCATTATGGTAGGCGGAGAATTGGACACCTCGCGTGGTGATCCACAGGTTAAAGCCGAAACGATCACCCAAAACTTCAACGTTACGATACCGGCTGACGAGATAGGTATAACCAGGATCAGCAATGAAACCCCCGCTTGGGCAGTGGATGATGAAACGGATACGGATCTTGATATGCCTGCGCCACCCCCCGATCTAGTCAGAGAAGAAGTACCGGTTGCGATGGTTGCTCCGGCTACCCAGGGCGCGGCTGCCGTTCGTACGCCAGCGGTCGAACCCCAAATACCAGTTGCGATTCATGAACAGCACAGCCCCGATTGGATGAGTGCTGAGTCACCCGATATTTCGGATTTGGATGATCTTCCACCTTTGGACAATGAGTTTAAGTCGCAGCCTGAACGGTGGATGATGATTTATTTTCAGCGTTCTGAAGATGCCGAGAAGGATCGTCGTCGCCTGCGCCGCTTACACGGTGTCTTGACAGCCTATCCCGGTAAAGATCGTTTTAGCATCGTTTTGGAAGACGCCAAACAGTCTTTTAAAATGGAGTTCCCGAACGATACCACTGCGTATTGCGATGATTTGGTGAGCGATTTATTGACGATTGTAGGAGATGCACACAACATTGAGCTGTTTGATCGTCCAGAATAAGGCTGAAATTTAACATATTTTTCGCTACAATAGGTACGGTTCAACGCTCAGATTAACGCATCCAACAGACCAGCCCTGTGTTTTGTATGTGGGCAGGTTGTCGGGCGAGTAGGGATATATCAGGTTATGAAACGTGTCGCAGTAATGACAAGTGGTGGCGATAGTCCGGGCATGAATGCCGCCATCCGCGCGGTAGTCCGGTCGGGACTCGAATACGATGTTGAAGTTTACGGCATTCGCCAGGGATATTCAGGTTTGCTGAATGGTGATTTCCACAAGTTGACGAGCTTTGAGGTCAGTGGTATTTTGCAGCGCGGTGGTACCATCCTCCAGACTGCACGCAATCTCGATTTTAAGACACCTGCGGGGCAGGCCAAGGGCTTACGCCGCCTCAACGAATCCGGCATTGAAGGTTTGATTGTCATCGGCGGGGACGGCAGCTTACGCGGGGCGACAGCGCTGCATAAGCTGGGTTTTCCAGTAGTGGGTGTTCCCGGCAGCATCGATAATGATTTGGATGGGACGAATACCAGCATCGGTGTCGATACGGCACTCAATACGATTATTGATGCGCTCGACCGTGTGCGCGATACCGCTTCGTCACACACCCGCGCTTTTATTTTAGAGGTGATGGGGCGCAACTGCGGTTATCTTGCCATTATTGCCAGTATTGTCGGTGGTGCGGAAATTGTGTCTGTGCCAGAACGCGAAGTTTCGATGGAATCGATCCATGACGCGCTGGCAGATGCCTATGTGCGAGGGAAATCACACGCGGTTGCCGTGATAGCCGAAGGCGTATCGTATAAGACAACTGATCTGGTGGATTATCTCAATAAAAAGACAGATGTCGGTTTTGAGGTACGGTTAACCATTTTGGGGCATATCCAGCGCGGTGGCAGCCCATCGGCGTTTGATCGTCTGCTTGCAACCCGTATGGGTGTAAAAGCCATGGAAGTTTTGCGCGATGGTCAATCGGGGGTGATGGTTGCTTTAGATGGTCGCGATTTAACAACCGTTCCTATCGAACAGGCTATTGCCCGAGTCAAGCCAATTAATCCCAATTACTTTGAATTGGCCCGGATGCTTTCTCGATAACAGTAAATCAAGGCGAAGGATGTGAACCCAATAATCATCCTTCGCTTTTCAGTTACGATGCTGTGCTGATCTCGGCCACTTTAGCGTTCACCACACGGATGAAGGCGGCAGTGGGAACGCGCAAATCCATGCCTCGCTGTCCCGCACTGACCAGAATATGTTCCAGCTCCATTGCGGGTTGGTCGAGATAGACCGGCCAGTTCTTGTGCGTCAGAGCCAATGCGCTGATGCCACCCACTTTCAAACCAGTGAGTTGTTCAGCGTCCTTGTGCGCTGCCATAGACACTTTTTTATAGCCCGAAACCGCTGCCAGTGCTTTTAGGTCGAGTGTACGGTCAGCGGCGATAATGGCGAGCAGCGGCTTCTTCGGGTTTTCTACAGGCTGAACGACCAGTGTTTTGTAAACCATAAAAGCCGGTACGCCAAGTATCTCGGCAATGACGACCGCATCACGCTCGGTGTCGGGGAATTCTGTGGCCTCATAAGGGATATGCTGCGCTTCGAGTAAACGCATCGAATTCAATTTTTGCGCCATGAGGATTGCCTTCTATGTATTCGTTGTGAGTTCTACGCTGGCCTGTTTTTCTTCACCCGGCTGCAGCACGAATACGCCGCTGCCCGCAATATGATCTGCAAAAAGATTAAACCCGTCGCTTACGTTCGTCATCGGTTCAACTGCATAAAAAGGCTGACCATCCGGTGCATACAGCAGGATATGTTCGAACAGCGCATCGGATTGCATTTCGAGCGTCGCACCGTATGCGGGATAGTGCATTCGCGCAGGCTCAGATCCACTGCGAGTCGTCAACACATGGTTAAGGTCGGCGTCACCGAGTGGACGCATTTGCTGAAAATTCACCAGATCAATCAGCGGAACAGGCGCATCTGTAGCCATATTGTGGGTCAGCTCAAAGTATTGGCTGCAAGGGATTTGTACGTGTGGTGCGTTTGCGCCCTTTGGTTTCACAAAATAGGGGTGATGCCCGAAACCGGTTGGAAAGGGGCGTGTATCTTCGTTCTTAATCGACAGCTTCCAAATGAATTTCTGCCGGTTGAGCCAATATTCCGCATGTGCCGAAAAAGCAAAAGGCCAGTTCATATCCGGGAAATCTGTGGACTTTAGGCTCATACTGATGTGGTTAGCATCAATTAAATCAACCGTCCAATCCCGTTTACGCACATCCCCATGTCTGGCTGTTCCATCGTCCTTGGTAGTCTGAAGTTGATACGTCTTATCTTCAAAGCGCAGTACGCCATCTTTAATCCGGTTGCACCACGGCAGCATGATAAAACTGCTGCAATTACTGGAATTACCCCAGTCACTTTCCGGCGTGGGACGCATCACATCCACCCACGTATCATCGTGTCTGATGCGCCCAAAGGCAATGGATGCGCCTGTTTCCGGTAGAATGCCGACCTGCCAATGTTTGTTTTGGAGTGTAATCATGTTGAAGTCCGTTTCTGTCGTTGAATGGTTTTACGCTCAGAGGTTAACCTACTTAGCCGCTATTTATACTGCTTTAGCGCGATCCGGCCAATCAACTCCGGCACGAGGATGTTGCCGAGGATAATGAGCCGGTCAAAAAAACGCACCACTACCGAGCGTGGATTGCCTTCAGTTGCCTTGACGATAGCGCTTGCCACCTGTGCAGGAGTCATAGTCGGCAAACTCTCGGTGCTGCGTTTGCCTAAGCCAAGCCGGTTTTGATTGAACTCGGTTGCAGTACGTCCCACCAGTATGTCGGTAACTTTGATGTTCTCGCTTTCAAGTTCTAACCGCAGCGAATGTGCCAGACTGCTGACAAAGGCTTTGCTGGCTGCGTAGGTCGCCGCATACGGGGAGGTCAGATTATATGTAACTGATGAAACAGTGATAATATGGCCGCCACCGCTTTGACGCATAGCCGGTACTGCCGCTTGAATGCTGTGCATGACACCATCAATGTTGGTTCGCAGCAGCGTTTCAATCCCTGCCCAATCGGAATCAGCAAATGCGCCCCGATGCCCAACACCCGCGTTTGCCACCAGAATATCCAGACGCCCGAAACGTCCGACTGCGAGCTTAACGGCGTTTTGCATGGCTTCACGCCGGGTAACATCCGCTTCTACGGTCAGAATGTCACCATGACCCGCTGGCAGATTCAACACCGCTTTCTGCAAATCGCCCAGTTTATCCACGCGCCGCGCCGTCGCGGCAACATGTATTCCTTTTTTGACGAAGGCCAGGGCTGTCTCATAGCCTATCCCGCTGGATGCGCCTGTTATCAATGCCACTGTTTTTTGAGGCATTCTTGGATTTCCTAACATGTTGTGAACGCAATCATGATGACTTCAATTGCGTTTGAATTGCTTCGACAAGTCGCTCATATGCTTCATTGGTCAAGACAACCCAATCTGTCTTGCGTCCCTCCCAGATAGGGTAGCCCCAACGCGGATCTGTCTTATAGCGCGGAATAATATGCCAATGCAAGTGCGGGTTCATATTTCCAAGAAGTTCATAATTCATATGATCTGGTTGCACTGCCGCTCGGATTGCTTTAGAGGCTGTACGCAGATCGCGCATAAATGACTGATATTCTTCAGCGCTGAGGGCATCAATACTAGTTGCATCCCACGGATCAAAACTTAGTATACAGTAACCCCTGTAGCATTGATCGCGGTACAACAGCAAGGTTGATATACTTAGCTGGGCGATCCAAATCACTTCTTGATTTGTTTGGGGATGGTCCATTCTTTTACCTATCGTGAACCCAAAACAACAAGTCGATCAAATCGCGGGTTTACGCCGCTTCAACACACAGAAATAAGTGTTGCTCCAATAACTGCTGTCACCTGCCACCATCACATCACCTTTGCTGCCCACTTTGGCAACCGGTTCCATATGAATCAATTCCCAACCCTGGTTGCCCAGGTCGTCGAGTTCGGGCATCATCGTTTCCGGTGTATAGGGCGGTGGATTTTTCCAATTTGGGCGATAGCTCTTAAAGAAATCCGTCACGCCCGGATTTTTCACATCAGCCTTTATGAACTTGGTTAAATATTCCCAGCGTTCCATGCTATTTCCCCCATGTGCCCCGTTAACTAGAATGAAATTGTGCCTTAGATCGCTACTGGTTCGTGATACACCCCGAATACTTCACGCATGATGTCGGTGATCTCTCCCAATGTAGCATAAGCTTTCGCCGCTGTAATGAGATGCGGCATAACATTGTCGTCACCCTCACAGGCTGTCCGCAGTGCGTTCAAAGCAGCCTCAACCGCAGTATTATTGCGTGTCAGTCGCAGTTGGTTGAGGCGTGCAATCTGATGGTCATGGCCGTTCGGGTCCATCGCTAAAATCGGGATTTTCGGTCGTTCGGCGGTCGCATATTTATTTACGCCAACGATAATGCGCCGGCTACTATCGACCTCGATCTGTTGGCGGTAGCTGGCCTCGGCGATTTCCTGCTGCATATAGCCCGTTTCAAGGGCAGGAATCACCCCGCCGACCGCCTCAATCCGCCGGAAATAATCATACACGGCAGCTTCAGTTTGGTTAGTGAGAGTTTCCACAAAATAACTCCCACCCAGCGGATCAACTGTGAGCGTCACGCCGGTTTCTTCTGCAATCACCTGCTGTGTTCGCATAGCCAATGTGACGGCTTCTTCGCTCGGCAGCGCCAGCGCCTCATCCATGCTGTTGGTATGCAGCGACTGTGTGCCGCCCAGGACTGCCGCCAACGCCTGAATGGCAACCCTCACGAGATTGACTTCTGGCTGCTGCGCGGTCAGGCTGACACCTGCCGTTTGCGTATGAAAGCGCATCAACCACGAGCGCGGGTTTTTTGCCCCAAAAGTTTCTTTCATTTCACGTGCCCAGATGCGCCGTGCGGCCCGCAGTTTGGCAATCTCTTCAAAGAAATCATTATGGACGTTGAAGAAGAAACTCAATCGGGGCGCGAATGAATCAATAGCCAATCCGCGTTTGATAGCCCACCGGACGTATTCCAATCCATCGGCCAATGTGAACGCCAATTCCTGCACGGCAGTACTGCCCGCCTCGCGGATATGATAGCCGCTGATGCTGATGGTATTCCACAACGGCATCCGCCGGGTGCCGAATTCAATGGTGTCCGTGACCAGTCGCATTGATGGCTCAGGCGGGAAGATGAACTCTTTCTGTGCGATGAATTCTTTGAGGATGTCATTTTGAAGCGTGCCTTGCAGTTTATCCATTGGCACGCCCTGTTTTTCGGCGGCAGCGATATAAAACGCCCATATAATCGGGGCGGGGCCATTGATGGTCATGCTGGTGGTGACATCCCCTAACGGAATACCATCGAAGAGCATTTCCATATCTTGCAACGAACTGATCGCCACCCCGCATTTACCGAACTCGCCCAATGCTTCTGGTGCGTCAGTGTCATAACCCATCAGCGTGGGTAAGTCGAACGCCACCGACAATCCCATGTTGCCTTCAGACAACAGATATTTATAACGGGCGTTTGTTTCCTCGGCAGTGCCAAAACCTGCAAACATCCGCATTGTCCATAACTTGCCACGATAGCCGCTGGCGTGAATACCACGTGTAAAGGGATATTCGCCCGGTAAGCCCAGGTCCTCTAGATTGTCGAGGTCGCTGATGTCCAACGGTGTATAAAGGCCATTTATGGGCACGCCTGATTGTGTGGTGAAGGCTGCTTGCCGTTCCGGTATGCGGGACTGTGCCTGCTTAAGTGTCGTTTCTTCCCATTCTTGTTGAGCTTTGCGGAAGTCATTTAAATGTTTCGCATCAAATGTCATCTTTTGTTTCCAATCTTGTTTGGACTGTTTGCATTATAGCATTGCACCGTGGCTCGTGGATGCCAGTGGAACCGAAACACATCCTTTTCCAATATTACAACTTTAATAAAGTTAAGGTTTGCCTCTGTTTTTAAGGAAAGTGCGTTCGTATGTTAAAATTACGCTTCTAATTGCGACGACTGATAGCAAAGTAGGTAACTTATGGCCCTGAACTTAGCGGAACGTATTGAAAAATTGAGTGCTGCCATCCAACCTGTGGAAGTTGAAGATAGCATGGCGGAAGCGGGCCGTAAAATCCTGCTAGCGGAATTTGTGAAGATGCTTGAGCATGAAACCGGCAGCCGCACCGGTGAAGATATTGAAGATGTACATGATATGCGTGTTGCTACTCGCAAAATGCGAAGCTTATTCCGCTTGCTCGATGCCTACTACAAACGCAATGCAATCCGTGACTACAAAACGGAACTCCGGCATCTGGCTTCGACGCTAGGTACAGTGCGCGATCTTGACGTACTCATTGATAATATTCGTGCCTATCAGGAAACACTGAAGGCGCCCCAACAAGCCGATTTACAACAGGCTATTGATGAGTTGGATAAGCAGCGGGAAACGGTCCGGCGCGAATTGATTGATGTGTTGGACTCTCGCCTCTATACCCGTTTGGTGAAGGATTTCAGCAAGTTCCTGACCACTCCCGGCGACGCCGCCAAAACGACTCCTAAAGACGAGGTGGTTCCGACACAGGTGAGACATATCCTGCCGATTATGATTTATCAGCGTGTGGCTGCGGTACGCGCTTATGACAGTGTTCTAGCGGATGCGGATGCGCCAACTTTACACGCACTTCGCATCGAATTGAAGCAATTACGTTATGCACTGTCCCTGTTTAGCGAGGTTTTGGGGCCGCAATCCGCAGGTTATGTCGAAGAAGTGAAAGGTCTGCAAGACTGTCTCGGTCATATGAATGATGCTGTGGTCGCGCGTGGCTACCTAAATGACTTCTTGAAAGATAGTCATCTGGCCGCGCTAACGGATTATGTGACCAGTCTTGATGAGAAAGAGATAGCACTTAAAGGACAACTATTCGAACTCTGGGCGCAATTTAGTACGCGTAAGATACAACAAAAACTGGCTTATGCGGTTTTAGCGCTGCATTAAGCTCACGCAACGAAGTCGAATGTCTCGTAAATCTCCGGGCGGTTTCGTGCAATGGTGCGATAGGCTTCGCCCAATGTTTTGGTCTGAAAAAGCCGTCCGGTCATACAGCTGTAAGCGTGCGAAATCATACGCAATGATCGATTGGTGAGGATGTCGCCACCAACCATGACATGGATGCCAGCGTTGCGTGGCAGACGCAGGATAGCGCTTCGTATATTGTACATAGCATTGCCGTCAGGTAGGGGCGTGGTCGGGCGCATAATGGTCACAACATCGACCTGATGGCTGACCTCACGCATCATTGCGCTCACATCGTCCATAGCCGAATACAGATCATCCCAGTCCCAATAATCTCCGATATACATGCGGATGACCGTTTTTTCGCCGTCGTCCCAACCAGACTGAATGCCAATCATTACCTTGCTCCTAATGCGCGATGCCATGTAAATATCAATAAATGATATTGTGTTGCGCCATTAGACTTATCCTAATTGTTGGACAATTGTTTGTCAATGAATATTACGTTTTGTTTCGTTTCAGTTATGGTAGAAAATTGTTATGTGGCGTGGCGTACTTATGAGGCCGGAGCTGCTATGACGCTAAACGGTGCCGTAATCTTGTAACCCTCACCGGCTGCCTTTCCATTAATCGTCATGGGCACCCGCTCTTGCGTGGCGAGGTCATACATCCCTACGACCATTTTATAATCGTTGCCGTGTTCCACATCTTGTCCATTGAAATTCAATTGTCGCTCATCGACGATATACTCACCCGGTTCCCATACCAGAGTCGAGTAAGCATTCCCATCATGAGTCCAACTCACTGGGCCATCCCATGCCTGAATAACATTGCCATCCTTATCACGCAGGTGAATGAAGATCATGTAGTCCGCTTTAGGCTGTTTGATCACCTGCCAGAATAGGTGCATCGTCAATCTGCGACCCGGCCAGAAATCCAATCCGCCGATATCATAACCCAGTAACCGAACAAATCCCCCAAACTGAACATCGCCTTCCGGGGTTGGCCCATTGATGAATCCCGGTGGCTTGAAGCGATTTTCCAGATGCAGTTCGTACACGCTGTACTTGAAAGTCCCGTCGTCGTCACCCCATGCGCGCCGCATAATATTACTGCCGACATCAGGGCTGCTTGTCGCTAAAGACAGCGCCGACAGCACTTGATTTTGCCCCGGCACGAATGTATTGAAATCGCCACCAGCTTCCGGTTTGCCATAGATGAAGTAGGTCACACCGTCAAGTTCATTCAACCGGCTTGGCATGGTGTTAATTTGAATATCGACTGTGGGGAAGAAGAATGGCAGCCGCTTCACCTGTGGTGCGACGACTCGCAGCGGTGCGCCGGGATGCTCATCGATATACTTCTGTAACCCATCCACCACCGACATGAGAGCTTTGTTGCCAGACGTGTAACGTGCGTGGTCATCCGGCATCTTGTCCGTCCATAACCAATCCCATCCTGCGTTCACGTCAAACAGCGGATTGATAATTCCGGGTATAGCTAGGCCAACGATAATGATCACATAGACTACACGCGCTGAGATAGCGTATCCAGCATGTTTTTCTTTAAGTCTTTGCAGGTTGAATTTAGACAGGATAACCGCAGTAGGTATGATCATAAGCGGCACAATTGCGAACGACAGCCGGTAGTGATAGCTGTAGGAATAAAACCATGTGACGAAATACGGCAGTCCCAACGCCCATAACCAACCGATTTTTACAGCGGTTGCGCGGCCCTCATCCGTCCAGCGTCCGCGCGACCACCGCCATAATGTTCTCCATACAATCGCTGTACCGACACCCAGCGCCAGCCATTCCAACGCGCCCATCCGGTTGTCAGTGATGCCCACTTTGCCGGTATTGTAAATTGAGGGCCATACACCTGCGACAATCAGCACCAAACCAATCGCTAATTGCCAGATAACCAGGGGTTTTGTCTGGTCACCATCAACCTTGGATTGTTGACTTCTACACACAACCCACACGACCAGCACAATCAACGCTAGCAGCGGCCAACCAAATTCGACTCCGCTTCGAGCCGCTAAAGTTTGCCAGTAACCATCTGGAAAAATGATTGCCTGATGACCCAGCAGAAGGTTTCTCACGTACCATATGCCGCCCAATGGCACACATACCAATCCGCTAATCACAACCACTTCAATTTGTGGTCGTAAGCGTTTTATCAAATCGGATACTGGCAGCTTACTTTGCCTTGTTCGCCACCACACCATGACTACTGCCATCGTCATGACCAGCGCCACACCCCACACGAATGCGCCCATCGTTGGCTTCGTCCATAAACCGATACCCAGGAACAGTCCTGCAATAACCGCGTATCTTCTATATTCAACGCTATCCGCTGGTTGCCTCTGTGGTTCATGTGCATTTATCTTCGTCCATGCCATCACGAAGAAGGCCGCCGCGCCTGTAAACATGAAGGTGACCGGAACTTCCAGATCACCATAGCGCGACCATTCGCCCATATGTGGATACAAGGCCCAGATTGCTGCCGCATAAATGCCCACTCGCCGCGAAAATAAACGGTTGCCCATCACGTAGACGGCTAAAATGCTGCCCAATTGCAGCCAGGGTAGAACCGCTCTCGCAGCATGGTCGTCAATGCCGCCGATCGCCAATTGTAAGAAAGTGTGTTGCAGGGGCAAAAACTGTGGATAATACTGAATCGTCGTCGGGATATGCCCGACCAGTGTATACAGCCTTCCCTCAAACCCATAGACCCACAGCGCATCATAGGCGGTCGTCGGCCAATATGCCACGCCGATCCACCTGATAAACAGCGCAATGACTACTAGCCCGATCAACAACAGTTCATCGAATGCTGCTCCGTATTTGCGTTCCTCTGTATTTTCTGTCTGTCTGCTCTGAAAGTAACTACTTTGTTTTGCTTGACTCCCTGCATCGCTTGCGGGGGAGGGCTGGGGTGGGGGTTCTGAATACTCTGGTAATCTTTTTTCATAGGCACCCGCCGCTTCAATTCTTCTTCGCCACACCAGCCCCCAACCTGCCGCCCCAATGATCGCCGTCCCGATTAGCACCCATTCCAGCCGTAGCAAATTCGCACTCTGAACACTTCCCAGCACGAACATCCACGCTGTAATCAAGGCCGGACCAAAGGCCAGCGCCAAACAGATCACCATCACGCGATCACGCCAATCACGGCTCGGTAAGGCCACCAGCACCCACGGCAAACCAACACCCCCAAACATCCAGATGAGGGCAGGGGTCGCGGCTAAAGTTGAAGTGATCCAGTAGGGCATAATATGAATAAACGAATGTGATGGTTAAAGTTAACTAGACAAGCTCAGGCAGGGTATCCGGTCGGTCATCATCGCCGCTAAGTCCAATCTCGACATCCGTCTTGGAGAATCGATCTCTCCCTTGGACAAGTCTGTTGATACCCAACGCCGCGATCAACCCGATGACTGGATAAATGGGCAGATAATAACGCTGCCATTCCAATGGGGTCAGAATCAATGTCGTTGCAACCGTTACCAGCGCCCATAAGCCCACCAGCCAGCGGACGCCGCCCTGCATAGACGAGACATCTGGCTGCTCACCCTCGTCGTCTGCTGACAGTGTAACCTTTGATGGCCGAACTAAATCCCATACACCCGCCGCCATAATACCACACAGCACTAGCGCCCCGATGACAGAACCACCCACGCTCACCCCACGCCATACCGACGCTTCATAATGGCTGATCTGGTCGCCGATATAACCCTGCCAGGTGCTGACTTCATAATATTGCGGTATAACGATTAAACTTTGACGTAGGAAACCGCTCATCTGCTCGCCAAAATTGGCATAGCCCCCGAACGCTGTCGTTTGACCTGCCAGCAGTTCTGTACGCAGTTGTACGACAATTTGTGCCCGTTCCGCTGGATCACCCCACCATGCTGGATTAAGTGCAAAGAAAACGCCGAAGGCTATAGCTCCCGCAATCGCAAGATAAGGCAGCAGCACGTAATCAACCACGCTGTAATCATCTTCCGACCGGACCGACTGGTAAATGAGATGCAGCATAATCGCCACGAAAACGGCTGCAACGGTAAAGATCGCCGTATGTTTGCTGGCGACTGCGAATCCGCTTACGAGTCCCAGCAGTATGCAGCGCCGCAGTGAGGGTTTTTGTAACAGCCAGATTCCAACCAGCACGACCAGTAGACTGAAGCAAATGAAGCTGCCTTCCATCATCGCCCGCCGCCCATTGACCAGCAGTGCCGGATTGAGCGCATAATATAGGCTGGCAGCGTAAGGAGTCCATTGGCCTCCCAAGGCACGCCCGATAGCGAACATCACAACCACACCCGCTGCCAGTAGAATCGCCGAAGGCCATCGTGCCGCCATTAGTAGTTCTGTACCTGGCGCATGATTATTTTGCTGGTTGTAGCTCCAATCAGCGCCCCAATCCCACTGTTCATTGATGTCGCTGCTCCTCAGACCTCTCATCTGCCATGCGAGGCCAATGAGATACTTGTTGACAGTACCGTTTAACAGTCGTAGCTCCTGCTCGGCCCTGCTGATAGGCTCGGGACTGTAGGCAATTTTATTGTAATCATGCTCAATGAATTGGTAGACGTAATCCCTGCTCATAAATATCTGCGTGGCTTCGTCACCATGAAATGGGGCATCAGCTGTTCCGGCGAGGACATAAATAATAAGAAGAACCAGCCAACCGGTGACGATGAGTGGCGATGAAAGAAGCTTGTTTTGCATCCTTTGAGAATAACACAGACTGCGGTTGCTCGGTCAGGGTCTTTTTAGATGAGGCTGGTCTTTAATCAGAAAATAAGGCGGCGCTCAGTTTCAGGGCGACGGTCGTCAGGTACAATCAACTACGCATTTGCTCTCAAACAAAGTAGTAAAGGGAAAATCCTCATGTCATTGCCCATTCCTGAAAAATTCCACGATCTTTTCACCCGACCACTTCTGTGTGGCCTAACGACGATTAACCCCGATGGACAGCCTCACAGCGTCCCCGTGTGGTGCGACTTTGACGGCGAACACGTTCGGGTCAACTCACCGGCAGCCAGCAAGAAAGCGCGTAATTTGCAGCTCAATAGCAAACTTTCAGTGCTGGTGATCGATCCGCAAAATGCCGGTCATTGGATTGAAATTCAGGGGCATGTCGGCGAACTGCGTGATGAAGCGCATGGTGCGCGTGAGCATATCAACAAGCTGTCAGAAAAATATACGGGTAATCCAGTCTATCAACCGCGCGGCAACAGCGGCGTTGACCGTCAGATGTATGTGATAGAAGCAGTGAAAATTAACGGTAACTAATGCAGTTCGTTTCAAGTCGACTGGTAAGCGAGATGTGCGTTCAGAAAAATAAATGCCGCAGTCCTGTTTTGGAGTGCGGCATTTAATCATCTAAACAGGCATTACTGAATGGTCATCAGGACTTTATTCTGTTCCACGGTTTGACCCGGTTCTACATTCACACTGACCACGACACCATCACGCGCAGCCTTAAGTTCATTCTGCATCTTCATGGATTCGAGAATGACAACGGTATCGCCAGCTTTCACCTCTTGATCAACTTCGAACTTCACAGCGACGATCAACCCGGGCATAGGCGACTTGATATTAATCTCGCCTGAATCATTGCCAAATCCGCCGCTGCGCTGGGCCATCAGCAGCGCCCGTTCATCCAGCACGCGGTTGCTGTATAACCGTCCGCGCATCAGCACTTCGATCTCATCATCGCGTTCTTCAATTGTCAGTTCGTGTGAAACATTTTCCGCGAGTATCGAGTACATGGCTGGTCCCAGCGCAATGAAGTCGACCTCGCGCTTTTTGCCATCAACCGTGATGCTGCCATCCGCTAGAATTTCGATCTCGAATCGCTTGTTGTTGACTGTTGTAACGTACTTCATTAGCGGTGCATCCTCTCCCAGCGTCCGACCCATTTCCAGTTGCTGGTATCACGCTCACCGCGCGTGACCACCTGGCTGGCGAGTTGCCGCTGACGGTGTGCGAATAAGGTCGCCGCAATGGCGGAGGTTTCCAATTCATCCTCGCTTGGTGCTTCTTCGTAGGTGGTCATGCTGAACCGTTCTTCCACAAACTTGGTATCGAACATGCCCGCGATGAAGCTGAAGCTGTTCATCAGGTTTTGGTGGAAGGGAATGTTATGTTTCACACCCATGATGGTGTATTCTTCCAGTGCGCGCCGCATCCGCAAAATGGCCTCACCCCGATCTTCACCCCAGCAAATCAGCTTGGCGATCATGCTGTCATAATACGGGGTAATCTCATAACCACCATAGACACCGCTGTCAACACGCACACCCGGCCCTGTCGGCACATTCAGTGAGGTGATCTTGCCGACTGATGGCATAAAATTGTTATAGGGATCTTCGGCATTCACACGGCATTCAATCGCCCAACCGGTTGGATTCATGAAACTCTGTGTTGGCCCCATCCGCCGCCCGCGTGCGATACGAATTTGCTCTTTCACAAGGTCGATGCCGGTAACCAGTTCTGTCACAGGATGCTCGACCTGCAAGCGTGTATTCATTTCTAGAAAATAGAAGTTCTTGTCTTTATCGACCAGACATTCAATCGTTCCCGCGTTCACATATCCAACCGCTTGCGCCGCTTTCACCGCCATATCGCCCATACGCAGCCGCAGCGAGGGATCTTGATCGAGGACAATGCTTGGCGATTCCTCGACTAATTTTTGATGCCGTCGTTGAATTGAACACTCACGTTCACCGAGGTGGATCGTGTTGCCGTGTGTATCTGCCAGCACCTGGAACTCGATATGCCGCGCACCCACAAGCAGCTTTTCGACATAGATATCGCCGTTACCGAATGCACTTTCTGCTTCGCGCCGTGCGCCAGCGATTGCGTCTTTCAAATCTTCTTCTTTGAGAACCGCCCGCATACCCTTACCGCCGCCACCTGCCGTAGCCTTCACCAATACAGGGAAGCCAAAGGTTGGTGCGAGCTGCATGATTTCGTCGTCGCGCATACCCGGTGTCGTGCCCGGTACAACCGGTACGCCAGCTTTACGGACAATTTCGCGGGCGGTTTGTTTGTCGCCCATCGAATCAATTGCGCTCGGTGGTGGCCCGATGAAAATGATACCCTCGTCCGCGCACATCTGCGCGAAGAAACTGCGCTCCGAAAGAAAACCGTAGCCGGGATGAATGGCATCCGCGCCCGTTTTCTTAGCTGCCTCGATAATCTTTTCCGCCACCAGATAACTTTCGCGTGGGGCAGGTGGGCCGATAAATACGGCTTCGTCCGCGTAACGGACATGGAGGCTGGTGCGGTCAGCCTCTGAATACACCGCCACCGAGTTGATACCTAAATCGCGGCACGCGCGAATAACACGTACGGCGATCTCGCCCCGGTTGGCAATGAGAATCTTCTTGATTGTCTTCTGCCCCGGTTCATTTGCTGCTTTTCTTGATTTGCGCTTTGCCATTTGCGCCTCCCGTTTCCGACAAATTAGTCGGTGTTGAATGTCGTATTTTGTACACCGCTTTCACCATAACGGAAGCGATGCACTTTATGTTTTCACTGAAAAACGCTCTGCATTGAACGTGGCGTTCTTGACGCCTGCTCTAAAAATAACCTGCCACATACCTTGTCTTGCTCCCTCCATCGCTTGCGGGCGACCAGCGACTGAGCGCAGCGCAAGGTAGCCGGGAGGGTTGGGGTTAAGCGAATTGCTTTCGATAACCCACTTAAAAGCTACAACGGAATATTCCCATGCTTTCGTGCTGGATTGCTATCCCGCTTGTTCTGGAACACTTCGAGCCCGTTGATTAATCGTGCGCGGGTATCGCGCGGTTCAATGATGTCGTCGATGTATCCCAATTCTGCCGCTGCATACGGGCTGGCAAACTTTTCACGGTAATCGTTGGTCAGCTCCGCCTTTTTCGCGACCGGATCAGGCGCAGTCTCAATTTCGCGCCGGAAGATCACACCTACTGCACCGTCCGGTCCCATTACTGCGATTTCCGCCGTCGGCCATGCCAGATTAAGGTCGCCGCGAATGTGCTTGCTGCTCATGACGCAGTAGGCACCGCCGTAGCTCTTGCGGGTAGTCACAGTCAGCTTGGGTACAGTCGCCTCGCAGTACGCATAGACCAGCTTAGCCCCTGCCCGGATGATTCCCGCGTATTCCTGTGCTGTTCCCGGCATATACCCCGGTACATCCACGAATGTGATAATTGGAATGTTGAATGCATCACAGAAGCGGATGAAGCGTGCTGCCTTCTCGCTGGCATCAATATCAAGTACGCCTGCCAGAATCGCGGGTTGGTTAGCGACAACCCCAACGCTGTGACCGCCTAAACGCGCGAACCCTACCACGATATTCATGGCGAACTGCTCGTGAATCTCAAAGAAGTGGCCTTCATCCACCACCTTTTTGATGATCTCTTTCATGTCGTACGGTTTGTTTGGATTATCAGGAATAATATCGTCTAGTTCAGGGTTCGCCCGCAGCGGATCATCTGTTGTCGGCACAAATGGCGGGTCTTCCATATTGTTCTGTGGCAGATAGCTCATCAATTCGCGTGCCAGCAGCAGTGCTTGTTGTTCGTTCTCTGCCACCATATGGCACACGCCGCTCTTACTGGCATGGACGCTCGCACCACCGAGTTCCTCGTGCGTCACATCTTCATGGGTGACGCTTTTCACCACATCCGGCCCGGTGATGTACATATAGCTGGTATCTTGTACCATGATGATGAAGTCCGTCAGAGCAGGGCTGTAGACCGCACCACCCGCGCACGGCCCCATAATCAAACTAATCTGCGGCATCACACCGCTGCTCATCGTGTTGTGCAGGAAGATTTCGGCGTAGCCTGCCAGACTGCCGACGCCTTCTTGAATACGTGCGCCACCGCTGTCGTTCAACCCGATGACGGGTGCGCCGGTTTTCAGGGCCATCTCCATGATCTTAATGATCTTTTGAGCATGAACTTCGCTCAAGCTGCCGCCGATGACCGTGAAATCCTGCGAGAACACATACACCAGACGCCCGTTGATCGTTCCCCAGCCCGTCACCACGCTGTCGCCCAGATACTTCTTTTTCTCCATGCCGAAGTGTGTCGTCCGATGCTGCACAAACGCATCCAATTCGCGGAAGCTGCCAGGATCCAGCAAAATGTCCAACCGCTCATGTGCTGTATGCCGGTCATGTTCCTTCTGCTTCTTGATGCGTTCTTCGCCACCACCTGCGTGGCTTTCCGCCCGCTTCAGGCGTAATTCTTCTACCTTGCTTTGCTTCTCTTCCATTAAAGTCATATTGCTCTCTCCGTTAGAGTTTCCGTCTCGCGTGAGCCAGGCACATCGGCCTTGTCACGGGCAAAAGCGTGATAAAGGGTAGGCATCTGGGAATGACTGTCTGCCTACTTAAGTAACAACAACCATTTCAGCCTACAGATACTAAATCCGTCACCAAATTGAGTATCAGCCTGAAGATGGATCTGCTTTTATGGCGCGTATTATAACCTGCTCAGCCGAACGTCACAAAAAGGATTACACATTGTAGGCCGGGGCGAAAATGATTTTAAGGGGTAATGCGAAAACGATTGAGTATTTCAACCATTGCAGTGTTGTAACCCGATGCACTTTCCTCCTTAACTTGAATCGCGTGTTTCTTTGCTAAAGCATCTTCGATTTTGGATTGTAATCCCCATTTGTTCGGCACAACCATTTTAAATTTGTTGTGCCAAACCGGAATTATTTCAAGTTTGGTATCAATCGCCCATTCAATTTCTTCAGTGCAAACAACAGATTTAAGTGTTTGTTTTCCAATTAGTGCTATCAAATAATCATATTCTCCAATACGTTTCTTTAAACCCGCGTGCCAATCTTCACCTGGAATCAAAGCCATATCGACAAATGCTTCCAATCCTTCTGCTTTTAAGCGGGTTAGTACATACATAGCAAACGCACTACTCTCGCTGCGCTTATATGAAATGAATATTTTCGAGGGGGCAATTTCTTCCTGAAGATCAAAAGCCGATTTATTAATGTGGAAACCAACTTCGCTGAGAGTTATGTATCCATTAATGGCAAGATGCTCAAATCTTGGATGATTTTTGTTCCATCTATGATACAGATATAGTTCGAAATAGCGTGCCTCGAATCTCTCTTTGTCGTGTTCGATCCTATTTAGATGACCATGTCCAATACGACCATATTCAACAAATAAATCCCAAAACTCGTATAGTACTCCCTCTGTAAGTTCTTGAGCGAATGTTTTTATTCGCTCCATAGGCATGTTTTCAGAGGGTAAAGGACGTTTCTTGATTCTCTCTATGAAAAGAAAAAACCTTTTATCTTCATCATCTATGGTGGTCATTATTGTTCCACTTGCAACATCTAGCTTGGCGTTCTTTGTGTCTTGGCGGTTTAATCTATCTTTCCAACCCTACTATAATAAGAACAAGAATTCTATACGCTTGAGTACGAATTCAGTACGAATCGCGTTTGCTTTCACCAACCTTGATTGCGCCCAAACTCCACGAATAGCGATTTTTTCTCCCTCACCATACAAACCGTAGAGTTGAATTTCGGTTTGTACGCACTGCATTGTAATAATTCGTAATTCCAAAAGGGATTATTAAGGGTCAAATAACAGGCATTTTACCTGATACCACCTGCTTATCAGGTACTTCTCCAAAGTTTGTCCCTGTTTTTGCTCTATTTTCTTTGCGGTAAAATGATCCTACCCCGATTTAACGGAGACACAAAATGTCAGAGGTGGGCAAGCTGCTCAAAAGCACAAGGGCTGAGATAGCCCAGAGCCGAATGCCGCCGCTGACGGTTGTACCAAACTTCAATATACTCAAAAATGGCTTGCCGAGCGAAAGCTCTGGTCGGGAACGCGTGGTCAGCACATTCGCGTTTCAAAGTCGCCCAGAAGCTCTCTTTCATAGCATTGTCATAACAGCGACCCACCACACTCATACTGACTTGGATGCGAACCTTTTGCAGCAGGGCTAAATAGGTATGGCTGGTGTATTGGCTGCCTTGGTCGGAATGATGGAGATCGGGTGCGCCACGCTGTGCCAATGCCATACCTAGCGCACCACAGACCAGCGCTTTGGTGAGGCGTTCACTCATCGACCAACCAACAATGCGCCGTGAATAGGTATCCAACACCCCCGCCAGATACAACCAGCCTTCGCGGGTGGCAAGATAGGTGATGTCCACCAACCATTTCTGGTTCGGGCGGGTCGCACTGAAATCCTGAGCCAGCAGATTCGGGGCAGGCGTACAATGTTGGTTGGCTTGGGTTGTAACCCGAAAGCGTCGTCGACAGCGCGTTTTCAAGCCCATGCGGCTCATTAAACGCGCGACCCGATGTTTGCCAACTTGCTCCCCTACTGCACGCAATTCGGCATGAATACGCGGATAGCCATAAGTCTGGTGGTTCCTTTCATGGATGTCCCGAATACGCTGTGTCAACGCCTCATTCGCTTGCTGCTGTTGGCTTGGTTTGCACCGCAGTCGGTCGTAAAAGCCACTCGCGGCCACCCCCAGTACCGCGCACAACCGCTGTGCCGAATAAGCGCGACGATGGTCAGCGATGAACTGGTAGCGGCTCACGACTCCCCCCGCGAGAACACTCGGATGGCTTTTTTTAGGATATCTCTTTCCTGCCGCGTGATT
Source organism: Aggregatilineales bacterium (assembly GCA_044226325.1). Classification (GTDB taxonomy): domain Bacteria; phylum Chloroflexota; class Anaerolineae; order Aggregatilineales; family Phototrophicaceae; genus CFX2. Next base: position 27,845 of record JBGAHG010000002.1, read on the forward strand.
TCCAACTCCCGTTTCAAACGTCGAATTTCTGCTTGTTCTGCTCGTTCGGCACTCGGTTGCAGCATGTCTTCCACTACCCGATAACGTTGCTGCCACTTGTAGATCAGCCCCGGCGTGATGTCTAGATCGCGCTCAATCTGGCTCACGCTCCGCTCACCTGCTGCCACCATCGCCAGCACTTCTTGCTTGAACTCATTGCTCTACTTCTTGTTCTTTCCCATTTCTGGCTCCTTACTTTCAGTCTAACGGACATTTTTACTCTCCGCTAAACTGGGGTAAGGCCAATTGAGAGATCACAGTCAATTTATGGTTAGAAAATGGTAAAAGACAACATCATGAAAAGTACACGGAAATGATTATTGAACGCGGCACAGTTTCGGACGAAACGCGATTAATGCTGCTTAATTTACTCCAAGACATTTATGGTTCTGCTGTAAAGATTAGTAACATCACTATCCTGAACCAACATGTTGATTATGCCGCTTTACTGGTGAGTATTAATCATCCAAATCTAAGACTGGCAATTAAACTAGCAGGCAGAGAGGCTCCCTACGCATACCCTTTTGACCGAACCGCTTATTGGCACCGGCTGGTAGCAGCGAGAACGTCTATCTCTATGCCCGAAATTGTTGCAGTGGATGTTTCGTACGGTGATTATCCCTGGCGATACCTGATAAAATCTTATATACCCGGCGAAGAATGGGCGACGGTGCGACCCAAGCTTGACTGGAAGCAATTGCGTGCAGCTTACGAACAAATCGGTCAGGCAGTAGCGGAACTGCATCTCATCACATTCGAGAATTTTGGCGATGTAGTTGACGACTCCACTGTGCTCAATTCCCAGGATTTATTTATGACGCTCGTTGAGCGGTTAAAAGTGAGTTTGGGGGATAACGCCATCAGACAGCATTTTTTAGATTTGCTTGAAGCCAACAAAACTCTTTTTTCGAAAGTGGATCAACCACGTTTGTGCCATGAGGATTTGCATCACTACAATATCCTCTTTCGACAGAGTGAATCGGAATGGCAATTGATGACTATTCTAGATTTTGATAAGGCCTGGGCTGGACATCATGAAATTGATCTGGCAAAACTAGAATTATGGAATGGCATGACGGGTGAAGGGTTTTGGGAGCGTTATACTGAAGTCATGCATATTGATGCGTTATATCCACAACGGCGGCCTTTTTACCAACTGTGGTGGTGCCTCGAATACGCTGTGAACACACCTAAACACCTCACTGACACACGTAAGTTATGTGAACTGCTTCATTTCCCGATTATAGAACATTTTGAGACATTCAATTTGTGAACTTAATGGTAGAAAGGCTACTTCATGAACGCATATAACGAAACCGAGATCAAGCTGTATGTGAAGGAGTTGAAATCCGTGCAGGGACGGCTGGAAAAGGCAGGAGCAACATTAAAAGCACCGCGCGTGTATGAGCGGAATGTGCGCTATGACGATGCGGAAAGGACACTGACTCCAAGCGGGAAAGTGATCCGACTGCGCGAAGACACCCGTGTGCGATTGACCTACAAAGATGAGGGCACAGTAACAAATGGCGTTGTCAGCCGCTTTGAAGCCGAGGTTGAGGTAAGCGACTTCGACGCAATGGAGACGATTCTCGGTAAGATAGGTTACACGCCTTATCTCGTGTACGAAAAATACCGCACAACCTATGAAATGGATGGTGCGGAAATCGTACTGGATGAGATGCCTTATGGCAATTTTGTTGAGATCGAAGGCGAAGCTGAAACGATCAAGAAACTGGTTGACGCGCTCGAATTGGGGGGCGCGCGGCAATACGAGGGCAGTTATTCCACCTTGTTTGAACGGGTGCGCCAGAAGTTAGGACTGAAATTCACGGATTTGACGTTTGCAAATTTTAAAGATGTGGCCGTTACTGAAGATGCATTTGCATAGCTTACCCAAATAAAAGTGGAGGGCGCAAGCCCTCCACACTCACACTACAGATCGCATTAGTCATGCGGTATCGTTAGATTTTGCCATTGGAAAGTGTAGATCTTTCCGTTAGCATCCGCAGGGGTTGTAATCCAGAACCAGTTGGCCTTCGAATAGTACATTGAATAGCCGTTTTGCGAAGCAATCAAAGTACCCTCTTTATTGCCAGCCTTATCAACAATCTTCGCAATATCAGCCGCCGACACTTCCAGCGCTAACTTTCCGACATTGGTCTTTGGTTCGATAGCAAGAATCTCGACACCTCGGAGAACTTTCGTCTCATAGAATGCGGCTTTCCAGTCACCCGCTGTCCGAACTTTGTCATACTTGTAAAAGACTGCAACTGGCGCGGCGACATCAGCGCCATTCAGCCGTCCGTCGAAAATATAGCCATTGGTTGGTACCGGTTGAGGTTTAGGGTCACCGGCTTGAACTGCAACCACACCCACTAAAACTATTGCGATTGTGATTAAAAGAATCAGCCGCTTAAACATATTATCCTCCTCCGTAACTAAACAAAACGGGCGCTACCCCAACAGGTAACGCCCGATAAAGACGATGATAAAGTTATAATGATGTGGCGTCAACCTGACATGAACGGGTTGGCCAATGAGTCTGCATTAGGATTATGTAGGCTCGATTTATTTTATAGCATTTTCACTATAGCATGGTCCCCTGGTCCCTATCAACGTAAAGTGTCATGCAGCGCTGGTTACTTTCATCCTTTTGTGATTCCAAGGGCAAAATATGAAACAACCAAAGGTTTTCTAACGTATAATCAGCGCTACAACAACCGTTAGGTCGTGCATCCATGTTGGTTCATCATCGACCGTTTTTGGCTAGCGTCCTCGTTCGTACAAGAAGCCTATCACTTCTTGTACCTCATCCATAATGCGGCCTCGATTTGCACCTCCTAAACGATAGAATTGAACTATGAGCACATTTTTTCGGACGGAGATATTCCAAAATGACCACTACAGCCCCTAAAACTAAAGAGAAAAAGGCGCAAGAGCGCAAAGAACGATTTACAACCTCATCCGATATTGAGCTGAAGCGCAGCTACAAACCGGAAGACGTGCCGAATGATTACGCGGGCGAAATCGGTGAGGCGGGCGAGTATCCGTTTACACGCGGCGTGCAACCGACGATGTATCGCGGGCGTTTCTGGACAATGCGGCAATACGCTGGATATGCGACGGCAGAGGAATCTAATGCGCGTTACCGCTACTTACTTGACCAGGGTCAAACAGGTTTATCAGTCGCGTTCGATTTACCAACGCAAATTGGCTACGACGCGGATGATCCAATGGCATTGGGTGAAGTCGGCAAAGTGGGCGTAAGCATTAGCAGTATTCATGATATGGCGCGGTTATTTGAGAATATTCCGTTGGATAAAGTCTCGACCAGTATGACCATCAATGCACCTGCAACGGTGCTGCTGGCGATGTATATCGCAGTGGGCAAACAGCAAGGCGTGAGCGCGGGTCAGCTGCGCGGTACGGTGCAAAATGACATTCTCAAAGAATATATTGCACGCGGGACGTACATTTTTCCACCTGTTCCATCACTACGGTTGATTACCGATTTATTCGCCTACTGCAAAACGGATGTACCCCAGTGGAATACGATCAGCATCAGCGGCTACCATATCCGTGAGGCGGGATGTACGGCGGTGCAAGAAGTGGCGTTTACACTGGCGAACGGCATGGCATATGTGCAAGCGGCGATTGATGCTGGATTAGAGGTGGATGATTTTGCACCGCAGCTTTCGTTCTTCTTTAATGCACACAATCAATTTTTGGAAGAGGTCGCCAAATTCCGAGCAGCGCGTAAGCTATGGGCGATCATCATGAAGGAACGTTTCGGCGCTAAAAATCCACGCAGCTGGCAGTTGAAGTTCCATACGCAAACGGGTGGCAGCACTTTGACAGCACAGCAACCGGAAAACAATATCGTGCGGGTGGCGCTGCAAGCATTGGCGGCTGTGATGGGTGGAACACAATCGCTTCATACCAACAGCATGGATGAAGCACTGGCACTGCCTACGCAAAAAGCGGTTCAGGTTGCACTGCGGACACAGCAAATTATCGCACATGAAACCGGTGTGGCAGATACCGTTGATCCGCTGGCGGGAAGCTATGTGATCGAAAGCCTAACGGATGAAATCGTCAAACGGGCAGAAGATTACATCCGCAAAATTGACGATATGGGCGGCGCGTTGAAGGCGATTGAGGCAGGGTTCATTAACCTCGAAATTCAGGATGCAGCGTATGCCTATTTGAAGGCAGTTGAAAGCGGTGAACAGATTATCGTGGGGATGAATCAGTTTACCGTTGAGGGCGAAGTGCAGCCTGATTTGCTGCGTGTTAATCCGGCAATTGAAGCATCACAACGGGCAAAACTGGCCGAGATGCGGGCTAAACGGGACAATGCAAAAGTGGCTGAACTACGCGGACAACTCGAAACAGCGGCCAAAGGGAGTGAAAACCTGATGCCACTACTCATCAACTGTGTCGAAAATGAGATGACGCTTGGGGAAATTTGTCATACACTGCGGGGTGTGTTCGGGGAATACAGGCCGAACGTGTCGATATAATTCAATACAAATACAATTAACCACAGAGGCACAGAGAACATACGGAGTTAGGGGTTATGCACAGCAATCGAAGCATGGGCAGTATTCGCAGTTTGTGGAGTATGGGCAGCATCTTATCGATTGTGAGCGTCGGCAGCATCCTATCGATTGGCAGTACAGGTAGCATTTTGAGCATTTTCAGCGTGGGTAGTGTACTTTCCATCGGTAGTACCTTTAGTCTGGGGAGTATTTTTTCGGTTCTCAGTATTTTCTCGATGTTCCGTGCATTTACCGTCGATAGTTTGGGCATCTGGCGAGCGATACGACAATCAAAACCAAACGACTAATCCGCGTTATAGAGGGGGAATGATGAGCGAAGCAACCCAATTTGACACATTTATGAAACGCGTGTCGCAACGTCTACTTCCGCAAAATCCGATGACACGGATCCGGTTCCTAGCTAAAGAATTGGCCGAAGGAGCGGCTGTCGGTTTATGGGGTATTTCCTTCCGCATGTTTCGGGGGCAGTTGGTCACGAGTGAGGATCAACAGGATCTCATCACGTATTTGAATGATCGCTGGAATAAAACATCGCCACATTTTGGGCTGCTAATTAGTAATGGTTATCTGAAATTTGACACGGGCGAAAATGATGTTTATATCACCAAAGCGGCCTTTGACCTGATTGACGAATCGGAACCAGCGAACGTGTTTATCTCATATAAACGCAGCGAAAGCAGCGCTTTTGCCTTGCTGGTGCTGGCACGGATGAAGGCAGCAGGTATGGAACCGTTTCTGGATTTGGCACTGCAACCGGGGGATGATTGGGAAAAAGGTCTTAAAGAACGGATCGAGAAGTATCAATATCTGGTGGCACTGCTGAGCCATGATACGCTGAAATCCGAAGTGTGTATCAAAGAGATTAGCTGGGCGATTGAGGCGGGATTGGCAATTATTCCGATATGGCACAACGGATTTGTGTACAAGTCAGGTACGTGGGATGCACTGTCGGTGAAGGTGGATACGGCGTTGAGCAAAACACATACGATACGGGTGATTGAAGAAAGTGCGTTGGGTTATAACAATGCGATTGTGGAACTACTCAACCGGTTTGGTGTGATGCCGGATTAGGAAGTCGATAGTCGATAGAAAATACAAAACCAAAATAGATTTAACCACAAAGACACTGAGAAAAACCATAAAAACGGGGACAAACTTTGGAGAATTACCTGATAAGCAGGTGGTATCAGGTAAAATGTCTGTTATTTGACCCTTAATGATCCTTTTTGGAATTACGAATTGTTACAGCGCAGTGCGTGCAAACCAAAATCCAACTCTAAAGTTTGTTTGGTGAGGGAGAAAAAATCGCTATTCATGGAGTTTGAGCGCAATCAAGGTTGGTGAATGCAAACACGATTCGTACGGAATTCGTACCAAAATCAGCAGAATTCATGTTCTATTTGCGATAAGGTTTGTTGTGATGGTAGATACCGTCTTAAAAGTCAAGGGATTAGCAAGGGTTGATCGAGAAAATGGGGATGAAAGGGTTGTCCGGACTTGAGAATGCCAAAGACGAGATGCAAGAGTTTACGCATGACGGCAGCCACGACTTGCATTTTGGATTTGCCAGCGGCTAACAAGCGTTGAGCAAAGGTGTGGAGAATAGGATTGTGGCGCTGAGCAACAAGGGCAGGGAAATAAAGGGCGTTACGTAAGCGAGGACTGCCCCGCTTAGACAAGCGAGAGCGCCCGCGAACGGAGGATCCAGAACGCCGTTCACGGGGAGTAAGACCGGCAAAAGCAGCCAGTTGCCGGGCAGAGTCGAAGGCATAGACATCGACAATCTCAGCCAGTAGTTTGAAAGCGGTGAGGTCGCCAATGCCGGGAATGGAAGTCAATAACGCGCGCTGCTGACGCAGGTGAGGATGGCGCTCAATATGGTCGTGGATGAGGCCCAGTAAGTCAGTGATTTGCTGGTCGAGGAAAGCGATGTGTTCATCGAGCGTTTTCAAAAGGGTTTCAGAAGGGATACTGGCTTGACGACGATTGGCATCTTGTTGACGCATGTCTTGCAGGTTTTCCAAATGAAGCACCCAGGCTTGCAACTCGCGCTGCTCAGGGGGTGGCGGTGTCCACAGCTCTGGTTGTTGAGTCCGGCAGAAATCAGCAATCAGGGCGGCATCAGCCGAACCTCCACGCCGCATTTTGTGTCAACTCAGCGCCTTGATTCCTCAATCCCGCCTGTCATTTCAGCGGATTAACGTCATAAAGTGTTAACTTAACACACTCAAGGTGACTTCCAGTTTTAGCCCGAACGCCTGCTCAAAAATATCCTCATGTCGCTCTACCGACCATAACGCGACCTGTCCATCGCCCCGCACCAATAATTCCAATTGCGCCCAACCGCTGCCGGTTGTCAATCGTACCGATTGTGCTACACCATCACGCGACCGGTCAATCTGTTCTGCCAGTCGTAGGAGGGCGCATAATTGGATTAATCGCCGTTCATCTTCCGCTTGGAGTAGAGGTGCGAGTTCATCTGTTGTTGGTTGACCTTTGCGGTGGTAGCGAGTCAGTAGTGCAATCAATGCGATTTCACGGTGCGTGTATCCCGGAAGGCCGGCATTCAATATCAAGTAAGCACTGTGTTGATGATGGTCGCTGTAATCGACCGCCACACCGATATCATGGAGCATCGCTGCTGCCCACAGAATTTCCCGTTCTTTTTTCGTACAGTTGTGGCATCCTTCTGGCAGTTGGTCAAACATCGAAAGCGTTAAGTTGACGATATGCTCGGCATGTTTTTCCTGAAACCGATAAATATGTGCAAGATTCAGCACTGCTGCGGCCCGCACATTGTCGAAAATCGGTTCGCCGGCTTCCATCAGAAATCGCTCGTAAAATAGCCCACCGCGTACTCCTTGACCAGAAATCATCAGCTCGTCAAAGCCCGACGACCGCATCAATTCATACACCACTGTTGCGCTTCCTAAGGCAATATCGGCCCGTTCGGCCTTCAACCCCGGGATTCGTTTCCGTTCCTGAATGGTTTTATCAGCCAGTAATTTGCGTATCGCCTTGACCTGTCCGCCGTTCATAACATAGCCATGCATCAATTCGAGCGGATAATGATCCATTCGCTGTGCCAGTCGCCCCAACATCCGTACTCCGCCACCTTCGAATACCATCATCATTCCCGGTTCATAATGGAACCAATCTAGTTTTTGGAATGTCGTTTCGAGGTAACTGCGTAGTGCGGTCAACTGTTTCTCAGTTACAGGATCCGACTTTAAGAATTGTTCGGTCACGCGTACTGCCCCCAATGGAAAGCTTATCGATTGGCGGAGTTTGCGTCCTTCTACACGGCTAATTTGGAGTGACCCACCGCCCATATCTAGCGCGAAGCCGTTCTCCAACTGGGTGCTGTTCACAGCCGCTAGATAGCCGTAGTAGGCTTCTTCGTCAGCTGAAAGCACACGTACTCGGATGCCACTTTCAGCCTGCAACCGCGTCAGAAACGGGATTTGATTTTTCGCGTCACGGATGGCACTCGTTCCAACCGCAATGATGTCCTGTATACCTGTGGCTTTGCAGAAAGCTGCGTAGATTTGTACCACTCGCGAGGCACGTCCCATCGCTGCTGCTCGTAGAATATTTTCGTCTCCCATCCCTTCGCTCAGACGCACATTCTCCGCCACCTCATCTACGACCCTAAAACTGAGCTTCGGCACATATTCCACGACAATCATGCGAAAGCTGTTGCTTCCCATATCAATAATCGCCAGGCGCTGAGAGTCCTTATACACATCACTGTGTTCAGCCAATGTGTCCAATTGCCTCACGAGTGCTGTCATTTAAAGCCCTACCTCCCGTACAGCTACCGGCAAATGCGTCCATGCCAGCCGCACCAATTGCCAGTACACACCTTCTGCCCCCGCAGGCTCAAGCAGCACACTTTTATGAAATGTACCTGCCGCTCGTTCCCACATCCACAAATCCTGCCCGTAGGTCAGTAGTTGAGGTTGGTCGCCCAATTTGTCAAAGTTCACCTTCTGGAAACCTGCTACTAATCCCACATAATCCGCCTGTGTCACGGTGGAACGTAAAGGTTTCTGATCAAATCGCCCCCGAAAAACGACCTCTAATGTTGCCCCAATCGGGCCTGTCCGAATAACCGTCGCCACCGAATCATGCGCGCGCCGGTCGTGATAGCGAATTGTCAACCGGTACACGGCTCTTACCCCCGGTTGGAGCGCAAGTTTTTCTATTGGTGTGAGCTTCATCTGCTCGACAATAGCTGTTAACATCGACGCGAGGTATTCCAAAGGGTTTTCCGCTGCCTTCCCTTAGTCTTCTTTGGATCATTGAGGTTCGATCAGATTTCAAGTACAACTTTGCCGAACACATCGAAGTTCGCCAGCATTTCCATTCCCTTACGTACGTCATTCAACGTAAGCACAGCTCCAATGACGGGTTTCAATCTCCCTGCGAATACTAAGTTCATCACTTTCACGAAATCCTGATGCGGCCCCATCGTACTTCCGATGATACTAATTTGTCGTGCGAACACCTGTCGTAAATCCAGTTCAACAATGGGGCCACTGGTGTTACCAACCACAAGTATCCGTCCCCCAATGCGTGCTGATCGGATGCTGTCGTTAAAGGTTGCCGCTCCCACGTTATCGATAACAACATCCACGCCCTGCTTGTTGGTCATCTGGTAGATCGCTTTTGACCATTGAGGGGTTTCCTCACGGTTGATCGTGATATCTGCCCCTAATTCTTTCGCCTTCGCACATTTCTCTGCGTTGCTGCCCACCACATAAACGCTTGCTCCTGCCAGCTTGGCGATTTGGATGCTAGCACTGTTCACCCCGCCTCCGGCCCCGACGATCAATACACTTTCTCCCGGCTTCAACCCCCCGCGTGTAATCAGCGAGTGCCATGCTGTCACATAAACCAATCCGGCTGCCGCTGCCTCATTAAAAGTTACATGCTCGGGAATTTTCATCAAATTGCGTTGTGGAAGGACTATGTACTCCGCGCCTACACCGGCTGTACTTTCGCCCAGCAGGTGAATACGGGATTGGTTCTCCAAACCTGTCATTAAGGCAGGGCTGTCTTTATCTACAATTGTTGGGTCGATGCAAACCCGATCACCGGCTTGATAGTGTGTTACACCATCACCGACTTTATCCACAACCCCCGCGCCATCCGCACACGTGATATGAGGCATTGTTAGCTTGAGTCCCGGCCATCCCAACCGTACCCATAAATCCAGCCGGTTCAATGCCACCGATTTCATTTGAATGCGAACTTCACCCGCGCCCGGTTCAGGTATGGGTAGGTCATTTACTACCTTAACCATATCCATGTCTCCGTGCCCGGTTATCACTGCTGCTTTCATGGTATTGTTCCTTGTGAACTGTCAAAATTCACTTTTTCATAATGCGTAATAAATTTGGGTAAAGCCATGCGGTTTACTCCTTGAATTTGCCTCATCGCAGCCCCAGTTCATTCCTCGCGATGACCAAGCGCTGTACTTCGCTCGTGCCTTCATAGATTTCCGTGATCTTTGCGTCCCGGAAGTAACGCTCAACCGGTAGCTCTTTGCTGTAGCCCATTCCGCCATGTATCTGCACCGCTTGATGCGTCACAAACATGGCTGTTTCACTGGAAAAAAGCTTTGCGATGCTTGCTTCTAATGTGTAACGTTCGCCTGTCCGTTTGTTGCGTTCTTTCGCCAGTACCGCGTTATAAATCAGCTGTCGGCTGGCCTCAATCCGCATCTTCATATCCGCAATTTTCTGCTGAATCATTTGGAACGAACCAATTGGTTCGCCGAATGCATGGCGCTCTTTTGCATACTGCACACTGGCTTCATAGGCCGCCTCCGCGATTCCCAATGCTTGTGATGCGATACCGATACGTCCAGCGTCCAGCACGGTCATTGCGATCTTGAATCCTTCCCCTACTTTGCCCAGCACATTCTCTACCGGACACAAGTAGTTATCATAAACAACCTCGCTAGTTGCACTCGCACGAATGCCCATCTTTGGCTCTTTTTTCCCGCGAATGAATCCCGGCTGATGGGCGTCAATCAAGAATGCCGTGATACCTTTATTTCCTTTAGCTGGATCAGTCATGGTAAACAGGATAAGCACATCCGCGACGGGGCCACTCGTTACCCAGCTTTTTCGCCCATTGATGATGTAATGTGTGCCTGCTTCGTTGAGTACAGCGCGGCTCTGCATCGTGCCCGCATCACTGCCTGACATGGGCTCGGTTAGGCTGTATGCACCAATCTTCTCACCGCTGGCAACTGGCACAAGGAATTGCTGCTTTTGGGCCTCCGTGCCGAACTTCATCAGGCCGTGACAATAAAGCGAATTGTTGACACTCACAATCGTGCTGTGGCTCGCGTCAGCCTTTGCGACTTCGATCATCGTTAGTACGTAAGCCAGTGTATCCATTCCTGCGCCGCCATATTCTTCTGGCACTTCGATGCCCATCAAACCCATTGCGCCCATCTTCCTAATGGTATCTAGTGGAAACTCGCCCGATTCATCAAATTCGGCTGCAATCGGCACAATTTCTTTTTGGGCGAATTTGCGAACCGTATCCTGTAACGCCAGATGTTCATCAGTCAATTGTAAAGTTAAATTTGTGGGGTCAATTGTGCCGACCATTGACTTTTATACCTCTAATAAAATGACTTTGTTGCCTGAATTATAACACTGTGCTGCTGTATAATGCGGACGATTAACGTCTAAGGAGGCAAGTTGTGACTCATATTAAAATTGATCATTTGGCGGTGGTAGTAGATGATATGCCTGCCGCGTTGAATTTCTGGCAGAATGCTTTGGGATTGCCCTTGCAGGGAACTGAAACGAACGAACACGAAGCCGTTGATATTGCTTTCCTGCCCGTTGGCGAGTCTCGTATCGAACTGCTGAAACCCAATACTGAGGATAGTGGCATTGCGAAGTATCTCGCCAAGCGCGGGGCAGGGATGCATCATCTTTGTCTTGCAGTTGATGATATTGAGTCCGCGATGGCTCACATCGTGGCTCAGGGCATTCAACTGATTAATGAAACACCCCGCCAGCGCGAAGATGGTACACGCTATGCCTTTGTCCATCCCAAGAGTACCGGCGGTGTGATGGTGGAATTGTACGAATTACCGAAAGGCAGTGCCTAATGCGTCACATTGTTATCCTGTTTTTCTTAATCATTACATCGGGTTCAGTATTCGCTCAATCTGTGGATTGTTCCGCTATTACGCAGAAAGCTATCGAAGCCACCCGCAAGGTGTGTGCCGATATTGAGCGTAATCAAGCCTGTTACGGTAATGCAAAAGTCGAGATTAAACCCCGTGCCAACGTCCGGTTATCTTTCTCTAAAGCCGGCGATGTTGCGCCCCTGGCATCGCTTGAGACGATTAGCAGCAGCCCGTTTGATGCCGACTCCAAAACTTGGGGTTTGGCTTTGCTGAGTATTCGCGCCGATCTCTTGGATGGTAATCTGACTGCCTTGGCCTTTGGCCAAGCCTCAATTGGAAACGGCAGTGAGGCTTCTAACGATTTCGTATCATTGGAAATTACTGTGACTGAACCAAAAGGGGCGATTCTGCGCGCTGAACCGAAAGCTGAAGCTACGGTGGTTCGTAATATCTACAGTGGTGACCGTTTGCAGGCCATCGGGCGTGTTTCGGATAATACCTGGATACGTATAGCTGACGGTTGGATCTCTAAAGACGTGATTCGAAGCAGCGCTGACTTGAACCAGTTACAGGTGCTTGAGCCTAACAGTGAAATCAGTGATGTATACGCACCGATGCAGACTTTTAACCTTCATACCGGTTTGGAAGACTCGCCTTGTACCGGCGCGCCCGATAGTGGTTTATTGATACAAACACCAACTGCTGTCTCGACAAATCTAGTTGTTAACGGTGCGGCGTTAAACATTACGGGAACACTGCTTTTGCAAACTACTGCTGATAGCAAAACAGTGCTAAGTGTCTTGGAAGGTGAAGTATTTTATGACGATGGGAAGCGGTTAAAACCTGCTGAACGGATGGAATACGGCTTCCAGGGTGACAAAGTGTTGTATGATTCAGCCTCTGAATACGATTATGCCAATGCTCGTTACTTACCACTCGTATTGTTCCCTCGTGAATTTGAGCTGCCGTTTGCACTCGGTGGTGTGATATTTCCTTTTACACCCGGTACAGGTTTTCTACAGACGTTTACAGCCGATTCCCCCTGTGTAGCGGCTTGGACCGCTGATGTGAATTTGCGGGGTGGCCCGGGTACAAATTATCCCATTCGTAGGGGTGTAATTGGCGGCTTTTATGGTAAACCGGATGCACGTGCGGTGGGCTCAGATGGCGCGGTCTGGTGGCGGTTAGTTGATGGTGTTTGGATTGCTGCAGACAATACGGTTGCGGCAGGTTCCTGTGGCACATTACCCTTAGTCTCGCCACCTCCATTACCATCAAAATGATTCAGGAGATGTTGGTGGCGGTCGAACTGCAACTGCCATCAGCATCCAAAATGCCACTTGAAATTGAATGAGCGTCCAGGGATAGTGATCGAATAAACCAATCACCAGAAATGCAATAATGCTACCCATCGCCGCTGCATAGACGAATATGCTGTCGTTTTGGTTGCTACCGGACTGCCGAATATGGTTGACAACTGCCCCTAGCGTGAGGCAGAGAATAATGGTGAAAAGCCCTAAACCAATGATTCCCAATTCTGACCATGCCGAAAGAAAAATGTTGTGGACAGGCTGCCCCCGTAGGTCAAAGGTAGTTTTGGCAAGATAATCGGTCGCATACCACGGGAAATTACCAATGCCCGTACCAAGCAGCGGTGATTTTTTGATCGCATCTAGTGCGATTTGGTTATAAACAATACGGTCGCTGGTTGAGCGCAATTCAATCGATTCTGTTGTTACACCGGTTCGTGCCGCCAAAAATGGTTGGTAAATCAAGAAAAATAATCCTGCGGCAATCAAGAAAATTCCCGCGACCAATGACACACGCAGTAATCGTTGCCAGTCTCGCCACCACATTTTGATAGTCATTAAACCTGATATACACATGCCTGCCGCCAAACCAAGCCATGCACTCCGCGAAAATGTAAGTAGTAGACACCAGAATCCGAAAGCGAAAATGACGATGCTAACCAGCCACCGCTTTTGTTGTGAGTTCATTACCCATACAAGTGTCGCCAGTAAACCAATAACCAAGAATCCCCCCAACATATTTGGATGGGGCATTAAACCATAGGGACGCAGCCAGCGTATCGTATCCGCCTGTACGATTGCCGTGCCGGAAGACGCAGGATCAACTTGAAATTCGCCTATAAATTTCAAACCAATGGAACCTTGACGTATGACTTGCAGTGCCGCGATGCCACTGTTCCAGATCAAGCCAAATACCAGAACACGAATGATGGTGCGCGCACTCAGCAACGTGCAGCTTATACAAACTGCGAACAGAATCACGAGGATAAATGGCAGTGCCGCGCCAACTGCGACACTCGGATATGAAATGCGCTTGTAACTCCACACCCACGAGAGCAATATCCATCCACTGAAAAGCATAAGGAGTATGATCCAGATGCGTTGGGTGCGATTATTCCAGGCTTGTTTGAGTCCGATGAATCCACTGAATGCCCACCAGACGATTGTCCATAAAATCGGCCAGAATATGACGAAACCCGCACTATAAAAAACCGTAAAGTCACCCATACCAAGTGCCTTCGTCCCGGAAAAGCGTAACCATAATGGTATAAGTGCCACTGTCGTGGTAATGCCCCATGTGATGGGGACAGTTCGGTATCTTTTATATTGCTCAGCAAGTCTTTGCAGCACGATGACAACCTTTTGTTTGAGCCAGCGTTTAATCCTACAGCATTAACACACATCGAGAAAGCATTCAGTCTGTCTTTGGCCTAAAATTGAGAGTAAGATATACCCCTATGGGTATGTCTGGAGAATAGGAGGACACAATGACTGAAGAAATTGTTCAACAAACAGCTCAAGATTTGAAATGCGAATACAACACAAAAACGCTCCATCGTATTCGTCGGATACAAGGGCAGTTAGCAGGGTTAGAAAAGATGATTGAGGCTGACGAAGGTAGTTGCGAAGAGCGTGTTATTCGGGCACGAACCGTTGAAAAAGGTATGACCAGCCTAATTACACATTTGGTGGAATGTTATCTGGTCAATACAGCGCGTCACGAAATGGCCGATGATCCAGAAAAAACAACGAACGAGTTAAGTCGCATTTTTGATTTGCTCAATCATTAATCTACTACACGGATGAAAAGACACAAATGATGAAACGATGGTTCCTGCTTGGAGTAGCGATGGTCATGATTGGTTCGGTTCAGGCGCAGGATGTAGCAGCTACGCTTTCGACATCGTCGGAGACGTATGTCGTTAATTTAACGACGAACCCTACAAGCATTGAGGCGGGGAAGCCCTTTACCCTGACTGTGACAGTCTTGAATGCAGATGGCAAAACTCCAGTTACAGCCTTTGATGAGGTCCATACCAAGCTGCTTCATTTCATTTTGGTCAGCCAGGATTTGACGCAATTTCTGCACGTCCACCCTGATTATCAAGGGAACGGTGTATTCATGCTCAAGGATTTGATCTTACCTGATGCTGCCAACTATGTTACATATGCCGACTTCACGCCAACAGGCGACCAACAACATTATGTGCGGAATACTATTACCGTAACCGGGGCAACAGAAAAACTGCCTTATCTGGTTGCCAGCCCATCTGAGGTAAGAGTTGGTTCATTGAAGATTAGTTCGGATGGCTTGGATATATTGAAGTCAGGTGTAGAAACCAGCTTGAAATTCCACGTTTCTGATGTAGCCACAGGTGCAGGCATTGATAACCTTGATGAATATCTTGGTGCAGCCGGTCACTTAGTCATCATAGATGCGGCGAACCATATTTATATTCATACCCATCCTGCCGGTCATGACATGAAAAGTATGAGTGGAATGGCCGATATAGCGACGGCAACGCCTGAAATGGCCGGTATGGTAATGCCTATTCGTTATGGACCTGATTTGGAATTTATGACTAATTTCCCCGATGCGGGACTCTGGGAGATGTGGCTACAAATCCAATATAAAGGTGACGTTTATACCTTTCCTTTCGTTGTTGATGTAGCGGACAATGTTAAAGGAACTTCAGAAGCTCATGCTCATGGCTAGTTAAGGAAGTAATGATGACAGTACAACAAATCGATTTGCCTATTACGGGTATGACATGTGCCAATTGCGCCCGAACTGTCGAGCGTACATTGAGCAAAACCCCAGGTGTGGAAAACGTTAATGTAAATTTTGCGACTGAGCGCGCTCAGGTTTCATTCGATCCATCTCAATTGAAGCTACCCGATATGATAGAGCGGGTTGACAAAGCGGGTTACGGTGTGGCGCAGGCTTCGATTGCTTTACCCATTACCGGAATGACTTGCGCGAGCTGCGTCCGTAATGTCGAACGTGCTATTAACAGGCAGTTGGGTGTACTTTCGGTCAACGTCAATCTCGCTACTGAAAAAGCGACCGTTAATTATTTGCCGGGTAGCGTTCGTCGCGCCGATCTGATTAAAGCAGTTGAAAACGCGGGTTACGGTGTGCTGGATCTCGCAAATGTTAAAGAGCCGGAAGATGTCGAACGGGTTGCGCGACAGGCAGAGATTGACCGACAACGCCGCCTGGTGCTAATAGGCGCTTCGTTTACCATCCCACTATTTGTTTTGAGTATGGCGCGTGATCTAGTAATGGCCAGTGCGGCAGGCGGTAGCGCGGCAATGTCTGGTATGCCTATGACCTCGTCAGTTAATCCTGCTGTGAGTTGGTTGTTGTGGTCCGGTTGGCCGTTCGTCTTCGGGCTGTTAGCATTGCCCGTGCAAATGCTATTGGGTAGGCAGTATATCGTAGGTGCTTATAAAGCCGCGCGTAATCGTACCACCAACATGGATACATTAATTGCGCTGGGTTCTTCGACCGCCTTTATTTACAGTGTGGTTGTGCTGATTGCAACGCTAATGGGCGTTTCCCATGTAGTTGGCGAACACGTCTACTTTGAAACTGCTGCTGTCATCTTAGTACTGATTACGCTGGGGAAACTGCTCGAAGTGCGCGCCAAAGGACGTACCAGTGAAGCGATTAAGGCGCTCATAGGGCTTGCTCCTAAAACAGCGACTTTACTGCGTGATGGACAAGAAGTCGAAGTCGCAATTGATTCCGTACTTGAAGGTGATCGGCTAATTGTTCGTCCTGGTGAACGCATTCCAACGGATGGAGTTGTCATTGAAGGCCGTACTTCCATTGATGAGTCGATGCTTACTGGCGAAAGTTTGCCCGTCAATAAAGCTGTAGGCAGTTCGGTTATCGGCGCGACGATCAACAAGCAGGGCAGGTTGGTAATTGAAGCCACTGCCGTTGGTTCTCGCACGGCACTTTCGCAGATTGTTCGTTTGGTCGAACAAGCCCAAGGATCGAAAGCGCCTATTCAACGCGTGGCTGACCAGGTATCGAGTGTGTTTGTGCCTCTTGTACTGTTATTGGCAGCGCTCACATTTGTCTGTTGGTTGGTTTTGGGACATGCTGTATTTACGACAGCAGTGGTTCATGCCGTCGCTGTGTTAGTTATCGCCTGCCCATGTGCCTTAGGATTGGCAACACCGACGGCAATTATGGTTGGGACGGGTAAAGGGGCCGAAATGGGCATCCTTTTCAAAAACAGCGAATCGCTGGAAAATGCTCATCGTTTGCAGGTCGTTGCCCTTGATAAAACGGGTACATTGACCAAAGGGGAACCAAGCGTTACCGATGTCATTTTGTTAAATGGTTTTAGTGAGCCTGATTTGCTACGGTTAGCCGCAAGCGCTGAACGCGGCAGCGAACATCCCCTGGCTCAATCAGTAGTTCAAGCAGCCGAAAAAGCAGGTTACTTGCTGGTTCAGCCTGAAGGATTTGAGTCCTTGTCCGGGCAAGGTATCCGAGCGAGTGTTGAAGGGCGAAATGTACTTATTGGTAGTCCACGTTTTGTTGGCGAACAAGGCGTCTCCGATGCAGAGTTCTCTTCACGTATCGAAACACTGCAAATGGCTGGACGGACTGCTATTGTAGTGGTTATTGATGGAGTTGTAGCCGGAATCCTGGGTATTGCCGACACCATTAAAGATGGTTCACGTGAAGCTGTGGCAGGGCTGCAAGCACTTGGGTTAGAAGTCGTCATGATTACTGGCGATAATCAACGAACTGCTGAAGCGATTGCGGCACAGGCGGGTATTAAACGCGTTTTAGCTGATGTATTGCCCGGTCAGAAGGCCGATGCCATTAAGCAGCTTCAATCAGGTGGCAAGCAGGTAGCTATGGTCGGTGATGGTATCAACGACGCACCCGCATTGGCCCAGGCGAATGTAGGTATTGCAATCGGTACCGGAACAGACATCGCGATGGAAGCCAGCGACCTTACTTTGATGAGTGGCGACTTACGTGGTGTAGCGCGTGCCATAAGCCTCAGTAAAGCGACCATGCGGACAATTTACCAGAATTTGTTCTGGGCATTTGTCTATAACATCATATTGATTCCGGTAGCGGTGTTCGGCTTGCTAGTGCCGATGCTGGCGGCTGGAGCAATGGCCTTTAGCAGTGTCTTCGTGGTAAGCAACAGTCTCCGCTTGCGAGGGACGAAACTCGGTAGGGAAGTTTCATCACAAAAAGCCGATGTATTACAAACAGTACAAGCGGCAAAATAACAATCGGGAAGCTGATCTGGATATTTGGACCTAGCTCAAGATGGGATATCGTAATGTCGCTATCCCACTTTTATCGCTAGAGAACCCGTAAGGAATAGGACAAAGTAATAGCTCTGGCATTGACTATGACGAACTCCCTTCCCTGACTTGGGACTATCCATCACAAGGCTTAGTAAGATTCATTGGTACTTCTATCGTCCGATTTATCTACGCTTACTAATCAAAAGTTTCATGGAGATAGTCAAATGAGCGACTGGAATAAGGCAGTAATTGAAGAATTTCGGGCAAATAAGGGTAAGGTTGGTGGTCAGTTTGAGCACACCAATCTACTTTTGCTGCATACCAAAGGGACAAAAAGCGGAATGGAACGTGTCAATCCAGTGGCGTATTTTATTGATGATAACCGTTACGTCATCATAGCGTCCAAAGGCGGTGCCGATACAAACCCTGATTGGTATCGTAATCTTCTTGCTAATCTCGAAGTTTCTGTGGAAGTCGGTACTGAGCAGTTCCCTGCAACAGCAGCAGCGCCTTCAGAACCCGAACGCACAAGCTTGTACGAAAAAATGGAAAAAATTAATCCGGGATTCACGGAATACAAACACAAAACCTCACGGGTTATTCCTGTTATCACTTTGACCCGCAGATCATCATAGTGGTATTGTTGCTACTAAAATCAAATCCGAAGGGAATTGAGTTCAATATTGCGCATCAACGCCACGAAATTCCGACTGTCGGTAAGAAGCTTAATCTAAATTTGAGTAAATCTCCATCCGAACGAAGTCGATTGACCACTACGAAAGTGATATAGAATATAAAAGGCCGTTGGAAAACCCAGCGGCTTTTCGTTTTCATCCATAGCAATCAAAAAATGGATTGAAACACCAAAGTGATGTGCTGATGGTTGAAATGCGCTATTCTCGGATACTCAACCCATCAGTTAAAATGGTTTTTACTTAACCAACTTGATAGACGCTGATTCCACCAGTCATGAAGGACAAGAGTAGATGATGCCAAGCAACGATGTGAACCCTAAGAATGTAGACAAAGCGGCCGCAGAATCGCAGGGCGAATCCGGACGCACAAATTTCATCCGTGAGATCATTGACGAAGATATAAAGACCGGAAAGTTCGTTGGTCCTGTCCATACCCGTTTTCCTCCGGAACCAAATGGCTATCTCCATATCGGCCATGCCAAGTCGATTTGCCTTAACTTTGGTCTCGCAGGGGATTACAACGGCAAATGCAATCTGCGTTTTGACGACACTAACCCGACAAAAGAAGAGCAGGAATACATCGACTCAATCATCGGCGACGTGCGCTGGCTAGGATTCGATTGGGAAGATCGTTTGTTTTATGCCTCGGATTATTTTGAGCAGCTTTACCAGTGGGCGGTGCAGCTCATCAAAGCGGGTAAAGCATATGTCGATGATTTGAATGCCGAGCAAATCCGCGAATATCGTGGGACGCTGACGCAGCCGGGTAAAGAAAGCCCGCATCGGAATCGATCTGTCGAGGAAAATCTTGATTTGTTCGAGCGGATGCGGAAAGGTGAGTTTCCGGATGGCACGCGAGTCTTGCGGGCGAAAATTGACATGGCATCGCCCAATGTGAACCTGCGCGACCCGGTCTTATACCGTATCCTGCACGCGAATCATCCCCGGACAGGCGACAAATGGTGTATATACCCGATGTATGACTACGCACATGGTCAGTCGGATTCGATTGAAGGCGTGACTCATTCGATTTGTACGCTGGAATTCGAGGATCACCGGCCATTGTATGATTGGGTGCTGGATCAACTGGGCATTTATCATCCACGGCAGATTGAATTCGCCCGCTTGAATTTGAATTATACCGTCTTAAGCAAGCGGAAGCTCATTCGGTTGGTGCAAGAAGGACATGTAAAGGGGTGGGATGATCCCCGTATGCCAAGCATTTCCGGTTTACGCAGGCGTGGATATACGCCGGAATCAATCCGCAACTTCTGTGATTTATTGGGCGTAGCAAAGAGCAACAGTAAAGCCGAAATTGCGATGCTGGAATACTGCGTCCGGCAGGATTTGAACAAAAGTGCGCTGCGAGTGATGGCAGTCTTGAAACCGCTAAAAGTCGTGCTGACCAACTATCCCGAAGGCCAGATTGAAGAACTGGACGCCATCAATAATCCGGAAGACCCCAACGCTGGAAGCCGCAAAGTACCTTTCTCGCGCGAGCTGTATATCGAGCAAGATGACTTTATGGAAAACCCGTCGAATAAATTTTATCGTTTGTCACCGGGTCGCGAAGTCCGTCTGCGTTACGGATTTTTCATCAAGTGTGAGGAAGTCATAAAGGACGAGCAGGGAAATATTATCGAATTGCGATGCACTTACGATCCGGCGACGCGGGGCGGTGATGCTCCCGATGGACGCAAGGTGAAGGCTACGATCCATTGGGTATCGGCGAAGAAGGCGTTGGAAGCCGAGGTGCGCTTGTACAATCACCTGTTTGATCGGGCCGACCCAAATGACGACAGCGAAGGCAAGGATTTCACAGCCTATATCAATCCGAATTCTCTGGAAGTACTACAGTCATCCAAAGTAGAACCCAGTCTGGCGGGCGCGAAAGCAGGAACACGCTATCAATTTGAACGCCTGGGTTATTTCTGCGTTGATGCGGATTCAACGGCGGACAAGCTGGTTTTCAACCGTACCGTAACTCTGCGCGATGATTGGGCAAAAATTCAGAAGTCGGGCGGGTAACCGCGTGGCCGCCCTGCTATGAATGCACTTATATGCACAAATGACCGGGCATGATTTGATAGAAATCGGAATTGTGGTCACCACTTTAGAGGAAGAAGAATCGCACTACTGCGGTTCTTCTGAGGAAATCGCGTTTTTGCCTGCGATCTTGGCGATGGAACTAATCGTGGCTTGATTGGCAAAAAATGCACACGCGCTGGCAGTGATGAAAATCCAGGCCGGTTGGATGATGATTGTCGTGCCCCAGGCGAGTAAAGCGATGCCTAATGTCACGCCCAGTGTAAATAGTGGCCGCTTGATGATAATCACCAGACTGTTCCTGAGTGCTAACTGTGTGCGGGGGTGTTCTTGCTCAATGAGCAGTGGGAACATGTAGATTTGTACCGCTAACCAGAAGAGTGCAAGGACGATTATCATGCCTCTGGCCCAAACTACCCATTCCGAATCCGCGAATGAGTAGAAAATGAAATTGGTAGAGAAAATAGCCACCAGCAAAACGTTCGCAATACCAATAATCCAGCTCCGCCAAAAATACAGGCGAAAGCCTTCTAGTAACGTACGCCAATTAGCGGAATGTCCATTCGCCAGTTTGTTTGTGGCATAGATCAACCCTCCGGTGGCGGGGATCGCAGTCACAATAGGCAACGAAATCAGAAACCAGATAACGTTGAGAATGATAAGCGGGATCAGGGCAACATAGGCATCAATCAATTTATCACGTAGAGTTTGGTCAAGCATCGCGCACCCTTAAAGTTGTAACTCTATGTGGACGCCGATTTCGATTCGCGCATTATCAACCATGCAACGACAGCGAGCAGCAGATAAGACACTGCTCCTATCATGAGTGCCCACTTGAACCCCCATTGCATTGAAATTACCATCGCCAGTGTCGAACCCAACACCGAAAATGCCCCATTAATCGCCCACAAGAAAGCGATTTGCTGATGGCCCTCGCCGCCTAAACGCATCAGGCTGGGGAATGGCATTCCCATTGGGAAGCCTAGGAGCGCGGTTAGTAAGATGATAGTCAAGAGTCGGACGGTAATAGGCATGTTGAGCACACCATTAACCAGTGATGGTAGTGCAACCCAATAAATCATAACCGTAATCGCAATCCATAGGCCAATCCAGCGGATATGCGCTGGTAAATTCACTGTGCGCCAGCGTTGGCTTACCCAACTCCCCAGACCTCCTGTGAGTAAGAGTGTTGCCAAAACGACTGCTAATGACAGAATTGGCTGACCGAGCAAAAGCTGAAATCGTTGAATAAGCGGTACTTCCACCAACATAAAGCCCATGCCAATGAGGAGTGCATAGGCAATGGTGTGCCAGCTACGAATTTTGAAATTGTTGCCGTTTGGGATAGCTGTGAAATAGGCCAACACCAGCAGCCCAACCGCTAACAGCGCTGACATGATGAGCGCGGAACGAATTGCTGGAGGGGTGCCGTAGTCTAGATTGAAGAAATAGGGCTGGTCATCATCTGTAGGGCCGAGGTTGTACTGTGCATCTGCCTTGACGAAGGTTGCTACATCCTCGCCCTTACGCAGCAGATCGAATAGGGTTTCATAGGCGCCGGGTATGAAGAGCGGTTGCATCCCTTGTACTTGAGCCGTAGCGTTGAGCCCTTGAAGGGTGGTTGCAGGTAGGTTATTTTTGCCGATGACCAGCACACTGGTACGGACCGTAGTATCAGTGGCAGGATACATCCAAAGCCAAAGGTGATCTAGTCCCTGTTGCGCCGAGATTCCCATTTGCTCCATTGCTTTTAACGCGGTAAGTGCAGCACGACTGCCTTCCAATGCGTTGTGTGAAATGACGGTTAAACGTCCGTTAGGAGTGAGATGCTTTAAGTATGTTTGAAAAGCTTCTTGAGTGAAAATGTAGTTTTCAATGAGAGCCTGGCTAGCAGGTTCAACTGCTTGTGTGTAGACGAGATTAAGGTATATCAGATCATATTGCTCGTCCGTGCGTTCGACAAAAGAACGGGCATCACCTTCAATTAGGTTAACCTGTGGCAAATCGAGGACATTTCCATTGTAGTCAGCAAAGTGACGCGTCGCAGAGATGATCGCCGGATTAACTTCGACAGCCGTTATCTTTTGTGCATTGGCTCGGAGCGCAAGCAGAATGTCTTTCCCACCTCCCGCACCAATAATCAGCGTTTTCTCGGCACTGCCAGATGTAAAAGGTAGATATTCAACGGATTGGCTTAGATTGTCGAGTGATTTGATGTTTCCATCATAGGCCACCATGTATGCTCCCGCGCCACCATCTGCAAAGATATAACGCGAACTGACATCGTTGGTTTGAACAACATCAACCCGTGCGAAGGGACTCCATCCTGTATAGATGATTTTGCTAACTTGACTGGCATCTTGCAGAATAGAGATCATAGTCTTGTCGCGAGGGGAGCCCGAGAGTCGCATTGGATTATAATCCACGACACCTGTGGTGAGATTGGCGACCAGCAATATAATGCCTAAAACAGTACTGACTGCTGCAAATAGGAATTGACGCGATTTGCGATTATTAGTTCTGTACGCAAAGGCAATAGCCAGACTACCAGTGACCACTGCAAGAAACAAAACAATACTGAACGCACTCAATAAATAGAGTAATACCAATACTGCGACAACACCGACTGCAGCACCAATTAAGTCGGCAGCATAAAACGCGCCACCTTGAGAAGCGAAATTCTCAAAAATGAGGGCATCAAACAGGCCTATCAAGAAAAAAACTACCAATGCCGTCAACGCACGCGGGAAGATCGAATCCGCTGTGGGTAATAGGGCAATGATAAGTGTACCAATTATGAGTGAAATACTGAGGGCAATCAGCACAAGCGTTAGCGTTGTGGCGGAATGCAAGAGCGTGGTTTTGAGATAGTGTGCGCTGGCAGCACCTAAGCTCAAGCCCAATATCGCGAGTGATACTGCCAGAAAGGTAAAATGGTATTGAAAATAGAGCGAGAACAGGCGTGTAAGGGCAATTTCAAAGATCAATCCAACCGCCGAAACGGCGAAAAGCGCAACCAGCGCCAAACGCCGTTCTATAGATATGATTGTTCTTAGCTCGCCCATGCAGCGTGCCTTTCCTCACCCGGCTGAAGATCGACGGTTACCGATTGATCTCCCCAGTTGAGTTGGCGTATAAGCCGATTGGTTGAAGTGTTGAGCACGGTCCATTCAACACCCTGTTTTGTCTTGTTGGCTGACACACTGAACCCTGCTGCTAGCAAATGCTCAAAAGCTGCATTTTCCCATGACGACGGTATCGCCGGGAACAACTCAATAAGATTGTCGTGAACTTGTAGTAACATTTGATGGATTGCAATGCACACTGCACCTTGGGCCGTGCCAAAATACTGCATATTCCATTGATCATTTTCCATTACTTCGGTCATTCCGCCAAATGTGCAGATTGTTGGGCGGGCGCCCTGAATCACCTTCCAAACGAGGTCTCCTTTGTGTTGCCACGCTAGAACCGCTCCCAATACGCCGGCAGACCAGGGGAAGCCACTGTTACTTTCTCCATGCCCGATGAGTTGGCCTTCGTAGCGCCCCATATAAGCTTCTGCGGTGCTGATTGCGCGCGGGTCCATCGGTTTAATTACGTTCATCGGATAGATCGGCGTGATCGAACTCATGTTGATCTTGTCTTGTTCGTCCGATGCTTTGAAAAAGTGGCCATTGTATAGCGAGTCGACAATTTTCATAAGTTCGTCTGCGACTAAGACACACTGTCCTGTGAAGTCATTTTCGCAGTCGAGAATCTGTGCGGCACGGGCGCAGTGGCGCAAAATAGCAATTGTTCCCGCCAGATTAATTCCGTCGTTGCGAACTTTGATCGGACTTTCATGGACGCCAACCAGATAGCCGATTTCATAGCCGCGCTCCGTACGCTCGACAATAGCATCCATGAAGAATGTCGCCAACCCGTATAGGATAGGGAAGAATTCTTTGAGGTAAGCTTTGTCTTGAGTGTAGTCGTAGTAACCCATAATTTCGTTGGCATATGATCCATTGTTATGCACCTGAAACTTCATGTGCAACAGTGTGCCATATGCTTTGCGTCCATCATGAGTGATTTCCCAATCCCACTTCAAGCCCTTGCTGCCAAATTCATCCCGCGCATGGCGCTCTGCATGATCATTCGTACGTTGGAAGAATCGGCACCCTTCCAATGCTTCGTCACGGTGGTTGGCTTCTAACAGCGCTCGCTGTAGGAAATAAGAGTCCCAAAAAATATGTGATGACCACGTACGGCGCAGGTTATTAACTGGAATGCCACCTGAAACGGGGTTTTGCATCGCCTTGAAGTGATACATACTGGCATCGTAGAAGTATTGAAACTGCTCGTCCGGGATTGTGACGCTGGACACAGAAAAATAGTGTGCCCAGAATTCCAGGTGTTTTGTGCGGAGGGTGTCGTATCCTAGCGCAACGATGTCATCGAGAATGGTGGGATTCAATTCACCCTGACGGTTATCGAAGATCAAAAAATACTTGGTGATGGTTTTGGCGCGGACGCTGACCCATCGGTCCAAACCATCTTGCCCAAAGGTGGTGGGCTGCGGTTGTGTACGCAGTGCCATCACACCTTGCGTTTCACCCAAGTCGTAATGCCCTTCGGGTACACGCACGTCCATATTGATACTACGAAATGGGTCGGTATCCCAAATATCATCGACCCACACACCTGGCCCAATCCATGCTTGAAAATCAACCTCTTTGTCAAATGTGTAACGTTCAATCAAGACCGAGTGGTTGGCATCCAACCAGGTAACAACCTCGCCCTTTGCCGAGCCATAATCTACCTTTGTATAGAGGGTGCCTTCTTGAGGAATAAATTGTTGTTCGCTGGATTGTAGTTCCAAACGCTTTTCGCCGTCGATTAGATAATACCATGTGCGGCCATGCGGTGCAGCCTCGTACCACCCTGATCCTTCGGCATGTTCTAGCTTCTTATCCAATGGATAACGTCCCGCTACCATCACCAATTTATCTTCGGGATAGTAGCGATCCGATTTATACCAGTTGCAGCGATCTACACTGACTTTGTCGGAAACCATTGAACCGGTGTATCCAACCAATACGGCGTCGGTTCCATTACCGAGAAAGCAGTGATAGTAGTGCTTTGGAAGCTGCATCAAATTACCCTTTAAGTCCGGTGAGCGAAATGCCCTCTACAAAAGCACGTTGTGCGAAGATAAATAATATGACAATAGGTATCATCATCGTAACCGAAGCGGCCATCAGCAAATTCAATTTGACATCAAATTGGCCGTTGAAATAGGCCAGACCGACTGCCACCGTGTATTTACTGGGTTCATTGAGGAATAGTAACGGATGGAGAAAATCGTTCCAGGTATCTTTGAAGGTTAGAATCGCGATGACAGCCAGTACTGGTGTGCTCAAAGGGACGATCACTTTCCAGATAACGGTCAGAGTTGATGCACCGTCAATAATAGCGGCTTCTTCCAGTTCACGGGGGATTGTCATGAAGAACTGGCGCATTAGGAAAATAGCGTATGCTTCTCCAAACCATGCCGGAACAATGAGTGGTAGAAACGTATTGACCCAACCAAGCTGGTTAAAGAGGATATATTCAGGAATGATGATAGCTGCTCGGGGAAGCATTAGGGTTGCTAGCAAGAGGGTGAATAAGATGTTTTTGCCTGGTGCGCGCAGACGGGCAAAACCGTATGCTACCAATGTGCAAGAGATCAATCGGCCGCTCACGACCCCTGCCTCGATAATCAAGGTGTTGACCACAAAACGGTCAAAGGGAAGCTGTGGATTGTTGAAAGCCTTCTGAAAATTCGAGAAAAGGATCGGATTGGGTATCCATTGAGGCGGCCACAGGAAGATTTGTCCTTCGGCCTTCAGTGCTGAGGTAATCATCCAGAAAAGCGGAAATAAGAACACTAAGCTCAGCAAGATCAACAGTGCATAGACGACTGTCTTGCGTACAGTCTCGCCAAGATTTTGTCTTTTTCGGTTTGACAAGCCAGTGCTTCGAACAGACGTTGAAGTTATCGTATTGGCTGCCATGATTTAATCGTTTTCTCCACTGTAGAACACCCAGCGTTGTGAAGTTCGATTCACAACAAGAGTGACACACAAAATCACCACGAAAAGTACCCAGGCCAGTGCAGACGCATAGCCCATATTGATGTAAGTGAACCCTTCTTGATACAAATGGAGAAGATAAAACAGTGTTGACTTAAGAGGAGCGCCGATTTGCCCTGCATGGGCTGTAGAAATCACGAAGGCCGAGTCGAATGTTTGGAATGCGCCAATCATAGACATGATTAAGTTGAAGAAAATGGTTGGGCTGAGCATAGGCAAGGTAATGCGCAAGAAGCGTGTCAAACGACCAGCCCCATCTACTTCTGCAGCTTCGTAAAGACTTTTTGGCAGACCTTTTAATCCCGCTAGGAAGATCAACATTTGTCCGCCCACACCCCACGTACTCATAATTACAAGGGCAGCCAACGCGTAATTCGGATCATTAAACCACTGGGGTGTGCCCATTCCCAATGATCGTAATAATCCGTTGATAGGACCAAAACGCGGATTGAAGATCCATGTCCATAAAACTGCCGAGGCGACGCTAGCGACAATCGATGGAATGTAAAAGGCCGTACGGAAGAAACCGACGGCATGGGTTGCCTCATTGAGCAAAATGGCTAGAAACAGGGCTACCAGCATCTGTAATGGGACGCTTGTGATAGCGTAGAGTACCGTGACTTTGAGTGACTGGTAGAAGTCAGGATCGTTGGTGAACATTGTTATGTAGTTTTGCAGTCCAATCCACTGAGGCGGACTGAGAACTTTCCAATTGGTGAAACTGAGATACAGTGACATGCCCATAGGGATCACCGTAAATAACAGAAACCCGATAACCCAGGGCGAAGTCGTCAGGTAAAAGATCGCCGCCTCGCGGCGCGCCGCGGGTGTCATACGATCCCGTTTTTTTTGTTTAGGAGAGTTGTCGGTTGTCACTTTAATCATTGGGGCAACCCTTTCAAACAATATATCTTGCCATAAAGTAAGAATACTTTGCTTGCAAACTAATCTATTTGTGATTTTCTTGGGAACAGACTTGGTTCTCTGGCAGCAGCACGCCGCTGCCAGAGAACGATAATCCTATTTCTATATGCGAAACACTAGGGTGTCTTTGCCTTTTCAGCAAGGCAGGCATCTGCTTCTGAAGCAGCTTTATCCATTGCTTCTTTGACACCAACATCACCCTCTAATACCGTCGAGATTTCCTGTACGAAGTATTTGTTACCGCAGTCGGCCCAGTAGGGCGTAAATGCTTCAGGAATCTGCTTGACATTGGCGAGGTCGGTGATGACTGAGCCCTTATAGGGATCGGTAGCCAAACCTTGCTCGGCAACGACCGCTTTGACATCAGTCAAAGCATACTTGGCGAATTCCTTGGCACCATCACCAGCGGCGATGTACTTGAGGAATGCCCATGCGGCATCCTTGTTCTGGCTGCCGGAATTCAGACCGAAACCTGCCCAGCACAACGCGTTCGCATTGCCCTTGGGACCAGCCGGTAGAATATTAGCACCAAAGGGGAACTTCAGAGCGCTGTCGCCGGTGATATAGCCGTTCATCGGCCAAATACCGGTCCACATCATTGAAACCTGGCCGGTCGCAAACAGGTCGACACCTGAGAATGCCGCGATGTCGGTCTTGGTCGGGGAAACATGATATTTCTTGAACAGGTCGACATACCATTGTAGTGCAGCCACGTTAGCATCACTGTTCATGAAGCCAGTGGTCGTCTTACCGTCGGCTGAAACCTGAGAACCGCCATTCTGATAGATCATGGGGAGAATGCCGCGTTCCCAAGCCGTATCACCCCAGCTGTTGGGCAGTTGGATACCCCAGCGCTGGATATTAGCCGCATCAAACTTGTCCGAAGTAGCGTCATTGCCACTTGCATCAACAGTCAGTTTCTTGGCAGCCGCTACGAGGTCATCCCATGTCCACTTGTCGCTCGGTACGGCAACGCCCGCCTTTTCGAATTGATCTTTGTTATAGTATAGAACCAATGGGCTGTAGTCTTTAGTCAGGTAGTAGGTGCTGCCTGCAACCTGTCCAAACGCTGCGACTGCTGGATACAGATCATCAATATTGAAGCCGTTCTTACCGCTAATGTATGGGCCAAGATCGGCTACTGCGCCCTGTGACTGATACTTTGCCACATCGCCATCACCAACTTGGAAGACATCAGGTGCGCTGCCAGAGGCAAACTGTGCGAGGAGTTTCGTTCCATAATCTTGTGGAACGGATTCAAGTGTAATTTTTACGCCGGGATTGGCAGCTTCAAAAGCGGCAATAGCATTGTTCCAATATTGCAGATTTTCGCCGCTTTCCCATGTACTTACGCGAACTGCTCCAGAGATTGTCGCGCTGTCCTGTGCCGCAACCTGTGCTGCGACGGCGATGACCGTAACAAACAGAGCAACTAATACGATCCAACCTTTTTTCATTTCAAACCTCATGTTAACAACTATTTACTTCTGCACATGATTTAACATAGTAGCAAGTAATCGTAATCGATATGACCTCCTTTTTCTGATGAAACCTAGTTCGACCTCTTAGTCTGAACGTGAATGATTGAAAGGCCCTATATAGGTACCTTTACTCGCTGTGTTACTGACTTTCTGGCGACACTTTTATCCAGCCTCGACTCCCGTAAAATGCGTTCACGAAAGTTTCATGCATAAACAAAATGATTTTCACCATCAAGTAATTGCGTAAGTAGCCTGAAAAACTTCATAATAGAAGTCATAGAAGTGTCATCAGGCTGCTTCGTAAAATATCTGTAAAGTAACGTTTCAGGTATAAAAGCTAAATTGTTTAATTTGATATAGACTAAATTTTCTGATGTACATTCTATCCATTTAAACGTTTAATTGCAACAAAACCTCAAACCTAATCGGATATAATGCACAGAATGTTATCGAATAGGTTGGTTTGTCAATCAAATCTGATCTCGATAAGCCCCACCATTTAGTTGGACTACTCAATCAATTCAGTTGGCAACATGAAGTTGACAGCTAGAGATTACTTTGATTCACGAATAGGGATGCTCATTAATTGTTTTCATCATAAAAGATCTTGAGAAAATCCCCATCAAAAATATGCAATTGATATCTGAGTTGATTGTTTATTTCGAGGAGTTTGTTATGAGCAATCGCCTTGCGGATCGCTTCCCCATAACTAGCAGGGACAATGTGGCTTCAGTCGCAGGCTGTGCTGCCTGTTTTCGATAGCTTCGGGTGATTTCGTTTCAATCGAATGTTTAAGCACAGATACGCGTTCTGCCCCGTGTGCTGAACTACTCTGCTTTTGGAATGCTCGGATCGTAGCAAACGAATTCAACTGTGTTTCCGTCCGGGTCACAGAGATAGAACGAACGTGACTGTGTTAAAGAATGCTCCATCGTCCGTAGTTCATGGCCTAACGCGGATATTCGATTGAACTCGCTGGCATAGTCTTTTTGAGCGATGATAAAAGCAAAATGATGGAATGGCGTTTTGCGGACATCGTGACCATCAAATGCCGTATCGTCCACATCTGAAACTTCGGCCAGTTCAAATAATCCAATGGCTTGCGTCTGTCCCTTGAAGCCTTCTGAAACCTTGAAAAATTGCATAGTTCCCATCACTTTAAAGGGTTCTAACTCGACAACATCCCGATAAAATGCCGCCATTTCTTGCATATTCGGCGTACGAATAACGATCTCGCCAATTTGTTTTTCGACCATTTGTTGACTCAATTCAATTTATACAAACCTTATTACTGATTCTATGGTGAACGAGCATTGCGCGCAAAGTGCGTCATTTGAATGCTGTGAGGCGTACTGCCCTCTACCCCCGAAATCTACCAGCGAATCTGCCATTTGGTAGATGCCTCGTACAGGGGCAAACTGCTATCTTGAACACATCCGCAAGTTCAAACGAAGGAATGTTCAATGAAGTCCAAGAAATCGCTACTGTTTATGTTTGTGTCGGTCAGTCTGCTCACACTGATGTCATTTTCGGGAATGGTACATGCACAGGATGCCACGCCCGACCATACTGATATGCCTGATATGGCGGATATGCCAATTACCCCTGAAATCGGTCGACTTATCGCTGATGTCCGGCAGGGGACCGCGGGCTTCCGCAATTTTGACGGCATTAAGGATGAGGGTTATGGCAAGCTCCTTGATTGCTTTGTCAATAACGACATTGGCGGTATGGGTCAGCACTATGTAAATGGAGATTTGGCTGGAGATGACGTTGTTGATCCGATGAAGCCTGAAGCCTTGGTCTATGAACCAACTAACGACGGTAAGATGAACCTTGTTGCATTCGAATACCTCGTGTTCGCCGACAAGTGGGATCCGAACAATACAGGTCGTGAAGCACCAATGTTGTTCGACCGTCCGTTCCACCTGATGACCAACATTCCAAATACGCCACCGGTCTGGGGACTGCACATCTGGCTGTGGACATCTAATCCTAACGGAGTGTTCGCTGACTTTAACCCGCTCGTATTCTGCCCTGCAGGTCAGCCAATCACGGATATGACACCCAAATCGTAATCGTCGAGAAAGTAAGGAGAAAACTCGTGCCACTGTACATGGATATTCACTATCATATCGACGGACTTACGGCTGCTGCTGTTGCAAATGCTCATCAAGCCGATCTGAATACGCAGCAGAAGTATGGTGCCAAATTCCTGCGGTACTGGTTTGATGAAAGCACTGGTAAGGTCTTTTGCCTGATCGAGGCACCGAACAAAGAAGCCGCAATTGCTGTTCATCAAGAAGCACATGGTTTATTGGCCGATGAACTCATCGAGGTCAAAGAGGGATCGTAGTTAGTTCAGCAGATTCAACGATCAAGGACAGTCTGAGGGAACTCGACTGTCCTTTGATCTCTGATAACCCTTGAAGAAGAAATGAGTTGGTATGGTAGATCTTGATAGATTGGATGGAAAAGCACTACGTGAGATTCAATCACCGCTAAAGCAGCACTACCGCGAAACTCCCGAAGCAGCAATGATAACCCTCAAGGTTCAGGGGCGTCTTGGCGAAGGAATTACTTGCACAGTTAACACAGGCAAAATGCTGGTTGAAGCAGGCCTTCATCCGGCAACAGGAGGTAATGGGCTAGCGCTTTGTTCGGGAGATATGCTCCTGGAAGCACTGGTGGCTTGTGCGGGTGTTACCTTAGCTGCGGTCGCCACCTCTATAGGTGTGGACCTTCAAGATGCTTTGATCCGTGCGGAAGGTGATTTGGATTTCCGGGGGACGTTGGCTGTATCAAAGGAAACACCGGTTGGTTTTCAGCGTATTCGTCTCTATTTTGATCTGCATACGGAAGCCAGCGCCGACCAGGTAGCCAGCTTGATTCGTCTCACTGAACGCTACTGCGTTGTATTACAAACGCTTCGCCAGGCGCCGGAAATCACGACAAGTACTACGGCAAAACCATCATCAGTTTATGACGATTACCAGTAAAGCAGGAGCCAGAGTCGTAACGGTTTGCATCCCAGGTGCACGAAGTTGAGTGCGATTTTTTTGCAACTGCTTCCTGCGCAATTTTGAATTTGCCCATAAGAAAGTGAGTTCTACCCTTGAACGCGACACCTAAACAATCAGCGATCCCTGTAGTCAGTGGGGAGCCTAAAATGTTAGTGATTTCAAATGCTACCACACAGGAGCAACTGAACTCAGTACGAAGGCTCATGCGTGCATTTGTTGACTGGCATCGTCAACGGCATGAGCAAGATATTGCCTTAATTGACCAATACTTCGATGCCGGGGCCTTTGAAGAGGAAGTCGCGAATTTGCCGGGGAAATATGCTCCACTTAAGGGACGGCTTCTATTAGCCACATATGCTGGTCAACCGGCAGGTTGTGTTGCGCTGCGTGCGATTGACGATGAAACCTGCGAAATGAAACGCATGTTTGTTTACCCTCAACTTCGCGGTAAAGGTGTCGGGCGAGGATTGGCCGAAGCCATAGTTCGTGAAGCGAAAACAATAGGCTATTCATCAATGCTCCTTGATACCAGTTTCCGACAAATTGAAGCGCAAAATCTTTATCAAAGTTTAGGCTTCAAGCAAATTGACCCCTACTACGAGATGGCGTCAGAGTTAAAGAACTGGCTGGTCTTCATGGAGCTAAAGCTGTAACTGCCCGAAACAAATTTCCTGGACGCTATTTCTGGCTAGCCGAATAGGCAGTGTGATAGTAGTCACATAAACGGTTAATTGGACATTGTGAACACTTCGGCATGTTCCACGTGCAAATCCTTTGACCATGTCGCAGACAGTTCACATGAAAGTTGAACAGAATATGCGGATCGTTTGGTAGAAGCCTTAATAGGACGATGTGGGCCTTATCGGCGCTGGTACGTGGTGCGACTAAGCCTGTCCGTAAACTCACCCGGTGAACATGTGTATCAACGGGCATAATTTGCTTGCGGAAGTTAAACAGCAAGACTAACGAGGCCGTTTTGATTCCTACACCTGGAAGTGATCGCAGCCAGTGTAAACCTTCGTCAACGGGAATATCTTCCAGGAAGTCGATGTTTGCTTCGCCTCGTTCATCAATGATTTGCGCCAACGTTGCTTTGATATAAGGGGCTTTCACTTCCGGGTAGTTTGACGCGGCAATTAAGCGAGTCAATTCCGCAAGGTCTGCGTCTCGGATGGCCTCCCATGAGCCATAACGTTGCCACATACGTGTGAATGCGATTTTCTCGTTCACGGCGGTCGTTCGATGCGAGAGAATGGTCATAATGAGTTCGGTCATCGCATCGCGCCGGGGTGGCGTAAGTGATCGTTCTCCATAGGTGGTTAAGAGAATCGAGTATATATCTAGGGCTTTTTCTTGTAGCCCGTCTTTATTTTCTATTGGCACGAGCGCGGTCCTTGTTGTCGTTTTTCTGGTTGTAACTTGCTTTCGATTTCATATACAGAGCCATTTTTCCTAAATTGTCTTTTGAAATCCATTTTGCCAGGACTCATACTGAATTTTGGTGGCGCCAGCCACAGTTGGATGTCGAGGGGAGGGGCTAATGAGTCAAGATTGGTTTTCAGAAGACAATCTTGCAAGAACAGTTTGTGAATATCTGCTTGAGCGGGGCTGGAGCCTGGTGAAAATCGCCGGCACAGCCAAACTCGAATACGGACATATTTTGGCGCAGCGTAACCATGAAACATTAATCTTGGACATTAAGGTTTTCCCTTCGACAACTAGCGCAAATGGTATGCCCAAAACGACTATTTCTGGTTCCCGAGTACGTCGTTGGTACAACCAGGTACTCCTTTCTGCTATCCTGACTCAATCTGATTACCCCGATGCTATTGTCGGGATTACTTTGCCCTCATTCACGAGCCAAAGAAAGCTAATTCAACGAATACGTGAGGCATTTAATATACTGGGCTTTGTTGTTTATGTGGTTACTGAAGATGGCGAGGTGGAAACACTGCCAGATGCTCGAATACTTAACCCGACTTTATAACTGGATGGTCTTCCGGGCAGCTTTAATCATATAAGGATTGATAGTGTCCACTTCTCCACATCCAATAATCTAAACCGAGCCAGGCGGGATATTTATGGTTCTCGGATGACGAAATGCTCTAGTGTTATGATGGCGAATGTGGAAAGATAGCCGGAGTATTTTGTACAACGGTGTGAGGTGAACCATGATTAATACATCAGGCGAAGCGACTAAACGGCTGGAACAATCACTTGTGACCACGCGCGAGGCGGTTAGCATTATTGATAACTTAATCGCAGATCACGAATATAAGGATGTGGCTTCATTGGTGGCACAGGCGGCTGGGAAATTGTTGGAGGCAGCAGCGGCCTTGATGCAATCCAACGATGAGGCAGGAATCAGTGCGCTGGAAAGTGCAGATGATCTGTTGGACGCGGTTTATGACATTATCGATGGTGAGACTGACGAGGACTAAAACCTCGGCGTCGAATCGCAGTTTATCGTGGCTAATGCTGGGAATCGCAGGATTACAAGCTGGTTGCACCACCACGATGAACGAACCACGAGCTGAAATTTCGCATGATAGGGATAAGCTGACCTTTACAGCAGCGTGGTTTATAAAGGGTATGGGAAAGTATCCGAGCAGGCGCTCGACAACGCTATAAGAAAAGCGATTGGACTGTGAAGGGGCGCATCATACGCCCCTTTATTTTTCTCGTTTAGAGCGTAATCAGTGTCGCAGGCGGATAATCAATCTCTTTGAGAGTCGATTCGATTTGCTGCCATGTAGCGGGAGCATCCCATTCAATGGTGACGGTTTTGGTATTGACTACGCCATCAACTTGCTTGACACCGGAAATCTGCGCGACTTCAGTCTTGATGGTGCGGACGCAGCCATCACAACCGATGTTGGGGACCTGAAATGTTTTACGTTCCATTATACTTCTCCTCGAAAATGTTGAGACCATATGTCTCATATTAAAACGTTTTTTCGGGGATATTGTATACCCCCTCTGGTATATGGACAACATGGAAAGATACAATCTTTCTTTTTGTGTCGTTTGTGTCATTTTGCCGCTGAGCTGCCCCGCGATGTGCCCGGTCACAGCCGCTGAAATGACGCTTTTGCCTGGCAGGAAGTCCGGCTAATGCCACTGAGTGCCGCGACTGGCTCGTTTATGTCTGCCGCGTTGTCTGTGTTGTGCCGTTGCAGCGAATGCAAGTGACCTGTATGCCGAAACGGCAATAAAATGCACAATGGGGACACAGCGGAAAGGCGGTGACAATTTAAGCCCAAAAGCTCCAGAAACAGTTGCGTAATAACATACAAATAGTAGCACACGCCGATAGGCTATGGGTTACATTTTGGTCACTATTTTTGGGTGAAGTTCCTAACCAATTGGAAGGGAAAAATGTGTCAAAAAGGTTCGCTCATGGTTACGAAACCGTAGATGTGTCTGTTAAGGGTTGCGCTATGGACGGTAAGGTATCTGCGGATTCCGCGCGGAGCATGAACCAGAAACCGACTGCTGCCAGCAAGGCGGTGAAGGCACCGCCGTACCATATTGCTGATGGGCCGAATGAGTCGCTAAGGATGCCACCGGCGACTGGCCCGATACCTGTGCCAAAAGTATAGGTCAGCGAATAGATGCCCATGTAACGGGCGCGTTTGTCGGACGGAGCCATATTCGCTACGAGTGCATTGCTGGTGGGCGAAACCATGAGTTCGCCGAAGGTCATAATGACGATGGCTATCATGAAATGAGGGAGCAGGCTGGATACACCAAATCCAATGAGGCCGACGGTATAAAAGAGGCTGCCCAGCGACATGATAAACAACGGACGATATTTGCGGGTAATGCGCGTCACGCCGAATTGTAAGAATACGACCATTAGCGCGTTGATGGCGAGAATTTGTCCAAATTGGTTTTCGGGAATATTGAAATTCTCTTTGGTGTAGACTGCCAGCAAGTTGAAGACCAGTGCAATGGCGATTTCGATCAATGTAAAAACGGCAATGAAAATTACGAAGGGGCGGTCACGCAAGATTGCGCCATAGCCGGTCGAGATGCGGGTGGTGACGGTTTTTTCCGGCAGGGTTTCGCGAATGATAAAGACGAGCGGGACTAAAACAAGGATGTTGATGATAATGCTGATGAAGTAGGCGGCTGCATGAGAGCGGGCAATAAGGACACCGAAAATCGCCGGACCGATAGCGATGGCGAAGTTGGAGATGGTGCGGATGACTGCGAAAGCACTTGTCCGTTCATCCGGCTTGACCATGTCTGCAACCATCGCATAAACCCCGATGTAGAAGATTGGCTGAAGCATACCGTAAAGCGGGATTAAGATAAGCCACTGCCAGAGAAGTGTAGCGCCGCTCATAAAGATCAGCAGCGTACTGAAGGCTATCAGGCCGAAGATCATGATGTACTTGCGACCAAAGTGATCCATCAAGGTGCTGACGAGTGAGGTGCCGATAATGCTGGACAGGGCTTGAAGCGAAAGCAGGGTGGTAATGGTGCTTAGGGCCAGCGGTATATTGAGGGCGGTTGAACCCGCCTTCAGACCGAAAACAGCGTGTTTGGCGAGCAGACCCATCGCGACAAGTGGCGCAGCAGTTTGTTGGCGAATATACAGCGTAATGAACGGCCAGATGAGTGATGCACCGAGACGATTAACGAAAAAACAAGCAATTAGCAGCCAAAAAATGGGCGGGAAAGGCGGTAATCTCTTTAAAAGACGCATAAATAAGTGTTTGTATCCCAGTCGTCAAAATTTATTGACCCGTTTCAAGAAGGGACTGAATTTCTTCTCGAACGAGGTTATCTGCTTCGTGCAACAGGTGTGCCTGTAAAAGCGGTCGCGAATCTTCCCCCATAATCTGGCGCAGTGACCAGGCAGCATGAGATCGAATCAGCGGGCTAGTGTCAGTTAGCAGCGCTTGTAACGGGCGAACGGCATCCGTGTGTCCCCAATTACCAGCCGCCACACAGGCATTACGTACCAGCCGTTCCCGTTTGATGCGGTAAATAGGACTGCCATAGTATCGCTGATGGAAGGCTGCATCGTCTAGCGCCAGTAAGTCCACCAGTTTGGGGGCGGCATGGTCAAGATTTGGCGGATAAAAAGAACCTTCTTGTATAGAGGTGGTGAAGCGTTGAAATGGACATACGTCTTGACAGACATCACAGCCATAGACCCAATTGCCCACTAAAGGTCTTAGTCTGACATCGATGCTGGTTTTGTGTTCAATCGTTAAATAGCTGATGCAGCGTCGAGCATCCAACACGTGAGGACGTGGGAAAGCGTTTGTCGGACAGGCGTTGAGGCAGCGGGTACAGGAACCGCATAGCGTAGAGCGTCCGGGCGAGTCGTAGACATCAAATTCAAGATCGGTAAGGATTTCACCAAGGAAAAAAGTGCTGCCACGTCGCGGATGGATGAGCATAGTATTCTTGCCGGTGAAACCCAATCCGGCTTGATGGGCATGGCTGCGTTCGAGTAACGGGCCGGTATCTACATAGACGCGATGGCTGATGCGCTGACCGCTTTCAAGTCGCAGCCACTCGGCAAGTGATTCGAGACGCGGGGTAAGGATGTCATGGTAATCTAAGCCCCACGCGTAGGCGGCGATGCGTCCGCGCGATGGGTCATGCAGCGTTTCATTGGGGATCGCGCCAGTGGCGTAATCCATGCCGACCACCACCAGCGAACGCACTCCCGGTAAAATGACATTCAAATCGCGACGGCGTTCCTGACGATCTGGACGTGCCATATAGCCCATTGTGCCCTGCATCCCTGCTTCGACCCAACGAAAATAAGAGTCGAGATAAGGCGATGGTTGGGCTAGTGTAATGCCTACCAGATTAAAGCCTAGTTCAAGCGCGCGCGTTTTGAGATCAGCCGATGAAAACATAGAAACGAAATTCGATTTAATATCTGTTGTTCAATTTTCAAGCAGCGTTATCATGGTGCTAATGGAAAGTAAAGGCAAGGGGTAGGAATAATGTCCAGCTCAGAAGTCAAAGCACATGCACAGGAGCGATTCGGTCAGTTCGCGCAGGGATATGTGAACAGCAAAGGTCATGCCAGTGGTGATGATTTAGATCGATTGGTGGAAATCGCGCAGCCGCAATCCGATTGGTTGACGCTGGATGTGGCGACGGGCGGTGGACATACGGCACTAAAGTTTTCATCAGCCGTAGAACAGGTTGTGGTGCTCGATTTGACGCCCAAGATGCTGGCGGCAGCGCGGACATTTATTAATGGCAAGGGTGTGGAAAATGTTGATTTTATGGCGGGCGATGCCGAGCAGCTGCCGTTTGCAACAAATACCTTTGATCTTGTGACATGTCGAATAGCACCCCATCATTTTCCTGACTGTTGGCAGTTTGTGCAGGAAAGCGCGCGGGTGTTGAAACCGGGTGGAACGTTAATTGTGCAGGATAATACTGTACCGGACGACGAACGGGCCGCGCGTTATGTAGATGCTTTTGAACGGCTGCGTGATCCGAGTCATCACCGTATGTATGCCGGATACGAATGGCAAGGCATGTTTCTGGATGCAGGGTTAAAGGTCGAGGCACCTGAATTGGTACACAAGTCGGGCGCAAATTTGGTCGATTGGGCAAGCAGGCAGGGGCAAGGGACCGAGGTGATTAAACGCTTGCAGGTCATGTTGATGCAAGCGCCGGAAGCTGCACGGGCGTGGCTCAATCCACATGCGGCAGGGACAACCGACGCGACATTCGACCATAGCTATGTGATCGTCGTAGGCAGAAAACCAATGTAACTACAGAGATAGAGCGATTAAGAGACCATACCCTCCAGGGCTTCAGCGGCTTTATCCGCACCACCAAGGGCGGCGAAATCAGCGGCCAGTTGACGGGCGGCAGCGTGTACATGGGTGTCATTGGTGAGGGCAGTTGCACCTTCCAGCAGCGCACCGTGACGGACCTCGTGCGCTGAGAGATTAAAGCCCACTTTAGCCTGTGCGATGCGGCGGGCATTGCCGCGTTGATCGGCGGCGTGGGGCACTGCCATCTGTGGGATGCCGTGAATAACAGCGGCGTGAGTTGTCCCCATGCCGCCATGATGCACCATCAAACGTGTGCGTGGCAGGACGTGATCGAAGGGAATCCAATTAAGTAAACGGGTATTAGGCGGCAGTGCGGCTTTGAGTTCGGCCTTTTTTTCTGGCTCAATCGGATTGCGTCCAATGACGACCACCGGAATGTAACGCATCCGCGCGACGGCTTGTGCGGCCCATGCAAAGAAACCCAAATCACCTGTAAACACGCTGCCCAGCGTGACTAATGCTAGCGGTTGATTGGCTGGAATATCGGTCAACCATACGGGTGGTGTATCTGTTGGAATAGTTGGCAAGCCACCTACAAACAGCGTTTGCGACAAGATATTGTCGCTCTCAGCTTGATACCAATAGTCGCTGAAGTAGCTGATGTGTAAATGCGGACTTATGACCGAGGGCGTAGGGCCACTCGAAAAGTTTGCCCCCTTAAGGCCAAAGCGCTCTGATAAACGACTAATGCGTTCACGGCTGGCATTCCCCAACGTTTTCTGCACCGGAAAGAGGTAATCGTCATTCAGTTCGCGCTGCGCAGGCCATCCACAAACGGCTAACGGTATGCCCAAGGCTTCGGCAGCCAATGCCGCTGCGGTCAAAAACGGATCCGTGACAATCACATCCGGTACGCCAATTTCGTGTGCCATATCGAGCATACATTGAACAGCTTCGCCGACTAAATCCTCGCTCATCCACGTGTCGAGCGCCCGTTGATAGCGCAGCATCACCGCCTGTGCGGGTGGAATTGTGGTCAGGTCGGGAGCAGGTGGAGGCGGCCATAACCAGCCAGTACGCTTAAGGGGTTGAAAGGTCACCCCCGCGGCAGCGACCGTATTTGCGATTGGCATTTCGCTCAGCCAGATGACCGTATGTCCTCGCCGTTGAAGCGACTGCGCCGTTTTGAGGAAACCACCCCAATCCAGATGACCATGCAGCGGGGCGGAGATGAACCAGAATTTTGCCATGTTGAGATCGATTCTTGCGAAAGCAACTGATTATTTCGACACCTATGTTTAAGGCTTTTGCGGATCACAATCTATGATAAAAGTAACAATTTATGAACTTTTTCTTAAGGTTTTGGCTGATTCGCAATCTTAAGCATCGAATTGAAAAACATCCATATAAGATTAAGACAGAGTTGATTAAGCGATTATAAAGAGGATGAAATTATGGCTTGGTTCACCCCTACTCCGATGGAAATCTCGGCAATTGAACAGATCGAAACCGCTTTCCATGATGATAGCTTGACCGAGAATCAACGTCAGGGTTTGATCGAACAACTATGGGTTCGTCTGGAACGCGCACACGGCAGCAAAGTATTAAGCCTTGTGTCACCAGAAGGTGCCGTTATCGAGCGTCCATTTCGTACCGAAGCTTAATCCTTTACCTGCACATTCAACCAGGCTGGCTTCATATTGGCCTGTGGTGCACGCAAAATAGTAAATAACTTTTGCGCATCACGCCACAGGCTGCCAGCTTGACCATCATTTTTGAGGGCGGCCTGCTGCTGGCTATAAACAGTTAGCGCTTCGGCCTGCAACCGGCGCATATCCGCCTTTCGCGCCAATGTCACTGCTTCTTCCAGCCATGCTCCACAATCAGCGGGTTTTTCCAAACGAACAGCCACCGTCGCCAAACCGGTCAATGCCCGAATAATCAATTCGACATCATTGGTTGCACGTCCTTGTTCTAAGGCTACCTCATAAAACCCTTTGGCCTCGTCCCCGCGACGTAATCCGTTTAAGCTGTTAGCGCGATTCAAATTAATCACTGCTTGCCAATGTGGTTTGTTCAGTGGCTCGATGAGAGCAGCCGCTTCCTGATGCAGCGCTAATCCTTTTTCACTGTTGCCCATATTGTCGTAAGTCAGGCCGGTATTATCAGTTTGGATAGCGGCTTGCAGACTCAGGCCAAGCTGCTTACTCAGGCGCAGGGCATACTCTAACATGGATAGCGCCTGCTCATGGCGACCGGTTGCCATGAGAAACCAGCCGTAATTGCCACGTCGAGTGGCTTCTGCCACTTCATTATTTATGCGGCGGGCAATGGCGATCGATTCGTTAAAAAACGAGTCGGCTGAGTCCATATCCCCTTGATCGGCATAGGCGGTGGCCGCATTAGCCAGCACGAGGCCGCGCGTTTCCCAATCTTCCTTCAAGTTACTCAGCAGCATCAATGCGTATTCATAATCTTTTAAGGCACGTTGGCCTTGCCCGATGAATTTGCGGGCAGCAGCTAAATCGCAATACAGGCGTGCAACCTGTGAAGTTTGGTTTTCGGCATCATAGATGGTCAGAGCGGACGACCACTCGCGGATGGCATCGGCCATTTTTTGACGGCTGACGAAAAACAGCCCTAAGTCTCGTGCGGCCTGTGCAGCTTCGAGACGGTTGCTGCTTTTTTCGGCACGGGTGATGGCCTGGCGGTAAGCGTTAACGGCACTGGCTTCATCACCGAGTTCGGCGTGTGCGGCGGCCAAATTACGGACGACATCGGTTTCCGTGAAGACAACAGGTTGAAAGTTTTTCTGCGCGATTTGCTCGGAGGCCAGTTCGAGATAGGGGACAGCCGAGTCATAATCTTTGCAGGCGACTAACACGATCCCCAGCACCATATCTGCCTGAATAGCGATGCGTTCATCCTCAGGGACATTGGCGGCTGTGCGTGCGGCTTGTTTGGCATAATTAAGCGCGTCGTCTTGTCGCTGCAAGTTGAGACAGGTTTTGACGATCAGCCCGATAGCATTGACGTATTCGGCAGCCTGTGTTTTGGGATCGAATGAGCCCAGTGTTTCTTCAAGATATTGGTGGGCGTCCTCACTTTGACCATGCTCTAGCGCCCGTTCGGCCAATGCCATGCTCCACTGGCGTTCATACTGTTTATAGTTGGTCTGCTTTGCAAGGCGCAGTGCCCGTTCAAGCAGTTGTTCACCTTCGGTAGCTTGACCGCTGCCGATTAGCGCCTGTCCTAATCGACCCACGAATAAGCTACTGGGTTCAAGGTCACCCGCATGATTGAGTTTGGGCAAAGCCTCACGCAGCAAACGAATAGCATAACTGGCATTAGCGTCGTGAAGATAAATCTCGGCAAGATAACCCAGTGCACGTCCTTCTGCGGCTGCGGAATGGACACCGCGAGCGATTTCCAGTGCTTGTTCGTAGCGGGACTGGGCTAATTTCCAGTCATCCTGTTTTTGGGCAAGCATTCCTTGACCGAGCAAAATATAGGCCATTTGCACACGCTGGCGGGTTTCCTGCGCGGTCATCAATACTCGATCTAATAAAATCCCAGCTTCATCAAAACGCTTCAGGCCACAGTAAACCTCGGCTTGATTCAAGGCCACCACAGTCATAGAGGTCGAATCACCCGCGCTTATGGCAAGCTGCATGGCGGATGTTAAGGCTTCCAACGCGGCTGGATAGTTTTCGGCTCGTTTTAGGCGCTGCCCTGCGTCGAGGGCTTCTTTGAGCGCGCTTGGTTCAGGTCGGTTTGGGTAGCGCACAGGCGGTTGTCCTCCGGTGCGACGTTTAAATTCATTGAAAAAATTCATTGACATTCCGTTATTAATGGTAATCCTGAACCTATTGTAGCCTTGAATGATTAGAGAATGATAGATTCGACACGGTGTATAGTATGAAATAAAAACGAGCGTACTCGAAAGTACGCTCGCTAAAGTATAAAACACGTCACGAAATCTTAGGGGTAGAAACCGCGCGTGAGCAGCGCGTCACCTACACGTTGAATGGCGGTCATCTGGGCAGCGGTGCGTAAGTCGACATTGTGCTTTTCGGCTGTGGCAACAGTTGCGTCGTAGCTGCGAACCAGAATACGTTCAAGCTGGCGGAAAACTTCTTCCTTATCCCAGAAGAATTCCTGCAAACCCTGAACCCATTCGAAATAAGACACGATTACACCACCTGCGTTCGCCAGAATATCGGGTACGAGGGTGATACCGCGATCATTGATAATATCGTCGGCTTCGGTGGTCGTCGGTCCGTTTGCGCCTTCAATAATAAGTTTAGTGCGGAGGTGCGAGGCATTATGCTCCGTGATTTGGCCTTCCATTGCGGCGGGTATGAGTACATCGCAGGGGAGGGTGAGTAGTTCTGAATTGGTAACGGTGTCGCCGCCTTTGAATCCAGCTAGTGTCTTGTGCTCGTCCATCCATTTGCGAACGGCGGGAATATCAAGACCCTTCGCATTGTATAGGCCGCCATCGATGTCGCTGACACCTACGACTTTGTAGCCAAGTTCGTGGGCATGGGCAGCAGCATGTGAACCGACGTTGCCGAAACCTTGAATGACGACACTGATATTACTCTTGTTGGTCATACCCTTACGAACGAGCGCTTCACCCATTGTGATGATGACCCCGCGACCGGTGGCTTCGTTGCGTCCTTGGCTGCCACCAATGTTAATGGGTTTGCCAGTGACCACGGCGCGTGCGGCATAGCCAACCGTCATGCTGTAGGTATCCATAATCCAGGCCATTTCCTGTGGGCCAGTGCCCATGTCAGGAGCAGGAATATCAGAATGTGGGCTAATGAGTGGGAGTAATTCAGAGGCGTAGCGGCGTGTAAGGCTTTCACGTTCACGGAGGGTAAGTGCCTTGGGATCGACGAGAACACCACCTTTAGCTCCACCGTATGGAAGCCCGACCAGCGAGCACTTCCACGTCATTAACATAGCGAGCGCACGA
Source organism: Aggregatilineales bacterium (assembly GCA_044226325.1). Classification (GTDB taxonomy): domain Bacteria; phylum Chloroflexota; class Anaerolineae; order Aggregatilineales; family Phototrophicaceae; genus CFX2. The sequence continues at coordinate 72,246 of JBGAHG010000002.1, forward strand.
ACTTCATCTAATGTGACGTTAGTGCTGTAACGGATACCACCCTTGCAAGGTCCCATCACGGTGCTGTGGTGGACACGGTAGCCGGTGAACATTTCAACCTTGCCATTTTCACGGCGCACCGGGAAATTGACTGTAAATTCACGCTGCGGCCAGCGCATAAATTCAATTACATTTTCATCTAAATGAAGCCTATTTACCGCACGATCATATTGGATAAGTGCATTTTCGTAGGCGCTTGGAGCCATCTCCAGCCCATGCTGCATCTGGCTATGATTAAGTGACACTACCATTTTCTCTCCTCAGACCGGGGAATTCCGGTGCTTTCAAAACTACCTAAAAGAAAGGCTCTGTATACTGTTCAGTATAACCGAAAGCCTAGCTCAGTATACTTAAAAATTCCTAAAATTGTGTAAATGATCCAATAAAACCTAGTACATTGTGCCTAAATTAATAAGACGCTAATCTGTGAGCTGCAAAAAATAAGTGTCAAATTGGAAACTATGCTTGTGAAAGGCGCGAAACGAAAACCACTAATTGAAAAATCAAAAAGTAATTAAAAATGTAATGTTGAAGAATAGAGACAAAAAAGAGGCGAACATGTGCGTTCGCCTCTTTTTAGACTGAATTAGGCTGGCTCAGGTTGTGCCAGATAAGGTTTGAGGAATTGCCCGGTGTAGCTGGTTTCGATTTCTGCTACCTCTTCCGGTGTGCCGGTTGCGATGATTTGACCGCCAGCATCACCACCTTCAGGACCCAGGTCGATGATCCAATCCGCGACCTTAATAATGTCGAGGTTATGCTCAATGACCAGCACAGTGTTACCGTTATCGACCAACTGCTGCAAGACTTCGATCAAGCGCTTGACGTCAGCCGCGTGCAAACCCGTTGAAGGTTCATCTAAAATGTAGAGTGTTTGTCCGGTTGCACGTTTCGATAATTCACGGCTGAGTTTAATGCGCTGCGCCTCGCCTCCACTAAGTGTGGTTGCCGGTTGACCAATACGAATGTAACCGAGGCCAACTGCAAACAGCGTATCCAGCTTGGTCTTAATCACCGGAATGTTTTCGAAGAAGTCCAAGGCTTCAGTCACGGTCATGTTCAGCACTTCAGCGATGCTCTTGCCTTTATACTTCACCTGTAAAGTTTCGCGGTTGAAGCGTGTCCCATGACAGACATCACACTCAACATAAATGTCGGGCAGGAACTGCATCTCGATCTTAAGCTGCCCCTGACCTTCACAGTTCTCGCAGCGTCCGCCTTTGACATTAAAGCTAAAGCGTCCGGCTGTATAACCGCGTATCTTGCTTTCGGGCAGTTCGGTGAACAGGCTGCGGATCGCATCGAACATCTTAGTGTACGTACCGGGATTGCTGCGTGGGGTACGTCCAATTGGGCTTTGGTCAATGTTGATGATCTTATCGACGTGTTCCACGCCTTCAATCGTGTCGTGGAGGCCGGGACGATCTTTGCTGCCGTTAATGACCTGTGCCAATCTGTTATAGATGATGTCGGTCATAAGGGTACTCTTACCGCTGCCACTCACGCCCGTCAGGCAAACCATCTTGCCCAATGGAATATCGACGTCAATATTCTTGAGATTGTTCTCCTTCGCACCCTTGACGCTGATGAACGATCCGTTACCGGGTCGGCGCTGCTCGGGCACGTCAATCTTGAGACGGCCAGACAGGTAAGCGCCAGTTAGGCTATCCTTGACCTTCATAACCTGCTTGGGTGTGCCTTCCGCCATGATGCGTCCGCCGTATTCACCGGCTCCCGGCCCAAGATCGATCAACCAGTCAGCCATTCGCATTGTTTCTTCGTCATGTTCGACCACCAGTAAGGTGTTGCCCAGATCACGCATTTCAACGAGTGTGCTGATGAGCTTGGCATTATCGCGCTGGTGCAAACCGATAGACGGTTCATCCAGCACATAGAGGACTCCGGTTAAGCGGCTGCCGATCTGTGTGGCTAGGCGAATGCGTTGGGCTTCACCACCACTCAATGAACCTGCCGACCGTGACAGACTCAGATAGTTCAAGCCAACATTATTGAGGAAACCCACACGGGCTTCAATCTCTTTGAGAATTTGATAGGCAATCTGCTGGTCACGCTCATTGAGTTTCGCTTGCTGACCATCGATGCCCCGCAGTCCGTTAACCCATTCCAGTAGTTCGCCGACCGGTAAAAGTGTGACATCGTAAATCGAGTTGTCGATTACTGTGACAGCCAGTGCTTCAGGGCGCAGCCGTTTGCCGCCGCAGGTCTGGCAGGGCACTTTCGCCATGTACTGTTCAAAGGCTTCGCGCATACCATCTGATTGTGTCTCGCGGTAGCGACGTGCCATGTTATTAATGACACCTTCAAAGGCGGTTGTGTATTCACGGTAATCGCCGCGTGCATTGGCATAACGCAGTCGTACCTTTTGACCGTTCGTGCCGTAGAGGATGATGCGCTTCGCTTCATCAGACAGCTTGCGCCAGGGGGTATCCATATTAAATTTGTAGACATCAGCTAGGCCGCGCATGATGCCCGAACCCCAACTCGTATCGTCTTCAAAGTTCCAGCCATTACCGTTGACTGCGCCTTGTGCTAGGCTCAGATCAGCATTTGGAACGACCAGGGCCGGGTCAAACTCCAGACGGAAGCCTAAACCCTGGCAATCTGGACACGCGCCCTTCGGCGTATTGAAGCTGAATGTACGGGGTTCGATTTCGGGGATGCTGCCGTGTCCGTTGACGCAGGCCAGCAGTTCACTGTAAAGCGTGTCGGTGGCAGGTGTAGTGCTGAGATTATTGATGATGACCACGCCCTCGCCAATTTCGAGCGCCGTTTCGATGGCATCTGTCAACCGGCTTTCTGCGCCGCGCGCTTCTTCAGTCGTGGCATCCTCAAATTTGCGGACGATCAGACGATCAACCACCACCTCAATGTTATGGATGACATAGCGGTCAATGGTGATGTCATCGCTGAGTTCACGCAGTTCGCCATCAACGCGGACGCGCGCGAAACCACCTTTGCGAACATCATCAAAGACTTTTTCGTGGGTGCCTTTGCGACCTTTGATAATGGGAGCGAGGATCTGGATACGTGTGCCATCGTCCAGCTTTTGCACTTCGTCCACAATTTGTTGAGCGCTCTGGGCTTCTACCTTCGCACCGCAGATGGGGCAGTGCGGTACACCGATGCGGGCGTACAGCAGACGTAAATAGTCGTAAATCTCGGTGACCGTGCCGACAGTGGAGCGTGGATTCTGGCTCACGCCTTTCTGGTCGATTGAAACTGCCGGACTCAACCCTTCAATCTGGTCAACGTCCGGTTTCTCCATCTGACCGAGGAACTGTCGGGCATAAGCGCTCAGGCTTTCGACGTAGCGCCTTTGACCTTCAGCGAAAATTGTATCGAAGGCCAGCGATGATTTGCCTGACCCCGAAAGTCCGGTGATGACCACCAATTTATTACGTGGAATCTCGACATCAATATTCTTTAGATTATGTTCGCGCGCACCGCGCACTACAATCTTATCCTGTGTCATGGGTTTGCCTATCAACTGTTATCCAGCCGGCGGAAGTGGAAGTACAAACGTTCTATTATAAGAGGTGAACATATATGCTGCAAGGGTTAGAGTACGTCACTGGCATATATATTACGTTGAGTTTTGATTAGAACGTACCAAGTAACGTGATTTGATATTTTCACTCGACTCAATCGACATGTTTTTGCACCGCAATCCCCAAATAAGAACAAACAACGCCGGAATGTCCAGCGTTGTCGTTAATTAAATAGGGCGTGGCAGATCGGCGTTTAACCGCCTGCGTCGCTGCTATCAACCGCGTTCGGATCAATAGTAGCTGTCGCCTGATTAGCAATAGCGGTTGCAGTACCTACCATATCAGCCTTTTGCTGGTTGATGAAGACATCACCAAAACCGCGTACGACTGATACCCAACTGCGTCCCGGCTTGACCATCATCGGTGTGTTGTTGCCGTAAACCAGTTGTAGAGCTGAACCGGGTTCCTTGTCCTTACGTCGCCAATATCCCTGGTACACCTGCCCATCGCGCAGCAGGTAAGCCCGCCCTTGATCCCACAGTTGGATTTGGATCGACAGATACTTCACACCGGGGTCGAAAATATCGGGATGATCGTTGTGCGGCACTTCCAGGATAATCAGATCATCCGCCCACAATTGTTGACCATCACCAGCGTCAATATGCGGCACACCATCGGTAAAGCGCAGATAGTGACCGGTTGCCTCATCATACTGCCAGCGTGCGTCAGTCTGACCGTACCAATCAATGAAAGCCTCGACTGCTGGCTGTCCACCGGCATCAGGTGTTGGGTTGAAAGCCAAACCACGCGCTTTGTAGCCTGTGTTCACATTACGACGTGTCGCCTTTTCCCAAATTTTGGTTGTATCCAGGAACAACGTGTGTTCGAAAGGTAAATCACCTTTGGGGAAGCGGCAGAAACCCGCGTCTTCGCAGTTATCACCTTTGAGCGGCGAGAACGTCTGGTAAACAAAATCCGATGACAGGATCAACTTTTGAATTGGGGCGCTCGTGCCGGAATAGGCCAGGAGCGCGTTGTACATGGGCACAAGTTCCAGATCGATGAGCCGCGCACTGCGTACAGAACCTACATGTGTAGGCGCGTTATTACGGAAGATCGCCGCGAAACGCGTCACACCGCCTTCGGTTTCATATTCCCAAACCATATCGGCTTGATTGACGCCGGTTTGCGGGCGCACGATGGGCGGATAGTTAGAAATCTTGATAATCAGGTTACGCCGTTCTTTTGCGGCTTGACTCGTATATTCTTGCCCCGTCAATGGGTTGATATTCTCTGGGTAGCTAAATGGTCCGTTGGGCGTTGGCGTCGGCGAAGGCGTATCTGTCGGCGTGTCCGTCGCGGTTGGCGTAAAGGTGGCGGTTGCCGTTGGTGTGGCCGTATCCGTCGCGGTCGGTGTGCGGCTGGGTGTTGATGTCGGCCCGGCAGGTGTGTTGGTCGCGAAATCAAAAACGGTGGGCTTTGGCGTATTCGTACCGGGCAGCGTGACCTGCACCAGATTCACGCGGCTTAGAGCCACACCGGGGATGCCAACGAGAATGAAGGCAGCGAGTACAGTGGTCAATACAAAACCGATTTTTCGGCGCATAATCATCCATAACCTCATGCAATCCGATTTAAAACACGGCGGAGGAGTATACGTGTCCACTTCTGGCTTGCACAGGGCTATTTCGTACTTACCTATCTGTGATGTATGATTGCGTAGGTCAATCGTCGTCTAATTCTCATCTTTTGGCATCGATCGGCTTTTTATTTGGAGGCTTTCATGGCAAACCGCCGCATATTGTTGTCCTTGGCACATCCCGATGATGAAAGTTTTGGTTCCGGCGGGATGATTGCGCGTTACGTTGCTGAAGGGGCGGACGTTTTTTATATTTGTGCGACCAATGGTGATGTGGGCACTGTCGCGCCAGAGAAATTGGTTGGCTATAACTCTGTGTCGGAACTCCGCATTGCAGAACTGGACTGTGCTTCGCAGAAGCTCGGCTTCAAAGAAGTTTTCAAGTTAAATTACTGTGACAGCGGCATGATGTATTCTGAAACGACTAAAAATCCGGAGTGTCTCTGGCAAGCGCCGCGCGATGCGGTAGCACGGCGGGTAGTGGAAATCATTCGCAAGGTTAGGCCGCAGGTTGTCGTTACCTTTAATAAGTATGGCGGCTATGGGCATCCTGACCACATTGCGATTCAACGTGCCACGACCGACGCCTTCAAGTTGGCAGGTGATGCGACCTATGAAACCGGACAAGCACCTTATCAGCCTCAGAAGCTCTATTATTCGGCCTTCCCTGCTTTGATGTTTCGTGTGAATTTGATTCGGGTGCGCCTGCGCGGCGAAAATCCTCGTAAGCTGGGCCGTAACAAAGACTTCGATATGTTGGCAATCCTGGAAAATATGGAACCGATTCATGCTCAGTTTGACGTAAAAGATTATCTACAGGCTTGGGATGAAGCAAGCGCTTGCCACGACAGCCAACTCGGCGGTGGGATGCCCCGGTTACCGATGTGGGCGCGTAGGAGCTTTTTTAGTAAACAAAGTTTCACGCGTGTTCATCCCGCACCGGCCTATAATAAAATCGATGAACGCGATCTGTTTACAGGGGTGCAGTTGGATTAGCCAATGGCAAATGCTGAAGCTGATTCCCGTATTGACCGTCTCATGGATGCTGTCGAACTGGTCAAGTCGGATCGCCGCCGCGAAGCCATTAGCATTCTGCGAGAATTAATCCGCGAGGATAATGACTTTGAGGATGCATGGTTGTGGATGAGCGTGGCGGTCGAGTCTCTTGACCAGAGTTCGATTTGTCTGGATAACGTTTTGCGCGTCAACCCCGGGAACTTCAATGCGGCTAGTGCTCTCCATCGCATCCGTAGTCCCGAAATGGAAATGGAAAAACGGCGAGGACGCATCCGCATCTACCGCGACCTGGCCTTTGCGGGGATGTGGCTGCTGGTCGTTGTTTTGCTTTACAGTTTGCTCTTTACGTTCCTGAGTGCAGCGCAGTAGGCAGCGGGGCGTAATGCATTCCGACTATCTGTTGACCTTCCGGCGTTTGAATCCAGCCGACAAAATCACGATACATATTTTGGGGTTCAGTTAGCCCGATTACATAAAGATTCGAGCGCAGGGGATAGGTATTGTCAGAGACGGTAGCGGGGGTTGGCTTAATGCCATCAATGCTCAGAACTTTCACCTTTTCATCCAGATAACTCATCGACACATAACCGATACTGTTCGGTATCTGGGAGACACTGCTAATCATTGCCGCGCTGGATGGTGCGATTTGTGCCGATTGTGTTGTCAAACGCTCCCCAAGCAATAACTTCTCGAACTCGGCGCGGGTGCTGCTGCCATCTTCACGGCTTAAGATGGTGATAGGCGAATCAATTCCGCCAACCTCACTCCATCGTGCGACATGTCCCAAATAAACACTTCGTAGTTGTTCACTGCTGAGGCCGTCCACTGGATTCTTTGGATGCGTTACCAGCGCAATTCCATCCTGACCAATCGGCCACGCCAGGATCGAATTGTCGTCCGGTAGGTGATTCGAAAGTAAATATCCTTCTCCATTCTGGTTGAGTTGTTGCAGCATGGTTTGGAAATTGCCGGTAGTAGTTTCAAAGCTGACGTTGGGATGCGTTTCGATGTAGTGGTTCGTGAGATCATTCAGTAGGGGAATTGCGGCGGTGGTCGCATAGACACGCAGCGTGACAGCACCATGAGTCGGCGTTGAAGCGGGCGCAACCGGTGTGCTACAGCTTACCAGTGCGAACGTGACCATGACGAGGGTATGCTTGGGCCGCCACATACGGTCATCTTACTCCGATTGCATTTCGGTACCGCCCTAAAAATCCATCCGCATAGGCTCTCAAATCGCCGTTAATAATGGCTTCACGCATGGCTTCCATATGACGAATAAGGAATCGGATGTTGTGAATACTCAGTAGATAGGCACCAAGAATTTCTTCGGCACGTACAAGATGTCGGATGTACGCGCGGGTAAAATGCTTGCAGCAGTAACAATCGCAATCGGGATCAATCGGCGCGGGATCAGTCGTATGGACTGCGTTTCGCATATTCACACGTCCTGTCGGTGTAAAAGCTGCACCGTGTCGGGCAAGGCGTGTCGGGATAACACAGTCGAAAATGTCCACACCCAGCATCACACTGTTTGCGAGGTCGTCCGGTTCACCAACGCCCATTAAATAACGCGGTTTGTTCGCCGGCAGCATCGGTTCGGTAAATCCGAGTGCCGTATACATTTCCGTTTTGGTTTCGCCTACTGCCAGCCCACCGATGGCATAGCCGGGAAAATTGAGATTGCTCAGGAAAGCCGCTGATCTCGCCCTCAAATCTTCAAAGATACCGCCCTGAACGATGCCAAAAAGTGCCTGTTGATCGTCGGAAGGATGGGCATCGCGGCAGCGGACAGCCCATTGGCTGGTGCGCTCAACCGCCCGCTCAACCACTTCGCGCTCGGTCGGCTTAGGACATTGGTCAAAGCACATGATGATGTCTGCGCCGAGATTTTGCTGGATTTCCATTGATCGTTCGGGTGTCAGGCGGTGTTTGCTGCCATCCAGATGGCTGCGAAAGGTGACGCCCTGGTCATCAATTTTGTTGATCTCTGCCAAACTAAAAACTTGGAAACCACCTGAGTCCGTCAGCATCGGACCCGGCCACTGCATAAATTGATGAAGCCCGCCCATATCGCGCACCAGTTCAGAACCGGGGCGTAAATGAAGGTGATAGGTATTTGCCAGCACTAACGAGGCTTTGATTTCATGTAAGTCGCGCGGGGGAACAGCTTTGACGGTGGCCTGTGTACCGACCGGAGCGAAAACAGGAGTCGGAATATCACCGTGAGGAGTATGCAATATTCCAGCACGGGCGCGGCCTTGCGTCTTAATTATTTCAAACTCGAACGACATTTAAGTATGTTTCCTTTAAAGACCATGCTATTATAACATATGAGCCTAAATTGAAATCTTTCCCGGTCAGGATACTGAATTTTGATAAGTCTCTACGATATTCTTGAGTCTTCAAACGGTCAATTATTCGGCGAACCGGCTGCCCACCTTTTCACGAGTTTTTGTTTTGATCCGCGCCACGCGGGAGAGTCGCAGTTATTTGTGGCGCTCAAAACAGAACGTGGTGATACTCATCAATACATGCGTGAAGCAGTCGATCATGGTGTAACCGGCATTTTATGCACGCATCCACCGGATTTTGACACCGAAGAGATTTCCGTCATTTTGGTGCGCGATACTGAAGCCGCCTTAATGAACTGGACACGCTATATGCTGCACAAGGTCGGCACACAGGTTATTTGTGTTGCTGGCACAGCCGGGAAATCATTAGCTGTCGAAGCCATAAGCCGGGTACTATCATCACAGTATAGCGTGTTACGCAGTACCGACAATGATCTGCCGGGACGTTTAGCACTGCCAGCCACTTTAGCCTCACTGACTCCTGAACATCAATTTGTCGTGCTGGAACTCAATGTTACGCGTCCCGGCATGATGAGTGAAGTGGTGCAGGTCGTACAACCTGATGTGGTAGTTCTCCCCAGCCTTGGTTCTGGAATTAGCGACGGTTTTGCCAATATTGACGAAGTTGTAGCCGAAAATCGGCTGCTCTTGGATCGCTTGGCGCCCACCAGTTTGGCGGTGCTAAACGCTGATGATGAATCAGCCCGTTCTTTAATGGGTGCGACCCGCGCCCGTGCTTTGACCTTTGGTGTGGAAAGTTTTGGCGCGGATGTTATTGCCTACAATGTCCTAAATAGTGTGGATAAAACCGGTTTTGACCTGCGTTATGGCGCGGAACGTCATGTCGGGCGCTGGATTCCCTGGCTTGGTAAGCATCAAATTAGCGTCGCGCTGGCAGGGTTGTGTGTTGGCCTTCATTATGATATTTCGCTGGATGATGGGCTTCGCACACTGATCGATTTGCCATATTTGCCCGGACGCATGAATCCTCTCAACGGTCTCCAAAATAGCCTGATTATCGATGACAGTCACTCAGCTACACCGCAGTCGATGCTTGCTGCATTGGATTGGCTGCTCACAATTAAAGCCCAGCAGGTTACAGATATACCCCAGCACGTGGTATTTGTGATGGGAGATATGGATCACCTGGGTGGTCAAGTCGGGCAGGCGCATCGCACCATTGGTCAGCATGGGGCCGAAGTGGTTGATATATTTGTTACTGAAGGCACAGAAGCAGCCTTAGCCGGTCGTGCTGCGCTGGATAGTGGGATGCATCCTCGTCAGGTAACCATGACTTATAGCATTCAAGATGCTGTACAGGCCATTCGTGACCGCTACACCTTAAATGAACATGATATTGTTCTGGTGACAGGCGGCAAAACGGCACGGATGGAACTGGTCGTCAGCGCCTTGTTGAAAGACGAGCGCGATCAGGCACTGCTCACGCGTCAGGATGCACTCAGCGAAACGGCTGTTTTAGCCCAACCTTCCCAATTGAACTGGGTTTCGCTTGATTTGGATGCGCTGGCAACCAATGTGCGAGGCATGAAAATTCTTGTGGGCGACTCGGTGACATTGATGGCTGTTGTCAAGGCTGATGCCTATGGTCACGGTGCCGTCGCTGTTGCCCGTACCGCCTTGCTCAATGGTGCGGAATATCTGGCGGTTAGCTCGGTCACAGAAGCACTGGAACTTCGTGAAGCCGGCTTGGATGCGCCCATTTTAGTATTGAATTACACACCCTTGAGCGCCATTCGTCAGGCCATTCGTCAGCGTTTGACGATCACCATTTACGACTTGGATATGGCGCGTACCTTTGACCGCGCCGCCCGTGAATTGGGTGAACGGCTGTCGGTACACGTCAAGATTGATACCGGTATGGGACGCTTGGGTGTCATGCCCAAAGACGCTATGAATCTCTTCCGACATATTTTGAATCTGAAATCGTTGGATGTGGAAGGGGTTTTCACCCACTTTGCCTCTGCCGATGAAGATGCCGAATATACGGCTTTTCAGCTTAAGACATTTAAGGATTTGCTGAAACCCTTACGTGCGTCTGGTTTCAGCTTCCGGTTTACCCATGCGGCCAATTCCGCTGCGACATTGAGTTTCAAAGACAGTCACTTCAATATGGTGCGTGTCGGTTTAGCGATGTATGGATTGGTTCCATCCCCGACTGCGCCCCTGCCGCCTGAATTCAGACCGGTTTTGTCATGGAAAACGGTTGTCGCACAGGTCAAAACCCTGCCGCCGAATCACCCGGTCGGTTATGGACGTACCTACTACACACAGGCGGAAGAACGTATCGCCATTTTGCCGGTTGGATATGCCGACGGCTTCCGCCGCGCACCGAACACATGGCGTGAAGTACTTGTACACGGGCAGCGCGCACCTGTTATCGGACGCGTCAGCATGGAAAAAACCGCCATCAATGTGACGGCTATTCCCGGTGTAAGTGTGGGTGATGAGGTCGTTCTGCTCGGTCATCAGGGCGGAGAGCATATTACCGCAGAAGCCATCGCCAAACAGCTAGGTACGATAAACTATGAAGTTGTCACCAGCATTTTGCCACGCATCCCCCGCCATTAATTACGCACCCATTCGGCTGGTCATGTCACTGACGACCAGCCCGACGTCCGTGCCGTAAGCATACGTCGCCACTAACTTACCGCTGGCATCAATCAAAAATGGATTGGGTGTGTGTGAAATGGCATACGCGCTGCCAGCCGTGCCATCCTCTTTGGGTACTTGTACAAACTCCAGATCATAATCATTCTTGATCGCTTCAAAAACTTTCGTATCACCAGCTAAACCGGTGATCGTCGGATCAAACCGCTTCATATAATCACCAATCACCGTTAGTGTATCGCGCTGCGGGTCAACACTGATGAATAAGAAGGCCACCTTATCAGCTTTATCGGCCAACTTTTGCCGGATTTGCTTGAATTGAAGCATCGTCACCGGACACACATCTTCGCAGTTGGTAAACCCAAAAAACATCAGCACCATTTTGCCCCGATAATCGCTGAGGCTGACAGGTTTGCCCGTCTGGTTAATGAGCGTGAAATCCTGCACCTGTCGCGGTGGATTGACAACCTGTACGCCATCGAAATTTTGGGACTGATCAACGATAGGGGTGACAACGTTACGTGGACGGTTCGTGAGCGCATACAAAACCACGAATGTGGCAACAACACCCACCAGTAATGTGCCCAGCAGCACGAGTCGTGAGTTGGTAGGAGTAGGTTGAGAAACGCTGCCATCGGACATCTGATGTACCTCTGTTTATGAACGGCCAATCCCGAATGAATTTTAATGCTTATTCATGAAAAAATAGTGATGATTGTTTCTTTTCTAATTTTAAATACATGTTATACTCTTTCCTTCGTCGTTTGTGAATATTGGAGCAATCTGATATGCGGAACTTCCAACTTCTCGATGTGGTGACATTCGATAATCATGCCGGTTCGATTCAGTTTACGACCGAAGAACCCCTGATCGCCAAGCCGGTTGTCACCGTGCAGCGCGAAGGGGGTTACGTTGCCTTTTCCGCCAGTTACGGACCGTTCGAAATTGCGCTCCGTCCCCGTTTTCAGGAACTCGCCCGTGTATTGGGACGCTTGCATCCGGTCGAAGGCTTGCAGACTACACGTCATGTTGGAACAGCACAGGCCTATTTAGCTGTTGGGCTTTGTCCGAATGGCGTTTTGCTTCTGCGCCCGACGGTCGTGGGTGATGCAACCGGACATCTAGGCTTCAATCTTTCATTGAGCAGTGATGCTCGCGATGCCCTGTTTAAGTGGCTGCCGATTGATACCGAATAATCTCGGTCGGATCGAGCTGTCCCGCAATATGCGTAAAGTGTGTTGCGTATCGGCACACCCTTCGGTACAATGAGGTTCGACAATTCAATACCAACCTGTGAAGAGAGTTCCAATAAAGATATGGAACACCGAAGGGGCAAATGACCGGGTGATGCTAGTCCGGTGATGAAACTCTCAGGTTCAAGGATTCGCGGGTTGATCTCTCTGGAAGTAGACTGACAGAGCGTACAGCAATTATGGCTGTGCGCTCTTTTTGTTCATAATTGAGGAGACTTTAGACATGGCTGAAATTAAGACACCTGCTGATCTGAAATACACCAAGAATGACGAATGGCTGAAGATTGAAGGCGACACCGCCACCATTGGCATTAGCGATTATGCGCAGGATGCTCTGAATGATATTGTTTATGTGGAATTTCCCGATGTTGGCGCGACCTTTAAGCAGGGTACGACCTTTGGCGTAGTCGAATCCGTTAAGGCGGCCTCCGATGTTTTCATGCCTATCGGCGGCACGATCACAGAAGTCAATAAGTCTTTGGAAGATACCCCTGAAACCATCAATACCGACCCTTATGACAAAGGTTGGCTCATTAAAATCAAAGTTTCCGATGCTGCTGAAGCCACCAGCCTGATGGATTCAGCCGCCTATATCGAATTTTGCAAGAATCGTTAATCATCCCGTTTTTGCATTCTGTCTACTGGACATAATAGGAAGACCATGAGTTATACACCGCATACCGATCTTGAACGGCAGCAAATGTTGGCTGCCATTGGCGTGACGACCATCGAAGATCTCTTCGAAGCTGTGCCGTCCAGCCACCGCTTCCCCAAACTGGATTTGCCTAAACCCCTGAGTGAAATGGAAGTCACTGCGGAATTAACGGCTCTGGCGGATGCCAACGAGCATGCCGCCGATTTCGCCATATTTCGTGGGGCGGGGGCTTACCATCACTTTGTCCCTTCTGCGATTAGCCATCTGGTGCTGCGCGGCGAATTCTTGACCGCTTATACACCTTATCAACCGGAAGTCAGCCAGGGCACGCTTCAAGCCATCTATGAATATCAGAGTATGATGTGCTCGCTGACGGGTATGGATGCTGCTAATGCCAGCCATTACGATGGCGCGACCAGTTTGGCCGAAGCGGTCACGGTAGCACTGGAAGTCGGACGGCACAAACGTAACAAGATCATCCTCAGTCCTGCCATTAATCCCCAGTATCGCGCGGTTGTTCGCACCTATCATCAGGGAAACAACATCAAAATTATGGGTGACAGTGGGCGTGCGGATATTGCTGACCTCATCGAAATGTTAGATGAGAATACAGCGATGGTAGCGGTGGCCTATCCCAATTTCTTTGGTCAAATTGACGATCTCACAAAGTTGGCCGAAAAAGTACATCAGGCCGGTGCGTTATTGGTGATTGTCGTTAATCCAACGGCACTTGGTTTGCTGAAGCCCCCCGGATCGTTGGGTGCCGATATTGTGGTCGGCGAAGGTCAGCCCTTGGGCATTCCCATGAGCTTCGGTGGGCCATACCTCGGTTTCTTCGCCGTCCGTACCGAATACGTTCGCAAAATTGCTGGGCGCATCATCGGTGAAACAGTTGATAAGGAAAATCGCCGCGCTTATGTTATGACCCTTCGCCCGCGCGAACAGGACATTCGCCGCGAAAAAGCCACCAGTAACATCTGCACCAATCAGGGGTTGATGTCGCTTACGGCTTGCATCTATATGTCGCTGATGGGCAAATATGGAATGCGAAAAGTGGCCGAACTTTGTTATCACAAAGCCCACTATGCGGCCAATCAGATTAATGACCTCAAAGGCTTCGTAGTCGATATGAGCAAGCCGTTTTTCCATGAGTTTGTGGTTAAATGTCCGCGTCCGGTAGCAGTGATCAACGACAAGCTGATTGAGAAGGGCATTATCGGCGGATACGATCTGGGTAACGATTACCCGCACCTCAAAGACCACATGCTGGTTTGTGTGACCGAAACCAACACCAAAGATGAAATTGACGCGCTGGTTGAAGGCTTAAAGGAAGCGATACAATGACCGAACCTCTCATTTATGACCTTGGCGCAGCCGGACGGCGCGGCGTACTCTTACCGGATTGTGATGTGCCGGAATCGCCCCTGCCAGCAGAATTATTGCGCGAAGAACTGGACTTTCCCGAAGTCAGTGAATTACAGGTTGTCCGCCATTTCACGCGCTTGAGCAACCTCAATTTCTCGATTGATAAGGGCTTCTATCCGTTGGGATCATGTACCATGAAGTACAATCCCAAGCTGAACGAAGACATGGCACGCTTGCCCGGATTTGCCCATCTGCATCCCTTGAACGATGCTGAAGGTTCGCAGGGTGCGTTGGCACTGATGCATAACCTCCAAACATGGTTAGCCGAAATCAGCGGCTTCAAAGCCGTTAGCCTCACGCCAGCCGCGGGCGCGCAGGGTGAACTCGCTGGTATCTTGATGATCCGCAAATATCATGTGGATCGTGGCGATACCAAACGTACGAAAATCCTCATCCCGAATAGCGCGCACGGCACCAATCCCGCAACGGTGACCATGGCTGGATATACGGCTGTCGAACTGCCTGCCGACGAAAATGGTGATGTTGATTTGGCGGCGCTGCGCGAACATTGTGATGACACCGTTGCCGGTATGATGATCACTGTACCCAATACGCTCGGTTTATTCGAGAGCAAAATCATCGATGTGATCAAAGCGGTTCACGATTGCGGCGGCCTGATGTACATGGATGGCGCCAACATGAACGCGCTGCTCGGTGCAGTCAAACCCGGCGAACTCGGTTTCGACGTCATGCACTACAATCTCCACAAGACGTTCTCCACGCCGCATGGTGGCGGTGGCCCCGGCAGTGGCCCGGTCGGTGTTGGCGAAAAGCTCGTTCCTTTCCTGCCCGGTCCAATTGTCAAGATCGTCGAAGAAGCCAAAGACGAGAATGACGCCCCGCTTTATGGTTGGGTTATGCCCGAGAAATCCATCGGACGGATGAAGGCCTTTCAGGGCAACTTTGGGATGCATGTGCGTGCTTATACCTACATCCGCATTCACGGCGATCAAGGTATCAAAGACATCACCCGACACGCCGTTTTGAATGCCAACTATATCCGTGTCAAACTGAATGGCACCTACACCGTCCCCTACGACCGCATCAACGCCCATGAGTTCGTGCTGGAAGGTCATTTTGAGGGTGTTGATAGTGTCCATGCACTGGATATTTCCAAACGCCTGATTGACTACGGTATTCACCCGCCGACCAACTATTTCCCGCTGCTTGTCCACGAAGCGCTCATGATCGAGCCAACTGAAACCGAAGACAAAGCCACGCTGGACGAATTCATCGACGTGATGAAGAAGATCGCCGCCGAAGCCAAAGAAACCCCCGAACTCCTCACGAGTGCGCCGCACAACGCGCCCGTTTCGCGGCTGGATGAAGTTCGTGCAGCCAAGCAGTTGGTGTTGTGCTGCCGCCCCATCCCCGAATGGGCAGAAGAAACTAAATCCAGCAAGAAAGATGCTGTACAGTAATAATCAAAGGGCGCTCTCAGTGGCGCCCTTATTATTTTGTCCTATCGGCATAATCCCCAAAACCGCATTACAATGGGCATGTGTATCTTGAACGAATTAGCTGGATGTTATGGTCGATACCACTGCCTCACCTAAACGCAAAATTTTCATCAGCTACCGCCGCGCCGATAATCCCGACTTTGTGGAACGCATCCGTGATTGGTTCGCATGGAAATATGGGCGCGACAGTGTTTTCATGGATTTCGACACCATCCCGCCCTTTACCCCTTTCGCGGACTTTATTCGTGAGAAAGTGCGTGAATGTGATTTACTGGTAGCTGTAATGGGTACGGACTGGATCAAAACGCTCAACGAACGCATCAAAAATGCGGACGACGAAGATTATGTGCGGACGGAAATCCGGCTGGCGCTCGAACTCAAGAAGCCTATTGCGCCCATTTGCATTAAAAAAGCAGCTGTTCCCAACGCTCGTGATCTGCCGCCCGATTTACGCCCCATGTTGGATTACAACAGTGCGCAGCTTGACTCAGGTCGTCACTTCCTCGATAACATCGAAATGATTCTAAACGCGGTTGAGCATCAACTCGAACGCCTTGATGCGTGGAAGGTCATGGCACTGGTTCAAAACGTGCAGTTTGATGTCATGACGGCCATTCAACATTATCAGGATGCCGCCGATCATGATCAGTGGGCAGTGGCACTCGACTGGCTCTCACGCATTCGCCGTTCCGGTTTTGCGCCCGACTGGTATCCGCTTGAGGACTACGAACACGAGGCACAACAGGCACTCCATTTGCAAGCAGCTGCCGAGAAATATCACTTTATTCGCTCGATGGCTGAACGTGCTATTCGCAAGCCCTCGGAACGCGTCCGCGTATGGAACGCACTCGAAGCGTTTTGGCACTCGTACCCCGGCTATGATCCTGACGATCTAGCCACCCAGTTCCGCCCGATGCTTGAACTCGAAGAAGAGTTAGAGGATTACGCAACCCTCGTACTCACCCCCGTCGAAGTGCCAGAACCTGTGCCCTTTGACGTCTCACTGCTGGATAATCTCGACGTGCTCGACGAATCCGCTGCCGATGACATCTTCTCGCCTGAAAATATGGCTGCGGTCGCTGCTGATTTGGATACCGACCCGCGCACAATATCGATTACCGAAGCGGAACAGGCTGGTATCCTCGACTGGCAGAATTAATGAACTGAACTTCCACTTCCTTGTTGAGATACGGGTGTAGACGTCGCGATTGCGATGCTCTTTAACCCCCTCAACATGGGCAGCAGCACCCCGTCGCGGAAAGCATCTTCTTTGCCGCGTCCCGCATGTGCAAAAACTGACATGTAAAGATCATCGCGGATTCTTACTAAAGCCACCCAACCGGCGACCGCCACACCATAGACCGGTATATCGCCTGCGCGTGCATACACCGTCGGGAAGGGCGCATCATAAAGCTGCGTTGGGTTCGATGTGAAACCGCCATAATTATCATTGAAGATCGTTTCCATGCTGTCATTCGGGTTGCGAATGGCGATAAAGCCGCTGCTGTCAAACCGCAGGTAGATATTCATGGGGCGTTCGAAGTCATCAGTCGTATAGCGTCCCAGTGCTTCGCTGCTGGTGATCGGTAACGCCGCACCCGATTGGCGGTTAGCAAAAAAGACCCAGCCTGCTGGGTACACGAACGAGATGCCAATGTCGGGATCTGCCGATTCTTCAAAACTTGCTGGTGTCGCAAAGAACACTGTTGGAGCGGGCGTTGCAGTGATGTCTGGTGTGGCAGTAGGTACATCTTTGGCATACACGTCCAACGACCGCATCAATGGCAGCATGATGTTGGTATTGTATGCCGATGCGGTGTCTGCTGTGGTTTGAAGCAGCGCGATACTAAAATGATTGGCACCCAATATCGTTGCGTAGATCACGCGCACCACCCCTAAGTCCGGTCGGTTTCGAGTGGTTGTTGCGGTTGGCAAGTGTGTGCCGGGTACATTATCGAGATTGGTGATGCGGTCACGCCCCATAAATGCCACCAGCGCATCTTCTGGCGACTGGGCTGTTTTCATATCAAGCGTATCCAATGCTTCCGCATCACCGACATTAAGCTGTATATAAGGCGCGCCCGTAACACCCTTGGTGAGATCGCTGAAATCCAACTTCTTGAAATCTTCGGTGACAAAAATACTGTGATCCTGCACCAGTTGGACATCCCACCCCTTTGGATAGCGAAAAGCAATATTGAGCTTCTGATTGGTATAGGTATCAAATTGGAGTTGGTCGAAAGTGATAGGCGTTGGCGCAGCCGTGTTGGATGGCATCGGGGTAGGGCTGACCGTTGCCGTAAAGGTTGGTGTTATAGTTGGCGTATGGGTAACGGTCGGTTTTGCGGCTTCGGTCTGTGTGGACGCAAAGGCCAGCGCGGTCGCCGCCGCTTCGCTTTCTCGCTGCTGTTGCACGCGTGATAAAGCAAATAAGCCTGTGACCAGTAAAGCCGCGATCACCGCTCCCATCACCCATCCCGAACGGCTGATTGACTTTGGTGGTACGTTTACAGCCGTCGTCGCCATAGTGCCGATTTTCTCCACTACAGTGGGCTTATTCGCCTCCGTAGGATCAGTCGAGCGTGGTAGGTGTTGCGTGGGTAACCCTTCGTCAATGATGCTGTCGATAGGCTGCGGTTTAGCGGTGTTGCCTCGTCGCGTATCACCGATACCACCAGCAGCTTCATCAAACGCGTTTGCCAGTTCACCTGCGGACTGATACCGGTCTTCTGGTTTCTTCGCCATCGCTTTCAGGATGACTTCCTGAACACGCTCATCGATATTGGGGTTCAGTGTATCGACTGGTGGTATTTCATTGAGGTGCTGATACATAATCACGAACGGCGTATCGCCTGTGAATGGTGTGTTCCCCGTAATCATCTCGTATAAAATCACACCCAGCGCATAGATATCAGCGCGTTTATCGGCAGCCGTACCCGTCCACAATTCGGGAGCCATATACGCTGGCGTTCCCATAATCGTTCCGGTTTGCGTCATTTTTGAGGTGTCGTTCAGCAGTCGTGCGATGCCAAAATCCGTCAGGTAAGCGTTTTCAGCCGCATCCAGCAGCACATTGTCGGATTTCAAATCACGGTGGATGATGCCTTTGTCGTGGGCATAATCTAGAGCCCCGGCGATCTGCTTGAGCATTCGCGCAGCCGTAGAAAGTGACAGCGCGCCATTCTTCTGGATCAGTGTACTCAGGCTCCCACCTTCGAGCAGTTCCATCACCAGATAGGCGATGCCTTCCTGCTGCCCGTAATCAAAAACCTTCAAAATATGCAAATGGCTGAGCGATGCAATCGTACGTGCTTCACGGGCAAATCGTTCGGTAAAGGCCGCGTCTTCCGTCAAATCTGTGCGGATCACCTTGACCGCCACATCGCGATCCACCGAGGTTTGATGCGCCCGATACACATGCGCCATGCCGCCTGACCCCAGTTTGGAGAGAATTTCGTATTGTCCCAGCCGTTTTCCGATCAATGCGTCCATCAATTAACTTTCCACACGCGTGCTGTACTAATCAATATCATATGTCAAAATAAGCGATAGCTCTATCATCCCTTAGTCGGAATTTGCCCCTGTAACTGGGGTTTTATGAAAACCTTTTTATGCAGTATCCTTCAATTAGATGATTGAAAGAGAAATTGTTTTAAAGTTCCCTCTGCCATGAAATGGTTCACGAGACGACACTTTTGCAGTCTAATGAGTTTTTCTCCCGTAGGGAAGGCTCTCAGAGCCTTCCGCTTTTCGCTCAATCGACCAAAATTGTCGTGTCGTAAACATGAAATGGAGAGCGAATTTAGGGGTGAGGATGTGGCTCAGTTGCAACGAACAATCCCCATTTTATCACCCATAAGAGTTTGATTTTTCTAACGACTATCAACTAAAGACTAATCCATGCCTTCTGCACGTCTGGTTTTGCCACAAGGTCGCCGCCGTAGTACTCGTGTTTGGCGGGTGACACGCGCTTTATATCGGGATACCGCCGCTTTATGGAGCGAATTTCGTGTGCCGATTTTGGCCTTCTTGTTCTTACTCTTCGGCGGTGGTTGGCTCTATGGCGAATTGATGGTGCTGGCAGGTTATGCCCGTCCCGCCTTCCAACACTTACCTTATTACATCCTCGAAATGATGGTTTTGCAACCGCCCCCTGTGGCTGAAGTCCCGACTCAACTTTACTTGATCGTTTTTTGGTACATCGTTCCTGTACTAGCCATCTTCATCGTTGGGCGCGGTGCGGCTGATTTTGTTCGTCTTTTCTTCGACCGCAGTGAGCGGCGTAACGCATGGGAGGAAGCTGTGGCTTCGACCTATCGGAATCATGTCATTATTTTGGGTGTAGGCCATGTCGGTTTGCGCGTCGCCCGCGCTCTTGTGGGTATGGGTTTTGATGTGGTCGCCATCGACCAGAAGCTCAAACCGAATATTGATGACGAATTAGCTGCGCTGGGCGTTCCTGTTATCAACAACGATGGACGGAATCCGCAGGCACTTGAACAGGCTGGTTTGCGTTATGCACAGGCCTTTATCGCCTGTACTTCCAGTGACCAGACCAATCTTGAAGTCATTATGCGCGCCCGTGATCTAAATCCTGAAGTGCGAATTGTCGCACGTATGTGGGACGATACCTATGCCAAACAGATGAAGCAGTTTATGGGCGTCGATGCAGTTCACAGCGCCTCGGATTTAGCTGCCCCCGTTTTTGCGGGTGCCGCCGTTGGTGTGGAAATCACCCAGACCCTGCAAGTGGCTGGCGTCGAATACAGCATGATTCGTCTGCAAGTCGAGCCGGGTTCCTTCCTTGACGGCGGCACCATCGGCTCTTTGCAGGATGCCAATGACATGGACATTGTGCTGCATGGTCACGACGACACCTTTGACGTCGAGCCTAAGAACGATGTTGCCGTAAATGGTGGCGATACGCTTGTCCTTTTCGCCCGCCATGACCGCGTAATCAACATTGTCGAACGCAACCGGAAAACAAAGCGCTAATCGTTTGCCTGTGGCCGAATGGACATACTCTGACAATTGAGGGTTACGCACATATCTTTCAGCCTATCGTTAGTCAGATTTGTCGTTTTGCCGTTCGCAGTGTTAACAACCTGTAACGAGACTGCCGCGCCGCCCAATTCCTGACTTTGATAAACAACATGCTGATTATCGGGCGTCCATCCAACCAGATAGTCTGTACCTTTTCCTGTGATACGGCGTAAGTTTGAACCGTCTGCATTCATGATGTAGACATCTCCACTGTCAATAACAGGTGTTCCTGCATTCGTGTCGCCGTATACCGTAAATGCGATTTGTTCGCCATCTGATGACCACTCGAGATTGAGAACGTCATTCCCTTGTGTCGTCATTATGTCAGTTGTGCTTCGTGTATCGAGGTCGACTATTTTTAGATGGAGAGTGTTGTCATACAAGCTGCGAAACAGTATCTGGTTATTATTAGGTGACCACAAAGGTTGGTCGCTAGAGGCTGAATAAGGGTTGGCGCTAATCTTTTGAATATCATGCCCATCAGCGAAGATCACGTAAATATCACTACTTGCACTAAATACGATGCGCATTGAATCAGTCGACCATGATGAATGTTGAGCGCTGATATTATCGACCGACAGTTGGCGAATCTGCTCTGTTTCCACATTGACCACATATAACGCGCCGAAAGTCACAGCGATATGTGTACCATCAGGCGACCATGCTAGACTTGCCTCACTGGTGAGTTCAAGCGAATCAATTTCCTTTATGTCCCGTGTCGCAACATTCATGACCGCAACGTGATATTGACCCTTAGGAGAGTCAGAAGTGTCCGAAAGGAATGCCAGTTGTTGACCGTTTGGTGACCAGGTGGGTGAGATATTGTAGCTGGTGTTATCAGTTAATTGCGTTGGCCCCTCTTTGAAATTGGTTTCATAAATTATGCCATTATTGCTATATGCGACTGTGAACTCCGGAAACGGTTGTGCTGGCAATTCTACCGTCGGGATGAAAGCAGTAAAGAAAACGAGAAGTGCTAGAGTATTCATAACAGATTATCCATATTGAGTTCCAAATTCGATGTATTTATCCTAAAAACCCCTATCACACATATAACAATCGCATTTTATTATATAAAAAGTTTACTTTAGGTTTGTCGGCAAACCGTTTACCAACTTTTTGCCAACCAATCCACTGCATATCCTCTCTTATTTTGGTTAACACTAACCTCTCGAAAGAGTTACAAAATGGTCTTCCAAAATGTAACCCATTCCTTCTTCACATCGAATATCATTCGTATAGGGTACGTAGTAGCGGCTTGCCAACAGCAAACCCGCTGATGAACCCGGACGCACCTTAACAACTTTGAATATCCTCTGCACAGAAACCATGTTGCTGAATTTGCCGCATTTGCTGCTTTTGCCGCTTTGCTCCCTCAATCGTTTGGCAACTATTGCAAAAACCACCATGTTGTAATGGTGATATTTGCAATAGTTGCATCAATTCGTTCATGGCACTGCCAATGCCGCCGTCTCTGCCGCCACAAAATATTCCTGTATTGGCTTATCGCGTCCTGCCCGGAGCCATTTTAGGCACCGGAAACACCCCCACATAAAATCGTTCAAACTTCGATGAACCATTTTGACACGAACAGCACTGATACCACTGACGACATTACCGGCATCGCTCGGCTAATTGCCATCAAATCAGGCTGATATAACCGACATACCCAACAATAACAGACAATTTGAGCGAACAGCAATCACGAAACACCAGAAGCCACTTGTGAAAGGGTAGAAAGTGAAGAATTTTGCGAACTTTCTCCCGTATAGCCGAAGTACATTTTTCACAGCCCAAACAAAAAGAGGCGTTTTACACCTCTTTTTGTATCGGTTTTCAAATTGACCAATGACTACCGACTATGTGGTTTATCGACATCCGTGAACAAAGAATCTCAGCTTTGTATGGGTTCCCTCCCTGTTGCTACGGTTCACGAGACGACACTTTTACAGTCTTATGCGTTTTTCTCCCGTAGGGAAGGCTCTTAGAGCCTTCCGCTTTTCCCTCAATCGACCAAAACTGTCGTGTCGTAAAGTTGCTACGGGGAGGGCTAGGGTGGGGTCGGCTTGAAACTTCTGAGAATCTACTTACCGACTCTTTATCCCACATTCTCCGGCCCATGTTTGCGGTAGCGTCGGATAAATGCATAAATCACATCGGCGTTTACAGTGTCCATTTTCAGGAGTTGACCCCATGCGGCCACAGCAATCGGGCTGTCATTTTGTGGGCGTGGTTCCACAATCATATGCGAGGGATACTTGCTGGCAATATCGACCAACTGGTTGATGATGTCTTGGTTTGTCGGGTCTTTATACGACAGCCAGATACCACCGTGTTCGAGGTTGTGAATCAGTGTTTCGTCAGGCAGTTGATTTGGATAAACCCCCCACGGCGCAGGATCAATGTAATGCCAGCCGGAGGTCGGCGGGTTGGAATTATAAGCAGGATGTGCCGCTCCAACTTCAATATGCGTTTGCCCTTGATTTGGATAGGACACGCTCGTATCAGGAATACTCAAATCCCCCGGCGGATTTTGCTCGGCAATCGTATTACGGACGATGACCACCAGTATAAAAGTGATAATGATTACCCCGGCTGCAATCATCAGATAGCCCGGTGATAAAAATTGGCGGAATCGGCTTGGTGGCGCTTGCGGTGCTTTGATGACTTTGGCGGTGGTCTTGTTCATGAAACAGGCATCTTTCTCATACTAATCTGCTAGAAGCGCCGTATTGTAATAACTATCGGTGAGGAAGAAATGAGAAATAAGCGGACACGCGTCCGCTTATTGTTAGAGATTTGTCGAGCTTTGCGCTGCAGATAGCGCCGTACTATTTCTTAGCCTTCGGGAAGCGCGTCAGGATCGTTGCTGGTTCAGGGGTCGGGAATTTATCACCGAACGCCAATTCTCCCGGCGCTTTTCCATTCTTCGCCCGTGCCGATCCTGCAAACACACCGACTGCCGTACCATCTTTGCTGTAATCGTCATGCAGGTAAACCTGTCCCGATTGGAAACCCTCGCGGTCAATGCTGCAGCTCGTCACCACGCCGATGACTTTGCCTTTCTTATCGACCACCGGATCGCCTTGATGCGCGGGACGTGCGCCCTTATTGTCCAGTCGGAAGCGTGTGACTTCTGCCTCGCGCTCCATCTCATGGGCGATAAACGCATGTTTGCCCACGAAATAAGGCTTCCATAATTTCACATAATTACCAAAGCCCGCGTCCGCCGGATTTAAGTTCAACGGCCCTGCCAGTTCATGACCATAAAGGGGCAGTCCAGCTTCCGTTCGTAGACTGTCACGTGCCGCTAATCCGCATGGAACAGCGCCATTCGCAATCAATTCACCAAATAATTGTGGTGCTTTATCAGGATTCACAAACAACTCATAGGCTGTGCGTTCACCTGTATAACCGGTGCGCGAAACGATCAGGTCATAACTGCCGAGTGTCACCTGTGTGACGCCTGCCCATGTCAGTTTCTTGACCTTGGCCTTATCACTGTCGCTGCCACCCAAAAGCATCAATATATCGGTGCTCTTGGGTCCTTGCAGTGCCACATCCACACGACCATTAGCGCCCGCGCCTTTACGATAATCGGTGATCACACATTGACTCGTGCCGGTCGGCAGCCGTTTCCCATTTGCGCCATCACCAAACCGGATTTTCCCCGCCTGTGCATCTAACAGGTAGGCGATGTTTTTATCATTATTGGAGGCATTCACTACAACCAGGAAGTCCTCGCGTCCTAGCCGGTAGATCATCAGGTCATCGTGCGGGATGCCATTTTGGTCAAGTAGATAAGTGTAGTGAGACTCACCAATCGCCAGCTTCTCAACCTCGTTGGTCGTCATCACGTCGAGGAAGGCCGCCGCGCCCGTGCCCTTAACGCCGAGCACACCCATGTGGGTTACATCGAAGATGCCTGCGCCCGTTCGCACCGCCTGATGTTCTTCTGTGACCGACGAGTACCACACTGGCATATCATATCCCGCAAACTCCACCATCTTCGCCCCCAGTTCTTTATGGAGGCTGTGGAGTGTGGTCGTCAACAGTGCATTACCAGTCGGTTCTTGCCAGCTAAAAACTGGCAGAGCATCATCTTTGGGGCCTTGGTATTGGTCGCCGTTAATGCCTACGAAGTACGATTTGGCGGCGTAACCTGTAAAATCCTTCACCCAATCAGCCTTGGTATTGATTCGCAAAGCGCCCAGGTTGGTTGCGCCTTCTGCCACCACATCGACCGGCCCCGGCACCTTGGCATAGGGATCAGTCGCGTCAAATAGCACAAATCCGTCTGAAAGTCCGCGTAACCAGGCTGCGACCCGCCCTGCATTTTGCTCCACGTGCAGCATATAGC
This sequence comes from Aggregatilineales bacterium, assembly GCA_044226325.1. Taxonomy (GTDB): domain Bacteria; phylum Chloroflexota; class Anaerolineae; order Aggregatilineales; family Phototrophicaceae; genus CFX2. Next base: position 97,628 of record JBGAHG010000002.1, read on the forward strand.
CGTTTTCACCGGCTTCTATTACCCCTCGACTCATCACACTGCCGTTCGCTTCGAGGATCAATGTCGCCTGCTGCTCACCAGCTTTTAACGCCAATACATCACTGGTCAGCGCAGTATTTAAGAAAGCAGTAGCCTGTTCGCCCTTAATGCCGAATGTCGACCAACCGGATTGTGCCTTAACCGAGTCCAGATAGAAGAAGTGCGGATAGTCATCAACCTGAACTTGCGTATCAATCCCCACACTCAGCGATAGTTCACGCACAGCCAGCTTGGCCTTTTGGAACACGTCGAAATCAATTTTGGCGCGGGGTTCCGGCCCTTTCTTGCCACCGTAACTAAATGGCACGCAGGCTTGCAGCACATCCGCGATGATGTCACCCAGTTTGTCAATTTCAGTGTCACCAAATCCACGTTGTGAGATCCAGGGTGTACCAATACGGATACCCGAAGATCTCAAAGCTGCCGGATCACCGGGAATCGTATTGCGGTTCAGTACGATCCCGCATAAATCAAGGATGCGCGCAGCCATATCACCGCTCAAAGTGGTTCCATCTTTGCCCACCACGCTCTTGCAGTCGACCAGCAGCAGGTGTGTATCCGTCCCGCCGTAAGCCACGCGCAAACCGCGTGCTTCTAGCTTCTGAACAAGCCGCGCTGCATTTCGCACCGTTTGATGTTGCAGTTCCTTAAACTGGTCGCTCGCTGCCAATCGTAATGAAACTGCCAGTGCGGCGATGCTGTTCATGTGTGGGCCGCCTTGTTCGCCAGGGAAAACCGCACGGTCAATCTTGCCCGAAAGCGCCGACTTATGAGTAATAATCACAGCCCCGCGTGGCCCGGCCAAAGTCTTGTGCGTGGTGAATGTGACGACGTCTGCAATACCCACCGGATTGGGGAAATCGCCCGCGATAATCAATCCTGAGACATGCGAAACATCTGCCATCAAATACGCCCCGACCGCATCCGCAATTTTGCGGAAGGCCTGCCAATCAGGTGCGAACGGGTAGCTGGTGTAACCGCCGATAATCATCTTCGGCTTGTGTTCCAGCGCCAGTGCCATGATTTTGTCATAGTCCAGTCGTTCAGTTACGGGATCGACACCATAGCTGACGATCTTGTAATTCTTACCACTGCGGTTGACTGGACTGCCATGCGTCAAATGACCACCGTGCAGTAAATCCATGCCCATCACTGTATCGCCCACGCTGAGTAGCGCACTGTAAACTGCATTGTTGGCCGGTGCGCCAGAGAGAGCCTGTACGTTTACGAAGAGCTGTTCAGGTCGGTATTGTGGGGTTGCGAACAACTCCGCCGCCCGTCGTCGTGCCAGCGCCTCGACGATGTTGGCATATTCTGTACCCTTGTAATAACGTTTATCTGCTTGCCGACGATATTCTGGCAGACGTTCGTTATAATCCAGAATTTCTGCCTGGGTCATGGTGCGCGTTTCATCCAGCGGATAACCTTCGGCATATATATTATGGAATGCCGAACTCAATGCTTCACGCACCGCTTCCGGTACAGTGCTTTCGGACGGAATAAGAATAATATATTGCGCCTGTCGCGCCGTTTCGTGCCGGATTAGTTCGGCAACATCTGGATCAAGCTCGGCCATCTCCCCGCGAAACAAAAAGTCTTTGTGGGTCATGAATTAACCTGTCTGCTGTTGTATTTGGAATGGCGGCGATTGTATCAGAAGGGAAGATTTGCGGCTATAGAGAAGGGGATAGGTTAATTGCTCTCTGCATTGAACCTGGCGTTCTTTGCGTCTTGGAAGTTTAAACTGTATTGACTTTGCCTATAAATGCGAAAAGCCGCACATAACGCGCGGCTTTTCAAAAAAGACGTTTAATGAATGGAGACAGTGAATTACAGGTTCTTGACCAGGTTCGAGAAAATGTTGCCGATGGCCGGGCCGAGCAGTGCCAGAATGACGATAACGACGACTGCGACCAGAACCAAAATCAGAGCGTATTCTACGAGGCCTTGGCCTTCTTCGCGGGGCATATACAACATGTTGTGATTTCTCCTTGCTCGTAACGATAAAATAAGCCTAGCACGCTTTTGATTTCTCCGTCAATACATCTCCTTAATCCTTTATGACTTTTTGGGATCTCCTTAATTATTGGTTTTTGTTCTCACATTACGACGAGGTTAGAAACGTTGGTATTTGGTTAGGAAGAATTCAGATTACGTTATGCGTGAGTGAATATTTTGGCAGTACTTCATTCCTAATTCATGGTTGCTTAGGACTTATAGCCTACCCGTAACCGTTGTCTTATGCTGCCCCTACAGTTATGGTATGTACGTCAGATCACAAAGGGGCAAATCCTTTGTGTCAATATTTACAAATACTATGGATGGGTTCGCGGCCTATCTAAAGTAGTCAATCGATCAAGATTTGTTCTTTGAGGTTACACACGATGAAGTACACACACAAATTGTTCTCTGTTTTGGTTCTTGTTCTCATATCCGCGGTTAGCTTCCTCACCGTTGGGGCACAGCCTAACGCACCACAAGTTCAACTGGATCCAGACATCGTTAATGCTGACGCGGGTGATACCATCACCGTCACGGTCAACGTGTCCGGTGCAGTTGGAGTTTACGGTGGCAGTTTTAAACTCAATTATGATCCACAGGCTTTTGAAGTCATTCAAACTGACAATAAAGCCGTTACACCGGGTGAGTTTTTCGCCAACGAACCGGGTTTTGCCCTTCGTAATGCAGTTGATACCACCGCTGGCACAATTGAATATGCAATGACCCTGATGCAGCCTGCTAAACCTGTCGATGGTGACGGGGTGTTGGCGACATTTACACTTCATGCGCTCAAGGATGCTCCTGTTTCACTGACCAACGTGACTGCAAGTTTCGTCGCTCCTGAATTTAAAGAAGTCGACGGGCATCTGGTAGCGCAAAAAGTCAATCAGGTAGTAGCCGATGTTCAGGGTTCAGTGGTTTCACCGGTCGTGGTTGAAAACACAGCTCCTGAGGTTGCACCCGCTGTTGAAGTTGCTAATGCTGCTGCGCCGATTCAACAGGTTGGGTTAAGCGATCCTGCCAATAGTATATTCAATAACCCCCAGCTGAATGCGGTGACCTCAAAAGTAGCGGTTAATTCGGGCATTATACAAACCACTCCCACAAACCGTACTGATAGTGTTGTCTCGATTGCCGCAGTTGCTTTCTTGATTGTCGGCGTCGTCTTGCTCACGCTCAGCGTAGGTATGTACTCTCGGATGCGTGTCCAATACACGACACTAGCAGGCCATAAATAGCCTTCGGGAGAACCCATCGTGAAACGTTTACCGCCCTATTTGATTGTTGCGGTGTGCGGGATTTTATTTCTATCAGCGGGTATGGTCATCATCACCGCCGACAGTGCTGATCCGTCTGTGCAGCCAACAGCTACGGTGGACATACCAACGCCTACCGATGTTGTTGTGCCAACAATTGTAGTTCAACCAACCGATAATCCGGCACCTGCCCAACCTGTGGTGCAGCCAACGGTAGTTGTTCCAACGGAAGTTGTGCAGCCTGTAGTTGTTGCCACCGATGTCGTTCAACCGACAGCACTGGTTGATGCCCAATCGCAGGCACTACCTACAGTGGCCCCGGTTATACCATCAACGCCTGTACCAACTGACGCTGTAGTTGTAACGCCGATCATTGAGCAGCCAAATACACCGTTGGGTACATTGCCACCACCTTCCAATATCTCCCCAACAGCCGAAAACCCGGTGGTGATACCAACGCTTGAAATACCGGCTGTTCAACCGGCTGCTGCGGCTGTGATGCAGGTTACAGGGCAGATAGGAGCACCACTCAAAGCTGATTTTTCCGGTATCGCTGTAACGCTGATTTTGCCCGATGGCAAGGCACTCCAAACTATTACTGATGGGGCTGGCAGGTTCACCTTTGCTAATCTTGCGCCGGGGTCATATCGTGTGGCTGCGGGAGCCGCTGGCTATCTTTCCAGTCAGACCAGCTTTACATTAACACAAGGTCAAAACTTGGTTCTGCCACCGGCTACTTTAGTCGGCGGGGACACCAATTTGGATAACAAAATTGATTTAACCGATGCTGCATTAATTGCGGCAAACTTCGACAGTAAGAGTATTGTGGCGGGTGCGGACTTGAACCATGACGGTGTTGTGGATATTCGAGACCTAACGGCAATCGGGGCTTACTTCGGTCTTACTGGCCCAACGCAGTGGAAGTCTTAACTGTTCATTTCTACTGAATGCCTTGTAAACTTATGATACAAAGCGTTCCTAAAATCTGCTAATTCCCTGTGTGTCTCCTGTGTGGAATGTGTAGAGGCGGCTCCGCGAGGCCGCCTCTGCCATTTCTACGAGAAGGTAGCCACGGGCGTAAGGGCTAAATCTTTCGCGATGCTAGTAGCCCACGCACCAATGACGTACCAGTCACGATAATCGGCATTCAGTCGGGATTGCAAATTGGTACCGTCATAGCGTAGTCCTAATGTCCAGCGTTCGTTCCAATCAATCTCTTTCAACTGGATTGCTCCACCAAACACATTGACATTACGCGCTTTCAACTTTTCCAGCGTCGGGGCATGCATATAACTCTTCATGGCATGTTCATAGCCATCTGCTTCAGCAACACGTATGCAAGTGATGAAGAAGTAAACCGGCTTTTGTGCCAGTTCTGCTTCAAATTTGTCGATGAATAGCATCATGCTACGCAGCCATATGCCTTCGTGAATAGCGGTTCCTAAAACGAATGCATCATAGTCCTTTACGCTCTCGACGGTTTCGACCGCCTTATGGGTGACATCCGCGCCATAGACCGCTAATGTATTGGATATGAATTCCGCTACTTCACCAGTTGTGCCATGAGCGCTTGCGTAGGCAACTAGAATTTTCACAATGTTTTCCTCACCTCTTGTCTCTAAGAAGGTTCACTATAACATGCTTGCCTGAAACGGGCTATACAATTGCCTCTTACATCCTCCTCGAACTGCGCTCAAAAACGCAGTGCAATTTGAGTGTATTTTTTTATGATCTCTGTACTTTGACAACTTCTTAACCCCGTCTTAAAATCTTGTCATACAGTAAACAGTAGTTTTGACAGGACGATTTAGTCTTATCAATTTGATGAAAGGAATAAAAACGACTCGAGAATAATGACTCAGAGGTCACAGTCCAGTCGCATAAGCTACTTACTGCTGATGTCTAAAGGCTGATCCACTGATCGCTTTTTAAAAATATAAAGGAGACTGTTTATGAAAGAGTACGTCACTGAGAAGATAAGGAACGTTGCTTTCGTAGGCCATCAGGGCGCTGGTAAGACTACACTTGTCGAAGCCCTGCTCTTCAATACCAGCGCCATTTCCCGTATGGGCAGGGTAGAGGAGAAGAACACAGTTTCCGACTGGGACGACGAAGAAAAAGAACGCGGCGTCTCCCTCTCTACTGCATTAATACCTATCGAATTCGAAGACACCAAAATTAATGTGTTGGACGCCCCTGGCATGACCGATTTTCAGGGCGAAATCAAGAACGCTATTCGCGTTGCCGATTCAGTAATTGTTGTTGTCGATGCTGTAGCGGGTGTCGAAGTCGGTACTGAGTTGGCATGGGAATACGCTGAAGCCTATCAGCAGCCTATTATTGTCACCATTAACAAACTTGACCGCGAAAACGCAGACTTTCAACGCACGCTTGATAACCTCAAACATAGTTTCCCCGATTATAAATTTATCCCTGTGATGATTCCGATTGGCTCCGAAGCCAATTTTAAAGGGGTCATCAATTTGCTCACCATGAAAGCCTATTACGACACGGGTAAGGATCGCTCTGATATGCCTGCCGATATGCAGGCTACAGCCGATTCTGCCCGTACTGTTTTGGTTGAGGCAGCAGCCGAAGCCGACGACGCTTACATGGAAAAGTATTTCACTGAAAACACCCTGACCAATGACGAAATCCGCGATGGAATGCGGAAAGCCGCCCGCGACGCTTACCTCAAGACGGTGCCGGTGTTTGTCACCTCCGGTGCGAAAAATGTGGGTACTGTCCCACTGATGGAAGCACTCGTTGTTTACGTTTCGCCGCCTTCGCAGCGCCGTGTCCAATATCTGGATGCATCTGGCGAGAAGCAGTTCTTAACTGCGCCCCAATCTGATGAAGGCCCACTGGCTGCCTACGTATTCAAAACTACCAATGACCGTTTCGTTGGTACATTAAACTACTTCCGTATATTCTCCGGGTCGATGCATTCCGATGGGCGTTATTTCAACCCTGTACGCAACGTTGAAGAACGCTTCAATAGCATGTTGGTAATGCGCGGTAAAGAACAAATGCCTGTCACGTTGCTTCATGCGGGTGATATTGGTGTGGTCGCCAAACTCAATGATACCAAGACCGGTGACACCTTTAGCACGCGCGCCAATCCGCTTCGCATTACCAAACCCGATTTTCCTGAACCTTTGTATGCGGTGGCCGTTAACCCCAGAACACAGGCCGATAGTGCCAAAATGGGTACTGTTCTTACGAGCCTCTCCCAATCTGATCCGACCCTGCGCTGGCGGCAAGATCCTGATGTCAAGCAAACCATTGTCGAAGGCATGGGCGAAGCACATGTCAACCTTGCCATCAGTCGTGCCGCGAAATTAGGCGTTGGCATGGATATTGCAGTTCCGAAAGTGCCTTATAAAGAAACCATTACTAAAGAAGGCTCGGATTTCCATCGTCACAAGAAGCAAAGCGGTGGAGCAGGGCAGTTTGGCGAAGTCCATCTGCGCCTTGAACCCAATCCCGGTGGTGGTTTTGTTTACCAGACCAAAATCGTCGGTGGTTCGATCTCCGCCAGCTTCATCCCGTCGATTGAAAAGGGTATCCATTCTGTGTTGGAAGAAGGCGTAATCGCCGGTTATCCCATTGTCGACGTCAAAGCGGTTGTATTCGATGGCAAGGAACACCCTGTTGACTCCAAAGATATTGCTTTCCAAATCGCAGGGCGTGAAGCCTTTAAGAAGGTTTTTGAAGCCGCTAATCCTGTTTTGATGGAACCGGTCATGGATGTGGAAATTACAGTGCCGGAATCCGTCATGGGCGATGTGATGGGTGATTTGAACACCCGTCGTGGGCGCGTCCAGGGCATGGACACGGAAGGCCATAAAGGCAAGGTCACTGCACAGGTGCCTTACAGCGAGATGATGCGTTATGGCAACGTTCTACGTTCCATATCGGCTGCACGTGGCGTATTCACCATGAAGTTCAGCCACTACGAACAGGTGCCAGCTAATGTGGCACAGCCCATTATCAATGCTCACAAAGCGGCTCATGCTGGAGTAGCAAGCGTTTAGTTATTGCGCGTAGAGGGAGGATTTCGAAGTCCTCCCTTTCAGATTTTTACCCTTCGTCATTCAATAGATACATTGCACGCTCGTAATCATCCTGGCTCACAAGCACTTCGACTCCACTGTGGATGCCCACCGTGAAACCATATACCTGTCCGAATGAGTCGGGTTTGATGAAGTTGGCGATTCTCGCATTCTTCAATCGTCCCGCGATGATATAAGCTTCTGGTAAATTCTGTGCCGTATAGGCGGTTACCCACTCAAGCTTCGATTGGTCATGTTCTTGCAAGATAAGCCTTCTTTCCTCAGTCACGTTTCCGTTTCATCATATATTCGTCTACCGTCACCAATTCATCGCTCTCGCTCAACCGCGCCCCACGCTCAGAATCAAAATTGTCGTCAGTCGGTAGGCTTTGTTGACTGCCAAAAAGCTGCTCCATTTGTATACGGAGTTTGGCCTGATGCCGGCTGCGCTGCCAAAAATTCCATGCGATTGCTACCAATAAAGGCGCGATCAGAATTTGTGCATTCGTCCACGCCCACGGCGTTCGTGCGTCGTTTAGCGCCCAGGGTACCCACAGTAGAGTGTTTAGGAATGTGAAGACGATAAGAATGGGAATGAGGCTTGCCCTTTTGCTGATGTCATTATTGAGCAAACCATGTAACCGGAATAAATCTTTAGGATGATTGCTGAGATATAGATCATCGTTTTGTAATCGCTCACGCATTTCGTCTTCAATTACCCGATCTCGTTGACCGCCTCGTACACCGGAGTACCAATATGTCCACAATCCGTGTACCAAAAGGATGACACTCCACCCACTGACGATAAAGCCCATTGATGGATCAACGTAGTAATAATTGAAAGAATTGTAAACCCACTGAAAACCGATGATTCCGAGAATTGTTGCGCCAATCCCAAAAAAGAACGTGTGGAACAGCAGCAGGTTCCCGGACGCCAATCGCTTTTCGACCCGTCGCCGTAGTTCCAGATAGTCAAGAAACGTTAAATAACCGTTTGTCATCTGAATTATCCAAATTACTATTTATGTACTATACGTATCAATCATCTGCTGTGTTGCATTTGAATCAAAAACGCCCCAATTAATCTGGAGCGTTCTTGTTTTAATATTGCATTTCTACTAGGACTATGCTGGCCCCGTAATGATGCCCTCTTGTGGTTTCGGAGCAACAACCGGATCTTCCACCTCAGGTGCAGGTGGCGTACCGGCGATTTCGTAGACACGTTTGCCTTCTACGATTTCGTTCTCCAGTAGCTCTTTTGCCAGTGCATCCAGCTTATCTTTATTATTGCGGATAAGCTCCACTGTATAGGCGTATGCTGCGTCGACGATGTGCCGCACTTCTGCGTCAATTCGGCCTGCTGTCGCTTCACTGTAGCTGCGTCCTTGCGATAGCGAGTAGCCAAGGAAGGGCTGCCGTTCGTTATCACCGAAGTTCAACGGGCCGATACTTTCGCTCATGCCGAACTCGGATACCATCCGGTGCGCGATGTCTGTCACACGTCGCAGGTCGTTTGAAGCGCCTGTTGTAATCTGACCGATTGCTACCTCTTCAGCCGCCCGACCACCCAGCAGCATATAGATTTGGGCGATCAAGAACTCTTTCGAGTAATTGCGCTGGTCATCATTGGGGAGCGAAGCCGTCACACCGAGCGCTTGACCACGCGGTACAATCGTTACCTTGAACACTGGATTTGCATGGGGTGTCAGCGCACCCACCAGTGCATGTCCACCTTCATGGTAAGCCACCACGCGGCGTTCTTGTTCATTGGATAGGGGTGGGCTTTCAGTTCCCAACACAATCCGGTCAAATGCGTTCAGGAAATCGCGTTGCGTAATCCGCTTGACATTGCGCCGCGCTGCATTCAACGCCGCTTCATTGGCGAGGTTGGAAAGATCAGCGCCCGAAAAGCCGATGGTCGCTTTCGACATATCGCTCAAATTTACATCCGAGTCCAAAGGTTTACCCTTGGTGTGAATCTTGAGGATGTTCTCGCGTCCGGTCCGGTCAGGCAATCCAACCGTTACTTGCCGGTCAAAACGTCCCGGTCGCAATAAGGCTGGATCAAGCACATCGGGCCGGTTAGTCGCCGCCATGACGATCACGCTTTCGTTTTGATCGAAACCATCCATTTCGGAGAGCATCTGGTTAAGCGTCTGTTCACGCTCATCATTACCGCCGCCCATACCCGTACCGCGTTGGCGTCCAACTGCGTCGATTTCGTCTACGAATACGATACTTGGCGCGGCATCTTTTGCCCGTTTGAACAGATCGCGCACACGGCTTGCACCGACGCCCACAAACATTTCAACGAACTCGGAAGCCGAGATACTAAAGAAGGCTACGCTGGCTTCACCGGCAACGGCTCTCGCCATCAACGTCTTACCAGTACCTGGAGGGCCGACCAGCAGCACACCACGTGGAATTCTTGCACCGAGCGCAATGTACTTATCTGGCTCTTTTAAGAAATCCACAATTTCGACCAGTTCGGCTTTTGCAGCATCTTGTCCCGCCACATCACCAAATGTCACTTGTGGACGTTCTACGGTGTATTCTCGCGCCTGCGTCCGTCCAAATCCGAATACATTTCCCATCTGTCCTTGTGCGCGTCGTGCTGACCAGAAGAAAAAACCCAGTATCAGGATGAAGGGCGCGAATTGAATGATCAGGTAAAGTAGTGGCGATGTATCCGTACTTTGTGAGGTTACAGTTACGCCTTTGTCGTTCAGAAGCGTTGTTAAGCTGGGGTCATCAATTGGCAGCAGCATCGTCACAAATCGGTCAGATGATTGTTGTGCCGTACCCTGTTGAATCAGCGGCGAACCGTCAGGCGGATATTTTACAGTTCCTTTAAAACTGCCCCGCGCTTGGTTGCCTTGGAATACCACTGTATCAATACTTCCCGCTGCGATTTCTTCGCGGAAAAATGAATACGGTATTGTAATGGGTTGTTCTCCCGTCGCTGTGCTGACCATGTCTTGCACGCGTGTGAACGCCCATATAATAAGAACAATCCATACGACCGGCCATACCCATCGCGGAATCTTAAACTGGGGGCCGGATGGCTGCTCGTTGGGTTGCTTGTCTTTTCCCGGAGGAGGTTGCACGTTTTCACCTCAGTTTCGCTAGAATTGTCACTAGCATAGTCATGCCGTGTTAGAACTGCATGAGCGCTTTGTCATTTTGGTATTACAATCACTGCAATCCCCTCAATTATGGGGGTAAATCACTATTTGCACTTTGCTCCAGCCTGTTATAAGCTGAAACTAAGATTTGCTGATGCAGTTAAGAGAAGGTTGAACATGCCACGCGAAACCAAAAAGAAAGAGGAAGTCGATGATCTGACGATTGCGTCACGCGCCTCACTTCCCGACCTTCCCGATGATGACCCCTCTCGTCCTGCCACCATCAGCCGCTCGACCTTTAATGCGCCTTGGTTGTTGCAGCAGCATTTTGCCGGTAAAGTTGATCTCGCTGCCGAACTAGCCAGTCGCTATGCCGCCTTGCCGTTAATGACACTCATCAAGCAAAAACCGGCTAGGGCTGCACATCAACCTAGCCTTAGCACGTTAGCTGCTCCTGATGGTACTGCAACAGTACTCATTGAGGCTATGCCAGATTCGCACCAATTCCAACTGGCGTATACCCTCGGTTCGATGCTGACTTTTCGCTTCCGTATGAATGACTTAACGCCTGTAGATTGCGCCCATTGGCTTCAGCTTATTCACCGCGAACAGGATGGCGTCGCTTTCTTGTGGGGGCAGTCTCGTTGGGAGCAAGATTATCTCATTTGTACCATTCGCCGCCAATTTGCCTGTTTATATGCCTTCTCGCCTCTTGGATTTGAAGCGGGTGTTCGGCTTACTCATGAAGTAAAAGGGGAGTTGCACGATTGGCTGGCCTCCATCTGGAACCCTGATACCGCCTCAACAGGAACCACACCAAATCTATTGACGTGGTAACTTTCGCTTCCAGCGTCAGAACGCGTCGATATTGGCTGCGCCTTGTCGCGTTCTTCTGTTTCCTCTTATTTGTTCTACCACTCATCATTGTCTTTGTAGTCGCCAATATCGTCGTAAACAGCTACGTCGTTCCCGCTCATACTCAAGTAATTCGTCCGGCGGATTTGCCCGCTGGGACACAGGAAGTATCTTTTTCCGGTGCCGATAATCTGACCCTGCGGGGATGGTATATCCCACCCAGGAATCAGACGGTAATTATACTCTTACACGGCTACTTCGCAGATCGCACCCAGATGCTCTTTCACGCCCGCCATTTATCAGACGCGGGCTATGGTGCGCTCTTGTATGATGAACATGGCGCTGGCGAAAGTGATGGACAGCAACGGTCTTTCGGCTGGCGTGATGTGAATGATGTCGGTAGGGCACTCGATTTTCTCAAAGATAAGGCATCGTCAGTTGCCATCATCGGATGCTCTATCGGTGGACAAATTGCGCTTCGTGCTGCGGCCCAATATCCACAATTGCTTGCTGTCTTAGCGGATGGTCCTGCGATGGTTTCAATTGAGGATTTGCCACCGGCCACTGATTGGGAAGGGACAGTAGCACTTCGCTATCACTGGCTGATTGACCGTTTACTCGAATTGCGTATCGGCATGTCAGCACCACCGTCCGTAATTGCGACTATTGGCAAGATAGCCCCGCGCTCTGTTATGTTATTTGCGGGTGCAGGCGGTAACGAAAAAGCCCATATTCGTTTGTATCAGCAAGCGGCTGGTACAAATGCGCAGCTCTGGGAAATCCCCGGTGCAACCCATTGTGATGGTCCTTCCGCCGCACTGGAGGAATATGTACGGCGCATGGTCGATTTCTTCAATGCCGCCACAGCAAATAGCCAGGTGTACTAGTACAATTCGCCATCTTTCGCCTGTGATGCCCACTAAAATGAGCAGCCCCTAAATCGAGTTTATGCACCCTGCATAAACTCGTTTAAGTTTTCTTTAACGTCTGCTCATAGCCTGCTTAAGTTCTGCCTCTTCGCCATTCACGAGCACATCGCATAATGTGGATCAGGTGTAAAAAACACCTTCTCGATATCATAGCCGAAAGGAATATGAGTCATGACGAAACGTAATTTGGGAATGCTGCTAGCCTCAGCGCTAGTAATGATTGCAGGTGTGTTCACCGTGTCTGCGCAGCCTATGCCTACACCCACGCCTGAACCGGTGATACGTCCATCCTTTACAGACGGTCGTATTAATGCCTATGATCCGGGTGCTCCTGTTGCCGTATTCGAAACGCGTCAGAGTGTGCCTATCGTCAACAATAATGGTGTGCCCACGACTGCTGATGTGGTAAATGGCGTTCAGTTGCTCTATTGGGATGGCGTTTCAGCTAAAGAAGTCTTGAATGTTTCCGCAGCTGATATTAAGGCCGCTATCGACAAGTTCACCAATAAGACCAATAGCACAGTGAATAGCACGACCAATAGTGCTGTAGCCATCAATACACCTACGACTACCAACAACAGTAACAGTAGCGTGAATAACACCAAATTCACGACCACCGCTAATGGCAACTCGATTGTAATTAGCAAGGTAAACGGCTACACCCTCAACTACTCGAAGGATGGCTATCTGTGGATTACCACCCCGCCTGATTTTGAAGGTAAAGTCTACACATTCAGTTGGCAGAAGGATTTCTAATCCTCGTCTGGTGAATGGAATAAGCGGTTAAAGCAAAAGACGGCTCCGGTCACTCGGAGCCGTCTTTATTCCATGTCGGGTCTAATACCTCGTGGCTTGCCGCAGGACCGTGAATTGTTCTTAGATACCCCGTAGCTTGCTGCGGGGTGATTCATTTTATGCGAGGCCATCAACTAATCTCGAATTAGCAATGCCAGCGTACGTCATGGTGGTTCACAGTTTATGCTAAATACGATGGTTGGCAGATTTGCTTCCGTTCAATCCTTTTCCTCTTGTTTTCAAGGAAGACGAGAGTAGATTGATATGTTCCTCAATAGCCTGCCGTAATCGAGTGGTATTCAGGATGTCGCTTGATCCATGCCGCCATGTAAGGGCACATCGGGCGGATTCGCAGCCCTTGTGCTTTCGCATATTCAACCGCTGCCTTTGCCATCTTGCTGGCGATCCCTTGTCCCTCAAATGCTTCAGGCACTTCCGTATGTGTGAAAATAATCTCGCTTGAACTAAGGATATATTTGACCATCGCGATTTGGTCGCCTAGCTGCAATTCGAAACGCTTGAGCGCTGGATTATGCACCACTTCGACTTTACTTAAGTCAGTCTCCATCACTTCAACTCCCTATTTCCGCCTGAAATAAGATAAACCGTCCACATTTAGTTGTTTCCAGAGGTCGCATTATTACCCAAAAGATAGTAATGCGCGATCCTATTCTGGATACCTTGCTCATTTTCCCCTAAACCAAAATTCACCCCGTGTTCAGCCAATCTCCAAGAGTTCTCCACACGCCGGGATCATACTGGCGTTCATGGTGATCACTCACCAATCGATGTCATAGAAGTCAAGGAGTACACACAATCATGTCGAAGAAAAAGTTGGGTCTAGGTCTTTTATTGTCGTTCGTTCTTGTTACCGGCGTTGTCGCGGTTCAAGCCGCCGATACCTCAACTGATACACCCCCCGTTCCGTCATTTCATGATGGTCGTATAAACGCTTATGATGCCGGTGCGCCGGTAGCCATTTTTGATACCCGTACCGATATTCCTGCGGTAGACGCCAATGGTCTGCCCACTACCGAAACAGTCGTCAGCGGCGTTCAACTACTCGCTTGGAGCAATGCGTCCGAAAGCGCCAGTCAGGTCCTTGATGTTTCTCGCGACACCATTGATGCAGCTATCGCCAAGAACACCACTAAGGACTTCACCATCGCTAAGTCTAATGGTTACACCCTCAATTACTCGCAGTCCGGTTGGTTCTGGGTAACCACACCGCCCGACTTAGAAGGTAAGGTATACACCTTCAGTTGGCAAAAGGACTTTTAAGTCGACTCCTCCCCGTTCCTTCCCCCTGTTTTCAGGCGGTACCAATCATTTGGCACCGCCTTTTGATTCCATTCAGATGACACTCCCGTTCTTTCTGAATATACTCTACCCGATAAATTCAATTGCAGGGCTGAAACGCGCCTCATCATAGGAAACCACCATGTCAACCATCGACCAACCACCATCACCAGACTACATTGACCAAATTGAAGCTTGGCGGCAGGACATGGATGTACAGATGCGCGCTCCCGGCCCCGGCGGTTGGCTGGCGATTGTTGGCATGTATCCGCTCGAAATAGGCGCGAACACCATTGGCAGCGCCGCCGATAGTAACGTGTTGCTTCCTTCCAGTGCTGCACCCGAACGCCTCGGCATCCTGGACTTTGATGGGCAGCATGGCACGCTCCAGGTCACCACTGATGAAGTCGTCTATGTCGATGAAATGCCCATGCGTACAGCCCAACTGCGCAACGTTTATGAACCCGGTGGGATGTCGGTCGTTCGTGTCCGCGATGTGAGCTTTGGTGTTATGCAGTGGGCTAGTGATCCCTATAACATCCGCGTTTGGGATGCGAATGCGCCCAAGCGGCTAAATTTTACCGGACGTGTGTGGTATCCCATTGACCCTCAATACCGGGTCACTGGCAAATTTACGGCTTATCCAGATATTAAAGATATGACCGTAGATCACACCGGCGGCGAGACACAAATCCTGAAAAATATCGGTTTTGTCGAGTTTGACTTAATGGGAAAGTCCTTTCACTTCGAGGCCGCTGCCTCTGAAAAAGGCCCTGATTACATCTGGTTGCTCATGCGCGACGTTACAAATGGCAAATCCACTTATGGGGGAGGGCGCTTCATGATGGCACCGCTGTTGGATGCGACCACAGTTGACATTGACTTCAACAAGTTCTATCAACCGCCTTGCGCCTTCTGCGAATTTACGACGTGCCCCATGCCTCCGCGCGGCAATGTTATCCCGTTTCCCATCGAAGCCGGGGAATATTTCTCCTGATTCGGTTAGCAGTGCAGGTGGAATAAATACAAAGGCGGGATCATCTCCCGCCTTTAACATAATGAGTTACTTTTCAGAAGGATCAAGCAGTACTAGGAGTCCTAACAATCCCATGTTGGCGAATAATAATGGAGCTAATGTTGGCGAACCGCGCAAAAAACGTTCGACAATTATCGTTCCTTGTGCGACCAAATTGCTGTTCAAATGCAGAAAAAACCCTATCGATCCCACTACAATCAGCATGATCATAACAGTGGCATAGACAGTCAAATCAATCCGGGATGGTTTTTCAATGATGCCTAATGTAACTGCTACGACCGTACCAAGTATCCCGGCCATTGTGGGAAGCCATACCCACGGATTTTCGAAGTTGATACGCGCGTGATCAAGTACACTGCTGATAACAGTTACCAATATGCCGATTCCCACAATGAAAAAATACGCGCGCGTCTTGCTGTAAGGCATTTGCACATGTTGATTGCCGAGTAGTCGCAGTCGGCCACTATCCGCTGGCGACTCAATCCAGGCCGCGCTGATGCCAAGTACGCCCACCAGTATAAACATGAACGGGCCGAGTATCGGTGGCGCAAAAATCAACACACCTACAGTATCCGATGGTGCAAGTTGTGCGTTTGCCAGACCAGTTCGTGAGAGGTGGAAATACATACCCAGTACTCCCACCACGATACTGCAAACAAAAACGATGTTCGCCAGAATGGTTGCCAGCGGACGCTGGCGAAACGCAATCAATCCTGCCAGCAGTAGGAGTATGCCCGCAATCAGTCCGAATATAATAGGTATCCACTCATTGCGGGAAATCTGCCCATTCAAGTGGTGCGCCAGATAGATGTCCAAACTCAGGAAGAGTTGGTTGATGGCCGCCATCAGCAGCATCAATTGGTCGCGTGATAGCGGCAGTCGCAAGCGACGAGATACTGGGAAGACAGTTATCAGGTGGTACATAGATCACCCTCCCGGAGAAGGAGTCGTCTCAGGCGTAGGCGATTCACCATTTAAGAGTTTGCCAGACGATTCACGTAGCTCTGACAGACCCTTTAACATCTCATATGCGCCATGCCATTGTGTGTAATCCGCCCCCTGCATCCATGCGCCGAATTTGGCCGTTCGTCCCCAATGGTGCCACAGTTCATAGTATGTGAAGTCAATAGGTTGGTCGAATGGCGCCTTAGTAATTAACCCCTTGTCAGTGAGTGGCTTCATAATGTCGTTGGATGTGACGACTTGTGCATTGATCGCATCGACCAGCTTGTCCCCATCCGCATAGAAGTTTTCGATAAAATCTTTGCTATGGCATTCTTGGCAGACATTTTGCATCCGTGTCTTGTTCTCTTGCCACACTGGACGCCGCTCGCTGATTGATGCGAACAAATACCATGACAAACGATCACCGACATCATGAGTGGTTCCACTGGCGCCGAATCCACTGAAATGGCATGTGGAGCAAGTAGGAGCAGGGAAGTCTTTGACAGTGAGCGTACCCGGTTCAGCATCCCAATTCCAGTTATCGCCGCTTGTTTGGTAAGCGATACCGTGAGCCGATTCTTGATAGATTTCCCACTGCGGATGATCGGGTCCGATATGGCAGTTGTTGCAGGTTTCCGGTTTACGAACCTGTTCCAAACTGAATTCGTGCCTCATATGGCACTTTTGGCATTGCCCTACCGAATTATCTGGCGCTGGTTTACCCACGTTATGGCAGCTTTCACAGGCGAAGCGAGTAATAGCTGGACCTTCCAGCGCGGCAATCGCATTACGCGCTTTGTCTGGTGCGAAACTGCCTTCTGGAATGGCTTGATACGCCGCCATTAAATCGGCTGGTAGGTCTTTCGATCCAAATACCGCCACATAAGCCGGAAGAGCATGGCGACTATTATTGAATTGGGCGACTTCTGCGGTGTGGCAGTTAGCACACATTGCGGCTGTTGGCTGACCGAGGATATAAGTCCCTTGATGTTCTTCAGCACCCGGATAGCCAGCTTTAACCTCATGACAGTTACGGCAGGTCACGCCCGCGCCTGCCATACTGCTGTGCCCATATTGTTCGATGATGCCGGGAGAAGTCTGATCGTGGCAAGTAACACAGCTGTCACTGCTGTTTGCCAGGACATTTACTGATTTTGTTTCAGTTCTTAAACTGTTGCTGATTGCAAACATCGCCAACGCCAGACCCGGCACGATGATAATGGTCAGCAATCCTATGATAAGGACCCGCGCAGATCGTCCTGTTGTTGTGGTCTCCACAGTTCCCCCTTAGGTGATCACCGGTGAACAGACGTAGTACTAGAGCGTGTTAATCTCCTTCTCATAAACTAACATTTATATTTGGTGATAATTAGTGATATTTATCATGGATTTTTAGTGATTGTACATATTGATGTATGAGTTGTGATGAGGTAAACGAGCGTTTTTTGTCCTCAGATGAGGGAACACGGTCATCATTATCCGGCTAATTGCGACTTTCATTCTGTTTTGGTTTTTCATCAGTGTTTAATCTTGTTGCGTCCTCCTCAACCGCTTCCAACTCGCCATCATCACCCACTCGATAATATTTGCCACGTTTCAACTTTCCATTTTCGTTTAACCGGTGCCGACTCGTATTGAAGCGTTGTCGCATATTTTATTTCTCGTTCAGCAAACGTCTGTTTCATTTGAAAGCGGGTCGGGTATAGGAGGTGAGAATGTCCAACCGAATAAATGTCATATCCAACAATATTGCTGCTCGGTATTGATCTTGGCGTTCTTTGTGTCTTGGCGGTTCAATTGCATTTTCTCTGTGTTAAAATCCCTCTCACAATTCGTCAATTAAATCGCCACCGACCGTTTTCATCTTCCGACTAAGGACTCTTCTCTATGCCCAACCGCCTCCAACATGAAACCAGCCCCTATCTCCTTCAACACGCTGATAATCCCGTCGATTGGTATCCTTGGGGGGATGAAGCCTTCCAGCGCGCCCGCACCGAGAACAAGCCCATCTTGCTCAGTGTCGGCTACAGCGCTTGCCATTGGTGTCATGTCATGGCCCACGAAAGCTTTGAAAAACCGGTTACGGCCAATCTGATGAATGAACTTTTCGTCAACATCAAAGTCGACCGCGAAGAACGCCCCGACGTCGATGACATTTACATGCAGGCTGTCCAGGCGCTCAGCGGTCACGGTGGCTGGCCGATGACCGTTTTTCTCACACCCGATGGTCGTCCTTTCTACGGCGGTACTTATTACCCGCCCGAACCCCGTCATGGGATGCCCGCCTTCCGTCAGGTACTTGCAGGCGTATCCGAAGCCTACCAGAACCGCCGCGAACAGGTGGAGGACTCCGCCACTCACCTCACTGAAGCCCTCAATCGTGAATTTCTGGGTATTGGTGGCGAACAAAGCGCCCTTACAGCCGATTTGCTCACGACCGCTTACCAGAAAATCGGGCAGGGTTTTGATGAAACACATGGCGGTTTCGGCGGATCGCCCAAATTCCCTCAGCCTATGAATCTCGAATTTCTAATTCGCGCCCATCTTCGTACAGGTGATCCTGAACCGCTGGAGCAGGTAACTTTTACCTTACGGCAAATGGCGCGCGGTGGTATTTATGATCAGATCGGTGGTGGCTTCCATCGTTATAGTGTCGATTCGCTCTGGCTTGTCCCTCATTTCGAGAAGATGCTGTACGACAACGCCCAACTCAGCCGCGTTTATCTCCATGCCTACCAACTCACGGGAGACACTTTTTTCAAGCACATCGCCACCGAGATTTACGACTATATCCTCCGTGAAATGACGACCTATGAGGGCGCGTTTTACAGCACCACCGATGCTGACAGTGAAGGTGAAGAAGGCTTATTTTTTATATGGAGTATTGCCGAACTTCAAGAACTGCTCGGTGACGATGCCCCCATCGCCATCGAATATTGGGGCGTCACAGCGCGCGGCAATTTTGAAGGCCACAACATTCTGCATGTACCCAATGATGACAGGGTGGTAGCGGATCGGCTTAATCTCGCGGTGGATGATCTCCGCGCCAAAATCGCGACCATCAAAGATAAACTCTATGCCGTTCGCATCCAGCGCATCCACCCTGGCCTTGATGACAAAATCCTCACCGCATGGAACGGTATGATGCTCGCGAGCCTTGCCGAAGCCGCCCGTGTATTAGATCGTACCGACTATCAAATCGCTGCGGTCAAGAATGCTGCGTTCATACTCAACAACATGAAATCACCTGATGGCCGCTTGCTTCGCACTCATAAAAATGGTGTGACCAACCCCCGCATCAAAGCCACACTCGAAGACTACGGATGCCTGATTGATGGCTTGCTCGAACTTTATCAAACCACCTTTGACGAACGTTGGTTTGTCGAGGCGCGTGCGCTGGCTGATGTCGCTTTAAAGCACTTTTCCGCACAGGATGGCGGTTTTTTTGACACTGCGGATGATCACGAAGCCCTCATAGCCCGTCCGCGTAACATGCAGGACAATGCCGTTCCTTCCGGTAATGCGATGCTGGCGAAGAGTTTGATTCGTCTTGCGGCCTACACGGCGGATGCCACTTATGATGAAGCTGCCCGCCGTACCCTCGCACTCTTGACCGAAGCCATGCGCCAATATCCGCAAGCCTTCGGTGAATCCCTCAGTGCGATTGATATGCTGGTTGATGGTTTGGCCGAAGTCGCCATCGTCGGTGCGCTCGATAATCCCGCCACGAAATTACTATTGGATGTGGTTCAAAAGACTTACCGCCCTAACTTGGTCACTGCGCTTTCTCCTGTAGATGTTCCCGCCGAAGCCACAATCCCGCTCCTTGGCTACCGTACTCTTCGCAGCGACCAGCCAACCGTTTACGTCTGCCGCCATTTTGTCTGTGCCAACCCCGTTAACACACCCGCTGATATGGAGTCGCTTTTGGCGAACGCACGTCCCTAAACGCAGCCTGAATACAGGGCAAATGATCAAAATTGCCCTGTATTTGCTACCTCCCTTTTCCCAAAACCCCTAATAACAGGGCACCAAAACCGATGACAAATAAACTATCCTGCAAATATTGCTGATCAGTAAAATATTTTGTGTATAGAATTCGGATGAATATTATTTCTTCACCATCTCGTACGCTGCCTAATAAAAATCCACGTTACCAACAGCTCATTGTGAAGATTGGCATTTTGTTTCTTTTGTTATGCTTTACCGTCTTGCAACTATTTGCCACAGATGATCGAGATCTGGGTGGGCAAATAGCTTTTTTATGGCCGCGCTTCAACCTACTTCTCGTAGTGGCACAGGGATTGTGCTTGTTGGTTTTATGCCGCTCTGCTATTTTCAGGATGCGAAACGCTCGCAGAATGCCTTGGATATTACTAATCGCAGTGCCGTTGTGTCTTGCAAATGTGTTTCTATTTAAGCTTCACGCGAATATAGAATCATATATACCGGATGACTACAATTTTGAATATCGCTTACTGCACAATGGCCGGATTTACAGTTTGGTTGAAGCTCGTTTATGGTTGGGTTGCAATCAACTACTGTCACCAGACAGGAAACATGCAGGCTATATGTGTGGTTATTACAACCTCTACGACTGTGATCTATTGGAATTCACCTGCTATAAAGTGGATCTTGGCAGCATAGCGCCCAAACAGCCGGAATATGGAACAAGCGCGGTGCCAGCTTATGGTGAGCCGTATGCTTATGGCGCTCCACGTCCCTATCCGATTTTGCGTGCGACCGGCGCTTCGGTTCAGGTGGTCAGTGATGTGAACGAATTAGGAGAATATATTCCACAAGGTATTCCGATTTATACCTTCACGCCTTTCATGCTCCCCAGTGCCAGTTTGATCATCGTATTTATACTGCTTGGCATGACAGGGTATGCCATAAAAACCTGCTGGAATATCGAACGTGCCTAATTGTGAATTCAGCAGCAGGAAGTATTTCTGGTGGATGAAACCATTCTCTAACCGTAAATTGATGTTTTTTATCGACTTGCTCCCTCATTTTGGTTAACAAACGCGTATCCAAAGTGTTACATTTTGGTAACCCGTTGTTTCTTACTTTATGCTATCCTATTCATAGACTGGATTAATCGCTTAGAAACGCTGGCAAAATTGGCACAAAACAGATGATTGCCATTGCCGAAATTGCTGCCAGATTTGCCACCGCTCAATGTGTCTCGACGGATAATTGTCACTTTTGTGGATTTCTCCCGTGCCAGTGGCAATTGATTCCACATGATACGAACGATATTCACAATTTTTGCGATCGTTCACTGTGAATGTGAAGAAAATGTATTTTGTGAAATTTCCGCCCGACAATCCGATCTATTTAGCAACGACAGCGGCGGCGCTCCCAAACACCTTCGCCGCTATAAAATGTAAAAACTATCAATTACTAACTAATGACTAGCATCTCTCAATCGCCCCAGGACTACTTTCGCCTGTTGCTCCTCACTGTCGTTGGGCAAGCCTTTACCGCTGCCGGTTATACGCTCGAAGAACGTCCCGCGCAGTGGGCTGGCGGACTTTTCCGCTTCACCAAATCGCTGGATTTCTCTTCGCAAAATGCATCCGCATACTCCGGGGCTGAGGTTCTCAATGCCTTCATCGAATATCAACTGCTCGCCTATGCGGATACCATGTGGGCATCCCGCAACCCTTCACGCTTTTGTGTCACGCTCACCCGTACTGATCAACCTGCACCGCGTCAGCCTTCGTCCCACCCGCATTTTGCCCGGCGCGATCTTGGAACGCTCGTCGTGCAGGATTTCGCCGTCGCTATAGTTCCCGGTGCGGATTATTGGTGGACATTTACCAACACCGACGAACTCGGCAAAGCCCTGGCTGAATCAGGCCATCTCGTAATCGGTTTTGGTATGCCTTGGCTCTCTGGTGAACTCCAACCACCGTCGGCATAACGTCAGGTAGAACTATTGACATCACACCCTCCCGCCGCCATAATCGCCCCATGAACTATCTGTCCAAACATCACCTTCGGCCCATGCCCATGTCCCTCAAAACCCAATTCTTTGCTCTAAAAGTATATCGCCTGCGTCGTGTCAGCCTTCATGTTTTTCGCGTCACCCAACGTTGGGTTTCTTTTCAGTCGCAGCACATTTGGCGTCTTGTAACGCGTAACTTGCTCCTTACAACTATCCTGCTCTCCGCCTGTTCCTTATCCCAGCAGCCTGCTATTATCTACGTGACAGCCACGCCGCCTCCAGCTACCGACGGCCCATCACCAGTTCCCCCGACACCTACCATTCCGCCGAGCCCAACCGTCCCACCTGAGGTTGCTATCCAACTCGCTAACCAGTACCTCACTAACGGCTATTATGAAAAAGCAGTCACCGCTTATCAGGGTGTGTTAGCTAATAGCACTGCTTCACCTGCCATTGCGGCTTCTGCGGGCTATGGTTTAGGACGTTCAGCTTTGTTGGAAGGGCTGTTTCAGGATGCAGTCACCGCATTAACGAACTTCATAACCCAATTTCCAAATGACCCGCGTATGGTACAGGCTCATTTCCTACGTGGTGATGCCTATCTCGGTTTGTCACAGTGGCAGCCTGCTATTGATGATTTTAAGCTGTACCTGACCAGTCGCCCGGGTTTGATTGACAGTTATGTTGATGAGCGTATTGCCGACGCTCAACTTGCTCTTGGGCAAAAAGATGTTGCCCTTGCGAGCTACAAAGCTGCTACTGATGCCGGTCGCAGCCTGGTTCCTTTGTTAGCGTTGCGGGAGAAAGTCGCTCAGGTTCTTACGGCCTCGGCAAAGCCACAGGATGCGCTTGCCCAATATGAAGCCATTCTCGCTGTAGCTAAAAATGATGCCTACCGCGCCACCATTGAATTCCATGCAGCCCAAACAATGATCGACGGCGGAGCTAACGAACTTGGTTTGGATCGTATGGCGAAGATTTTCGACACCTATCCGACACGCCCCGAAGCCTATGACGCCATGAAGTTATTATTGGCCGCCAAGCGTGACGTCGATGATTATCAGCGTGGGCAGGTCAGCTACAATTATGGTGATTATCAGGACGCTATCGACGCTTTTACCCGCTATACCACCCAGCACCCGCTTTCAGCTATTCCAGCTAATCTCCAACTGCTGGTCGGTCGTGCCTATCGTGAAATCGGTAATTCGTCGGCTGCCAATGTTGCCTTTCAAATCATTGTTGATAGCTACAAGACCGATCCCTTGTTTGGTGAAGCGTTACTGGAGCAGGGGCGCACTAAGTTCTTGAATGATGATATTCCCGGCGCGATAGAAACTTACTTCAAAATTGCCGATACCTACAACTATCTACCAGAGGCTGCTGAAGCTCTTTGGCGTGTTGGGTATCTCTATGGTACCAATGATAACCCTGGTGAATCGCGCAAAGTATTCGAGCGTTTAGCCGATGCTTATCCGAACACTGATCAGGCCCGCAGCGGTTTGTTCCTTGCTGCTTCTGCCGCCTCTAAAATGGGTGATCCAGTTGGTGCGGAACGCCTCTATGCACGCCTTGCCACCACCACCACTGGTAATGATCAAGCTGCTGCTTATTTCTGGGTTGGCAAATTAGCCGCTACACGCGGCGATCAGGATACTGCTAAACAGGCCTATCAACTCGCTGGGACATCCTCGCCCGACAGCTATTTTAGCGCCCGTGCGACCGATATTCTCGCTGGTCGCGATTCCTTCGCTAAACCAACGGGTTTTACCTTCCAATTTGATGATGCCGCCCAAATCAGCGAAGCCGAAAATTGGATGCGCCAGAAATTTGGCATCAAACAGGAGGGTGCGCTGTGGCCGCTTTCTCCAACCCTCCAAACTGACCCCCGTCTCATTCGCGGTAATGAGTTGTGGTCAGTTGGCGCGAACGCCGAAGCTGAGGTCGAATTTGGTGACGTCATTGACGCCAATTCTGAGGACGCCTTGGCCTCATATCAGCTAGCCATATTCCTGCGCGGCATTGAGGCTTATAACCCCTCCGTAATTGCGGCTGCAAATATTATTGTTGCTGCTAAGGTCGGTACGCTCGAAGCCCCTTCTTATCTCGCTCGCTTACGCTATCCCGCGTACTATAGCTCTGTCATACTGGATGTCAGCCAGCGTCAAAATGTTGACCCACTATTGCTCCTCTCGCTCATTCGTCACGAAAGTCTGTTTAATACCTATGCCACTGCTGCTGCTGGCGAAAAAGGCTTGACACAGGTTGTCCCTGCCACTGCCCAATACATCGCTGAACAGCTCAATTGGCCGAACTACCAGAACACCGATTTGTTCCGCCCCTACGTTGGAATCGAGTTCGGAGCCTTCTTCTTAGCCGAAAACCTTCAACGTTTTGATGGCAATGTACAGGCCGCGCTTGCGGGTTATAACGCCGGACCGGGTCGCGCCCAGAGTTGGCTCGATCTTTCTGGTGGTGATCCGGATCAATTCATGACCGCCATTACCATTGATAGCACTCGTACCTATGTCCAGCGTATTTATGGCTTCTACAGCATCTATCGGGCACTCTACGGTAAGAACTAGCCAAGCTTTCGACCAGTGCCTTTTAAACCTGAATTAACTTATTTGATTTGGAATCAAAAACGCGCCGGTTAGGCGCGTTCTGATCATTCGTAGTCGATGATCAAAAATTAGGCTGCGCCGTCGACCTGTTCCAGCATGACGCGAACCTTCGCGACCAAATCATGATGCAAAATAGGCTTCGGCAGATAGTCGTTTGCGCCAGCTTCAATCCCGCGCATAATGCTTTCTGCGTCTCCCCTTGCCGATAGAATGAGCACGGGCGTATTTTGCGTATCGGCCCGTTCACGCACCACACGGCACAATTCAATACCATCCATACCCGGCATCATGACGTCTAGAATAATCATGTCCGGTGTATTTTGGTCTAGCACGCCGAGTGCGGAGCGCGCATCCTTAGCCTTCAGGACACCGAAACCGCCGCGCTCAAGCATGATGCCAATCAGCGTCAGCGCACCGATTTCATCGTCCACGACCAGAATATGCTTCTTCATGCAATCCTCCGAGGCGTTCGAGTTTTCGTAATTCTCGTGAATGAGTAGTCAACTAAACAATTAATTTACTGAAATCGAGTCGTCTCAACTATATTTTCATTGTAACACCACGTTCAAGCATGGCGCAATAACTTTGCATTGAGCTTTTCGCTTGACAACCATTCTTCATAATAGGCATTATTTTTTCAACCCCAACTTGTGAAAAAATGTTATTTACAGGTCAATAAAATATTTTTATACACACGTTAGTAATCAAGCTGAAAATGATTCTAACATGCTATCGCATTCCAAACAAGCAATTTGGCCTACAATAACACTATTTGGTAGAAAGCTTATAGTACAATGGCCTCTGCAACTTGCTTAACCGGTATACGTATATTGATCTTGGGAAGAATAAGGCACTCTTCTCTAAGGAGGCGGGTATGAATTCGAACGCTGCCATCAGCGTTGTGGATATTACTAAGAGCTACGGCAGTTTTCGCGCAGTCGATAATCTCTCATTTGAAGTTCATCGCGGCGAAATTTTTGCGATGTTGGGGCCGAACGGTGCGGGCAAATCCACAACGATGCGCATGATATTGGACATTTTGAAGCCGGATACAGGTCAGATCATGGTTTTGGGTGGGCCATTGACCGAGGCCACCAAAGACCACATTGGCTACCTGCCAGAAGAACGCGGTTTGTATCGCAACGTCAAAGTAGTCGAGATGATGGTATACCTTGGTACGCTTAAAGGCTTGTCGAGCACCGAAGCGCGCAAGCGTAGTATGGCTCTCCTCGAACGACTTGGCATGGCCGACCAGGCCAAGAAGAAAGTCAGCGAACTTAGCAAGGGTATGCAGCAGAAAATCCAATTTGCTGTCACTGTTCTACACGAGCCGGATTTGATAATAATTGACGAACCTTTTTCTGGTCTTGACCCTGTGAATTCGCTTGTACTGAAAGACCTCCTGTTTAGTTTCAAGGAACGGGGTGGCACCATCGTTATGAGCACCCATCAAATGTCTCAGGTTGAAGAGATGTGTGATCGTCTGCTGATGATTAGTCATGGTCAGCAGAAGCTCTACGGTGCGGTCGAAGACATTCGTCAGCAGTACGCCCTTCATGCCATTATTGTCGAAGGACAGGGAAATTGGGCTGCTTTGCCGGGTGTTGACAGTATTGAACCCATTCAAAATGGGCGTAAAGCCACCTTGCTGCATCTTGCGCCTCAGACCACCACTGATAGTGTGCTTGCGGCTATTGCTGCTGCGCCCGATACCCATATTGAGCGTTTCGAAATGGCAGTTCCAAGCCTGAATGACATTTTTATCCGTGTGGTAGAAGGAACTTCGCATGAATAAGATGTGGTTGGTGGCGCGGCGGGAATACCTTTACAACCTCAAACGTCCTTCTTTTCTATTTGCGGTGTTCGGCGTCCCGATCTTCACCTTCATAGTTTGGGCAGTCGTTTTTCTTGTGATGTCCAATAGTGAAAATACGGTAGGTGGGAATAGCAAATTCGGCTATGTCGATTATGCTGGTGTATTGGAAAATCCCGTTGACCTGAAAGATAAACCGGAACAGTTTGTCGCGTTTGCCGATGAACAAACTGCCCGCGCTGCCCTGGATTCAAAAGCGGTTAGCGCTTATTTCGTTTTGCAGAAAGACTACATCAAAACAGGTGAAGTTCAAAGCTATAGTTATGACAGTATTTCATCGACTCTGAAAGATGATTTGGCCGCTTTTTTGTTAGCGACCCTCAGCCGGGGATTGGAAAATAAGTTTCCTCTTGAGCGTATTCAAGATCCTGTGACGCTTACCATTCGCCCTGTTGATTCAGGGCGCAGCCTAACCGAATCTAATTTGCCCGCACTGATCTTTATCCCGCTGATTTTTTCCTTCGTCTTTCTCATGTCGTCTAACGTGACCAGTGGTTTCCTGATGGGTGGCATCGTTGAAGAACGTGCCAATCGCATCATGGAAATTTTGATAACCAGCATCACCCCCATGCAAATGCTCATGGGAAAAATCTTTGGTCTTGGCGCGTTGGGATTGACCCAGTTGCTTATATGGGGCGGGGCAGGCGCGCTGCTGATGCGCTTTGGTCAGCGCTTCCCATTTTTAAACGGCATCAGTTTCCCTGTAGATATGATGGTGGTATTTGTCATCTTTTTCTTGGTGAGCTATTTCCTCCTTGCCAGTTTGATGGCAGGGATTGGTGCGGTAGTGGGTTCAGAACAGGAAAGTCGCCAGTTTGCCTCTTTACTGTCCTTAGTTTTGGTCATTCCCTTTTTCTTCCTTACTACCTTTATCAATGATCCGAATTCACCATTAGCCTTGGCCCTTACTTTCATTCCCTTTACGGCTCCGATGACCATCTTGTTACGGATGGGATTCAGCAATGTGCCTATCTGGCAGCTTGCACTGAGTTTTGCCATATTGCTTTTAACCAGTTTCTTCGTGATATGGGCGTCGGCCCGTGTATTCCGCTGGGCATTGTTGCTTTATGGCAAACGGATCGGCTTTCGCGAAGTGCTGCGTGTCATCTGGTCTTCACCGGAGATGGGCGTGTCGGTCAAACAGGAAGCAGGGAGTACCAATTAATGTTTAGGCATATTGCTCATGTGTTTCTCTATGAATTCCGACGCAATTTTCGGCGCAAAGGCTACCTCTTCACTACCTTTGGCATTCCACTAATTGCATTTGTCGTCTATTTCGGCTATCAGGCAGTCAATAGGATCAACACGCGCAATGTATCGCCTATTGCAGGGGCGTCACAAGCCATCGCCTCGACAGCCGAGTTGTTCAAAGGCATTGCCAGAGCCGGTTACGTTGACCTCTCAGGCCAGTTTCCAGATGCCGGTGATCTCAAGGATAAGTTGGCCCGCTATGATGACGAGAATGCCGCCCAGTCGGCCTTAAATAGCGGCAAAATTGATCTGTACTATGTAATACCCGCTGACTATCTCAAAACTGGCGATGTCACCTTGGTAATGCCTCGCCTGAATTTGGGTCAAATTAGTGCCGATCCTGTCCGTCGTTTGGTGCTTGGGCAGCTTTCTCAGGGAATTGATCGCAACTTATTTAGCCGGTTGGTTGATCCGGTGACAGTTCAGGAAATTAATTTGCAGCGCGATTCGTCAGGTAAAACCCAAACCAACTTTGGTGCAGATTTTGCGGTTGCCTATCTGTTTGCGATTTTGTTGATGTTAGCGGTGTTCACCACCAACGGCTACATGATGCAAACCGTGATTGAGGAAAAAGAAACACGCCTAATTGAAATTCTGATTTCATCAATGCGCCCAACTCAGCTCCTAGCGGGTAAAATCCTCGCCTTAGGTCTGCTCGGTTTTCTTCAGATTGTGGTCTGGTTGGTGGCGATTGTTTGGCTAGGACGCTTGGCTGCTGGCAGTGGCTTAACGGCCCTCGTGGCGCTTATCAGCTTGAACTTAACACCGATGCAAGTGTTGATCTTCCTGCTGTATTTCATCTTTGGCTATCTGTTTTTTGCGGCAGCTTATGGCATGATCGGTGCGATCTCGGCCTCGATGCAAGAAGGCCCGCAGTTCGCGGTATTTTTCACTTTACCCGCTGCCATCCCGCTCTATTTCATTAGTCTTTTCACCACCTCACCCGACGCACCGTTACCGGTCATACTCAGCCTAATTCCGGTTACGGCTCCGTTGTCGATGGTCATGCGAATTTCGATAACCACTGTTCCGGCGTGGCAAATCATCGTGAGTCTTATACTGCTAATTGCGCTGGATGCAGTCATGGTTTGGCTGGCTGGACGCCTTTTTCGTGTACAAACGCTGCTTGCCGGTCAAGCACCCAAGCTCCGCGATATTCCACGCCTCATACGCGGATAAATAAATACGGGCGGTCGTGCAAAGAGGCGACCGCCCGTATATCGAACTCAGTCAATTCTCAAACTTTAAATCAACCAGCCCACGTAATCATACCCGGAAGGAATGATGTGTGCAGATAGGGATGAAATGGCATGACTCTTACCGAAAGCCCTCGTTCGCCGCTGGTTTCGTAGGTCACTTTCGCCGTGAACTTACAGGTTCCATCACTGTTCACGCCGCTGCCTTTCATATCCACTGCTTCGGCATCTTCGCTGATTGTTCCCAGCGTAGTGAGCTTGCCATAGTACACCTGTACACGCACTTCTTCAGGTGTTAATTGACCGAGGTCGATCATTGCAGTCACCTCGATATTGGCTCCTACCTTAATTTGAGTCTGCGAAATTTTGACGTCTCGCACTTTAACAAATTTCCATGCGCTGTTCAACTTGCTGCGCCAGTTGGTATAAGCCAACCCTTCTTTCATATTCTCTTCGCTCATCGCCAGCACAGTTTTGTAATTTGGCATATAGAATTTACTGGCGTACTCTTGCACCATCCGCCGCGTATTGAATACGGGTGCTAGCGTACGCATGGATTTCTTTACCCGCTCAATCCATTCGCGTGGCAGCCCATCACGACCGCGCGTGTAGTATAGCGGAATAATGTCCTGCTCGAGGAGGTTGTATAGAGCTTCGCTTTCCACGTAATTTTGATGTTCCCATTCAGTTTCGGGATACTCTTCGCCATTACCAATCGCCCAGCCTACATCGTTGTGATAAGCCTCTGCCCACCAACCGTCAAGGATGCTGCAATTCAATCCGCCGTTATAAATGACCTTCATGCCACTGGTGCCGCTGGCCTCTTTCGGACGTTGTGGAGTATTCAGCCACACATCAACACCTTGTACCAGATGCCGTGCAATGTTCATGTCGTAGTTTTCGAGGAACACAATCCGGTGGCGGAAGCTTTCTTCGCGCGCCAAATTCACAATCTGCCGGATCAAATCCTTACCGCCCGTATCATGCGGATGTGCTTTCCCTGCGAAAATGATCTGTACAGGAAATTCTGGATTGTTGAGGATTTTTTTCAAACGCTCCGGATTACGGAAGAGCAGGGTAGCACGCTTATAAGTCGCGAACCGTCGTGCAAATCCAATCGTCAACGCGTCGGGGTTTAAGACCTCATCCGAGGCCTCGATTTCACTAAGTGAGGCGCCGCGCTTTTCGAGTTGAGAGCCTAATCGCGTGCGGGTGAACGCTACCAGTCGCTCACGTCGGCGTTCGTGTGTGCGCCATAATTCTGCGTCGGGAATGGTATCAATCTTATCCCATACGTCGGTACGTTCTTCATCACTGCGCCATGCCGGATCAAGATAGCGATCAAGTAATGTTGCCATTTCCCGGCTGACCCATGTTTGCACATGGATGCCGTTTGTCACCGAGTCTACCGGAACTTCATGTTCAGGTACATTTGGGTACAACCACTGCCACATATTGCGCGAAACTTCGCCATGTAGTTTAGCAACACCGTTTGACCCTGCCGAAAGATTAAGCGCCATCACTGCCATCGAGTACAACTCATAAGTGCCCATGTTTTCGCGGCCGATGTTCAAAAACTCGTCGCGCGAAAGGCCGAGGCTGCGGTAATAGTCTGTGAAGTGTTCATCAATCAGGTCGAAGCCGAAGCGCTCCAGGCCAGCTGGAACCGGTGTGTGCGTCGTGAAGATATGGCTTGCGGCCATAATTTCCTTGGCTTGGTAGAAGTTGAGTTTCTTCTCTCCCATGACCTGGCGGATGCGTTCCAACGCTAGAAATGCCGAATGACCTTCATTCATATGACATATCGATGGCCGCAATCCAAGCGCTTCCAATAATCGAATCCCACCAATGCCCATTAATATTTCTTGACGAATGCGCGTTCGCTTATCGCCACCATATAAACGGTCGGTCAGAATACGATCTTCCTGCCGGGTGTTCTCTGGAACATTAGAGTCGAGCAGGAATAGGGGTACACGCCCGACTTGCACTTTCCAGATTTGTGCGTACAACTCACGACCCGGCATCGGCACCGAAATTTTAATGGGCGTCCCATCCGCATTCCGTTGCAGGGTTACGGGTAAAACCGAGTAATCGTTGATGGGGTACAGTTCTTGCTGATAACCGTCCGCGTTCAGGTATTGTTGGAAATATCCCTCTTGATAGAGTAGGCCTACGCCCACCAGCGGCAAATCTAAATCGCTAGCGCTTTTTAGATGATCGCCGCTCAAAATGCCCAAACCGCCCGAATAGCTTTGTAGACATTCCGTTATGCCGAACTCCATCGAAAAATAGGCGATGATCGGTCGTTTCAGCTTGCCGTAATGCCCCCTGTACCAGGTGTCTTTGGCCGTCATATAGGCATCGAATGACTCGCAAACCGCGCTCAGGTTTGCCATAAAGGCAGGATCTTCAGCCGCCACCTGTAGTTTTTCTTGACTGATTTGTCCCAGCATCCACACTGGATTGTGTCCGGTTGCTTCCCAAAGGTCGCGGTCAAGCCGTCGAAAAAGAGCGATTGTCTCATGATCCCAAGCCCAACGCATATTAAATGCAAGTTCTTGAAGCCGTCGTAAAGGTTCCGGTAAATTAGGTATTACGTTAATTTTCGTTACAGGTTTAACCATTCAGAGTGTCTCCTGATTGTGGTGTCTCTTGGGTTGTGCTCTTGGCATTATACATGCCTTTTCCCTTACGAAGAATAACAGACTGACTCACGTTGGGACAACTTTTTTGGTAAGAAGTGACGTTCTTCGTATCAAAAATATTATTCAATTTACACCCTTTACGGGGAATTAGCCTATGATACAATCTGTGGCTGGTGAATAATTTCCCAAATGCAATGTGTGTTAGAGTAGTTTTGTAGTGGAGGAAGAAATGTCTATGCTGAAGAAGCAACCCCTCAAGAGCAAACCCGTTTGCAAAGTCACATTCACGCTGCCAGAGTCTGTAAAGGCAGAAAGCGCTTACCTAGTTGGCGATTTTAACAACTGGGACGAAAAAGCCACCGAGATGAAGAAGCTTAAGAAAAACGGCCAATTCACGGTGACGCTTGAACTGCCCAAAGAGAAGGAATTCCAATTCCGTTATTTGGTCAATGGTGCCGAGTGGCATAATGATTGGCACGCCGATAAATACGTGCCGAATCCGTTTAGTGGTGATAACTCCGTCGTTGCGACCTAGTTTTCATTGCATCTTCAATAAAAAAGGGATACCACGGGTATCCCTTTTTTGTTACTTATTTTCGCTGACGATCATTCGCCTTGTGGCTGCGAACGCAGGGAAATATAGTCCAGTACATTGCGTCCCACACAACGTCCCTGCCGCATACCATTTTCAATGGCCGCCCGGTAATGGATGCCACCATACAGTCGGGAAATTGCTGCCTCAGTTGCAGCTGCCTCGAACGAGGTGAACGAACGCTCTCCAAGATTGTGCTTTTGGCCGGAACGATCTGTGAAAGCGACCGTGCCGAACATCCCCGTCAAAACTTCCGCTGCCGCTTCCGAAACCACCGAGTGTCCGGACGGATATTCTGGGAAGCCTGGTGATGCGATGAACGACTGCCACTTTGGGTCAATATATTGCTGGATGTAGCTGACAGGTCGAATGAGATTGATTTGATATTTCAATGACCATGCTGATATAAAAGAATCCCCGAGTGCGATCCCTACCAGCGCATACATCATCGAAGCGCGTTCCAACTTCAAGCCCAATACATCTGTCACTTGATTTTCAATGAGGACCCAATGACCTGCCGGAGTCCCTGTTTGCCCGGGTGTGTCTACCCAAAAGCGAGCAGTATCTTTTTGCTCATTGGTGAGGTTATCACCGACCGTCTTAACCTCAAGCGCCTGCATATAAAATGATGAACCCTTTGTGCCGTCAAAAGGCAGGTTAGGTTGAACGGCACAAGCATCTGCCGAGTACAACGCAAAGGGACGTATTTGCCCCCAGAAAGGTTCAACCTCTTTCATATCTTTGGCGGTAGGAATCCACAACGATGGATCACCGGTTGGAGTTTCCCACTTCAAATTGCGTGTTTCAGCAAAATTGTCGGTCGCAACCCAATCCAAAATCGTCGCCGCAACTGTATCTCCATAGGCCAATGACGCTTTGACAATCTTCGGATCAAGTTTGCTTTGGCGTGCCTGAGTCTCGGTGTCGCGTAGTCGCTTTACGGCGTTTTGTGTATCTGTTGCCGTTTTGGGGAATAAGCCTCCAATGACTGTCGAAAGTGAGCCGTTGGCTACCGACACCCAATCATATACTTGCCCCTCATCAGGTTGTGGCATATCGGGTAGTGACGTGAGCTGACCCGACATTGATATGCCATCTGGCATACCCGGTAAAATGGATTGATAACCCGTTATGCCAGCATAAGCGTAAAGGCGCGATCCAGCAGGTGCGGAAATTTTATCAGCCTCAACGCGGTCATACAAAAGTTGCATCCACTTAACCAATATCGTGGGTTCAAGGTCGTTTGCCGGTACAGAGGTTTCTTGTGCAAGTACACGGTTGGATTGTGGTAAAACCAATAATCCCAGTGTCAATGCCAACATACTAAGTAGTGAAATACGCCAAATAGTTTTCATGAACGCCCCTCGCTTGGTGAATCAGATTACAGTTCAATTATAGGCGAGATCTGAGTTTTGGGTTGATTCGCTAACCGACTCTTTCTCGTCGTTTGCCTGGCATAAAGACGATGCTGCTAGCCGATTCGTTCCGCGCGGCGAATAGTCAGTGCCAATATCCATTCAGTAATCAGCGATTGTCCCAGCGCGAAAACCAACAAAGCAATGCCAAAAAATATGGTATAAGGTATCGTCGCCCAGATTTCACTATAAAAACCAACGTGCAGGAATCGCAAACCCCAATCACCAATCGCTGCATACGCCCCGGTAAGGAGCCACGCTGGAGCATCACCTAAACTAAGTTGGTTGTTGATGAATTGGGTTGTGGCGTAGGTTAATCCAGCGATGATCAGCAATCGCAACACGATGATGATGAGTTGCGTCATGACATTGTAAATACGTTGTTGAATATTGACCGCGATAAACAATCCAATGGCTGCTTGCATTCCCATCGCTGTCAAAGGTAGTAATAGTGCTGCCGTCATCAAGAATGCGAGTAGCAGCGCCCCTACAATTGGCGAAACTTCCGGTGTAACGTTGTTAATAAGCAGGTCAATGTATCGCCCCTGAAAACCTGTCAAATCATATAAAATGCCGAGCACCAACACCACCCGAATGACCATCACCAAACCCAGCAGCAGCCGCAGTCTGTAGTAAACGCTGGCCCATTTGGCTCGTAGTGCCACACCTGCGCCACCCTCTGTTGCCCGTAGGTTATCCCATGCCATGCGCCGTTTTTGCTCACTTACGGTATTCACTGTCATGAGCATTGCCGCGATTTGCAGAATGATTTGCAGGACAAAGGTCGGCCAGAAAAGGATCGCCATCGCGCTTTCGGTCAGGCTTTGGCCCGGTACATTTTGTAAGAAATTCGTGCCGATAAAATAACCGCCGACGAATAGCAGCACAATCACCAGCGAAATGCCAATCGCCTGTGCATATTTCATCCGCCGCGACGTGCGTTTAGCCTGTCCAAGTTCGTATCGTACATGGGGATGTTTAGCGCGCGCCCAATCGGGAAGTTCCATGCCAAGTCGTTGCAACATAATTATTCTGCCTGTTCTGTCAATAAACCACCTATAGTTGCTTCGAGTCTACCCAGAGCCTCTGACCATTCTGACTTTTCAACACGCACATACTGACCATAACGAATATAATAAATATATGTCTCTGGCACAATTCCCCCCAATTGTTCCTGTACGGCTGCACCATAGACGCCAATTTGTAAATGATAGCGTAGGGCGTGGTCACTCAACAACTTTTCATCTTCCCCGGGCTTGTACCCTTTGACATGGCTAGTCTTATAATCGAGTATGACCCAACTGCCGTCATACCGCTGCAATAATACATCCAGGATCCCGTGAATAATTCGCTTATCACTGCGATAAACGAAAGGTATTTCACGATAAATCTGCTTTGCCTCTTTCAACCAGCCAAAAACTGGATTGTTCCTCATTTTGCTGATCAACTTATGCGCTTCTTGTATGGCATATTTGCGCTGTCCTTCATCAACAACACCCAACTCCCAGGCGTAGCTGTCGAGTTTGTCATCAAACTCGCGTTGATCTTCTTGGAAGTCCCACCAGCCAAGAACCTTATGTACCATTTCACCAATGATCCGTCGGGATACATCCTGTAATTTGCGCGTACTCACTTGGTCTATCACCAATGGCGCATCATGGAATACACTGCGTCGGAATCGTCTTCGATGTGTTTCATCAAAACGCGCTCCGCCTGCATCTGCAATTTGTGTGGCTGTGATATGGTGAATAGTGGAACTCGCCTCTATCTGAATGTCAGCGGTCAGGGGTGCCAGATTAGTGCCGGGTAGGGGGGCAAACGCCTCTACCTCGGGCTTCGACCAACTGTTAGCTCCTTCCTTCTCACGCGTCTCAAAAGCGTCATCTGTTGGCAAATGTTCCGGAACGCGAATGTGTAACTTCCCCCATATATGCTCCAGTGTACTTGCACCCGGCACTAATGCGTCACTTAGTTCGAGCGCACTATCGATCCAGCTCAGCCATGTATCTTTTGAATTTTTCAGGGCTTGCCCACTAAGCAGCAAATAATCTTGGGCGCGCGTTGCTGCCACATACAACAACCGTTTGCGCTCAGCGATCTCACGCAGATTTTGCAATCGCTCCGCCTGCTTATGTGCGTACCCGCCTACCATTTTCTCTTCATCTGCATCGTAAACTTTACATACCAATCCGTATGTTGGGTCGAGCATCACGGCCTCACCACCGTAACCACCTTTGCTCCATCCAATATCGACCAATGCCACTAGCGGATACTCAAGTCCCTTGCTGGCATGAACGGTCATCAAAGTCACACTGTCTTTGACATCAATCAATGCCTCACCCTCGCGTACCTCACGTGTTGTCAGATCACGTAAGTATTGCGAAAATGCCCCCAATGTCACTTGGCGGCTTTCCTGTGCCTTATTCACCAGTTTTTCGACGTTTCCGCGTCGCCGCGCGCCATCTGGTAATCCCGTTAGTGTCGCCAGATAACCTGTTTCGTCCAGTGCCGCTTGTAGCAAATCTGCAATTGATACCCGTCCTGCTATCGCTCCTAAGTTGCTCAGGCATTGCTGTGCAAAATTAACTCGCGCCTTCTCATCATCTGCAAGGTCAATTGGCTGGCTCAAAGCCTCATAGAGTGACAATTGTTTAGATGTATTTTGTGGATCGCGTATCAAGCGCAGTGCCAATAGGGCGTCATCACTTAGCCCAAAAAGCGGCGAACGCAACGCCGAAGCCAACGCCAGATCATCACTCGGATTGTGCAGCGCCGTTAATAAATTGAGCAGGTCCCATACTTCTTGTCGGCTGTAATAACCCCGCCCTGCAACCGTAACAAATGGCATTCGGGCTGCTTTAAACACGTCCTCATACAACAGGATATTGCTCATAGATTGGTAGAGGATAGCAATATCACCGTAGTTGATAGGGCGGATCACACGCTGCCCTTTGTCATAAACGGGGCGCTTTTCTTCTTCAACAATTGTCTTAAGCCGCGTTGCGAGTTCATAAGCTTCCCATCGCCGTACCGCTTCCGAGTCCAACTTTTCTTCAATTAATGATTTGTCGATGTAAAGCACTTCGATTGGCGCAGCATCCGATGGTGCATTGGCGCGTGAAGCTTGCATCAGTTCACCGAGTTCAACCTCGTAATTACGCGCTGGATTGCTCGTATCACGCATCAGGATCTGTCCGAAGATATGGTTAAAACCGGAAACCAGCGAGTGATGAGTTCGGAAAGATTGCGATAGCGGCACATCACCGCCACCCGCTTGCGTAATTTGCCCCTTCACTTGCTCAAATACACTTACATCCGCTCCGCGAAACTGGTAAATACTTTGCTTTGGATCCCCTACGACGAACAGGCTGCCACCTTGCTCGATTTTGGCTAATCCACACACGATTTCCCACTGCATAGCATTCGTATCTTGGAATTCATCAACGAGCAGATGCTTGAATTCCGCTCCCTGATACCGTTCGCGCACTGTTGGATTATTGACCAACAAATCGCGCGTCATTCGCTCCAAATCATTGAAATCGAGCAGCCCATCTTCTTGTTTCCGTGATTGATACACATGTTGAGTCTGCTCAATAAGCGCCATCCACAGCGGCAGTAAGTCCGCTGCTTTCTGATCAGTTTCTCCAATCGGCTCGCCAATAGCTGCGAGGCAGTCCTTTGCGATTACCCGCAGGTTTGTTAGCATGGCTTTCGCCTCATTAAAGAGGTCTTTATCGCCCCACGCAGAAGCTGATCCGCCCCTCAAATTGATTGTAGGGATTAATCTTGCTAACGCCTCAAGACATGCGCTGGTATCTTCACTTTTATCTAATGTGTCGATGAGTGGATGGCAGGTTGCCCACACATCCAAGATTTTATCGGCACTTGTCGGCCATCCATTTTTGGGCTGCCATTTGGCCGCTTCCTGATACGGCGCATGATTTCGCAGTTCAGCGATCCGATCGGCAGCGTTCGTGTCCCATGCCTGCTGCCAATGCTCCAAAAGATTCTCCGACAGGGTAGGAATATCTTCAGCAATGAACTTAGCCAATGTCTGCCGGATCAGGTGGGTGTCATATTCTGTAAAAAGACGTACGGTTGGTCCGCCTTCATGTGCAACAGCTTGCAGTACATCATCAATGCTGTCGTCTAGGAGTATCCTCGCATCAACTTCATCCATGACCTCGAAACCTGGATCAACCCCCACCTCGGCAGCGTTTGCCCGTAATATCGATGCGCACAAACCATGAATAGTGTCGATTCGAGCGCTCTCCATTGCGCCCATTCGTGCTGCCCAGGTATCCTGCATATCCACTGAAGCTGTAATGAACCGTTGTTCAAGCGCTTGCCGTACTCGATCCCGCATTTCTTGCGCGGCTTTTTTAGTAAATGTGATCGCGACCACCGAATTCAACGGCCACGAAGGATTATTGTCCAGCAGTGTCAAATAGCGTTCCACCAAGACGAACGTTTTGCCCGACCCTGCACCCGCCACAACAATCAAATTGCGCTCATGCTCATGTATGGCCGTGTGCTGGTTGGCTGTAAGTTGTCGTTCGTTTGATGAGTTCATGCGTGTTTGCGTCGGTTCATGATACTGACTCGGCAAAATTGGATGAATTCGCAGTAATGCGAGCAAGCACCGCTTTTTCGGTTCGGCACGCTGGCGAAATTTCCAGTGCGTCCTTGTTGGAGTTGCTCTCCGAGTCGGATCTGGGCTTCTTCCAATGCATCAATGTCTTCAGGCTTATCGAGGTTAATCACGCCGCTCAGGTTTCGGTTCAAATGCCAGAATGAGCCACCTGCAATATGGATCGGTGTGTTTGGATTGCTCAAATGTTCCCGTTCTAGGATCGCTTCACCGGCCAATAAATAGAGCATCATCTGGAAGTTGCGCCCTTCAGTCATTTCGGATATGGGTATGGCTGTGCTCCCTGTTTTGTAATCCACTACAATTGCACGATCACCAATCCGGTCAATCCGGTCGATATAGCCCGTTACCTTGACCATTCTTCCACCGAATTGTAATTGCAGTGGAACTCCATCTGCACCCCCGAGCGGCACTTCCTGCAGGTACGGAATTCTGTCTGCGCCTTTAAACACTTTGCCCAACGGTGGCTCGTCAGAAAAATCTGCCCAAACCAATGCCTCAACCCGCCGCATCAGTGTCACCTGTTCCTGTGCCCACAAAACTGATTCTCGGAAGCCAAATTGTTGTGGTGCATCAGGCAGAATTCTGCCTGATGCGGCGCGAAGGACAGTTATCGCTGTCTCCATATTGTCCGGCGTAATGCTTATCCCTTGTTGCGCTAGTTCACGGTAAGTGTCTTCCAAAATGGCGTGGATGACCGTACCGCGTTGAGCGGCATCCATGCCAGTTTCTGGTTCTTCGATTTCTTTCAGTTTGAGCAACCGTTTAGCAAAAAATCGAAAACCACACATGCCATAATCATTGAATTGACTCGCGCTCCAGATACGTTTATCACCGAGTTGCGTCGCTACCCAATCCAACAGCCGCGCGTCTTGCAGCCTTCCACTATAGTTATCTAGCCTGCGGCTCGTCATGCGCTCCTGTTCCACATGTCGCACCCTAACGATGTGTTGCCAGTGTTCTGCATGTTGGCTGATAAG
Source organism: Aggregatilineales bacterium (assembly GCA_044226325.1). GTDB lineage: Bacteria > Chloroflexota > Anaerolineae > Aggregatilineales > Phototrophicaceae > CFX2. The sequence continues at coordinate 137,140 of JBGAHG010000002.1, forward strand.
CCAGTTATAAAGGGAATTCGTAGCATTATTCGTTGTATCTCGGTTAAAACCCTCTGCGACGGCTAATGTCGCCTCACTTCGGTTAGCCGCTTCCTCAGCTTTTACGACCCCACCCAATTGAAGTTTGTGATGTTCTACAATTGCATCAGCATCATCGAAAAGTACCTTGACCGCCCGCCACAAATGGCTTTCAGGCCATATCGCGCCATTTTGAATAGTTGGTCGTGAAAGCGTCAGCGTCTTACGCGGTAGGCTGATGAGTTCATAAAATAGCCCGTCATCCGCTGCCCGTTCCACCTGTGTTTCGAGGAAGATACCTTCTTGTGTCAGTGCGTGTCGTTCGCTGTCTAGATAAATTGGATCTTCCGGCGTAGGACGTGGGAAAATACCCTCCGACAACCCCGGTATAAACACATGCTCGTGTGGCAAGCCGCGTGCATCTGTGACCGATGTGATTAAAATCTTGCCCGAACGATTAGTGTTATTCGTTATGCTTGCCGCGCCGACCGCACTTTTAAAATCATTCAGAAAATCGCGCCAGGTCGATTGCTGATCCTGTTCGAGCTTTAAAACGCTAAATAGTTTTTGGGTTGCCAGCATTCCCCGCAGCACATGTTTAATTGCCTGTAGTGCAACTAAATCCCTCGCCGCAAAGGTTTCGTTCGCACGTCGCACTTGTTCTAGCATATGCAGGGAATTACTGGGCATGTCGATTTCAAGACTATCGTCATCTGGGGCAGTGGACGTGTCGTTGCCAATCAGTCCTTCAATCCACTCGACGTAATAATTAATACTGCCCGATTCAGGTGGCGTGACGGCCTCAAAAAAATCTTTCAATGCCTGCTGTAAAGGCTGAGCTTCTTCGGAGTTCAACAATGCTGCATGGTGTTCGCCATCTTCATCCGATGTGGGTGTTGCCGCCACCCGTATAGCATCCAGCCAATCTTGCCGCCCGCGAATGACTTGTTGCTCTCGGCTGAGAGAGTCTAGTGTATCAACGGTCGCGCCATGCAGTCCGGATACAACGAAGTACGGCGAGCGCAGAACATCCAACACGTCTCGCCTTCGGAAGTCAAACCGTGCCAGTTCTAGTAGATTGAGTAGGGCGATAACGGCTGGGTTATTTGCCAGTGCATCCCCATAATGTAATACCGTTGGGATTCCGTAGCGTCGTGCAGCATCGTCGAAATGTGGGGCATAAAGCGCCCAATCACGTACCGCAATTAGGATTTCATCTGGCGAACTACCATCTAAGAGTAACCGTTTCACCTGCCGCATAATCGCCGAGGCTTCAATTTTAGGGTCTGGTGCTTCAATGAGCCTCAAACCATCTTCAGCCGGTATTTTAGGGGCGGCATTGATAAAACAATACTCAATGAGATGACGCAATCCTCCGTGACGAACCGGATCAGCTAAAGACGGTACTGCGTGTATAGTCAGCGGTTGCGCGACCTCGGCAAACGCTGTACCGAGCCGTAGTCGTGCTTCACTGAAACGTCGTCCTAAAGTGTTTTCCCTTCCATGTACGTGCGGTAGCGTAATAACGGTCTGCTGAACGCGGCTTGCGAGAAGCGCCAGTAATTGCGCCTGAAGTGGATTGAACTGATCGAATCCATCCACAAGCAGATGTGCAATATCTTTGCCTAAGTTGACCTGCTGTTTAACCTCTTCCAGCGCCAGCCAACCTTCGCCTTCGCGGTCAATTAAGTTATGCGTCCTTAACAGCGCTTGATACGAAGTGTAGATTTTTGCTAGGTCACGGTCTTTATCGCTGCCGTGTTCGGCGACTTGTTCAAATGCCTCAGGATAAACGACATTTTGCTTGAGTTCATAAATAAACCCGGCTATGACTTTCGAGAAGCCAGGTTTATCAGCAATTTTTTGAAAAACGGTTAATTGATTGTTTTGTTGGAGTTCCGTCAATAAACCCCGGATGAGCCTCAGTCGGGCAGTATCATCCACTTCGCGTTGAGGCTTGCCGACCATATTGAGTAGCCGTGCGTAAAGGGTATAAAAACTGAAAAAGGTGATGTTGAAATAAACGCGTCGTTCTTTTGTGCCCTCAACCAGGCGTTGCCTTAGCGCATCCTCTTGTCGTTTTCCCGGCAGCAGCACCCATATTGGCGCGAAAGGTCGTGCTTCAACGACCTGATGAAGTTGGCTCAGAGCGTATTCGGTTTTGCCTGCACCTACGGGAGCCAGCAGGAGTTCACTCGGCATAGCGGTTGTCCTATTCAAGGAGCAGACGGCGCGTTGCCGTTACAGTCTCCTGTGGGATGCGGTCTTGCTTCGCTAGAAATTGCCCGCTGAGGTTTTGGAGTAAAGAATGGAGATGACTAATGGGTACAACAGGATCTTTTTCGGCAATTTGTACCGCGCTCGGCCCCGCCGTAAACACGATAATGCCAAACACGGGAACACTATCCAGCCGGTTTCTGGCTAGATAATCACGCAAATGCTGAATGTCATCCACCGCTTCTTTAGTGGGGTTTGTTGAGAAGGGCAGCCATTCACCCTGTTTATTTTGCTTGAGCCAATTGGCTGCTTCGTTAGCATAATTTCCACTGCTGTTCAAAATCCGGAAAACCAGAGCGCCCGGTGGCCCAACCAGCACTGCGTCAATGTAACCCAATCCTGAACGGTTAATATTACGAATAAATGAATAACGACCATCAAAATAATTGCTTTGATTCAGAACGTCCCCTGTCAGCATTGCCAGATCGTTTTCCTTGCGTCGCGTCAGTGAGCGAACACCGATGATGATCGCCGCCAAAATGACAATGATGCCGACCAGGAGTAGGGCATTTCCCGAAAAATCATATAACCAAAATAGAGGGTGAATACGGGGAATGAGTAGAATCGTCGTCAGTAATGCGCCAATCACCGTCAGCAGCACACCAATCGCCAGTACAATAAACCCCATTTGTAATAATTGAGTCGAACGTCTGTTGAGCGCCCGTACAGGAGCGATATTTTCCATAAGCCGATTTCTGTCCTATTGACGCTTTTGTGCTGATATTTTTGCTCGACGCTGCGTTAAGACTTCTTCGAGTACCTTCTGAAGTTCATTGAAACGCGGCAGCGGCTTATACATGAGCCGATCCGCATCTGTTTTCTTCATGATCAAATCATATTCTTCTGTACTTAGCCGATACGCGGTTGCAAATACAATAGCAACTTGCCCTAAAATCGGGCTTTTGCGTAATCGGACTGCCACTTCGTCGCCATTAATCGCGCCCGGCAAACGAATATCGAGCAGCGCCAATTCGGGGAGTTCCCCTTTAAAGCGACCCTCATCCACATCATCTATCCATGAAACAGCTTCCTCGCCATCCACGAATGCGACACCTTCGATGCCCCACATTTCGAACATTGCCAACAATACTTCGTAAATATCGGGCTCATCTTCAACAACCATCCATGTAGACAAAGTAAGCTCCTTCTTACAAGGGACGCGACTATCGAACTCATTTGATTATACATAGATTTTCTTAAGCTGACTTGTACAAGATTAAGATTTTATCGGAGCAGGATTTCCTTACAACGGGTATACTGAGAAAATAACTAAATTGTAAGCATTGTTTGATAAGAGGTTGTCTTGATCTGGCTGATCGCAGAAGATGAAGTGGATATTCTAAATTTGCTCACAATGGTAGTACAGGTTTGGGGTCATAAACCGCTTCCTTTTGAAAGTGGGCAAAAGGTTTGGGATTGGTTAGATAAAATTGAGTCGGGGACATTTGCTGGAGAGTTACCGCATTTTGCGCTGATGGATATTCGAATGCCCGGCAAAAAAGGTAATGAAGTGGCACATCGAATGCGAACCATGCCTGCTTTTCAACACATGCCTTTAGCCCTGATGACCGCCTATTCCCTTACCGAATCTGAACAGAATCAAATCAAGTCCGTTGATGGAGTTGATGCCATTATTGGCAAACCCCTGCCGACTTTTGATGAGTTACTCATCACCCTTAACTGTATAATTACTAATAAACGAATAAATGAACCTGGGGTCAGTCAATCGCCATGAGCAATAGTGATCCGCAAGAACTCAGTGGTGTTATTCGCCGCGTCGATCATTTGGGAAGCGCCACCTCTCAATTATTCAGCCGTCTGTATCAGGGCTTGCGTCGCAGTGCGGAATCACCTGCTGATAACGGCATGCCATCAGGTACACCAGCTAATGAGCCAGAAAGTAAGGCTAAGGGCCGTGATACCGAAATCGAGCGCCTGAATGCCATCATTCATGCACTGGACGAAGGCATTATTGTTCAGGATACCGAAGGACGTGTCCTCATTGAAAATGCTGCCGCCAAAAAACTAATTGGCAGCCGCAAAGATTTTTGGACGAGTGAACTCGGAACGCTCTTTAACGCTTTCCGGGATGTCGTTCGACTTGAATCTGAACTTGCACCGCTTGGCGAACCCGCCCGTATCCAGATCAACAATATGATCATCGGCGCGCAAGTTGCCGCTGTTGCTGATAGCAATGGTAAACGTATTGGCACCATGATGGTCTTGCGCGACGTCACCCGTGATGCCCTCGCGGATCGCCTAAAAGATAGCTTTGTTACAGCCATCTCTCATGAACTGCGTACCCCGATGGCTGTCATCAAAGGTATGAGTGATGTCATAATGGGGCAGCCGCAGGATAAACCCCCGAATCGTAAATTCTTGGAAACCCTCAGTCGCAATGTGGATATTCTTGACCGCATGATTGTCGAGTTGCTTGATATTGGCGAGATGAGTGCAACAGCTTTCTCGGTGCGTCGTGACCCTCTTAATCTTGAAGATTTGGTTTGGCAGGTCGAGCGCGGCATGAAACCCGAAGTCAAAAAAGCTAAACTCGATGTCAAAATTATGATCAAAGATACCGAGCGGATTAAGCTGGTTGGTGATGATCAACGCTTGCGTTGGGCATTCGGTCACTTATTGCAGAATAGCATCCGCTATACCGAACCCAAAGGTCATATCATTATCATCGTTGGCCTCAGTGGCGAGAATCAAGTTGCCATACAAGTGGTTGATACCGGCGTTGGTATTTCAAGGCGCGACCTTCCACATATCTTTGAACGCTTTTATCGCGGTGAACCTCGTACCCGCAGTGGCAAACTGCTTGATCCGCGTGGATTAGGGCAGGGGCTCTTTGTCGCCAAGACGGTCGCAGAAGCGCATGGTGGTTATCTGTCTGTCCAAAGTGAGGTCGGGCAGGGCAGTGTCTTCACGATGGTTTTACCCCTACAATCGCCCAATTAACTTGATTTTCACAATTGTATTTTTGAAGGATATGCAACGTCTTGTCCTTTTGATTTGGGAAATTGCCAAAAGTCATAGCCTTTGTAACCAAAGTTCATTTGCCCATCCCATCCCTTATCGTTACAATTCAATCGGAATAATAAATAACCGTTCCTATATGGAGATTGTTACGTGCCCCCATTTGGCGCTTTTACGTTCGTTCTACATAGTCATTTGCCATATGTGCGTTTAGCAGGGCGATGGCCGCATGGTGAGGAATGGATTCATGAAGCCGCCACTGAAACATATATTCCCTTATTGCAAATCCTATACGATCTTAAAGAGCAGGGTGTATATTTCCGCCTAACTTTAGGAATTACCCCCGTACTGGCCGAGCAGTTGGTTGATCCTGATGTTCTGAATCATCTCGACCAATATCTTGACGATAAAATTGCCGCTGCGGCCAGTGATAAAATTTATTTTGAGTCACCCGGTACAGCTAATTCAAATTTAGTCACGTTAGCAAAATACTATCAAAAGAATTTTGAAGCTATCAAACTTGCTTTTCATAATCGTTTCAATCGGGACATCATCGGCGCATTTCGTCGTTTACAGGAAGAAGGATTAATCGAAATTATTACCAGTGCGGCGACACATGCCTACCTGCCGTTGCTATCGCGTGATAGTTCCATTAATGCCCAGATTAAAGTCGGTGTTCAAAGTTACGAACGTCTCTTCGGGCGCAAGCCCAAAGCCATCTGGCTGCCGGAATGTGCCTATCGCCCTGCCTATATTACCGAGGATGGTCAAACCCGTGCGGGCTTAGAAACCTTCCTTGAACAAAACGATCTTCACCTGTTTTTCAGTGAAACTAACGCCATCACGGGTGGGCAGCCAGTTGGTGTAGCAGCCGGTGAAGTGATCGGGCCTTATGGTTACATTAAACGGCGCTACGTCATTCCTGCCAGCCCGACCCTCCAGATCCCTGAACGTCCCGCCACCACCTATAAACCCTATTTCGTCAGTGAAACCGTCGCTGGGGCTTCTGCTCAAGAACATTCGGATGTAGTGGTCATCGGGCGGAATAACAAAACAGGAATGCAGGTCTGGAGTGCTGATGGCGGTTATCCCGGTGATTTTGATTATCGCGAATTTCACAAAAAGGCCGGAACCAGCGGGATGCAATATTGGCGTGTCACTGGCGTGAAAACCGATCTCTCTGAAAAAGATTACTATCATCCCGAATGGGCCGCCTATAAAATCGAACAGCACGCCGAGCATTTCGCCCACATGGTTGGCGATTTGTTACGCGATTATCAGCAGCAAACAGGTGATTTTGGCTTCATTGCTTCCAATTACGATACCGAACTGTTCGGGCATTGGTGGTACGAAGGCATAGCGTGGCTGGGACAGGTGCTGCGTCATCTCGCTTCCATTCGGGATATAAAACTTACAACGGCCAGCGATTTTATTCAGCGTCATCCCCCGCAGGATGTATTAAATCTCCCCGAAAGTTCATGGGGCAGTAACGGAACCCATTTCACATGGGACAACATTGAAACGCACTGGATGTGGCAGCCCATCCATGAATCTGAATTACGTATAGAGACGCTTGTCGCGCGCTTCCCCGAACCGAATGATGACCAGCGCTTTCTACTGAATCAGATTGCGCGTGAATTGCTTTTGTTGCAGAGTTCGGATTGGCCGTTCTTGGTAACGACCGGGCAGGCGCGGGAGTATGCTATTCAGCGCTTTAATCAACACCTCGAACGCTTCAATAAGCTCATCGATAGTTTGGATAGTGGCGCACCGGATCGTTCATTGGCCGAAAGTTACTACGAGTTAGATAAGCTGTTTCCCGACATTGATTATCGGTGGTTCGCCGCCCTTGAATGATGGCGTAAACTGGAGAAATTCTTTTGAACATGAATGTCTTGTTCGTCAGCGCAGAAGCAGCACCCTTCGCCAAGGTCGGAGGTATGGCTGATGTCGTGGGTTCACTGCCAGCGGCTTTGCTGAAGCTCGGTGTTGATGCGCGCGTAATCATTCCCCATTATGGCTTCATCAATGACGATAAATTTCAAATCTTGCCAGCCTTCGAGTTTGAATTTCCGCGTAATACGGGCGTGACTGATGTTCAGGTCTTTAAATCGGTTCAGGACGGTGTGACTTTTTATCTGGTCAAGGGTTGGCCGTTCTTCGGGCCGGAGGCCACCGTTTATACCGAGTGGGTCTGGGATGTGCCGCGCTTCACCTTTTTCAATCAAGTCGCAATGGCTGTTGCCTGGGAATTACGTCAGCGTGAAGGCTGGTTCCCTGATGTTTTGCACATCAATGATTGGCATACAGGGCTCATTCCCTTCTTTCTCGAATTGAGCAAAAATGATCCTAATTGGGGGCGGGTTGCGTCCGTACTCAGTATTCATAACATGGCCTATCAGGGCGAAAACATCGGTGGTTGGATGTGGCAGTTAGGCATTCCCGGACGCAACCACCCCGATTTGTTATGGCGTGGCTTGACCGATAATATGTTGGCGATTGCCATTGCCTATTCGGATAAAGTATCTACCGTGAGTCCGCGTTATGCCATTGAAATTCAATACCCCTACATGGGCTATGGTCTTGATGATCTGGTTCGTTCGCGCGGAAATGACATGGTTGGCATTCTCAACGGCTTGGATATCGACCTTTGGAATCCCGACACTGACAAACTCATCGTTTCCAATTACAACGCCGACAACTTCATCCAACAGCGACCGCCGAATAAGCGCCAGCTTCAAATGGATTCTGGTCTTCCAGTACGCGATGATGTGATGGTTATCGGTGTGGTCAGTCGCCTTGTAGCGCAAAAAGGTTTTGACCTTGCCTTACCAGCTTTGCGCCGGATGCTGGGTGACAGCGATATTCAATTCGTTCTACTCGGTGCGGGTGATCCGCAGTTGGATTATGAATTTTGGCGGCTAGGGAAAGATTTCCCATCCAAAGTTAAAATCTTCCAGGGTTATAACGCCGCTCTCGCCCAGCGCATTTATGCCGGATGTGACGTTTTCCTCATGCCCAGCCATTTTGAACCGTGCGGCATCGGACAAATGATAGCTATGCGTTACGGCGCGCTGCCTCTGGTGCGTGAAACCGGCGGCCTTGCCGATACGGTTCAGAATTATGACAATGGTAATGCCGACTCCGGTGTCGGTTTTGTCTTCAATTGGGAAACACCTGATGCTCTCTTAGGAACGCTTTATTGGGCATTGGGTACTTATCATAATAAACGTGACGCATGGCAGCGGATGCAGCGTCGCGCTATGCAAACCGATGTCAGTTGGGCCAATAGCGCACAGAAGTACGTTGATTTATATAGTAGTGCTATCACTAATCGTAGGAGGATGTTCACATCGTGAAAATCAAAGCTGTAATCCTTGCCGGTGGAGAAGGGACCCGTCTCTACACGCTGACTGCTAAGCGTGCCAAGCCTGCTGTCCCGTTTGCAGGAAAATATCGAATTATTGATTTTACTTTGAGCAATTGCGTCAACTCGAATATTTTTGATGTACTGGTCCTCACCCAGTATCGACCACACAGTCTCAATGACCATATCGGTCGTGGTCGTCCTTGGGACTTGGACCGCTCCTTTACGGGTGGTGTTCAGATTTTGCAGCCCTATAAAGGCCGTAATGATACCGACTGGTACGCTGGTACAGCCGACGCCGTAGCCCAGAACATCAGCTTTGTGCGGCGCGGTCGTCCTGATTATGTGCTGATCCTCTCTGGTGACCACATCTACGAGATGGATTATGATGTGCTGTTGCAGTTCCACCGCGAGAAAAAAGCCGATGCCACCATTTGCACCATCCGTGTGCCGATGGATGAAGCCAGTCGCTACGGTATTCTCGATGTAGATGATGATTATCGCGTCCGCGATTTTGTCGAGAAACCACCGAATCCACCCTCCAATCTCGCCAGCATGGGTGTCTACATTTTCAGCTACTCCGTTTTGGAACAACTCCTTGCTGACGACCAGAAGCGTAAAGGTTCTAACCACGATTTTGGTAAAGACATCATCCCGCGTATGGTTATCGAGAACATGCGCGTCTATGCCTATCCGTATGGCGGTTATTGGATTGATGTAGGAACGATTGATGCCTATTGGGAAGCCCACATGGATTTGATCGGGTCACCACCTTCGCTCAATCTCAACGATCGCACGTGGGTTATTCACACGCTCAGCGAAGAGCGTCCGCCCGTTCATATTCAAAATGGCGCGACGGTTAAAAACAGCCTTGTTACAGATGGTTCGGTCATATCCGAAGGCGCAATTGTCGAAAACTCGATTCTCTCGCCTGGGGTGTACGTCGGCCCGAATGCGGTCGTCCGTGAATCGATTGTTCTAACCGACACCTATATTGAGGCCGGTGCAGTCGTTGAACGCTGTATTCTGGATAAGATTGTGGTCGTAGGACACAACGCCCATGTAGGTAAGATTCAGGATATGGGTGAGTTGGGCATCACATGTGTTGGCAAGAATACCCATATCCCCGCAGGTTACAGCGTCGGACATAGCTGTATCTTGGGAACCGATTTGCGTTTGGAAGACTTTGCTTCCTATGCTAATAAATCCGTTCCCAACAGCACGCAAATTGGCTACAAGAAAAAGTAGCGACTAAAAATGAAAAACATCTGGTGTTAATGTAAATAAATCCTCGATTGTTTTGAAGTCCCCTCTCTCATGAAATGGAGAGGGGATTTAGGGGTGAGGATGTCTCTCTAGTCAATCGACAATTATGTATGCACCAGAGTAAAAATTTTTAAAAAGAATAAAAGATGAGCAGTGTTACCTAGGCCAAATGACTTGTCTTACTGTATGCTGCAAATCAGATGATTTATTAGGAGTCTTATTGTGTCCAAAATTGAACGTACCGCGTTGGTGGTGTATGGTCATTTCAGCCAGCCTCCGCGTGGAAACCCCCTGACCTACGAAATTGGCGAAGAACTGGATGCTGCCCCCTATAAGAATTGGAATGAGCGCATCAACGCTACATCTTATCTCCCCAATGCCGAAGCTGGAAACTTTAATCACATCAGTTTCAGTGTCAGCGAAGGTTTGATGAAGTGGCTAGAGCAAAACGCGCTCGATACCTATAACAAAATTGTCGAAGGGGATCAACAAGCAGTTGTGGCTCATCCGCCTGCTGGTAACGCGCTGGCAACCGCCCATAACCACGTCATTTTGCCGCTTTCGCGCAAACGTGATAAACGCACGCAGATTAATTGGGGCATCGCCGCTTTTGAACGTCATTTTGGCCGCAAACCGTATGGCTTTTGGTTACCCGAAATGGCTGTGGATACCGAGTCGCTTCAATTCCTGGCTGATGCTGGCATTGGTTATACCTTGCTCACCAGCAAGCAAGTAATCGGTTTGCCTCCCAATGCCGATGCAGGTCCCTATCGCGTTGAATTGCCCGGTGGCAAGAGCATTCTGGTTTTTGCGCGCCACGACGCCCTATCGACCGAACTTTCCTTCAAGGTTCACAATCTTGGTGGTGCCGGACATTGGGCGCATAATGCCCTGTCGCCTGCGCGCAAAAGCGTTGGCTCAACCCTATTGTTAGCCACAGCCGGAGAAACTTTTGGACATCACTATGCTGGTGAAGATCAATTCCTCTATTGGCTCGTACAGCACGAAGCCATTAAAGCGGGCTATGAACTTACTTCGCTGGATGAGGTCTACCTGAACACCCGTCCCACTCACACAGTGAAAATTGTCGAACGAAGCAGTTGGGGCGATCAACCCGGCCTCAGTCAGTGGTTCATGGGCGCGGTCGAGGGTGGCAAAGACACCACATGGAAAGGTGCGCTGCGACGCGCGTTGGATAACACCGCCAGTGATCTTGACCGTATCTATGAAGACACGGTTGCACCATTTGGCATCGATCCCTATCTATTGCGGGATGAATTTCTACCAGCGGTTTTTAAAGGCCAATCACCGGACGAATTTATCGCCGAAAAACTGCCCAAGATGAAAGACAAGCAGCGGCAGCAGTTGGCATCCTTGTTTCAGGCACAGCGCTTAACCCAGCGCATGTATAACAGCTACACCTTCACTGACAATCAACTCGATGGTCGCCAGCCACGTTATGCCATTGCTTGTGCAGCTACGGCACTTTCGTTGGCGCAAGAAGCCACAGGCCGTGATATGAACGACCGTTTGCCTGTGGATCTGGCGGTTGTGACCTCACCTGATACGTCTGTCACGGGTACTGAAATGCTTCACGATGCCATTCGCGAGTTTGACCTGTCATTGATGAAGGTGTAGTCTGGCACAGCACATGCATTAACGTAACATATACGATGTCTCCCCATAGTCTAGAGAGACATCGTGTAAGTAAGGTTTTTCATGTTGAAACCACCTAAATTGAATCGTGGCGATAAAGTAGCTGCCATCACACTGTCATGGGGTGGGGCAGGTTTAATGCCGCATCGCTATGAAGCAGGCAAACGCCAGCTTGAGGATGAGTTTGGTTTGACCGTTGTCGAAACGCCACATGCGCTGCGTGATCCTGAATGGATTAGTCGTCATCCGCAAGCCCGTGCCGACGATCTCATGCAAGCCTTCGCTGATCCCTCCATCAAAGCCATCTTTTCAATGATTGGCGGGGATGACTCCCTTCGCATCTTGCCGTATCTTGATCTGGATGTCATACGTGCCAATCCCAAAATCTTTATGGGTTTTTCTGATACCACCGTGACTCATTTCGCTTGTTGGAAGGTCGGCTTGTCCTCGTTTTATGGCCCTTCATTGATGGCGGGTTTTGCCGAAAATGGTGGCATTTTTCCTTATATGAGTGCCTCTGTGCGTCGTACCCTCTTTTCTGCTGCACCGATCGGTCAGCTTCTTCCGAATACCGATGGTTGGACAGTCGAGTTTTTGGATTGGGCTGACCCTGCTAATCAAGAGCAAAAGCGGCAGCGTAATCCAACCACCGGTTGGCGTTGGTTACAGGGGCAGGGCAAGGTGCGCGGTCATCTCCTGGGTGGTTGTTTGGAAGTCATGGATTGGTTGCGCGGAACCGACTATTTTCCGCCCGTCACTGATTGGCAGAACGCTATCTTATTCATTGAAACATCAGAGGAATCGCCTTCGCCCGATCAAGTAATGCGTATGCTGCGCCCATTGGCTGCAATGGGTGTTTTCAATCAACTCAGTGGAATTTTGATGGGACGACCCGGCGGAAACATTCCACCGGGACGCTTCACTGAATACGATAAAGCGTTGCTCAAAATTGTTGTTGACGAACAAGGTCTTGCCGAATTGCCGGTTATCTCCAATATGGATTTTGGTCATACCGATCCCATGCTCGTCTTGCCGTATGGAGTTCAAACAGAAATAAACTCCGACACTGAACAGGTAACTATTCTTGAAGGTGCAGTCACCGCCTCATAAGTGGCATTGCGGCTCCATTAAAAGCGCCTCAAACGATTTTCCAACTGCTTATCAATTTCTACCATCTGGTTTCTCACTCAAAATCGTTTGTAAACGAGTGTCGAAAGAGTGACCAAAATGGTACCCCAAGCCCCTCGACCTATGCTACGATGTGCCTATAGTAGTGGCATTCCGCATTGGAGGCCTACGTTTGAATTTGACTCTTCTTTTTCTGTGTCTTTGTTGTAAATCGAATTGTATTTGCGCCTGCAATTTCGGCGGATGGTTCCCGCTTATCCGCCGAGCCGGCATTAGCGGCGGTTACACGCGAGAGTCTCGCTGCACCTGTGCCATTTCAGCGGTTACAGCCGGACCATCCGCGTCGCAATAGTGCTAATTCAGCGGATACATGCGGGCTTCCCGCTTGTCATTTCGGCGGGAATTTTGCAAATTGTGCAGCCAATGCTATAGAAATATCACAGGCTCAATAAGCAACAAACGCTAAAGTGCTTGCGTCGAAATAATATATTTAGCCGTAGCTGCATTCGTTGCCAGCGGTACGTTATGCACGTTGCAAATACGCAGCAATCCCTGAATATCGGGATCATGTGGGTTAGCCGTCAGCGGGTCAACAAAAAAGAATACCGCTTCGATTTTGCCCTCGGCCACTTGTCCCGCAATTTGTGCATCGCCGCCTAATGGTCCCGAAAGCATCTGCCGTACGTTGAGCCCGCACTTTTCAATTAACAGTTGTCCGGTCGTTTTTGTCGCCACCAGATCATACTTTTGCAGCACGTCCTTGTTCGACAGCGCAAACGCCACCATATCAGCTTTTTTGCCATCATGTGAGATTAATGCCAGTGTCTTTGTAATTTCACTCATGAATTTAATGATCTCTCTATAGTGCAAAGTAATTTGTGCTACAAACCTGTTTGTGTCACCATTTTTCCTCCCTTGCTCGTGGGCGACCAGCGACTGGGCTTGGTGCAAGCTAGCTGGGAGGATTAGGTAAGAAGTTCGTGTTACCTCAGTTGCTTTACTTTCGTGTCTCAGTCGCTAGACTGGCTTTTCTTTTTACGTCTTGATCAGCCGTACAAACCGATTGTTCCGTTGTACACGTACCGCCCGTTGGCTCATTTGGAGTGCTTCGGCATAATAACCCTCAAGTTGTGCCATAATTGCGCTCCAGGGATGCGCTTCTGCGTAGCGTCGTGCTTGATAAGCCATCTGTGCCCGCACTTCTGGATTGTCCCGAAGGTGTCGTAGTGCCGCTGCGAATGCTGCCGTATCTGCCTCACAAATGTACCCTGTTTCACCGTCGCGCACCAGATCAGTTACCCCGCCTTGGTTGATCACTACCGTCGCTAAGCCAGATGCCATCGCTTCCTGTATCACCTGACCAAATGTTTCCGATGGGCTGGGGAACACAAACACATCTGCGCTGGCATAAGCCTGAGCTAAATCATCCCCGAATAGGTATCCCATGAAATGGGTTCCAGTTCCCGCGAATTGTGCTTCCAGTTCACCACGCAGCGCTCCATCTCCGATAATCGTCAGCGCGACCCCCGGCGTTTGTGCTACTTCCAGTAATAAATCGATTCGCTTCTCATTCGCCAGCCTGCCCACGTATAGCGCCACCAGCGCTGCTGGATCACGCCCGTTGAGCAGTCGCGTGCGCCACGCATCGCTGCGATGTTTCGGATCAAAACTCGTTGTGTTGACTCCGCGCCCCCAACGCCGCAGTCGCTTGTATCCAGACTTTTGCAGTTGGCTCAGCGTGTAATTGGAAGGTACAAGCGTCAAATGGCAGCCATTATGGATAAACCGTAGCCAATTACGGCTAGGACGCGAGAACAGTGACAGGCCGTAATGATTGGCGTAGGCCGGAATATCCGTTTGATAGTTGGCGATGACTGGAATATGTCGCCGTCGCCCCGCCAGCATTCCACTGACCGAAAGCAGTGCGGGACTAAACAGATGGATTAAATCTGGCTGAAACTCATCCAAATGTTGATTAATCATCAAGTTCGGCAGTGCGATGCGGGTTTCCGGTGCAATTTGCATACCGATACTCGGCATTGGAACAACTTTTGACGGACCAATTTGTGTGGGGGCAATATCCGGTGCAAATACCAAAACCTCGCGTCCTGTTTCCTGCAAATAACGTGTCGTCAAATACGCAGTTTTGGATACCCCATCGACCTTGGGTAAAAACGACTCGGCAAAAATCGCGACCCGTTTGATCGGGCTGGTGCTGCCTAAGCGGTTGGGTAAATCGAAAGCGAATTCGGAACCGTAGATTTGTTCCGCTTGATCGGGATTGATTTGACTGAGAGCTTTAAGTAATCGGTTAGCGGCCATCGTGTGCCCTCTACTGCGGTTTCGTGTTGGTGCAGCGCGCTGCGGAAATCAGCTGAACTACACCCCTTGAACCGCGTGAGTCCGCGCCCAATCGCACTCAAAGTGTGCGCGTCGCTGTTCCCAACCAATGGGATGTTAAGTCTGCGCATAATCCGCCGCGCGAGTAGATTGTTACCGGGTGTCATTGCGCCTGCGTTAAAGACTTCAACAGCATCCAGATTCCAATCTAATAACACTGCGGGATTGCGCAGGTAACGCAAGACCTGATCGCCGTTGATCAGCAGCTCACCGGGATGGGCCAGAATCGCCATGCCGCCTTGTTCGTGGATAGCAGCAACCGTTTCCACAATCGAAAGATTCATCGGAATAGCTTTTGTCACCCATAAAGCCAAAACATGCCCACCGCGTGCTGTGACTTCCACCCCGGGGATAATATCGAATGCGTATTTTGAGCGCTGCTCGTATGCCCATAGACTTGCCTCCAATACATCGAGGTCGGTGATGGCGATCACATCCAAATGTCCATTCATTGCCACATAATCCAGCACTTGTTTTGCTGTCGGCAGTCCGTCACTCGCATTCGTATGCATATGTATATCAGCTCGTCCGTTCAACGCATGGTTAGTGGTCATAGACTCGTTTGTACCTTCTACTTAATACTTGTTTGACCAGCAACCTTACTTTCTCATGATCAGATTGACCCTTCACTAAGAATGAATTAACAGCCTGCCAAGACTTGACCCACTACATTAAGAATTTGAATCCCGCGCGTCTCGAAGACTTGCTGTACAATCCACCTTATGCGCCCAGATACCTCTTTCAATCGTGCCACCCGCTGGCTTATCGTCACTGCTGCTGTAGGGATTGTATTAATTTTGGGCTATGTCGCTGCGCGTCTCGGTAGTCTACGGGATTCCCAACAGACAGTTGCCTTATCACCGTTCCCCACGCTGCTCACCCTTGATTGGACTCCAATAGCGCCTTTTGCTCAGGTTGATCCAGCCATTATTGCTTATCTTCAATACGGGCAGCCGGTTCCCTTAGAAGTACTGGGTAAAGGTATTCCACCCGTTGGAGCCTATTTGCCTCAGTCTGGTAACACCCGCTTTGAGGTGATGACATTGACCCCTTCGCCGACTTTTACAGCGAGTCCCATTCCCACCACAACGCTCATTCCAGTGTTTCAGCCTACACTAACACCGTTCCCAACTCGCACGCCCATCCCAACCCGAACTCCTGCACCTACGGTCACACCAACCAATGAACTGGTCGCGACAGTCTTGGCTTTTGCTGCTACCGTCAATGCTCCTACCGCCGAGATCATTGTCCCGACGGTAGCCGTCCTTAAACCGGTTGCTCCCGGCACAGAATGTGCCCCCTCTGGACTTCCCGTTTCCGGTCTACTGACTCAGCGTTATTTCATCGGTCATACCGGCATCGATATAGCCGTTCCGCCTGGTACGCCAGTCATCGCCACCCACAGTGGATATATTGATTGGGCGGAATGGAATATCTATGGTTATGGTAACCTTGTCGTTGTGCATAGTAATCACTTCATCACCTACTATGGGCATAATACTTCTTTCAATGTCAAAAAAGGCGATTTCGTGAACAAAGGCGCTGTAATTGCCTATAGTGGCAGCACCGGTCATAGCAGTGGCCCCCATGTTCACTACGAGACACGCATTAACGATGTAACAGTGGATCCATTAACTTTTGAGGCACGTGGTTATCGTTCCTGTTAAACCCACGACTTATTTCCAATTTCTAAAAAGATGAACTGGCCTATAATAAGGTTTGTAAAATTTAACCGGCATCATCTGGAGTTTTTATGACGGATGGCTCTTCTCAGCCTCGTTATATCTCGCTGCGTTGGCGGCTTCTGCTGCCCATTTTTATTGCGTTGCTGATTGCGGTTATGGCGGGTGCATATGCACTTGGACAAAGCCTGACGCAAGTTGCATCTGGGCCTCAAACCAATTTATTGGTTCAAACGAGTGATGCGCTCCGCAATCGCTCGAATGATCTATACGAACAAATGCTTCTTGAAGCTCAGCGGGTAGCCTTCACGCGCGGTGTAAGCGAAGCGGTGAGTAACCGTTCTGCCACTGATTTGCAGCCCATCCTGGAAAGTTCTGCCCGCCTCGCTAATCTGGATAGCATTATTGTGACCGACGCACAGGGCATTGAGGTGACCGGTGTTCTGCGTGTCCAACAGCAGTCCAATAGTGCTTATACGGTCAGCATGGATACGGATCTTCATGTGCAGTCTGTTGTCCGTTCTGTGTTGGATGAAAACACAGTTGGTTCGACTGGGTTGCTTAGAACACCCTCTGGTTTATTGCTCTTTACGGCAGTTCCTTTATCAAATGTCGATGTGCGCATGGGTATTGTATTAGTGGGTCGAGCGCTTGATAAAGTGTTGGTTGACCTAAAAGCGGATGGCATGGCGGATCTTGCCCTCTACGGCTCGGACGCAACTATGCTTCAAACCACTACACGGCCTGTTGATGTCACAGCCTCCGAATTGGTGCTTTCGCCGGATATATTCCGACAAATTTCATCTATTCCCAACCAGCTTACGCTTCGCCCACTCCAATTAAATAATCAGGCTTATCAAGCTGCCTATCTACCATTTCAGTTCGGTGTCCAATCCTTAGGGGTAATCGCCACTTTTCTGCCGGATACGGTGCCTGCTATTACCCAAACCGGACAGCAGCTAGGCGGCTTAACACTCGCTGCCGTAGCGGGTGCTGCGATTGTTCTCTTGTTCATCATGACTTATCTGTATATTATTCGTCCCGCGGGGCACGTGACCACTGTTGCTCAAGCACTCCAGCAAGGGAATTCTTTTGTTCGTACCGGGATGCAGCCCACCAACGAAATTGCTGCGGTTGGTCACGCTCTCGACCAATACGCCGATTATGTCCAGGAACGTCAGGATACTTTGCGCGCATCCCTTCGCCGCCAGCGCCGTGAGGCCGAATATCTGTTGTCTGTATTAGAATCCATGCCCGATGGGATCGTCGTACATGACCAGCAGGGACAAATCGTCGTTATGAACGAACATGCGCGTATATTGCTTGGCACACAGCCCGAAGACAAATTAGGTCTGCGCGATATAACATCCGCCAAAAATAAATCGTCTCAACCACTTGCCCCTGGCATATATACCCTTGGAGATCCGCGCCGCCTTGAGTTCGACGGTCATATGATAAGTGCCCAGGCCGCGGCCCTGGTCAATCTATCGGATGAGCGTGTTGGGACTCTCGTAGTGTTGCGTGACATTACACGGGAAGTCCGACGTGAGCAATTGCAAGAAACGATGCTCAAACGCCTATCGGATGAGGTGCAATTGTCTACCCGCTTCGTACCTCATGCCGAGTCTTCGCCCTCGCTTATCAATAATGTGGTGCTTGATCTCGCCAGACATAC
Organism: Aggregatilineales bacterium; assembly: GCA_044226325.1. Lineage (GTDB taxonomy): Bacteria > Chloroflexota > Anaerolineae > Aggregatilineales > Phototrophicaceae > CFX2. The sequence goes on from JBGAHG010000002.1 coordinate 155,588, forward strand.
CGGTGCTATCCAAAAATTGATTTTCGAGATGCGCGAAATCACCATGCCGGATTCCCCTAATCTGCATGAGGCGCAGCACCCGATCTATGTGGATACCCTCATTTGGGTCATTGCGAATGAATGGCGACAAATCGCGGCGGCAGCCAACCTTAGTCTTGAAGTCCTTATCGAAAAGCGAGGTCTATTTATCCTCGGTGATGAACGCCGCCTGCGTTGGGCCATCGGCAACCTTGTCGATAACGCCATCAAGTACACACTACCCGGTGGTAAACTCACGCTCGAAGTCAACGGTGAGTCGGATGGTCGCGCGCTTATGCGTGTGCGTGATAACGGGATAGGCATTACCCGCGAAGAATTGCCGCACGTCACCACCCGCTTCTATCGGGGGACGCCGCATACCGTCGAAGGTGATATACTCCATGTTCCCGGAACAGGGCAGGGGCTTTACGTAGCCAAGCAGGTCATCCAGGCACATGGTGGACTGCTTCAGATTAAGAGTAAGCCCGGTATTGGTACCGCTGTTTACTTTGCCTTACCTGTTACGTCCTCTGTCAGTTATGAATTACCTGTATTGCCGCGTGAGTTTGATCTCGAAGGCGAAACGGTACGGTTAAAGCGCGACAACCTGTAACTGTCCTAAACATGGAGTCTGCTTGAATGGGATTGTGGTCAAAGTATCGGATCTTCCTTTTGCTATGGCTGCTGACAGCCCTTTATATCGCCATTTTGCCGACGCGTCATTACACACAGGATGCTGTCAATAATCTTACCTATCTTGAAGCCCGAAATGTTTTTGAAAGTTGGCACAGCCAGCACCTCTTAGGACTAAAACCTGGCGAATGGATCTATGGCTTAACTTCAATGCGTGCTTGGCAGGCCATGCGCATTGCTCAGGCGCTAATGGGCGGGTTAACCGTGGGCCTGCTCTATCTTGGCTTAGAAGAATTGACTCGTCACCGTTGGCTCGCAGTCATTTGTGGTCTATCCATCTGCTTGAGTTATGGCTTTTGGCATTACAGCAGCGACCCTGATATCTACAGCATGGGTTATGTTGCGGTCGCTCTCTTAATGTGGTGCTACATACGTTTTCTGCGCCATCCTTCGAACAATCATGTGCTTCTACTTGGCCTAAGTGCTGCTTTTGCACTCTTATCACATCAGATCAACATTGAACTAGCTGGCTTGATCGGCCTATCGCTTATCGTCGGCGCAGTGTGGAAACAAAATAGCCTGCCCATTATTTGGCGACATGTGATTATTTATGCTGCCTTCAGTCTGTTGCCCACTGTCTTGCTATATGTTTTAAGTTGGCTCACGGTTAGCGCCGCTTTCACGCAGCAAGGCTTACCATCGCCAGCGTTCTTTGAATGGCTGCTCCGCTATTTCCATAGTGCCGATTCAGGTCAGGCCACATGGGGCATCTCATTTGGCTTAAGCACCTTACCAACTGCTAGCTACACCCTACTCTCAAGTTGGATATTAGTTCCCCTCTTGGGTGCAACGCCTCTTTGGCAGTTGATTCCCATTGGGGTTTTCGCAGTTTTTGTCGTCATACTCCTCATACGTGCTTTATTCACCTTACGCTCTGCCAAGCCTGTCGAACGTTATATTCTATGGATTTGTGTGTTGACTCTCATTGCCAACGGCATTAGCGGGTGGTGGTGGCAAACAGGCAACATCAAATTCTATTTGTTCATGCAGATCAATATTATTTACCTGATTGGGATGTACGTTTCAGAACGTCTCAATTTTGGCTCTTTTTCGCGTAACCGGAAATTGATCTTGCCACTTATTGTGCTACTTTTTCTGCTGGGTTTCCATGCGACCTTGACGCTCCCTTATGAAACGTCCGGCGGGGTTTTTGAGGTAGCTGCCCACCTCAACGATGCTAAAACGCTAGTAGCTTTTCAAGAACCCAATCAAGCCCGTATCTTCCCTTATATTTCCCCGAATAGCGCGCATATTTTGCCGCCGGATTATTGCGATGCACCACCTTCGGATGCAACGTTATGGGTGGTTCGGCAAGATGGGGTTGCAAACTGTTCGCTGTTTGCGTCCGCGACTGAAATCAGCCGCTTTCAGGTGGATCGCACTCGCGTGAAATGGGTGTTGTTTGATATGACACGGGCATTACAAATAAAATAGCACAGGTACAAACGACCTGTGCTATCAGAAAAATCCACTGGATTACTGCTACTATTAGCCCTTCAGGGTATAGAGATACGCAATGATGTCGTTGATCTGTTCTTCTGTCCAGATGTCCTTATAGACTTTAGGCATCAAGCCATCGGGAAAACCGGGAACAACAAATGCTCCGGGATTTACAATTGAGGTGTGAATGTAATCGTATGTGGACATTCCCGGTACACGGCTTGCAGCCCGTACACTGACGTTGAGCAACCCCGGGCCAATCAACTGGGCTTCCGTATCAAAATGATGACAAGTCGCACAGGCAAAATTGACTTCTGTCCGAACGGTATTAAAGTATTCTTTTCCTTTTGCGGGGTCACCGTTAGGTTCTCCTCCGGCAGCCACAGCCTGTGCAGGAGTTGCGGTTACTGGCACTGCTGTTGCGGCAGGCACATCAGTGGGTGCTTCTGTCGCAGTAGCGGGTACGAGGCTCGCTGTCGGCACATTTGTGGGTAAATCAGTGGGGACAAGCGTTGCAGTTGCGGTTGGAGCAATCGCAGTTAAATGGTCAGCGGTCGCTACCATCGCTGCTTGTGTTCCCTGTGCCTGATCCGACCAAACAGGCGTTGCAACAGTGCCACAGGCACCAAGGAGTAATCCAAATAACGGGAGGGCAAGACGGTATACAGATTTCATTACCAAAACCCCTGCGGATGATTCATTGTGAGGAATTGAACAAGTTAATCATCGAAGTATAGCACAGCCCAAAACGGCCTGCAATTGGCTTAATTGGATTGCTTTATCTCCGGAATGAACAAAAAAGGCGCACAATTTCTGTGCGACCTTTATGTTTGCGAATCGCCGGTTTTTACCCTACAAGCTAAAATCCGGTTGTCTCAGGTCTGCGGTAGTGGATCACCCGTTGCAGTGCTTTCAACTCATACGGCCATTGATAGTATTCCATTTTATAGCGCCATCCGCTGAGCGCTCTTAACGCTTGCTTCCATTGACCTTGAAGGCGCATATCGGTCACGGTTGGGTAATAGGCATTAATGACCGACTCGAAGTTACGCACGCGCCGCCGCGTACTGTCTTTAAACCAGGGTGTGCTGGGGTCACGCCGCATCGAGAATTTCGCCCATTCAGGGCTAGCCCATTCGTCCAAAGTCTTGGGGAAGCGGAAGCCCAGTTTGGTCGCTTCATCCAGCAAAATGCTGCCTTCTTGCGGTACCGGTGTATAGATGTATAACACCAACTCTGTAGCTGGATTGATCTGTTTAATCTTGCGGATGAATTTGATGGTTGATTCAATATCAGCGCGTGGTTCCGGTGGATTGCCCATCACGAAGGAAAGCTCAGGCACAATCCCATAATGTTTCATGCGCTCAACTAGCGCAAGCGTCATCGCTGTACCAGATTTACCACCCTTGTTCATGCGCTTCAGCGTTTCGTCATCGCCGCTTTCTGCGCCCATGAAGATCATCTTTGCGCCGCTGCGTTTCATCTTCTCCCATGTATCATCGCTGTAACTCATGAGCGTATCGACGCGTCCCAATCCCCACCAGTTAATATCCAATCCCGTGATTCGTTCCGAAAACTCTGCCGTTCGGTCTTCGCGCACAAAGAAATCCATATCATGGAATTCCAGCCCGTTGATCTTCCATTTGTCGTGCAAATGGGTCACGATATTTGCGACCCGTTCTGCACTTTCGGGTAGCCAGCGACGGTTCGCCAATGCGACCACCGCGCAGAAATTACAGGCGAATGGACAGCCAAAACTGGTATTGTGGTTCAGCACCCGTGTACCAAGGTAGCTTTTTCCTACATAACGATCCACATCAATACTGTCATATGGGAACCACGGTAGGTTATCCATCGGCACGTTTGGCGCGCGTTCGTTAGTAATGACTTCTCCGTTTTTCAGATAACTGAGCGACGGAATATCCTCGATGGCTCCACCCGAATGCAGCCGGTCGACCAGTTGGCGGAATGGCGCTTCCCCTTGCCCCCCAATTGCGTAGTCCACGTATTCACTTTTTAGCACCACTTCATAATGTTGCGTAGGGAAGTATCCGCCCCACAAAATTTTGAGGTCGGGAAGTGCCGCCTTTACTTGCTTACAAACCGGCACAGCTTGTCGCAGTTGCGGGCCTGGCATACAGGTGACAGCGAGCAGTTTGGCCTTGGTGGCTCTCGCCTGCTCGATGATCTGGGTTGCCGGATCGTCGATTAAATTACCGTCAATAAATTCTACGTCGTAATCATTTGCGATCACGGCCGAAACAGCCAATAATGATAGCGGTAGTCGTTGTTTACCTTTTGATGTGCTAATCGGGTTATAGAATAAGACGGTATGCCGCATCATTAAACCTCATCTCTATCTGTACTTAATCCGTAAGCTATTGTGACCGATGTATACTTACTACGCAAATTACACACCGGTCAGATTGTCCCTATTGAGCTTCATAATGGTTAACCGAAGATTAAAATGAATCGTACCGACCGTCTTCTCTCCCTCATTGTTGAACTCCAGGCCAAACACTGGCAGCGTGCCGAAGACTTAGCCGAAACCTTTGAAGTCAGCAAACGTACCATCTACCGCGATATGATGGCTTTGATGGAATCAGGTGTGCCGGTCATATCATCGCCTGGGCAGGGTTATGCACTCGATGAGGGCTACTTCTTGCCTCCCTTGAGTTTCACCGCTGACGAGTCGATTATCTTGCTTCTTGGCACAGACTTCATGCAGCAAATCTTTGATGCTCAATATCAATCGGCTGCCCGTTCCGCCACAAGCAAAATTCGTGCCGTTCTTAGCCAGCGGTTGAGGGATGCAGTCGATGATCTACAAACCAGTATGCGTTTCATCGCAGTTAGTCCAATGGACACATCCGCACAGCCTGAAACACTTCAGCAGTTGCGCCGTGCTATTATTCAGCATCACACCGTCCGTCTTGACTATCACACCCGATACACCACCAATCAGGAAGTTGCAGGTAGCAAAACGACGCGTGATGTCGATCCTTATGCGTTGGTTCATCTGGAAAACGCATGGTACCTGACAGGGTATTGTCATTTGCGGCATGACACACGGAACTTTAGGCTGGATCGTATAGACCGGTTGCAGATTTTGTCAGGTGTTTTCGATCGTCCGGAGAACTTTCATGTTGGCCCGCGACCTATGGACGAGCGCGAAGTCGTTGCGCGGGTGTTGTTTAAACCAGCGGTGGCACGTTGGGTACAAGAAGACTCTTACTTCTATATCACCAATTTTGAAAATCACCCTGACGGATTACTCGTGACTTTACACGTGCGGCAAGAAACGGATCTGGTTCAATGGCTGCTCGGTTGGGGATCGAATGTCCACATCCTCGAACCCGTCTCGCTCCAAAAACGCATCGCCGCCGAACTTGCCACCGCCCTTAATCAATACTAGGGTATGCCCGAATCTTTATTTTCTCCATCACTGTAGAGAATATTTCGAATTAGGAAACTGGGATAAAATCACAGGCGTGATGACCTGCATACGCTGCTTGATAATGTGAAAAATAGCCATCGTCTAGCAGCGTCATTTTAGCCTCCTTAGAAGGGACTCCTCATGGCAGCGAACAGCCTTATCGAATCCGTTAATCTGGCTAGTCCACAGGTTAAAGCCAATCCGTTCCCTTTTTATGCCCAACTCCGCGCTGAAACCCCTGTGTATCGCATGACCCTGAACAGACCCGCTAACGACCCGCTGTGGATTATTACTCGCTATCAAGATGTGGCATCCGTGCTAAAAGATGAGCGCTTCGTCAAAGATCTCAGAAACGCTTTGCCGCCTGACCAAAAGCCTAAAACAAATTGGCGACCCAATTTCTTTTACATCATGGATAATAATATGCTGGCAATGGATGCGCCCGACCACACTCGTCTGCGAGCACTTGTGCATAAGGTCTTTACACCAGCTCGGATCGAGCAGATGCGCCTGCGCCTTCAGCAGCTCGCCGATGAACTGCTGGATAAAGCAGCCAAAAATAAACACTTTGACCTGATTGAGCATTACGCACTGCCCATCCCCCTGATTACCATTTGCGAAGTGCTGGGTATACCGGCAGTCGATATTGATAAAATTCAGCATTGGAAGAAGAGCCTTATGGCGTCTGTGTCCCAGCCTCTTCAGCGGTTGCGTAAATTTTCGTCATTTATCGCATTTCTCAACTATATTCGCCATCTGTGCCACAGGCGGCGCGTCAATCCGCAAGATGATCTCATCAGTGCGCTGGCAAAGGCCGATGAGAATGGCGAAATGCTGACGGATGAAGAACTGCAAGGTATGGTCATCCTGCTGTTGGTTGCAGGCCACGAGACGGCTGTCAGCCTCATCAGCAGCGGTACGCTGGCTTTACTTGAACATCCTGACCAGTTTGATCTGCTGCGCCATAATCCGGCGCTGATTAAATCCGCTACCGAAGAGCTTTTGCGTTATTATCCGCCTATTGAAACCGCCACTGATCGATATGCGCGAGAAGATGTCACGATTGAGGGGGTCACTATTCCCAGAGGCGGGCACGTCAGGGCGGTGATTGCCTCGGCCAACCGTGATCCATCCCACTTTGACAATCCCGACATACTCGATCTGACGCGTGACAATAATAAACACCTCTCATTCGGGCAGGGGATTCATTATTGTATAGGTGCGCCGCTGGCTCGGCTTGAGGGTCATATCGCGTTTAACACCCTGCTTGCCCGAATGCCCAATCTTCGTTTGGACGTGCCGGTTGAATCCCTGCAATGGCGTTCTGGCTTAACCTTTCGTCGTCTGGAAACTCTGCCTGTGACGTTTTAAGAGCGAGTGTGTTCATCATCGGGTGAGGGCTTAATTATCCAACTGTGTTATCTCGTCTCGTTCACTGTAAATAATTGTGTGCGTTGTTTTGGTATTAAACGCAATTCTTGAATTGTGCTCCTTTTTGCTGTTGCCATAATGGTGTCACATGCCCCATTTATGCTTAGGTATGTAGTCAGAAACAATAAATTGTGAAGCATAAACAGGAGCATATCGTGAAGAACACCATCAACTGGTTCGAAATTCCCGCCACCAACTTTGACCGTGCCGTGCAGTTTTACAGCACCATTTTTAATGTTCAACTCCATAACGAACTCGTTATGGACGTTCAGAGTGCCATTTTCCCCGGCGGCGGTGAGGAGTCGGTCAATGGAGCCATCGTTTATGGCGAACATTACGCGCCTTCAAGCACTGGTTCGGTTGTTTATCTCAACGCCGATCACCAACTGGATGCCATCCTCAGCCGTATTGAAGCCGCTGGTGGTAAAATCTTGCTGCCAGCCACTGACATTGGCTTTGGTTTTATCGCCTACTTCCTTGATACCGAAGGCAATAGAGTCGGCCTCCACACCGAGAACTAACCTTCTGCTTAGGCTGGAATCAGGTTAGCCTGATTCCAGCCTAACCTCGCTTACATATAGGAACCCATGTTATAGTCGTCAAACGATTAGCCAAATGAGTCAATTTGACGCTGAAATCCATCTCACTCGAAACCGATTGGCGCTATTTTCCCACCGAATTAATGGATGCCATCTTTGGAGCGTCCGAACTCGATGAATCCTCGTGGGGTGTGCTGCCTCGACTTGCCGATTATCCACATGATTTAATCGCCGTTTCGGGCACTCTCAATCTACGCCGCACCTTCGACCTTGAACCCATTCATGATGTCTGTCTGCGTATGTATCTCGATCTCAAACACGCGCCGACTGGCACACAGGTCTACGTCAATGGCTGGCACGTCGGCACAGTTCAAACGGCTGGCACACTCCACACAGATGTGACGGATTATGTTTCCTTGGAAGATAACTTACTGTTACTCAAACTCACCCATTCTGGTGATCTAAACGGGCTTTCGATTCAACGTATTCCCTGTAATACGTAAAGGAGTCTTGAAGAATGGAATATCATGTTGGTGTTGAAGATATAGAACCGAATCACTGGATAGCCTATGTCTTTGATCTATTAGGCTGTTTTAGTTCGGCTCACACACAATCCGAAGCGGTTCAAGGTATAACAATTGCAATTAGGAATCATCTGGATAGTCGGCGTGTATACGATCACTCCGCAATGACTCTGTTTGATGATCAAGCGTGCGAAATAAAAGTCGATGAAGTCCTAATCGCGTATCCTGCTAAAGAAGATCCTAAATATTTTGTCAACGCTTTTTTCGAAGATGATTTACTGCCGATAGATATTCCAGGCACGGTGCGAGTACTAGACTGGAACCGTCACGATTTATTCAACTTGGTGAAACCTTTATCGGTTGAGATTTTGCATCGGTCCGCTGATCCTCGCTTTGGCACGATTGCCGGAATTTTGAAACATATTGCATTAGCTGAACAGTGGTTCTGTAGTCACCTAGCTTTGACTGAGGATGAATATGCACTTCCTGACGATCCTTTTGCTGCTCTTGAAGTTTCTCGTGCCAATACCATTGCTCGTCTGCCAGAACTGGTCGGTAGCACCCGCATTACGGAATTAATGAGTGAGCGTTGGTCACCACGCAAAGTGATTCGACGTGCGCTGTGGCACGAGCGCGACCATATCAACCATATTACGCAAATCCTCGCGTCAATGAAGTAAAATAGCGCCGACAATCGAAAGCTGGAATTGCCCAACTTTCTGGCTTTGAATTTATTCTCTTCTCATAACCTTGAGATTTACCTTTTGAAACAGGTCACCGTAATTGACGCACCTTAACCCTTCCGTTACAATACCATTGTTCAAAATCATATTACTCGGTACAGCCCAATGAAGTATTACCTCGAAAGTATGGGGTGTCAGATGAATACGGCGGATAGCCAACATCTGGCCTCTGAACTCGAAAAACTAGGCCACCGCGCCACCTCAACCTCCCAGGAAGCCGACATATTAGTCGTCAATACCTGTGTCGTGCGCCAGGCCGCTGAAGATAAAGCCTTTAGTCGTCTTGGTGAATTCAACGTGCTCAAGCAGGAAAACCCCGGTCGCATCATCGCCGTCATGGGTTGTCTTGTTGGTGTGCAAGATGCGCCTCGCCTTCGTAAACGCCTTCCCTATGTGGATGTGTTCATGTCACCGAGCGACCCCGGGCCGATGGTCGAATTTCTGCACAGCCGGTTGACCGAAGCCGAAGTGCTGCACTTGGAACGTAGCGAACGCGACCAGCGTGATGCCCTTCAGGATGGTGATATTTTATTACCAGCTCACGAGCAGGACAGCCTGATCAGCGCCCATGTTCCCATCGTCTTCGGATGTTCACACGCGTGTTCTTTCTGCATCATCCCGCGTCGTCGTGGTGTCGAACGCAGTCGCAGCGTCGGTGAAATCGTTGCCCATGTTCGCAGTCTCGCCGTTCAAGGTGTCCGTGAAATTACCTTACTTGGACAAATTGTAGATCGCTATGGCAAAGATGTGCCTGATGGTCCTGATCTTGCCGATTTACTGCGTATGGTGCATCGTGTGACCGAAGATACAGGCCTTGAACGTATCCGCTTCCTGACCAGTCATCCCAACTGGATGACCAACAAAATTCTGGATACGGTTGCTGAACTTCCACACCTTATGCCGGTTATCGAAGTGCCGGTTCAAGCTGGTGATGATGTTGTGCTGCAAAACATGAAGCGCGGCTACACCGTTGACCAGTATCGCAAACTCATCGCCAATATTCGTTCATGTATTCCCAACGTTGCCATCCATACCGATGTCATCGTGGGTTTCCCCGGCGAAACCGAAGCACAGTTTCAGAACACTTACGACTTGCTTGCTGAACTCAAGCTCGATAAAGTCCATCTTGCGCGTTATTCACCACGTCCGCATACCCTAAGTGCCCGTTCTATGCCTGATGATGTGTCGGATGAAGAGAAGAAACGTCGCCACGAAATTACCGACGAGATGCAAGCCGGCGTTTTAGCCGAAATCAATGGACGTACATTAGGGCAAACGGTTCCGGTGCTGGTTGAGGAATATCTGAAAGGCCGTTGGCGTGGTCGCACACCCCAGAATAAGCTGGTATTCTTTGAGGATACCGCTGACTGGAAGGGCAAAATTGCCGAAGTTGAGATCACATGGACGGGGCCTTGGAGTATGCAGGGACGCTTATTGGCTGCCCACTCGCCTACGGTTGATGCCTTCCCGATTCCCATTTTCGCAAACGACAATGCACAGAACCAGCAGATTGCGTTAAAATCTTAACTGGAGTGTGTTACATTCCGGTTACCAGTAGTTCTGTTTGTGAATTTGCCAGCAGACATATTTGCGCGATAATTATGCGCGACCTTTCAATCCGACCGAAGGAGCACGTCGAATGCCACCTGTAAAAAGTGGTTATTACTATCCCAACAAATTCGCCCGTATCTTCCTCGACGCAATGGAAGAGGTTATGGGGAAGAACGGTCTCAATGCCGTCCTCCATTTGGCCGACTTGGACAACTTGATCGGCAACTATCCGCCCGATAATCTGGATAAAGTATTTGACTTCGCAGATTTCACCGCACTGTGCGTAGCGCTTGAAGAAATGTACGGCCCGCGCGGTGGACGTGGTCTGGCGCTGCGCGTCGGGCGTACATTGTTTGCGGATGCTTTGCGCGGCTTCGGTGCGCTGGCAGGCGTCGGTGACTTGGCTTTTAAGGTGCTGCCTCTCAGTGCCAAGCTGAAGGTTGGTGTGCCAGCGATGGCAAATATTTTCAGCCAGTTCAGCGACCAGATTAGTAACGTCCGCGAAGAAGGCGATGATCGTATCATCTACACACTGGAACGCTGCCCGATGTGCTGGGGACGCAAGTCCGATAAAGCGGTTTGCTATGTAGGGCAGGGGTTATTGCAAGAAGGTTTACGCTGGGTATCCGGTGGACGCGAGTTCAAAGTGGATCTTTCCACCTGCATCGGTAAGGGTGACGACATCGGACGTTACATTATTTACAAAGAGCCGATTGAATAACGATCAATTTGTATTCTGAACATCTTAAGGGTTTGCCGCTGGTGAACCCTTGCTATTTCTCCTTCTTCTCGCTCTGCGTTTGATGCTGCTTAGTTAGTTCAATTCTGAGCCACCATCAACATTGTATGTTTGCCCGGTGATATAGTCTCCCGTATCTGCACACAAAAACAGGCTCATTGCCGCGATGTCGTCTGCAGTTCCCGCCCGTTTAAGCGGAACCCTTTCCACCCGCTTTTTGTACCATTCCCAACGTGGCAAACCAAACGCCTCAGACTGACTCCTGTCGAGTTCGTCCCACATCGCTGTTGGCACGACGCTCGGACAAATTGCATTTACGTTGATGTTATACGGGGCCAATGCCATCGCCGCCCCTTGCGTGATCGTAATCACCGCTGCCTTAGACACGGAATAATGGATCGCATCAGCGCGCCCACGTCGGCCCGCAATTGATGATAGATTGACCACTTTCCCGTAGCTGTGATCAGCTTTTCCTGCTGCTTTAACCGCTTCCGGTATTTGCGCCACCATCTGTCGTGTTACCGCTTGTAAGCAGAAAAATAACCCGCGTTGGTTGACCCGCTGTAAGCGATCCCAACATTCCGGTGTCATCTCGAAAAATGCTGCCTTTTCAGATAAACCCGCATTGTTGACGAGAATGTCGATCCGTCCGAATTTCTGGACGACCATCCGCACCATCATATCGATTTGTGCGGTATCGCCCACATCCATCGGGATTGCGAGTGCTTCCACGCCAAAACTGCTAAAATGCTCCGCTGCGGCTTGTGCCTTGTCGCCTTGAATTTCGGCCACGACCACATGTGCGCCTTCACGGGCGAATCGTTCCCCGATTGCGAATCCAATCCCTTGCCCCGCGCCCGTCACAATCGCCACTTTATCTTTCAATGTATCCAATTCAAATCCTTGCTTATTGAGGAACTTGATCTTCGAGAGTGGTGATAACCCCCACCGTTCTAGAATTTACTTTTCCCCTCGCTTGTGGGTTCAGGAGATGACACTTTTAAAAGTTGTCAGAACTTCTTCCCGTAGAGGACGTTCTCAGACCATCCCATATAATTTCCTATTTTCTGTGGATGTCTAAAAATACCGCTGTCCCCGCCGCGCGCTGATAATCTCGGTGTTCATGCCTACCCAATGCAGCGAACCGCTGTAACGCCCATGTTCGATCTTTACGCACTTATCCATAATCACATTCAGTCCCGCTGCCGCAGCCAGTTCTGCTGCCTCAATATTCACTACCCGCAGTTGAAGCCACAACGTTTTTGCGCCAATTTGGATCGCTTGTTTAGCCACCTCGACACAATCCGCTGGCTTGCGGAACACGTCCACCATGTCCACTGGCTCGGGGATGCTCATTAAGTCAGGATAGGATTTTTCGCCCAAAATCTCCGTTACAGTCGGGTTAACCGGAATAATCCGGTAACCTTCCGACTTCAAATACGATCCAACGAAATAGCTCGGGCGCTCACTCTTGGGCGACAATCCCACAATCGCGATAGTTTTGTTTGTACTCAACACTTTGCGGATAACACCCGAATCCTGATATTTTAGCCGTTCTTCTTCGGTCAGAACGGTATTCATGCTTACGTCAACTGCAAGGCTTGATCCAGATCCCATAATAAATCCTCTGTAGTCTCTAATCCAATCGATAAGCGGATCATTCCGGCAGTCACGCCGCCTGCTTCTAATTCAGCATCTGAAAGTTGCTGGTGTGTAGTCGAAGCCGGATGTATGACCAGACTCCGCACATCACCCACATTCGCCAGATGCGAAAACACATGGAGTGCTTCGATGAACGTTTTGCCTGCCGCGCGTGCATTCTCCGCTTTGATACTGAATGTGAATACTGCCCCTGGCCCCTTTGGCGTGTATTTCTGAGACAGCGCATAATAAGGGTTATCAGCTAATCCCGCGTAAGCTACCCAATCCACTTTTGGATGATTACTCAAAAACTCCGCCACCGCTTGAGCATTTTTGATATGCCGCTCCATCCGTACGGACAGCGTCTCTAATCCTTGGATGAGCATAAACGAGTTAAATGGTGAAATCGCCGCCCCTGTATCTCGCACCGTCACCGCCCGCGCCTTCATCAAAAATCCGTAGTGTCCAAATGTTTCATAAAATCGCAGGTCATGATATGCCGGATCAGGATCAGCAATCGTCTTGAAAGTGCTGAAATCAAATTTCCCCGAGTCTACAATGACTCCTGCGATCGAATTCCCATGTCCACCCAGAAATTTTGTCGCTGAATGGATCACAATATCCGCGCCCCAATCCAAAGGTCGGCATAAATAGGGTGTCGCAAATGTGCTATCTACGATCAATGGAATCTTGTGCGAATGTGCCAGATCAGCCAGTGCCTCAATATCCAAAATACTCCCACGAGGATTACCGATCGTTTCGCCATATAGCACTTTTGTCTTGGGAGTAATGGCTGCTGCCCAGTTTTCAATGGTCATCGGATTAACAAAATGGGTTTTAATACCCAACTTCTTAAACGTATGGGTGAATTGTGTCATTGTCCCGCCGTACAGATGCGACGACGAAACAATCTCATCACCCGGCTCAAGTAGCGTCATCATCGTAGTGAATTGCGCTGCCATGCCACTGGCCGTCGCCACACCACCCGTCCCGTTTTCCAGCGACGCGATCCGTTCTTCAAACACGGCTGTGGTAGGATTATTGATCCGTGTATAAATATTTCCATACTGTTTCAGTTCAAACAGTTGTGCCGCTTTATCCACATCCTCAAACACGTATGAGGTCGTCTGGAAAATCGGAACGGCTCGCGCTCCTGTCACTGGATCAGGAATATGCCCCGCGTGTAGCATCCGTGTCTCAAACCCAAATTTATGTTTCTGTTCAGTCATCTGCTTATTCTTTCAATCTGCTCTTTATATTTCTCAGTATTTCAAACAAGGTGCTGCATAAATGTTCTGATATTGCATAAATTCCCTCCCTCGTTTACGGCTGAGGAGAGGACACCTTTTGCGGGAATGTTATTTTTAAAGAACAAGTCTTCCCGTAGGGGAGCACCTATGTGTGCTCCCGAATTGAATTTTCTTGATTACGGTCTCCCTCATTTTCAAACATGTCCTCTCCTCAGTTACGGGGGAGGGCTAGGGTGGGGGTTCCCATTCACATCACTTCTTCGGCATAGGCGGCACAATGCACAAAAATGTGAATGGCTCATCCGTCAGGTTCTCAAATTGATGTTGTTCCCATCCCGGAATAAAGACCACATCTCCCGGTCCGACTTCCTCAAACCGTTCGCCCAGCCTTACGCGTGCCCGCCCCTGCATAATCATGACGCCATGTTCGCGTTCATGCTTATCTAAACTCGAAAATTCGTGTGGCGGAATCGTGAAGTACCGCATGGCGAAGTTAGGTGCGCCATCTTTCTCACCGATTAACACCTGCTTGGTTGCATTATTAGTCTGATACCCCTCAACTTGCACATCTTCCCATCGCCAATCCATGCCATCTTTTACCCGATGATGTACAACACCCATGATGACCTCCTGCCAGTATATTGACCTCACCAGTATAACCAAGCGCGCCAGACCTCACAAACGTGATGCAGATGCACATCTGCCCAATGCTGTTTATAATCATGACGTCGATTATTGAGGCGTTTTTCTGCCATCAAATGATTATTGAATATAACGATTGATTGATCAAAAACTAAAGTCTAATAGCGATCGACTACCGACAAAAGGAACTTTTATGCCCTCCACAATGAAAGCCGCCATCTACGCTGGCCCCGGTGACATCCGCATCGAAGATTACCCCATGCCTGATCCACCCGCTGCCGGTGAATTGCTCGTCCGTATTCGGGCCTGTGGCGTCTGCGGCAGTGATGTCACCGACTGGTATATGACACCCCGTGCGCCCTTGGTCTGGGGACACGAACCCGCCGGTGACGTGATCGCCATCGGTCAAGGAGTCACGACCTTCGCGGTGGGCGACCGTGTCGCCATTCATCACCATGTCCCTTGCATGGTCTGTGACTTCTGTATGCACGGGCACTTTACACAATGCCCCACCTTTAAAAAGACCCGTCTCTTTCCTGCTGGTATGGCCGAATACGTCCGCATTCCCGCTGAAATTGTCGAGCGTGACATCCTCAAAATCCCCGACGGAATGCCCTATGAAATCGCCGCGCTTGTCGAACCAATTGCCTGCTGCGTCCGCGCCTTGGATCGTGCAGATATTTGTCAGGGCGATACCGTTTTGATTGTTGGTGCTGGTTTCAATGGCATTGTCATGTCGATGCTCGCGCCACATTGGGGAGCAAATAAGGTCGCCATTCTGGATCGCCTTCCAGTACGCATTGCCCGCGCTCGATCCCTCGGCATGACCATCTTCAATGTCGATGACACAGATATTGTCTCTCAGGTGAAAACATGGGCGGATGGTGCCGGTCCACATGCGGTCATGGTCACCGCCTCCAATGAAAAAGCCCTCAACATGGCCTTTGATATGGTCGCCCCCGGCGGAACAATGTTGTTATATGCGCCAAATACGCCCGATTACAGGTGGCCTCTCAATACCAATCGCATCTTATTTCAGGAGGTTAATATCAAAGGGACTTACTCGGCTGGCCCCTTTGACACACGCCGTACGATGGCGATCCTCAAGGAAAACATCATTGATGCCCAATCGCTGATTACCCACCACTTCCCGATTACCGAAGCCGACAAAGCGTGGCATTTGACCAAAGCCGCTGGTGACTCCCTAAAAGTGATGGTGGAATTCTCATGACAGGAACCATGCGCGGCGTTTACTTCCTCGAACCCGGCAAGCTGGAAATGCGCGAAGTCCCCATTCCTGAACCGGCGGCTGGCGAGGTCGTTATCAAAGTGGAATCAGCTACCACCTGCGGCACCGATCTTAAGGCCTATCGGCGCGGGCATAAACTCTTTAAGCCGCCCATGCCATTCGGCCACGAATACGCGGGTTACATCAGCGCAGTCGGGCAGGGTGTGACCAAATTCAAAGTGGGTGATGCAGTCATGGGTACCAACTCCGCCCCTTGCAACGAATGTTACTACTGCAAGCGTGGTCGCCAGCAGTTGTGCATCGAACTGGAAGGTCGTTTCAACTTCGGTACTTACGCCGACTATGTTCGCATTCCGTCCTATATCACCGCTCAGAATTTGCATCGCAAGCCCGCTCACTTGCCCTTTACCGAAGCCTCCTTTATCGAACCGCTGTCTTGTGCCGTCCTCTGTGCCAGTTATACGGGCGTTCAGCTAGGCGATACAGTCGCCATTATCGGTGTCGGTGCGCAGGGTTTGATGCAAATCCAATTGATGAAAGCGATGGGAGCCTCACGTGTCATCGCCATTGGACGTGCCAAAGGTCGCCTCGAACGGGCTAAACAAGTTGGCGCGGATGATCTCTTCAGCAGTCTTGATGGTGATCCGTTGGAGTACGTCAAATCGCAAACCGAAGGGCGCGGTGCTGATGTCGTCATCGAAGCGGCTGGTACGCCCGAAACATGGACGCAGGCCATGTTGATGACACGCAAAGGCGGTACAGTCATCCAGTTCAGCGGGCTTGCGGGTGGCACACAGGTTAGTTTTGATGCTACCCATCTCCACTACGACGAAATCACTATGAAAGGCGTCTTCCACACCACGCCCCATATGATCGAATTAGCCGCTCAAATGCTTGGTGAAGGTGCAGTCAATGTTAAACCCATGCTGGATGGCGAAGTGCCGTTGTCTAAAGTTGAAGATAGCCTTTTGCGTATGCAGCGCAGTGAAGTGATCAAACTCGCTGTTGTACCCTCAATGACCGAATCGTAATTTTCTTTGAGATGTGCTTGGCGTATACTGTCTGCGGCTTTTAAGAAAATAGATTGTTTGGCTATGTCCTCAAGGAGGCAGTGATGGAACAGCTCGTACAGGCTATTCAGAATAAATACAATATTTCAAGTGATGAAGCGACCAAAGTAGTTCAAACCCTTGTTCAAGTAGAGCAAAAGCGTCAGGCCGAGTCTGGCGCTGGCGATGCTCCTTCCGGAATGCGTGGGATGGGGGCGAGTCGGGGTGTCGGCTCTGATATTATGGGCTTGCTCGGCGGCATGATGAGCAGTGGTGGCGGGCAGCAGAGCAATCAAGGTGGCATCACCGGCGACCTCATGGGCCTCGTGGGCGGCATGATGGGTGGCGGACAGCAAAGCGGGCAGGGTGGTGGCATGGGCAGTCTGCTTGGTGACCTGCTTGGCGGTGGTGGCAATCAACAGCAGGGCGGGCAGGGTGGTGGCATGGGCAGTCTGCTTGGTGACCTGCTCGGCGGTGGTGGTAATCAACAGCAGGGCAATCAACCCGGTATTACGGATGACGTCATGGGTCTGGTCGGTGGCCTCCTTGGCGGTAGCGGACAGCAAAGTGGGCAAGGTGGTGTGAACATGGGCAGCCTTGTCGGCAGCCTGCTTGGTGGCAATCACAACCTGGGTTCTACTGGCAACACACTGGGTGTGGTGCTCGATTTACTCAGCAATAATGGTCAGCAAAATCATGCCAGTAGTCTCGAAAGTATCGCTGGTAGTTTGCTCGGTGGTCAACAGGGCGGACAGGGCGGTATGGATATCAGTAGTTTGGTGGGCAGCCTCCTTGGTGGTGGCGCATCACCGTCCTCATCTCAATCCCCCATTACGGCTCCTTTCCCACCGCAGCCTCAACAAACCCAACACACTCAGCAGCCCACTAAGCCCAACATGGGCAGTATGCAGGATGCCATAGGCAATCTAGCCGTCGGCAATCCCAAGAAAAAGAAACCCGGCTTCAACAAACAATAATAGGTTCTGCCAATACTATTGCAGCCAATTATTCTCGTAGTGGAGGGTCTGTGACCCTCCTGTTTTCTCCAACTCGCTGTGAAAATGAAAATCCTTGGCATTGATTTCACCAGTGCGCCCAACCGCCACAAACCCATTACCTGTGCTGTTGGCGAATGTGCTGATGGCCTGTTACACATCGAAATTGTCCACCGTCTTTCGACTCTTGCCGCCTTTGAACAGATCATCGCCCAATCCGGTCCTTACGTCGCGGGTTTTGATTTTCCGTTCAGTCAACCTCGCCGCCTCATTGAAGCTCTCGGTTGGCCGACCGGGTGGGCAGACCTGATCAATATAGTTGTTGCGATGGGAAAAGATACCTTCGAGTCCTGGATTCGTCGTTACGCCGCTCCACGTCCGGCTGGCGATAAACTGCATCGCCGCCTCACAGATGTTCACGCCAACGCCATCAGCCCCATGAAACTGGATTTCATTCCTGTCGGAAAAATGTTTTTTCAAGGTGCGCCGCGTTTGCTCGACGCCGGTCTGAATATCTTACCGTGTCACCCGACCACGGATAATCGTATCGCCCTCGAAGTCTATCCCGCACTCGTCAATCGCCGCTTCAACCACAAACGGAGCTATAAACAAGATGCGCTCAGTTTGCACACCGATCAGCACACTGCCGCCCGTTCTGCCTTGCTCGCTGCCCTCCACTCGCCCCTCTTTTTGGATACTTATGGCTTCACCCTGAAGCTTGATTCAGCCCTCACCACGATGTCCATTGATGACAAATCGGGTGATACATTAGACGCAGTTCTATGTGCTGTTCAGGCTGCATGGGCTTCCACAGTGCCCAACTACGGCATTCCCCGCAATTGTGACCCCCTTGAAGGTTGGATTGTTGACCCTTCGCAAATGAGCTAATCAAACCTACTTGTTATCCATTCGAGATACAAAGTGGATATAGGACTCACAATAGATTTACATTCTCTAGTTCATGTATTTTCTGGACAAGCACAAAACTTATTTCAAACTGTTAATAAGGTTATTTTCAAGCTTTCCATGAACTTTTGTTTTGAGTATACATAAACTTGGGTTAATGAAGTATTTATTAGTTTTTACGTTTATTTTAGGTTTGTCGGCAAACCATTTCCAAACCGTCTGTCAACCGTCGGCGTTAATTACTCGCCTCTAAAGTTAACGTCAACATCTCGAAAGAGTTACAAAATGGTCTTCCAAAATGTAACCCATTGCCGTCTTATCTCGCATAAAATATGGATTGGGTCACTTGTATTGCCCCCTTCCCCGTGCGAAGCCTCCTGTGGATGTTACTAAGGGTGGAAGGTAAGCGCTGACTGGGTGTACTCACGGCAGGCGCTAGAGGGTTAGGGGGACTCCGCGCACCTTAACATCAGCTTCAGCGCACAGTTGGCGTAAAACCGGTGCTGCATTTGCTGCTTTCGCCGCATTTGCTGCATATACAACATGATGGGGATAGTCTTGCAGCGTGTTACTTGAAACTTGTAACTATTTCTCACCATGCCAGCAGCGCTGGTTCTTCCAATACATTCCGTAAATCTTGGAGGAAATTCGCGGCGTGCGACCCATCCACCACGCGGTGGTCAGCCGAAAGGGTCACATTCATAAACGAGCGCAGTACCGGTTGTCTATTATGATCTGGCACAAATTGTTGTTGAGTACGCCCCACCGCCAGAATCGCAACCTGTGGCGGATTAATAATCGCTGTAAAACGATCCACGCCGAACATGCCCAAATTACTGATCGTGAACGTTCCATCCACCATATCATTGACTTTGAGGGTGTTTTCTCGCGCCCGTTTCGCCAAATCATCCACCGATGTTTGAATACTCTGCATCGAAAGGCGTTCCGCATGATGCACCACCGGCACAATCAATCCCGCCTCTAGTGCTACTGCCACACCGATATTGGCTGTCGGCCACAGCTCGATTGCTTCGCCTTCCAATGTTGCGTTGAGCCATGGATGCCGCATCAACACACTTGCACAGGCTTTCAAGACGATCGTTGTCACCGAAAGCTTTTCTTTTCGTGTCTTTAACTTCTGTCGCAGCTCATCAATCCCGCTCGTGTCAATTTGTGCGTCAAAGAAAATGTGCGGTGCGGTTTGGAAGCTCTTTTGCAACCGTGTCGCAATCGTTTTCCGCATCCCTTCAAGTTTGACGATGCGCGGCATATCACTCTCCATTCTTGGAGCAGGGACGTGTGCAATAGGCAAATTAACTTCAATGGTTGATTGGGCTTCTGTTTCTATTACTGCCTGCACATCTGCCGCTTGTATCCGTCCGCGTGGCCCACTTCCGCTCACACCATGCAGATCAACCCTGTTTTGTTCGGCCAGATGTCGTGCTGCTGGGGTGGCTCGCACCTTACCGGTCGGTTGCGCCAATGCCGTTTCAACATCTCGCCGCGTAATCCGTTTGTTTGGGCCGGTTCCTGTAACCTGCGTCAGGTCAACATGGGCTGCGTCGGCCATCCGCTGGGCTACTGGACTAACAGTGGATACCTGTGGAGCTGCTTTTTGTACTATCGTTTCTATTATTGGGGCAACCGCTGGGCTATCAACCCTACTTTCACTTGATAGTACACTCGGACGAGCCTCCCCCGGACGAAGCAGATATGCGATGACCTCAGTCACAGGTACGGTTGTACCCGCTTCAAATCGCAGTCCAATCAACGTTCCCGACTCTGGCGCTTCGACTTCCATGTTGACCTTATCAGTCGTCACTTCGCAAATCGGGTCACCAGCACGCACACTATCGCCATCGTTTTTTAGCCACTGAACAATATCAGCCGTTTCGAGTGTGAAGCCAAATTTTGGGAGGATTATGGGAATAGGCATTATTCAGTAATTCCATTTATAAGACCGCAATATCAAATATTGCAGTCTTCTTCGTTGCCCTCCCTTGCTTGCGGGGGAGGGTTAGGGTAGGGGGTTAACTAAAACAAAATGGGACTAATACTCGCCATGTGCCAGTTTTCGCGCTTCTGTGATGATATTTTCGACCTGCGGTACTGTCGCCCGTTCTAGTTCACGGTTGTAGGGGATCGGAATATCCAAACCGGCCAACCGGCGAATCGGCGCTTCCAGATAATCAAAAGCCTCGCTTGAGGCAATTCTTGCCACGATTTCACCGCCAAACCCGCCCATTTCCACCGCTTCATGCACAACCATTGCCCGTCCAGTCTTCTTAACCGAGTCGATGATCGGCTTTTCATCCAGCGGCTTGAGCGTACGCGGATCGACCACTTCGAGTTCAATACCTTCTTTAGCCAACTCGTTCGCGGCTTCAATCGCGCGGCTTACCATGATCGACGTCGCCACCACCGTCACATGTTTACCTTCACGCGCCACCACCGTTTTGCTCAGCGGTACGCGGTACATTTCTTCGGGCACATCACCTTTAGTTTTGTACAGCAGCTTGTGTTCAATGAAAATCACCGGATTGTTGTCGTCAATCGCCGCTAGCAGCAGCCCTTTAGCGTCGTAAGCATTGCTTGGCATGACCACTTTCAAACCCGGGACATGCACAAACCAGTTTTCAAGGCTCTCGCTGTGTTGTGCCGCCGCACCTGTACCGGAGCCTCCAGGCGTTCTCAGTACCATCGGTACACTGGCTTTACCCCCGAACATGAAGCGAACTTTCGCCGCCTGCAAAACCAATTGCTCCATCGTCAGTGTCACAAAATCCATGAACTGGATCTCACCTACCGGACGCATTCCGGTTAAAGCCGCACCCACACATGCCCCCGCGATACCCGCCTCTGAAATAGGCGTATCAATCACGCGTTGCTCACCAAATTCGGCTAGCAGGCCTGCGCTCACGCCGAACGCGCCACCATATACACCGATGTCTTCACCAATCATGAATACCCGCTCATCCTGGGCCATCATCTGGCGCAGTCCTTCACGAAGTGCTTCCGCATAAGTCAGTTCACGCATAGACACCTTCGAGTATCGTGTTAACATCCGGCGCAGGGCTGGCCTCACTAAATTCTACAGACTCGTCAATGATGCCTACTGCTGCATCCCGCATCCCGCTGGCCTCAAGCTCCGAAATGACACCTGCCGTTACCAGCAGCGCCGAGAATCGCGTAATCGCATCGCGGTTATCCATCCAGTCGTTGACCTCGTCGCGTGTCCGGTACGCCTGTCGGTCACTCTTAGAATGCCCTTTGTAGCGGTAGGTTTTGGACTCGACCAAACTTGGCCCCTCGCCTCGTCGTGCCCGTTCCGCCGCCTCATGCACTGCCAGATAAACGGCCAGTGGATCATTCCCATCAACTGTCACGCCCGGAATGTTGTAAGACTTCGCCCGAAGACTGATGTCTTCAATGTTGAAGGCTTTACCGACCGGCATCGACATTGCATATTGATTGTTTTCGCATAGATAAACGACTGGCAGCTTCCAGATGGAAGCCATATTTAGGGATTCATGGAACGCGCCTTCGTTAGCTGCACCGTCGCCAAAAATCACCATACACACCTGGTCAGTCTTTCGCATTTTGATGCTTAAACCAACCCCTACGGCAATCGGTACTCCGCCCGCCACAATACCGTTCGCTCCAAGATTATTCGCGTCCACATCCGCGATGTGCATACTGCCACCGCGCCCCCGGCAGAATCCTGTTTCTTTACCCATAAATTCGGCCATCATCCGGTTCGTGTCAGAACCCCATGCAAGACAATGTCCGTGCCCACGATGGTGATTGAGCAAATAGTCGCCATCTTTCAACGCATTCGAAGCACCGACCGCAGTCGCTTCTTGCCCGATTGAAAGATGCATGGTGCCATGCACTTTGCCGAGGCTGTAAAGCTGTTCGGCACGCTCCTCGAATGCGCGTATCGTATGCATATCTTGGAGCATTTCTTTTAGAAATTCTGGCCCCAGCGACTCGATTACTTCATGATACCGCTGGATAGCTTCCGGCAGAATCTGTCCATTATTGACCATAACACATCCTCTTGCGGGCTTAGGTAGAGTGAATATCTTCCGGCGGATTGAATGGTAATTTGCTAAAAAAGCTGTTGAAGTCAAAAGCTACAGTGGTATTACGGGTGACAATTCGATGTAACTCACGCAGCAAAGGAAGGGCATTTGCTTCAAGTTTACCTGCTGCGATCATAGCGTCGATAGCTGGCATCATCGCTACTACCGCGTCAACACCCTCAATAGTTTCACCCGGCATCTCTTCGACTGCTGCGCTGAATGACATCCCCATCCCTAGCAAGCGTCCCATCCGTGAGTTGCGTCCGCCTTGTGTCGTGACGTAAAGGTCACCTGCTCCCGGCAAGCTGAAAACAGTTTCTAATCCGCCACCCAGTTTTTGCACCATGATCGCTGTTTCGGCTAACCCCTGTGCAAATACAGCTGCGGCGTAGTTATGCATCTTGGCGCTCGCGATATCGTCGCCTTGTTTTTCAAGTACACCTGCTGCTAGACCAACCGCCAGCGCATATGGATTCTTCATCGCCACACAAACTTCTACCCCGATAATATCTGTAGAAGTCCAAATGTGATAATAGGGTGTTGAAAAGTATGAGCGGAGTTTAGGTAGGATTTCACCATGTCGGGAAACAAATACGACACTCGTTTCGCGTCGTGCGGCGAGCTCACCAGCAATCGACGGACCGCCGATGGCTGCATAATGGACTTTATCTCGAATTGCAGTTGGCAGGTGATCATGCACGACGTCTGGGAGAATTTTTAGTTCACCATCGACGCTTTCCATGCCCTTTGTCACCATGATCACAATCTGGCCTTCGCGCAAGTGAGGACCAATTGCTTCCGCCGCCCAATGAACACCCTGTGAATTAACCCCCAGCCCGACCACATCGGCATCTTTGATGGCTTCACCAATTTCGGTGTGAAAATAGGCTTTTACGGAGTCGTGTAAGGGACGTCTCAAACGTGGGTGAAAATGGTCTTTTTTAACACTAGCGATGATCGCATCGTCGAGGTGGGTCCCAACCAATCGAACTTCGTTCTGATTGTCGGCAGCAGGGAACGTGAGCGCCGAACCCATTACGCCTGCTCCAACGATGGTAATTATGGTCATGATGGTGCCTTAAGGATTGGTTTTTGCCATGAAATAAAGTTGTATATTTCTGCACAAATGTGAATTAAGTTCACATTTTGCCAAATTGTAAGTGACCTGTAGAATCCTGTCAAGCAAACTAAATGGCGCGATAGCGTGTCTTCAATCCCTTTTGTTTTTAACCGAAGATGGTAATAATGCAGTGCATTAACGATTTGTGGTCAAAATAGATTCTAAACGAGGGTTATTTTCGCATGAATGGTGATCTTGTAATCGGCGTGGATAGTAGTACAACCGCAGTCAAGGCTATTGCGTGGGATCGGCATGGAAAAATCGTCGCTCAGAGTCGTGCCACCTTTGAAATGATTTCTCCTCAGCCAAATTGGTATGAGCAGCGTGCCGATGACTGGTGGTCATCACTCTGTCAGGTATTGCGTAACCTAACGGCTCAAATTGCCGTTAACCGTGTTGCCTCAGTCTGCATTACCCATCAACGCGAGACATTTGTTCCCGTGGACGAAAACTGTCAGCCAATCCGCAATGCCATACTTTGGCTGGATGATCGTTCACGTTTACAAGTCGGCGAGCTTGACCGAAAAATAGGAAATGATGCCATTCATGATCTCACTGGTAAAGGGCCATCAACAACACAATCACTGCCCAAAATCATATGGTTGCAGCAATACGAACCGCAAGTTCTGGAACGCGCACACAAAATACTAGATGTACATGCCTTTCTGGTGCATCGTTTAACTGGACAATGGGCGACCAGCGCGGCTAGTGCTGATCCAATGGGCGTGGTTGATATGCGACGTGGCGATTGGGCGACCGACTTATTGAAGGCACTTAATCTTGATCCTGCAAAGTTCGTTTCTATCCAGTCCTCAGGCAGTATTATTGGGGAAGTAACCGAAAAAGCTGCCAAACAAACAGGATTGTTGCCGGGAACACCCGTCATTGCAGGTGCTGGTGATGGACAAAGCGCAGGCCTGGGTGCAAATATCACTGTGCCGGGAAAAGCTTATCTTAATCTAGGTACTGCGGTCGTATCTGGAGCTTTCTCTGAAAGCTATGTGGTCAGCAAGTATTTTCGGACGATGTGTTCACCAATTGATGGCGCATTCGTGCCAGAAGAAGTGTTAGGTGGTGGAACGTTTACCGTAAGCTGGTTTGTTGATCAGTTTGGGCCGGACGTTGGCAATCTCAGACTGCCGTTATCTGCCGAGGAATTGTTGGAAGTCGCAGCCAGCAAGTTACCCCCCGGTTCATTAGGGTTAATGCTTGTACCTTATTGGAGCGCAGTCATGCCACCGTATTGGGACCCTGCTGCCACCGGCATTACTATTGGTTGGACAGGGGCGCATCGGCGCGAGCATTTCTATCGTGCTATCTTGGAGGGCATTGCCTATGAACATCGATTGGCGATGGAGGGTGTCGCTAAGGCTACTAACCAACTATTGGACGAATATATACTGATGGGCGGTGGTTCCCGGAGCGCGTTATGGTGCCAAATCGTTGCCGACGTAACCGGTGCAAAAGTCACCCGGGCTAGTACTACTGAGGCCACCAATCTCGGTGCAGGGATTCTTGCTGCGGCTGCGGTAGGATGGTATCCAGATGTGCGTTCGGCAGCCAACGAAATGACCAGTACCGAACAAAGTTTTATGCCGCATGAAAAGACACGTAAGATTTATGATCGTCTATATAATGATGTTTATGTAGGATTATTTCCAGCGCTTCAAAAATATGCTGACCGGTTAACCGAATTAACCTTTGACCAGAATGTAGAATGAGGTGAGTGATGCGTATATCTTTGGGTTGTGACGAAGCAGGATTGCCTTTAATGGATGTTTTACGAGAACATCTCAAACAAAAAGGGATCGAGGTTAGAGATTTTGGGGTGCATTCGATTGATCCTGTCGATTACCCGGATATTGCGGTCGCTGCTTCCGAAGCAGTAGCATCGGGGGAGTGTGATCGTGGGATTTTGGTCTGTGGTACGGGCATCGGAATGAGTATAACTGCCAATAAAATTCCGGGCGTGAGAGCAGCACTATGCCATGACACTTATTCGGCAGAACGTGCGCGTAAAAGTAACGATGCACAGGTGATTACGATGGGCGCACGCGTGATCGGTTCGGAACTTGCCAAAAGCATCATTGATGCATGGTTGGCGTCCGAGTTTGTGGGTGGGCGCTCGGCTCCTAAGGTCGCCAAAATGAATGCTGTGGACGAACGGTATCGTCAGCATGTTGAATCCGATAAATAGCTGATTGAGGCGTCTATCGAAACGGGCTACAATGTCCAAATTGTACAATCTTTGAAATAATGAATCGGGGCGGAATGTATTCCGATAATCGGGAAGATTTGTTGGCACGGGTCGCGTCACTTTATTATGAGTATGACTACAGCCAACAACAAATCGGCGAGATGCTCAAAATATCCCGTTCAAATATCTCACGGTTATTAAAAGAGGCCAAGCAAAAGGGGCTCGTTGAAATCCGTATCCACAAACGCATCGCGACTGCACCCCATATCGAGCATGAGATGCGTGAGCGTTTTGGTCTGCATCAAGCAATGGTCGTGAGCCAAACGGATGTTGATTACGAGACGTGCCTGGCTTCGGCAGGTCAATTGGCTGCCTGGTATCTGGAGGAGTTGCTGCGCCCAAACACTGTCTTGGCGATTGCTTGGGGTACAGGTGTAGCGGCAGCCGTGAATGCCTTTTCTATCCATCCGGTGATGCATACCGAAGTGGTTCAGATGCTCGGCAGCGTTGGTAACACCGTCTCGGAGATTGATGGGCCGGATTTGGCACGACGTTTAGCAACTAAGCTCGGCGGACAATATTATTATCTCCACGCACCGTTGATTGTGGATAGTCAGGCTACACGAGACACCTTTCTCGGACAGCCTATGATTCAACACACTTTAGCACAGGCAAGGCGGGCACAAGTAGCCATTGTTGGCGTGGGCACGGTTGATCCTGAGTCTTCGAGCTTTTTGCGTGCCGGGCATATGACCAGAGAGCAGCTTGTCGAGCTTCAGGGGCAGGGCGTGGTGGGCGAAACAGGCGGCCAATATTTTGACATCAACGGGCAGGCCAACTTTGACATTAATCAGCGGGTCGTTGCGCTTGGCTTGGATGACATTAAGCACATACCCTATGTAACTGCGGTCGCCTGCGGACTGCCCAAGACACGGTCAATCTTGGGCGCCTTACGCAGCGGAAATATCAAAGCACTTGCAACTGATGCCATAACGGCTGAAGCGATTTTGAAAGAGGCCGTCCGACGTTAGGTTGTTCTCAATTCATCACCGTTCGTCCTCAATCTATCCTTGCCTTAAATTTATCCTTCAAATTGAGCCAAAGCAGAAAAAGTATCCTTGAGTGCCGGGTAAAGACCGCGGAATGATGGATAGAGCCTCTCGTAATCAGCCACACCTTGAACATTTGGCTGGATAGTCTCAACTCTGCGAACCATATTGGTACAGGCAGTAGGAACATCGGCATAAGCGCCTATACCAACAGCCGCTAATATTGCAGCTCCAAACGCGCTACTTTCACCTGTATTGACTGTGTAAAGTGGAATGCCCATGATGTCGGTGGTAAGTTGTAACCAGACTGGGCTGTTGACGAGGCCACCTGCTATGACTGCTTCAGATGGATTTGCACCGAGTGAACGTAATAGTTCAAGTTGGTCACGAATTCCGAACGCCACCCCCTCCATAACCGCGCGAATCATATGCGGCAGACCGTGACGCAGCGTGAAACCGACGAAGGCAGCACGTGCAAACGGATCAGGATGCGGATTCCGCTCACCGGTGAGATAGGGAGCAAACAGCAGTCCGAGTGAACCGCGTGGAACGGATTCGGCATGTTTATTAAGATCATCATAGCTCATACCGGGTGCAAATTCGTCGTGCAGCCAACGGAGGCCACCAGCAGCGCTGAGCATGACACCCATGTGAAACCATGTACCGGGTATGGGACCGCAGAAGGTGTGCAGACGACCATTTGGTTCGGGGGCATAACGGCTGTTATAGGCATAGGCCACGCCACTAGTGCCGACTGTTAAGCTGGCTTTTCCCGTCGAAACGATGCCGTTACCGACGCCACTGGCCGGTTGGTCACCCGCACCGCCAACAATGGGTGTTCCTACTTTTAGGCCGGTAATCGCGGCAGCTTCTTCGTTGACATGGGCACACACTTCTTGCGACTCGCACAGGTTAGGCAGCCATGCCCGCGGGATCTCGAAGGCGGCCAACATTTCATCCGACCAAGTGCGTTTGCCGATGTCCAAACAGCCGAAACCAGACGCATCCGCAACATCGCAGACGAACGCTCCACTAAGGCGATAGCGGATGTAATCTTTGGGGAGTAAAACATGGGCAATTTGCTTGTAGATTTCTGGCTCGTTTTGGCGTACCCACATCAATTTGGGGGCGGTAAATCCGGCAAGTAAACTGCTTCCGATGATTTGGTAGAGACGTTTTGCACCGACTTTTTCGGTGACTTCTGTGCATTGTCCGGCACTGCGTTGGTCGTTCCAGAGGATGGCAGGGCGCACAGGCTTTCCGGCCTGATTGAGTGTCGTTAGCCCGTGCATTTGACCAGTGAGGCCGACCGCCGCTATGTTTTCCGCGCCTATTTCTTGTACAACTTCGCGTATTGATTTGCTGGCGGCCTGCCACCAATCTTCAGGATCTTGCTCTGACCATAATGGACGCGGAGTGGAAAGCTCATGCGGATTGCCTTTGACGACGATGACATTACCCTGTTCATCGATTGCAAGTGCTTTAGATGCAGTGGTGCTGGTATCCACCCCAATAAAATATCTACTCATTTAAAAATCCTTTAGTAGCATGATTACCCAATAACATAGGAAAGAGTTTATCAGCTGAAAAAAGTGTGTCAAACATGATTGACCGCTTCGATGGGCTGTTTTTGCATGTCGATTGGGATTTGCAGATCAAACAGTTGCAGGACTGTAGGCGCGATTTGCATGAGGTGAGTGCTGCTCAAACGTTTACCACCAAAATCGTGTTTGGGGTCGTAGTATATGAACATGCCTTGTTGGGCGTGGTTAGCATCATCCGGTCCAGTATCATTTTCAAACACGTGGATGCTTTTCCAGCCCACTGTGCCGATAGAGCGCCATGCCAGATTACCAAAATAGACTAAGACATCCGGTGCGACGCCGCGACTGTTTTGATATAGAGCCTCAGGCGTGAAGCAGCGTGTACCAATTGACTGACCGTTTTCATCACCAAGCGCTTCTAACCTGTCCATGAGTTGAGCACGCAGCGAGTCATAGTCGGCAGGTTCTACGATGCCCTGTGGCTCACGGTCTTTTAGATTAATGAAAAGTCGCCCGTAATAGCCTCCGTCTCCCCATGCGCGGGTTTTGCTCCAATCGACGTTTAAATCCTCAAATTTTACGGGTCCTTTAGAGACATCCGGCGGCTCGTTCAGCACAAGATAGCCTTCGCGGATGAGCCATTCGTTGATGCATATGCCCCCGTCCATCTTTTTCGCGCCATGATCGGAAACGATGAATACAGATGTGTCTTCATCAAAAAGTGGGCGTAGTGTACCAATTTCACGGTCGATGAGGTGATAATAGTCACGGATAGCATCTTTGAAGGGCGTGCTGGGATCATGTCGACGATGGGTAAAGTCCATGTCTTTCCAGAAGGCATGATGCATCCGGTCAACGCCAATTTCAACCATCATGAAGAAGTCCCAGGGACGGGAAGTGAGCAATTGACGTGCGACTTCGAAGCGTTTGCGAGTCATCTCGCGCAGTTCATCCAATAACCATTGTTTATCCTCGGTACGGAAGCCTTTGACATCGACCTTATAATCGCCGACCCAGTTGATAATGTCATGTTTTAGTGAGGAAGGGTAGGTGTAGTCCAGGTCAGTGGAAGGGGTGAGAAAGCAGCTCACCATGGAGCCCTTGATCGGTGAAGGAGGGTATGTACCG
Organism: Aggregatilineales bacterium; assembly: GCA_044226325.1. Classification (GTDB taxonomy): domain Bacteria; phylum Chloroflexota; class Anaerolineae; order Aggregatilineales; family Phototrophicaceae; genus CFX2. The sequence continues at coordinate 185,557 of JBGAHG010000002.1, forward strand.
GGGACACCCAACACAATACTTTGCTTGTCGGCTTTCGAAAGAATGTCCCAGAGACGCGGCTCATGAATGGCATCCGAATTAGCGACAGTCATTCCGTTGTAACTATGGTCTTTTCGGTTGCGAAAGCCGTATACACCAAGCGAACCGGGGTCTTTACTGGATACCATACATGACCATGCCGGAACGGTGATGGCGGGGATGACACTTTCAAGATTACCATAAAGGCCGTGTTGTCGAAGGGCAGAAAGGTTGGGTAGTTCGTCTGCCCAACGCTCGAAGACCAGTTCAGGGGCGGCACAATCCAGCCCGATAATAGCGACACGGTGCTTTTGCGGGCGATTGCGTTTGAGTAGATTTTGGAACATAGAGTCTCCGCTGGTGGTATATTAGGACGAGGAAGCATATTAGCCACCTAAGCGAAGTTGATTATAGATAAGAGTTTGGCTGAGATAAATTGCGGGTATCAGGAAGTTAGGCGTTTCATAAAGCGTTCAACATCCACGATGAAGCGGGTATGTGTACCTTCACCGATCAGTTGTTTAGTATCCCATGCTTGGACAGTGAAGTTGACTTGATTGCCTTCAACCTGCGTGACTTCGGCACGGGCGCGAATGGTTTGATTTAGACCTGTAGCGGCAAGGTGCTTGATAGAGATAAACGTGCCTACGCTGGTTTGATGTGAAGGAATAAGGTGATTGATCGCTGCCACAGCGGCGTTTTCCATGAGGGCGACAAGGGCAGGTGTAGCATAAACGGGCAAGCTGCCGCTGCCAAACGTTATAGCGCTAAGGGATTCGGTAACAGTGGTGGTTTGTTCGCCCATGAGGCCGATAGTGATAGGCATAAGTATTTTCCTATTATGTGTGTTGTGCCATTTATATCATTTGTCTCGCTGCGAAGTAACCGGGGACATATTCGGTGTCAGGCGGTTAGAAAATGGTGTGGAATAAAAAGACGAAGTGTTTACTTCGCCTTTTGTACGATCAGAAATATTAACGTTTAGTCCCGACCTCTCATTTGAGGATCAAGGGCATCGCGCAAACCATCACCAAGGAAGTTGAATGCAAACATGATAATGAACAGGGCGAGCGCAGGAAATAGGGCCTGGTTTGGATAACTTTGAATCAGCCGGGAACCTTCGGAAATCATGCTGCCCCAACTGGGTGTAGGTGCATTCACACCTAATCCGATGAAACTGAGGAATGCTTCGTAAGATATGTAAGCGGGGATAGTGAGCGTTTCGGCGATGATGAGTGGGCCAAGGATATTGGGAAGAATATGTTGAAACATGATGCGGCGATTAGGGGTGCCAATTGCTCGTGCTGCTTCAATATATTCTTTTTCGCGCACCGAAAGCACTTGACCGCGAACCAAACGCGCCATTTGCATCCATGACGTAATACCTATGCCTACGAAAATAAATAACATTCCACCGGTTGACGCATCAATCTGTCCCAAGGCATAGGACAAGGTTCCCTTCGCTGGACTGGCAAAACTTGTTCGGAAAAATGTCATAAGCAGAATGATAAGTAGCAGGGTCGGGAAGGCATACATGAGATCAACAATCCGCATGAGTATATTATCAGTTCTTCCACCCACATAACCAGCTATCATACCAACAATGAGACCAACAATGATACTAACCAATGGGCCGATGAACGCCACAGCTAAGGAGATCCGTGTTCCATAAATGATACGGCTGAGTAGATCGCGTCCAAGGTTATCCGCGCCAATGGCATATTTGTTATTGATAGTAATGTAGCCATTCGGTTGATCTTTGGGGATCATGCTTGGGAAAAGATTAGTAATCCATTCCGGTGCGGCGTTGTTATTAGCGAGGTCGGTGTCTTGATAGGAATAAGGGGCAATCTGCGCCGCGAAAATCGCCATGATAATTGCCAAAATGATGAGGATACCCCCGATGACTGCGGGACGGTTACGGCGCAGACGACGAAAGGCATCGGTCATCAGGGATTGACCTTTGACAGGTGTTCTAATTGTGACAATCTGCGGTAATGTTTTTTGTGCCGTCGCCATGTTAGTAAGCTCCGTTAATCATAACGAATTCGCGGATCGAGCCAGGCATAGCTGACATCAACCAGCATGTTAGCTATCACTAAGAAAATTGCATAAAGCAAGATTGTCCCCATGATGACGGTGTAATCACGGTCCGTAATGCTGGTGACAAAGTAGCGACCCATGCCAGGTATACCAAATACTGTTTCGATAACAAAAGTACCAGTAACCAGCGCCGCGAATAAGGGGCCAATTATAGTGATGACGGGAATGAGACTATTCTTCAAGGCATGGACAATGATGACAATACGTTCGGGCAGACCTTTGGCGCGTGCCGTGCGGATATAATCCTCATTCATGACTTGAAGCAGACTGGCGCGAGTCAGTCGAGCAAGGATGGCCGAATTTACAAAACCCAAGGCAAATGCCGGAAGAATGAGATTCTGGAGCGTTCCCCAACCTGTGACCGGTAATATTTTCCAAACTACCCCAAACAGATATTGTAACAGTGGCGCTGTGACAATGACTGGCACGGAAACACCCAAGATAGCAATTCCCATGCCGGTATAATCGTAGACGGTGTTGCGCTTAAGGGCGGAAATCACACCTAACGGGATGCCAATTACCATAGAAACGCTTAGTGCGGCAAAACCTAAGGAAAATGAAACAGGTAGGTTTTCCCGGAAAATGTCATTTACGGAACGCCCGCGCTTTTTGAGAGTCGGGCCGAAGTTTGCCCATCGCAGGGTGGCTTTGTCCCCCATAAAATCTGGCAGAGGAATGACGATGAGATAATCTTCGGCAACATTCGGCCTAACTTTGCCGTAAGTGATACGGGGGATAAGAATGTCCGTTACATAAACTAAATATTGGGCTGCAAGCGGCTCATCTAGATGAAACTTAGTGTTTAGCAAATCTTTAGTTTGTTTAGGAATTGGTTTTTCGCTGTCAAATGGGCCGCCTGGAACAGCGTGCATCAACCCAAAAGTTACTACTGAAACCAGAAAAAGTACCAGAACCATCCAAACCAATCGGCGAATAATGAATTTGACCATTGTTTAGGCCTCGAAAAAGGGCGAACAATTTGTTCGCCCTTTTGAAACAATTATACAGGAAATACTAACCCTTAATGTCCCAGGTTTCGAAACGTTCGGTGCCAATAGCCGATACAAAGCGTTCGATATTTGGTTTGGTCATTTGGATGTTGACATAGAAGTAAACAGGTGCAATGGCAGCATCTTTATTCACCAGAATATCTTCAGCTTGTGCGTAGAGATCGGTACGCTTCTTGGTGTCGCTGATTTGGACAGCTTCATCAACCAGCTTAGTGAATTCAGGGTTTTCCCAACGGGTCTTGTTGTTACCGCCTTTGACGCGGAATACATCCGACAAGAAGTTGTGGGTGTCAGGATAGTCTGAGCACCAAGCGGCGCGCCACATCTGGGGCGGGTCGTCCGTGGTAGTTTGTAGGTAAACCGCGAAATCCTGCGATGTGAGTTGAATATTGATGCCAAGGGTGTCTGCCCACATTTGCTGTGCAGCTTCGGCGATAGCCTTATGCGTAGCATTCGTGTTATAGAGCAAGCTAATTTGTGGCAGTTGGTCAACAGTCATGCCGAGTTCATCAAGCCCTAACTTCAATTCGGCCTTGGCACCTTCCGGATCGGCCTTGATGCCTGTACCGGGATAATCTTCCTGATGAGGCGCAGCAAGCAATCCGGGATATGAGAAGTACCCGGCTGGTGATTGGCCCCCCTTGAGGATATTGTCAACGATTGACTGACGATCAATGGCCATTGAGAAAGCACGACGAATGTGAACGTTATCAAATGGTGGCTTCTCAACATTGAATGCATAGTAGTAGGTACATTGGCGTGGGCCAAATACCAGTTCTTTGGAAAGGGTGGCATCAGCTTTCAGCCGATCCAGTTCACTGGCAGGCACCTCAATCGTATCCATGGTACCGGCTTCGAATTCCTTCAATTGTTCCGGAGCATCAAGGAATTTGAAGACAACTTCATCAACCTTCGGTTGCGGATGATTCTTGGTGCCGACCCAAAACGGGTTCTTGATGAGCGTCAAACTTTGCTCATGTGTCCATTCCTTGAGAGCGAATGGGCCAAAAGTGCTAATATTCTCGGGTTCTGTCCACTTATCGCCGTATTCCTCGATGGCCCATTGTGGTTGTGCACGCGACATCCACAAACCATAGATGCTGAGTGATACCACGGCTTTTTTGGGCGCAGTAATTTCGAGAGTGTAGTCATCCACAGCTTTTAGACCAAGGTCTTCGGCCTTGGCTTTGCCACCGTTAAAGTCGGCACCACCCTTTACCCAATCCGCGAGCACATAAGCGTAACCACCGGCGGTTGCCGGATCGAGAGTACGTGTCATGCCGTAAACATAGTCTTTTGCGGTAACATAACGAACATTACCAGCTTCATCTTTGACTTCTTCAACGGCACCAGTATCCGCATTGTAGTGAACCCACGGCACTTTTTGCATCAGCTTGAAGGTGGTTACCAGACCATCATCCGAAATCGTCCAGCTTTCAGCCAGGCCAGGAGCGGTTTCCAATGAGGTTTGGTCAATCATAGTTAGCCCGAGAAATAATTCATCGATCCCTTGAATTGCATCCGAGCCAGTAGCCAAGCCAGGGTCAAGGCTGGAAATATCGCCTACACCCATATTACGACCGCTGACAATCACTTTCTTGTCCTGAGCGTGTACCATGCTGACAGCGGTCAACGCCATCAACAGCACAGCAATCGTCAGGAAACGTGCAAAGTTCCTTGAGCGCAGCATTTGCTTTCTATCCTCCTGAATAAAAAAACTGACTATCAACTACTTCTTGGGATCAATCATCAACGTATATGACCATTGAATCCACAAACCTTAACTGAGGCTAGAACTTAACACATCCCTATTTAATGTGCAAGATAATAGTCCTCATATTCCTGTGCGCTTTGTACAGGTTGGTACTCTATTTTGGTTCTTCGCGTAATACTCGGTTATGGTAAATAAGGTTCAAAATAATCCGCAAAAATTGGTGCTTGTGAATAAACAGGTAGCCGTTTTTGCAATAACCGCTCATTGTTTCAAGGGCAAGGGTATCATAAAAGTTAAATAGCCCTTGCCACTAAAGACTGCACAATTCTCAAACACCTTTTTTGAACATCATTATTTTGACCACTGCTTCTTTACTGTAGGGTGACTATGGCGGCATATGTATTTTCGGAGTATAAATTTCGAGGCATGGTCTTTTGAGGTTGTATCGATAATTGAGCATCATGATTCCTATCCGTTTGGGAATAGCGGGTCATTCTTGGAGTGATCAAGCGTTTGGGGTTAATTGACATTTTGATTAGTCTCGTTTTGGTGTATGCCGGGCTGGGGCAGCCGACAGCGCGGTTTGTGTTGACACAGTTTATGGGATAAATTCCGTTAATAATTACCGCTTCGGAGCAAACCGAAACCGTTTCTTTGGGCGCTCAGTCATTTATAAGACAATATATGAGGGTCGGAACGCAGTGCTGGCTTCTCGTCAATTAATTCGTGGGCTGACTCTTGGGGCAGTGAAATAGTTTTTAAGAATTTAGACGACTTTATAAGGGATGATCAAAAAATGCTAAAAATTGGTATTGTCGGCAGTGGGTTCATGGGCAGGACCCATGCCGCAGCATGGGCGAAACTGCCTGTCGAACTAGTTGGTATTTGTTCGGCTGATGAGCAACGTGCCAAAGCGTTAGCTGCTGAATATGGAGCGAAATCGTTTGCCGCACTGGATAAACTGCTTGAACAGATTGACGTTGTTGATATTTGTACCCCAACCCATTTGCATCATGATATGGTGTTGCAAGCCGCCGCAGCTGGTAAGCAAATCGTATGCGAAAAACCATTAGCAAGGACCACGGCACAAGGGCGCGACATAATTCGGGCTTGCCAACAGGCCAATGTGCATTTGCTAGTGGCGCATGTCCTCCGTTTTGTACCGGAGTATACGCAAGCGAAAGCGGCCGTTGAACGGGGTGAAATCGGGAAGGTAGCGGTACAGCGGTTTACAAGATGCAGCGCACTCCCGAACTGGGCAAGCGATAATTGGTTACAGACGATTGAAAAGTCGGGTGGTATGCTGCTTGATTTGATGATCCACGATTTTGATTATGCGCGTTGGGTGGCTGGTGATGTGGAGAGTGTGTACACTAAAAGTTTGCGCGGACAACATCCTGAAGCGAATGAGGATTACGCGTTAGTAATGCTTAAGCATACTAATGGCGCGATCAGCAACGTTGAAGGTGGATGGGCCTATGCACCGGGGATGTTCCGCACGGCTTTTGAGATTGCCGGTGATGCAGGTTTAATTGAACATCCAGCCGATAGTTCGAAACCAATTGCGGTCTATATGAAGCAGGTACAATCCGGTGTGGCGAGTGCTCCCATTCCCACGAGTCCACTCGCTGAAGACCCTTATTTGACCCAGCTTAAGCATTTTCATGATGTACTGACTACTGGTATCACGCCGCGTGTAACAGGTGAGGATGCGCTGGCAGCAGTGCAAATCGGGTTAGCAGCAATCGAGTCGGTGCGAACCGGTCGGCAAGTTCAAATAGCGGAGGTGGCATGATGCGAATAGGGATAATGAGCTTTGCCCATCTGCATGGCGAAAATTATCTTGGTGCTTTGTTGACTTTGCCTGCCGTCGAAGTCATTGGTATTGCCGATGAGAATATGCAGCGTGGACAGCATTTCGCATCACAATTTGGGGTACGGCTGTTTGACACTTATGCTGCGCTTTTAGCTGAGAAGCCTGATGGTGTGATTGTGTGTTCAGAGAATTCACGTCATTTGCCGCTAGTTAAGATGGCGGCTGAGGCAGGCGTACATGTGCTGTGTGAAAAACCGCTGGCAACAACCGTCGAAGATGCACAAGCTGTCGTCGATGTATGCGCGCAGGCTGGTGTGCTGTTGATGACGGCCTTTCCGATGCGCTTTAGTCCAGCGGCACTGGAAATCAAGAAACTGATTGATTCAGGTAGCCTGGGACAGATTTACGGTTTTAACACGACCAACCAGGGTGCGTTGCCGGAGTTTCATCACGGTGAGAGTTTGCCGTTTTTGCAGCGCGATTGGTTTGTCGACGAGAAATTGGCGGGCGGTGGAGCGATAATTGACCACACTGTTCATCTAGCAGATATGCTGCGCTGGTACCTGCAATCCGAAGTGGTGGAGGTTTTTGCAACGACCAATGCCATCATGCATGCTGGTAAAGTAGGTGTAGAAACTGGTGGCCTGGTGATGCTGACCTTTGCTAACGGCGTATTTGCGAGCATTGATTGTAGTTGGAGCAAGCCTGCATATTATCCAACATGGGGCGGAATGACGCTGGAATTGGTGGCTGAAAACGGTCTGGCAACGATGGATGCCAGGAAACAGTATTTCACGATCTACAGCGATAATGTCGGGCGACCAATTTGGAATGTGTGGGGATCGGATAGCAACGTGGGGATGTTGAGTGAGTTCATAGCGGCTGTTCGTGAACAGCGATTACCGGCGGTTACCGGCGAAGACGGTTTGCGGGCAGCACAAATTGTGACCGCAGCTTATGAGTCAGCAGCCAGCGGACAACCGGTTAAAATTGGTTAAGGGTTGTGTCAGTGGTTTCGTGACCTGCAAATAGTTTGTTTAAAAGCTCGAGGCGGTTGTTTTGTAAAAAATCACCATTCAGAAGAGGGATGGTGATTTTTTTATGGGTGTTTGGGCTGTTAAACAGTTGATAATCGGTCAATATGAAGGAGACGATAGCAAATTTTGCCTGCTTTGCAGGTGGAGCAGGTAAAAAAGGGCTGTTTTGAGGCCATTTATGAAGATAACGTTTGGAAGACGAAACCGGATTCGAACGATCGCAGTTGGAAAAGTGCGGTAGAATAGTTGTTCTTACATAGTCACAGAATGCCTTTAGTTAAAAAAGGGGCGTTAGAGGACTGTTTTTGATAGTGGATTGTATTAAGTGGTAGAGAGTGATGTTGAGCGTACCCACCCCACCCCCAACCCCTCCCCGAAGCGTCAGGGAGGGGAGAAAATGCAAATACTAAAGCCGAAAAAAACCAATTCTCCAGCAGCATATAACTCGTGCTAAGTCATATTGATGAATGTGAGCTAATCACACGCTTTTTATTGGCCGGTAATTTCCCGTGCCGTGTTAACCACATCCGCCGCACAGCCCCACGAGAGGGTGAAACCGATGCCCCCGTGTCCGTAATTATGGATCACGGTGCAATTGTCGGTAAGCTGTTCGCGCTCGAGGCGGACTTCATGCCGACCCGGACGCAGCCCCACGAGTTCAACTATAACCGGCGCTTGGCGAATGCCGGGTAACGCCTTGTCGCAGCGTGTCAAAATATCTTCAGTTACAGCCGGATCGACATCGAGATTCCAGTTGCCTTTTTGAGAGATGCCGCCAAGGACACAGCCATCTTTGCGGGGCAGGATGTAGGTGAAGCTGTCGTCATCCATAAAGGCATCTCGAACATGCGGTGCTTCGACTTTGATGACCTGTCCGCGTAAGGGATAAACCTGTTCGTCGTGGGCAACGTAACGGGCATACACACCGGTTGAGTTGACGATTAAGGGATGGTCAGCCGCAAGTTCGGTGAGGTCAGTAATGGTTCGCTGCTGAATGACGCCACCATTTTGCTGGAAACGATTGACGAGATAACTCAAATAACGCGGTGTTTCGACAATCGGGATTTCCATCCAATAGCCATCGGCATAACCGGCCGGTAAGTCGGCTGGTGCCACGCGTTCGAATGACGGAATAAAAGTTTTGAACCACGGATCAGGCTGAGGTGTGCCAAAGACTTCTAACATGCGGAAGGTAGTTACACCGCAGTATTCACCCTGAGCTAATCCCAAATATTCTTCTAGCGAGGACAATGACCAACGTTGACGTGATGGGTGTGAAGCCAGTTCGCCGCCATACCAATAAGCACCCGCTACGGCAGACGTGAGATTAGGTGGCAGATCACGTGTGATGATCTTGACCTCAAAGCCGTTTTCTTGCAATCGGATGGCAGAAGTTAGGCCGATGACGCCGCAGCCAACAACCGTGATTGAATGAACCATCTTATTTCATACCTGTGGTGGCGATGCCGGTAGTTATGTAACGCTGCAAAAAGGCGAAAGCGACGGTCACGGGCAGCAGCGTAAGGACAGTCATGGCTAAGACCAAATCCCACTGCGTATTAAATTCACCTTGAAACGAGTTGAGGCCAACTTGAAGGGTAAATAAATTGTTGCGGCTGAGAACGATCAACGGCCAGAGGAAGTCGTTCCAGCGCCACATGACCGAGAAGATGGCGAGGACAGCCATCGCAGGCCCAGCCAATGGCAGCACGATTTGCCAGTAGATGCGCCATTCGCTGGCTCCATCAATCCGTGCAGAGTCGAGCAGTTCGTCGGGGATGGTGAGCATATACTGACGCAGCAAGAACACGCCGGTTGGTGTGGCTGCGGCGGGAACAATCACACCGAGAAGGTTGTTGGTCCAACCGACTTGACTAATGACCAAAAATACCGGAATGAGAATGACGGACAGGGGAATCATCAAAGTGCTGATAATGATAATAAAAATCAGGTTGCGCCCTTGAAACTGATATTTGCTGAGTCCAAAGGCTGCCATGCTGTTGACGAGTAGTGTAAGTATGGTCGCGAAAACCGTCACAACCAGACTGTTCCGCAAATACGTCCAGAAGTCGAAGGCCTCAACTCCGCGCGTATAATTATCAAACCCGAAAAAGAGCGATTGAATGGGGTGGCGCTGTTTGATATTGATTTTAAGAATCGTATCGGGTGCAGCAGGATCGACCATTTGCGCCTCTAAACCGATGCGTGAGATTTGGGCTAAACGACGGATGCTGCCATCCTCCATTGTCACCTCGTATATTTCGAGCGGTTGCTCATAACCTTTAACGGCAACCGATTCTTGTCTATAAGGTAGTAGTGTGGGTGGAAATTGAATAAGCTGAGTTTGTGGTTTAAATGAAGAAAGAACCAGCCAAATCAGCGGGCCAGCCATGATGATTGTACCAAGCGACAAGTAAATATAAGTCAGCAAATCACTGCGCGTGAGGCCGAATTTATTGCGTGTTTGAGTGAGGAAGTTGTAAACAGTTCTCACGCTATGGGTTCCGTTCCACGAGTAATCATCAAGTGTTATCTTCGGTTTTGCGTCCCAGATGTAATTGGGTAAGCGTGAGGATCATCAGCACGGCTGCCAATACGACAGAGGCAGCGGCAGCTAATCCAGCTTGTCGGCTTGGACTGGTGAAACCTGTGTTGTAAATATATTGGACGATATAGGTGGTCGCTGTGCCGGGGCCACCGCCAGTTAAGGCGAATGATTGGTCGAAGACTTGCACCGCGCGGATCAGTGACAACACTAACACTACCAACATGGTCGGCATGAGCAGCGGCAAGGTGATGTACCGGAACGTATTGCGGTTGGATGCGCCATCAATTTGGGCGGCTTCATAATATTCAGGGGGAATGGATTGTAGACCCGCTAACAGAATTAGCGTATAAAAACCGACCTGCGCCCAAATGCTGACCATGATAACCCAGAAACGCGCCCATTCGGGATCGAGCAGAAATGGGATACGCTGCCCACCCAAAGCGACGATGATGGCATTGAGTAGACCATCACGCTGCAAAATCCATTTCCAGATGAGAGCGACTACAACCGGAGACAGCAGCACCGGATAAAAGAAAATGCTGCGGAAGAAACCGCGTGCTTTGATCCGTTGGTTGAGTGCCACTGCCGTTACCAGGGAGACAATGACAATGCCTCCTACTTCAAATACCACGTACACACCAGTGTTCCAGACAGCCCGCCAAAAAATATCTTGCTGACAGGTAGTGGGCTGGAGGAAATCCTGACATGTGAGCAGGGTGCTGAAATTGGTAGTCCCAACAAATGGACGATCTTGCGGAAAGAGGTTCGTGCTGCCAGTGAAAGCATAATAGAAATTCAGCAGCATGGGCAGCATGATAAAAATGGCAAAAATGATGAGATTCGGAAGCACAAAGAACCAGGCCATCTTCTGTGTGCCGAAGCGCCGCTGAATGGGTACGAAAATCAATTCGACAGGATGCATCACCCAGTCCAAAGCTTCCGTCAACCAATCAGGTTTGCGCGAGCGGTATGCCGTTGAAGTTTTTGTGACCGGGATACTCGCCATCAGGGCTTCCTTGGATTATTCGTGTTCGAGGGCGCGGGTCATGCTACGGCAACCTGCGCCCCCAAACAAGGGCTACTTAGCTGGTTTTGGCAGCAGCAATGGCATCATCAACATCTTTTTGTATGGCTTTGACGGCATCATCCAGCGAGAGTTCACCTGCAATCACCTGCGCTAGACGACCATCGATGGGACGGTTGTAGGTGAATGCGTATTTGCTGTATTGTAGTTTATAAGCCTGTTGGTTGATCTTGGGAATTTCCAGCGAAAGCTGGTTCAGAATCTCGGCGTTATTGGTGAACTTCAGTCCTTGTTTCGCCAACCCTAGATGACCGGGCAGGAAAGAGGATTTGATACTGAATTCGCCCAATACATCTTCTTGAGTCAGGTAATCCATGAGTTTGGCGACTTCTTGAGGATGCTTGGTTCCGGCGAAACCAACCAGCAACGAACCACCCGGGCTTCCTGTACTGCCGCCAGGCCCGGTCGGGTTTGGAACGGCTGACCAATCAAACTTGGTGCCGATGCCGGATGCCAAACCACCAACGGCGAAACTGCCGCTGTAAAGGAAAACCACCTGACCGCCGATGAACTGGTCACGTGCGACTTTGGGACCATCCGGTAGATTTGCCCAAATTGCAGGATCGCTCAGACCGTTCTTGTTCCAATCGATAATTTCTTGCGCGGCGGTGCGGAAGCCGGGGCTATCGACAGTGAAGTTACCCTGATCATTAAACCATGTGCCGCCTTCTGAGATAGCGAAACCCCAGAAGCGCTGACCTCGTGGCTCATAAGCAATGGCGAATGGCGTACCAGTGGCATCTGCTACTTTCTTCGAAGCATCTGCCCATTCTTGCCATGACACATCAGCTTTGGTGTCACTGGGGACATCTATGCCGGCCTGTTTGAACAGGGTCCGGTTAATGAAGGGCGCGGTGATGGTGAAGTTGAGCGGGAAGCCATAGATACCTGTATCTTTGTCATCGACTCGCAGCGAATTTAGCACTTCCTTGCTGAAGTTATCCGTCCAATATTTAGGATCCTTCACCAGCGGCGTCAGATCCAGATATGTACCTGCGAAGCGCGCAACATCATTGACACGCGCCAAATCGGGCGGTGAACCCGATTCAACCTGCGCCTGAATGGTAGAGTGATAGACGTTCGGATCTTTGTAACCAATGTCATCGACAACAACTTTGATGCCGGAATTCGCGGCTTCGAATTGGTCGAGTGCAGCCCGCAGCGCATCGCCCTCGGTGCCATCGTTGTACCATGTGATGCGAAGTTCAACTGCATCCTGACCATTCACTGCCACGACGCTCAGCGTCAGCAATGCCAACATGACCAATAAGCCCAATCTTTTCATGCAAATGCTCCTTAGTGATGGGATGTACTAACCTTTTGTGTCATAAGGAATCCATCATATTTTTGACAATAAGCGACGGAAATTATCGCTTACGCACAGGGCTATTGCAAACCTGTGGACTGTGCGATCAATCGGTTGTCGCACAAACTTTGGAAAGCCGGTGACGGAGAATTAGACAACCTTGGCAGATGAAATGTTACGACATATGTCATGATTATTTGAAAGAGTTTTAATTCGCGGTATTCTTATCAGCAATTGGCAGTCGTACATCGCGTCATTTTGTTTAACCATACCAAACTTTGACCAAACAGATTGTACAGTTTTTGCGGTTAAATGCTTACATATTTGTGTACACTTAACTGAGTTTGGACACCCCTCCGGGACGAGGCGCATGTTTCTTCGTAGGCTTTTCTCTCTACTTGGACGTATTTTTAACCGTATGCTGGATACCACACCCTTGCTTATCGCACTGGTGGCGGCGTTGTTGGTCAGCGCAGTGTTGCTACTGGCGTTAAATGCTGACCCGATTCAAGCCTACGGTTCCATGTTCCAGGGCGCATTTGGTACCGAAAATGCTATTGCGGAGACTTTGGTAAAGGCTATCCCACTGCTGTTTGTGGCAATTGGGGTGTGTATCGCCTTTCGAGGTGGCGTGACCAACATCGGCGGTGAAGGTCAAATGATTGCCGGCGCGGTGGTTGGTACGGCAACAGCACTCGCCTTGAGTAATGTGCCAAGCGCTGTCGCCATTATCGCGTCATTGGTCGCGGGTTTTTTAGCGGGTGCACTTTACGGTGGTCTTGCAGGCTTTTTGAAAGCCTATTTCGGTGTGAATGAGATTCTTAGCACGATTATGCTTAATCAGATCGCGTTTTTGTTGATGAATTATGTGCTAAATGGGCCAATGCTTGACCCGACAGAAGTCGGTACTAATCACATTCCCAAGACGGCAAAACTTGCCCAGACAGCACAGCTCCCACGACTTTCTATAGTGCTGCCTGATGCAGTTTACAGCACACTGCATGGATTGGGTTATGGCGGCAATGCTGAACTTTTCGCCAAAACACGTTTGCATTTTGGTCTGGTATTAGCGGTGCTTTTGGCTTTTGTCGTGTATATGCTGCTGTGGCGAACGACGATTGGCTATCGGATTCGGGCAGTTGGTCAGAACGAACGGGCCGCACGCTACGCGGGTATCAACGTTAAGCGTCAGATGATATTCTCGATGTTTTTGGCGGGTGGATGTGCCGGATTAGCCGGCGTGGTACAGGTGTTAGGTTTGCAGTACCGCTTGCAAACCGATGGTTCGGCAACTGGATTTACGGCGAATGCAGGCTTTAACGGTATCGTAGCGGCGTTATTCGGTGGATTGAACCCGATTGGGGCGATTCCCGCATCGATATTTTTTGGTGCGTTATTGGTAGGGGCGCAAAAGATACAGCGGGATATGGGCGTTCCGGCATCGCTCATTACCGCCATTAATGGCCTTATTGTGATTTTCGTGGTGAGTAGCCAGTTGTTTGTCAAACGGCGCATCCGATTACGGTCAAAGACACTCCCGCCTCCGAACGAACGGGCAACGCGTCCAATAGCAACGACGGCAGTGGAGCAGCAGGTATGATCGCTGAAATAATCACCGCCAGCGTCTTTGCCTCAACCATTCGCCTGGCGACTCCTTATATATTCGCAAGTTTGGGCGAGATGTTCGGGCAGCGCAGTGGTGTACTCAACCTGGGTGTTGAAGGCATTATGTTGATGGGGGCGTTTTTCGCCTTCTACACGGTATTGATAACAGGAAGTTTGCTTTTAGGTGTTTTGGCAGCTCTGTTGATTGGATTATTGATGGGGCTGGCGATGGCTTTCATCAGTGTGACGTTGAAAGCAGAGCAGGGCATCAGTGGGATCGGGTTGTATTTGTTTGGCCTGGGTATGAGTGATGTGTTGTTTCAAAAATTAGTCGGAACACCGAAATCAGTATCGGGTTTCCCACCGATATATATACCTGTGTTATCGGATCTACCTGTGCTGGGAGAAGTTTTATTCCGGCACAACATCCTGGTTTATCTGGCCTTTGCATTGGTTCCAATTGCGGCGTTTGTTCTGAACCGTACACCCTTTGGACTGATGATTCGGGCAGCAGGACAGAATCCCGAAGCAGCGGACGCGATGGGTGTAAATGTGGCGCGGGTGCGCTATATGACTGTTGCGTTAGGCGGCATGTTCTCTGGGATAGCAGGGGCATCTTTGTCAATCGCGCTAATCAATACTTTTCAACAAAACTTGACCTCTGGCTTAGGTTTTATCGCAGTGGCGTTAGTGTACTTCGGACGCTGGAAACCATACGGTGTACTTTTCGGGGCACTACTGTTTAGTTTTGTGAATGCCTTGCAACTGCAAGTGCAGGCCGTTGGTATCAAGATTCCGTCGGAGTTCGCGGTGATGTTGCCCTATGTCATCACCATTATTGCCTTGGTATTTGCTTCCAAACGAGTGGAAAAGCCAACCGCGCTGACCAAACCGTTTGATAGAGGTGAATAAGAGTCGATTGATTGTCTAATTGAAAGGAAGTCCCATATGAAGAAGCAACTTCGTTTTTCGATATTACTGGCATTATTGCTGGTACTCATGAGCGCAGTAACGCTCATCAAGGCGCAGGATACTAAAGTTTTTAAAGTGGCAGCCGTTGCCCCCAGCGCGAAAAATGATCTGGCTTTTAGCCAAAGCATGTTCGACGCACTAACCGCTATCCAGACTGAAATGGGCGCAGATAAGTTCCAATTTGACTTTGTTGAAGGCACATTCAACGTCGATGACGCGGCTGCTGCATTGCGTGATTGGGCGTCATCAGGCGAATATAATTTGCTGATAGCACACGGTTCGCAGTATGGTTCGGTGGTGCAAGAACTCGCTCCTGAATTCCCTGATATTTCATTTGCATGGGGAACTGATGTTAATACCTTTGGGCTGCCGAATGTCAACGCTTATACGGCTGCTGCTGAACAGGGTGGCTACATCAATGGTGCCATCGCCGCCAGCATGACCAAGTCTGGCATTATGGGCGTGATTGGCCCAATTGAAGTGGGCGATGCCAAGTTATACATTGATGGCTTCAAAGTCGGTGCTGCGGCTGTCAAGCCTGATGTCACTGTCAATGTCAACTACATCCAGTCCTTTAGTGATATTCCGTTGGCGACTGCGGCTGGCAAGACCTTTGTCGACAACAAGGCCGACGTGTTGACTGGTTCGGCACAGATGGTCGTTGGACCTATTGGTGTCGCGAAAGATGCTAAGGCACTTTGGTTCGGCACGCAGGCTAACCAATCCGAACTGGCTGGTGATGCGGGCGTCCTATTCGAAGTCTACCATTGGGAAGTTATTCTCAAAGAAATGATCGCGGATATTCAAGCAGGTACTTTGGGCGGTAAGTCTTATACCATTGACCTGAAAAATGGTGGTTTGGTGATGGAACCCAGCCCGACGTATCTCGCGACCTTGAGCGATGCTGATAAGACAGCGTTCCAGGCCAAGATTGATGATTATGTCGCGAAGATTGGTTCCGGTGAAATTGTCGTTTTGCCCAAGGTGGAAGCGACTCCCCAAGCAACTCCGGGTAGCTAAACGTCTATTGATTGCAGGGGAGAGGATTAGATTCCCTCTCCCCAATTCCTATTAATCTGTGCGAGATGATTGATGAGTGATTTGCTCCCTAGTGGACATCGACGAATTGACAGCCTGAAGATGCAAGGAATTGTTAAACAATTTCCCGGCGTGCTGGCTGTCGATCATGTGGATTTTGATGTGGTGTCGGGGGAAATCCACGCGCTGCTAGGCGAAAATGGTGCCGGAAAATCCACGTTGATGAAAATGTTGTATGGTTTCTATCAACCGGATGGTGGGCGAATTCTTCTTAACGACCAACCGGTCAAAATCCGCTCCCCGCACGATGCTATTCAGCAAGGCATCGGTATGATTCATCAGCATTTTATGCTTGTACCGTCGCTCACTGTAGCGGAAAATGTTGCGCTGGGAATGAAATCTTCTCGCGGGTGGCGGCTCGATTTGGATGTTGTATCCAAGCGTATCCGTGAACTGTCAATACTTTATAATCTCAAAGTTGAACCGCAAATTCCGGTGTGGCAGCTGGCAGTCGGTGAGCAGCAGCGCGTCGAAATTTTGCGTGCCTTGTACCGAGGAGCTGCTCTGCTGATACTTGATGAGCCAACCGCGGTGCTGACCCCCCAAGAGGTGGATGATCTATTTATTACACTGCGAAAAATGACCGCTGATGGTCACGCGCTTATTTTTATATCTCATAAATTACATGAAGTTTTAGCTATTAGCCAACGCGTAACGATTTTGCGTGATGGCCAACATGTGGATACTGTGCCGACCGCATCCGCAACCAAAGCGAGCCTCGCTGAAATGATGGTTGGTCGACCGGTTCTACTCGAATATGAGCGACCAGCGGCGCAACCGACCGGTGAACGGTTGCGTTTGACGGATGTGAGTGCACTTAGTGATCGTGATGAGCTAGGATTGCGCGATGTAACACTTTCGTTGTGTGGAGGCGAAATCGTCGGCGTGGCGGGCATTTCCGGAAATGGGCAGCATGAATTAGCGCAGGTCATCGCAGGTTTGCGACAAGTTAAGAGCGGGACGATTAGTATTAATGGTAAAAACATAACTGGAAATTCACCGGGTGCAATGAATAAGGCCGGTGTATCTTATGTGCCTGAAGAACGTATGATTGACGGGGTAGTCAAGGATTTTACGGTGGCAGAAAATCTGGTGCTGCAAGATCATGGGCATAAACCTTTTAGTTGGGCGGGGTTGGTAATGAACTTTCGCGCGATTATTCAGGCTTGTTTAGTCGCCATTCGCAGCTTCGAAATCAAGACTCCTAGTCCTGATGTGGCAATTAAGAATTTGTCCGGTGGCAATATCCAAAAGTTAATTCTGGCGCGTGAGTTGGCTCGTAATCCGCAGGTGCTTATTGCTGCACAACCGACTCGCGGTGTCGATATTGGCGCAACAGAGTACATTCACCATCGTTTATTGGAAGAACGGGCAAAAGGCATTGCAATCCTCTTGATTTCGGAGGATTTAGATGAGATACGCGCACTTTCTGATCGAATACTGGTGATGTATGAGGGACGAATTGTTGGTGAGGTTGCGCGGGATGCCGTGAGTGTTCGTGAACTGGGCGCGATGATGGCTGGTACAACGCTGGATAAAGTTGAGCAAACAGGTTAAAGTATTAGGAACCACAGGTCGTCTGTAAAGAGATGGCGCTGGATACCACCCCAACGAAAAGTGCCTGCTGGTTTACCTAAAACTGAAATACAACGAGGTAAGCCATTCATGAAACTCTGGAATCATTATCATACCCCCCACACAACTGACGAAGCAATACATCTGCTGAACGAATATGCGGGACAGGCGCGTATTGTTGCTGGTGGGACTGATTTGCTTGTCGATGCCCGCGCGGAAATTGTTCACCAGCCTCATGAAGCATTGATTGATATTACCCATATCCCCGAACTTCTTAGTATCCGTGAAGACGGCGATACCATTTTTATTGGCGCGGGCGTGACGCATTCCAGCATTGTCAAATCACTGGCGATTGCGGCTGGTGCAACCTGTCTTGTCGAAAGCTGTGGCGTAGTCGGTGGGCCGCAGGTACGTAATGTGGCGACTCTCGGTGGCAATGTTGCCCATGCGCTGCCCGCTGGAGACGGTACAACCTCATTGGTAGCGCTCGACGCCGAAGTTGAAATTTTTTATAAGGGTCAACGTCAATGGCTGCCCGTTTGCGATATATTTTTGGGGCCGGGGCGATCGCTGTTGGAAACGGGGCGTGATTTATTGCTTGGTTTCCGGTTTAAGCGGACGGGAAAAGGCGAGGCAACAGCATTCAAGCGGATTATGCGCCCACAAGGTGTAGCACTACCAATCATGGGATGTGCTGTCCGGGTGAAATTAAATGCATCCTCGACAACTTATGAAGCAGCACGGATAAGTATCGCGCCCATTGGACCAAAACCGAGCCGCGCCAACGAAATAGAAGCCGAACTCATCGGTAAATCAGCAAATAGTGATACGATAGAAACCATAGCGGCCTTCGCACAAACCGTTTTACATCCTCGTACCAGTAAGTACCGCGCAACTGAAGATTATCGCAGCGAGATGATTAGTGTATTACTGCGGCGGACACTAACGTTAGCAACCGAACGGGCGCGGACAGGTACGGCAGTTCCTGAAGGGGTAGGGGTTTAGGAGTAACAATATGGGCCAACTCAATATTACCGTTAACGGACAGGGACATGAACTGGATGTGCCGGAATCACGCACATTAGCACAATTTTTGCGTTTGGATTTGGGGCTGACTGGAACCAAGATCGGTTGCGAGGAAGCGGAATGCGGCATCTGCACAGTTTTGGTTGATGGTACGCCGGTTGACTCGTGCATTTATCCGGCTTTCAAAGCGGCAGGACGCAGCGTCACCACCATTGAAGGATTGGCTGACGGGGAAACCTTGCACCCGCTTCAGTCGAATTTTATCCGGCATGGCGCGGTTCAATGTGGATACTGTACTCCCGGTTTAATTATGACGTCGGCAGCACTTATTGAGGATAATCCTGATCCTAACGATCACGATATTAAAGTGGCACTTAAGGATACTTACTGCCGCTGTACCGGATACACCAGTGTTATGCAGGCTATTAAGTCGGCAGCGCGTGAGAAGCGCGGTTTATCGCTGCTGCCAGTGAATGAGCCGGCCGTAGATGAGCCGATGGACGTCATCAGCCGCTCGGTGCCGCCAATCGAAGTTACAGAAAAAGTGACGGGTGCCGCCAAGTATACTGATGATTACACCTTCCCTGACATGTTGTTTGCGCGAACGCTGCGTTCACCCCATCCACACGCGAAGATTCTGAGTATTCAAACTGAGAAGGCTGAAGCGCTGCCGGGTGTGAAAGCAGTGTTGACCTATAAGGATGTGCCAGGGGAAAATCTTCATGGTTTGGTTTACCGCGATTGGCCGGTATTGTGCCATGATGTGGTGCGCTATACGGGCGATGCAGTAGCGATTGTGGCAGCGGACAGTGCAGAAGCAGCGGATGCAGCACTGACACTCATTGAGGTGGCTTACGAGCCGCTGCCAGTCGTCGGTGATCCTGAATATGCGCACAAACCCGAAGCACCGGTATTGCATCCTAATCATGCAACTGGAAATTTACTCAAACACATCAAGGTGCGGCACGGTGACATCGAGCAGGGCTTTGCGGAAGCAGATGTGATCGTGGAGCATGAGTATCGTACCCCGACTACAGAACATGCTTTCCTGGAGCCAGAATGCGCGATTGGTGTGCCGAAGGGGTATCCAGGACACGAGAAGTTAACAGTTTATGTAGGGTCACAGATTCCGTATCAAGATCGTGACCAAATCGGGTTAGCTATGGGGCTTCCGCCGGAACAGGTACGCGTGATCGGCACATTAATTGGCGGCGGATTTGGTGGTAAAGAGGATATTGCCGGACAAATCCATGTGTCATTGTTGGCAACAGTGACAGGCAAGCCGGTTAAGATGTTGTACTCGCGCCAGGAGTCGTTGATATTCCATCCCAAACGTCATGCAACCATTATTCGCATTAAAACAGGCGCGAACAAAGATGGCAAACTTGTCGCGGTACAGGCTGAACTCTATGGGGATGGCGGTGCGTATGCTTCGCTTTCGGACAAGGTGATGACGCGCGCGACAACCCATGCTACAGGCCCTTACGAGATTCCAAATGCTAAAATTGACTGCTACGCTATGTATACAAACAATGTGCCTTCAGGCGCATTTCGCGGCTTTGGCGTGACACAATCAGCCTTTGCTGTTGAGCAGAATATGGACATGCTGGCCGAGAAATTAAACATTGATCCGATCGAGTTCCGGCGGATGAATGCTCAAAAAGTAGGCGTGACCACTGCGACGGGACAGCTTCTTCGCGAGTCAGTTGGTTTGCTGGAAACGATTGATGATGTGCAAGCTGATATGGTCGCCAAGTCGAATGGGCATGGTTTCCGCTGGTCGTGGCGCGAAGGCAACAAAGCCTACGCGTGGGGCATAGCCTGTGCCTATAAGAATACGGGTTTGGGTGGTGGTGCGCCTGACAAATCCGAAGCCGAAGTCGAAGCCTTTGAAGATGGCACGATTGAGGTGCGGACAGCCGCAGCCGATATGGGGCAGGGTATCGCCCACGTAGTAGCCCAGTGTGCCGCTGAAGAAATGCACATCGCCTATAACAAGGTAAAGGTGCTGTTGTGCGATACCGATTTGACCCCCAATGGTGGGCCAACGACCGCTTCCCGTCAAACCTTTATGACTGGAAACGCTGCGCGTTTGGCAGCAGTTGCCTTGCGTGAAGCGATCACCCGGTCAGCGGCAGAAATGATGGATGTGCCGCCGGAGAAAATTTACTATGAAGAGGGCTTGCTGCGAAGCAACGGTCACTCGGTCCTGATGGGTGATGTAGTGACATGGATGAAGGAAAGCGGCTTGTCACCCAAAACACGCCACGAATATTGGGGACCAAAGACCCAACCCTTAGGTACGGGTGGCGATATGCACTTCGCCTTTAGTTACGCTACACAGGCGGCTCTTGTGGAAGTAGATACCGATACGGGCGAAGTCCATGTCCACAAGATTGTGTCGAGTACGGATATTGGGCGGGCTATCAATCCGTTGATGCTCCAGGGGCAAATCGAGGGTGGCATCATTATGGCGATGGGCAACTGCCTCAGTGAAGCTTTTATCCTTGAAGATGGCGTGCCCTGGACGCGTTTGCTGTCACGCTATAAGATGCCGAGCATCAAGCACACACCGGAAATTGTGTCACATTTGGTCGAGCATCGCTCATCGGAAGGACCGTATGGTGCCAAGGGCGTGGGCGAAATCCCGTCCATTAACACCACACCCGCCATTTGCAACGCCATCTACAATGCGGTCGGCGTGCGTATCTTCAAGATTCCAGTTGATCAAGATGCGCTGCTGCTGGCGATGAAGCGCGGCCAAACTGAAGTCCACCGCGCATGGCAGGACGTGAAATAAGTCTCAGCCCTACGATGTAAATAAACTTCGAGAAGGGTCGCTTAGGCGATCCTTTTTGTTGCCACCCATAAGAGTCACCAGTTTGTGTGACTTGCTGAATTATCCGTTATGAACTACTATGATCTTTAGAAGTCTATTATTAGTGAAGGAAACTCTATGCCAGAAACGTTTTTAGATATGTCAGGTAGTGGAACGGCGCGTCAAATACAAGGAAGCCTTATTGCGTATATGAATTTGTTTGCTGTTTTGCCGAATATGTTTAAGGTCGATAGTGATGTGTATTGGTTTGTGAGCAACAAACCGGCCCCCGGTAACACCATTTTACGAACCGATTGGTCTGCTGATAAAGTAGAAAGCCAGATAGACGCTACTCTTGAACAGATCGGGCAGCACCTTGACGAGATTAGTTGGTGGGTTTTTCCGGATGACCAACCCTCTGACATGGGCAAGCGCTTGGCAGCACGCGGTATGCCTTCCGGTCGTGGTGGAAACTGGTTGTGGGCGGATCTCGCCCAGCTCGCCCCTGAACCCAAAGTGTCGGATAAATTTCATATTAAACAGGTTCTCGACGACCAAATGATGGCCGAATGGGTAAAGGTTTCTGAGGAGGGCTTCGACAACCACGATCTCGGTTGCTTTTATGATGCCTATGCCCGACATGGCTACGGAGCAGACGCCTTCTCGCTGCATTACATTGGCTATCTCGGTGCCACTCCAGTTACCTCCGGCACACTTCTCGATGCGGGCGGGACGGCAACCGTCTATGATCTTTCCACACCGCCTGCCTTTCGCCAGCAGGGATTTGGTGGCGCATTAACTTACTTTCTGATGAAAGAAATCCGCAATCGCGGCTACAAAGATACGTGGATTTGGTCGTCCGATATGGCACAAACCACCTATCGCCGAATCGGTTATGTGGATGTTGATTTCGGCCTGCGCGAACATGTTTGGCATAAGTAAATTATTTTTAATTGGACTCTGATTATTGAACATCCTCTCCATGAGGGCCGTTAGAAAAGATACATCTATTAGGACTCATACATGGAGGATTTGGGATGTATCAGTGGTTAGTGTTTTTGCATATTTTGAGCGCCTTCGCGTTCTTTATGGCGCACGGCGTTTCGGCATTGATGGCCTTCCGGCTCAAGCGTGAAACCAATCCGGAGCGGATGAGAGCTATTCTCGACCTTTCTGAGTTGGCCCTGCCAATTATGTACTGGGCACTCATGCTGCTCGTGCTGGCCGGAATTGGTGCCGGGATTATGGGACGTTGGTTTTCAATGGGATGGATCTGGGCAGCGATTGTGTTACTGGCTATTGTCTGGATTGGAATGGTAGCTTACGCGATGCGTTTTTATGCGCCTGTACGCCAGGCATTAGGGATGCCCAACCGTACCCGTAAGGGTGATCAAACGCCTGGCAGTGACACGGAAATAGCGTCAGCAGTTGCAGCGACCAATCCAGCGCTGTTAGCCGGAGTTTCCTTCGCGCTGATCGCAGTGATTTTGTGGCTGATGATGTTCAAGCCGTTCTAGAAGAACCGGAGGGGTTTGCGTTCGACAAACCCCAAATTTCACTTCAGCTATTTAGTCGTTTCGGCCAGATTGTGATACAACCGGATACCAGCCTCAATAGCTTGAAAGAAGCTGTCGACGACAATATATTCATTAGGCGAGTGAATATTTTCGCCCTCGCCATAACCAAAGCCTGTCATTGGAACACCAATCAGGCGATTGAACGTCCCTAGAATGGGAATTGATCCACCCCCGCGTACCAGTTGTGCGCGACGACCAATGGTGCTTTCGAGCGCAGCCTGTACAGCCTCAAGGTAATCGCCTTCAGTTTGCATGGCAAACGGCCATGCTTCCTCGCCAATTTCGACGTTAACTTTTACAGTCTCCGTCGCAAATCCTTCGACGTAAGCCTTGAAAAGTTGGGAGATTTTACGCGGGTCTTGATTTGGGACGAGGCGTAAAGTTACTTTGAAGCCAGTTTCGGCAGGGATGATTGTTTTCGTTCCTGGACCTTGGTAACCACCCCACATACCGTTGACCTCGACTGTGGGCTGGATGGTGGCACGTTCTGCGTCAGGAGCGATAGTTTTGCCCCACGACATTTCAACGCCGGCATCAGTTACCATCTTTTCAGCTTGCCAACCATCATGGATGCGTTGACGTTCGTGGTCGTCAACCGGGGCAACAGCGTCATAATAACCGGGGATTTGAATGCGGCCTTCGTCATCGTGGAACGAGCCGATAATCTTACCGGCGACATGCAGCGGATTTTGCACCACGCCACCAAAACCACCGGAGTGCAAATCAACTTTCGGGCCGGTCAATTTGACTTCACCGCTAACGATACCACGCCCGGCATACGACATACGCGGATCATTAGGTTCGAAGCTGCCATCGCAGTTCAGCATCACATCTGCTTTGAGCAGTTCTTTGTTGGCCTCGACGAAAGCCTCGATGCTGGGCGAACCAGATTCTTCTTCGCCCTCAAATAAAATTTTGATGTTGACCGGCAGCGCACCGTTGGCCGCGAGCATCGATTCAAAAGTTATGATATTGCCCCAAACCCCTGCTTTATTATCCGTAGCCCCGCGAGCATACAATTTTCCATCCCGTATTTCGGAGCCGAACGGTTCAGATTGCCAGAGATGCAGCGGATCAACTGGCTGCACATCATAATGGTCGTAAACCAGCACGGTTGGTTTGTCGGCGCCCGCCTTTAACCACTCAGCATACACCACTGGATGACCCGAAGTTTTGATCGTATGGGCATTGTCAAAACCAATGCGCTTGAGTTCGCCGACTATCCAATCTGCACAGGCGTTGATGTCTTTTTTATAGGCTGGATCAGCACTGATCGACGGGAAACTAAGCAGCTTAATGAAGCCTTCCAGTGCTTCTTCGCGATTGTGGTGGGAATGGGTGATCGCAGCTTGGATGGTATCAGTCATATAAATCCCTTTATGCTTGGCTAACTTGAATGAAACAGGCTGCGGTCAACCATACTACGAAGTTTCGCCCTTGACGATAGCCATCATTAGCCGCGCCAGCAGGGCAGTACGCGGAACGATACTGCTCTTGAGTATGTATTCGTCCGGCCCGTGATCCAGACCGCCGACCGGCCCAAGCCCATCCAGCACGGGAATACCTTCGTCGGCTGCGAAAGCGGCATCGGCTGCCCCACCTGTACTGGCGCCTTTGACATCAAAACCGAGTTCATTCGCCAGGCGCTTGGTGACGGTTTCCAGCGTTTCGATTGCAGGTGTGCGCGGCATAGGCGGATGCACATCTTCATACGCGACTTTGAAGGTCACATCGTTTGTGGGCTGCGCAAACAGTTGAACAATCGCATCCGTAACAGCGTTAAGGTGCGCGTAGTCATAAGCCCGCGCCTCGAAACGGATGTTAGCCTGTTGAGCGACAATATTTCGTGCGCGTCCACCTTCGATTACACCCACATTCACCGAAACGCCGTTCGGATAGTCATTAAAATCGTTCAGTGCGATGATTTTATGGGCAAGGGCAAGGATTGCGCTGCGACCTTTCTCCGGTTCGACACCCGAATGGGCGGCTTTGCCAAAGGCTTCCGCAAAAAAGGATCGCACCCCTTTACGGGCGGTCACGATATCACCATTGGCGCGTGCCGATTCTAGTGTTAGTACCGCATCCTTACCCCGACTGGCGCTGCGGATCAGCGGGATCGAATAGCGCTCGTCAATCTCTTCATCGGATACGATCAGGAAGCTGATCTCCTCGTAGTCCGTGAAGCCGATACTATCCAGTGCCTCAACCGCATAGATGCCCACAAGCAAACCCGCTTTCATATCACAGGTGCCGGGGCCGAGGAGGGTATCGCCGTTAATGGTCACCGGACGCTGCGCCGCCGTCCCGCGCGGAAATACCGTGTCGCTGTGACCGACCAGCAGTACTTTACCTTTATCTATACCTTTGCGGGTCGCCAGCAGATTATCGCCTGCTTTGGCTTCCGTGTGCCGCTCGATGGTGAACTCAAGTTTGGTCAACCGATCTTGCAGCCAATCGACCACCTTATTCACGTCCTCGCGGTCAAAGGAGTACGAGTCCATGCCAGAGAGGGTTGTGAGTTCAGTGATATAGTTCTCAAGTCGTGGAGTGAGATATTGAACAATAGAATCAACCATATTTAACTTAGCCCATACAATTCTTTGGCGTTCTTATTCAGGATCATCTCGCCAGCGGTACGTGCATGATGCGATGTTAGCGCACCCACATCCACGATTTCGCCCAGCACCTTTTCCAGTGCAGCACGGCCCCACTTGTTCGCCAGCCAATAAATTTCCGGCAGGCTAAAGGCATCAGATGAGTACAGCACTTTGTTGAGCGGCGTCAGTGCCAGTGCCTCGTGAATCACCGTCGGGATGAGCGTGGTCACAAAGGGAATGGCCAGCGACAAATCCATATACACATTAGGATACATCGCCGCCAGATAACCGAGATCACGCGCATACGGATACGACGCGTGCAGCATCACAAACTTGACGTGGTTAAACTTCCCGCTGATTAACAAGGGGCGCATATGCAGTGGATTGGCTTTGAGCATATCCACGTCATTGTCGCCCAATCCGGTGTGGAACTGGATCGGTAAACTTTGCTGCTCGGCAATTTCGAGGGCGCGTACGAGCAGATAATCGCACAATGTTTTATTTGCCAAACGGATTTTACCGTCGCGGTCAGCCTGATCTTTGACCACACCAAAGGCTTTGGTCGCTTCTTCGCGGGTTACCCATCCCACATCAAGTCCGGTACGGTAGGCGATGATGCTTTTAAGGCCGATATGCCCAGCAGCTTTCGCGCCCTCAACTCCCGCGCTAAAGGCATCCATAAACCGCGAGAACGTGCTGTTTTCAAGGATTTTATCCTGCGCGAAGGTTTCCAACCGCAGCAGCTTTTCGATCTTCTGATTGAAGGTTGCAGCCATTTCTTCCGGCGTGTAATTCATCCCGCCGCCGAAGCCATAGTAGTCGATCATGAGCATTTCGCTGTTTTGCCGCACCCACATATCATTGGCGTATTCTTGTAGGTTGCGGCTGCTACGGGCTGCTAGTACTGCTTCCGGCGTCGGATCACAGCCAAAGTAATCAGCCAGCTCGCGGATACCCCACATCCACATGATGCTGTGCGGCACATCGCGCTGCTTGACCAGCGGATCACCACTTTCGCTAAAGTACACCTGATACTGTGCCAGCGTTTGCGGCGGATTGGTCTTGATGAGCGCGTGTGCGTGATGGTCGATGATCGAGATGTCAGACAGATCAATTTTGGTGGGCATTATTAGAATTTCCAGAAATGATGTTTGAGTTCAAAGGCGTCGTCTTGCTGACTGAAGGTGTCATACTCCAGCCGTTTGACAGCGGTGTAGCTGCTGGTTAGCAGTGAGCCAAGGGCCGCGCTTAGCGCTTTGTCATTAATTAATGCATCGACCGTTTCAGCCAATGTGGTTGGGAAGCGTTTAATACCGCGCTTCTCTCGTTCGGCCTCGGTGAAGTTACCGGGATCAATCGTGGTCGGTTCGCCGGGGTCGAGCTTTCGGCGCACACCGTCTAATCCTGCGGCAATCAGAGCACCAAAGGCCAAATAAGGATTTGCGGAAAGATCAGCCGCTTTAAGTTCGGCGTTGGCCGTGCCTTCTTCGTTGCTCTTATAGCGGGATGAAATACGCACCGCCCCCTCACGGTTGTCCGGCCCCCATGCCGTATAAGCGCTGCTCCAGAAGTGCGGTTGCAGCCGGTGATAAGAATTATGCGAGGCACAAGTCAGCGCCAGTAGTGCCGGTAAATGCTGCAAAATGCCAGCGATAAAGTGCTTGCCCGTGTCGCTCATGCTAAACGGTCCTTTGGGATCGTACATCAGGTTTTTGCCTTTGTCGTCCCACAGGCTAAAGTGAATATGCCCACCATTACCTGCTTGATCGAGGAATGGCTTGGGTGCCAGTGACGCGTAGAGGCCATGATTATAAGCCACGTTGCGAATCGTCTCACGTATCATAATGTGGTTGTCAGCGGCGGTCAGCGGGTCGGCATGGTGTACCGAAAGTTCCTGCTGCCCATGACCAAGTTCTGGATGAAATAGTTCGACCTGAATATTCTGGGCTTCAAGTGCTGCTACGATGTCATGAATGACATTTTGGGTGATGGTGAAAGCCGTAGTGGCAAAGCACAGACTTTGGTCAACCGGGCTAAACGAGCCATCAGCGTTTTTCTGCGTCATTGTCCACTCGAACTCAACCACCATTTGCAGGCTGATACCAAGATCTGCGGCGGCCTGAATTTGGCGCTTGAGGAACGAACGCGGACAGGCTTCCCAGGGGGTACCGTCCAGTTTGATCATATCGACAGTCATTGCCCCGACACGTGGCGCATAGGGCAGCACACGGAACGTGTTAGGATCAGGCACCATACGGATCTCACCCACTGGCCCCATGCCTTCGACCGAGGCCAATTGATCCATCATGTTCATGGCTTGCATCGCCAGCGTCAGTCCAATGCCATCATTGATGCGGCTTTCCAGCGCATTGATGTGGGTCGATTTGCCGCGAATAATGCCACCGTTATCGGTGTATAGAAAGCGGATCAATTGGAGATCAGCTTCACGGGCTTGTTGTGCCACCTTGGCAGCTTTGGTGTTTTTCTTGGTTGGCATAAAACTTCTCTTCGTTATAGGAACTCAAAATACTCATCGACTTCAAACGGATCAACACGGTCAAGGAAGCCATCACTTGTCGCATCGGCGCCATGCGCTGCGGCTTTGCCGATTTCGTGGCGTTTGACGGCCACATAAAGCTGCATGAACTCGGCGCCAAGCAACTCCTTTAATGGTTGATCAGCTTCCAATGCAGCGAGAGCTTGTGCTAAGCCAGTTGGCAGGTTTTCGACTCCTGCTAATCCATAGGCGATACCCTGTGTGGCTGCGGGAGGTTCGATCTTGTTGCGGATGCCATCAATACCTGCGGCGATAACGCCTGCCATCACCAAATATGGATTGGATGCGCCACCGGGTATGCGATTTTCGAGGTGTGCGCCTTCGCCCTTCAATCCCTTTACACGGAGGGCAACAGTTCGATTTTCGAATGCCCAAGTCGCGTTGGTGGGTGCGAACGACCACTGCTTATACCGCTTGTAGCAGTTAATGGTGGGAGATGCTAAAGCGGTCAGTGCCGCCAAATGATGGATTTGCCCACCCATCCACCAGCGGCAGACATCATTTAACTCGGTGGGGGTATATGGATTCGAGAAAGCGTTCTTGCCTGTTTTTAAATCAACCAGACTGTGATGATAATGGCAGCCGCTGGCCGATTGGTCGGCATAAGGTTTGGTCATGAAAGACGCCATGTAGCCGTTCTTTTGGGCAATTTCCTTCACACCGTTTTTGAAGCGGAAAGCGTGATCTGCCGCCGCGATGCCGCTAGCAGGACCAAAGTTGATCTCCATTTGACCGGGACCGTATTCAGAGTTGGACGTAATGATGTCCACACCAATTTTTGGCATATCTAGCAAAATCTGATTGACGATTTGTTCATCGAAATTGTTGCGGAGGGTAGAAAAAATCTGGATACCGGGGAAGGGTGCTTGCCGTGTTTCCCGGTCAACCAGGTAAAATTCATATTCAAGGCCCGAGTAAAAACCATAACCCATCGTCTCCAGTTCGCCCAACATGGCACGGGCAATCGCGCGTGGAGCAGCCATAGCCGGATTACCATCTTGAAAACGGGGCTCACATAGCAGACTCGCTGTGCTATTGGCCCAGGGTACCAGCGTGAAGGTATCCAGATCGGGGAAGATGCGCGAATCAGGAAAGCCCCGTTCTTCCAGATAACCTGTTCCCGGCGCGACTCCCGATTGCACGTCGAAACCCAATTGGCCGAGTAAAAAGTTCAAGCCGTTATTAGCAAAGTGCATTAGGTGGCGCGTCGGAATGGTTTTAGAACGGCTCGTGCCGTGAGTATCCGATTGTTCAAAGCGTACGAACTCGATACCTTTAGCATCCAACTCGTCTTTTAGGGCTTGTAGGCGTTCTTTGGTGATGGAAAGTGGTTTGGGCTGCGGCATCATACCCTCTTCTGAAAATCCAGCGGAGCTAATTGTTCTTTTTGGGTAAAGGTAGAGGTTTGTATACGCTATCTTTACCCATTGTGCGTAGGGAAAGCTATACCTTTTCCCTACGCGATAAAATATGACTAAACTTTACGAACCGGGAGTTGCTTCTGGCACAGGGGCATTCGGATCAGCCGCCGGCACACCCTCTGGTACGACTTCAGCCGCCAGTGTGAACTTACCGTCCTTGATCTGAATCATCGTCACACCTTTTTGTGGTACGTGAGCGCCATCAACGAAGCTGATGGCACCGGTGATCCCGGGCAGGTCTTTGGTATCCAGCAGTGCCGCTTGGATAGCTTTGGCATCGGTTGAGCCAGCGCGCTTGATGGCATCTGCGAGCAGATAAACCGCGTCGTAGCCCAGAGCAGCGAAGGCATTTTCGGGGTCATGACCGAATTCGGTGTTGTAGGCGGCCATAAAATTCTTGATGCCGTCAGTACCGTTGTCTTTGTCCATGAGTGCGTGGGTCGTGAAGTACACATTTTCGGATGTGGTTCCCGCGACCTTTACCAGATCGGGTGTATCGTAACCATCACCACCGACCACCGGGGCATTCAGACCGGCTTCACGCAGCTGCTTGATGACCGGGCCAACATTGTAAGGCATGGCAGCGATGTAATAGAAGTCGGGTTGTGTCGCGAGTGCCTTCAATTTGGTAATCTGGGCCGAGAAATCGGTAGCGCTGTCTTCGTAGCTGTCTTCCAGCACAATCGTGCCACCAATGGCTTCAAAACGGGCTTTAAAGTATTCACCCAGCAATGTCGTATATTCGACACCGAGATCAGAAAGTAGGTAAGCAGTCTTGCCAAAGTTTTTGAAGGAATATTCAGCACCAGCCGCAGCTTGCACATTATCACCGAAGCAGGCGAGGAACATCATATCGCCGATTTGATCGGGCAGCTTGGGTGAGGTGGCTCCAGCGGTAATGAAGGGCAACCCCGCTTCTTGAATGATAGGGCCAGCGGCTAATACAGAATCAGAGTCAGTGAAGCCTATCACAGCCGCGACTTTGTCTTCCTCGACAAATTGCTTGGCGATGACAGCGGTTGTATCCATCTGATATTTGCTATCCCGAACTACAAAGTCAAGTTGCTTGCCGAGGACGCCACCCGCAGCGTTAATTTCTTTAACGGCTAATTGCGCGCCTTGCGATGCGGGTAAATCCAGTGAGGACTCGGCACCGCTCAAATCGAAACCACCACCGATTTTGATGGTGTCTTGCGCGTGGACGACCGACATCAAACCCGATAGCAGCATAGCAGTTGCTAAAGCAAAAACGGCGATAAACGATTTGTGCTTCATATCTCACTCCCTTTGAACATAGTGAACTAAACAGTACAGCAGGTATCAAAATATATCGATTGGAGACAGTTCATGTGTTTGACGGCTGTTCGCCTCCCCCTTCAAAAGCTGACTTTGGCGGTCGTCTACGTCGCCAAAACCAGCCAAAATCAAGCTCGCGTTCGCCCATAAGTCCACCGGGACGGAAGATGATAATGAGTATGAACAAGACTGCCAGAATAATCTGGCTGATACCGTAAAGCGTGGTGGCATCTTCGAAGCGGCGTAAAAGCTCGGCAATGAATGTGATCGTAATTGGCCCGAGAACCGAGCCAGTCACAGACCCCATTCCGCCGACGACCAGCATGGTAATGACGCGGAAGGTGATGTCAAAGTAGAAAGCTTTGGGCGAAAATGACGTCAGAAAATGTGCCCATAATGCCCCTGCCACTGCCGTAAAAAACGCACTTATGACGAATGCCATCAGACGCGGACGCATGATGACAATGCCAACCGATTCGGCTGCCGCTGTATCTTCGCGCTGGGCAAACATAGCCCGTCCATAAGCGGAGAACTTGATACGCCACACCACATATAGGGCGATAATCACCCAGATATAGACCCACCACATATCGGTGTAACCCGTGACGTTGGAAAACGTGCGTGAACCACGTGTGAAGTCGCTGGCGTTAATCAAGATCACGCGTACGATTACCAGAAAGCCCAGAGTAGCGACCGATACGAAACTGCCCGACAGGCGCATGAGAACGCCGCCCACCAGAAACGCGACAATCATTACGATGATGCCAGCCACCAATGTCGCCAGCAGAAAGCCCAACGGAAAAGGACCGATCATCGTATCGAAGTGCATCGTCGCCAGCCACCCCGGTAGCTTGGGCAGATAAGAATGTTTTTGGGCGAGTGGCAGCGTCAGGATGGCGGAAATATAAGCACCCAGCGCCATAAAACCTATATGACCCAGCGAAAATACCCCGGTGAAGCCGTTCGCAAGATTCAGCGCCACAACCAGAATAATATACAGCCCAAGATTGATGAAGATGCCTTGCCACAAGCTGCTACCGGATAATTCCAGACCGACGATCATCAAAATCAAGCCACCCAACAAAATCAGGAAGCCATTGCGTTGTACAGTGGATTTCAATGCTTGTGTCATGCCTACTGCCGCCCTTCACGGTCAGTCGTGCCGAGGATACCGCCCGGACGCACCAGCAGCAGCAAAATAAGTGCTATGAAAACAAACGCATCTCGATAATTGCTGAGTGTTCCGGGTAAATAAGTTTTGAAGAATGTGATGACGCTCGGTGACGTCGTGGTTGCAGGTAGAATATCGCCAAGTCCGGGTATGGCAGTCAGTAGCACTTCAAGGAAGGCTAACGCATAGCCGCCCACCACCGCGCCCGAGATGCTGCCAAATCCACCGATGACGGCCGCGATAAAAGCTTTCAATACTGGCGAGAACCCCATATCAGGGTTGACAGTACCCGCTTGTACCGCGTACAGCAATCCGGCGATACTGGCGAGAAACGCGCCGATGGCAAATGCCGTTACGATGACACGGTTGGTATTGATACCCATCAACTGCGCGGCCTGTAAATCTTCAGCAGCCGCGCGCATAGACAGGCCAAGCGTTGTTCGTGTAATAAATTGGTTGAGCAGGAACAGCAGCCCTAACCCGATAACCAGGCTGGCGATGTTGACTTTGGAAACCGTCAAATCGCCGATGTTGACCACGCCGCGCAGGAAATCTATTTGCGGAAAAGCGATTTGTACCGGCTGTTGAGCAAATCGTGAAACCAGCAGCGTACCGTTCTGCAAAATTTGTCCGACTGCAAACGAAGTCAGCAGCGCAGCAACCGCCGGTGCTTTTCGAATTGGGCGGTAAGCCACGCGTTCCATCAGGACGCCGACCATGACTGTGCCGACCATCATCATTATCAGCGCAATCGGTAGTGGTATTCCACCCATGAGGGCAAACGTCGCGATATAAGCCGCGATCATCATCAGGTCGCCATGCGCAAAGTTAATCAGGCGCAAGATGCCGAATACCATCGCCAGGCCAACTGCTACCAGCGCATACAAGCTTCCGATGCTCAGTGCATTAATGACCTGTTGAAGAAAATAACTACTGAGGCTCATACTGCGCCTCCGAGATAGGCTTGTTCAACCTGAGGATTGGTTAGCAGGGCAGCGGCGCTGTCAGCAAGTGTAATTTTGCCTGTCTCCATGACGTAACCGCGATCAGCAATTTCAAGTGCCTGCCATGCGTTTTGCTCGACCAGAAATATAGTGACCCCCCATGCTTTGATACGTTGGATTATATCGAAGACAGATTCTACGAGCAAAGGCGCTAAACCAAGTGATGGCTCATCCAATAACAGCAGTTTCGGCTGGGACATCATTGCCCGCCCGATAGCTAACATTTGCTGTTCGCCACCTGATAATGTGCCAGCTTGCTGGTTGCCGCGCTCAGATAATCTTGGGAATAACTCATACACATCTTTACGGGTGCGTTCGATTAGGTTCGAGTCAGTTTGCGCAGCCGCGCCCAATCGTAAGTTCTCGTTGACGCTTAAACTGCCGAAAATGCGGCGGCCCTCGGGACAATGTACGACGCCCAGGCGCACGATTTCATGCGAGGGCAGTTTATCAAGCAGTTGACCGTTATAGGTGATGCTGCCTTGACGCGGACGCATGAGGCCGGAAATCGTACGAAGCGTTGTTGATTTGCCCGCGCCATTTGATCCGATGAGCGCCACCAATTCGCCATCGTTGACGGTCAGCGATACCCCTTTAAGCGCCTGAATCTTGCCATAGTAAACATCAATGTTGTCGATTTGTAGCATCGTAAGTTAACTTTCGCCCGCCTCAGAGTGTTGCCGAAGGTGCGGCACTTGCTTTACGCTTTTTGCTGATGCCCAAATAGGACTCGATAACCTGTGTATTTTGTCGGATGCTCTCCGGACGGCCTTCAGCCAGTACCTTCCCATAACTCAGCACTGTAATCTGGTCGCACAAACCCATCACCAACCGCATATCGTGTTCAACCAGTACAATAGTTAATTGAAAACGCTTTTGCACATCCAAAATCATCTCGTGAAGCGTGTCGGTTTCGCTGGCATTCATCCCTGCTGCGGGTTCATCGAGCAGCAGTACCGATGGGCCAGTCGCTAGCGCACGCGCAATTTCCAGCCGTCGCTGCGTACCGTATGGCAGACTGTTGGCTTGCCGGTATGCATCGCCAATCAGTCCGAAGGTATCTAAATGGGCAAGGGCAGCCTCGGTGAGCGCCTTTTCTTTTGCACGGAATGAACCGATGTTGCCAATCACTTCCGCAAAGTTAAAGCGTGTACGCAGTTGCTGTGCCACCCGCACGTTATCCAAAACCGTCATCGTCCCAAATAAGCGGATATTCTGGAAGGTGCGCGCAATGCCCAGCTTGGCAATCGCGGGTGCGCGCAGCTTCGTAATATCTTTACCCTTGAAGGTAATCGTGCCGTCTGTCGGTAGGATTTGTCCCGTCAGGCAGTTAAAGAGGGTAGTTTTTCCTGCACCATTCGGGCCGATAACCCCATGAATCGTGCCGGGAAAAAGGTTAAGGTTAACATCCTGCAAGGCTTTCAGACCTCTAAAAGCCTTTGTCAATTGTGAGACGCTCAAAATAGTTGAGGTTGGGAATGAATTGTTTGCCATCAATCTGCCTCAAATGCTGGTTTTTGCCACGGTGTAATGTTGTCAACAATACTTGGCGCACATATTAACGTCTGTTGGGCACTGTGGCAAATTGGATATGACAAGTCATATGTAGTTTAATACTGCCCAAATGCCATCATTGACCACAAGGATTAATACGTGTTCCTGTAGTTCTTGTGAAACGCAAAATTGCAAAAAATATATACTGGTTTGTTGTGAAATAATTGAAAGGGCGAAGCAGTGCCTCGCCCTTAGTAAAGGCTAATCGTTAGCGATGAAAACTGACTTCAATTCGCTGTAATGTTCCAGGGCGGTCATTCCTTGTTCGCGTCCGATACCGCTTTGTTTCATGCCACCGAATGGCGCTTCGATATGTACGCTGCTGCTGCTGTTGATAGAGAGCATTCCAGTTTCGACAGCCCGGGCTACGCGCAGCGCGCGACCAATATCACGTGTCCACAGTGATCCTGAAAGTCCATAGGGCGAGTCATTGGCGAAGCGAATGGCTTCAGCTTCTCCATCAAAAGGCATGATGCCTACGACTGGCCCAAATACTTCTTCCTGCATGATCCGCATGTTGCTGGTGACGTTGCTGTAAACGGCTGGCGTTAAATAGTTGCCGTTTGCCAGTGCGCCACCGGGGATTTCACCACCGCACAGACGCTTTGCGCCTTCTTCATCACCAATATTGATGTAGTTGACGACACTCTCGCGGTGTGATGCAGTAATCAGCGGTCCCATTTCCGTGCTTTCGTCGGTCGGTAAACCGACTTTCATGGTCTTGGTGCGGTTGACGAA
Organism: Aggregatilineales bacterium; assembly: GCA_044226325.1. Classification (GTDB taxonomy): domain Bacteria; phylum Chloroflexota; class Anaerolineae; order Aggregatilineales; family Phototrophicaceae; genus CFX2. The sequence continues at coordinate 221,202 of JBGAHG010000002.1, forward strand.
CTTTTCAACGAATTCATCGTAAACAGGCCGTTCGACCAGGATACGGCTGCGTGAACAGCAGTCTTGACCAGCATTGTCATATACCGCCCACAGCGACGACTCGACGCAGGCATCAATCCGCGCATCAGCAAATACAATATTTGCCGATTTGCCGCCCAATTCCAGCGACACCCGTTTGATGCCATCGGCGGCTTGCTTCATCACGCCTGTGCCGACTTCGGTTGAACCCGTGAACGAAATCTTGCGAACCAACGGATGCATCGCCAGTGCATTACCCGCGACGCTGCCTGATCCCGTGATGACGTTCAATACACCTTCGGGTAGTCCAGCTTCTAATGCCAGATCAGCCAATGCCAACGCGCTTAAGGGAGTAGCGCTGGCAGGTTTGACGACTACTGTATTGCCCATCGCTAAGGCGGGTGCAACTTTCCAACCGGTAATGACCAACGGGAAGTTCCAGGGAATGATCAGCGCGCAGACACCGAACGGTTCGCGGAATGTCATATGTGTGCCGTTGGCATTCACCGGAATCGTTTGCCCATGAATCTTGTTGACCGCACCGGCATAATATTCAAATGTGTTCGCGACTGCACCCATTTCACCGCGTGCAGCACCAATTGGTTTGCCTCCGTCGCGTGATTCAATTTGGGCCAGAAAATCCACCCGTTCGCGGATCAAATTGGCGATGCGCTGCAAGATTTGTCCGCGTTCGCGCGTATGCATATCGTGCCAGCGGCCTTCGCTGAAACGAGCATGCGCGGTTTTAACCGCCATATCAACATCGGCTGCTGAAGCCTGTGCCACCTGCGCGATAACCTCACCGGTTGAGGGATCTGTTGTAGGAGCAGTACGTCCATCACTGGCTGCGATGCGTTTGCCACCAATAGCTAATCCTTCAAATGCTGCTTGTGTTGCGACCATTTTCGATTGTCGTACCTCTTATACTCTTTACAGATAAAACTCTCACTTTTCCATGTAGCATTTGTATTTGCTCCCTTCTCTATGAAATGGAGAGGGGCTGGGGGTGAGGATTAGGAATTTCTATTCCGGTGTTACGTATGCGGCGGTGATACCACCATCGACCATAAACTCGGTGCCTGTCACAAACGACGCTTCGTCCGACGCCAGATACAATGCACCGTAAGCGATTTCCTTGGCCTCCCCAAAGCGTCCCATTGGTATATGAACCAAACGGCGCTGCTTCTTCTCCTCAGTATTCAGATACTTCATCAGCAGTTCAGTCCGCAGCGGGCCGGGACATAGCGCATTCACGCGGATGTTCTGGCGTGCATGAATCATCGCTAGTTCGCGCGTCATCGAAAGCACAGCGCCCTTGCTGGCAGTGTAGGCCAGTTGCGGAGTCGCAGCACCCAAAATGGCAACAAACGAAGCCGTGTTGATAATCGAACCGCCCCCTGCCCGTAACAATGCCGGAATACCGAACTTGCATCCAAGGAATACACCTTTGACATTGATCGCCATCGTCAAATCCCAGACCGATTCTTCGGTAGTCATGGCATTGTCGTCGTCAGCGTGGGAAATGCCTGCATTGTTGAACATAATGTTCAGCTTGCCGTAGGTCTGTTCCGCTACCTTAACCATGTTTTCGCAGTCTGCCGCTTTCGAAACATCAGCATGGGCATAAACCGCTTTGCCCCCCGCTGCTTCAATCTCTTTCACGACTTTGCCACCTGCATCATCGTTCAAATCAACGACGACAACCGATGCGCCCTCCTGTGCAAAGAGCAGGGACGTTTCGCGACCAATACCACTGCTGCCACCCGTAATCAGTGCAACTTTATCTTTCAAACGCATATCAAACTCCTGATGTAGGGACGCCATATATGGCGTCCGTCAATGAATGACCAAATGACGACTGATCTAGAGACGATTTAAATTTGCTCAAAATAACGGGCGCGTTCCCACGTCGTTACCGCTTTATCATACGCCGCTTGCTCGGTGTTATAGAAGTGCAAATAGTGTTCGATGACCTCATCACCGAAAGCCTCGCGGGCGAAAGCACTGCGTTCCATCGCATTAATTGCATCACGAAGCGTGCGTGGAACCTGTGGCAAATCTTTCGCCGCGTATACATCCCCCTGGAAAATTGGAGGCGGCTCGATCTTGTTACGGATGCCATCGAGGCCAGAGGCCAGTGCCGCCGCATACGCCAGGTATGGATTGACATCCGCGCCCGGAATTCTTGATTCGATCCGTAATGATTTGCCATGCCCGACCGCTCGGAAACCTGCCGTCCGATTGTCGAAACTCCATGCCAAACTGGTAGGTGCCCACGAACCGGATTGGTAACGCTTATAAGAGTTAATCGTCGGTGCATAGAACGGCATCAGTTCGCGCGTGTGGGCTATCCATCCACCCAGGAACCAGCGGAACATATCTGAACAGTGAATCGGGCCGAGTGCTTGATCACCATCGAAAACATTGTTCTTTCCTTCCGGGTCCCACAAGCTCAGGTGAATGTGGCTGCCTGATCCCGCATACCGATCATCCGGTTTTGCCATAAACGAAACGGATAGGTTAAGTTGATGAGCGACTTCTTTAAAGCACTGCTTATAAATGCTGTGATGGTCTGCGATGGTCACCGCGTCTGCGTACCGGATGTTCAGTTCATGCTGCCCCGGTCCCCATTCCCCTTTGGTAAACTCTACCGGAATGCCGCTGTTCATCAAATGTCGGCGGACGGCAGCATTCAAGACTTCTTCGCGGGTTCCTTGCAGAATGTGATAATCCTCAATGTAATCTCCGAAATAGTTCAGATTGTTGTAATTTTTCTCGCGTGCGGTTTTATAGGTTTCGTCAAAAATGAAGTATTCGAGTTCGGACGCACCCAATGCCAGATAACCAGCTTTCTTGGCTTCTTCGACCTGTTTGTTGAGGATACTGCGCGGTGCAACCGACACCGGAATATGGGAGGATTCATCCGAAATGTCGCAGATAATCATCGCTGATTTATCCAACCACGAGGCTATACGCAGTGTTTTGAAGTCCGGAGCACAGTGAAAATCACCATATCCGAGTTCCCAACTGGCGTATTTGTAACCGGGGATTGGCTCCATTGGCATGTCGACGGTCAGGAGGTAGTCGCAGGCGTGCATACCCGACTCGGCAGTTTGCTGTATGAAGAACTCGCCCGTGACCCGTTTGCCCAAGAAGCGACCGTAAAGATCCGTGAAGACCGCCACAACGGTTTCGATCTCGCCGCTTTCAACCTTTTGGCGCAGTTCATCCAGCGTCAACATACCCCGTACAGAAGCATCAGCCATGACGTCCCCCTTGATGACGAAACCCGCAAATTAGGCAATCTGCGGGCAATGATAGAGTGAGCTTAACACAAATGCAAACGTATCTTAATCTCCGCTTAATATTTAGAAATCAGGAATAACCGCCATCACGATGCCCGTGGCAGGGCCACCGAATCGCATTTCGACAACCGCGCTGACGAATGCATAGGCGTCAAACGGTTCGAGTCCGCGCTCGTTAATCAGCAAGCTGTAGGCTTCATCCAAAGCGACTTGATGTGCCTTTTCCAGCGTATCACCCATGCCCACGCAGTAAGTGTCATTTCCAACCCGCAGACGTGGATAATTCATTTTCTTGTTTTTCTCAAGTGTAATGGTGAGCGTAGCACTCCCTGCTGCTTCCAAACTGACCCATGTCGGCTCGGCCGTACCCATTGCCGCGTGTAGATCGCCCATCGAAAGTAATGCCCCATCCACTTGTACCGGCAAATACAATGTGGTGCCGGGGGACATTTCACGGAGATCCATATTCCCGCCATATGGATATGCTGGCATGAAGGTCGAACCTTTGCCAGTCGCCGGAGCAACACCGATGCAGCCAATCATCGGCTTGATCTCTACGCTCAGACGGTTGCTGATGTAAGCACGTTCATTCTTGAGTAGTATTTGCTTGACTTCGACTTCTTTAGTGTGTTTGCCTAACCCGCCGAAATCTGGCAACCAGACCGACCACGCTCGCGTCACCTTAACATCCACCACTTCGATTTTCAGCGCGTCACCCGCTTCCGCACCTTTGATCTTCACCGGCCCTGTTACGGCGTTGAAATTCTCAAGCCCGATGGCTTCCACCGTTTCGCCTTTAAGCAAACGCTCGTAGGCGAAATCACCCGTCTCGAAGGTGATAGTGTCACCACTTTCAATTTCAATTACAGGTGGGATGCTGGCATCAAACGCGAAGGCTTTTTGTTCTTTTTGAAGGGTGTGACTGCTCATTATAATTTGCTCCTCACATCAATGGTTCAAAAGGTTAAGGTTCGTGGCGGCTGATAAACGCACTTAAGACTTGCAAGTAGCGATCAGTTTCTTCGACATGTGCCATATGCGAACTGTTTTCAAATAATACCCATTCTGAGCCGGGAATGCCTTTATGAACCGTTTCGGCAATCACAGGCGTGGCTTCGTCGTATTTGCCGGATGTCACCAGCGTCGGTGCGTTTATTTTTCCCAGTTGTGGAATAACATTCCAATTTTTGAGGGTGCCAACAACGTGAAATTCACTTGGGCCATTCATGGTGTTATAGACTTCGGGATGTTCCGCTAGCTTGGCGAAACTGCGCTGCACATAATCCGGATTAGGGACGACGCGACATACATGCCGGTTATAAAATTCGGTCATCGCCGTCACATATTCGGGATCGGTAGTAGTCCCATCAGCCTCGTGGTTGAGCAGGGTGGCGTTGATTTCCGGCGGAAGTTCTTCGCGCAGCTTATTGGCTTCCTCCACCCATTGGATCATGCTGGCTGGTGAACTGGCGATAGTCACGCTGGCAACACCTTTGGGTTGGCGGATCATATATTCCATCGCCAGCATCCCGCCCCATGATTGCCCCAGCAAGTGTATTTTATCAAGCCCTAGTGCCTTGCGTACCACATCCACTTCTTCAACGTATAAATCCACTGTCCACATTTCCGGTTTGGATTGGTCAATGTGGGATAACCCGCAGCCCAGTTGATCATAGAAAATGACGCGCCTTCCAGTATCAGCCATTGCTGCCAACGACCATAAATAATCATGGCAGGCGCCTGGGCCACCGTGCAGCAGCAGCAGCGGAAGTTTGCCCGGTTCTTCTTTTTCACCGACGATTTTGTACCAAGTTTTGTAACCTTTGAAGGGGATATGACCTTCACTTGTTGGACGTGCCATAGTTGCAGTGACCTTTCGTTATTGGCGCTGGGAGGTACGTGGATCAAGTGCGTCACGCACGGCGTCACCCAGCAGATTGAAGCCAAGTGTTGTAATGAGTATAGCCACAGTTGGTACGATAATCATCCAGGGTGCAATGCGGTAGCGGCTTTGACCCTCGTTTATCATATTGCCCCAACTGGGATCGGGTAGCGGAATCCCCACACCGAGGAAGCTCAGTGCTGCCTCTACTAGAACGGTATTGGCAAAACTTAATGTTGTCCATACCACTGTGACGGTAATCGTGTGTGGCAGGATATGGTGAATAATGATGTACCAGTCAGTTGCACCCAGCGCCCGCGCACTTTCCACGAATACGCGCTCACGTACTGTTAGAACCTGGCTGCGTACTAACCGCACCAGTGCCGGAAAGGTGACGACAGTGAGTATCAACACCACCGTCTGGAAGCTCCTCGGCAGCACCGCCCCGATACCGAGGGCCAGCAAAATTGCCGGGAAGGCCAGCAGCACATCCACCAATCTCATTACCAGCCAATCGGTTGGGCCGGAATAAAAACCTGCCCATAGCCCCAACCCTGTGCCGATGATAGCCGCGGTCACATTGGCAATCACGCTGACCGACAGGGATACCCGTGCCCCGTACAACATCCGGCTCAGGACATCACGCCCTAAATTATCGCTGCCAAGTGGAAATTGAGCGCTGGGTGGCAGCGGAGTGCCATTTGCTGCGAGACCGTCACGGAATTGTTTGAGCGGATCGGCAGGAGATACCAGTGGAGCGAAAATAGCTGCTAACGCTACCATCGTCACTAACCCCGCCCCAATCCATGCACGCGGAAGACGGCGCAGTTGTACCCAGAAACCACGTTCAGAATGTTTTTCGATTTCAATCATGTTAGGGATGTCCTTATGTGAGGCGGACGCGCGGATCTATAGCGATATACAGGACATCAACGAATAAATTCAAAAACACAACGGCCACTGATGCGAACAGCACTGTTCCCATAATCATTGGCGTATCTTGGTTGCGGATGGCATTCCACGCCTGCAAACCTATTCCCGGCCAGCCAAAAACCGCTTCGATCACCACTACACCGCCCAATAAAGTTGCGAGGTCGAGTCCTGCCAGCGTCACCACAGGCATCAGCGCATTTCGTAAGACGTGCCGGATCAGCACAATACGTGGCGACAGTCCTTTAGCTTGAGCAGTCCGCACATAATCTTCGCCCATAACTTCCAGAATACTGTTTCGCAGCACACGCGAATAGAACGCTGTTCCACCAATGCCCAGCACCAAAGCGGGCAGTACCAGATGCAGTGGCGTACCATACCCCCCAAGCGGAAAGATGGGTATCAAAAAGCCAAATACATATAAGGCGACCAGTCCCAGCGCGAATTGTGGTATCGAGATCCCAATCAGTGCCACAATAGTTGCCACCTGGTCAATCCATGAACCGGGGCGGGTGGCAGCTAAAATCCCCAGTGGAACACCCACCAGCAGTTCGACAAATAAACCGGCCAGCGCCAGTTGAATTGTCGCGGGAAGTCGTTCAAAAACAGCCTTCAACACCGGACGCTTGTCGCGCGTTGATTCGCCTAAATCGCCCTGAATGGCTCGCCCAAGATAGCGGACGTACTGCACCGGCAGCGGTTGGTCCAACCCCCACAAGACACGGATGCGCTGCACTGTTTCTTCCGGCGCGCGCGGCCCTGCATACATACGGGCAGCGTCTCCGGGCATCAGAAATACCATGATGAATGTAGCCGTGGCTACCAGGAATATTACCCCGACAGTTCCAAGCAATCGACGCATGAGATAAGCGGTCACATTTTTACCTAGATAAACTGCATCGGGACATGGTTGCCATGTCCCGATGCGTGCTCGTATTGATGATAAGAGGTGTTCTTACTTAAGTGTAGCTTCCGCGAACCGCAGTAGTACTGCCGGATCGGTTTCAATGTTCAAACGTGAGCTAGCGAAGTAGTAATCAACCGCCTGAATGAGGGGAATGTTAGGCATTTGATCGGCTACTTTGGCTTCGAAATCCGCAAAAACTTTCCAGCGATCTTCACCCAACGGTGTCAGATTAATCTTATCAAAAATCGCATCGAGATCCTTATTGCAGTATTTCGCCCAGTTGTACGAGCCGCCGCACTTCAGCAGGGGTTCCCAGTTATCGGACGGATCTTGATAGTCCATGTACCAGTTGGTCGTGACCATATCCAAAGTGTCCGGCTTGGTCGTCAATGTATCGAGGAATTGCGCTTGGTCAATAGTCGTCAGATTAACCTTGACACCGATGTTTGCGAAGTCGCTAATCGTGGATTGTGAAAAGGCGATATTGTCGGGGTCAAGATTGGTCAGCATCGTGGTTTCAAAACCATTGGGATAGCCAGCATCTGCTAGCATTTTCTTTGCCCCTTCGACATCAAACACGGGTGCTTTCACGTCGGGATTGTGCCCAACCACGCTGGCTGGCAAGAACCCACCAATTGGAGTGCCGCGTCCGTTTTTAAGCTGCACAATACGCTCACGGTCAACGGCCATTGCCAACGCCTTACGCACTTCTACTTTGTCAAATGGCGTTTTGTTATTATTGAGGATGATATAATCCGTATTGGGAAAACCTTGTGACTTAATCAGTTGTTGTGCCAGAACTGGATCAGCCGCTAATGTCGGATAATCAGTACTAGAAACTAAATCCAACGCAATATCGGCCTCCCCACCTTGGATTTTTAGGATTTCCGTCGAAGATTCGATACTTAATTGTAGGTCGAAACCGTCAAATGCTGGTTGACCCTGTTCGAAGTAATATGGGTTTTTTGAGCCTTTTACCATGACACCGCTTTGCCAGTTATCTAGCATAAACGGCCCTGCACCCAACGGATGATGACCAAAATCGTCACCCACCGCCTCAACACCTTTCTTTGAGACGATAAATCCCGGCGGTAGTGCGAATCGCTGCATCATCGTCCATACTGGCCCATCCGTGGTGAATTCAATCGTCAACGGATCGATAATCTTAATACCGCTGACTTCCGTGGCTTTGCCAGCTTCATAATCCTTTGCGCCTTTCAGCACTTCAAACATGAAAGCGGTCGGCGCAGCCGTCTTGGGGTTCAATAAGCGCTCGAAGCTATACTTCACATCGGCGGTGGTCAGGTCATCGCCGTTGGAGAACTTCAGACCGGGGCGCAGTTTGAAGGTATAAACTGAACCATCAGTGCTAATCGTCCATGATTCGGCTAGTGCCGGGATCGGTGTGCCTGGGTCTTTCAGCTTCACTAGGCCAACATAAAACAGCGAAGCCATAGGCCACGTTTCAGTTTCATAGGCGATATGCGGGTCAGATGTACGCATATCTTGATTGTAAAGCAGGTGCAAAATCTTGTCGTCCTGTGCGCCGACCGTTGCCAGCGACAGCACGAACGTCAGCAGAACCAGTAATATCCCTGCACGAAAATAACGCATATACATTCCCCTATAATAACTGCCTGTAGATTAAGATGGAACGTCTGTGTAAATCCGGTCAAATCTAACAAATCCGCGCCGTCTCGTCAAAGATTGTATTCGGCGTGGACTTATTTAATAAGGTACTCTCCACTGGGAACTTAGGTTCATTTGGTAGAAGTAACTAAAATTGCAGGTGGTTTATTGTGCGGATTGAAACACTAGATACCGCTTATAGGCCGCCTACATGGGGTGCTGTCTATTCAAGCCTAAATTCTGGTGCCTGATACACAATCTTCCCGCCCACCATCGTCAGCATCACTTCCAGCTCACGGTTCATCAGCACCACGTCTGCGTCGCCGCCCACCACCAATTTACCCTTATGAAGCAGCCGCATCGCTCGTGCAGGCACGGCGCTTGCCATCCCGATAATCTTTTGCAGCGGCAAATCCGTGAACACCACCATATTGCGGATGGCCTTATCCATTGTCAAAGTGCTGCCTGCGAGCGCGCCGTTGGCAATCCGCGCGATCCCTTCTTTGACCGTCACCGCTTGTCCGCCAAGGCTGTAATCTCCGTCGCTTAATCCCGCCGCTTGAATCGCATCCGTAATCAGCATTACATGTTCCGCACCCTTTGCCCGTATTAACATGCGGATCATGCCCGGATGCACATGGATACCGTCTGCGATCAGTTGGGCATTCACCCGATCATCTGTCAAAATCGCTGCCAGTGCGCCCGGTTCGCGGTGATGCAGCCCCACCATGCCGTTAAAAACATGTGTGACCTGTCGTATACCCGCATCAAACCCTTGAACAGCTTCCTCGTAACTTGCCGCGCTGTGACCGATAGCAAACTCGACCCCTTGCGTCTCAAGCTCCTGAATCATTTGTAGTGAGCCTTCAATTTCCGGTGCAATCGTCACCAATTTGCAAACACCGGTTTCCAACCACTGACCATATTCGGCAGGTGACGCAGGTCGGAAATATTCAGGCGGTTGTGCGCCCTTATACTTCAAATTAAGGTAAGGCCCTTCAACATGCACCCCGAGGTGCTGAGCGCCGTTCGTCGGCTGAGGGCAGTGTTCGACATTTTCAAGTGCTGCTTGGATTGCTGGAGCAGGCATGGTCATGGTCGTTGGATAGTAGCTGGTCACGCCATGCTTGGCATAAAACGCTGCCATCCCATGTATAGCTTCTGGCGTGGCGTCCATCGTGTCGTGCCCATCTGCGCCATGCACATGCACGTCAATGAAACCCGGTACAACATAACACCCTTGTGCATCAATTACCTGAGCCTCAGGCTGAATCCTGCTCGTGCTGATCGCCTCGATGGTCTGGTCATTAATCGTCAGTGCGTGGTCGCGCAGAATTTCCTGCGGGGTAATCACGATGCCGTTCTGAATAATCGTTCGCATAATAATAAACTCCTTTGCCTGCTGCCGAAGCCAAACCGCTGGCGCAATCACCGCAAATCGTACCGTGCCTTTCATCGCTCCACAACTACCATCTCGCCCTAACGAATGGACTTACGTCTTGTCGCTCCGGAGCGTAATCCATGTCATAATGCCGTCACAGAATTGATCTGAAAGTTCCGACAAACCCCATGGTCATACAATGTTCGTTTCCTTGCGCGTTCAGGCAGTAGGGTTAGGGCAGGGGTTGGTCGAGTGTATCAAATATTTCGTATTTCACTTTGTAACTTTGAGGAATTCACGCCATGACACCACAAAAAATCATCATCGACACCGACCCTGGCATCGATGACTCGATGGCGATCTTTTTCGCACTCTCATCGCCCGAATTGGAAGTCATTGGCTTAACGACCGTGTTTGGCAACGTTCATGTCGATCTTGCCGCTACCAATGCCTTGCGTCTGCTGGAAATTGCCGGACGCACCGATATTCCGGTTGCCAGGGGTGCGGCTAATTCGCTAGTTGGCGATTACGACAATCCCCCCGCCTTCATTCATGGTGATGACGGGCAGGGCAATGTCCACTTAGCGCCGCCTTCAGGCACGCCCGTTGCCCAATCAGCCGCCCAATTTATTGTGGAGCAGGTCATGTCCGCACCCGGCGAAATCACCCTTGTACCCATCGGCCCCTTGACCAACATCGCCTTGGCTCTGCGCCTCGAACCTTGTATCGCCCAAAACGTCAAGCAAGTTGTATTGATGGGTGGCAACGCGCTTGTTCCCGGTAATTCCACCCCCGCCGCCGAAGCCAATATCAAAGACGACCCCGAAGCTGCCGATGTTGTTTTCGGCGCAGGTTGGCCCATAACAATGGTTGGCTTGGATGTCACCACCAAAGCCAGCATGACCGACGAACAGTTGAAATCCTATGCCCGTTCCAATAATCCGATGGCACAGCATCTTTCCCGCATCACACCTTTTTACATGGACTTTAGCAAGCATGTGAATGGCGTCGGCGGCTTGCTCGTTCATGACTCAACCGCCATCGCTTACCTCTTGCTGCCCGATGCCTTCACCACTAAATCGTGGCCGGTTCGTGTCGAAACACAGGGCATGAGTCGTGGCAAGACATGGCCGCTGATTCGCCCCAATCACCGTGCCACTTATTGGAATAATCGCCCGTTAGTGAACGTCTGTGTCGATATTGACTCATCCCGAACCATCGCTCTCGAACTCAGCCGTGTCGCTCCAACCTAAAGATATAACCAATTGGATTTCTGTAGGGAGGAGGCAGGCCTCCTCCGCCGTATCATGTCTTTCTTCGCCTCAAAATCATCGACTGAAAATGTCGCTCGTCACTTTCGAGTGGCACCGTTTTGAAATAAATGATCTCAAAATATTGCGATACGGTTTTCTGGATACCCTCATCAGTATGAAATGAGAAGAAGCGCTTTGGCACATATTCATCTGGCTCCCAAATACCCTCAAAATCATCTTTCCCATAAACACCTAAATAAAATAATCCGCTGGGTTTTAATAGTTGTTCTATAGTCTTCAAGACACTGCCCAGATTATTTTTAGGCACATGCAGTAAGCAGTTGAGCGCGTAGACAGCATCAAAAGACCCTGCCGGAAAGTCGAGGCTCAGGAAATCCATCACGCTCGCGTTCAAACCCTTCACTCGGCAAAGTGCTACCATTTCAGGGGATAAGTCCGTGCAGGTCACGTCCAGCCCCTTATCTTGAAAGAACTTACTATCACGGCCCGGTCCAGCGCCAATTTCCAGTAGGCTGTGTTTGCCTTCTTGTGTCAGCACATCAAGGAAATGCTGACGCTCCTCGACCTTCCACGCCTCTATACCGTAGTGTTCTCTCTCAGATGCGTTTCGGTTATAACTCTCGCGTAGACGCTCGATAACTTGTTGATACATGTGGTCAACCCCTGCAAAATTGATTCTAGATTTTATCCACAGCCGCGCGACAGCACAATCGTACTTCCACCCTGGCTTGCAGACTGAATGTCCCACTCACCATCCCAAACGTTGTTACGCGATCCGGTTTTAGCCAGCGATTCACTGAGTGCGACGTAGATTGCCGTGTTGTACCAATCTTTGACCACATCAACGGCATCATGTGTGAAATAGGTTGCTCGATGGTATTGGAGATATTGGCTCTCGCTGGAAACGGGCGTGGCATCAGGATAAACCGGTAAATGGTTATCAAACTTGGCTCTGCACGCGCTGTCGAGCTGCGAAGCAACACCCATCACAGATAGAATGACGGCGACTAAAATAACCAATACACCCGCGAATACACGACGACCCACTTTTTCCATTTCGACCTCGTAAAATGCTGATTGCTCCAATCATAGCTTAACAGGTTATGATTTATACTCTCTTCTAATAACTGAGGTATCAGTCCTTGCTGCTATTTGGCTATATTTGTGGCACCACACTAAATGGTAGAGGTCTTTTCTAGCCGAAAAATAACCATTTATAGTACTTGGATTTTGCATTTTTCTTCCCTCCTTAACGCTTTGGGGGCTGGGGCTGGGGTTCGTCCTCTACCATTTTATGCAGTCTTGCCACCACATTCGAACTTGACAAATTACGAATTTCTGTTCTATAATGAAGTTGTGTTTTTGTGTACTTTTGTTTTTAGGATAACTGGCAATAATCTGCCTTTTGCCATTGCCGAAATTGCTGCCAGATTTGCCAGCGTCTCAGTTTGGTCTTTGCGGAAAAAGCGGAACTTACAATCCAAAGGGCATCACTGCCGCCATGAGATGCTGTATTGACTGAAAACTATCAACTGAAAACGGATTACTCCCACCCGTTCGCCTCGATTTTTTCGACCTTCTGCATGACTGAGGCTTCCAAATTCGCTTGATAATCCTGCATCTTTTTCAGAAGTTCAGGCCGTTGGCTCGCCAGTATCCGCACCGCCAACAATCCAGCGTTCGTCGCGTTCCCAATCGCCACCGTTGCCACCGGAACACCGCGCGGCATCTGCACAATCGAAAATAGTGCATCCTGCCCATCCAGCGGTTCAATCCGCACTGGAACCCCAATCACCGGTAAAGGGGTAATTGCCGCCACCATGCCTGGTAGATGTGCCGCTCCGCCTGCTCCGGCAATAATCACTTTCAATCCCCGTTCATGTGCCTGTTGCGCGTAGTCAAACATCCGCTGTGGTGTACGGTGTGCCGATACAATTGTCAGCTCAAATGGGATATCGAAGTCTTTCAAAACGGCTGCGGCCTGTTTCATCACGGATAAATCCGAGTCGCTCCCCATGATGATTCCCACCTGCGGGATTGACTGTATATGCAGCTCAATCAGGGGACTCATACGCTCGGCGATGTCCTCGACCGTATTTCCAGTGACCGTCACGTGCCCCATCTTTCGCTGTGGACGCGACTCACTTTTCCCGTACCAGTGCACACTCGCACCGGAAATCGTGAGCGCCTTATTAACCAGCGTTTGAGTTGCCTCGCTCGTTTTCTGACCCAGAATGTTGACCATAACTGCTGCTGGCACACGCAGGCTGCTATCGCCTAAAGGTAATCCGGTAATGGCCCGAATGTGTTGCTCGAATTGGCTGGTCTTGCAGGCCTCAATCGTATAATGACCGGAGTTGTGTGGGCGCGGTGCAACCTCATTAAGCAAAACAGCGTCATCCGCTTGAAGGAAAAGTTCGACGCCAAAAATACCCGCACCGTCCAGACTGCTCACTGCCGCCGTCGCAATTTCCTGCGCCCGCTTCATCGCCTTGGCCGAAATGCTGGCTGGTGCGCTTACGATATGACAAATGTTGTCTTTCTGTACCGTTTCCACAACCGGATGCGCGACTACGGTACCATCTAAACCCCTCGTGATCATGACCGCTAGTTCTTTGGCAAAAGGTATCCAACCTTCGGCATACAAGCCCTGTCCACCGAGTGCTTTGACCGCCTGCGGAATATCCGTGGCTGTACGAACTACGGCATTACCACGTCCATCATAAGCCAATCGTTTGGACTTCAATATTAATGGATACCCGAGTTGTTTACTGGCTTGGTAAGCCGCTTGTTCATCTGGCACATCCACGAATGGTGCGACTGGAACATCAATCGCTGCGAAGTGTTCTTTTTGCGCGAACTTATCCTGTATCAACCGGATAGTCCGCGCGCTTGGTTGAACCGCTGCACCCTGCTTTTCCAGCGCCTCTAGTGCGTCCGTATCGACATGCTCAATCTCGACCGTCACCACATCGCATATTTTTGCTAACTGGGTGATTTTTTGTGCGTCCCGGAAACTGCCGACGATATGCTGGTTAGCCACTTGTCCGGCAGGCGCGTTCGGATCAGGATCAAGCACCACCACCTGCATCCCCATACGTTGCGCGTCAAATGCCATCATTCGACCGAGTTGACCACCACCCAAAATGCCAATAGTCGCAAATTTCATGCCAGCCCCTCAAGTGCCAAGTGGATACCTTCAACAATAAGTTTGTGTTCTACTCTGTGCATCCGTTCTTCATAGGCTTGAAGCGTATCGCCATCCTCGAACGGAACCGTAGCAGTAGTAATGACTTTTCCGGCGTCCACTTCAGGAATAACATAATGGATCATGCAGCCGCTATTGCTGATTTCCCCATGTTTGTAAGCCTCAAACGCCCGTTCAATAGCATGTGTGCCGGGGAAAGCGCCGGGTAGAGCAGGGTGAAGGTTAATGACGCGGTTTGCAAATGGTTCGAGGAAGGCCGGGGTAACAATGTGCATCCAACCCGCCAGCACGATTAATGTAGGTTCACACACAGCCACACGAATCGCCAGATCCGCATCATAATTTTCGCGTGTTTTGCCAGCATCAGTGTAAGATTTTAGCGAGAAATAGAGTGTCGGAATGTGATGTTCTTCGGCTCGTATAAGACCATAAGCCGCTTTACGGTTCGAAACCACCAGCGCTATCTTAGCTTTGAGGTTCTCCGTTTCGATTGCGTCAATAATGGCTTGTAAATTAGTTCCAGAACCGGAGATTAAAACGACGAGCGTTGGTATCACCATTTGCCTCGCTAGGTTATTGTTACGCCTGTGCCGCGTACCATCTCCCCAACAACCGGATACTCAGTAGGCAGAAGGTTGGCTTGTTCACGGCTAATTATGGCGATCATGCCCAGCCCCATGTTAAACACACGGTACATCTCGGCATTACTCACATGTCCCAATTCTTGTATTAATCCAAATATCGCTGGCTCATGCCAACCGCCGCGTTTGATTACCGCGCCGATCCCTTCCGGGAAGATACGCGGTGGATTTTCGATGAGTCCACCACCTGTGATATGCGCCAGGCCCTTAATATCAATTCCCGCCGACTGTAGCGACTCGACCGTTGGAATATACGAACGGTGTACGGTTAGTAATGCGTCACCGATTGTCCCGCCCAACTCAGGCATATGCGTTGTCCAATCCAGATCGTCTAGCACCCGCCGCGCCAATGAGAACCCATTCGTATGCAAACCAGTTGATGGAAAGCCAACAATCACGTCACCGGCTTGGATGCGCGACCCATCAATAATTTGACCGCGTTCGACCACCCCGATAATAGTACCTGCGAGATCGATTTCCCCCGGCAGATAAACGCCCGGCATCTCGGCTGTTTCACCACCGAGCAGGGCACATCCCGCCAATTTGCAGGCCGAAGCGACACCTGCTACCACTGCTGCGATTTGCTCCGGTTGCACCTGTGAGGAGGCCACGTAATCGAGGAAGAACAATGGGCGCGCACCCTGCACCAAAATATCATTGATGCTGTGGTTCACCAGATCGTGGCCGATGCTTTCCCAACGGTTTAGTCTCGCCGCTACCTTTGTCTTTGTGCCTACGCCATCGGTTGAGGCGACTAAAACAGGCGATTGCATCCCTTTGAGTGCGCTGGCGTCAAATAGGCCGCCGAATGCCCCTATGCCGGATAAAACCTCTTTGCCATAGGTCGATTGCACCGCTGCCGTCATCAATATTTTCGCGCGGTTCGAGGCATCAATATTTACGCCTGCAAGTTCATAAGCGTTTCCTGTCATTTCGAAGTCTCCGCGATAGCTGTCCGACCGATGTCCTTGCGATAATGGGCACCTTTAAACTGAATTTGCTCAACAGCGTTATAAGCGGTTTCAAGCGCGTTTTCAAGTCGGTCACCACGTCCCACGACTGTTAGCACCCGTCCACCGGATGTAACGGCCTCTCCCTCAGCATTTATTGATGTACCAGCATGAAACACCACCGCTTGATTGACTGCATCTAATCCGCGAATTGGAAGCCCCTTTGGATAGTCACCGGGATACCCGCCAGACGCCATCACGACACCGGCACAGGCATCCGCATACCAGATGTTTTCTTCTGAAATTGCATTCAGATTCCCGTTGATACATGCTAGCAGAATATCGACTAAGTCTGCTTTCAATAACGGCAGAATGACCTGCGTTTCTGGATCACCAAAGCGCGCATTAAATTCCAGCACCCGTAATCCATCCGGTGTCAGCATCAATCCTGCGTAGAGGATGCCTTTATAGGTCGTTCCTTCCTGTGCCATCCCGTTTAGGGTGGGCAACAGTACCATGTCTCGTACCTCACGCAGCGTTTCCGGCGAAAGTAAGGCGTGCGTCATATCGCCAAGGCAGTAAGCACCCATCCCGCCAGTATTCGGTCCTTCGTCATTGTCGAACACGCGCTTGTGATCACGCGCGGGCGGCATCATGATCACGTTCTGTCCATCGCAAAAAGCCAACAGCGAGGCTTCCGTTCCGGTCAACCGTTCTTCAATCACGACCTGCGTTCCTGCGGTACCAAATTCGCTGTGGATAAGAATGCGCTTTAATGCTTCTAATGCTTCATCGACCGTGTCGCAAACCACCACGCCTTTTCCGGCTGCCAACCCATCGGCTTTGACCACGACCGGTTTGCCGAAAGTCTGCACGAACGCTTCCGCACTCTTATAATCGGAAAATGTTCCGTAAGTTGCTGTCGGGATGCTATGGCGTTGCATAAACGCTTTGGAGAAGGCTTTCGAGCTTTCCAATTGAGCTGCCGCTTGCGTAGGCCCAAAGGCCTGCAAACCATTTGCCAAAAATCGGTCGATAATACCTGCTGCCAGTGGCACTTCCGGCCCAACAACCGTCAAATCAATGGCCTGTTCACGGGCAAATCTGAGCAATGCTTCAATGTCATCGGCTTGAATTGACACATTGCTCGAGGCAGCAAAACCGCCGCTTGTCGCCCATTGCGTGCCTGCATTCCCCGGTGCAGCGAAGATTTGCTCAACCTGTGGCGACTGTGCCAGCTTCCAGGCCAGAGCGTGTTCGCGACCGCCGCCCCCCACAACCAGAATCTTCATCAGTTCCCCCACACACCCTCAAACAGCATTTTGTCGCGGCTTTCCGCAAATAACCAATCCGGAATCTTGATTGGATAGTTTCCGCTAAAGCAGGCCGTACAGTACGTATTCTCGAAGCCCACTGTCTCTTGTATGGAATGGAGCATTCCCGGTAAGCTCAGGTAATCCAAACTGTCCGCGCCAATGTGTTCACATATTGCTGGAATATCGAGCTTGTGCGCGATTAATTCTTTATAGGTCGCCATGTCCACACCCATAAAACACGGATGCTTAACTGGAGGCGAAGACACCCGTACATGTACTTCTTTAGCGCCACCCTCCCGCAGCAGTTGTACCAATGGTCGCGAAGTATTGCCACGTACGATACTATCGTCGACCAGTACCACCCGTTTACCCTCAAGGTTAGAAGTCAAAGCATTATATTTTAGCCGGACACTTTCACGTCTCATGACATCGTCAGGTTGGATGAATGTTCGTCCAATGTAGCGGTTTTTGGTCAACCCTTCACTGAAGGCGATACCTGATTCGAGACTGTAACCAATTGCCGCCGGTGTCGCTGAGTCTGGTACACCAATAACAATATCAGCATCTTGTGGCGCTTCACGAGCCAGTTGGCGTCCCATACTTTGCCGCACTTTGTGGATGACTTGCCCATCCAAAATCGAGTCTGGACGTGCAAAATACACATATTCGAAAACACATAATGACCGCTGCGGTGCTGGTGGAACACCTTTATAAGAAGTCATGCCATTGGCGTCAATTCGAACGATTTCCCCCGGTTCGACATACCGAACATAATCAGCCCCAATCGTGCTGAGCGCGCAGGTTTCACTGGCGACCACATAACCTTCTGCAAGCTTGCCGAGGCTCAATGGACGCAGCCCATGCGGATCGCGTACCGCGTAAATGGCGTCGCGCGTCAGAATAGCCAACGAGTAGGCGCCCTCAACGGCTGCCATCATCGCTCGAATACGCACAACCCACTTATCGTCGGTATCACCCCCATCGATTTGCAGCCCGATTGCGCCCCAAACTTCTGGTGGAGACGCCAAAATTTGCGTCATCAATTCGGTATCGCTGGTCGACGAAAGCCCGACGCCGCGTTCTAATAATTTTTGACGAAGAGTCAAGGCATTAGTTAGGTTACCGTTGTGTGCTAACGCCAGTGAACCGTACATGGTTTCAATCAAATAGGGCTGCACATTACGGATATGCTGTCCGCCTGTAGTCGAATACCGCGTATGACCGACTGCCAGATGGCCTTTAAGTGGCGATAGGTTTGACTCATTAAAAACCTGCGACACCAGCCCCATACCTTTATGGGCGTGGGTACGCTGACCGTCACCGACGACAATACCTGCTGCTTCCTGCCCACGATGTTGCAGGGCATACAGCGCGAAAAAGCTCAACCGTGCGACATCCCGCCCCGGCGCATATACACCGAATACGCCGCACTCTTCATGTGGGCGGTCTTCTTCCCGGAAATCGACATTTGAGTTGTTCGTCACTATGATTGTCTTTTAGCTCCATCTAAGGAATGCGGTTGGTAATGTACGAGGTTTCGCGCAATCCGTTCGCTGTAAGGCATTTCACCCGGAACGAAATTTGCGCCCGTCAATTTTTCATAGGCTGCGATATAACGTAGTGCCACTTGTGCCACGAAATTCGGTGGCATTGTCGGTGGTGTCCCTTCGCCCTTGTACCCTTGTTGGACAAACCAGCGTCGTAAAAACTCTTTGTCGAAACTTTCGGGTTCACCATCCGCGCCCAATACATCCGCCACCCAATAGCGACTGGAGTCTGGTGTATGGATTTCGTCGATGATCGTCAGCTTCCCGTCAATCAAACCGAATTCGTATTTCGTGTCGACCAACACTAATCCAGCTTTTTTAGCGACCACCTGGCCACGCTGGAATAAAGCGAGTGCTGCTGTTTCGACCTGTCGCCACAACGTTTCATTGACCAATCCACCGTTGATAATTTCGCTGCGCGTCAGCCGTTCGTCGTGTGCGCCACCAGTTGCTTTAGTGGTCGGTGTGATAATCGGATGGGGCAGGGCATCATTTTTGTTTAACCCTTCCGGCAGCTGGATACCGTACGGTTCTCGTTCGCCATTTTTGTAGAGTGTCCATAATGATGTGCTGGTTACGCCCGTGATGAACCCGCGCACCACCACCTCTACGGGTAATGGTTCGGCTTCTCGTCCAATAGTGACGTTGGGATCAGGCACAGCGATGACATGGTTTTGGACAATGTCCTGCGTTTGCTCGAACCACCACGCGCTCAGTTGGTTTAGCACTTGCCCCTTAAACGGAATCGCGCCAAGAACCCGGTCAAATGCCGATACACGATCTGTTGTAATCAGGATACGCTGGTCGCCGTCCGCATAAATATCACGAACCTTGCCAGCTATTTTTTCGCCGAATCCGACTAAATCGACTTCAGTCAATGCATTCGGAATCGCTTCTAATATTTGCTCTTGACTCAGCATCGGGTGTCCTTAGGCATATTTCACGGCATTTTGGAACAAGCGCAGGCCGAGCATTCCGGTTTCGCCTCGACGCCAGTTTGGATGTTGCCACCCGAAAACATGGTTTTCAGGATGGGGCATCAAACCCAATACATTACCTGTCGCGTTGGTTAATCCGGCAATACTCAAATCCGATCCATTAGGATTACCGGGGTAAGCAGCTGGTGCATTGTTAGCCTCTATATAGGTCAGCGCCACCAATCCCGCATCCCATAGAGCTTTCGCATCACGAGCGATTACGCGTCCTTCGCCGTGCGCCACCGGACAATAAATCGGTTCATCGAGTCCTTCGGTAAATAAGCATGGACTTTGGACTTGTGGTTGTAACATCACCCATCGGCATTCAAATTGGCTGGATGCGTTATAGGTCAGTGTTACACCTTCCACTCCCGGCAAAACCCCGGCCTTAACCAGAGTCTGAAAACCGTTGCAAATGCCCATCACCGGACGACCATCTTCCACGAAGGCTTGTATATCTTCATTGAGGCGATGTTGGAGATTGAGCGCCCACAATTTGCCCGCGCCCAGATCATCCCCATATGAGAAGCCGCCGGGAACAATCAGCATATGGTAATCGCGCATTTGGCGCTTGCCCGAAAGTATCTCGTTCATGTGGGCGATTTCTGGCTCTGCCCCCGCTAGAGTACAGGCCAGTGCTGCGTCACGGTCGCGGTTGGAACCGTTTGCATGTAAAATCAGCACTTTCGGCTTTTGTGTATGCATTGCCACCGTGCGATTAACGGGTTTGATTGATGGCTTAGTTGGCAGCGGAGCAGGCTGATCACCAGCAGTTACCTTTCCCCGCCACGCCTGTTCCAAATCTATTACGCTAACCTTAAGTTCAGTCGTGCCATGTGCAACTTTGAATTGTGCTTCAGTAGTTACTGTGCCCAATCGGATTAAGGGTTGCCCATTGAATGCTGCTTCAAAAGATGCTTGCTTATCGGGTGCGACTTCTACTATAAACCGTGTTAGCGACTCTGAATAAAGCGCTGTTGTTATATCAGTTGCAATCGTTGTGACATCGGCATCGGTCCCTAATCGTCCGCCGATGCACATTTCTGCCAGCGCAACGGCTAATCCACCTTCGCTACAGTCATGGCAGCTAAGTACCAATCCCTTTTGAATCACCCCATAGAGCACTTGCATAGTGGATAATGCACTTGTCACAGGCTGCGGTACTTGGCCGCCATTTAGACCGTTAATCAAGTTATAGTGGCTGCTGCCGCGTTCGTCTCGTGTTTGACCCACCACATAAATGGCACTTCCGGCCTGCTTAAAATCCGATGAAACCGTCTTGCGTACATCTGGCACAATCCCCATACCCGTAATCATCAATGTGCCAGGGATAGCATGGCGTTGACCATCAGCCCCCATATACTCGTTGTTCAGGCTGTCCTTACCCGAGATAAATGGTGTGCCATATGCCATTGCCGCATCATAGCAACCTTGTACGCAGCGTACCAATGAACCCAAACGATCGGGTTGGCGAGGATTGCCCCAACAGAAATTGTCGAGGATCGAAACAGTTGTCGGATCAACACCGACTGCCACCAAATTCCGCATCGCTTCGTCAATACTCGCCCATGCCATCGCATAAGGATCAGTCTCGCCATACAGCGGCGCGATGCCATTGGAAAGTGCCACCCCTCGATTTGGATCATCATCTCGCGTATCCATCGGCATGAGTATCGACGCGTCCGCCGGCCCGTGATTATCGACACCTACCAGCGGCTTGAGTGCGATGGCTCCCTGTACCTCATGATCATAATGCCGGATGACCGCTTCTTTGCTGCGAATGTTGGGATGTGCTAATAGCGTCAATAAGCTCTCTTGATCATTGAATTTGGGCTCATCTTGCGATGGTCTATTCGGTAAGACTTTCCATTCGGCTTGCAGATTCATCTGCGGGATACCATCGTGTAGAAAGTCCATCGACAGTTGAGCGACAAGGTTGCTCTCGAAATACAATTGTAAGCATCCGTTGGCTTCCAAAGTCCCGATGCTCACAGCTTCGACATCTTGGCCGTCACAAATGGCTTTGAAGGCGGCCCACTTATTGGGCGGTACTGACAGCACCATACGTTCTTGTGCTTCGCTCAACCAGATTTCCCACGGACGCAAACCGGGATACTTAAGCGGCACAGTCTCGAGTTGCACTCGTGCGCCGATATCCTTCGCCATCTCGCCTACTGCCGATGACAATCCGCCCGCGCCGCAATCAGTAATCGCGTTATACAGCTTGGCGTCGCGCGCTTTCAGGATGACTTCTTGGACTTGCTTCTCGTGTATTGGATGCCCAATTTGTACCGAACTGCCTGCAATTTCGCTGGTGCTGGTATCCATCTCCATACTGGAGAATGTCGCGCCTCGCAAACCGTCGCGTCCAGTACGCCCACCAATCACTACGATCAAGTCACCGGCATGAGGTTTTGTCACATGTGAACCGTGTGGCAGCAGACCGAGGCATCCACAGAACACCAACGGATTACTGGTATAGCCACTGTGATAGACAATTGCGCCGTTCACAGTCGGAATACCCATCTTGTTTCCATAATCTTCGACGCCGCGCGTTACCCCATCAGCGATGCGCTGCGGATGCAGTACCCCATCTGGAATATCTGCGGCTGGTGTGTCCGGCCAGCCGAAGCACAGCACATCTGTGTTAGCAATGGGGCGAGCGCTCACGCCTAAAATATCGCGTACCACCCCGCCCACACCCGTATTTGCGCCACCGAATGGTTCTAGTGCCGACGGATGATTGTGCGTTTCCGCTTTGAGCGCTAAGTCCCAATGTTCGGTAAAAGCGATGATACCTGCATTATCCACAAAGGCTGATCGAACCCACGGTTTCGCCAGTTGGTCCGTTGCCGACCGCAAGTACGTCTTGAGCAAACCATCAATTGTCTGCTGCCCATTGTCATCCGTATAAGTGATCTTGGCGCGGAATGTCTTATGGACGCAGTGTTCGCTCCACGTTTGCGCCAGCATTTCGAGTTCCACATCACTTGGTTCGCGTTGTTCACTCTGGAAATAAGCACGTATCGCCCGCATCTCGTCCAGACTTAGTGACAGTCGCCGTTCCGAGCTTATCGCCAATAACCGCTTGTCATCTGCCTCGCGCAAGCTGATATGCTCGACCGTCGCGTCCCGTTCTTGAAACGGCACAAATGGCGCATCGATCGGTTCGTTGACTGAATAGCGCTGGATAACTGCATTCGAAAATACATCCGTCGCTAGTCGATCCAGTTCATCTGCGGTAAGCGATTGCTGTACGTAATATCGGTGTCCGGTGGCGACCTGTTCCAGCGAGTCGATGCCGATCCATTTGGCCGCTTCAAGCAGGTTCTCTGCTACCGGATCAGTAACACCGGGTAAGAGTGTGACATCAACGAAATTTTGTGAGCTTGTTGGGGTTGAAAAAGTGGTGGAGAAGGTTTCGGTAACAGGATCAGTGAGGATTTGGGTAGCCAATTTGGAGAGGTCATCAGCCGTTAACTCTCCGCCCAAAAAGTAGAGCTGTGCAGTTTCCCATGTGGCATCAAATGAAGCTGCCGAATGGGACTTAGGCTTGATGGTTCTCACTTCAACCAAAAATGACTGTTTGGCAGCCGTCGCAAGTGACATCAGGCGTTCTCATTCTTCTAGAGGTTGTTTGGTTGGACGAAAATGGTGGTTGCCGATAGCAAACTTACGGAAGGGAAGCATACACGATTCACTGGCAAAGTGCCAGACCTTAATTAAACGCCGTTGAAAATATGATGAAGAACCGTTATTATTCCGCCGGTTTAATAAGCGAGGTGCAAGAGCGCATGACGAGCCTGCGTCTGCCGGGGTTGATTGATCCTCACGTCCATCTGCGTGAACCGGGGGCTATCCACAAAGAAGATTTCGAGTCCGGCACGAAAGCGGCCTTAGCCGGTGGATTCACCACCGTTTTGGCGATGCCCAACACCTCTCCTCCATTGATTGATGATCAAAGTTTATCACTCGCCGAAACCGCAGCCTCCCAAAAAGCAGTGTGCGATTATGGCATCCATCTCGGTGCCAGTCCTCAAAATATCGAGACGGCGGCGGACTTAGCCTCCCGATCCAGTGGCTTGAAAATGTATCTGGATGCCACGTATGGCCCGTTACATCTCACCGATCTCCATATTATCCGCGAACACTTCGGACGTTGGCCCCACCAGCGTCCGATTTTATGTCACGCAGAAGACAGAACACTGGCGGCAATATTGATGGTCGCCTATTTGGAAAACCGTAGCGTTCATATTTGTCATGTCAGCCGTCGTGCCGAAATCGAGATTATTCGCGATGCCAAAATGCGCGGTATGGATGTGACCTGTGAGGTTGGGCCGCATCATCTCTATCTCTCCACCGATGACATTCCACGTCTTGGGGCAGGACGCAGCGAAGTCCGCCCCCGCTTGGCGACCCCTGATGATGTGGCGGCACTCTGGGCAAATATGGATGTGGTTGATTGCATTGCCACCGATCACGCGCCGCATTTGCTTACAGAGAAAGACAGTGATAAACCGCCGCCCGGTTTCCCCGGTCTTGAAACATCTCTCCCCTTGATGTTGACCGCCGTTCATAACGGGCGTATCACACTCGATGATCTCATTAACAAAATGGTTCACAACCCCCGACGCATCTTTGGACTGCCTGAACAACCCGACACTTATGTCGATGTCGATGCTGATGTGGAATGGACAATTCCCGAAAAACAGGTGTCGCGTTGCGCTTGGACGCCTTTCGCTGATACACGGGTGTTCGGTCAAGTGCGTCGTGTAGTCCTCCGCAACCAGTTAGTTTATGAAGATGGCTCTTTTTTCGCCTCGCTCGGATCAGGTCGCAACGTCGCGCCTGCGTTTAGAGATAAAGGAAGTTAAACACCACATGGCTTTATCGGTTGGCAATACGGGTTCGTTGGTGGCCGAAGTGCGCCGTAATGGTCGCTTTCATGGTCAGCATATTTTGTCGGTATCCCAATTTGATAAGGATGCCATCGCTTATGTTTTTGATGTTGCTGAAGAATATCATCATGATGGTAAGAAAGTGGCCGCGCTTAAGCCCCTTCAAGGCTATGTACTCGCCAACCTTTTTTATGAACCATCCACGCGCACCTCATCGTCCTTCATGGCAGCGATGCAGCGTTTGGGCGGTACGGTTATTCCTATCAATGAAGTCAAATATTCCAGTGTCTCCAAAGGTGAATCCCTGCCGGACACAGTTCGTACTTTGGAGGCATATGCTGATGTGGTCGTGCTTCGCCACTATGAAACCGGTGCGGCAGCCTTAGCCGCTAAATATGCCCATAAGCCCATTATCAACGCGGGTGATGGAATCGGTGAACATCCCACTCAAGCCTTACTTGACCTGTTCACCATTTTGCGCGAACGTGGCACAATTGATGGCTTAACCATTACCATGCTCGGTGACCTCAAATACGGTCGTACTGTTCATTCCCTGGCAAAAGTTGCCTCACTCTTTAATGTCAGGCTGAACTATGTCTCACCCGACAGCCTGCGGATGCCACCTGAACTCATTGCCCAAATCGGTGTGCCACAAACCGAACTCACTGATCTTCACGACGTGCTGGCAGAAACCGATGTGCTCTATGTCACACGCATTCAGAAAGAGCGCTTCACCGATGATGCCCATTACGACGCGGTAAAAAACAGCTACGTCATTACCACCGAAACGATGGCGCAGGCCAAACCGACCATGACTCTCATGCATCCCTTCCCACGTGTTGGCGAAATTCATATTGATGTTGATGATGACCCACGTGCTGCGTATTTCCGCCAGATTGAGTACGGTATGTTCGTTCGTATGGCACTTTTGGCAATGGTGGTTGGCAAGGCATGACCACATTTTTTGCCCAACTCGAAGCGCGCGCCCAAACCATCGATAGTTTATTGTGCGTCGGGCTTGACCCGGATCCCAAAGATTTTGCCAACGCCGAAGCAGTTCGTGATTTCTGCTTCCGCCTTATTGATCTCACCAGCGATGTAGCCTGTGCCTACAAACCCAATAGTGGTTTCTTTGAGGCATGGGGCGCAGCCGGGTATCAGGCGTTAAGTGATGTTATTGCTCACGTTCCCGCTGGAATTCCCGTGGTGTTGGATGCTAAGCGTGGTGATATTGACAGCACGGCCAAAGGCTATGCTCAATCAGCTTTTGAGGTTTTAGATGCGTCCGCCATTACACTCAGCCCTTATCTTGGTTCGGATGCTATTCAGCCGTTTCTCAAATATGCCGAAAAAGGTGTATTTCTACTTTGCAAAACCTCCAACCCTGCTGCCAGCGAACTTCAAAGTCTCATGGTTGATGGTCAGTACCTTTACGAAGTGGTTGCCGAAAAAGTCCAGGAGTGGGGTAGCTCACAACAGATTGGTTTGGTCGTCGGCGCAACTGATGTCGATGCTTTGCGTCGTGTGCGCGCCGCCGCTCCAGATACATGGTTTCTTGTGCCCGGTATTGGCGCACAGGGCGGTGATTTGGAAGCGGGAATTGCCGCCGGTATACGTGCTGATGGCTTGGGTATGTTACTGAGCGCCTCGCGCAGTATTGCCACGGCTTCCGATCCACATGCCGAAGCTGTTCGCGTTCGTGATGCCATCAATGCCGCTCGTCAAAAAGCCAGCGCTCAACCTTTGGTGTCCATCGCCTCGCCTCATTTGGAAACTGTCGCTCGTGCGCTAGCCGAGTCAGGGTGTGTCAAATTTGGCAGCTTCACGCTCAAATCCGGCAAAATCTCGCCTTTTTATCTCGATCTGCGCCGTTTAGTATCCTATCCAAAGCACTTGAACGCAGTAGGTGCAGCTTTGGCAGTTCTCTTAAATAAATTGCAGTTCGATCATATTGCCGCTATCCCTTATGCTGCACTGCCGATCGGTGTTGCTGCTTCTTTACAAAGCGGTCGCTCATTGATCTATCCTCGCCGTGAAGCCAAAGCCTACGGCACGGGCGTGAATATCGAGGGCGTATTTAACGCGGGTGATACCGCGCTTCTCCTGGATGATTTGGCGACCACTGGCGAAACCAAAATCGAAACCATCGAACGCCTTAAAGCTGCCGACTTGGTTGTAAAGGATATTGTGGTGGTTATTGATCGCGAACAGGGCGCATCTGATATGCTAGACAAAGCGGGTTACAACTTCCACGCCCTCGTGACTCTTAGCCAATTGCTGCCTATTTGGGAGCAGCAGGGTTTTCTCTCTGCCGATCATCACTCCGAGATCAAACGCTATTTGGCAGCTGATCATGTATGAAGGTCTGTATAAGCATCTTTTTTCGCGGATAGATTCTGAACACATTCATCAGTTATTGATCAGACTTTTAGCGAGTGCGGGGCAATTCTCATCGGCTCACACACTGCTATCAACCGCGTTTTCGCCACAACCTGCTTTTCCACCCATTAATTTGTGGGGTAAGGCTTTCGCTCATCCCCTTGGTTTGGCGGGGGGCTTCGATAAAGATGCCTATTGTCTGCCGGCTTTACAATCGCTTGGCTTCAGTTTCATCGAAGTCGGTACGGTAACGCCACAGCCTCAGGCGGGAAATCCTACACCCCGCTTATTCCGTTTGACTGAGGATGATGCCCTTATTAATCGCATGGGTTTCCCAAGCGCCGGTATGCAGCCCCTCGCTCAACGCCTACATAAACTTTCGCATGTTAATGTACCCATCGCCATCAGCTTAGGCAAAAATAAACTGACCCCTTTGACTGATGCCGTTCAGGATTACATCGCCGTATTAAACACGCTCTATCCTTATGGCGATTGTTTCGTCGTCAATATCAGTTCGCCAAACACCCCGGATTTGCGTCAGCTCCAAACCCGCGCTTATCTGTCGGATTTGCTGGGTCAGCTTGTCACAACCATGAATAATCTCGCACAAAAACAATCACCCAAGCCGCTGCTCATCAAAATTGCGCCCGATTTGGATTGGTCTGAAATTGATGACATTCTCCAACTCGCGCTTCAATTCAAGGTCGCGGGAATCATCGCTACCAACACTACCCTTCAGCGTCCAAACTTGAAAAGTGCCCTTCAAACGGAAACAGGTGGTCTAAGTGGACACCCTTTACGTCAGCGCTCAACCGAGATCATTCGCTACATTCATCAGCACACGGGTAAAAAATTGGTGATCATAGGCGTCGGCGGCATCTTTACGGGTGATGACATCTGGGAAAAATTGAGTGCGGGGGCGACTTTAGTGCAGGCGTACACCGGTTTCATCTATAAAGGTCCAGCCTTTGTCAAACAGGCGCTAACCCAACTGGAGACGCGGATGCAGCAGGCAGGTATGAGCCGTTATGAGGATTTTTCCAGTATCACGTGATTAATCTTCATCTGGAATTTCGGATGGCGCGTTGCTTGCCCCATAACCTAGTGTTGATTGCGCGCCGCAGTAATTGCCCCAGCGCAAACACGTTTTGATTGGCATGTTCTGCAAATATGCTGCTAGAAACCCGGCATTAAACGAATCACCCGCGCCAGTTGTATCAAGTGGAGTGACCTCAAATGCTTTTGAGCGGAAACCCATTGTACCGAAGTTCGCCATGGCGCCTTCAGCCCCATTCTTCACTACGACCGCGCTTGTGATTTGCGCCAGCCGAGTCATTGCGGTATTCAAATCGCTTTCGCCCGTAATACGTCTTGCTTCCGCTGCGTTCGGCATGAAGATGTCGACCTGCGACAGGATAGCTTGTACAAGTGGCATTTCGAGTGTTTCTTCTCGGTGTTGGCAGTCCATCGATATCCGCATACCCTTAGATTTACACATCTTGAGCAGTTCTGGCATATCTTCATGGGCGTTCAAACTAGGGAAGTGCAAATGTTTGAAGTGCGCTTCTGCTAACGCCTTATTGACCAGCATAATAATATCCGGTGGTTTCTGCGCATAAGTAATAAACGCCCGATCATTCGGATACGAAAGTGCTACGGTCACACGTTCCAGTGGGGTGTCAAGTTGCTGCACCAGCCTGGTGTCGAGTTGCTCCTGCTGGATGTAACCCTTCACATACTGGCTAAAAAAGTCGGCACCAAGTACCCCCGCCCAACCGACGTTAACGCCCAACCGGCGCAGTCCGGTCGCCGTATTCAGCGCCCCGCCTCCCGGTACGACCTTCACCCCTTCGCTGTATATTTCCGCCCCTAATTGGGGGAACTCACGCATTTGAGTAAAAATGACATCACAAAAGTAATGTCCCGGAATCACAATGTCGAAATCAAAACTCATATTACGTTTTATGATGGACACATCGTATTTATTTTGGGATTTATGCCCTCCGTCGTTTGCTGCGAGGAGGGTAGGGCTAGGGTTTAGCTAATTCCAAACACCCACCGTCTCATGATGAGCCGCCAGGAATTCATCGACCAACTTTATCGATAGTGGATACGACCCGATTAACGGATGCGTTGCCAATGCCTCAACAGCCAATGATTTCGAACGTTTGAGAATGGCTTGCGCTGCTAATCGCTCGTAACGCTTGACCGTCCGAATCAGCACATATTGATCTTCTGGAATATCGCCCACAGGAATCGGTTGCATCCCACTTGCATCTACGCGGCAGTTGACCTCGACCACATCATCATCTGCCAGGCCGTTGATAGTGCCGTTGTTCGGAACGTTCAACCCTGTGTAATGGATTGTATTTTGGGCAATCGCTTCGACGCATCCCAGCGCAACTGCCGCATAACCTTCATCATCATCAGCGACCGGTTGTGACTGCTTCCGTTCTTCGCCGTGCCGCGCATGTGCCATATAGGTTGCGCCACGTCTGCCCATGACCTCATGGTAAGCGGCCAGTGCCTCGTTGGGATGTTGCGCTGGGTTGATCTCTTCCAGTCGGTCAAGTAAATCACGTGTTAAACGGATCACTTCTTCACCGCGCGTTTCGGATTTGGCGAGCAGCGCTTTGAGTGCTTCATCCCGATGATAGAAATAATGCAAATACTCATTGAGGAACATCTTTTGTTGCTCAATGAGTATTGGATGGAACATCGACATATGGTTATCGGCAATGAACGCTGGATTACTGAGCAGTGATGGCAGGACTTCTTCGCCGCCCGTACCATTTTCGTCAGGATCAATCCGCACGCTGCGTGTCCATGAAAGATGATTGAGTCCAAATACCTCATGTCGAATACGCGAATTCGGAATACCTAAGAAGCGGCTCGCCGCATGTTGTGCGCCATTTGCACTGTCACAAATGCCTACGATCTGTTTGATACCCGCATCATGTAGTCCTTGCGCCACCAACCCCGCTGGATTGGTGAAGTTGTAAATCCATGCCTTTGGCGCGAGTTCGGCTGCCATCTGGCAGTATGCCAGAATGCTCGGCAAACTTCGCATCGCCATCGCGAATCCGCCTGCACCGGTTGTTTCCTGCCCTAAAATCCCATGCTGAAAGGCAATCTTTTCGTCCATCGCGCGGCCTTTTTCCATGCCCGGACGAATGGTAGTAATAATATGATCAGCGCCTGTAATAGCTTCTTTGGCGTTCGTACTCAAAATCACCTTAAAAGTTGCGCCCTGCTGTTGCGCCAACTGCACACTTAGGTTTCCCATCAGTTGCAATTTATGCTCATCAATATCCATTAGCCAAAGTTCTTCTAGTCCCAATCGCTCTGCACGGCGTACCAGCGACGGAATAAAACGCGGTGTGCGAACACTCGCTCCACCGATGACAGTCAATTTCATAATAGCCTCCATAGCTGAATCACAATCAAGATAAATATAAATCAACCCGTCTACAAACGCGAAAGTGAATATATATCCAAGAAGGTCTGATAATTTTGAGATTTATGGCTAGAGTGCTGCCATCTATTGAATCATTACACGTTGCAACCCCACTTTGAAGAAATCGGGATTGTCCGCGCAGTCCGCGTCATGAGCGAATTTTACAGTATGTATTGGTGTGTTCGTGTTAAGAATCTTTTCCGTATGGTAGAGTTTCGCTAACCGTGTGGCTCCTTGGCGTTTCCTTCCTGAATACGCATCTCGTCTGACCGAAAAACAGGAACAATACCCTTTGTACTGTCGAAGGTTATTATTTGCCTGAATTCCTCGCTTATTACCCCCTTTAGGTCGCATTTATAGACCTCGAAATTCAAAAAGTCGGATTCGTCTTCCTATTGTCGGTAAATGGGGTCTGTTTTGGTTCTTCGTTGATCCATATACTCTATAACATAACGCAAAAACCAAACAGCGTGTTTTTGTGTGCTGTGTTTAGATACATTGTCAACCTTGCTTCTGGTAAACAGGTATTTAAAGCAGTATTCAGTATTTAGATTCTTGTTCGCTTTATGTCTGACAAAAATACTAAACATATCTTTATACGGAGCATTTTTCTCGTGACCAAAACGTTTTGCAACGCTAAATCGCCCTAGAGTAGTGATGATTCAGTGTCTCATCTGCAATCATGCAGGCCAGCACACTCAATCATCATCGGTCTTTAATGCTTCATATTTCAAGATACCCCGGCTTCACTGCTGACGAATTTTTGCTGTCTTGTGAACGCCGTTTCGATGCTCAGGCAGCACAGACGTGAATGCGGAGAGGGGAGGATTATTTCGCTGTTTTAATGGAAATTAGTTCCGTATTGATCGAACAAAATTAGCTATGAAATGGAGTGGTTAAAATGGCTTCAAAGAATCTTTCTCGTCGTGATTTTTTACGCTTGTCGGGTGCCGCAGCTGCGCTCATTGGCTCGGGGCTGGATCTCCAAAGCATGTTGCATGCTGCCCCTCCAGAACTTCAAGACGCAGTTAAGCTCGTCTTCGGTGGTTGGGGCGCGACCGCTGAAGATAATGGCGTGCAGGCCGCTATTAAGCAGTTCCAGACCGAAAACCCTAATATATCAGTTGAATGGCAGCTTACCCCTCAAGCGCCTGATTATATGCAGCAGCTTCTGACGAATTTTGCGGCGGGTACAGCCCCTGAT
This sequence comes from Aggregatilineales bacterium, assembly GCA_044226325.1. Lineage (GTDB taxonomy): Bacteria > Chloroflexota > Anaerolineae > Aggregatilineales > Phototrophicaceae > CFX2. Next base: position 253,105 of record JBGAHG010000002.1, read on the forward strand.
ACCAGTTTTATTACGTCAGACTCGTATGAAACCCTTGCCGTGGGTGGACAACTGATGGATATCACAGACAGGATTGCGAGTGATCCTGTTCTAAGTCAGAAAGACTATTTTTTCCCGCAGGAAGCTGCGCGTAGTGCTGATGACAAGGGACGTTGGCATGGCATTGGTTCCACTTGGGTTGCTTCACATGTTTACTATAACGCTGATATGCTGGATAAGGCTGGTATCAAGCCGCCTGGCTTTAAAGACGACGAAATTTGGGATTGGGATACCTTTATTGCCAACGCCAAGCAACTTACCGTAGACGCCAACGGCAAGCATCCTGATGACTCCGGTTTTGATAAAGACAATATCCAGACGTGGGCCGTTGATTGGCCGCTAGGGAACGCATCCCATCCTACGGCAGCAGTTTATTCCAATGGTGGTCAATGGATCAAGGACGGTTTGCTCGCGCTTGATAGTCCGGAAGCGCTTGAAGCCTTGCAGCGGCTAGGTGATTTGGTTTATGTCCATAATGTTGCTCCGCGCACCGCTGCTATGTCTGATCTCGGTATGACCAATACGCAGATGATTGATAATGGTCGTCTAGCGATGGGCATTGATGGTTCGTGGGCGCTCTCATGGATGAATCCCTCGACCGTCAAGAATGTCAAGCTCGGTACGGGTGCCCTTCCTAAGATGAAGCAGCCCGCAGCCTTTATGCAAGCGCATTTCCATGCGATCATTAACAGCACCAAACATCCAGAAGAAGCATGGAAGTGGTTGCGCTTCCTCGCCACGCCATTCTATACACTCTCATTCATGAAGATTGGCTTGTGGCTGCCCAGCCAAACGGCCCAAGTAACACCTGACGGCCTTAAGACATGGGTAACTGAGGGCATTCATCCCGCAAACTATGTCGATTTTGTCACCGATTATCTGCCCAAGTATGGCGTTGCCCTACGCATTCCTCCTGGATACATTGAAGCTAACAACAACTTTATTACGCCGGCCTTCCAAGCCTTGGCCGATGGACAAAAAGCGGCTGATGTTTTCCCCAATGCTGTCAAGCAAGCCAACGAAGTACTTGCTGCGGCAGCGAAGGCTTAGTCTCTCAAAGTATGTAATTATGGAAAGGGGCTGGCTTATGTCTAGCCTCTTTCCGTTTTCAGGTATAGTAGAATTATGACAACTCAATCCGAAGCAAAAACATCCCTACCTAAATTTGACTCTTCCCCTCGCCGATCTTTGACGTTAACCCAGCGTCGCAACCTTACGGGCTATATCTTTATCATGCCCTTTATTTTGGGTTTTATTTTTTGGTTTCTCATTCCTGCCATCGTTGCCGGCTATTTGACCTTTCAAAAGTGGGATCTCATCAGCCCGCCTAAATTCATCGGCTTGGACAATATTACACATCTGTTTAATGATCCACTGCTCTTATTGTCCCTCAAAGCCACTTTTGTTTATACGTTTTTGTCGGTGCCCCTTAGTCTCTTACTCAGTTTTTTCTTGGCGACGCTCATCAATCGTGAGTTTCGCGGCATCGCCATTTTTCGAACGATTTATTATCTGCCCAGCATCGTTCCGGCCATTGCCAACGCTCTATTATGGGCATGGATGTTCAATACCGAGTTTGGCTTAATCAACGTTGTGGTTCGTGCGCTTGGTGGAAGCAAAGTCGCTTGGTTGCAAAGTACCACTTGGGCCATCCCTGCCTTTGTCATTTTGACCTTATGGGGTGCTGGCGGCGCGATGATTATCTTCCTTGCCGGTTTGCAGGGCATCCCCGATATTTACTACGAGGCTGCCGAAATTGACGGTGCAGGGCGCTGGGCAAAGTTGCGAAACATCACTCTCCCGCTTATGTCACCCATTATCTTCTTTAACTTCGTTCTTGGGCTGATTAATACATTCCAAATCTTTACCATTGCTTACTTGATCACAGGCGGCACAGGCGGGCCAGAGAACTCAACCCTGTTCTTAGTTCTATATATCTATCGCACGGGCTTTCGTAGTCAGAATATGGGTTATGCAGCTGCCCTATCGTGGGTGCTATTTCTAATCTTAATGGTCCTGTCATTTATTATCTTTAAATATATGGGCAGTCGCGTTTTCTATGAAAACCCTGGTGAATAAAAGGTTACTTTAACAATGAGTACATTTGACCAAGTCGCAGGCGAGGCAATCGCTCAAAACCAAACTGTCAATAAACGAACTTCCCGTGGCGGTGATCGCGTTTGGAACACCTTATCCATCATCGTACTAGTGGTCATGGCCTTTGTGATGGTCATGCCTTTCGTCTGGCTAGTCAGTAGTTCGCTTAAAGCGCAGATACAAATTTTCAGCTATCCGCCGCAGTGGATTCCGAATCCAATTCACTGGGATAACTACACGCGAGCCTTGACCATTAAACCCTTCGGCTTATATCTCATCAATACCTTAAAAATTGTTGTCCTTAACGTCGTCGCTGTGGTATTTTCGTCCTCGTTCGTAGCCTACGGCTTCGCCCGTATTCGCTTTTGGGGGCGGGATTTCTGGTTCGGTATCGTCCTCGCAACCCTATTTTTGCCATACGCTATCTTGATCGTGCCGCAGTTCATTATTTTCACACGTCTTGGCTGGGTAGATACAATCCTTCCCTTGACAGTCCCGATTTTCTTCGGGGGAGGGGCATTCAATATTTTCTTGCTGCGTCAGTTCTTCCGCACCATTCCTGAAGAACTTGCTGATGCGGCTCGCATTGATGGCTGCGGGGAATTTGGTATTTACTGGCGGATTATGCTGCCATTAGCGCGGCCTGCACTGATTACAGTTGCTATTTTCACCTTCCTTAACGCATGGAACGATCTACTCGGCCCTATCATTTACCTGCGTTCACCTAATAATTTTACGGTTGCGGTTGGGCTTTCTTCGTTCCGCAGTACGCTTGATGTTAGTTGGGATTTGCAGCTTGCCGCGACTACAGCCGTAATCTTACCTGTTATCGTGTTGTTCTTCTTTACTCAGCGCTACTTCATCAAAGGTATCGTCATGACTGGCCTCAAAGGCTGATCATTTGCATTCTTCTTCAGTGGGGGAGGGCCAACGTGCCCTCTTTTGTTTTTCCAAAAGACTAATAACTATGGACTATCGACATTAGGTTTACTTTCGGTTAACCCGACAAACGGTTCTCCAACTATCAGTCAACCATGCACTGCTGTGCGCTCCCTCAATTGGGTTAACGCCGCACCCTCGAAAGAGTTACAAAATGGTCTTCCAAATGGTAACCCATTCCTAATCCATATCGTTTATGATAGCTATAGGTCGGTAAGAGGCTAGGGTTGGCAAATCCTTGATACCCACGCACTTTAACATCTACACATAGGCATTTTGAACACAAATGAAAGCAAATACAGCGGCGGCAGGCACAATAGGCACGCGGTGGCATTAGCCGAATATTTCGCCGTTTTGTGCCATTTCAGTGGCAATGGCCGGGCTACCCGCCGTTCAATTATGTCAATTCGACGGCTTCTCGCGTACTTGCCGCCGTGCAATTCAGCGGATGTATTGCAATTTGTGCAGCAACTGCAAAATTGAGTGCAATTGTTGATGCAAAATCTAACGAATCTGTAGATGTTCCCGAATTTGCTCCCGTAAAGAGGCTTCTAAAGATTCGGCTCAGTATCTTATTCGATTTTCTATCATGACCTAACCGCTAAATACAATCTCAAACCGGAAACGGGCATCATCCTCAAACCACATCGGGAAATTCGTCCCCCAGACGTTGTTGAGCAAGTTGAAATGCATCCCATTTTTCAGGTTAGGCTGGCGGTTGTTGAAGTTCAGCAGTGATGGCTCACCCGGCGCGACTAACGCTGCGTCCAGCGTTTCAATCGTTATCTGATTTTCGCTGTCATGGTAAGTCACACCGCTCTCCACCGCATGAAGCTTTCGGTTGCCGTTTCTAATCACATCCAGCGGAGAAATCGCGCTTCCTAACTTATCCATAGACCATTGACCAGCGTCACGCGTAACTGGATTAAACGAAAACCACACAGCTTCAGGCAGTCGGTTAGCCTGCTTATCAAACCACTGCACATCAAAATGAATGCTTTTCTGGTCCATCGTCAAATTGATTTGTACCCATATCTTCTGGGGGCAGCCGTATTTTTTGGAGGCCTCGTCAGCCGCCTTGAGTTCCAGCATAAAGGACTGACCCTGACCATCTTGTTTTGTGTATAGATTTGCAAGCGTCGGAAGCCAGAATCGACTTTCCGCACCAGCGACATCCATACCCGGTTTAGTGTAGTCATCCAGCGACCAAAAACGGGTCTTGCGCTTGTTGATGATGTAATTTTTCCGGAAGCGGTCATAATCATCTTGCGAAAACGTTTGATACCGGAACAACCCTAATAACAGAGTTGGGGATGCCCAATTACGCTTATTCTGTTTCTCGACCAGATGACTTATTGCGCCTGTCTGAGCATCAAAACCAATCTCGAAATGGGGTGTGTCAAAAACTGTCGATGCATTTTTGACGAGCTTGTAACCCTCTGTGCTCAGTGCGTTCGGCTGAATAGCTTTAAGATGGTCGTTCGCTTCTTTCGCCATCGGACTATTGCCTAATGCTTTCACCGCCTCATCGATGTAAGCCCGCTGCTCCGCCCACGACGATTCAAATTTACGAAATGGGTCGCTCGCTCGCGCCTTCTGAAACGCTTTCTGCTCGTAGTTCACATAATCTTTCAGGTGAACTTTTTCGTCCATCCCCCACGTATGCTCCGGCACCAGCATCAACTTATTACTAAAAGCAGTCAGCTTTGGATCGTCCGCTTCTATTTTTCCTGATCCTAACCAGTATTGCCGTAACCGCACTAGCTCACGGTAACGGCTTATCTTCGTAGGGTCAGAACCGACCCCGTGAATCCAGGTATCGCCTAGTTCTTGTTCAATAACTGGTAATTGGGGTTCAGCCTTCAGTAAATGACTCGCGAATGCATCCATTGTCGAACCGATAATCTCAGCATCAGGAAACTTCTGCCGCAGGTCATGATAAATCTTTTGAACTTCCTCCAACGATTGCGCGCCGTGATTATCATTGGTATGTGCAAAGGCCAGTGTGTGCCCCAACCCCGGCACCCGTATTAAGCCGCCGTAGCCGCCTTTTTGGTACATGACCATCACACTTGTATGGGTAGCTGCATCTTTCCACAGAAATGTGGGTGGAACATCCGGTGGGGTAGACGCTTCATTAGCCCCAAGATGGATGAATCGGATACCCGCCTCGGATAACATTGGGACAATCCCACGCGTATGTCCCGGCACATCGGTCATCTTGCCTGAAATAGTTTTCTTGCCGAATCGCTTGTCAAGTTGGTGCGATAGGCTCAACCCATGCTTAAAGAGTGCCTTGTCCATCAACTCGGTGTGTGTTGTAAATGGCAGCCCATGCCACCGAATATCACCTGCTTCAATTGCTTTTTCAAGTTCTTTGCGTTGCTTTGCCGTTCCATGCTCCAAATACTCGTAAATCAGCCACGAACCCGTTGTCCAGATGAAACGATCAGAACGACCTGTTTCCTTCAATTTGCGCGCTGTATCGATCGCACTGGGTATGAACACGTCAAAGTATGTCTTAACGACGTTTCCTGCCAAATCAGTGAAGCCAATATCGAGATGTGTCTTAAAGACAAGGTGTATGGTTTCGCGAGCGGACATAGTATCCCATTCTGATGAAATGAATGTTGTTTAGGTAATCAGCAAAACTAAATAATCCATTCTAATCTGGAGAATGGATTATTTGATATTGGCAATAATTTTATTCTGCTATCGCGATTAGCACATAGTTGATTGCAGAGGACTAGATCATCACCACGCCGCCATTGACATCCAGCGTTGCCCCCGTAACCCATGTGGTTTCTTCGCTGCACAGATGTACGATAGAGTGAGCAATCTCAATAGGCTTAGCCATCCGTTTGAGCGGGACGGTACCGATATATTCTTCGCGTGCATCGGCCTGCACGTTTTCAAACATCCGCGTATCCACTGCGCCCGGCGCGATTGCATTGATCAATATGTTATAGGGAGCATAATGCCGTGCTAAAGTTTTAGTCATCGCCAGCATTCCACCCTTGGTTCCGCTGTAAACAGTCGTGTTATGAATGCCGCCGATTCTTCCGCCTGTCGAACTAATATTGACCACACGCCCCCACTTGTACGGCTTCATCACGTTCGCTACCGCCCGTGTGAGGAAAAATATCGGTTTGAGGTTGATGCCAAACATAAGATCGAACATTTCTTCGGTCATCTCATCAACTGGAATACGCGGACAAATTCCTGCATTGTTCACCAAAATGTCAATTTTCCCATACGCCGCTACCACATCGTTGACCAGTTGATCAGTCTGCGCTGGCCTAGACACATCACACAGGAAAGTACGCGCTTCATGACCTTCTGCCCTAATTCCTGCGCTTACATTTTCAGTGAGTTCTGCCTCAATATCGCATACAGCGACTTTCGCTCCCTGCCGCGCTAAAAGTTGTGCCGTTGCTGCACCGATTCCCCGTGCTGCACCCGTCACAATCGCTACTCGATTTTCCAGCATAATTTTTCCTATTGGATATAAGGCAAAAGCATTTCTCTTGCCACCGAGGTTTCATATAACGTGTCGTTTTGGTTGATGTCATACCAGGGAGCACATACATATTCACATGCCAGCGCACCAGTATAACCGACAGCTTTTAATCGGTTAATCAAATCGGGATAATCAATCTTGCCGTCAGCATGAGCCACTTGCAATTTGCCAAAGCGCGCCTGCCGTACATGCACTAATCCTGTATAAGGTATGAGAGCATTGATGCGTTCAAATGAAATATTCTGGATTAAGAAGTGTGCGTGGTCGAGTGCGATCTTTAAGCCCGGTACAGCCGCAACTAACTGTAGGGCTAATTCCGGTGTGTCTGCCACGCTCTCCATATGCGGCTCGAACCTGAGCTCAACCGCAAACTCTCCGGCTATAGCTACTGCTTTTTGTAGATATTCGGCAGACACAGCTAAATTGTCGGCTAGTGATCGCTCTAGTTGGTCAACTCCGGGCAAAATAGTCATGCCTGGGCTGCCGATAAGTTTAGTAAACGCTGCCGCCCCCCGTAAGAGTTCCATGTTGCGTTCACGGATGATTTTGTCCATGTCATTTAATGCATGTAAATGATGTGTAGACCCGAATTGAGTAAAGTAATCGATTACTTTAAGTTGATATTTATCCAATAGTGCATTGAGTATATCGGCTTGCTTTTGCGGATTAGCCGCTACGTCTGCCGGCTCAAAACTGCAATGACCTCGTTCATGAAATCCTGCAATAATCACTGAATCAAATCCCAGTGACTTACAAATCATTAAGGTGGCTTCTAGCGGAAGTACCTCAAATGAATAATTAGCGACAGCCAGTTTCATCGTATTGATCCTGTCAATCTATTTATATAAATCAGCCACTTGGGTTGGTATACCATCTTGTTCGGCTGAACGTAACGCAGCTTCTAATAGTTCGACCGTATAAAGTCCATTTGTATTGCCGGGGAACCATGGTTCTGTGCCGTCCAGGAGTATTTCTGTGAATTTGTCTACAGGGACATCGCCTGGGTAGCCTGGATTACCGCGTGGAATGTGTTCTTCGCGCCCGTTATGAAGGCGCATAAAAAACTCACCTGTAAATCCATCTACCAAAATTCGTCCCTTACTGCCATGAAGATGCACTTCAACTGAACCTGGGTCGCCCATGCCGACGTTTCCAGTGCTGCCAACAATCGCTAACGCCCCCGTATTCATTCGGACAGTGAATGCGTCAATTACATCGACTTTTGCTTCGAGGTTATTCGTGAAAGCACTGACTGTTTTTGCGCGTAGACCCGGCGCAAGGTGGAACATCAATGCTGCCAAATGCGTTACCTGCAATACACTTTGTCCACCGCCGGCGACCGAAGGTTCGCTGTATGTTTGTTTGGTAGGACCTGTAACAGCATATCCATCTGGCGGTTCAAACTTTTCTGGATGCCCCTTCAGTAGATCATAAGTGATAGATGACATGCTGCAAGCAATGTATTCAATATCGCCGATTAATCCCTCGTCTATATAACCTTTAGCCTTCACGATGTGGGGCAGGTATGGGAAGGTATAGCCCATCAGAATTTTCTTACCAATTGCATCTGCTTTTTCACACAGTGCCCATGCGTCACGCGCATGAATCGTCATTGGCTTTTCGATGAGCAGATGCAACCCTTGTTCCAACGAGTCCATCGCTGCCTGATAATGGGCATGGTGTGTGACTGCAATAATCGCGCCCTGCAAATCCGGATGTGCTGCTTTTGCGGCTGCCACCGATGTAAATACTTGTGATGGGGGAATAGCGTATTTATCAGCGGCTTTGCGTCCCGCCTCTGGATTAGTATCTACTAGTACGATCTTACCAACTCGGGGATGAGCAGTTAGCGCTGGTAAGTGCGCCGTAGTTGCCCACCATCCCGTTCCGACAACTGCTATACTTGCTTTTTCGACCATAAGTGACTCCAATAAATATGTAAATTTGTTGATTTTTGTTGAATTTTATCTATACTTGTTGAAATTTATAGCGCTATACCGGTTCTTTGTCAAAAAATTACCGCTAAATTGAAAGAGGCTTTCTAGATGCATACGTGGAAAAAACCCGGCCCTTTGACTATCCAATCTATTGAAACGGAAGCTGTGCGTGTGCCACTGGATCGGGTCTATAAGGGCAGCAAATATTCAATGCAGAATCGCTGTACAATCATCACCCGTATCTTGACCCATCAAGGAGTTGTCGGTGAAGTCTACACAGGTGACACCGATGAAGAACAATCGGTAATTCTCAAGATTATCCATAATGAACTTGCGCCTGCCCTGGTTGGTATGGATGTTTTTAATACCGAAGGTTGCTGGGAAGCGATGAAGCCCGCAACCTATGATATTTTGCGGGATCGCGGCGTGGTCATGCAGGCTATCTCGGCTGTTGATACGGCTATCTGGGATACTGTGGGCAAAGCATTGGAGATGCCTCTCTATAAGTTGTGGGGCGGTTATACCAATGTGCTTCCTATGATCGCTATCGGAGGGTATTACGGTCAAACGCGGGATGAACTGGCAAAAGAAGTCAGCCAATACATTGACTATGGTGTTGTTGGTATGAAATTCAAAGTTGGCGGCGTAACGCCTGAAGAAGACATCGAACGTCTCAAAGTTGCAGTTGAAGTTGGCGGCCCGTCCTTCCGCCTGATGGTGGATGCCAATCAGGGTTATGACCTTCAACAAACCATCAAATTTGTCCGCTTGGCACAGGAAGCCAATATAGAACTGCTCTGGTTTGAAGAACCTGTTCGTTGGTACAACGACAAACGGTGGCTTCGGGATGTGCGTTTAGCAACTGGCATACCGGTTACTGCAGGTCAGAGTGAATACCGTATTGATGGTGTTCGCGACCTCGTAGCGTCTGGCGCCGTCGATTACTGCAACTTCGATACCTCATGGGGTGGTGGCCCGACAATCTGGAGGCGCGTGGCGTCCCTATGTGCGACTTACGGCGTGAAAATGGCCCATCATGAAGAGGCTCAAGTCTCGGCGCATTTATTAGGCAGTGTAGCGCACGGTACTTATGTTGAATGTTTCCACCATAATCGTGACCCCATTTTCTGGGACATCCAGACCTCACCGCGACCACTAAAAGATGGACACTATACCATCTCGGATTTACCCGGCTTGGGCATCGAGCTTGATCGTGGTTATATCGCCCACTATCGCGTTTAGATTATTGTGGCCTCACACAAAAGGACAAGTCTGATGCTCATTAAAAGACTAAATGTTTTCCCGATTGAGTTTAAAGAAGCAGTTGATAACTTTTCGACTCGCTATGTCGTATTTGTCCGGATCGAAGCTCAGGATGGGACTGTCGGGTGGGGCGATTGCTTTAGTTTATTCCGCGAAGCCACTGCATCAATCAGTGCTCTCATTGAAAACGGGTTAGGTGAAATCATCGTTGGCAAAGATGCCTATGATATTGAAACCCACTGGGAAGCCATGCGCCAAAAAGTGTGGTGGTATGGGGATGTCGGCGGTATCGCTGCCTTTGCTATTAGTGCAATTGATATGGCACTTTGGGATCTAAAAGGCAAGCTGCTCAAACTTAATCTTTCGCAAATGCTCGGCGGCCAAAAAACCGATCGTTTGCCTGCTTGCGCTAGTTCCCACGCTAAACTCGCCTCTATCGACGGGATGGCCGAAGAACTTGCTAAACAAGTTCGTGAAGGTTATCAAATCATAAAAGTGGGTTTCGCGAAAAAGGGCGACTCTAATCTTGGTTTTGACCCTGAACGCGACATTGCCTTTGTTAAAGCCACTCGTGCTGCTATTGGAGAAAAAGCCGGATTTATCGTTGACGTTGGTGCTAATTGTCGTTGGGATATCCCTCGTGCGGTATACACTGCTCAAAAGATGCGTGAATACAACTTAATGTGGATGGAAGACCCATTTCATCCTGACAACTTTAATGCCTATCATCACCTTCGCGCGGCTGTTCCGCAGATGCGAATTGGTTTCGGAGAACGCTTCTATAACCGATATGATTACCAGCGGCTACTAGATGCCGATGTCGCAGATGTCATTCTCATTGATGCTGGACGCGCCGAAGGGGTTACAGGGATGCAAAAGGTTATTCAGATGGCAGCACATCGTAATGTCGCGATTGACGCCCATAGTTTTAGCAGCGCTATCAATACAGCTGCGAGCATCCATTTATCGCTGTGTGCTACTAATCGCACCATGTTTGAACTTAAGCCGGTAATCAACGCTATGACGCACGAGTTAGTTCGCAATCCCGTCTCGCAGGTCGATGGGTGGGTTTATGCGCCAGAAGGTTATGGGCTCGGTGCTGACGTCATGGAAGACGCAGTCCATAAGTTTGCTATACGCTTTTAATGGGCGGTCAGGTTGCTATTCCTGCTTGTTGGCAGATTGTTCTGCAAATGATCGAATGCCATTTAATGTTTGGTTCATATGGTAAATAATGGCTTCTCGCAACGCCTTTGGATCACGTGCATGGCAAGCGTCAAGAATTTGCTTATGTTCAGCTTGTATGACTGCGGCCTGATCCTTGAAAAAGACGTAACGATAACGGTAGCGTTCCGCCAAATCCCACAAACTCGCGATCATACCGGCAAGGTATGTGCTGCCTGCCGCATCATAGATAATGAAATGAAACTGCCGGTTTAGTTGCGTGAACGCGTCAAAATCATGGGTTTCGAGGGAAATACCAACCTTGGTATGTAGCATGTCAAGCTGATGAAGTTTGTCTTGAGTGAGGCGCTCAGCCGCATGATAACCGGCTTGCCCTTCTAGAATGCTGCGCGCGAAGTACAAATCTTCCATATCTTTGATCGAAGTGTTTGTAACAAACGCGCCGCGCCGCGGGATAATTTGGACGAAGCCTTCGCCTTCTAATTTCTTTAGGGCTTCACGCACTGGCACGAGGCTGGTATTTAGATCCTTGGCGAGTTGGTTTTGGTCAATACGTGTTCCCGGTGGCAGGATGCCATCAAGAATGGCCGCACGAATTCGTTCCTGTGCCATACTGGAGACTGTTTTGTTCATGTCTTCAATTGGCTTAATTTGCTTGTTGAGCATGGCTCCTCAATAGTTCTTATGGTGATGCCACAAATAAAAACATGAATATTGTAGACTACAATATTCAGTTGCAAAATGCTTGCAAATCTTTGCATAAATGATAAACTAGAATTTATAATTTTCAACCTCGCAGGTGAACTGATCATGATAAGATTTGGGCAAATCATTCATTTAAGACCAGAAGTAGAACCTGAATATCGCAAACTTCATCAAAAAATTTGGCAGGAAATTGAAGATGCTATCCGTGAATCGGGTATAACCAATTACAGCATCTTTTTAAAAGACGGTATCATGTTTGCGTACTTTGAATATACTGGGCCAGCCAATGAACTGGATCAGCGAATGGAAACCTTAGCAAACGCACCCCGGATGCAGGAATGGTGGGGGATTACCAAAGCGATGCAAATCCCTTTGCCAACCCGTGCCGAAGGCGAATGGTGGGCCAACATGGAAGAAGTATTCCATCAGGATTAAAAATGACTTATTCAGATATTGTACTGCCCAACATGGGCTTTGGTATGGAAGAAGGCCAGCTTCTAGCTTGGCTGAAAAAACCGGGCGATCCCGTTCGAAAAGGTGAATCGGTAGCTGAAGTCGAAAGCGATAAAGCGACTGTCGAACTAGAAGCAGTAGTCGATGGTATTCTCGACACAATCTTGATACCCCCTAATCAACTGGTGCCAGTTGGTACAGTTCTCGCTCGCATTCGTAGCGCGGATGAGACAGCCGTTAATCCAGATCCAGCACCTACAGCCACGGTCATTACCCCTTCATCTCTACCTAACGTCGACGAACGTTCTCAGCGTATTTCTCCAGTTGCCCAACGGCTGGCTCGTGAACACAGTATCGATCTTGCCAGCGTGCAGGGCAGTGGTACAAATGGACGTATCACGCAAGAAGATGTTCAAGCGGTTATCGACCGTTCGACCAGTAAACCATTGACTGCGCCTGCTGTCAGGAAATTGGCTCGCGACAACGGACTTGACCTATCAACTGTGGCTGGTACAGGCCAATTCGGTCGCATTCGCCGCGAAGATGTCGAAGCCTTGCTTAAGATGCAGCCCGCTCCAGGCCCTGCACCAATTTCAGTACCCACTGTGCAATCAACGCCCGTTCAACCTGTCACGAACATTGATGATAGGCATGAAATCCCCGTAAGTAATATGCGTCAGACTATCGCCAGACGACTTAGTCAGAGTGCCAACGAAGCCCCGCATTTTTACACCACTGCCGAGTTGGATTTTACGGATGCCATTGCTGCATTGCCACAGGGCATTGGTGTCAACACGCTCGTTCTTTACTTGACCATAAGAACATTGCTCAACCAGCCCCAACTTAACGCGACTTACGAAAATGGTCATCTTTACCATTACGATCACGTCAATCTGGCTGTCGCGGTTGCTGTCAATGACGGTTTGATGACCCCTGTGTTACGTCGCGCTGATGATTACTCATTGTCAGGTTTAGCCAGTCTCTCGCGTGATCTGATCGAACGTACCCGTCTCGGTAAGTTCAAGCCGGATGAAATGGGCGGCGGCACATTTACCGTTAGCAATCTTGGCATTGTAAAACAAATCGATAGCTTTACTGCTATTATCAATCCACCTCAAGTAGCAATCTTGGCAGTTGGTGCTGCCAAACCACGCCCCATGATCATGCATGGCGGTCTGCATATCCGTACAACGGCTCATCTTACACTTTCGGCTGATCATCGAATTATTGACGGCATGGTGGCGGCGCGCTTCATTGAAGCTTTTGACGCTGAATTGCATCAATTCGAAAGGACTCTCCGGTGACACAATCATTGCCATCCGAAACGCGTCTTCATATGCTTCGGCGTATGTTGGAAATTCGGCACTGTGAAGAACGCATTCAAGAATTGTTTCTAGAAAATGTTATTCGCGGAACGACCCATCTATGCATTGGTCAAGAAGCTGTTTCGGTCGGTATGGCTGCCGTTGTTGACGCCAAACGCGGCGATACCGTCACCTGTACCTATCGTGGACATGGACATGCTCTTGCCCTGGGTTTGACCCTTCGCAGCATGATGGCCGAGATGATGGGCAAGGAAGCCGGCTGCTGCAAAGGCAAAGGTGGTTCCATGCACCTCACCGATATGAATATCGGACTAATCGGTACTTTTGCCATTGTTGGAGCAGGGCTGCCAATTACAAATGGTGCCGCTTTAACGGCTCAGATTAAAGGCACAGGTGCGGTAAGCATTTCCATTTTTGGCGATGGCACACCCAATATCGGCGCATGGCATGAGGCCGTCAACCTCGCGGCAGTCTGGAAATTGCCAAGCGTTTTCCTCTGCGAGAATAATATGTATGGTGAATATAGCCCCTATGCATCCACCGCGCCGGTTCCTAATGTTATTGATCGTGCTGCTGCATATGGTATTCCGGCCGTTATGGTAGATGGGCAGGACCCTGAAGCGGTATATTCAACCGTCAAACAGGCCACCGAATATGCGCGTGCTGGTCATGGACCAACCTTAATCGAGGCCAAAACCTATCGTTATCGTGGTCACTCCCGTACTGACCCAGCAACCTACCGTCCTGCTGGCGAGTTGGATGAGTGGTTGAAGCGCGACCCCATCAATATCCTCGCAGATCGTATGAAGCAGGATGGGCAGCTTAACGATGATCAATTGCAGCAAATAACTAAACAGGCGCAGGATGCCGTTCAAGAAGCCACCACATGGGCATTGGAACAACCGTACCCGCCTTTGGAAGCAGCTTACGAAGATATTTGGGTGTAGCGCTTCGATATATCGCGTCCGTCGAATAATTGCCGATTCATATATGACTGAGAGCAAAGCATCATTATGGCTGTCATAACCTATCGTGAAGCAGTAAAGCGCGCCCTCGATGAAGAAATGGCGCGTGACGAAAATGTCATTTTCTTTGGTGAAGATATTGGTGCCGCCGGTGGCGCTTTCAAAGTCACGTCCGGGCTATTTGAAAAATATGGCCCCGTGCGCGTGCGCGATACCCCAATTTCTGAAAACGCCATCATTGGCGCAGGAGTTGGAGCGGCAGTCACAGGTTTACGCCCTGTAGTCGAGTTGATGTTTGCCGATTTTGCTGCTGTCACGCTCGACCAAATCATTAATCAGGCTGCCAAGTTCCGCTATATGTCTGGTGGTCAGCTCAAAGTACCACTAACCATCCGTGCCGCGCAGGGTGGAGGGGCAGGCTTTGCCTCCCAACATTCACAATGTTGCGAAACGTGGTTTATGCATTCCGCTGGCCTCAAACTGGCTGTGCCATCCAACCCTGCCGATGCCCTTGGTTTGCTCAAGAGTGCTATCCGCGATGACAATCCTGTGGTTTTTTTGGAACACAAAGTTCAGTATGCAGAAAAAGGCGAAGTGCCCGATGGTGAACATATTGTGCCATTCGGCGTAGCCAACATCGTTCGCTCCGGTAAAGATATTACCGTTGTCGCCACCCAACGTATGGTCGCGGTCGCCGTGAATGCAGCTGCCGAACTCG
Organism: Aggregatilineales bacterium; assembly: GCA_044226325.1. Classification (GTDB taxonomy): domain Bacteria; phylum Chloroflexota; class Anaerolineae; order Aggregatilineales; family Phototrophicaceae; genus CFX2. The sequence goes on from JBGAHG010000002.1 coordinate 268,251, forward strand.
CCAAGGAAGGCATTCAATGTGAAGTGATTGACCCACGTACACTCGTTCCACTCGATTTGGAGACCATCATCGGCTCAGTCCAGAAAACTGGACGCTTACTCACAGTTGAAGAAGCGCCACATGCTGGGGGTTGGGGCGCGGAAATCGCTACACGTGTTACGGATCAGGCTATTTGGTATCTCGAAGGACCCGTTGTGCGCGTGACCTTGGACGGGGCGATTATTCCCTTTAGTCAGCCTTTAGAAGATCATGTTATCCCCAACAAAGACCGAGTAATTGCGGCCGCAAAACGGATGCTAACAGTCTAGCCAAACTGTAGAGGTAGAACCTAGATCTTTACAAACCACCTGCTTATCCCATTAAGTAGGTGGTGACACCACAACTATCACGTCCACAAATGCAATTTGACAATTATAAAACACAAATTATAATTTATACAAAATGCTAGGTAGCCCTAGTTTCTAGGAAGACCCACTGATGTCCTCATCCTTTCCTTTTGAACTCGCCTATAAACCAAAGCTGAGCAATAAAACCGACTATGGTATTGCTTTTATTGGTACTGGTGGAGTCGTCCAATACGCCCACATTCCGGCTTACAAAAAGCAGGCCTCAATCTGGTCGGTTGTTATGATCTCAATTATGAAACGGCTAAAAAAGTGGCTGCCGAACATAATATTCCTCACGTCTACCAAACATTGATCTGTGTCAGAAAATCGTTCTGTGCGTCCTTGGGAGGTGTTGTAGCAATTGAGTTAGGCCTTTCAATGCAGCGATCTCAATTTTAGGGCCAACGGTTGCTGAGATGATGTCTACAGTAAATGATTTGCGGCACAACAACCATCGAATTTATCCGCTAGCTAAATCCCTTCTTTGATGAAACGAAGCGGGTAACGCTGACGTATGATACAAAGATCTGCAATCGGACGTCATAAATTAAGGATATTTTACAATGCCGACTGTACTTATTTATTGGTCCCCTGGCCGTAATCCCGATCAAAAGCAGCGTGTGATTGAAGAAATTACCGACGCCTTGGTTGAACACGGCAATGCACGTAAGGAGGATGTATTGGTCATCTTTCAAGACATTCAACCAGGTGACGCTGGAAGGGGAGGTAAGGTTATTGGTGTGACCCAAATCGCCAACCAGAGTGGACAGCAATCCATACCTGATTAACTTTACATACCCCGAAATAAATCGGGTAATCATTCGCTGAAACGCACTAAATGAGAATTTTGAACGCTCTTAACGCGCCTGTTTTCCCCCTACGTCCGCGCTTAAAAACGTCTGCTGTATCATTGAACAGATTCGCTCTATATTACTCTGCGTATTGATCTTGGCGTTTATCGTCTTGACGGTTCAATCTTTTGGTTAAATTACATATAGAGTCACTCGCCAACCAGTGGATCCCGCAGCGCAAATGGGCGCAGCAAGGTATTGATCAATGTGAGGTTGATGTCCGCGTCATGAATGTCGGCCAATGCGGCACTAATCTCATCGGGCTTTATGAGGCGTTCAGTATCGCTCTTTGCACAAATCGTACGGAATTTAGCAAGCGCAGCGTTGGTGCTGTTTTGCACGTTAAGCAGCGCCGTCGCAATCGGTTGGTAAAGTGGCTCTCGTGACAAGTCACCCGCATTAAAGCTCGTTCGTCGCAGCGCAAAATCCGCTGGGATAGCATTGCATGTTGCCGCGCCACCATTGTCCAATGTTTCCCAACGATTTTGAATATCGCCATAGACTTCACGTAGTCGTGCCAGTTCAGTCCGCAGCTGCAGCAACAGTCGACCGTAAGGATAAAGATAAGCAGCGTCAGGCACGCCATCAATTCCCCAAACACCGACCGCCCAGTTGGGTATCCAATAAAAATGATTGTTAAACTTGAATTGCAGCCAGAAATATTTCGAGCCCGTACCCAGTTTCCCAGTGATTTCGACGCGTACATAAGATGCAATTGGGTTTTCAACACGATCTTTGGGGATCACATCACCCGTATAGATCGGTAGGTTGCCTGGCCCGAGTGTCAGCAATGCGCCTGACTCGCGCGCGATAGGAACAAACTGGCGACCATCAATCGGTAAATCAAGAATGTTCCCTGTCCATGTCAGTAGCCAATACACCACCCATCCATAGGTTACACCATCTACTGTGAAAGCGCCTCGTGCGTCTTTTTCCAACACACCATCATAAGCGATCTGTATCCACTCACCGTCTAGTGTGCGTCCTGTCGCCCGGTAGGTTGTATTAAATGGCAGCGTTGCCAACCGATCCCAACCACGTCCCGGCCCTGCGCGGAGTGCGGCATTCTTCTGCGTCGTCACATGCACAATGGATAAATCATTTTCTTGCCCGTTGACACTCGCCATATCCATAAACAAACTGCACAGGGTCATCAAACTGATAAATATCAGGTATTTACGCATTATGTTGCTCCTACTGTGCTGCTGCTGTGGGCGTCAATGTTACACTCAATGTGGGTGTAACCACCTGTCCGCTACCATATGTTCCCGGTTCTTGCGCCCATGTGATGATTTCAGCCACTCCCATTGTCAGGTCAACTACCTCGCCATTTGCAACATTAAGAATCAGTGTATGTTGTCCCACACCTGCTTTGGCCTCATCTTTTGGCAGTGATACCTGCAAGGCCACATAACGATTATCGGGTGACCATACGAAGGACCCGCCGTATTCGCGTGCGCCTGTTTCTGGCAAGCAATACGTTTTGATCTGTCCGGTCTTACTGTCCCACACCCCGATTGGTTGCGATAGCGATTGCGTGTTGTAAGCTATAAACCGCCCATCATTTGACCAGTCGCCGCTTGGAGCATAGCCGAGGAATTGGTTAGTCATGTCTGGGAACGTCACTTGATAGGTTGCTCGTATCGTATCGTTATCTTCTGGAAAGTTATAGAAAAGCCTGTCACCCCAGGGATGCCAGTAAACGTTAATTTCGTTAGACTTGCTTTGTGCGAATAACTGGTATGCCCCTGTAGTCGTGTCATATAGATAGAACTTGTATCCCTGTCCAACCCCTGTATTGTAAGTGGTATCCACCACAATCCAATTACCACCCGGTTGCCGTGCCACCAACTGCGTCGGAAGCTCGTTGATGCTCACCTCCGGTATCCATGGCTTTGGATCAGGATACACATTCAACACGTCACGGATATAAGCTTGCTTAAAGGTCGTATAAGGCGTTGGCGCTGGCACAGTAACTGGAATGCGTCCTGTCCACTCAATTGTATCGTTACCCGACCACTGAAGATTTTGCGGTTGGGGTGTCGATGGATTAGGTGTTAATAGATTCCATAGTAGACGCGAATCGCTGTTGTCCGGTCGGATGATAAAGATCGACTCATAGGACTCAGCCAATATCCATTGGTTGTTGGGTGAAAACTGGCATGTAATCCCGTGGCCACATTGCAAAATCTCTTTATCTTCGACACGGGTTCCATTTTGGGGCTGTATTGACCACAAATGTTCACCCTGTATTGCAGCATAAATTCGCCCCTTCGCATCATAATCGCTCGGTGGTTGCTTGATGCTTAAAAGCTGTTCTGATGGGCACAGGTTTTCCTGATTTGTATTACTGGCAAAAACGTGATCTTGAGGACGCGGATACAACGTTTGCTCAGGCGTCGGGGTCAATGTCGGTCGCGGTGTACCAACGACGTTATAAGTTGGTGATGATGTCGGTTGTGCTTTGACCAGGTTTGCCTGTTGCAATGCCACCACCGCGGTTGCTGTCAATTGTGCCGTCAGATTGCGATACGGAATCAGCATCCGGTAAATAATGAGTTCCCCCGGCATATTGGATGCGGCCACCAGTTCCTCGTTAGGACTGAGAATTGCAGTACCCAGTGATCGTTTCTCTGTTTTTTCGAACAAATCATAAATCGGATCAAGTGGACGTGTTTCTTCCGTCGGCACTTGATAATCGCCGCTGGCTCGTTCACCCGTATCCGAGTTGATAAACATGGTGTAACCCAAAGACGGATCGAACGCCGCTGCTGGATCGATCACACCAATACCTTCACAGAGCATGACCGCCAGTTGTTGCGTTTCTTTTGGCCCAAGTCCGATGACTAATTTGCGCCACGTTGCTGAATATTCCTCTGATTGCGTTGGATAACGGTCGAGCAAGCATTGCGGCACTTCACCTGTTGGCAGTCCAGTCACCAGAATTTTCTGTGGGGTAGCAGTGAGTACCAGTTGAGCTTCAGCACCATTTGCCGTTGTTGGTAAATTCGCACACAATGTCGATGTCAATGTATCCAGTTCATCGGTGCGTAAGTTGTAAGATAATCTTTCCCATAACTTTAGAAAATGGGGTTGCTCATTAGGATATGCTTCAGCCACGCAGCGCGGTAGTCCATTCGCTGCATAATTGACATTGTAAACACGCGGTGGAATATCATGGCGTGTGCCTTGCCCGTAAACATAGGCCGTTAGGTCATCCACCCAGCCGTATTGTCGCTGCGCCAGTGGTGGCAAATCATCCCCCGCAATAAACGATTTCAACCCATCCTGATAATCATAAATCGCCACCTGATTGCCCGGGTAATATGGCCCGAAGCTGTTATCCGAATAAACTACGAGGAAGCGTGTCCACGATGGATTTGCGTAAATATCACTGACCGCGCTGCCCAGAATATTGTTAAACGGTACTTTGTAGCTCTTGTTGCTGTTCATGTCCACCACTTGGGCACCAACCGTGTTATTAGCCCCGTTGTAGTAAGTCAAATACCGGTAACCGTCTCCCGAAGTTGCCACAATTTGCCCATCCAGATAAATCAAATCGCGTCGCAGTACTGTCCCGGTTTCAATATCCCACTCCCGCCATTCTGTTCCTGCCAACGTGATGATTTTCTTGTTATCGTCACTGAAAAAGAAGCGGTCGAACTGTTGCGAATAGTGCAAATCTTCGGCGATAACTGTGTCATTATTCGCACCACGCCGCTCAAAATCGCTGATGATAATTTTGCCTGAAGCATCATAAGCGAGGATGCGGTTCTTATATTGGCGGTAATAGCGACCTATTGCCCGCAGCGCTGGCGTAAACCGGCGTAGTTCTTGCCCGCTTGCCAGATCATATGTCACGACGTACTCGTCGTCCTCATTCAAACGGATTAACAAATTCTGCTTGTCAGGGCTGAGAACCATTTGTTGGACGCTGCCGCGCCCCCCGAACATAAAGCGGCCTGCACCCTCTGTATCATCGTAGACGTACAGCAGTGCCAATATATTGTCAGCGGTCGAATCCGGTGGCAGTACCAGATCAATGAGTGTCACCGTCAGCGGTTTGTCACCGTACTGTGCTGGATCACGATAATTTTGGCCTAAAAACACACCAATCAGCGGATTGTATGTTGTACTGGAAACTCCACCAATAACTTGTGCGATGGAACCCAGTTCGATGCCACCGATTAAATCCAAATCCGACTTGCTCAACGGTGTATTCGTCGGAATTTCAACCAGCACCCCCCGTTTTGTATCCACCTGCAGCAGCGTATCTTTTGACACGGGCCGCACATACACACTGTTATCCAGAAAACTGAACCACACAGTTAACGGATCTTGTTCATAACGGTCTGTAGGGATTTCATATTCAGGTGTGAGTGTAAAAGCATCCAACACGCGCAGCCGGCCGGGTAGGGCCGCGATGATTGTGTCATCTGGCGAAAGGACGAATCCGTTTGCATAGTCTACCATCTGTATGGCTTCTAGTTTTTTAGGGAATGTGGATTCGCTCTCTCGTCGTGCGGCTGGTAAATGCCACACCCAGGGATAATTTATGCTGTCGTTCTCAGATTGCCGGAGTTCGCGAGGTGCAGGATAGTTGCCGTAAAAGATGACGACCTCATCATTGCTGGAAAATGTTATCGGTCCAAAAATACTTCTCGCGTTGCCAAGATCAGGCAATCCTGCCACCATCTGGCCGTTACTCGTATCCCATAATTCCATCGTGATGCCGTAAGCCACTGCCAACCAGCGCCCATCATGGCTGAACGCAATATCGCCGTAACTGCCTTGCTCATGCAGGGTGTAAAGTGTGCTGTAATCCCGCGCATTAATCACCAGCAGTCGGTTATAAGCATCCACTACGGCGATTTGTTCATTGTGTTGGTCATACACCATCTTGCGTGGCAGCGCACGCCCGATTTCGCCCTCAATTTTGAAGGCCGGTGCAAGCGTAGCCGTAAGCGTACCAACGCTTGTTGCTGTATCCTGTGAAGCGACAAATAAACTTGTAGCAAAAGCTACGAAAAGACAGGCAACCAACACAGTTAGTCGTTGCATGTTAATGTTCCCGGATGCAGATGATGGATATTAAAATTCATTATATAGCCTATCCGAGAATGCCGTACACTCGCCCACTGCCCACCTGACGCATCGCCTACGCTTATGTTCCACTCATAAAGATTTCGACTATAGTAGAGTCAGTACTCGTGTCAGACGAAATTGAATTCAATATGAGTCGCAACCACTTGCTTCTAATTGTTCTGTTCTGCTTGAATGGTTCAATTGTCCACGCACAGCTTAATACGTCTACTTGTGTTGACGCTTCCGGCGATCCTCTGCGGATCGGTGCAATCTTTCCGTCTCAATCACTATTGATGCCTTCCGCTGATACGCCCTATCAAGCTGTTGTTGCCATGGTACAGGCTGTTAATGCTTGTGGTGGAGTGTCCGGTCGTCGCGTCGAACTCGTCAGTTCACCAGCCAATAATCGTGATGCTGCACGTGCGGCCGTTGCCAAACTCTCTGGTGATGTTCCCCTCATAATCGGTAGTGGATCGCCCGCGGTTAGCGAAGTTCTGCTTGACGAATCACGTGATGGCAAATTCGTTTATTGGGAGTTAACTGAACCTCTGGATTCACCTCATCAATGGAGTTTTTCGCCGCTGCCGAGCAATGCCCAGTTAGGTTCGCAAACGGCTGATTTTATTCAAACTAATATCACAGCGCTTTTAGCCGATAAACCTATTCGGTTGGCAATCATTCACGAAAAGCGTTCCGCTGCCCAACTGATTGTTGACTCACTTTCGAGCGCACTCACGACGCCACCTCTGCTAACCTATGCTTACGACAATGTGCTTTATGAGAGTGACACTATTGCTAAACAAATTCGCGAGAACAACATAAATGCAGTGGTTATTATCGCCTTTGATCGCGATACTGATCAATTTTGGTTGAGTATGCGTCAGGCCGATGCTAATGTCGCAGCCTATATCCAAATCAATGGTGAGCCGGATCTGCGTAAAACCTGTGACCTTCTTGGGAATACTGATGGATTGATAACGGTTAGTCGTATTGGCGCGGTCACTCCTAAGTACCGTCAGCAGCGGATCGGCCCAATTTACGATCAATTTGTTGCCGGATATAAAGCTCAATCCAAAGCCGCACCCGACGAATCGGCTGATCTGGCTGCCTCTGGTACATATCTGCTCCTGCATGATATTTTGCCAGCCGCCATTAATGATTTCACTGTATCCAATTTGCAGTACCAGATAACAACCGCGAACGTAGCATCTGGACAGGGTCTCATGAGTGAAGGTTTTTCAGTTGATCCGAAGTCTATCTTTAATAGGGCAGGGCTGGCTATATTTCAGCAGCGGCAGGACAATCAGCTTTGTTCTCTTGTGCCATCTAGCATTGCTACCTGTTCTACCACCTTACGGCCTTTTCCCACATGGCGGGAACGGGTTAGTCAGCCACAATTTGCATCCTGTGTAGACTGAAGCGAGAATATCACTTATGTCATCCAAAAAACCACTTACGTTCATGGTGTGTATCACTATTATGCTCGCGGTTTCAGTTGCACTTGCCCAACCCCCCGATGATCCTGATGCTGCCGACCCCGGTGAAACCATTACCGGAATTGTCGAGTTTGATGGAACCCGTGTCTATGTAGGGCCAGATTTTGCATATGATTCGTTGGGCCAGCTTGACATCAATACATCAGTAATTATTTTGGGTCGTCGCGGTGATTTCATTTATGCTTGGAATGGCGATCAATGGCTGGAGGTTGTTTTTGGCAGCGAAACCGGCTGGATTTATGCCCGTCTCATTCGCACCAGTATTCCCTTCAACAGTATCCCACCCACTGGACGTCGCTTACCCCGTAATCATAACAGCCGTGTGCCTGAAGTCTTTGACCTTTCGGATAACGTTTGTGATGCGTGGCGTGGCAATTTTACGCTCTCAGGTAACTTTGCCGCCGGAGACCAAGAGTTGACCGTCACTTATCCCGAATTAAAAGGGGCGAATGTCTATAGTGTTATCACCATTTCGCCATCAGGTCAGCGTACTGCCCATGATAGCACCACTACCACGGCTTATATCAAACTTGAAAATCTCCCGCATGAATCCGGTCAATATGTCTGGCGGGTCGCTCCCTATTGGACGTACGCCAAAGAACGATATAACTGGCAGCAAATCTGCTTGCTCCAAACTGGTGGCACATTTGACGTTCCCGGTGAACCACAGCCAACCCTGCCACCGCGCTATCGTTACTATTACTACCCGACGCCCTTTCCCACATTAACCCCCGCGCCCCTCGTGCCCTAACCCTGCAATTTCGACCTTGTCATCATGCTAGTGTTTTCGTAGGGATGATCTCAGACCATCCCACGTAATTCTCTTTCTTCCTTCAGCGCTACAAAACCGTCGTATTGAAAATTTCTTGCTGGGAGAACGCGGGCAGGGTTGGCTTCCTACATCAAAAACTATCCAACCACTTCTTTTCTCAGGATGTCCATCCGCTGTAAGATCAAATCAAACACATGTTTTGCACTGATCGCGTTTGCATAGGCCGATTGAATCTCTGTTGGCGTATACACCCCGCAGCGCCGCATCGTTGTGATTGCCGTATTAACATCAGTGATTGCCTGCTTTAATAACCGTGTTTGCCGTCGTAGTTCCGGTAGCTCAATCAAATCACGCGGGCTAACAGAGTAATCGGCCATATTACGGGTGGGCGGCAGGCATTCCATCGTTTCGCCGCGCGCCATCAATCGCCAGTAATCAATAACGTTCGCCGTTACCTGATTTATGGGCGTCAAATAATTGACCAGGCGGTCAATCTGGGCGATTTGGACTTCTGGTATAATCACTTCATGTGCAGCGTAGTCAGGATTACCGGCATATTCTGGGCTTATCGGGATTGTGTCCAATTGCACAGTCGCACGTGAAGTATATTCTGCAATCCAGCCCACATACCCCCGATAATTGATTTTTAGCCATTGATTATCTGGTGTTCTTTCCAGTACGGGCAGCGTTAAATTCAGGGGTATAACCACAATCTTGTTAGCATATCGGCTCGGCGCACTTCGTAGATTGCCCTCATTAATCATTAGGATCGCGTAGCCGCTATCAACGACCGGCTCAGTTCCCAGCAATCCCGTTGTAAAATCTGTGATCGGCAGTTGCGCCACACTAAAGGTAAACGCGGTCAGCTTCCGTGAAATCCATCCAAGTTTCCGCTGCAAACCCGGTCTGCTGACTTCTAGCCACTCGCCATCCATATTGCGTCCTACGGCGATCAAACTCGTGTTCGCAAAAACCGATCCTGCTGCCTTTGCATTTTCATCCGGCAGCACACGGATAAACGCGCTGTCAGCAACCACTTGGACAACAGCATTAGCTTTTTCCTGAGCGGAAACCAGTAGCGCCGAGTAAAAGATCAGCAGCAGCAGTCCGAGCTTTTTCATATAAAAATATCCTGCAATTGAATGAGGTACTGCTTCTATTATACGGTGACTCGAGTGCCAGAAATCACCGTATAACCTCCGTTTCTCCAGTTCATGGATTGAATGGTAATCATCGCCGTCTATTTGTAAACAAATTTGAGGCGAAATATCTGCATGACGAGCCGATTTTAGGGTAAGGATTTTAAAGAAATGATGGAGGGAAGGTCAAAGACCTTCCCTCGGAATTGATTCTGCCAGATCGTCTAGTGGTAATCGCTATCGGATGGTTGTATCTAGTGGGCGAGTGCATCCAAAGCGAGGTTTAGCTTCAACACATTTACCCGTGGCTCACCGATCAATCCCAGTAATCGACCTTCCGTGTATTGATCAACCAGTTTTTGCACGGTTGCTGGATCAAGCTTACGGATAGCAGCTACTCGTGCCACCTGATAATCTGCTGCGGCGGGCGAAATCTCCGGATCGAGGCCACTTGCTGAAGCCGTCACCAGATCAACAGGGACAGCCTGCGTATTATCCACACCCGCTGCTTTTTCTGCATCATGTAGTGCCTGAACATGACTCTCGATGCTTCCGCCGTCACCAATCAGAGCGGGGTTCAATGGCCCGTAGTTCGAACCCGATGATAGACCACCGTTATACGGCACAGGGCCAGTTGCCGATAATCGTCCCCAGAAATATTTCGGATCACTGAACTGCTGCCCGATCAGTGCTGATCCAATCACCTTGCCGTCATTATCTTTAATCAGGCTCCCATTAGCCTGACTTGGGAAAAATGCTTGTGCTACCCCTGTCACCACTGCCGGATATAAAACTCCTGTCAAAATGGTAAGCAGTATCAGCACACCAATCGCTGGACGGATGACCTGACCCCATTGGACTTTTAACCGTGTAGTTGCTGTTTGAGTTGTCATGTTCTACTCTTTCTTCGGACGACTTTTCCTGACGCCCTACATAACCCCGTGTTCCTACGCTCTCGAATATCAGTTTGGCTGATTCTGATTTTGTACTTAGTATGGGAGGTTCTCAGACCCTCCCTTTGCCTCCACCTGTGTCGCTTACGTCATATGCAGCGCCACGAGAATCAGGTCGATAACCTTAATCCCGATGAACGGCGCGATCAATCCGCCCAACCCGTAAACTAACAGGTTGTAGCGCAGTAGTCCCGAAGCCCCAATCGGACGGTACCGCACACCGCGCAGTGCCAGCGGGATGAGGACGACGATGATTAGCGCGTTAAAAATGACAGCCGAGATAATCGCGCTGTTTGGTGTCGCCAGTCCCATGATGTTCAGCGCCTTCAATTGCGGATAGGTCGAGGCAAATGCTGCGGGAATGATCGCGAAATACTTGGACACATCGTTTGAAATACTGAACGTGGTCAGTGCGCCGCGTGTCATCAACAGTTGCTTGCCAATCTCTACAATCTCAATCAACTTGGTTGGATTAGAGTCAAGATCAACCATGTTGCCAGCCTCTTTAGCTGCTTGCGTTCCCGTATTCATAGCCACAGCCACATCCGCCTGTGCGAGCGCGGGTGCATCGTTCGTTCCATCGCCTGTCATCGCCACCAGCTTGCCACCTTCCTGATTTTGGCGGATCAGTTTCAGTTTGGCTTCAGGTGTGGCCTCCGCTAGAAAATCATCGACACCCGCTTCCGCTGCAATTGACGCCGCTGTTAACGGATTATCGCCTGTAATCATAATGGTGCGGATGCCCATCTTCCGCAGCTCACCAAAGCGTTCTTTGATTCCGCCTTTGACGATGTCTTTTAGTTGGATAACACCCAACACTTTCTTGTTATCAGCGACGACCAGTGGAGTCGCCCCTTGTCGGGCAATGTCATCAACACTCGTTTGTACACTTTCCGGGTACTGTCCTCCCAATCCTTCCACATACTTTCGGATTGAGTCGGCTGCACCTTTGCGAATTTGCCGTCCATCCATATCCACGCCGCTCATGCGTGTTTGTGCGGTGAAGGGTACAAACGTTGCACCCAACGCCTTTACATCGCGCTCACGAATGTTGAACTTTTCTTTTGCCAGTACCACGATGCTCCGGCCTTCTGGAGTTTCGTCGGCCAGTGACGAGATTTGCGCGGCATCGGCTAAGGCTTCTATCGTGATTCCTTGTGCCGGGATAAAAGCGGTTGCTTGTCGGTTGCCCAACGTAATCGTTCCGGTTTTGTCCAGCAGCAGTACATCCACATCGCCAGCCGCTTCAACTGCGCGCCCCGATACCGCGATTACGTTCGCCTGTATCATCCGATCCATGCCCGCAATACCGATGGCCGATAGCAGTCCGCCAATCGTGGTCGGGATGAGGCATACCAGCAGTGCTACCAATACAGTTACGGTAATCGGCGAGCCTTGTCCGGCGTTGCTGACCGAATAAATCGAGAAGGGTAGTAGTGTTGCGGTTGCCATCAAAAAGATGATTGTCAGGACTGCGAGCAGCACATTCAGTGCGATTTCATTCGGTGTCTTCTGGCGCTTCGCTCCTTCAACCATCGAGATCATCCGGTCAAGGAATGCCTCACCGGGATTTGTGCTAATCCGAACCACTAACCAGTCCGAAAGGACGCGTGTACCACCCGTTACGGCACTGCGATCTCCACCACTCTCACGGATTACAGGCGCGCTTTCTCCAGTGATAGCACTTTCGTCAACCGAGGCCACACCTTCGATGACTTCACCATCACCTGGAACAGGATCGCCAGCTTCGACCAGAACCACATCATCTTTCCGCAAAGTAGCGGCTGAAACAGTGTTGTATTTAGCACCGTATTCCGGACTGACCATTTTCTTGGCACTAACATCCTGACGTGCCTTACGCAGCGCGTCGGCCTGTGCTTTACCACGCCCTTCTGCCATAGCCTCCGCAAAGTTGGCGAAGATCACTGTAAACCACAACCACACACTGATGGCGAAGATAAAGCTGGATGGTGCTTCACCCTGCCCAGCTACCGCTTGCAGCCATAGCACGGTTGTTAGCGCGGCTCCAACTTCCACCACAAACATGACCGGATTACGGAGTTGGATACGCGGATTGAGCTTAATCAATGCGTCTGCCGTGGCTCGTCGTACAATCGGCGGGTCAAACAACGGACGCGCTTTCGCTTTCATTTCCATAGTCATTTTACTTTTGTCCTTTGTTTTCTTTATGGTCGACGTTTATGCGCTGACCATAAGCAGATGTTCGACGATTGGGCCGAGCGCTAGTGCCGGGAAGAACGTGAGTGCACCTACGATGATGATGACGCCAATCAACAGTACGATGAATAGCAGGTTGTGTGTTGGCAGAGTCCCATCTCCGGGAGGGACAACCTTCTTCTTTGCCAGTGAACCAGCAATCGCTAACGCTGGCAGCGCTACCATAAAACGACCGAAGAACATGGCGATGCCAAGTGCCGTGTTGTAAAACACGGTATTCGCGCCTAATCCTGCAAATGCACTGCCGTTATTATTCGCAGCTGACGAAAAGGCATATAGGACTTCACTAAATCCATGTACCGTCGGTTTGGTGTTGAAAATTGTTGCCAAACCGTCTGGATGCACTACTGCGATAGCTGTTCCCAGCAGTACGAACAGGGAAGGGATTAGGATGCTAATGGAAGCCATCTTCATCTCATATGATTCGATTTTCTTGCCCAGATACTCAGGTGTACGGCCCACCATTAACCCTGCGATGAATACAGCAATGAATACAAAGTGCAGCATCCCGTACAAGCCTGAACCCACACCGCCGTAAATCACTTCTCCAAGCTGAATAAGCCACATTGGCATCAACCCACCCAGCGGCGTGTACGAGTCATGCATCGAATTGACTGATCCGTTCGAAGCGGCAGTTGTAGCCGTTGCCCAAATCGTGGAACTAGCAATACCGAAGCGGGTTTCTTTGCCTTCCATGTTGCCCCCGCTTTGCAGCGCGCTTGCTGTTTGATCGACCCCCAATCCTGGAAGTTTCGGATTGCCACTCTGTTCAGCCGCATATGTCCCGAACAACAGCACCATAAAGATGATGGTCATCACGGCCAATAATGCCCATCCTTGCCGCGTGTCACCGATCATCTTGCCAAAGGTGTAACAAACCCCCGCTGGCAGCAGCAGGATATAGACCATCTCAATGAAGTTTGTCAGCGGAGTTGGGTTTTCAAATGGATGCGCCGAATTGACGTTCAGGAATCCTCCACCATTGGTTCCGAGTTGCTTAATCGCCTCTTGTGACGCCACTGGTCCCAGTGCAATTGTCTGTGTGGTAACCGCTGTTCCCTGGGCATCGGTCATTTCCGTTTTATCGATCACGTTTGCGGTCGCATAATTGTCGAAGGTCTGTGGCACACCTTGCCACACGAAAACGACCGCAGCAATAATTGATAGTGGCAGTAGGACGTATAGCGTCGCTCGGTTAATGTCGACCCAGAAGTTGCCGATCTTGGTTGTCGTTCGCCGTGCCAAACCGCGCAACAGCGCCACCATGACTGCCATTCCAGTCGCTGCTGAAACAAAATTCTGCACGGTTAGCACAATCATTTGGGTAAGGTAACTCATAGTCGCTTCACCGCCGTAACCTTGCCAATTGGTGTTGGTCACAAAGCTAATCGCTGTATTGAACGATGAATCTGGCGTTACGTTACCCATAGCCGCTGGATTGAGCGGCAGCAAACCTTGAATGCGTTGAACGACATACACCACCAAAAAGCCCAGCAGGTTGAAGACCAACATGGCTAGTGCGTAGGTTTTCCAGTTCATTTCTATGTCTTCATGCGTACCACTGATCCTGTAAATCAGTGTTTCAACCGGATGTAGCACGCGGTTAATCCAGACCGGTTGCCCTTCAAAGACACGCGCCATATACAAACCAACTGGTTTGACCAGAAGCAAAATGACAACCATATAGATCGCAAGTTGTAATATTCCATTGATGGTCATGAGAACCACTCCGGTTTAAGCAGGGCAACGACCAGATAAATCAGCAGCCCCAGCGCTAGTAATCCTGTGATGAGATACATGATGTTCATATCAACCCCCTACGTGATCTGTAAGCTCAACAAAGCCCCAGACCACCGCGAACAGAATTATCGTGAGTACGATAAATATCACATCCATTACCGAACCTCCTCAGAACCTGTCGACAAGTATTGAGTCTATAGGAGTCTCGGTCAAAAGGGCGTCAGGGTGGATTATTAATGCGTCAAGAATTTATATGGATTGCTTTAAGAGGCAAACGGGCTGCTAAGTCGAACATTTACAGCTTGAATAGAGATCAATACACTGGCGTAGGTTTATTGTCGGACGTTTCAGTGGTTTTTTTGAGCAGTTAAAAGCTGCGAAATCAAGTATTATATTTGAAGCCATACAGCGTTGTTGATGTAGTTGTTGAAGCTTCTTACCTTCCAAAAAGCTGTTAGGTGAAATGACGAGCTATATAACAATTAGACAGATGTTTTCCACAGAGCGCGAGCTTGCGACGCTTTGATATTAGCCAGATGTCATGCCACTGGCATGGAGCAATTTTGCTAATGTGCCACCAAGAATCCACGCTTTGTCTTCCTCGGTGACAAAAGAGCAGTGAAAACGAAATGCTTCTAGCGACTGCCGGTAAGTCATGAAGAACCGTACTACCGGATAATCGGACCCCCAACATATACGCGATGCGCCAAAATGTTCATATTCAGCGCGCACAATCTCATGAGTATCGGAATACGGAAAGTTCCAGTTGATGCTCGTAGCATAGGCAAATCCGGATAATTTAATGTAAATATTCGGTAGTTTTGCGGAGTCAAGAATTTGCTTGAGTCCGATATATGGCGCACCCTCATGAGCTTTGACCCAACCCATATGGTGGCAAAGTATCGGTACCGATGGAAATAACTCGGCTATTCGCCGTATGGCAGGTTGTTGATGGGGCAGGCAGCTAATACTGGCAATAAGATTATGGTCGGCAGCAACTTGGAACAACTTTTGGCCCTCATCACCATATAACCACGCACCATCGTCGTTTGGGGCCAAATAATGCGTGAAGCCCTTAATCGGCCATTGATCCACCATTTTCTTCAACCGTTCGGATGCTCCGGCTTGGTGATATGTCAAAGACCACTCACTGTCGAGATCCACAACTTGATGCAATCGTGTTGGAAATCGCGATACTTGTTGCGCGATATAAGCATTGTTCTCTGGGTTATGGTCAATTTGCGCGCACACCACCAGAGCTTGATCTACACCGTTGAGATCCATTTCATTGATAAGCTGTTCTATTTTTGCGCGATGTTCGTCATCTGGTACTGGCGGTGTGTATGGCCAGCGGGTCCACGCATGACAGTGGCTATCAATAATCATCAATACCCCTTTCCTTATAAAATCGAGCGAGTACACTCGGTTTGTCGTGAATAATATTTTATAGACCGAAAGCGATTTATTGAAAACCTGCCAATAACCTAATATTTAATCTGAATGACCTTCATTACACGTGTCAATTGGAAGAGTTGGCAATTTAAATTTCTTATTGTGCAATATTTCGAGTAAGAAAGAAATATTTCTAAAGCGATCGCCCAAACTTGGATGTTGAAAATCCGTTGTGCTGCCCATCAGCCTAATTTCTACTGTTCGTGACGTGTGATAACTTTCGACGCATCGCCTTTGAGTTGGTCATGAAGGCCGCGCTGAGTGAGGTGAATATGCTCTTGTGCGCGTTCTTTGGCAAGTTTTTGATCACGTAACCGGCATGCTTCTAAAATGCCGTCGTGTTCTTGGTGTATGCTTTCGGTGTCGCGGGTCATAAACATATAGCGAAACCGGTAAAGTTCACTACGTTCCCACAAAGTCTGAATGACCTGCAAAAGATGAGGATTATCAAGAACACTGTAAATGTGGACATGAAACTGATGATTGAGAGCAATGTATGTGCTAATGTCATTAATCGACGTTGCTCGTCGCATGGCATCAATCATCTCTTGTAACTCGGCAAAATGAGTATCCGTAAGGTATGGCACAGCGTGATAAATGGCCTCGCCTTCAATTAAACCGCGTGTGAAATACAGTTTGTCCATATCCGAAATGGATACCTCGACCACAAAAGCGCCGCGACGGGGTTGTATCATCACCAATCCCTCCGCCTCAAGCCCTTTAAGCGCTTCACGAATAGGAGCCATGCTCACCTGAAGCTGTTCAGCTAACTTGTTTTGATCAATACGTTCGCCTGCTTTTAGCGTTTGTTTAAGAATAGCTTCGCGAATGCGTTCTTGAACTTGGGCAGCTAATGTCCGCCGACTATCTTCAATTGGGACAAACGATTTTGAAATCATGAACAGACCTCATTAATTAGTGTTGTTGACAGATTCGAAATTCGAATTTACAATTTCGAAATTCAATATACGAATTCTATAGACAAATTCGCTTTTTGGAAAGTTATTATGACAACCTTTTTCTTACACAGTCGCCAAATTGACATTTGGAATTCGGTTTTATTATCTTTAACCCACTCACTCCTGACAATACCTCGTGGGCTTCTTATGTGCTTTGAAGGCAAAAGCCCACTGTTCATCAGTCCATGATGTCGCAACCTATTCATACCTTTAACCAATGATAGAGGAGGTGATAAATCCGGATTATTACCGCAATGTGTCGCTAGCTTGTTTGAAGTCGAATTAGTTAGTTATGGAGAAATATAGAATGCTTATCCGAAAATTCGTCCTTTCCTTGATGCTCATCGCATTGACGGTGGGTGTGGGCGTGGCTGTGGCACAAGACGCACAGAAAGAGCTCCGCTTCGCTACTTTGGAAGACCCGAACATTGCAGCCGTTCAAGATATGCTTATCGAACAGTTCAACAAAATTCATCCGGAAGTGACTGTAAAAACCGAGTATCTGACTGGTGACTATAGCACCACGCTAGCGGCACAGGCTGCTGCTGGCACCCTACCCGATGTCACCTTTACGGCGGACCTGTTCGTCGTGCCTTGGGCGAAGGCCGGTATCTCAGTGGATATGGAACCGCTGGCCAAAGCCGACCCGAATTTTGACCTTAACGATGTTTATGAAAATATGCTGGCGTTGAGCAAAGTTGAAGGCAAGGGTATCTACATGATTCCCTCATCCTATGATGTCGTGACCTTGTACTACAACAAGGACTTGTTTGAGAAGGCCGGCGCGCCGCTGCCCACAAAAGACTCAACTTGGGACGAGATTATCGCCTCCTGTAAGACAATTTTTGAGAAAACCGGAGCTTACTGCTTACCGAGCAATACCAATGGCGGCAGTGCAAAATGGTGGGCTTGGTATGTACCTTGGATTGTCGGCTACGGTGGCAAGATCCTTAGCGATGATGGCAAGACCGCACTGCTGAATTCACCAGAATCATTAGCTGGCTTGCAAGCTTACACGGATATGTGGACTAAAGACGGCATTGCCACCCCGTTCGACTTTGATGCAGGCGGCGATTGCTTCCTCGTTGGCAAATGCGCCATGCAAATGACTATTCCTGGTCTTATGCGAGGCGTTCGTGCGCTCGACCCGCAGCCGTTCAAGTGGGATGTCGAAGTGATCCCGTCCTTCCCCAGCGGGAAGAAAGTCACAGGGATGGGCACCTACGGCTTCACCATCACCGCCGATGCTAAAGACCCACAGTTGGCTTGGGATTTCATTAAGGGCCTGCTTTCAAAAGATACACAAAAGGCCATTGCCCTGAGATATGCTGGAATGCCGCTACTTAAATCACTGCGGACTGACCCGGACATTCTCGCATTGGCTGGCCCACCCGACAACATCGAAGCCTTCCTTAACAATGGTGAAAACGGCATTACACCAACCTATTTCCCCGGCAACTGCGGCAGCTTGTATGCTGGCCAGATCAACTCGGAAATCAATGACGCATTTGATGCGGTTATCGTTGGTGGCAGTTCTGTGACAGATGCGTTCACCACTGCTAATGACAATATCCAGGCCTGCCTCGATAAAGGTAGTTAACGCAATTGTGATGAGATAACAGTTTGGGATATCCCGCCGCAGAATACATCATGCGGCGGGACTCTTTATAGTTAGCACTTTCGCTCAACCCCTCAGCAGTAGCAAAAAGAGGGGAGACAATATGAAAAATGCCACGAGCTGAGTGAAAGTTGTGTATCGCAAGATTTCTGAGGAGGCACACGATGAGCGCTGTGGCAACTTCCCGCGCGAAAAGTAAACGCAGTCCAACATTCTGGCGTGAAACTTTACGCGGATACTTGTTTATTCTGCCTGTGGTATTGGGGTTGCTGATTTGGACCTTTGGCCCGATGATCGCATCGGCTTATTACAGCCTGACCGATTATAAAATTGTCAGTTCACCTGAATTCATCGGCATCAAAAATTTCGTTGACCTGTTCACCAAAGATAAGGATTTCGCCAAATCGCTGAGTGTGACCATCCGTTATGCCCTGTTGTACGTCGGAATCGGACAAGTGGTCAGCTTGGGAATAGCCGTCCTGTTGAGCCAGAAAGTGCGCGGGCTGACTTTTTTCCGCACGATCTTCTATCTGCCGATCATCGTGCCGTTTGTTGCCTCCTCCGTGTTATGGAAATATCTCTACAATAAAGAATATGGCCCTATTGACAGTGTTCTCAAGGGACTTGGGATGCCCACCATCAACTGGTTAGGTTCCCCCGATTCGGCCCTGTTCGCGCTGGTAATTGTGAGCGTTTGGGCGGGAGCGGTCACGACGATTATCTACGTCGCTGGTTTGCAACATATCCCTGAAGAACTGTTGGACTCGGCGAAAATTGATGGCGCGAATTCCTTGCAGCGCTTCTTCTATGTCACTATTCCCATGCTCTCACCCACAATTTTCTTTAATGTGGTTACAGCATTTATTGGGGCATTCCAGTTTTTCGTCCCGGCCTTCATTATGACTGAAGGCGGTCCGGTGAAATCCACATATTTTTATAATTATAATCTCTATGAGAAAGCCTTTAAGTGGCTGGAAATGGGTTATGCATCCGCTATGGCATGGGTTCTGTTCGCCATTATCATCGTATTGACACTACTTATCTTCCGAAGTTCGCCGTTGTGGGTTTATTATGAAGGGGAAGTACGCGAATGACGAGCAACGCTATGTACATAACGGCTGAGAATTCAGCGAGAATAAAGGCTGTTCGTCGGCGGCAGGAAATAGTCAGCAAGGGCATAATTTATGCTCTCCTTATCACTGGTACACTTATTTTTGTGCTACCGCTCGTTATCATGGTCAGCACCTCTCTTAAATCCTTTAACGAAATCAATCATTACCCGCCGACCTTCCTGCCCAATCAGGTTATCACGACGAATTATGCTGAAGCTTGGAATTACAAGAACACGCAGTTTCCACGCTGGACGTTCAACACCATTTTCATTATTGCAGCCACTCTACCAGGTGTCGTAATCACATCGTCGTTATGCGCCTATGGGTTCGCACGGTTGAAGTTTCCGGGACGCAATTTATGGTTTATTCTGACTTTGGCTTCCATCATGCTGCCACCACAAGTCACACTAATTCCCCTTTACATCTTGTTTTACAAGCTGGGTTGGTTGAATACCTTCAACCCGTTGATTATCCCGGCCTGGTTTGGCGGGGGGGCGCTCAACATCTTTCTCCTGCGCCAGTTCTTTATGCAAATTCCGCGTGAACTGGATGAGGCCGCGATCATTGATGGAGCAGGGCATCTTAGGATATGGTGGAGTATCTATCTACCTCTGGCGCGTCCAGCACTAATTTCAGTGGCGATCCTCACAGTGCTGGGAATGTGGAATGACTTTCTGGGGCCATTGATTTATTTGAGTTCTCCGGACAATTACACGTTAGCTCTTGGCCTTAATATATTCCGTAATATATTCCCGACAATTCCACGCAATGACTATATTATGTCGATTTCGACATTGATGGTACTGCCGATGTTCCTGATGTTCTTGTTCGCACAACGCTATATCGTGCAGGGTTTTGTGACCAGCGGCCTTAAGGGATAAATGTTAATCAAATCGATGAAGCTTATTGAGTAATACGACATAACGGAAGACTAATCTGATGCGATTTGGAATGTGCGGGGCATTCTTGCCCGACGATATGAATGATTTGACTGCTGACACATGTAAGCGTGTTCGTGATATGGGGTTTTCGGGCATATTCACCCGTTTTAAAAGCAATAATCCGCATACGACACCCCGTGCCACAGCCGAACGGGTACGTCAATTGCTTGCAGATGAAAACCTACATCTTTTTCAAGTGACTGGCTATTGGCAAAATCTGGTTACGACTGACGAAAACGCTCGTAAAGAATCCGTACGGACAGTTCAGGCCGCGCTCCAATTGGCGGGATGGCTGGGCGCGCGGGGAATTGATACTGGGCCGGGTTCAATGAGTCCTGATGGACCCTGGTTCCCTCATCGTGAAAACTGGACAGAAACATCTCGTAAACAGTTAGTAAAGAGCCTTAAGGAATGCGCGCCGGTGGCTGAAGATACCAATGTGTATCTGAGTATGGAGGGCCATCAACTCGTTACCTTAGAGTCA
The DNA here is from genome assembly GCA_044226325.1 of Aggregatilineales bacterium. Taxonomy (GTDB): domain Bacteria; phylum Chloroflexota; class Anaerolineae; order Aggregatilineales; family Phototrophicaceae; genus CFX2. The sequence goes on from JBGAHG010000002.1 coordinate 289,477, forward strand.
GCCGAGATTACCGCTGCCATTCTGGATGAGGTCAATTCGCCTAGAGTCACCAGCGATTATGATTCTGCTAATTGGATTACGCGTGAGCAGGTTTTTGATACGGCCACAGCGCTTAAACATCACTTTGATGTATTGGGAAAACATATCATTAGTTGTCATGCAAAAGACATTTGGATCGAAAATCGACTAGCGCTTCACCTACAGGATGGCTGCCCCGGCAAAGGGCTTATGGATTTCCACATGCTGTTTCAGCAAATGGAAGCACTGTCGCCGGATTATCCTGTCATCGTAGAAGGCGCAACTGCTGACGAGATGCCAGCAGTTGCTGAATTATTCCATCGCATCGCGGGTGAACTCAATATCCGCGTGTTGGATGCTCACGAAGTGCCAGCTTAACTAGATTGTCAATTGACCGTAAATTTTATCCTGAAAGTCATGGAAGCCTACATATCATGCCCAAAACAACCACAAAAAAGATACACGCCTTACGCTTCGCTTACAGTACCATTAACTGGACGACAAAGCCCGATATGGCAGCCACCTTTAAAGATATTAAGAAAGCGGGTTGGCACGCTGTCGAACTCTTTGATCACTCGCTGGATTGGCTCGGCCCGCCCGACTATTTGCGCTCCATTCTTCAAGGCTTGCACCCAGGTATCTTTTTTGGTGGCATAGAGGTACCTGTTAATCCCGACACCATTACTATCCACAAACGCCGTATGGATTACGCTGCCTTATTTGGTGTCGAGCAGTATGGCTTAGTGGGTGGTGGACGTCTGCGTACACGCCCCCCGACGGCAGAAGAATACAAAAATCTGGCCAACGGATGTGAAGAGTTAGCTAAATATGGTGCGGACAAGGGGATTACTTTGGCGTATCACCCTCACGTCGGTTGTACCATTGAAACCGAAGGTGAAATTGATATTCTCCTACATGAAACTAAGAAAACCATGCTGTGCCTTGATGTTTCGCATATTGGTCTGGTAGGTGAAGATTCAGTTGCCCACATTCGTAAATACAAATCGCGACTTGGATACATGCATCTCAAAGATTGGGCGGCCGGCAAGTTTGTCGAAATTGGGCAAGGTACGATTGGCCTGGACTTCGGCGCAATTTTAGCCGAATTGGTCGCGCAAAAGTTCCCGGGTTGGGTGGTGGTCGAACAGAGCAGCAGCACCATCTCACCCCTTGAAAGCGCTAAGGTTAATGCTGCGCATATCAAGAGCTTGAATCATAAATTAGAACTGCCAGAAGGAAATTAACCATGTCGTTTGCAATGGGACTGGTAGGCTGTGGCGGCATGGGTCGCCGCCACGTTATTGGAATGAAACAGTTGAAGTCGGTTGGCAAGCTGAATTTTGATCTTGTAGCTGTCTGCGACATTATGCCCGAAAACCTTCAGAAAATGGCTGATCATGCAGAAGCCCTGCTGGGTACTCGGCCACAACAGTTCGCCGATTTCGACTCGATGATAAAAGCCACCAAATTGGATGGCATCATTGTTACCACCTCGCCGGAAATGCACGTCGAAGTAGCCGAAAAAGCTTTCGACGCTGGTATCCATGTGATGGTAGAGAAACCGATTACGCTCACTGTTTCCGAAGGTGTGCGATTGGTTGAGGCTGGTAAAAAGGCCAATCGCAAACTCGCTGTAGCCGAAAACTACCGCCGTGATCCTATCAACCGCTTGGGCAAAGCGCTGGTCGAAAACGGTGCCATCGGCACACCATTCCTCGCAACTCAGGAATCATCTGGTGGTGGCGAATTCGTCATCATTACGCCCTGGCGGCATCGCAAAGATCGCGGCGGTATTGTCATCGATATGGGTGTGCATTACACCGACATCCTCGAATTCTATCTCGGCCCGATAGATACAGTTGTCGGCATGAACGCCGTTGTCGATAAGCAGCGGACCGACGCGCAGGGCGCAAAGCATGAAGTGGATGCTGAAGACTTATCCGTTGGTGTGATGCGTTTTCAAAGCGGTGCGATTGCCAATTGGCTCCTCAATATAGCCGGGCGGGGGGAAGGTTCATTCTCACGGATGATTTACGGCACAGGTGGCTCGCTTGCCATCCCCGGTGACCGTACCGGAAAACCGTTAAAGCTAGTCCAACGCCGCGAAGGTAAAGATATTACGGTTGAACAGGAAGACTTACTCAAACTTGTGCCGGATTTCCATCTTGATGATGTCACTGCCGCGCTTTTTAAAGGCGACCGCCTAACCACTTACGACATGGTTTGGGCCGATATTGATTCCAATCTCCTTGCCATCGAGCAGTCCGATTTTGTGGATGCGGTCATTAACAATCGTGAACCAGAAGTTACAGGTGAACAGGGTTTGCGCTCATTGGCTTTAGTATTCGGCCTGTTAGAATCCGAACTGCTTAAACGTATGGTCACGTTGGATGAAGTTCTGGAAGGCAAGGACTCGCCCTATCAATCTGAAATCGAGCGAGGGATGCACGCATGAATGCATGGTTTCATTTGATGGATTTTGGCGTCATCCATCCGCTCATTTACCTCGAATGTCGCGGTGGTGAAGGGCCGGTTGTAGAAACGCTGGCGACCATCGTCAACGACTCGGATTTTGGGGCAGTCGAAATCGCGCCCATCAAAAATCCGGAAGTGCGTCAGAAAGCCAAAGCGCTTCTTGCCCAATCACAGTTGCAAGTCGTCTATCTTCCGATTCTGCCGGTGCTGTTGGAAAAACTCGAACCCGGCATCGCCGATGCCAATCTGCGTAAAGCCGCAATGACTCGCCTCAAAGCCCTGATCGACGAAGCCATAGACATGGGCAGTGTAATGGCGATGGTGCAGGGGCCTCTCGATACCGTACCCGATCAACGTGAAGCCACAACCGCCCGCTTAGTCGAAGATTTGCAGGAATTGTGCGACTATGCCACCGCCAGGTCCACCAGAAAACAGTTGTTCATCACCTTCGAAAACTTTGATCGCAGCGTCGAAAAGAAACGCCTCATCGGCCCGACGGTCGAGGCTGCAAAGATGGCCGACGCGGTAGATCGTTCCAACTTCGGACTCACCATCGACCTTAGTCATCTTCCCTTGCTCGGCGAAACCGCCGAACATGCACTGAAAACCGCCGGTCGCCATCTCATTCACGCCCACATCGGCAACTGTGTCATCGATCATCCTGACTCAGTGCTCTATGGCGATTTTCACCCGCGCTTTGGTCATCCTTTAGGCCGTAATGACCTGCCGGAAGTAATTGATTATCTCAAGCAGTTGGATGCCGTCCAGTATTGGACAAAAGCGCGTGAGCGTTTGGGCTCAACACCGATATTATCAATGGAACTTCGTACGATTCCTGGTGAAGAGAACCCCGAAGCAGTTCTTGCCAACGGAAAACGGACGTTTATGCGCGCATGGGCGCAGGTGAGATCATGATCAACATTGTAGTCTGGGAAGAATATAATTACGTACTAATCGGTGTGCAGATGCGCAGGGACTTTGCCAATGAATTGGAGAAGCGGTTGCCATCAAATGACCCGGCGAGAATATCATGGGCAGCATCAGCCCCACTCTTTGAAGAAATCTTTGCGGATTATGAAACCAATCTCATAAGTGTTAAATCACTCGAAGAGTTGGATGCGGTCATTGCCGATTGTGATTATCTTGTTATTCATAAACAGCGTCTGACACCCGAAGTCCTTCGTAAAGGTACGAAGATTAAATTACTTCAGCACATGGGGCAGGATTATCGTGGCATTCCGATGGATACAGCGCGCGAAATGGGCATACCCGTTTGCGCCACACCGCTCATCAACTACATCGCTGTAGCCGAACATGCTTGGACGTTGCTGCTTAACCACTATAAACAGATGCAGGAACAGCGTCGCCAGATTGAAGAACGTCTCTACGTCGAGCGCGGTTGGGGCGCAACTGTACCCAACATCCGTATCGTACAGGATTACACGCTGGGCTTGCTTGGCTTCGGCGAAATTGCCCGTCCGATGGCGAACTACGCACATGCTTTCGAGATGAAATGTATTTACTGGGACAAAGTACGCTTTCCTGAACTCGAAGAAAAATACCACGTTGAATACGTCGAGTGGGAAGAATTGTTCAAGCGTGCTGATGTCCTAAGTGTCCATATTCCCATCATGCCTGCTACCGAGAAAATCATTGGTGCGCGTGAAATCGGCCTGATGAAACCCGATGCCTTCTTCATTAATACCGCGCGTGGCAGATTGGTCGATCAACCGCCGCTTGTAGACGCCCTGAAAAACCATCGTCTCGGTGGAGCAGGGCTGGATGTCATGTATGATGAACCACTTCCGGTCGACGATCCTCTCCATGAACTGAATGAAGACCCTGGCTACAATGTTACACTGACTTCTCATTCTGCATGGCAGGGGCATTGGACGCATGTCCGCGATTCACTCAATATCTGGCTGAATGTCTATCACCACTTGCGTGGCGAACCATTGCACTACGAGGTCACATAATCCTATGACATATCCTATTCAATTTGGTTATTGTGTGCCCATATTCGCATGGCCCGGTGGTGGACTATTCCGCACACCGAATTATGCCGCTTTAGACGTAAATGTAACCATGCTAAACGCGCGGCGGGCGGATTCGCTCGGTTACGATTCGATCTGGGTAGCCGATCACCTCATGCTCGGCAAAGATCAAGCCATCATGGAAGGTTGGACAACACTTTCCGCGATTGCAGGCGCTACTACCAGATCAAAACTCGGCATTATCCACCAGGGACATTTCTTTCGTTATCCCTCTGTTGCTGCCAAAATGATCGCCACCCTTGACCAGATTTCTGGTGGGCGCTTTATTTATTTTGCTGATACCGGAACACGCATTGGCGAACATCAGGCGTATGGCCTGAATTATCCTGAAAATGTCGAAGAACGCATGGCCGATTTTCTGGAAGGCCTGGAACTGACTCTTAAACTCTGGCAAACCAGTGAAGCTCAACCGCTAACTTTTGATGGTCGTTTTCATCACGTCAAAGATGCCGTTTGCACGCCTGCACCATTCACTAAGCCGCACCCGCCAATCTGGTTTGGCGAGGCGAATCCCATTACATTTGATGCCGTTGCACGTTGGGGGCAGGGATGGAACAGTGTGCCGGTCGGATTGACGACAATGAAACAGCGTATGGATTTACTGCGTGCTGCTTGCCTGAAAAGGAACCGCGCCTTTGACGAAATCGAAATTAGCTATGAAGTGCAAATTCTAATTGCGCCTACGCGTGCTGCGGTGCGCGAGAAACTTCGGGCGGTATTAGCTTTAACAGCACCCGGTGGTGAAACGCCGCAGGATGCGGACTTCCGCGCATTTGTCAGTGGTGAAAGTGACGAGTATCCGCGTTATCTGACCGATACCGGCTTAGTGGGTACGCCCGACGAAATCAAATCTCAGCTGCAGAACTATATCGCAATTGGTATATCCCATTTTATGCTATGGTTCGTGGATGCCCCCGATATTGATGGAATGCAATTGTTTATGGAACAGGTCGCGCCCGTGTTTAAGTCGAGCCAACATTAGGAGAATACATGATCGAGACACAGACTCCTGACCTGCTGAAGAAGTTGTTTCGACTCGATGGTAAGGTCGCTCTTGTGACAGGTGGCTACGGTGGTATAGGTGAAGCCGTGTGTCGGGGATTAGCTGCGGTTGGCGCAAAAGTTGCTGTAGCAGGGCGCAACGGTCAACGGGCTGAATCACTTGCATCCTCCCTCAGTTTGGATGGGTGTGACGCTTATGCCGCCCCCTTTGATGCCGAAAGTCTATCCGAAATTCGGCGTATGGTTGATGATACTGTGAATCACTATGGGCGATTGGATATTCTGGTCAACTGCGTTGGACTGAATCGCGAAGAGAAACTCCTGGATGTGACCGAAGAAAATTTCGATCTTGTCTACTCGGCTAATCTGAAATCAGCATTTTTCTTGGCACAGGCTGCGGCTAAGCATATGGTCGCGCAGGGGCAGGGCGGTAAGCAAGTGCATTTGGGTTCTGTTCGTACCCATCTTGGCTTGCGTGGACGGGGTTACGCCGCCTATTGTGCAGCTAAAGGCGGCTTGGGAACCATGTGTAAACAGTTGGCAGCAGAATTAGCCCCACACAACATTAATGTCAATGTGGTCGCGCCAACTTTTGTCCGCACCGAGCAAGTTGCAGCCATGTTAGCTGATCCACAGTTTTACGATGCCTTGACCGCTCGCATTCCGCTGGGACGAATTGCCGAACCGGATGATGTTATGCAGGCAGCCTTGTTTCTTGTTTCGTCAGCGTCAAACTTCATTACCGGGCAAACCCTTTACCTTGATGGTGGCATTACCGCGACCCAGTAATGCGGCTGACCCATGAGTAGTGGATAGGGAATAATACATGGTTACGCACACGACATATAAAAGCCCACTTCATGAGATGGTGAGTACAACCATCACAGATTTTTGGAGTGACTCATGCTCGGTTGAAGAACTGAGTTATGCAATTGAAAATGGCGCAGTTGGTGCAACTAGCAACCCCATAATTGTCTTGAGCGTTCTAAAAAAGGAAATGCACCTTTGGAAAGATCGGATCAAGCAGCTTATTGCGGAAAACCCAACTTGGTCTGAAGTTGAGCTTGCTTGGAAAGTCTGCGAAGAAGTAGCCGTTCACGGATCAAAGCTTTTACTGCCCATCTATGAGCGCGAAAATCATAAGAAAGGGCTGCTTTCCATTCAGACCAACCCCGCCAATTATCGCAACGCCAACGCGATGATCGAGCAGGGCGCTCATTTCAGCACGCTTGCTCCTAATTTGCAGATCAAGCTCCCTGTGACTGCTGCTGGAATTGAAGCCGTCGAAGAACTCACTTTTCGCGGTGTTAATGTGACAGCTACAGTTTGTTTCACCGTTCCACAGGCACTAGCAGTTGGTGAAGCCGTTGAACGTGGCCTGAAACGCCGCGCTGCCGATAATAAAGATATCTCGAATCTGGTTCCCACTTGCGCCCTGATGATTGGACGTTTAGATGACTGGATGCAAGTCCTCATTAATCGCGACAGCATCACTACAACTGACCCTGCTGCTTCAGTGTGGTCGGGGGTCGCAGTCATGAAAAAAGCCTATCAGATTTACCAGTCGCGTGGTTATCGCACACGCTTATTGGCAGCGGCCTATCGCCACCATCTCCATTGGTCAGCCTTCATAGGCGGGGATGTGATTCTTACAATCCCTTATGACTGGCAGAAACGCTTTAATAGTTCAGATATTGAAGTCAAACCGCACATAGATAACCCTGTATCTCCAGCAATCATAGATGACCTTTACGCGCATATTCCAGATTTTCGCAAAGCCTATGATGAAGACGGCTTATCTATTCGTGAATTTGATAGCTATGGCGCGACTGTTCGCACCCTGCGCGGTTTCATTACCGCCTATCATGATTTGATCGCCTTATTGCGAGAACAGTACATGCTGCCAAATCCCGATGTAAAGTCATAAATTTTGGTGGCTGTTACGGAATATGGAAATACAAACGGGATGGTGAATTGCCATCCCGTTTTTGTTGATAATGGGTCTTGCGGCTAAACCAGATTGCCGTCTTCGGCTATCGATTGAAAATGAGTCGTGTTTGCCAACGTAATGTTCAAATGCCACTCATATGTGGAATGGGCGCGCACAGTAGAATACTCCTTGCGCTTACGGGCAATGTCAATCCGGTCAAATGTACCGGTTGCCGGCTCTAGAAAAATGTTGTGGATATCACGCCAGCCGCCTTCGTTGGGCAGCACTGCTAAGTAAGGTACTGTCTCTACAGGGAAAGAAAGCGCCATCGAGAAATTACTCTGGTGATACTTCAAGCCGCACCACCCCTCAGGCATCTTACCTTTAATGAAATATTTCTCAACCGCACGTGTATTTTGGGAACGCAGCTTGCTCAAATCGCGTAATGTGCCATCTTTGGCTTGAAATTGCGGCCAGGCTGCTGCATCGCCATAGTTGCCGATGGATCCATCCGTGCTGACGCTGTTAACCCCTTTTACCCCTGGGGGCAGCACGAGTTCCACGTTATCTTCAATATTAATCATCGTGTGCGCTGCCCACATAAAGTCAAAATCAAAATCTGATAAATTGGTGACCACATATTTTGTGTGGAGGATGTGTGGCGCAGCGAATGACACCACTTTGTCCAATTTATAAGGAAATCGTACACCATAAGTACTCATCGATAGCTGCTCGTTCTGCACTTGATGATCCCACTTAAGCGCCCATACCTCACCATGGTCAGGAATCTTGGTGCCTTGCCAGGGATAACTTTCATAGAAACAGGTATCAATCGTAGGAAACATTTCGTCGAAACCTGAACATTCCGCCGACTCGTAGTGACCATCATACGGTTGCAGTAAATACTGTTCACTGGGATTTTGGACCATCAGCTCGCGTTGCAGTGGCTTATAAATCAGCGAACACATTTTAGAACCAATAGACGGCAAAAATTGGGCGCTCATCACCTCGGACTCTACTGTGATGGCTGGTTGATCTTTATATTTGGAGACAAAAATAGGCATAATATTAGTCCTTCATAGTTATGGATGAAAAGCACGTTCAACGGGGCTGCGAAAGCACTGTTCTACGAATTATCGCCTAGCCAATCTTTAGGATCCATCATTTTGATACTCTCAATGACATCGGTTTTCTTATCACTTACTCCGAGTAAAATGCGAGTGCTAGTTCCACCATCTACGAGCAAAACTTGCCCGTTAACGTATCGCGAATCGTCGGATGCAAAAAAGACAACTGCGCCGGCTATGTCGTCCGGATAACCAATTGATCCCACCGGAATTTCATGATCAAATGCATGGGGATCGAAATTCGGGTCCATTACGAAATTTTTCTCAACATGAATTGCACCTGGTGCAATACAGTTCACATTGATGTGATATGGCGATAATTCGATGGCTAGCTGACGGGTCATCGCGTTCAGACCGCCTTTGGAGGCCGCATAAGCGGTCATCCGTTTATAAGTCTGTATGCCATGAATCGAACTGATAATAATAATTTTCCCACCACCCGTTTTCATCATGGCGCGTGTGGCAGATTGGGCACAGAAAAAATTGCCCTTCAAATTTACGTCGATTACAAAATCCCATTGTTCCTCAGTCATTTCCAAAAACGGCACATGAGGATCAACACCCGCATTGTTGACTTGAATATCGAGCCGACCGAAAGTCTCAACAGTTTTAGCAACCATGGCTTCGACTTGTGCGGCCTTAGAAACATCAGCTTGAATAGCGATACTTTGTTGACCTATGCTGCGAATTTGCTCGGCAACCGCATTTGCCTGGTCGGCCACATTAGGTGAGGGATAATTAACGACAACATGAGCGCCTTCCCGTGCTAGACGCAGCGCAATGCCTTTGCCAATGCCTTGTCCTGCTCCAGTAACGATTGCAATTTTATCCTTGAGTCTCATAAATCAATTGTTCCTTATTGAGCTAATGTTTTGTTTTACCATTCACCGAATGAATTGTCATCCGCATGGAATAAGTGGGGTACTTGCCACGACCCATCATCCGCCATCGTAGTAGCCAGGGCTTCTTCATCAAGCTCGATACCCAATCCGGGTGCGGTTGGCAGGTCAATGTAGCCACTCTTTTGCACGAATGGTTGTTTCAGATAGCCGTCGCCTAGGGTGATTTGCTCCTGACACAGAAAGTTGGGTGTACAGGCATCTACTTGTAGACTGGCTGCCAGCGAAATTGGACCAAGCGGATTGTGCGGTGCGACCGCCGCGTAATAGGTTTCAGCCATCGCTGCGATTTTACGCACCTCACCTATCCCCCCTGCGTGGCAGATATCGGGCTGGACAATGGCCGCAGCCTGCTTTTCTAACACTTCGCGGAAACCCCATCGTGTGAAAAGCCGCTCACCTGTCGCAATGGGTGTGGTCGTGGAACGCGCTACCGTAACTAATGCATCGATATTTTCAGGCAGCACCGGTTCTTCGATAAACATCAGATCAAATTCTTCAAAGGCTTGAGCCAGACGAATAGCCATCGGCGGGCTGGCGCGACCGTGAAAATCGACAGCGAGGTCGACTGTTTCAGGAATGGCTTCGCGGATCGCCTGTATTTTGTTGACCTGTGAACGCACATAGGCCTTGGTATCAATGTGGCGTATCGGTCCATCAATCATGGCTTTGAGTGCGGTAAACCCCTCGGCAACTAGCTCTTTGGCGCGCTTAGCTATAATCTCTGGTGTTTCCCCATGACATTGCGAATAGACGCGAATGCGGTCACGACAGGCTCCACCAAGAAGGTGATAGACGGGTACACCCAGCGATTTGCCCAGAATATCCCACATGGCTTGTTCAATACCGCTGATTGCGCTGACAAGTACCGGCCCGCCGCGATAAAAAGTCCCGCGATACATCACCTGCCAATGACGTTCGATTTGTCGTGGATCTTGTCCGATAAGATAGGACTCTAACTCTTTAACCGCCATTGCGACTGTACGCGCTCGCCCTTCAACAATCGGTTCGCCCAATCCAATAAGACCCTCATCGGTATGCATTTTAAGAAATAGCCACCACGGCTTGACAAAAAAGGTTTCAATTTTAGTAATCTTCATTACAATTTTGCTTTCTTTGAATGGCGCGATAATCTGCTAAAGATATTAACATTTTAATGGTGAATATGTGGGATAAATGGTGTCACTGCCAACTTGGAAATTAATTCCGTTTCTCCCTCAATATGAGATCGGATACCAAATTGTGTGGGTCTGATTTTCAGAAATTGCAAATACTTTTCGACGGGCGTTATGCTAGAAAAGACGGATAAGGTAGAATCAAGGTGCAGAAAGAGCTTTTGACTACGACATGGAACAGAAGGTTATGCCCGTTGTCGAGGATACTATGAGTATATCGGATACTAATCAATATCGAGCGAAAAATAAGTCGGACGAGACTTTAATACCACAATCCACCGTGGGCGATCCACTAAAAACAAATACTGACACGCTGTCGATAGAATCCAAAGTCTCACACCAGCGCGCGGAAATCATGGCCTCGATTAACGCTGCGCTGCTTCAGGCGACCGATGAATCAGCTATTTTGGCCGCCGTCGCCAGCTATGCGGAAACCCAGGGCGCAGCCGGTGTGCTCCTAAACTATGTGGTCACGGATCAAAGTGTCAACAGTGCGGATTTCAAGCCTGTTGCCCGTTGGATTTTTAATCGGCCAATACCCTATCGTGTAATTGACGGTAATGAAAAGTTCCACGAAGTAATTATCGAGATTCGTGAACTTGCCTTAAAGACTCCTGGCAATATCTTCTATATCGAAGACATCGCGACAGATGAGCGCTTGAGCGCCGATAAACGGGCGGACTTTTTGCCAAATTATCCAATGCGTTCGGAAGCCTTGCTTGGCCTGTACAGTAGTGGGCGTTGGCAGGGCAGCCTTATCATTATGTGGCATCAACCGCACCATTTCAGTGATGAGGAACGATATGTTTACGGTCAGATTGTTCAGAATCTGTCCGCCGTAGTCGCTACGCGCCGTGCTTACTTAGCCGAACAGGAAGCGCGTGAGGAAGCCACCACCCTCTACAAAGTATCCGAATCGGTCAATGCTGCCAAAACCTATGACGAGTTGTTGCGGGCGGTAGCCGTTCTGGAGCCACAGGCCGACACACTATATCTCTATCTCTGGGAAAACTTTGATTTCGAAGATGCTAATTTTTATGAGGTCACTGCTGTACATGATATGCAAGGCAAGAGTCCCATTTCGCCTGGGCATCACCTCTTAAAAAGCGATTTCCCGTTTTCTGGAAGGAGTTTTCCGGAACGTTTTTGGTTTGTTGAAGATACCCATGTCGATCCGCGTGTCGATCCGGTCAGCCGTGCAAGCTGGGATGTCATGAATACCCGTGCGATCCTGATGGTGAGGCTCGTATATGGGGACAAGCGCATTGGTAGCATTGCCTTTCACAGCGCCGAGTCTCGTTCTTTTAGCGAACGAAAGCGAAGATTAGCGCTGGCGATTGGTGATCTGGTCACAGCGGCGGTTGAGCGCATTCGGCTTCAGCAGAATATGCAGGCGTCGGTAAAAGCCCAACGAGAGGCGTATATAGCCGAGCAAATTGCTCGTCAGGAGGCAAATCTACTCTATCAAGCCTCAGAATCCATCAATATGGCGACGACTTTTGCCGATGTGATAAAAGCAATCGCACCGCTCGCTCGCCAGATTGAACGGGTCTATCTGATTTTGTGGGAACATCTGGATTACCGCAAAGCGACCTATTTCGAAATCTCAGCCGGAATTAATCGGCAGAATGAAACCCCTTTATCGGTTGGAACACGCTTTACTGAAGCTGATTTTCCCATCGCGCCTCATGTGGTAAAAGCCCGTCAACTTGCCATTGAAAACATTAATGATCATCCGTTAGTTGATCCGGTTACACGTGCAGGTTGGGAGGCCGCTAACGCCCGTTCCTTGCTGCTGGTCGCGCTTGTGCAGGATCAGCGTTGGTATGGCACGCTCAGCTTTGAAAGTGCAACACCGCGGCAGTATTCGGAACAGGATCGTCGCCTCACCCTTGCGATTAGCGATTTGGTTGCCAGCGCAGTGATCCGAATTCAGGCACAGCAGGAAACGGCTTCTGCACACGAAGAGACAGCGTTTCTCTACCGGATGGCTGGCGAGATTAACGCGGCTATGAGCTATCAGGAAATTGTCGATTCAGTGGCACGCCTGCAACCGCAATCAAGCGGTGTGTTTATGAGCTTTTTCGAACATTTGGACTTTAATCGCGCCTCGTACTCTGAAACGATTGCATATAGCGCTGTTTCTGACCAACTCGCACCATTTATCAAGCCTCGGACTCCCATCATTAATTCTACAATTGAGAAATTGCAGCATGATCGTGTCTGGGTTTCAGAGGATTTCTTTGCAGACCCGCGTTTCGATGAAGCCGGACGCGAATACTATCGCAACGTGCCGGTCAGAGCTGGCCTCGTCATACCGTTGCGATCTGGCGAACGTATGTGGGGCATAATGACTTTTTATTACCCGCTTCCTCGCGTTTTCAGTGAGCAGGAACGGCGGGTGGCGCTGGGTATTGGTGATCTTGCCAGTGCCGCTGTTGAACGGATTCGTTTACAAAGAGAAACCATTGCGGCAAAAGAAGAAGCTGATTTTCTCTATAAATTAGCTGAACAGATCAACGCTGCGACTTCCTATCAAGCCATATTGGATGCTGTTGTCCACTTATTGCCGGATTGTGAAGGCGTGTATCTGAATCTGTGCGAACATTTCGATTATGACAGGGCAAGCTATTTTGATGTGCCGGTTGCAGCGAATATCCCTGACCATCTTCAGCGGATCGTTGGAATGCGTATTCCCAAAGCAGGTTTCCCGCTCGGTGAGAAACTGCGGGATGAACGACTCGTCGTTATCGAGGACGTTCGGAATGACCCGCGTGTGGACGAAGTCTCATTATCAAACTGGGAATTAACAGGAACACGCGCGATAGTAATCGTGTCATTTCATCGCGAAGGACGATTGTTTGGTTGGTTGTTTTTTAATAAATCCCAGCCCTATCATTTTCCCGAACGTGATCTTCGCTTTGCTTTAGGCGTTGGTGATCTTGCCAAAGCTGCTGTTGAACGCATTCATTTACAACAGGAAACCATTACGGCACGTCATCATGCCGAAATTCTAGCAAGCCTGAACGCGGCTTTTTCTCGTGCTGTCAACGAAATTGATTTGTTGCGTGCTTTTGTCCCCTATGCCGAGTCAATTGGTGCGTATCGTGTCGAAATGGCCTATGCCGAACATTTTAGAGGTAATGATCCATTTGCATCATATCTCATTGCCCTGTGGATGGATGGGGAATATACCGATTACCGGCAGCCGGGTTATCAACCCCGCCATGTTCTAAGTGATGATTACTTGTTAGGCCCATTGTGGCTTTCCTGTCCTGATAAAGTAGTGTATAGCGAAGATATTAGAAACGATACTCGGCTTGATTTGGAACGTCGTACCCATTTCAGAACCCAATTTAATATGGGGGCGGCAGTTATTCTGCCCTTGGTTCATGCGGGTGAGTTTCAAGGACTCATCAGTCTTAATTGGACGGAACCGCATATTTTCAGTGATAACGAACGCTATATTCTTGAGCGTTTGCTTCAAACGCTTCCGGCGGTGATTGCCACACGCCGGGTATATTTGTCCGAGCAGGAAGCTCGCGCCGAAAACCAGCTTCTATATACAGTGGGTAAGGATATCAATCGAGCCAAGACCGACCGTGATGTGATGGAAGCTGTTCGACAATGTTTTCCTGAACCGCTATATGTCGCCATTTTCATGTGGGAGAACTACGACCGGAATAAAGCGACCTATACCGAAACGGTCATTTCAACCGATCCGGGTTTACCCGCCGGAACCCGTTTGCCTCGTGATGTCTTTGATTTGACGAATATGACACCCGGCAAAATGCAGGTAATCAACGATGTTAATGCCCCTGAATGGGCGGATGATTTAGCAGCGGCTTCGGCAAGACGATTTGGGATTTGTTCGGTCGCGTTCACCAATCTTACTGAAAATCAGCGTATTGTTGGTGTTTTTGCCATCGGCTGCAAAGTACAACGCAATTTTACGGATCGGGAAGTTCGCCTGATGTCGGGTGTAAGCGAATTAACAGGTGCAGCCCTTGAACGGTTTCGCCTGCGTGATGAGACGGAACGTGCCCGCCAGCGAGCACATGACTTGGCAGCATTGGAGGAACGCACACGCCTCGCACGTGAATTACACGACTCAGTTTCGCAAGCACTCTACGGCATTGGTTTAGGTGCGCAGACGGCTTTCCGCTCTCTCGACAAAAATCCGGTTGCAGTCCGCGAGTCAATTGAATACGTTTTGACCTTGGCTGCGGCGGGCTTGGCCGAGATGCGTGCATTGATCTTTGAGTTGCGGCCTGAGTCATTGGAAACTGAAGGTTTAGCAGTTGCACTTGCCAAACAGGGAGCATCTATTCAGGCGCGACACGGAATCGAAGTGCAAATCGAACTTGGTGATGAGCCTGAGCTTATCCTTGCGACTAAGGAAAGTTTATATCGTGTGGCGCGTGAGGCACTCCATAACGTTGTCAAACATGCCGGAGCAACCCGTATAACGCTGCGGATGCAGCACGACCAGAACATGCTCCAATTGAACGTGATCGATAACGGGGTAGGATTCGAAACGCAGAAAGATTTTCCCGGCCATCTGGGTTTACATTCTATGCGCGAACGGGTGATGCAGCTCGGGGGGCAGATCAGTATTGAAAGTACGCTGGGCGAAGGAACTCAATTGACCGTCATCATGCCTGTTTGAGTGATAAAACTACGTCCAAAGTCGGAGCGGAAAACTACCCAATGGCTCATGTGTACTATAGGGTTTTATGTGAGAATATAGATATGTCGTCAGAATAAATTCGAAAGGTAGTTTCTCATTATGGCGCTTATCCCTTCAGTGATTGCGCGACCATTCGGTGCCCGTAGACAGGCTATTGTTAGCTTTGGTGATACCCATATGGTCATCGGTTCCGCTTTAATCACCGACACGGTAACCGGCCTCACACAGCCCGGTGATTTTTTGCTGGCCTCGCTTGCGACCGACTGCACCTTTGCATGTCAGGATGCTGCCGAAGAGTATCAGATACCGTTAAATAGCTTGACCACCACCACGCGCTGGAAAATAGCCGAAAACCGCGAAATCATAGTACGGCTTGGACTCAGCGGGCCAACGGCGGATCAATTCGAACAGTTGATAGAGTGTATCAAATGCAAAGCGTCTCTGTATCGATTACTGGTACAGATTATTCCAATTACCTTTGAGGTCGTTTCATAACTTGCCGCTTAGTGTTTCAAGCTGTGATAGAAATCATCAAGATTCGGATAATCCTCTGCTACCCATCGTCTCAAGGATTTGAAACCCGACTCAACGAGTTCCAATATCTGACGTCGCTTGATTTCCTCAATGGTCGTTCCACTCCAAATAGGGTACAGGATTTCTTCTGCCTTCCCACCGCTATTGAGTATCGAAGGATCGATTGCGACGAGCGCGGCTGCTGTTCCAAAGGCATAGCGATAAGGCATGATATTCTCGCCTGTGATGAGTCGCATCGTCCCGATCAAACGGTCATCCCATCCCAATTTGCGTTGGGGATCACGTCCGATGCGTTCAACCGTGTCTCGTAAAAATGGGTTCATCATGCGGTCGAGAAGGGTATCGGCATACGCGTTGTACTGTGCAGGCGTAAATAATACATCGCGTCCATCATATTTGTGCAGGAGCGCCGCGCCAGACTCCTCGATCAGCGCGCCCTTCATAAATGCAATCGCCCCTGGAAGATTCGCTAAATCGGCAATCCATCGGATATTCCGCATAGCCCCCAGGTAAGCGGCCAGCGCATGGACCGCGTTGTGTCCATATAATTTCGCTTCTTCAAATGGCAGCAAATCAAGTTTTTCTTCAAACACAGTGATTCCACGATCGAAACGCTCGCCTTGAAAATCAACGCGCGAGACTTGAATGCGGTTGAAGGCCTCGACCAGATAGGCTCTTGAACTGCCAGATGTAACCTGTGCCAGCTCTTGCGCCCGAATTTCCTCAACATCCGTTATGACGCCGCTCATCTTGCCAATGACGGTATTCAAGAAGCGCACTTTATCCTGAACGGCTGGTCGTTCCGCTTCTGGGATTGCGTCCATCACCTGTGCTTTGAGGATCTCCGCCGCGTGATTATTATTCTCAGCTGTATAAATCACTGCGCGCGCTTTGCCCGTTGCGGCTTTCAATCGCAGTCCATCCGCCAGCACACGATGCAAACTGGCAGATCCCTCACTAACATAATAATTGACGCTCGGTACAGCCGTACCAATTTCGTCTGCTTCGGCTATTGCCTCTATCAATCGCTGACGATCAGTCGCAGTGGCTGGATTTTCAATCTGAATCGGGCCAACCTGTACACGCTCAATGTGATCGGCTTCTGCAATATTGAGCGCAAATATCCCTTCTGCTTGCCGTATTGAATCAACGACTTGCGGTACAACTTCCGCGACGGTTAGCCGTTGGAAGTTGCCAGATTGATACGCCTCATACAGAAAGAGTCCGGCCTGAATCGCGCCGAAACCAAAGCCGACATAATTGCGCGTTCCGGTCAGCGTCACCGCATTTCCTGTCCGCCGGTCACGTTGATAGCCTGTCCGGTCATATAACTGGCTTGATCGGATGCGATAAACACCAGCACATTACACACATCGTCGTACGTGCATCCACGCTTCATTGGCACTTCGTTGATATATTTTTGTCGCACTTCTTCTTCTGTGATGTTCCAGCGCTTGGCATATTGCTTATACAGCGAGTTGACCCACAACGGCGAGTCGAGGAGATTACCGGGACAAATACTGTTGACACGGACGCCGTACTCTGCCATCTCCATTGCCAGACTTTGTGTTAAGCCAATTCCCCCGAATTTGGAAGCGGCATAAGCGGCGTTTTTGTTGCTGCCTTTTTTGCCCGACTTTGAATTGATCTGGACGATAGTCCCGCTCCGTTGAGCCTTCATGATGCGTGTAGCATGTTTCGCGCTCAGGAAGTAACCGTTCAAATTCACATCGATCACGGCTCGCCACTTATCGGCTGGGAATTGATCTGTCTCACCCGCGATCAAAATGCCCGCATTACAGACCAGCAGATCCAACCGTCCGAATTCACTTACGGTACGGTCAACCATTGCTGCGACTTGTTCTTCGTTCGTGACATCCACCTTCAAACCGATAGCGCGGCGTTGAGTTTCAGCTTCAGTTTTTTCGACTAATGCTGCTGTTTCAACCGCCTGCGCCTCATTAACATCGGCAACGACGACATGGCATCCTTCATGTGCCAGTCGCAAACAGATCGCTTGGCCTAATCCTTGACCACCGCCCGTGACGATGGCTATTTTATCTTCCAATGTTCTGGTCATTTTCGTTTCCTAATAACATCTCGCATTTGATAAATTAAAATCCGCCGTATGAGTTCCCCCTCTCGCATGAAATGGAGAGGGGGCTAGGAGGTGAGGATACATCCGTTTCTGCTACGGCAGCATCAGCCTCAGAAATTCCTTTTCCGCTTCCGAATTCCACTGTCCATTTTCAAGTTTTGCATAGACAGTTGGAAGCTTATCCTTCAAGTCGCTCAATGCGGTTAGTGGAAATTCTTTGATGTGCGGGAAGATAACCACCTTGCCGGGGAAAACGGCATCTTGCAGCGCTTTCAGCCCGTCACGGGTTGCATTCAGTGAACCAATCGCCGCCACCGCCCGGTTTGTCGAAAGGATTCCGGCTTCTTCCTGCTCTAACATCATACGCAGGTCTTGAATAGTCGAACCGGATTGCCCGATCCAACGCGTTTGTTTCAGGTAAACGTCACTCAAATCGACTTCTGCCATCGTCCCGCGCGCCACACCCGCGAACACGTTCATCACACCTTCAGGGGCGAGGTACCGTGCCGAGTCTGAAATCAAAGCGGGAACTGGCGCCAGAACCACGATGTCATCAAAGCCGTTTTCCAGATACGGATTCATCAGCGCCTTATACGCCTCAGGGTCTTTTAACGGATTGATGCAGATGTAATCAATCCCATTGGCCTTCGCTTCTGGCATAAAGCTGTTTTTCAGGTCTTCCAAACGGTGATCGCTGACGTCGGTGCAGATGACGGTTTTTGGCCCATCCGGAATTTGCAGCGCCCGTTGCACATGCATCCGTCCCATTGGCCCGGCCGCGCCCACAAACCACGCTTTGCCACCGGTTTTGAGCGCTGAACGAACTGGCACATCGCTATATGCCTTTGCAATATCAGCCCCCTTAGTTCCAATGTAAACCCATCCGTTATAGTGGATGCGCCCCATATCGACCTGCAACCGCCGTGCGAACGGTTTGTCTGCGACCACTGCGAACACGCCCTTGTCCGCTAATTTGGGACTGACTTTTTCAACCAGGTCAGCATCCGCGCCCAGCAGCACAATATCATCAACCGCTTTAACGGGTAGGTTAGTGATGTCACTGACATCAACAACCTCAACACCTAGCTTTTGCGCTTGAGCCTTCAGTTCTTTGGCAAAGGCGCTTGGCACGTTCGTCAGCAGCAGCCGTACCGGATGTGACGCCGCATCAAATCCTGCACTGATGGTGTATGGACGTGTATCATCCGCCGAAGCGCCGATAATCCATGTCGTTCCACCAGCTTTGAGCTTCGTGCGGTATTCCAATCCGTAAGCCGCGATCACACACGCCCAGGGTTCGGTTAGCGCGCTTTCTGCATAGCCCGTTGTCGGCTTAATCGGCAGTAGATAATTCCCTTCGTCTCCTTCCAACACGCGCCGGTCGATCAGCCCGTAATGGGACAAGCCACCCTGCATTTCGTAGCCATATGCGTAACCGACACCGTCGACATAAATATCCGCCTGGATGATGAACCGGTCGCCGGCATGGTATTGCTTTTTTAAATTCTCACCGACGCCTACCACCGTCATGCTCACTTCATGCCCTAACACGACTGGTTGTTCTTTCATCTTGCGATAAATGCGCGGATGCTCTTCACCCAGCTTAATCACTTTAATGTCAGAGAAGCATAACCCGCAGGCATCATGACGCACGAGTAGTTCATCCGGCCCATATGCGGGCATCGGCACATCAATCGGTTTGCCTTCTTGACCGAGGTTTTCAAACCCTGCGCCGTACAGCGGCCATATCACATTATGGTTGGGCAGGGGAGCATCGGCTTTGCGATATTCGGTGATTGTGTCAGCCATCTTAAATGTCTTTCTCTATTTTTACTCTACAACTGCTATCTTGAAATTCAAGAACGTCCACCTTTGTCCGAACTTTCTCAGAGCTGGGGTTATTTGTCAGCCTCTAATAGTTTTAGAATCATTTCAGGCGACAAATCTTTCGTAAGCGCCGGTTTCCTATTGGGCTTGAGTAAATGGCCTGCCTGTGTATAAAACGCATTACGCGCTTCCCGGCTTGGCAGATGGTTTTTCGCCCACGCGCTTTGATACCCCAAACCATAATGCCGCTGTAGCGTAGTATGCCCGTAAATAAAGTACGCCCCATCCAGAAAGGCCTGTTTGACTGGGGCCAGTTCCGGCGCATCGAAGTCATCAACCAGCTTTTGCCCGAAACTGTTCATCTCTGTGCCGATGTTGAGTGGCAGCGCCATAGCCTTTGCGAGCGCAACCACCTTATACAGTTCTTCCACTTTGATGCGCTTGCTTTCGGGGTCGGCGATATTCCAGTTGCGATCCGGCACGATATTCAGAGCCACCACCCCTTTATCGACTAACATCGTCAGCAGTTCCGCCATTGCTTGTTCGCCAGCACTCAGTCCATCCAACCATGTCGCACACGGTAGTGCCTCACAGGCAGTAATTAACGCGTGGACTTTTTCGACCGATGGGAACGTATCAGGTCCGGGTTGAATATAACCAACACTACCTTTTTTCATCAATTTGGTGCGTACGAAGTTCTGAAATTTCGCCGTATCTTTAATCAGGCCGCTAATTTCTTGCTCGGATGTCCCGAGTTTTTCTCCCCAAAAACCAGTTATGTTACTGGCTTGTTGTTCAACTGCCTTAACGTACGCCAGCACAATATGACGTTCAGTTGGATTGCCTGCTGGTGTCAAAGGCAGGATGTCCTGCTCGAAATTGACCGTTACCGGCGCGAGGTGTTTGTTTATGCGGCTGACCATCTCATGATACCGTTGAGAAGCACTCTGCCTGAGACTTTCTAGGATTGGGGCCGCCGCACTCGGTACTGAACTCTTGGTGAAGCCAATACCCATGTGATAGTACACACCTGGCTCACCGGGTGAATTAATCTCACGTGATGCGAATTCTGGCACGAAGACTCGGGTTTCAAGCCCGGCTGTACCACGAACCCCTGACACATCACATGCGCTCATAAACTCGTCCACTGCATCCAGTACATCAAAATCCACCATCCCTAGCAGCTTATAGCCTTCTTTCTTGGCTAACCACGCCAGTGATGTTGGAGAGTGTCCGTAAGCATTGTACGAAAAGAACGTGTGGCAGTGCATATTAGCTACAGGAGTTTCAGCTTTGACCGCAAATTCCCCTGAATCGACCAGTTTTATTAGCTCATGAAGCGCCTGTGTCCGCACAGCCAGATCAAAGCTGTTCAGATTGGCCTCAAGCTCCTCGATGTGATCATTCACGATCTGCTCCCATCCGAATAAAGACTAATTTCTGAACGACGATTTATTCGTATTCAGGTTTAATTTTCCAAACGGCACAAACGGCTCTCCTACCGGATTCGAACATTGTTAACAACTGCACTCCCTCAAAATAGTTAGTGCCGCCGTCTCGAAAGAGTTACCAAATGTTCTTCCAAAATGTAACCCATTCGTTACCTGTCTGTTATATGATTTTCGTAGGGACACGATATATCTTGTCCGGGCTATTTAACATCTAATAAGGTTGGCAATTGTGGCACAAAATCCGCCTTTGCCATTGCTGCCATTGCCGCCAAATTTGCCTTACTTGGAGTTGACTTTCACAATAGTGGTAGAACAAGTTCGGACACTGACGACATTTCTGACAGATACGCTTCCGTACGGTCACGGCCGCCGACGATGACAACGAAAGTATCAAACCATTGCTGAATTTGACGAATTTTACGATGATTCGACACTTTGTTCTCTCAAATTCGCCGTCAAAACCATTTTTGGCAACTGCAAATTTCGCCGCTTTCGCCGCTTGTGCATTATGTGAAGGTTATGCCGCACCTTCCATTAGTTTCAAAAACCCTTCTCCATCAGTCGCTTGTTGGAGAAGGGCGGTAATCATCGCTAGATACCCAACTGATTTCTGACCAAAATTTCAGATGTCCCTTGAGCACTCGTAACCGTATGGCCGGGAAGGGGCAGCACACGCTCGTGAATAGTGTCTAATATCCATTCATTACCGGGGAAGAACGAGTCTTCCAGTTCGGCTGGCGGGGTAATCCAGTTACGCGCACCGACCACTGCCACAGGCCCATCCAGATGATCAAAGGCCAGTTGGCTGATATTGGATGCCATCGTATGCAGGAACGAACCGCGCTCACATGCATCGGATGACAGCACCACTTTGCCCGTCTTCTTGACCGACTCAATAATCGGCCCGTAGTTCAACGGATTGATAAATCGTGCATCAATGACTTCTGCCGATAGATTGTATTTCTTTTCGAGTTCTGCTGCTGCTTCCAACGCTCGGTAAAGCGTTGCGCCTACCGTCACGATTGTGATGTCAGTTCCACTGCGGCGAATGACAGGTTCGCCCATTTCGATTTCGTAGTATTCAGTGGGCACACCACTCTCAACCAGAGTTTCCGGTTCGGTATACAACCGCTGGCTCTCAAAGAAAATCACGGGATCAGTTCCGCGCAGCGCCAGATTCAACATGCCCTTGGCATCATAAGCGGTTGCGGGGAACATCACTTTCAAACCGGGGATATGGGCCACCATGGATGACCAGTCTTGCGAATGTTGCGCGCCGTACTTCGCCCCGACCGAAACGCGCAGCACCAGTGGCATCTCCAACACGTTGGCCGACATCGACTGCCACTTCGCCATCTGGTTGAAGATTTCATCACCGGCACGACCCATAAAGTCACAGTACATCAGTTCCGCCACCACTCGTCCACCCGACATCGCATAACCGACCGCCGTTCCGACGATGGCCGCTTCTGAAATCGAGCTGTTAAACAAACGGTGATAGGGCAGCACTTCGGTTAATCCACGATAAACCCCGAATGCGCCACCCCAATCTCGGTTTTCTTCACCGTAGGCTACCATTGTGGGATCTTCATAGAAGCGGTGGGCTACTGCCTCGAATAGGGCTTCTGCAAACGTCACGCATTGGAGTTTAGGCAGTGGCTTACCGTCTTTGATGCCGAAACGTTGTTTTGCCAGCGTTGTTTTGAGGCGGCTTTCTTCTCTAGGAATAAGGACTTCCGCCGTACCTTCGGCCATCTTGTCTTTCAGCTTATTAGAAAACATCATGTCGCCAATGACATTAGTCCGCACATCGACACGTGGCGAAATGTCCATCGACACCGCGGATTTCAAAACAGGAACCAACCGTACGCGGACATCGTTCAAAATGGTGTCCAAAATCGCATCGTCGGCATGTTCATTCTTAATGAGGTAATCACGGAAGCTGATGAGCGAGTCTTGCGCCCGCCACAGATCAACTTCCGACTTGTCGCGGTATGACGAGGCATCTGATGGCGAGTGACCCGCAAAGCGATAGGTTACCGTATCCAGTAGTACAGGACCTTCGCCAGCTTGCAGAGTTTTCTTTTTGCGTTCAATCGCGTCTGCCACAGCAATTGGATTATAGCCATCAACGCGTTCCGAGTGCATTCCTTGCGGATTCACGCCCAGTCCGACACGTGCCAGAACCCCATAGCCCATCGTTTCGCCCATCGTCTGCCCGCCCATGCCGTAGAAGTTGTTCATGAAGTTGAACAGGATCGGTGGCGCACCACCTTCACCCCACAGCGTGTGATATTGATCCATCGCGGCAAACATCATCGCCTCCCACACTGGCCCGCAGCCCATCGACGCATCCCCGATGTTCGCGATGACGATACCTGGTTGGCGATTGACCCGCTTAAATAGGGCCGATCCAACCGCAATGTCAGCCGATCCACCGACCAGCGCATTGTTGGGCATCACACCGAATGGTGGAAAGAACGCGTGCATCGAACCGCCCATGCCTCGGTTGAAGCCGTTGTCGCGCCCGAATATCTCCGCCAATGTGCCGTAAAGCACATAGTCAATCGCGATTTCTTTGATATTCTTCTTTGAGAATTGTTCGACTACCTTGAGCGCTTTACCGCCCATATAGCTTTCCATAATCTGCGTCAACTCTGCTTCGGATAGCTGGTGAATAGAAGATAGACTCTTGGCGAGAATTTCACCGTGACTGCGGTGCGACCCAAAAATGAAATCGTCTGGTGTTAGGTTAAAGCTTTGACCAACCACCGAGGCTTCCTGCCCAATCGAAAGATGAGCCGGCCCTTTATGATTGTATTCAATGCCTTCGTAGGTGCCTTCTTTCTTAATCCGGTCGAGCATCGACTCGAATTCGCGAATAATCGCCATATCGCGGTACATCCGCACCAGATTGTCTGAGCCATATTTTTGCGATTCAGCAATGGGATCGGATTCATAAGCATTTACGGGAATTTCCACGCTTGCGATGACGGACTTTTTACGGACATCGGCGGGATTGATGATGAGTGTTTTCGTCATTGTATTTGTCCTTCAGTATGTATTGCGTGACTGTGATTCATAAAAATAATCCACCTGGCTTATAGAGCCAATAGCAGTTCAAATTGGGCGATGTTTTGGCTCAGGGCTTGTAGGAAGCGTGCGCCCGGAGCGCCATCCACAACTTGATGATTAATAGTCAGCGAAAGCGATAGGGATTGGACGAAGGTTACTGTGCCGTCTACATCAACTGGCTTTAGTTGAACGTTGCCTACCCCTAGAATAGCTACCTGCGGCGGGTTCAAAATGGGTGTGAAGCTCTCGATTCCAAGATTGCCCAAATTCGTGACCGTAAACGTGCCGCCATCCATATCCTCAGCCGTTGCCTTGCCATCAATTGCTGCTGTCGCTAGCCGTTTTGCTTCTTGGGAAATTTGGCTCAAGCTCAACCGATTGGCATTCTTGATCACCGGCACAATCAGACCGCGATTTGTATCCACCGCAAACCCGAGATGCACATTTTTGTACAGGGCAATGCTTTCGCCTGTAAACTGCGCGTTTAGCTGCGGATGTTGAAGCAGGGTACGCGAAACTGCCATTAGCACCAGATCATTTACCGTAACACCTTGCAAGTTGAGTTCTTTAGCGCTTGCCTTCAATTGCTTTCGATAGCTTAAAAGTGAACGTGCGTCTGCCGAGGCATTTAGCGTTAATTGTGCCGTAGTTTGCATCGAGTCCAACATGCGGGCGGCGATAACTTTACGTATACCCTTAACCGTCACAACTTCAATATCATCTGCACTAGCTACAGTTGGGCTTGATGTGGTTGCCGGACGTGGGATCAGATCCTTGGTTGTAATGCGTCCACCATTTCCGGAACCTTGAGGTGGTGCTTCAAAATCGCCCTTTTTCATCATGGACTGCGCCAGCGGCGTGATCTTTGGCTTACTCGTCAGTGCAGCTTGCACATCGCGCTCAATGATGCGCCCACCGGGACCTGTTCCTTCTATATCGCTCCAATCCAATTCTTTGCGAGTCGCTAACCCTCGTGCGCGAGGAGAAATAGCTTGAATGTTGAAGCTGTTGTTTTGGAGGACTTGTGCAGGTGCTGTTTCAGGTGAGGCTTGTGGAGTTTCAGAGGGAGTGTTTTCTGCTACCGAAGACGCGGAGTCGGGTCTAATCCCATCGATATTTTCCCCTACTTCGCCTATAGCAGCGATGGCCGTTTGTACGGGCACATCGGCTCCCTCCTTAAAGAATACATCAAGCAATGTGCCTGCTGCCGGGCTTTCAATATCCATGACTGCTTTGTCTGTTTCAATACTACATATGACTTCGCCTTGGCTTACGGCTTCACCCGGATGTTTAAGCCAACTGACGATGATTGAACTTTCGACGCTGTTTCCCAATTTGGGCATTAGAACTGCTGTTGCCATAAATTACCCCAGTCGATTGCAAAGTATTTTTCTACGATGATGAGAGATTATTTTGACTTTATGATAAACGAATATTTTACACCACTGAATTTCGCACTCCAATCCATGTTACATTCATCGTCGCGTTGTTATATTGTGGCACAGAGTTTAATCAAAAGTATCACTAATTCCCACTAAATTGGTTCAAAAATGCAAAGTTGGTTCGAAAACGGAGCATGATGCGGTCTAATCACTTTCGCTTTAAAAATACGAAAGCACTTTTTGAATAAAACGCGACGAATTCATGTTTAATGTGATCTGATGTTAGTCAATTTGGCGTCACCAAAACTCTGAAATTGGTCTATCTTCCTAAATTGTAATAATTTAACTTTTTGGGCAAGCTCTCATTTTCCTTTTAAGATTAGCTCTTATAGTCACCCACATGCATTCGCTTGTGTAAAAAGGTTTATCTCATTGCAGCAGTTGGTTAAGAAATCAAGCGTAATAAGGATTAGCCGAAGTCATTGATGAGTCAATGTTGATACGATAGAGGTGCTTTCAATCGGATGAACGAACCCCTTACCTCGCAGTCGGAATTGTGGCAAAACCGTCGGAAGCGTGTTCGCGTTTATATCAGACGGTGGGTGCCGTTCGTTTCTGGAATACTTGCCACGCTTATAGCCCTCCTTTTTTATTCGCTCTTAAACCCTCCTCCACGCCAAATGACTCAGAAAGATATTGATGCCTCCGTCATACAAGCAATGGCATCCGCTACCGCCCCGCCTCCGTATTCCGAATTAGTCTTTCAGGTCATACAACCGTCCTTGGTTCTGATACAGTCTCAGGTGCTTGAGTCAAATGGATTTGCTGCGGCTGATGGTATAGGAACGGGCGTCATTATTAATGACGCGGGTGATATTCTTACAAGTCTTCATGTCGTTGCAAATGAGCCGAATCTCCTTGTTACATTTGCCGATGGCACAGAGTCGCCTGCAAAAGTAACGGGGACACAGCCAGAGAATGATATTGCTGTTCTTAGCGCTAGCCAGTTACCTGAAAAGTTCTTTCCAGCTACCTTGGGTAATCCGAATGCGATGCGTGTTGGTGATGAGGCATATGTCGTTGGTCATCCTTTTGGGTTATATAGCTCAATGAGTGCTGGCGTAATTTCAGGCTTCAAACGAACTTTCCAGATTCCCGATACTGATCAAACACTGACCGACTTAATTCAGGTTGATGCGGCGATAAACCCCGGTAATTCGGGTGGGCCTCTGGTAAATCGGGCAGGGCAGGTCATTGGCATAGTTGCCGCACTGTTGAATCCAACCAAGCAGAATGTTTTCATCGGGATAGGCTTTGCAGTTCCGATAACGACCGCCGGAGGAGCTGCGGGTGCGCCGCCGGTTTGATCTCGCTACCCTATTGTCATGACCGATTAGCTTCTTTACAGAACTGGCAAATTGTTTTGCCGAACATAGTGTCAATTATATCGAAAGAGATGGCTGATGAATCAGAATGCGAACCCTGAAAACGGTCTGCCAATGGAACGCTTATTATATGAAGTTAAAAAGATCATTGTTGGGCAGGATAATTTGCTCGAACGGATGATTGTTGCGTTATTGGCCCGTGGACACATTTTGGTTGAAGGTGTACCGGGACTCGCCAAGACGATGGCGATAAAAACAGTTGCAGAAGCCATCGGTGGTGACTTTAAACGTATTCAATTCACCCCCGATCTTGTGCCTGCCGATTTGATCGGTACGCGCATTTATAACCAGAAATCGGGCGAATTCAACACTTCGCAGGGTCCGGTTTTCACGAACCTCTTACTCGCCGATGAAATCAACCGCGCACCGGCAAAGGTACAAAGCGCATTGCTTGAAGTAATGCAAGAGCATCAAGTAACGATAGCGCGGGAAACGTTTAAAGTCCCTAACCCCTTTCTTGTACTCGCGACTCAAAATCCTATTGAAACTGAAGGTACATACCCTTTGCCCGAAGCGCAGGTTGATCGTTTCATGCTCAAGATATTGGTCGGTTACCCAACATCTACCGAAGAATTTGTCATTGTGCAGCGGATGACCGGCGCTTTAGAGCGCGTACAACGCGTATTGACCACTGAACAATTGGTGGCGCTACAGCAAGAAGTGGACAAAGTTTATGTTGATCCTACTTTGATTGAATATGCTGTACGCATGGTCAGTGCTACCCGTAATCCACAAGAGCAGGGACTGAAAGAATTGAAGCCCTATATTATGTTCGGTGCCAGTCCACGTGCCTCCATCAATTTGATTCTTACAGCCCGTGCGCTGGCTTATATTCGTGGACGTAGTTATGCACTTCCTCAAGATGTGTTAGATATGGCGCTCGATGTAATTCGGCATCGCTTGGTCTTATCTTATGAGGCGCTTTCTGACAATGTGAACAGCGACGATATATTGAAAAAGATCCTCAACCGTATTCCTGTTCCGGTGGTGCCTTTACATGAACATGCTGACATCCGCGCCCACGCCTGAGAGTATCCTCCAGCGGCTTGATTTCAAAGTCATCCGCCGTCTCGATGGATTATTGCAAGGGGATTATCGCAGCCTGTTTTACGGCTACGGGGTCGATTTTGCCGATCTTCGGGAATATCAACCTGAGGATGATATTCGATACATTGATTGGAATGTAACCGCTCGGATGGATACCCCTTATGTCCGGCAGTACATTGAAGATCGTGATATTACAGCGTGGTTTCTACTGGACCTTAGCCCATCAGTGGACTTTGGAACAGTAGAGAGTCTTAAGCGCACAGTATTGATAGATTTTGTCACGATTTTTGCCCGGTTATTAACCCGTCACGGTAATCGTGTCGGTGCAATTTTCTACGGTAACCGCGTCGAGCGAGTCATTCCTGCACACGGTGGTCGTAATCAGGTCCTTCGCCTGATAAACGATTTGCTCAAGCAGCCTTATTTACTGCATACCTCTTTTACCGACTTAATGCCGTTGCTCGAAGGCGCGATGCATTCGATTAAGCAGCGGTCTTTAGTCTTCATCATCTCGGATTTTATCTCTGCGCCGGGCTGGGAACGCGCCCTTAGTTTTCTTAACCAGCGTCATGAAGTTCTCGCAATTCGGTTATGGGATCAAGCTGAAGTTGAATTACCGGATATTGGATTGATCGTCATGGAAGATGCCGAGACTGGCGAACAACTTTATGTGGATACCCGCGACACAGGATTTCGCCAGCGTTACAAAGAAGCCGCACAGCAGCGTGAAGCGGAATTGAGTCACACATTTCAGCGCTCAGGCGTGGATATGGTTTCTCTTTCGACAGATGAAGATCTCGTTCGAGCCATTGTGCGCTTTGCCACTATGCGGCAAAAGCGGAGAAAGTAATTGTAGATTTGCCTATGTCATTCATCTGGCCCGCGATGCTTTTATTATTGTTATTGGTACCGCTGTTCGTTGTGCTGTACATACGAATCCAGCAAAGGCGACAGCGTCTCATCACAGGTTTTGGCAGCTTGAGCCTGATGAAAGCAGCTGCACAAAATAAGCCTGGTGGGCGACGCCATATCCCACCTGTTTTGTTCCTGTTATCCTTGATCATCCTGATTATTGGGTTGGCGCGTCCTCAGACCGAAGTCAGCTTACCCCGAATAGCGGGTACAGTTATTCTGGCTTTTGATGTTTCTGGAAGCATGGCCGCAGACGATTTGAAACCGACACGCATGGAAGCGGCAAAAGCAGTAGTTGAAGATTTTATAGCGCGTCAGCCGCCGACCGTACAAATTGGTGTCATTGCCTTCAGTGACAGTGGTTTTTCGGTGCAACCCCCTACAAATGATGAAACTACTCTTATCGCCGCGATTCATCGTTTGGCACCTGAACGCGGCACATCGCTTGCAAACGGCATTATCATGTCGCTCAATACCATTGCGGCCGCCAATGGGCAAACAAATTATTACAGTAATGTGACACCTACACCGGCTCCGACGCCAACACCGATGCCCAAAGGAACCTATACCTCTGCCGTGATTATTCTAGTTACCGATGGCGAGAACAATCAGTCTCCTGACCCGTTCGAAATCGCTCAGACGGCTGCGGATTTGGGTGTACGTATTTATACGGTAGGTATTGGCAGTCCAAGTGGGACAAATGTGCATATTAATGGCTTCACTGTTCACACGCAGCTAGAAGAGGCTACACTTCAACAGATTTCGCAGATGACCAACGGGACTTATTACAACGCTGAGAGCGAAGAAGATTTACGTACAATTTACGATAATCTCAGCCCACAGCTCGTGGTTAAGCCACAAGTGATGGAAGTGACACCTCTCTTTGCTGGGGCAAGCATCTTGGTCATGTTGATTGGTGCGATTTTGTCCCTCATGTGGTTTGGCCGTGTGCCGTAAAAGACGGAAATTTTGAGGGCGAATTAGAGGGCGTTACATGGATTTACTTTGGCCCGGATTTTTATTCCTGTTATTACTTATTCCGATATTGATCGGAGTCTACATTTGGATACTGCGCCGTCGACGACGATTTACTGTACGCTTCTCTAGCTTGAGTTTGGTACGAGCAGCGCTGCCTCGTTATTCGCGGTTGCGTCGGCATTTGCCCTTTGCATTATTCCTGGCGGCTCTAGCAAGCTTGATTTTCGCGTTGGTTCGCCCTGTGACTGTAGTCGCTGTGCCGACCAATCAAACAACGATAATCCTCGCAATTGATGTGTCAAGGAGCATGTGTTCGACGGATATTGAACCGAGTCGTCTGCAAGCAGCCGAGGCTGCTGCGATTTCATTTATTGAGAGTCAAAAATTCACGACACATATTGGCATCGTCGCCTTTTCTGGGTTTGCAGAGTTGATACAACCACCCACGACCGATACCGATACACTCCGATCAGCTATTCAAAGCCTTGCCACGGGCCGACGAACAGGGATAGGCAGCGGTATTCTTAAATCGATTGATGCAATTGCAGAGATTGACCCGAATGTTGTGCCCAGCGTAACTGAACTTTCGGCGGGAATTGAGCCAACCCCTCCACCGAATGGGGCTTATGCGCCAAGCATTATTGTTTTGCTAACGGACGGTGCGAGTAATGTCGGGCCATTACCCGTTGATGCAGCGCAGCAAGCGGTCAATCGTGGCATTCGTGTTTATACGATTGGGTTTGGTACCGCCCAGGGCTCAGAATTCCCGCGTTGTAATGATCAGTTTATGGGGCGTGAGCCGTTTAACGGTGGTAACCAACAATTTGGTGGACAACCCTTTGGGGGCGGGGGTGGCCCGCCCGGCGGCTTCCGTCGAGGTATAGATGAGGATACCTTGAAACAAGTGGCTGCAATGACAGGTGGAACCTATTATTCAGCCGAGAGCGGCGGAGAGCTACAAAAGGTATTTACAGATCTCCCGACCTACCTGATCGTTAAGCATGATGTAATGGAAGTCAGCGTTGTCTTTACAGCGATCGGTGCAATCTTTGCTGTTCTGGCAGTTGTGCTTTCTATGATGTGGAATCCATTAAGTTGACACCACTTTTTTTACCGATAATTGCCTCGAATACCACGTGGTTGGACAGGTAGGCGTGCTTCATAGAGATGAGAGACATCACCGACTGTGAGTGCGCGTGGAATAGCCCATTCAGCACTACGCTCTTCAAATAGAACAGTAGTAACGGCACTGGGAGCGTGCCAAAAACTGCACCAAATGAGTGGTGGTGGGGCACATAGAAGATATGCCAGCATAGCGAGCGCCGTTCCATTATGACAGAACAGGGCAATCTGGCGTGTATCGCGTTCAACAATACGGTATCGTCGTCCCTCACGTACATATCCGTAGCGCGAAATGAGTTCATCCGTTGCAGCACCTAGGGCGGCATAATCTTCGCGAATGCGTGCTGAATCGAGCGGCGCTGTGTAGCACCAATGATCTATATCAAAAAAAGCAGGATCTGCACGTAGGATTTCACCCGGAATGTCCCAAACTGGAATTGCTTCTCCTTCTTCCACAATGGGTGCATAGTGCCAGCCTTGGACTTCAATTGCCCAGGGTTCAATGTTGACCT
Organism: Aggregatilineales bacterium; assembly: GCA_044226325.1. Taxonomy (GTDB): domain Bacteria; phylum Chloroflexota; class Anaerolineae; order Aggregatilineales; family Phototrophicaceae; genus CFX2. The sequence continues at coordinate 321,230 of JBGAHG010000002.1, forward strand.
TCAGTTTGAGCAAATCAGCCGTGTATTGGGCGGTCATATGGGCACGGGGCATGGGCGATGCATAAATGGCATCCAGGTTATATGATGCGAGTCGTTTAGCTAAAGCGGCAGCTTCTAACTCCCCGGCTGCGGTGAGTTTGTCGTTTTCGTAATCGGGGTCGGCGTGGCGGATAATATACAAGCGCATTCAATTAAGCCTTTAGGTGTTGTGCGAGTGCATGTGGAGTATTGGTAGTAAACAAATCGACGCCAGCATTACGCAAATGGGTAGCATTCGCTAAAGCCACAGGTTTATCGACATCCAGCGTCCATGCATCCAGTTTGACATTATGGGCATGAAGCCATTGTGCCATATTAAAACCATCGTCTAGGGATTGCGCTAGTAAATGATGGCTGACATACCAGATACGGGCAGTTGGCACTAAACATAAGAGTTCTTCGCACCGTTCCGCAAGGTAACCGGCAGTAGGTAATATGCGTGTATGGGCCAATATGTGATCATCGTGATAGCCATATGCCCCGCGTTGATAAGGAGGATTATCGGGTTCATCCTTCCACGAAGGGTCACGCCAATCCAGATAAAATCCAATATCAAAACCAATATCGAGCCAGGGAGCAAGCTGCTGTAGTTTGCGCAAATGCCAATCGGCTCCAGTGCTAACAATAACCCGTTTGCCAAGCGGTTTGATCAAGCCAACGAGGCGTCGTAACGGTTCATCATTGGTAGAGGGATATACATTTTTGTAATCCAGTTGGAGTCTAGTTGTACTTGATGCTAGAAATGCTGCAACCACTTCACTTAAGAGTGCCGGAGGATGTTCTGTAATGTTACCGCGATGTTTAATGCGATAACTTTTGGCTTGTTTAGGTGTACATTCATTGACCTTACCCTCTCCAGAAGTTTCTGACTCCAACACAGGGTCATGGACAAGCAAGAAATCATCAGTGCTGAGCGGTGTCAGATCAACTTCAATGATTGCCGCCTGTGCTTGCAATGAGGCCTGTACCGCTCGAAGAGAGTTAGGCGGATTCTGAGATTGATCAATGGCTGCCATATGATGGACAATTTGAAATGTCATGCAATGCTATCCTTCGAACCAGTGGAAAACTAATTCATTGTATCGTTTTTTGCAATCTAGGTTCACATCTTTAGTGAATTTTTTGATGTGAAGTTTAAGCTTGTATATCTAGATTTTAAGTATATTTTATACCTGAACCATTCGAATTTGTTGACATTAAACATTTAATGTATATTTTAAATACCGTCGATGTTCCTTAACATAAATATATGTTCCTGTTAATTGGTAGTAAACGGGAGGACGGTATTATCCCGTGAATCCAAAATGTAGAAGGAGAACAAAATGCGATCTTTACGACTGTTATTAGTGTTTATATTCCTTTTAGCCGCAACTGCCGTTGTTGCCGCGCAAGACAAGCCAAAAGAAATTTATGTTTATACGGACTCGGATACGAATATCAGTGATTGGTGGACAAACACCCTCATTCCCGCATTTGAAAAGGAAAACCCCCAGTATAAAGTAGTGCTGACAATTGTACGTGGTGTTGGTGGTGGTAACACCGATATTGCTAACCGTGCCTTGGCCGCGCTGGCAACAGGAGATGATCCTCAGGTCGATTTCTTTGAGACCGTTTCCACTGATGAAGTTAAGGATTGGGTCGACAAGAAATTGTTCCTCGAGATCGATAAGGATAACGTCCCAAACATTGAAAAAGTGATCGATGCAACCAATCGCTTGCCAGACGCCATTCCTTATCGTGGTTCTCAAGTGTTGTTGGCCTATAACAGCGAGAACGTAAAAGAAGACGAAGTGCCGAAAACCTATGCTGATTTGATCAAGTGGATCAAAGATCATCCCGGTAAATTCGTTTATAACCGCCCTGACAAGGGTGGCAGTGGTGCGGCAATGGTGACCCGCGCAATCTTCGAAGTTACAGGCAAAGATCCGTCACTGTTTGTGGCTGGCGAAAGCAAGAAGGAATTAATTGATCAGTTCCCGAAGGCATGGGAATTGTTGTCAAGCGTACACGATGCCATTTATGAAAATGGTTCTTATCCCGCAGGTAATACCCCGGTACTGGAACTGTTCGCTAATGGTTCGGTGGATATGATCACTGCATGGTCTGATCAGGCGTTGCAAGCCATGAATAAAGGACTTCTGCCCGATACGACCAAGTTCGCACAGCTCCAGGATTTGCCATTCACAGGTGGTTATGCCTACTCAGCCATTCCTTCCAATGCGACAAACAAGGAAGGTGCGTTGGCTCTGGCTAACTTCATACTGACCCCTGAAATTCAGGCATCGGTTGTGCAAGAAATTGGTGGTTTCCCTGCGATTAGCTGGTCTGATTTGCCCAAGGAACTGCAAACCAAGTTCTTGGACGTTATCACCGATACGGTTCCGACATGGCCCGGTGGCGACTATGGTGCTGCTATGGTCGAAGGCTGGTACAAGAATGTCGCGACGAATATCGTGCAGGGTAGCTAATCTGTAACGAAGAACAACCAAATAGCTCATATTAATGATATAGAGCCAAAACAGGGCTGCTATTTCAGCATGTGACTTCCAGACAATTAGGTTGTGGGCAAAGGGTTTTCTCTAGAACATCCTTTGCTCACATCAATTGTGTTTGTTGTTCAAGCGTTTCCAACGTACTCCCGTTCGATTTGCCGTAAACAAGATGGTTTATGATTATTCATGACGACTATTCCTTCGACTAATGTAACCACTACCCCGTCACAGCCTAAGTCTCGTCGATCACTATTAGCATATGTAATGATTGCACCGCCGCTGCTCTTGATGGGACTGCTGATTTTTCTTCCGGCAATACAATCGATTATTCGAACCCTTATTACGGATACGGCTGGGCAGCAGGGTTTATCTATTTCCCGTTATGTCGCTTTCTTTAACGACCCGATTAGCGTATCAAATTTAGTTTTCACATTTCAGATCGTCCTTGTTACGCTTTTTACCATTTTTGTAGTGTGTTTTCCGCTGTCTTTGTATTTGAGATTTGCTAAAGGCCGCATTGCGTCGGCGGTGCAAATATTGGTTTTATTCCCACTATTTGTGCCGGGGATTATCCTGTGTTACGCGCTCATTCGGTTTTTGGGTACACGCGGCACATTGGAATCAGTTTTGACTGTAGTAGGCGTTACCGGCTATAAGACTCCTTATCTTAAACCACAGGCAATTATCATCGGCCTCGTCTGGGAGTCGATCCCTTTTACAGTGTTGGTTTTGACGGCTGGTTTAGGACAGATCAATGACTCGTTGATTGAAAGTGCGCGTGATGTCGGCGCAGACAATTGGACGATTTTTCGGCGAATTATTTTGCCGCTAATTCTGCGACCTCTGATGATTGCCTTTTCACTGAACTTTTTGGGCATATTTGGCAGTTACACTGTTCCTTATTTGCTAGGTCCAGCCGCCCCACAAATGATGGGTGTATTTATGCAGCAGACATTCGGACAGTATCGCCGTCCTGATGATGCCGAGACGCAGGCTGTAATCACTTTCTTGATATGTTCGGTCGTTGGGTTTCTTTACGTGCGAACCGTTGCGAAACAGCGAATTCAGCAGGAGGAATCTGAATGAGTACTTATAGCCCTGTGTTAGAAAATAGTTGGTGGGATCGTTCGCGACACAGTTTCATGGGTATGGTTCGGCGCGACGGTTTTGGTATCCTTGCGCTTGTCATTCTTGCTCTCGTTATTCTAGGCCCGTTATACTCGGTTGTATTATGGGCTTTTGCCGAAAAGTGGAAATATCCATCACTGGTTCCGACCCAATTCGGGTTTAGTTATTGGGAACAGACATTTTCTCGTGCGGATATTGCCAGTGCTCTACCGTTTAGTATTGTTCTAGCGCTTACGGTAACTTTGCTTTCGGCATGTATTTGCTTACCAGCATCCTATGCGTTTGCCCGAATCCGGTTTCGTGGCAGACAATTGTTATTGTTGTCATTTCTGGCTACTAACGCATTCCCTCGGTTTGGACTTTACGTTAGTATTGCCGTTATCTTCTTTCGCCTCAATTTGATTGGTACTGTACCCGGTGTGATTTTGATCCAATTAGTGAATACCCTGCTGCTTATGATCTGGATTCCAACGGCAGCTTTCCAGGGTGTGGACCGATCTTTGGAAGAGGCGGCTTTAGATGTAGGGGCCTCACCGCTTCGTGTATTCATTCAAATCACCCTGCCAATGGTGATGCCCGCATTAAGCGCTGCGGTGCTGTTGACTTTTGTAAACACGTTTTACGAAGCACAGGGAGCGCTGCTGATTGGTTTGCCGCGCATAGTTACGATGCCAGTCCTGATGTACTCCTTGATTAACAGCCAATTGGTCACCCAATATGGCGCAATCGTTTCTTTTGTATTGTGGTTGCCTTCGCTGCTGCTCTTGCTTGTAGCGCAGCGTCTCCTTCGTGGTGGTTATCTTACAGCAGGTTTTGGGGTGTAATTCATGGCGACACTTGATATTGTTCATTTGACAAAGCGCTTCGGGACTGTGGCGGCTGTTAATGATGTGGCTTTTACCGTCAACGACAGCGAATTTATGTGTATTCTAGGACCATCTGGCTGTGGTAAATCCACTATGCTTCGCATGATTGCAGGTTTTGAGTCGGTTACGTCAGGGGATATTCAAATCGACCACGAATCAATTGCAGCGCTACCTGCTAATAAGCGACCAACCGCAATGGTGTTTCAGAAATATACCTTGTGGCCGCACATGAAGGTGTACGACAACATTGCATTCGGATTAGGGTTGCGCCACTTGTCACGTGACGTCATTCAACAGAAAGTTAGGGATTCGCTGACGTTGGTTGGCCTATCAGGATATGAGGAACGTTATCCAGCACAGCTTTCGGGTGGGCAGCAGCAGCGTGTGGCATTGGCTCGCGCGATTGTCCTCGAACCGAAAATTCTGTTATTGGATGAACCATTTTCGAGTCTTGATGCAATTTTGCGTGTGCGCTTGCGTGAGGAATTGAAACGCATTCAACGTCGATTGAAGATTACGGCCATTTTTGTGACACACGATCAAGAAGAAGCGTTGTCACTGGCTGACCGTATTGCAGTAATGAGCAGCGGTAACATTGAACAACTTGATCATCCGAGTACCATCTACTCGAACCCTCAAAGTCTGTTCGTTGCTGATTTTATCGGTGCCATGAATCTGCTAAAGGCAACAGTCCAAAATGGAAAACTGCTAGTGGGTGAGCAAACTTTGGAAGCTGCGATCCCTGCTATTTCCTCTGGTGAGGTTACGGTGGCATTGCGCCCCGAGGATTTAGTCGTTGTGTCAGACACTTATTCGGGTGTAAATGGTACATGGAAGGCGCGTGTCGATCAAGTCATGGATTTGGGACATTATCGCAAGGTTTTGGTCGATGTTCCTCAAATGGGAGAACTCAAAATCTTCGTTTCCAAGTCAATGCATGTGAACGAAGGTGATCGCATTTCAATAGCACCAATGCGCTATCTGGTTTATTACGGTGATAAAGCACCCGTCGAAGTTAATCATTTGCCCAAACAGGAAACTGCAAGTGTCACATAGCGTTTGCTGATGATCGACACCTTAAACTTATTTAGATCGTCTTCTTGATCACTTGAAAGGTCCTTTATGTCGAGTAATCGGATATTACGTGTGGGTGTCGTTGGCTGTGGTGGTATCGCTCAAATGATGCATCTCCCGTTTTTGAGGAGTTTACCTGCGCTGTTTAAAATTCATGCGATTAGTGATTTGTCTCCAAAGTTATTGGCGGCTATTGGTGAGCTTTACGGTGTTCCTGCCGAACGGCAATTCACTAAATTTGAGGATTTGGTTACCCAAGATTTGGATGTGGTAATTGTTCTGAGTGGTGGAACCCACGCGCCCCCTGTACTCGCTGCCATTGAAGCAGGTAAACATGTATTGGTCGAGAAACCATTGTGCTATACGCTCCGGGAAGCTCACGAAATTTCAGAAGCTGCCGACCGCGCGAAGGTCAAAGTGATGGTCGCTTACATGAAGCGCTATGACCCCGGCTATTTAACTGCACAGCGGCTGCTCAAAGAGATGGACGAAGTCCGTTATGTGCAAATCAACACGTTGCATCCGGCCGAAGATGATTATCTAGGCATACACGGTATCTTGCGTTTCAACGACATACCCGTCGATGTATTAGCGCGCCTGTCGGCCGCTCAAGAGGCCCTATATGATGAGGCAATAGGACGCATTACGCCAGCATCGTTGCGCGGTGTATATGGCAATATCCTTTTGGGTAGTATGGTTCACGACATGAATGCGCTCCGAGGTCTGCTGGGTGAACCATCAGCAGTGCTATCGACAGAAATTTGGCCGCCAGAAGAAAATGAACCTTCGATTACCAGTGTCTTGAGCTACGGTGGACGAACGCGGGTTGTCTTTACCTGGACATATCTCGAAAAGCTGAGAGATTACTTTGAGGAAATTGCGCTGATGTCGTCTGCCAACCGGCTGCGTATTCAATTCCCATCCCCTTATTTACGGCATTTCCCAACACCGATTGTTTTCCAGGGTATGGATGGTAAAGAGGCTTATGAGAAGCGTATTCTCTCTTCCTATGACGAGGCTTTCCGGGAAGAATTATTGGCTTTTCATAACTGTGTTGTAAATGACATTGAACCGCTTACAACCATAGGAGACGCGACACAAGATATTATGTGGTTGCAGCGGATATTGGCTCAATATCAACCATCTGGTCTCAGCGGAGAAGCAGCCAATTCCCATTCATAGGAAAGCGTTAATATGCCGCAAATTTCTTTCAACTGTTCCAATTTAGTTGGACAGCAGGCTCGTTACAAGGCTGATTGGGCGCAAAGTGTGGCAGCCGTCAATCAGTTCTATCAGCCGCTTGAAACATTCGCTAAGAGATTTGATACCATGTTGGCAGACATTGTTGAACTTGGATTTAGTGCTGTTGATATTTGGACGGCTGGTCAACTAAATTGGGCGTGGGCCACACCGGAACATATCAAAATTGCCAATGACTTGGTTAACAAGTATCAATTGCAGGTAACGAGTCTCGGTGGAGAATTCGGGGAAACGCGCTCTGAATTTGATAATGCTTGTGGTATGGCAGTAGGTGTCGGAACTTCATTATTAAGTGGCACACTGCCACTCTTGTTTGAAGATCGTGATTATGTGGTTCAACGACTGCGAGAATATGGTCTGCATCTGGCAATTGAAAATCATCCGGAAAGCCATCCGGGTGAAATGCTCGATAAAATTGGGGACGGGGCTGGTGGATTGATTGGAACTACCGTCGATACCGGATGGTATGCTACGCGAGGTTACGATGCGGCACGGGCGATTGCGGATTTGAAGGATTATTTGCTGCATGTTCATCTCAAAGATGTTTTAGCCGGTGACGCACATGTGAACTGTGGTTATGGAAAAGGCATTGTAGATATTCAAAGATGTCTCACCGCATTAAAAGCTATAGGCTACGACGGTGATGTGAGCATAGAAAACCATGCCGTAGATCATGACCCGACTGATGAGCTCCAAATAGGATTGTCTCTCGTTTCTAATGCATTGACTTGAGTCAGATATTTCTGTCTCAACTACTTTATAGTTGCCCAAGGCAAGATAACGGTGATTGTCGTTGATTTGCCGAAAATACTTTGTACGGTTAACTGACCACCATATAACTCAACTAGGCAATTGACAATCGCTAATCCTAATCCTGATCCTTGCTGTTCATAGAATTTTCGATCAAATTGTATGTACGGAGCTATGTTTTTAATTTGTTCCGCTGTCATGCCCCGTCCGTTATCGTGTACTGATAAGCAGAAGGTATCTTTTAATCCTATTTCGATAACAATCGGCGATGCGCTAGAAGAAAACTTTAAGGCATTATCGACTATTTCTTGGACGATTTTCTCTAGACTTTCACCTGAAATCTGTATAGGTGGAATAGCAGTAGATCGTATAACCAGATCCTTCTCTCTTTGAATTTGTGCCGCTTGTTGGTTGGCGATTTTGGTAATTATTGTTTCAGCGTTTTCTACGTAGTTTTCTCGAATAGATTTTATCTGATCCACGTTGGTGCGAATGATTTCCAGCTGAGCGTATAGTAGATAATTTTCTATCAAATGATATAAACGCTGGCCTGATTCAAGAATATTTGTGCCCATGCTTATAATTGTTTGAAGATCTAGCGTTTCACCGAACTCAACAATCAGCTCAGCCGAACCGATTATGCCAGTAAGCGGCGTACGTAATTCATGTGGCAGAGCATGTAAAATGTTGCCACGTAAATTATCCAGTTTTTGCTCAGCTTGTTTTGCAACCAAATCTTGTTTTTCCAAACGAGAATTAACAGCGGTAAGCAATTCATCCCATGTGAAGGGTTTGGTCAGATAATCATCTGCGCCTAAATTCATACCCTGTCGCATGAACGTTTTATCGGTTTGGGCTGTTAAGAAAATGAATGGCGTAATTGCGGTTGGTTGTTCCTTCCTAAGCTCCCTTAGCACATCGTAGCCGTTCATTTCTGGCATATTGATATCGCAGATAATCAAGTCCGGCGAAATTTTTCTGGCTAGTTCTAATCCGACTAAACCATTTTCCGCCTCAAAAACTGTGAGATCATGTAACGAGAGTATTTCCGCAAGATTAGTTCGGATTTCTTGTTCATCTTCGATAACAAGCACAGTTGTCATTTTCTTCTCCAGATTGATCGTCAAGTGTCAAACCTGCTGCGGAGAACACCTTATTTAAGGGTTAAAAGAGGGATACCCATATTGCTCCGTTCCGGGGATGTGGTCGGTATTCACTTTTGTGCCTCAATGAAACAAATCTTATATACAATAACACATCAGTAGAAGAAATAGGTTACCAAAGTAATCGGCATAAACTGGCGATGAAGAGATATGTTGATTGTCTTGTTTTCGGTGGAGATGAAGCAGTGATAGGGGATACTAATTTTTGAGACAAATGACACAAATCAAGTTGGATAGAATAGATTGTTATGTATGGACTGTGTTATGCAGATCATTTGATCCAACCATTATAAAAGCTGCTAAGATGTCAGACGATGTAATAATGCCAACCAGTGTTTCACTGCGCATCACCGGCAGACAGTTAACATGATTTGTGAGCATCAGCCGTGCTGCTTCGCCAACAAATGCACCGGGTTCAGTCACAATTGGTGCGGCGGTCATAATGCTGCGTACCAGCAAGTTATCTGCTAAATGCTCATCATGCCAGCGCTCACGCAAAATGTAAGGGGAGTTGAGTGCTGTACGGCAATCTCGGTCACTTAAAATACCAACTAAATGTCCCGCTGAACTTATGACGGGCAGATGATGACAATTAACCCCTTCCATCTTTTCGAGCGCCATTCGCAATGTGCTTTGCGGATGAATCGTTACGGGTTTATGAGTCATGATGTCAGATACGTTCATATTGCGTTTTTCTTTAATTCATTGGTCTTATGCCGTAGTAAGAACAGACGCATCACTGTTAAGTCTTGATTTAACTAACATTCGGAAGATGTCTGCCTCTGAGATAACACCTACCAAAGTATTGTCGTGATCTACGACCGGTAGACCGCTCACTTTATGCTCCAACATCAATTCGGCGGCATCAACAATTGAATCCTCGGGATCAACAGTAAATGTGGTATGTGTCATCACCTGACTGACTGTTAATTGTGACCAAAGATAATTGAGTTCCCAGATACTTAACGTCGTTGCATCTGAGGGCCTTGCTTCGCGCACATCACCAAGCGTGATAATGCCAACGATGGTGCCATCCTCGGTAACAACGAGGCGTCGAACGCTATACTCATGCATAAGTTCACTGGCAGCGCTCACAGAAACACTTGGGAGGACAGTGATAGCGGGGGTTGTCATCCATTCGCGCACCTTGATTTTCTCGAACATCGTAACCTCCTCGCATTTCTATAAATACGAGCATATACGAAGCGAGAAAAACGATGGTCATGCGAATGGAGTGATAGATAGCACTGCGGAAATTTTAGGTCTGAATAATAGGAACGGTGATCGTAAGGCGTGTACCTTGGTTTACACCAGTCTGAATGTCTACGTTTCCACCATGAATTCGAGCGCGTTGCTGAATATTTCGTAGCCCTAAACCATGATGTTGATCCGCATCATTCAGATTGAATCCTTGCCCATCATCCTCAATCACCATTTGAAACATACGTTCACTCTGCGTCACGCTAATGGTTGTCTGGTTTGCATTGGCGTGGCGAATTACATTACTAAGGGCTTCAAACCCAATTTGGCAAACCGCTTCAAAAACTGGTGGCGCGAAGGGAGGTAAACGGTTTGGAGCATCAATATGTATTGTTAGGGTAGATGGGACATGACTGCGAGCAACCATATCGTGCAGCCCTTCACTGACCGTGCGTTGTGTATAACTGCTCACCTTGAGGTTCAGGATATAACGCCGGATATCCTCAATTACCGTATCAAGATTTTTTACAGGCTCACCTAATGGATCTTCAGCCAATTGATTACTGAGCCGCGTCAATTGTAACTGCATGCCAATGGCATATAGTGATTGGATGACGCCGTCATGCAACTCCATACCAATCCGTTCACGTTCTTCGAGTAGGGCTAGTCGACTTTGTTTTTCGCTTAATTGCGAACCAGCGATTGCTAACGCGGCATATCCTGCTATAGTTTCTACTAACCATTCATCCTGTTCACTAAAAGGTTGCTTATCAAGTCGATCACAGAGATAGAGGATACCAAAAAGTTGTTCACCGACTTGAATAGGTACACCTAGCAAGCTTGTCATCATAGGATGACCCGGGCAAAAGCCACTAGAGCGGGGATCATCTGTCATCTTTTCTAGACGTAGCGCTTTACGCTCGTGCATAATTACGCCTAGAAGACCATGCCCGAATGGGAGATGGTTGATACGCTTTACCTGTTCTGGCAAAATTCCAGCAACTTTAAAGTATCTCAGACCGCCTTTGCCATCAGGTACGCCCAGCGCAGCGTACTGTGCATTTACAAGCTCACTTGAGACATGAGCAATTCGTTGAAGCACTTGTTCTAATGAGCCTGCTTCGGCAGCACCCATAACTGCTGTGGCAATTTCTTTCAGGCGGTCAAGGATGAGAATTGTATTATCATTTTGGGGATAATTGTCACTTGTTGTCATAATCACCATTTAGTGTATGCTTATTAGTCTAAATTGTACCGTTGTCGAGAAGGTTGAGCAAAAAGTCATGTCGAACACTGTACGTATTCTCATTGCAGATGATCATTCAGTCGTCCGCGCAGGTCTGAAGGCTCTTTTGGAGCGACAGGGACATTTTCGTGTTATTGCTGAAGCGGGTACTGGCGAGGAAGCGGTAGCGAAGGCAAAGGAAACACGACCTAACGTGGCAGTACTTGATATACGTATGCCGGGAATGTCGGGCATAGAAGCGTGTCGCCAGATTGTAGAAGCGGTAGAAGGCTGCCAGGTCATTATTTTGACATCCTACGCCGAAGATGAATTGCTTTTTGCAGCTATTCAAGCTGGTGCGGCAGGATACGTCCTTAAACGTATTGGTGACAATGACCTTGTCCAAGCGATTGAACGGGTGAGCCGTGGCGAAGGAATGCTTGATCCTGCCATGACTGCTACGGTTTTTGCCGAGATGCGTAAAGCCAGCGAATCGCAAAATGTAGCAGCTTTTTCCGAGTTGACTTCGCAAGAACTAACGGTATTGGGTTTTGTGGCTCAAGGTTTGACCAACCGACAAATCGCGGTCAAGATGTTCCTTGGGGAAGGGACAATTCGTAATTATGTGAGCAGTGTTTTAGCAAAGATTGGTGTATCGAATCGTGCTGAAGCGGCTGCATACGCTGTGAAACATAATATTCACGAGCTAATTCCGCCGACATCAAGCGAAAGTAAATAAGTTCAGTGACCAATCCATAACTTTAAAGCACTGGTTCGATAACTACTTTAGCTGTATATGTGCTGACATAGGCGCTATCTCACGATAGCAACCTGTATGCATATCTATGTTGAACTCAGGTTATTCCTGCAGTCGTATTGCGCTTACAATCGCTGCTATTAAAGAATGTTTGCATTGAAATTGTTGACTCATTTGCTGCGATAATTTTTATCGAATCTTGCTCCACTTAAGAATCAACTGCCCAACAAATCCGTTTAACACTGAACTGTGTCGATAGTAAAAGTGTTTTTCGACCCTGTTTGACGCATTAATTAGAACGCCTTTCAGTTGATTTCTAGCCTCTCAATTTCACCTCACAATAATGCCGTTGGTCCTGCGATCTCGGCAAAATGCCACATTGCGTGCCGAGTTTTATGTTGTGATAACAGTTTTTACAAGTGTCATCCGAAAAAGGTTATGTTCGGTAGTAGGTAAATATCTTCTTGCAATGTATGTTAAAGCTATGATGTCGCTAGCCCATACATACGCAGAGGTGTACTCATGCTTGAGAATTCAACCGTACGTGAATGGATGAGCAGTCCAGCACTGATTATCCGGCCTGAATCATCAATCGGCAGCGCACATGAAGTGATGAAAAGCAGGAAAGTACGCCGTTTGGCTGTAGTGGATGACCAAAATCATCTGATTGGAATTGTTACTATTGGAGATATCCGCGAAGCTAAACCATCTGATGCGACGACCTTGAGCATCTGGGAAATGAACTACTTGTATGAGCAATATACTGTAGAAAAAATCATGTCACATGATGTAATAACGATTAATGTTGACGACAAAACCGTCAATGCGGCGAAGCTGATGCTGGACCATAAAATTAGTGGTTTACCTGTTGTGGATAATGAAGGTCGGTTGGTCGGTATGATTACCGAGTCCGATATATTCCGGATGGTAATAAAGTCAAGCGTAGTGCCAACAGCAAAGAAGTAATATGCGTATCGTGTTACAGCCATTTGCACAGGTAGATACTCTGAATACGTGGAAAAGTATAGGTGACATGAAAGTATCCGATATCATGACTGAACGACCAGCTACTGTGCGTTTACACAGTACATTACGAGAAATACTGGTCTTAATGGAACAACTTGGTTGTCGTCACATCCCTGTTCTTAACACTGAAAACCGCCTTGTAGGCATCATTAGCGATCGCGATTGTCGTTTGGCCATGAATTCCCCTTACATTACGCGTAAATATTGGCGGAATGATGAGCTGCTTAATAACTTGACGGCACGAATGATCATGATTTCTTCGCCGCTTGTCATAGCACCTGATGCGGATGCTATTGAAGCGGCAAAAACTATGCTTGCTCAACGTATCGGATGTCTTCCTGTAATGTACGAAGATGGGCTGGTTGGTATCATTACACGCTCTGATATTTTGATGACTTTTGTTAACCCATCTGACTAATCAGTAGCGCTAACCCCTAAATTCAATGAGCCCTCTATGAAGAAATATTTCGTATGCTTCATAGGCTGAAATCTGCTTTATCTCCAGTTTTCTTCTCATCTCTTAGTATTTTTAGGCGGCGTAAGCCCATAAAACACGATATACTCATTTGGAATATACCGTGCTAAATCGTGAGCTTTTCAGCCTAAAATAATAGATAGTGGAATTTTTATGAAAATAACTGATGTACAAGCCTGTGTAATTGGTCGGCAGGAAGAACATAGTGGTGGTTGTGTTTGGACGTTTGTACGGGTCTATACTGATGAAGGCATAGTAGGCACAGGCGAATGTAATTCTGGTGGCCCCGGTTATTCTGGTTTCGCTACCAAAGAATCCATCATCGCTATGAAACCACTTTTGATCGGCCAGGATCCTTTTAATATCCACATGCTTTACGAGAAATTGCGACGTGGTGGGCGTTATGGGGGTTCATCCCATGCGCCCATTATTTTTGCCATAACCGGCATTGAAAATGCGTTGCATGATATTGTGGGAAAGGCGCTAGGTGTGCCTGTTTACAAGCTTATCGGTGGCAAGTTTCGTGACAATATCCAGTTGTATGCAGACTGCCATGCTGGTGAATCCAACGATCCTAGAGCTTATGGTGATAAGGCGCGTGAAGTCGTGGCCGAAGGTTTTGGTGCCGTTAAATTTGATGTCGACAGCACCGGAACGGGTAAACTTGACCGCTATAACTGGACGGTTGGCGCCAAAGAGATGACCCATGTCATCCATTTAATCGAAGGCATCCGTGAGGCCATTGGTTATGAGGTTGACCTCGCTATTGATTGTCATGGTCAATTCGATCTGCCTTCCGCCATTACGTTGGCAAAGGCTGTTGAACCTTTGCGACTTCTCTGGTTAGAAGAACCTGTTCCTGCCGAAAACGTTGATGCGCTGGCTCAAGTACGACGTTCAAGCAGCACCGTTATCTGCACTGGTGAAAACCAATATACACGCTTTGAGTTCCTTGAATTATTTGCTAAGCAGGCTGTTGATGTCATTATGCCAGATCTGGCAAAAGCTGGTGGTATTGCAGAAGGTAAACGCATCGCCGATATTGCGGACGCACATTACATCCCGATTGCCCCTCATAATGTATCTTCGCCCCTTGGTATGATGGCTGCCTGTCATGTTATGGCCTCGGTTCCTAATTTCTTGTTCTTGGAATTTCATGGACGTGACATTCCTTGGTGGAATGATCTCTGCGAGGGCAACAAACCCTTTATCGACAATGGTTCGATGGCTGTTTCAGAATGCCCCGGCATCGGTGTAGAGCTCAACGAAAAAGTTGCTAAGTCGCTTCTATGGAATGGCGACACTTATTTTGACTGACTTATAGACACCCATGAATTAGTATTCATTGAAGATAATATTAAAGGGGGTAACTATGCCTGAACAAGAACCATCTGTTGTAGAGCTCCAAGCCCGCTGGGAAAAAATCCGTGTCGCTAATTTGTACGATACGTTGGATACCATGGGATATGGCAATCAGTGTCTCGACTTGGGAATAAAACCACTTTTTCCACAGCAGCGTATGGCTGGACAAGTGATCACTGCTATGGGTAGTGCCTATCCTGTTCCTAAAGGCGATACTGCTGAAGAAGGCTGGGGAGAGAATTATTTCGAAAAACTGCGCTCTATATTGTATCCCGGTTGTGTAGTCGTGGTAGATTCTGGCGGTGAACAACACGCGGGTAAATTTGGTGAAATGACCAGTTGGGCGCTCAAGCAGGGTGGGGCGCATGGCATAGTCATTGATTCATATATACGCGATTATCTTGGTTTGGAAATTATCCCCGGTTTTACAGCTTGCGTTCGTGGAACTTCACCTATCGAATCGTCTGCTCGTTGGCGGATGACCGCGCTAAATACGACCATTGGGATGCCAGGAACCTTAACGAGCCGCGTGAAAGTTAGCCCCGGTGATTGGATTGTAGGTGAGGCAGACGGTGTAATCGTGGTTCCGCAAAAGATAGCAATGGAAGCACTGGTTAAAGTCGAAGACATGGAAGCGCGCGAACAAGGGATGCGCGAGGATTTTGCGCGGGGTATGTCTTTTGATGAAGCCTTTAAGAAATGGGGACGCGCATAATTTCATTTGGTCTATTATGAAAATGAATGGGGGGAGGATGCAAATCGTCCTCCCTAAAAAGCTAAAGAATGACCTTCTCATAGTCATTACCCATGACTATTCTATTCAAGAAGTGAAAAACTTCTACACACTGCCTATCAATCACCCTTTTATGCTACCTGCTGTTAGGCCGCCCACTAGATAGCGCTGTGCGAAAGTGTAAACAATCACCACTGGAACTGCCATAAGAAGTGACGCGGCCATCAATTTCCCCCAGGGATAGATATCGCCAAACACCAGTAATTGCAGACCGACAGGAAGCGTTTTGAGGTTATCACTAGTGATGAACACGAACGCGAATAGGAATTCATTCCACGCGTTAGTGAAGGCAAACAACGTCACCGAGAGCAGAGCAGGTGCAGCCAGAGGTAATGTAATCCGCCAGAAAGCAACTAGTCGATTGGCCCCATCAATCATCGCGGCTTCTTCTAACTCTACTGGAATCGAGCGGAAGTAGCCCATCATGACCCATGTTGCGAACGGCATCAAGAAAGTTGGATAAGTGAGAATTAGCGCCGCATAGGTATTGATGATGCCCATATCGGTCAGAATACGATACAGCGGGATAAACAGCAGTGAACTGGGAAGTAAGTAGGTTATCAGTAACAATGTCGTGAGTAAGCCTGAACCCAAAAACTTGAGTCGAGCCAGCGCATAGGCTGCAAGTGCTGCCACGATGACGGAGATGGCTGTACTAATGGTTGCCACAATAACCGTGTTACGGAACCACAGAGTAAAAGATGTATCGACCAACAATGAATGGTATTGTCCTGTCGTCCAGGGAGAAGGCCAAAAGATGGAACTAAACTGCTGAATTTGCAGATCGGTCTTAAAGGAAGTTATAACAATCCAGTAAAAGGGAAATAAAACGAACAGCAGCATCGGCAGCAATAAAATGAGCCGAATTCCGCTTCCGGCGCGTTCGCGTTGGGCACGCTTCAATCGATGCTCCCCAGTTTTATCGGCGGGGATAATCAGCTTGGCGAGTCTGCCAAGAAATGTCAACAACCATTCAAAAGGCAAAAAGACTAGATCAAGCAAAAGACCTAATCCACGCCCAATAAGCTTGGATAAAAGGTCGATAAAACTTTCTTTGCTGTTGACTTTGATATGTTGTTCGGGACGCATAAAACGTGCCAGGACAAAAATCAGTAGCGCCATAAAAGGTGCCATGCTAAGGGCCGTTGCGATCCCGGGCCCAAAGCGCAATCCGGTAATCGCTTTCTCATAGGCAAGGATAGAGAAGACACGGGTCGCCCCACCTGGTCCACCACCGGTCATTAGATAAATTAAACCGAATGTATTAAAAGTCGATATAAACGAGAGCAGCACTGTAACTAGGATCACGTAACGCAATCCCGGTAGAGTGATGTGTCGGAATCGCTGAATAATGCTCGCTCCATCGACCTCTGCTGCCTCATATTGCTCGTGGTCAATCGCTTTGAGGCCAGCCAATAAAAGAATCGTATAAAATGGGATACCTTTCCAAACATTGACGGCAATCACACTAGGCATGGCTAAGCCCGGTTCGGCTAACCAGGCTACGGGATGATTGATGAGATGAAGCTGCATCAAAATGGGGTTTAACCCGCCAAAAATAGGGTCGTAAATGCTGCGCCACGTTAAAGCCGTAACCACTTCTGGTACAATCCAGGGGAGCAGCATTAGGCTGGTTAATATGCTGCGAAAGGGCAAGTGGCTGTTTAACAGTAGTGCAACCGCCATACCAACAACACATTTGACAGCCACCGAACCCAATGTGAAAACAATAGTATTTTGAACCGCACTAATAAAATCCGCGTCGTGTATCAGACGCGCGTAATTGGCTAAACCAACATATTGCTCGGTACGTGTGACCAGGGAACGGACAGTGGTACTTAGAATAATCGCATTTATGAACGGCCATAAAATAAGACCGCCCATAATCAAAATAATAGGCAGTACAAACGGAATGGCGACACGCCAATCACGTCCGAGAAGTATATCAATGTTTCGAGGACGCTTGTCTTTAGCGGATTTTGACAACGTCGGCGCTGTTTTCAGCCCGATTTGTTTATTCATTGTTATCCCTTTCATTCGGAATACGGCCACGCATTTCATGTCATAGGCTTGGGACAAGCCTATGGAACACAAAAGCAGAGAGAGCGGTATATCGCGCTCTCTCTAATTGACCACAGTATTAGGACTGAGGCACGCCGCCTTCTTCAAAGATTTGGACAATCTTATCGTGGGCGTCCTTGACCGCATCCTCAACTTTCATCGAGCCATTAAGGATGTTCGCCATCATTTGGCTGGTAATGCCTGCTGCATCAATGGCATCGATCAGCGCACTTGGCTTGGCTGGATGTGAGCGTCCGTAGAAAGTTGCTGGATTCTGTAAAATGTCTTTGAAAATAGCAAAGTTGGGGTCGACTGCTAGAATTTCATCTGTCCATTGATTGGCGTAGGTAGGCATATTGAGCCCACCCCCGAGCTTGGCAATGGGTACGAAGTTAGCCGGATCAATCATGTTAAGGATCAATTCCTTCGCCAGATCAATATTCTTGGCTCCCTTGAAGATAGTGAACCAGAAGATGTTACCAGCTTCAAGTAGACGGCCATCTAGTGTCTTGGGCGTGTGAATAACGGCTGTCTGTTCAAATACTGGATTTTTGTCGTTCTTCGCTTTGGCGTAAACACTCGGTTGGTTAAGCGTCATCGCAACCGTTCCGGCGAGATAAGCTTCATTATTGCTGGTGTCTGTCCAACTTTCGACACCCGGTGGCAGCATCGGCTTGTATTTCTCACTACCATAGGTATCGGCTAGCCATTGAACCCCGGCAATTGTCTCCGGCGAGTTAAAAGTCACTTTCATGCCGGTTTCATCAGTAAAGCTGCCACCATGACTTTGAATCACACCCAGAATAAGGCCATGACCGTCACCACTGCGGTTGATAGTCATTCCCCATCCCCACATCTTCTTGTCGGCGTTGGAAACTGCCAGTGCTGCGTCGCGTCGTTTGTCCCACGTATCGACGGTATTTATATCAATGCCTGCCGCCTCAAATACATCTTTACGCGCGTACCATGCACCAGCATTTGAGCTAAACGGCACACCCCACCACTTGCCGTCAATTTTGGCATTGAATTCCGCGATAACAGGTGTGACAGCACCATACTTACTGATGGCTTGTTCGACCACGTCGGAAACATCTTCGACGATGTCTAACGCGTACATTTGCGGAATACTTAGTGTGTGGTAGCCCAAATCGGGTGGATTTCCGGCTTGTACAGCTGCCAGCATCTTTGCCGTAAAATCTCCAAAGATTTCCGGATTAGCTGTAGACAGATCGAGTTCAACACCCTTGTCAGCGGCAAATTTAACAATGTCATCATGGATAAGTTGTTGTGCTTGTGCAAAATATTCTGTTTTCTGAATAACAGTGAGTTTTCCGGCTGCCCCTGAAGGCAGTGGAGCAGGCGTAGCGGTGGGAGCTGGGGTCGCGGTAGCGTCCTGTGCGAACGCCATTCCCGACTGGGCCGCTAGTAACGCAGCGCCTGCGTTAGCCGAAATGCGCAAAAAGTCACGTCGGCTGAGTTTCTTCTTTGACATAAGTTTATTCTCCTGAATTAATTACTGGCAATGACCACTTCGGATTCATTGACCATTGTCCGCTGTTTCCACAATGTCTTACTGCCATTGGACAAATGGACGCGCTACAGTATTGGGCGACTCCTCTCCTAATATTCAGCGGACGAAACGTTGAGCCATTAGCTCAACACTTAAGCAGTTAATAATAATTTGTATTGATCTTATCTCCTTTCAATTTCAAAAACAAAAACAGCCTAAAATCGGCTAGGGATTAATACGTGACCAAATAAGCATGATGTGATCTTGAACAGTGCGAACAGCACCTTCACTATCATGTTTTCGTAGTGCATCGACAATGGGTTGATGACGTGTTCCTACTTCAACAAAATCGGGATAGTGAAGTGGATGAGATTGAACGATAAATCGCTGAATCTGGCTCGAAAGTGGTGTCCATGCCAGCAGCAGCCCCGCGCTGTCTGACCATTCTATGATACGTCGGTGAAACTGCATATCATATTGTGCCAGTGGGATGATTTCGTTCAGCCGTCCACTTTCCGCCATCTGCTGAATCAAATCATCGAGTTCCACGCATTGTGCATCCGTAATCCCTTTTGCAGTACGATGGATTGCGAAACCTTCAATCATGCTGCGGATCGAAAATAACTCATGCATTTCATCTGGTGAAATATGGGTGACAAAGGTGGCGCTGCGTGCTTGACGCTCGACTAAACCATCATGCTCAAGACGCTGCAGAGCCTCTCTTACAGGTCCCTGACTTGTGCCCATTTGTGCTGCAATGTCGAGTTCAACCAGTTTTTCACCCGATTTCAATTCATCACAAATTATTGCAGTGCGGAGATATTCGTAAATCTGGTCAGAGAGTGAAGTGACTTTAGTGCTTCGTGAGTGCATTCGATTTTCAGACGTGTACCTAAAAATACTACTTGAATAAATTGATTATTGATAATCGATATTAAGCTGGAAATTAACGAATGTCAAGTAATCTCCATAAGTTTGTAGAGTCTTAGTACGAATGTAAATATCTGAACTTCAGATTTTGAGACACTAGCCCTAAGTAGCGCGTGGCGACGGCGGCAATAAGGTTGCCGGTCGGATCAGGTATGCAATAATGCGTCAATAAAGTCGTGGAATACGGGATCAACGTAAACTTTGTGGATCGAATGCGTCGCGCAATCCGTCACCGAGAAATGACACGGTAAGCACAATCAACATCAACACAGCGCTGGGAAAGAATACTTGCAAGGGGCTGGCTTCTAGAAAAGGCATCGAATCGTTTATCATTTTACCAATACTTGGATCAGGTGGCTGAATGCCTAATCCAAGTAAACTGAGTACCGCTTCATTTACCACGACACTAGCGACATCCAGTGTACTGCTAATGATAATTAGCCCCACCACATTTGGAAGAATGTGCCGCGTAATCATGTGAAAATGGCCTGCGCCTAATGAACGCGCCGCAGTTACAAAATCTTGTTCGCGTAGCACCAATGTCTGCCCGCGCACATAGCGTGCCATGAGCGGCCAACTCACTAAACTCAGCGATCCGGCGACCAGTAAGAGCCGTCCAATACCCCCGAATTTCTCTGTGACTGCCTCACCGAAAGTTGCAGCCACCAAAATCGCCAGTAGTAAGCCTGGAAAAGCGAATAGAATGTCTGCCAATCGTGTTACTACCACATCAATAATGCCGCCAAAATATCCGGCTAGCAGTCCGAATGTTACGCCTAAACCAATATTCAGGGCTTCGACATAAGCTGCTACCAGTAACGATACCCGCAGCCCGACGATCAAACGCGCTAACGTGTCGCGACCTAGATTATCAGCCCCTAACCAATGTTTTGCTGATGGTTGAGAATTAATGGCCGCGTAATCTGGCTTTATGGCACTTTGGGGATAAAGCATGGGACCAAAAACAGCAGTGGTTAGCATCAAAATCAGCACGATCAGGCTGACAACAGCCAATTTGTTAGTTATCAATCGTTGCCAATACCCGGCGAATAAACTTTGAGGTGTGGCTTGAAGCGATGCAATTGACTGATTGGTGTTGATGTTAGCCGGTGTATCCATAATGATTATGCCCCCACGCTGACACGCGGATCAAGCACGACATATAGAATATCGGTTATTAAATTCATGATGACCACTGCTACCGCCAGAATCACCGTTGTTCCTTGAATCACAGGATAATCCCGTTGCGAAATGGCTTGGATGGACACGAAACCGATCCCGGGAATAGCGAATAAGTTTTCGACCACGAATGCGCCGGTTACCAGGAAAGCCACTGATGGCCCAACTACCGTCACAATTGGCAGCATCGCATTACGAAATGCATGTGCCCACCGTATCCGAGGCTGAGACAAACCCTTGGCATAAGCAGTACGAATATAATCCTGTCGCAACACATCGAGCATGCTCGAACGCGTAAGACGAGCCAGATAACCGATATTCGCTGCCGCTAGTACGATCACCGGTAAGATCCAATATTGGATACCGCCCCATCCGGCAACGGGCAGAGAAGGGAGATAATGGACATACAACTGGTAGTTCACCCATTGTAGCACTGGGATCAATACAAAACTGGGAATGGAATAGAGTGCCAACATTGTGCCCATACTACTGCGGTCAAATATGGAGTTTTGTCGAAGTGCCGCAACGATACCCACTGGAATACCAATTACGAGGCTGGTGATTAGGGCTGCCATGCCTAACGACAATGAGACTGCTGCTCCGCTGCCAATCAAATCCCATACGGGACGTCCCTGAAAGCGGAATGACAAACCTAAATTCCCTTGCATTAATTGGGTAAGGTAATTGAGATACTGCTCATACCAGGGCAAATCCAATCCATAAACATGGCGAAGTTGATTATAGATGTTAACGTCATGTCGTTGTCCCATCATGTTTAAGATAGGGTCACCCGGTGCGAGATAGCCCACGATAAATGTAATGAAGGTGATGCTCAGTATCACAAATGGCAGACTTATAATCCGCTTTAAAATCAACTTGACCATAGGGTTGTTAGTTTCTAGTGAAGCCCATACTAAAAAGGCTGATTATATCCATATTTGTGATTGATTTGAGTTGGTTCTTGGATTCTTATAAGAGGCAATTTTGGGTAGAGAAGGGGCATACCCATGTATGCCCCTTAAAGACTTTCAGTTACTACGCAAACGTCAGGAAGTCTTACCTTCTAATGCACCGTAATCGGGGATAATGAGTCCTTGGCCATTAAAGACAATACCTTTCACGTAAGGTTTAACAAGCACGTTCAACTTGGGACTGTAAAGTGGTAGCCAACCGACTTCAGTTACAGCAAGCTGTTCCGCCTTGTTGTAGAGATCGAGGCGGGCATTCAGGTCGCCATTTAGCACATCGGCTTGATCAACCAATTTGTCAAATTCGGCGTTGGAGTAGTGGCTGTTGTTGTTGCCCACATCAGTGTGCAACTGCTGAGAAATGAAGTTTTGAGGATCGGGATAGTCTGCCCCCCAGATACTGTAGTAGGCCTGCAAACCGGATTCAGGAGTCTTATAGGTTTCATCCAAACGGGCGCTAAAGGTGGATAATTCCAGCGGTTCGAGCGTCACATCAACACCTAAGTTTTCTTTCCAGAACGATTGCAGTACAGTCACGACACGTTCATTATCACCTTCTACCCCATAGGTGAGTTTGAACTTCAGGTCTTCGGGTTTGATCCCTGCCTCGGCCAATGCTGCTTTGGCCGCATCAGCGTCAAAGCTTAAGCCCTTAATCGCCAGTTCTGAACCGGGGAAGCCAGCGGGTAGGATGCGGTCAGTGGGATCGACTGTTCCCGCCAAAACCTGTTCTGCTAGGGTTTTTTTGTCGACTGCTAGCGCCAATGCCTGTCGCACTTTCACGTTATCGAATGGCGCAAGCTTGTTATTGAAAGCCACATAGCGCACCGCGAATGAAGCTGTCTGACGGAAATCGGGATCGTTAGCGACTTCGGCTACATGAGATGAAGGCACGCCATTTTGTTGGCTGCCCATGATATCGAGCCCACCTGTACGGTAAAGCTGGAAGGCGGTTTCACTGTCTTGGAAAAACGGCAGTGTCAGCGTAGCGATATTGGTCGCTGGTTGCCAGTAATTGGTATTCGGAACCAGAACGATATTTTGATTATGATTCCATTCCTGGATGCTGAAAGCACCGCTAGATACTGGTTTTTCCGCCCAATTCGGATCAGCATCCGCTGCTTTCTTGGAAAGTACTTTGGCGAGGGTGTAGGTCAATTGATCAAGGAAAAATGCGGTCGGTTGGACAACGTTGATTTCCACTGTTTGAGCATCTACAGCCTTTATACCGCTTAAATCTTTGGCTGAGCCGCTGTTGTATTCCGCTGCACCAGCAATATTACCCAGGCGGAACAAACCGTCACCACTGCCGCCGGGAGCAACTGCCCGCGCAATTGACCACACGACATCTTCGGCTGTAATGGGTGATCCATCTGAGAACTTAGCCTCGGCGCGCAGTTTGAACGTGTAAGTCAGATTGTCATCGGAAATTGTCCAACTTTCGGCTAAGTCTGGCGCGACATGGAGATCACCGTCCAAACGCACGAGTCCGCCATAGATCAGACTAAGAACGGTATTGACCGGCGCATCAGTTGCTTTCGCCGGATCAAGTGAATTGAGGTCGTTGATACCTTCCAATGACCATGTTAAGGTGCTGCCTGCCGCTTGCACAACAGGCGCAATCGAAAAAGCGAATGCGAGAAGTATGAGGGTGAAAAGGGTTGCTATAGTACGGAGTTTATGTGAAGTCATATTGTCTTTCCTTTATCCTTTGAACGTTCGATAACAATTCGAGTTAGATAGGTTCCTGTGCTTACAGCCACTACAACAATCTGCCATTGTGCCCTCCTGAACCAAACAAAAAGAGCCAACCACAACGGTTAGCTCTTTATCATCAGCGTGTTTACAAGCTGGCTTCAGCGCTACCGTTCGGGAATCAAATGATCGTATTGCATTATCATGCAACAACAAGCCATTTGAAAATCCAAAAACGACACTTTTTCTGTAGCCATCATGCTATTAAAGTAACACAGCCAACGGTAGAATGCAACAATAATGTGGCAAATAGATTGATAGAGATATGAGGACAACATAATGGTTGAGTTTCAAAACCAACTTGTAAAGGCTGGTGGTATGTTTTTCAATGTATATCAGTGGGGTACTTTAGCGAAGACTCCTCTCATTCTGGTGCACGGTTTAGCATCGAGCAGCCATATGTTTGATCTTATCGCTCCGGAATTAGCGGCAGATTATCATGTCATTGCATTTGATCAACGTGGTCACGGATTATCGGATAAGCCTGCTATGGGCTACGATTTTGAAAGTATCGCATCTGATTTGGATAGTCTGCTCGCAGCACTTGGAATCGCGGACACGCCTTTTGTTCTTGCAGGGCACTCGTGGGGGGCATTTACCACTCTGTATTACTGCGCCACACGTCCTCAGAAGGTGCTAAAAGCTATTCTAATTGATGGTGGTCTGCGTCCGGTTACAGATTTCTTCAAGTCAGTTGACGAAATGGCGCCACCACAGCATTTCAATTGGCCGATACTCGACGTCAAACGTATGATCCGCGAAGATTGGTTGGGGACAGCGTATCGACCCGAACTCGAACCGCTCGTAATTTCTATCTACGATACGACCAATCCCGACGATGTGCAGCCACATCTTAAGTTGGCACAACATATGCAAATCGCGCAGGCTTTATGGGATTTTCGTTCAGTGGATTACTTTTCACGAATTGAGTCGCCCGTTTTGGCAATTTTGGGAATCGGAGTAGGGGAATTACCCGATCCACATGTCGAAGATTATGTAAAGGCAGCAAAAGTCGGTCTTAAACAGTTTGAAGTTGTATGGATGGCGGATACCATACATGATATTCCTTGGCATCGTCCGCAGGCGTTAATCGCTATTATCCAGAGTTTTTTAGCACGCTATTGATTGTCAGCTTTTCGAAGGATGGATTCTGGTACAGATGAAATACCCCGCTGAAAGTTGCGGGGTATTTCATTCTGTTATTGTCCGTTGCCCTAATCTCTGGATTGTCGTGAGATTTCTACTTTTTGTTACGGTGTTTGCGGTACGCTCTGTGGTCCTATAGGTACAAAATTCGGATCGGTAACATCGCCACGACTGAAAGTAATATCATACTGCCCAGTGACCTCAAACTGGAAAGTATAAGGGGCAGATCCTGTCAAAAGGTAGACGGTTGTTGATGTATTGGTACCATCATAAACTTCGGCCTGTGGTTTGATTTCCTCGCCATCCGAGTTCACTAATTTGGCTTTGATAAATACGCGCGCACTTTTATTGACAATTTGAACACTGATGACTTGATCCGATTCGGTGTTGATAGTATAAGACGCGGTTGTGGCTGGGACTGGCAGCCGGTTAGTTACTTTTTGGCCGAATGGTATCGTGCCTAATTGGGCTAAAAAGAAATTGTCTTCGCGAAGTACCAGTGTATAACGCCCAGTGGGTAAAAATGTGATCTTGTAAGGAGCCTTTCCGGTCAGCTTATAAACATTGTAAGCAGCGCTACTGGTTTTAACCTGTCCCCACGGCACAATAAGATTGCCATCCGCGTCGTGCAGTTCGCTATCAGTCGGGCGATTATTGTCTTGCAGTTGGATACTGATAACAGCATCTGGTTGGGCGTCAATAGTGTAGATGGCAGCTTGAGCTGGTTGCTTAAGTGTCGCGGTAGCCGTGTTGCCAAAACGAATCACACCTTGATCAGCCCGTAGCACATTACCCGGCGATACTGTCAGGTTATATTGTTTATCGCTGTTTAACTCAAGACGATAAGGCCCATCGCTTGAAAGTGTGTAAATCTTGATGGTTGAGTTCAATTTATCCAGTTTGGCATCTGGTTCAAGCACCTTTCCAGCGGCATCGAAAAGTGTACTGTCAGCGGGTTGTCCACCAGCTTGTAACTGTACACTCAGATATTGACCAGATTGCACATCGATTGAGTAAATTGCCGTTTGTGCAGGTGCGGGCAGCGTCTTTGATATTTTCTCGCCCAACGTGACTGCACCTAGGTCAGCGCGCAGTACATTGCCTTCTGACAAGGTTATATTGTATTGGCGCAGTGCTGTGAACTCCAACCGGTAAGGAGCAGTTCCGGCTAATGAATAAACTGCGTAGAATGTATTACTCTTCCTGACAATATCCGTCGGTACAAGCAGTACACCATCCCCGTTATACAGGTTGCTATTCGCGGGCTGCCCACCGACCTGCAATGCTACGCTAATGAGATCCCCCGGTTTGCGGTCAAGTGAATAAATAGCTGTTTGGGCAGGCGCAGGCAGTGTGTTGCTCACTTTTTCGCCTATTGGGATATTGCCGAGGTCAGCACGCAATCCATTACCATCATTGACAGCAATTGTGTATTTTTGACCACCACCGAAAGTGATGTCATAAGGGCCGGGGCCACCAAGGCGATACACGTTAAATTGGGTGTTATTTTGTACTGCCTGATATTCTGGCAGCCAAAGCTTGCCATTGGCGTCACGGAATTCACCATCAACCGGCTTACTTCCGGCCTGAAGCTGAACAGTGACAAGCTCATCTCGCTTGCCATCTACAAGATAAGTGGCGACACGTCCGGGATCAACTAATTGATCTTCAACCGGTGTGCCAAATGGGATGATCCCTTTGTCGACCCGTAGCAAATTAAGTGCGGCGACGCTTGCCGTATATTTACCTGTTATGGGGAAGGTCGCTGTGTATGGCCCTGAACCCGACAGGATGTAAATATTGACATTGTTGGAACCTCCTTGGAAATCTTGCAAGGCGGGTTCAATCGGTTCCCCTTTGCCATCACGCAAAACTATGGGCACGACCTTACGACTATTTTCAACCTGCAAGGTGATGAGTTGGCCGGGTGCAACATCTAGTGTATGCGTTACAAATCGTGCTGTTTTGGGCAGTTCATTGGTATAGGGTTCTTCGAGAACACCAGTCGGGAGCGTACCTGCATCGACCAGCAGGGTATTACCCTCGTCAATGCTTATTTTATAAGGATTTGGCGCATCGAAAGCAAGTTGGTAAGGCGCTCGCCCGCTTAACTGATAAACGGCAAGTATGGAGTCATTTTCGAAGAAGCTCGTTTGAGGATCTAGAAAGTCGCCATCACCGTTTACGACAATCGGTGAGAGTGAACTGCCACGCGCTTGAAGTCGCACAGTAATGACTTCTCCTTCTGTGTGACTGTCAATAGTGTAAGTTGTAACGCGGGCTGGGGCTTCCAGTTTGCCCGAAGTCTCGACCGGTTTGAAGTCGGGATTAGCGAGATCAGTTGCAGCGTTTATAGGTAGCACACCCTGATCAACAATGAGGCTGTTTCCACGCGTCAGCGATAATTTATACCGTTGATTAGGACGGAAACGCAGCGTGTATGGCCCCGCACCTTGAAGCTGGAATACATAGACGCTGCTCTGGCTAGTTATGTTTTGCGCCAGAAATGATACAGGTTGATTTTCGGCATTGTTGAATACGGGATCACCTGTCCGGTTTAGAGCAATACTGACAAGATCGCCTTCTTTACCCGATACATTATAACTGGCTACGACAGCTGGTTTATCAAGTTGCTGATCGATTTCTTCACCGTCTGCCAGATCACCCATGTTGGCTGTGAGAAGATCACCGTGATTGAGTGTAATCTTAAATGCGTCGGTAATATCAAACCACAGCTGATAGGGTGCACTTCCTGTTAAGGTATATGACAATGAGTACAGCCGTTTGCCCGAATCGTAGCTGGTTGCGTTAGGCAGGATGTCACTCATATTAGCATCGTAAACGTGTAATCCGTACTCAAAACTGGTTTTGGGTTCTGCCAATTGAAGCGTGATTTGGTCACCGGGTTGTGCATCAATATCATAACGAAACCGCTTCGGATATTTGGGCGCGTTCGCAGGTGCACCCTCTGACACAGGTGTATTGCTTATTTCTTGATCGAATGGTAATTTGCCATCGACATTGAGCGCGTCTTTGTCACTAATGCGAAGTTTGTATGTCCCACTTGGTTCAAGCGTGAGGGTATAAGGAGCTTTGCCTTGCATTTCATACAAGGTCAAGTTATAGGGAGCTAGTGTAGTCGACAATCCTGGATACACCGTATTACCATCAGCATCTGTGAGTGTGATGGAGTTTGCCTGACCAATATATTCGAGGCTCAGTGTTTGCCCCTCGTCGCTATTGATCATGTATTTGGCATAGCGCTTATCATTCGGCAAACGATCTGTTTCTTGGATGTTAAAGAATATGTTGCCTTTGACAACCGTTAGCTGGTCACCCGCGGTGACACGCATGGTATATTTACCCGCCATCGGGAATGCCAGTTCATATATGCCTGCATCACGGACGGTATATTTTGCTTGATGGTTCAACTGCCGGCTGGCATCTCGCGAATACCAATCAGCGTCGGGCTGGATCAAATTACCATTCGGATCGAAGAGATCATAAAGATAGTAGAACTCGTTATAAAGCTGTGTAGTGATGGTTTCACCAGCTTTGAGATCCAGTTGGTAGGTGACAATCTGAACCCCGAGCTGCGATTTGACTTCATCCACTTCGGCGTCACCGATAAAGAAATTGCCCTTATCGAGTGTGAGCTTATCACCCTCAGTGATTGAAAGTTGGTATACACCATCCATTTGGAAGGACAAGCTGTAAGGGGCTTTTCCTTTCAAAATGTAAACTTGATTGTAATTGCCATCATACACGATGCGCTTTATTGCCAGCGTTTTTCCATCAGCATCCACCACCGTAATCGGAGAGAAGTTCGCCCCACGCTGCGTCAGTCCCAACTTGGTTGTGATCGTCTGGCCTTCTTTGGCATCAAGGCTGTAATGAACCAATTGTGGGCCACTGGTTGCGGCGTTTGAAAGTTTATCGAGTTCAACTGCACCAAGATTTAGGTCGAGTTTATTGCCAATCTGTGCCGTGAGTACGTAAGCGCCAATATTAGGAATAACGATTTGGTAGGGTGGTGCACCGGTCAATTGATACACACCAATAAATTGGCGGGCATCTTTGTCTTGATAAACCACTTGCGACGAAATGGCGTTTTCTTTTCCGTCGCGCACAAAAGGATTAAAGAATGGTTTGTCCGTATTGGCTTGATTAAGGAAGTTGATGGTTACAATATCGCCTTCAACCAATTGTTTACCCAGTTCTGGCGATAGGGTATAGATTAAATATTGTGGTGCGCGACTGCTATCACGCAGCGTTTGCCCGACCACGATGCTGCCCTTGTTATTGGTTAACAAGTCGCCCTTATCCAGCCGGACAACAAAATTGGTGATATTGGTAACGATGACGCGGTAAGGCCCAACCCCTTTGAGTTCATGTACGCTGATTACGCGCTTCGTCCGTCGATCCACGACATCATTAATTGGATCGACAGTTAACACCGAGCGTACACCGTCAAAACTTTCGATATACACATTGTCTTTAGTGACATTTTTGGCATCTACCGTAACCGTGACCAAATTACCTTCGACTAATGGTTTGCCCAATCCTTCAACGATGTTGTAAGCTGCAAACTTTTCATTTGCAGCCAATGATTGTGTACGGGTTTGCCCGATGGACAATGCGCCTTTTAGCAACCGGGTCACATCGCCTTCTTGCACCGAGATGCGAAACGCACCTTTGACTGGAATGAGGACGTTATAGGACCCCTTAGTGAGATTATAGAAATTGACTTTAAAATCATTCACGGATAACAAATCATTGAGAGCAACGACTTTATTGTCAGCATCACGCACAATGGATTGTTTAGCCGCACCGGAGAGGACAATGCTGACGACCTTATCGTCTGGCACAGTCAGATCATAACTGAACACGGCCGGTTTGGAATTCTTGGCATCTGTATTCCGTGTTTCTCCAAGGGCAATTGCACCGCGGGTATTGGTCAGTGTATCACCACTATCTACGCCCAAACTGTAGGGCACTGTACTGCGAACCAGAACACGATATGGGCCAGAACCTTGTAAGGTTTGCAAGCTGATCCATTGGTTTGTACCAGCATCATATTGGTTGAATATATCATCAGCGAGATGCCCATCAAGGCTGAAAAGGCGTAGCGGAGAGTCCAGCGGTGCATTTCCCTGTGCAGTGTAACGGAATGTTAGCGTATCACCCGCTTTGCCTTCGACACTGTAGATTTGGCCCTCACTCGCTGGTTTGTCATCCTTTACCAAATCGCCATCTGCTACTAAGGATTGAGTGGCAGCTTCCGCTGCACCGCTTATTCTTAAGTCATAGCTTCCTGAAGCATTGGGGCTGTCACTTCGCAGGTACAACCAACTGATACCACCCTTGGGCACGAAGAAGACACTCAAGTCACCCTGACCATTTTCAGAACTTGGTAGCGTGTAAAGAGGCTCGATCACTGTTCCACCCGGTCCCCCCAACAATACTGCGAGTGGTGCTTGTGTACCGCTTGTTGTCACTGAAATGGTTTGTGTGCTCGATGTTTTCAGTGCCCAAGCCTGTTGGTTAAAGGGTGCTAATATTCCTTTGCCCGAAACCGTATCCAGCAATATGCCAGCGTTGCTCGTTACAGCCTCTGCCGCATTTGCCTTTGCCACAACCGACACCGCGGGGGCAATAATCGTGCCGGATTGGGCTGTGCTGCCTGTGTCGCAAGCCGAATACGATACGTTTGCTGTGCCTAATGAAGTCTCTCCGGCCTTTAGAGTCTTCAATACGCTTGTGAAATCAACAGTTTGTGTATTCCATACGGACGGTATGCTCCATTGAATAGTGTCACCTTTTAGTACACCATCGGAAGCAGCCAACAAATCTTCAACCACTGCGAACTGTTTAGTGTCAAACTTGAAATCGACTTTGAGATCACGTGCAGCAAGCGGTTGCGTCAGTTTTAATAGACTCGAATCAAGGACATCCGAGACATTTATGGCGCTATTGGCGACCATTGCGTCGTTTTCTGTTGCTAATTTACTGAGTAAGTTCGTATCTACTTGATCACCAATGCCAACGGTTATGATGCGAATCCCTGCGTTTTTTATCGTTGCCGCAACTTGGCTTGCCAGAGTTGGATCACTAGTACCATCAGTCACCAGAATAATTACACGTGTCGCAGCCTTCGCACGTCCACTTTTCAGTGTGCTATAAGCCGCAGCTAGGCCAATGTCAATCGCCCGCGCATCTTCAGTTTTGATATCCTGTAATTTATTTACGGCTGCGCTCAGGCCTACTGTCAATGGGCTGAGTGTCGTTGCTTGACCGCCGAAGGCTATCATGCCTACTTGGTCAGTGTCAGGGTTCATACCCGCGACAAACCGACCGATGGCAGCCCGTGTAGAATCCAGTTTGGAACCAGCCATCGTAGTTGATGCATCGACTGCAAAGACAATATCAAGCAATGGTCGTTCGACGGCAGGGCAGGTTGCAGCGTCACCCGAATAACGCAAGTTCACATGTACTAAGCCATCCACTGCCACCGGATCAGGACTGCTCAGAATTGAGAATCCTGAAACCGTGCTGCCCGCGCCATTGTAGGATTGGCCGTATATAAGGCTGTTAAGTAAATCGAGTTGATTGCCTATATCGCCCACAGGTTCTGGATCAGAAGGTGTGCCACTGGCGGCTAAGTCCGTCAACGGGATTTGGGATGAAAAGCCAGCTAAAACGCGAGTGCTATTTCCTCCTGCTGATATTTTGAGAGTACCTTGCAAGCTGCGCACACTGAGGTCGCCACCGGCTACGGCGGTTATATAAACGGCACCGGATAAATCAATTTGGGCACTGTTAATCAATAAATGAGCCGTTTCACCCAACGGAGATTGGAGGAACAGTCCGTTAGGCGCATCTGCAACGCTGGATTGGGCAGCAGTTTTTAATGTAAAGGCCTGCATTGGCTCGATATACAGGACGCTGACATCGCTTTCCTCACCGACCGATAATTTGCTGGCTTCGCAGTCTATGGCCATGTTTTCAGTAGATATCCAACCGAGCGAACCACCACGCTGTATACGGAAAAAATCACCCGCTGCATTGCGCCCGTTGACACGCACTTTTTCAAGTTCTGCCAGTGCGCCGATAATCGGTCGGTCAATACCCGGGCCACTAAAAACATTCACAAGCGTAGTATTTAAATTCTTGCCAACACAAACAGTAACGCTGTCTGCCGCTACCGCTGAATTAGTCAGGGTCGTATCTCCTAGCGCCACGATTGTGACAGCCGAATCGCTGTCGATCGGTAATCCGGCGCCCACACGCAAATAGGTTATTCCCCAATTGTTGGACTTTTGCTCAGCTGGTTGTGACGTGACGGTTGTCACAGTGTTCAATGTTACGACATCACCCGGAGCGTCGAGTGCAGCTTCGGTACCGTCCGCATTCGTTACGCTAACTGGCTTACTGCCCAAGCACAGCTCACCCCGTTGGATGTTCTGACAGGCTTTTTCTGCTGATTGAACGATGCCACCAACGAAAGTTGCAGTTGGATTATTTTGCGAAAAAACGAGTGTTGGTACACTTAACAAACTAATAAATAGGAGCGAAACAACGAGTAAGGATGTGGAAATTTGTAATGACCATTTCTTGCGCGACATATTTCCCCCAATACATGATTGCTGAACGGTCTGTCTGTGATTTGTCAAAACATTTCTGATAGTGCGGATTATACTGTTTAATAAAAATGTGTGCATCTATATATGGTTAAATTTTATAAACGTTTGGTAGTTCAAACCAATATTACATTGTTAAAATATCTATAAATACATCGCTTTTCACTTGCACTCGCCTAAATTTGCCTGTATGACTTATTACAACCCTAAAATCACGCTGCAATTCGGTTTTGTGAATATCCGTTTGATAGCTACACTATAAAATGAAATTATGTTCATCAGATTGGTTTAAATTATGAGCGTACAAAGTCTTTCTGGTCAAACAATCGGCCAGTATGAGTTACGCGAGCTGTATGGCAGCGGCGGTATGGGTGCAGTTTACCGTGCCTATCAACGCATTCTTGAGCGCGAAGTCGCCTTCAAGGTCTTGTCGAACGAGATGATGACCAATGACGACTATATCAAGCGTTTTTATCAGGAAGCTAAAACCGCCGCTGCGTTGGAGCATCCGCATATTGTGCCCGTATACGACTATGGCACGGTGGGCGATATTAATTTTGTGGCGATGCGCCTGCTAACGGGCGGGTCACTAAACGAACGCCTGAAACAACGTGCGAACGAATACGTCAGTCTGGGCGAAGCAGTTGATTTACTGAAACAGCTTGCCAGCGCTTTGGATTATGCGCATAGTAAAAATGTGATCCACCGTGACATCAAATCGAATAACATCATGTTTGATAATCACGGTAGCGCCTATCTGGTTGACTTTGGTATCGCTAAGCTGTTGAATCAAAATGCATTGACTGCTGATGGCATGGTCATGGGAACTCCTACCCACATGGCTCCCGAACAATGGCGGGGTGAAACGCCCACTCATGCCATCGATCAATATGCTCTGGCGGTCGTCGTATATCAAATGCTCACTAAGAAGATGCCTTTCGAGTCGCAAACCCCATATGGTTTGATGACGAAACATCTGAACGAAATGCCGACACCACCTCAGTCACTGCGACTTGATATTCCCGAATCGGTAGCTGTGGTCATAGAAAGGGCATTAGCAAAAAAGCCCGAAGATCGTTTTCCTACTGTAACGGCATTTTCACAAGCCTTTGCTGGGGCGGTCTCAGGTGCTGAAGGTAAACCGACTCAGCTTTTCACTTTCCCACTTCAGCGTAATAAAGCGGCTTCGGCTACCACGGTTCCATCGCCACCACCAACAGCGCCGGCTATGGATCTCAGCGGCCCTACTCAAATCGAGGGGCGAGAACCAGTTTCCAGAATCGAACCAACAGCGCCCGCAAAACCGATTTATGCCAACCCGATTTTGTGGGTCGTTGGTATTGTAATTTTGCTCGGTATTGGTTTAGTTTTGTTGCAATCGACTAACTCGGCGGCTGCCACAAGTGCTACACAAACAGCCGCAGTCTTTCAACTTGCCAGTACGCAAACGCTTGGGGCGGTGGCTGCCTTAAGTTCGCCAACAAGTGGGGTTGGCATTGTGACAACACCTTTACAAGCAGAATTGGATGCGACTTCTACTGCTGAGGCACAGAACGAACTGATGACCAAAGCTTTTGAAGCGACTCGTAATGTGCCAACAGCAACACCCGGCGCGACGACAAAACCAACCGAAACCGCTACGTCAACGAACACCTACACGCCGACGCCTGCCACACCGGTTGCTAGTGTGCGTCGCGAGATTTCTGCGCGCAGTGGACCGGGAGCACAGTATTCCATAATGACTAATCTGCAAGCCAATGACACATTGGATATTATTGGCATCAGTGAGGATGGAAATTGGTATCAAGTGATTCTCCCTGATGGAGCCAAAGGTTGGGTGGCGGCTTCCGCTTCCCTGGTGAGTATTTCGGGCGATGTCAACGTTGTACCTATTGCTCAAGCACCAACCGATATTCCGACCGCTACGCCGACTGTCACTGAAACGGCAACGGCGACTGCAACGCCGAGCGCGACGCCTACTTCGACCGCTACGCCCACTGCTACCGACACATTCACGCCAACTGCATCTGCAACCAGCACGTTAACTGAAACGCCAACCGCGACTTTAACCATTACACCGACCAGTACACGTGTCGAAATCGCCGGTCCAAGCCCGACACCCGTCAATACCACGATTGCCTATGGGGATACGGTTAGTGGCGTGTTGGGGCGCAATCAGGTAGCGACCTACACCTTTACTGGAGTAGCAGGGCAGGTTATTAGCGCAGCAATTGATGCGGATTTCGACAGTTTGTTACAGCTTTATGGTCGCGATAACTTGGCACTTATTGAGGACGATGATAGTGCAGGTAACCAGAACCCCTTAATCAACAGCTTCACCCTTCCTCAAAATGGTGACTATTACCTTGTTCTACGCGGTTATGCGGCCAGCGCACAGGGTAACTTCCGCCTAACTTTGCTCGAAGGTGCTTATACAGTTCCTGCCGCGATCGGTACAACCATTGACTTCTACCAAACCATTACCGGGTATCTCAATCGTAATCAGGAACCTGCATACACATTTAAAGGTACTCAAGGTGATATTGTCACAATTAGTGCGTCAGCAGGATTTGATAGCAATCTCGCCTTGAAAAGTCCCGATGGCAATGTGTTGATTACCAATGATGACAGCGCCAACAGCATTAACCCGATGATCGAGTTTTTCACATTACCTACAACTGGTGAGTATACGATTATTTTGCGCGGATACTCGGCGGATAGTCTCGGCACATTTACCATCAGCCTCAGTAAAGGCGAAGCTAGCTTTGACCGTACCACACCCATCACTTATGGCTCGACCTTTAAAGGACATCTTGACGCTGGCGTACAGGTTGCTTTCACTTTTACAGGCAACGCAGGTGATCGTATTTCCGTCACAGTAGACAGCAATTTTGATCCTAATCTGTTGCTGCGAGATGATCAGGGTAATCTCGTTACACAGGATGACGACTCTGGTGGACGATTACAGCCTGCATTGACGGATTTCCGACTGCCACGGACAGGCAATTATGTATTGATTATCGATGCATTCAGCGAAACTGATCAAGGAGATTTTACCATGGGGCTGACTTCTCGTTGAGATGTTGCCACCATCCTTTCGCCGTATGAATCTGCGGGACGATGCAGCTGCTAGCGAACCGGAATTGCAGATTAACCTGTACATAAAAAAGATAGTGAGAAAAATGATTTTCGGCTCATTTACCTCACTATCCTACTCATACTTTGGTTTTAAACCATCAAGAAACTTCACTCGATTCAACTAGACACAGCTTTTAGCCGTGTCTGACTGTACATTCATTATTTCTGTGGCACAAGCCTTAGAGTGATAATCTGGTACGGTGCGATGTCCAGCCGAACCTGATTATTTTCAACAGAAAGTGTCTGTTCATTATATTCCAGTAGATTGCAATGATACGCTTTGGCGACGTTAAATCCGACGCTTAGAATAATCTTGCCTCGGTTACGCTGGTTCTCATACAAACGTACAATGATTCCGTTTCCGTCTTCAGCCTGCTTGATAGTCTCAATTACGACCGAGTCGACGTTAACCTTTACCAGTGATGCTGTTGCTTGTGTTCCGGATGCCCCGGTGATCCGACGCAAAATCAGTGGATCATTTAGAGCATAGGCTTCCTGAACGACCGTTTTGCGCCAATCAGACTCATGCGGTAGCAAGCTGTATAGCATGAGATGTTCGCCCTGGTCAGCGTTCGGATCAGGGTTAGTAGCGCTCTTGAGCAGGGTAAGGCGTATAACGTTGTCGTGAATGTCATAACCGTACTTACAATCATTCAACAGGGCGACACCATAATTACCTTCGCTCAAGTCAGCCCATTTATGTGCGCAGGTTTCAAACCTTGCCATATCCCATGATGTGTTGCGATGGGTCGAGCGTTGCACGTTGCCCCACTGCACATCAAAAGTCGCTGCTGGACTCATGACGTTGACAGGGAAGGCCGCCTTCAGAAGTGTGTGCTGCTCGTGCCAATCCACCCATGTATCGAAGTCAATACGTTTACTGTTATGGTACAAACCAATCTTCTGATAAATCTTGCTGCTGCGATAAGTGCGCTTGATTTCAACAATTGCGCGTAGTGGCCCTTCTTCAAGTACAGTAATACTTTCTACGCCGTTGATTTTCTCGGTGCGGTCTTCGTAGAAGATATCAATATCCCATGCATCAAAATTCATCGGGCGGTCTTCAAACGCCAGCAGTGCATTAGCCTGGGTTTCAGGCAGCATCACTTCTCGATCCGCCTGCTTGTCATAGATGCGGGTGATGTCACCGTCCGCATTAATTTCGACGCGGATCAGCGTGTTTTCCAATACGACACCTGCGCTGTTTTGCACGACCGACAAACCCGTTTCAGAGGTGTTTGGCTGTCCACTAATTTCACTCAATCCCATCAGGCTGTAAGGTTCAAAGTTGGCGATTTCGACCAATGTACCGTTGGCGGTCAATTGAGTGACAAGCATGTTTCCGTGTCCATCAACCAACGTCGTGCCGTTGCTCAATCCGTTTGCAAGTAATCCGATCCGTTCGCCACCGAATGATGTAGGATTCGCTGCAAGAATCGTACTACTTGCAGGTAGCGTGGTCGCCAACACACTAATCGCGCATTCAAGTACGATGTCGCCCAATTCGCGGATCGTCTGATAATCGCGTGTACTATCTTCGTACACCGGCCCGATAGATGAGCCCGGAAGAATGTCGTGGAATTGGTTGAGGCAGATTAATTCCCACGCTTTTGCGATTTCGTCAGTAGGATAGGCTACACCAGTCAAAAGTGTTGCCCATGCCGCTAGGAATTCACCATCATGCAGCAGAAATTCACTCTTGCGGTTGTTGCGCTTGTTTCTGGCTTGGCTGGTATAGGTTCCACGATGGTATTCCAAATAAAACTCGCCGTTCCAAACGGGAAGTTGGTCAGCGATCTCATTCTCAATGCGATCCATAAATTCGCGTATGGTACCAGTACGCACGCGCGGTGCGCCCGGATGATTATTCATCTGCTCGATATTTTCGATCATTTCGCGGGTTGGCCCACCACCGCCGTCCCCGAAACCATAGGCTGTAATTAATTCACTGTGGATGGCCTTTTGGCGGAAGTTGCTCCATGTACCGAAGATTTCTTTAGCTGATGCCATGCCATTATAAGTGGTTGAATTGGGTAGATATTCATCGCCGGTTGGTGTGGTCAGAAAGTGGGTTAAAACGCGTGTGCCATCCAACCCTTGCCACCATAGAATCTGGTCAGGCATATGGTTGTATTGGTTCCAACTCATCTTATGGGTGATGAAATACTTCATCCCTGCCTGCTTAATGAGTTGTGGCAGCGCCCAGCTATAACCGAAAGTGTCTGGTAGCCACAGGACAGGCGTATCAACATCGCCAAAATGCTTATGGAAGTAGCCACGCCCGAGCAAAAATTGTCGTGCCAATGACTCAGCCCCGATGGCATTGCAGTCCGGTTCCACCCAGGTGCCGCCCATCACTTCCCATCGGCCTTCGCTCACACGCTCTTTGATCTCAGCGAAAATCTGCGGATAGTTTTGCTCAGTATATTGATAAAGTT
Source organism: Aggregatilineales bacterium (assembly GCA_044226325.1). GTDB lineage: Bacteria > Chloroflexota > Anaerolineae > Aggregatilineales > Phototrophicaceae > CFX2. The sequence continues at coordinate 359,605 of JBGAHG010000002.1, forward strand.
GTGCTTGGCTCTGCGAGAATTTGTATTCTGGGAATTCCTCCATCAAACGCAGCACATTGCTGAAGGTTCGTCCTGATTTTCGTACCGTTTGCCCCAGAGTCCACAACCATGCCACATCAATATGGGCATGTCCGACCCCGATGACGTCCACATCCATTGGCGTGCCGGCTTTGGCAATACCTGCTTTTAACACTGATAAAGCTGCTGGCACACTGTCATAAAAGACTGCTGTCCCCAACGGATCGCGGCTGTCCAGAACCGTGAACGCTTCGTCCAGCACATTATACAGGCGACCCTTTACTGGATCGTTGTCATCCAATTGTGCAGCGACTTCCAGCGCCACGCGTGCGACTGCGACAAATTCCCGTGTCGGAGAATCAATCTGGACAACCGAACATTGGCGCATGTAAAGTTTTGTATCAGGATCACCAGATTCCCATCCGCCTAAACCTGTCCAACCGTGCAGTGCTAATGTGTGTGACTTTCCATCACACCATACTTCTGGTAGTAAAATTTCATGGTGATGACGGTCGGCGGAGGCATAGGGCTGCCCGTCAATAAAAGCGAGTGATTCGGGGTGGCTGAAATCACCAGCCTGTCCGAGCGGTAGGAACAGTGCTATCGGTTCATCATGTCCCCAGTCGGCAGGGACCTCAAATTGGGCGCGCATAATAAAGTCCGTCGTCCATGTTCCCCAATAACTGCCCGCCGTGATGACGTCCCATGAACTATCATCGACATCTGTGCCAGTTGGTGGATTTTCCAATGGACTCGGCAGTGTCTTATAACGAAATACGGATAGCGAATGCTTCTTCTTATAAACGAGAGGCGAAATAATGCGAAGACGTTGCGTAATTTTCTGGGGCGTCCAGCGCAATTTGTGTAGCAAGATCGATACTCCTTAGTACGATAAAAAGTAGAGTGATGTAACGGGTTATTGGTTCAATCTCACCATTGAGCTTGCACTCAACGCTGATTGCTGACGGTTGTGACTTCATTCTGGTCATAGAGATAACAGGAGGCTTCATGATCAACCTCATCGATCTTATACAACGGCGGTTGAGCCGTCAGGCAGCGCTCCATGCGCGATGGACAGCGTGGATAGAATCGGCAGCCGCTGTGAACCGAAGTCCGCATTTCCTCATCGCTGGGCAGGTTGATTTCGCCGACCCATTTAATGGCCGGATCAGGTACTGGAACCGAATCGACCAGCAACTGCACATAGGGGTGCTTTGGCTCATCAATCACATGGATGGTATTGCCCCTTTCAGCGATGGTCCCTTGATACAGAATGAAAATTTGGTCACCAATTTGGTAGGCCGTGCTGAGGTCATGGGTAATATACAGGAAGGAAATGCCGATCTCTTCTTTGAGGCGGATCATCACATCCAGAATCGAAGCACGCAGCGAGGCGTCCACCATCGACACCGGTTCGTCAGCCACAATCAATTTCGGGCTAATCATATAGGCACGCGCCATCATGATGCGCTGCCGCTGACCGCCGCTCAACTGGTGCGGATACTTACGCAGCACATCTTCGCCACGCAGACCGACGATATTCAGCGCTTTTTCGATCAATGCACGACGCGACGCCTGATTAGCTGCCAGCTTGAAGTTACTTACGACTGTATTGAAGACGTGCTCCACCCGGTAGAACGGGTTATAGACACCAAACGGGTCTTGAAACACAGCCTGTACCTGGCGGCGATAATCTTTAATTTGATGGGCGTTGGCGTTGGATATATCCTGCCCATCGAAAATGATCTGACCGGATGTCAGGTGCGTGAAACCCAGAACCAACTGCGCTAGCGTGGTTTTACCGCTTCCGCTTTCGCCTGCAATGGTGATGATCGATGCGGGGCTTTTGGGGATGCTGAGGTTGAAGTCCTGCAGGGCGATGACATCATTACTTCCACCACCGGAGCCGCGCTGTTTATAAACTTTAGTAGCGTTACGTATTTCCAACAACATCTCGGACATTGATGAAGCTCCCATCTTGGTTGGCTTGGTAGAGGTGGCACGCCACGAGCTGACCCGGCTTGACTTCCTGCATGGGTGGAGCATCTTTCCGGCAGACATCCATGACGAATGGACACCGTAGTTGGAAGATGCATCCGGGAGGTGGATTACGCGGATCGTGCGTGATACCTTCATGAATTTTGAGTTGCTTACGTTCTTTCAGTGACGGCACCGAGTCGATGAGGACTTGCGAATAAGGATGCTTAGGATCATTAAACATGTCGCTCACCGGCGCGATTTCAACAATCTTACCAGCATACATCACCGCAACACGGTCAACCATCTGCGCCATCAGTCCCATATCATGACCGATCATTATCATGGATACGCCCAATTTCTCTTTGACCTTGAGCAGTGTTTGGGCCACCACCCGCTGTACCACCACGTCCAATGCGCTCGTCGATTCATCCGCGACAATAATGGTCGGGCTTAAAGCGATTGCCATCGCGATACACGCACGCTGCTTCATACCGCCGCTGAGTTCATGGGGGTACATGTCATAGACACGCCCCGGCAAACCAACGGTGGAAAGCAATTCTAAGATACGGGGCTTGATGTTGTCTTTTGCCTTATTGCCTTCATGGGCAAGTATGACATCTTTAATCTGTTCTGCGACTTTCATCGTCGGATTAAGCGAGTTCATCGCGCCTTGAGGAATTAAGGCCAGTTTGACCCAACGATACTGACGTAAGGTATCTTCAGGCAATCCCAGCAGGCTCTCGCCTTCCAAGAGAACTTGCCCGCCTGCGATACGTCCGGGTGGCACGGTTAATTGCAGGATACCCATAGCCGCAGTGGATTTACCAGAACCGGATTCCCCCACCAGCCCTAACGTTTCGCCCTCGTACAGATCGAAATCAATGCCATCTACTGCGAGAACATCCCCCTTGGGGGTTTCATAGTAGACTTTCAACCCTCGAACTTCCAAAACAGGTTTTTTCTGATTCTTTTGTTGACTCATTTTTTGATTATTCCTACTGTGATGACTGGCGTAGACGTGGGTTTGCAATTTCATCAAAGCCTAAGTTAATCAACAGCAGACCGACGAACATGATCGCCAACAGGAGCGTGGGTATTCCCCACCACCACCACATGTTGCGTAATAAAGCCGCGCCTTGAATAGCGAAGTAAATCGTGCCACCCAGTGTAGGGATACGTTGTGGGCCAAGTCCCAGTGTCTCCAAACCAACAGCCGTCAGAATGGCTCCCGTAGCATTGCCGATGAAACTGGCAAATAGATACGGGATCAGGTTCGGCATAATTTCTCTGAACATAATCGAGAAGGTTGAAGCACCGGATAGCTTCGCCATTTGCACATAGCCGCTTTCGCGCATCGACAAAACTTGAGCACGAATTAGGCGGGTAGGTGTCGGCCATGCGAACAACGAAATCAAGAGCGCTAAGGTGCCGATTTCAACTTGCCTGACTAAGGATTGGATGACGATCAAAACCAGCAGCGACGGTATCGTGATGCTGACATCTGAAAGGAGACGAATGACGTTATCCACCCGCCCACCCATGAAACCGGCTGAAAAGCCAAGCAGAATACCTAAGCCCATACCGACCGTGGAAGCGATAATACCGATCAGGAACGAGTTCGGTGCGCCGACAATAATCAGCGCCAGCATATCACGACCGCTGCTTTCGGTTCCCAGCGGATGTGCCCATGTGCCCGTCAGTTCCCCGCCCAACGTCGTTGTGATGCCTACCGGCGGCAGATTCAGAGGCGACTTCCCTGTCAGTGCTAATCTGGTATCCCAAAATACGCGCCCAAAAATACCGACCAAAAGGATGACAGCGATGATACCAACACCCAACAATAACTTCGTATTGAGCCACGGTGTATCCCAGCGGTTGAATCGGCCCATCTGCTTGGCAGTCTGCACTGCGGGGCTGGATGGGCTGCTCGGTTGGGTCTGCGCAGTAGCCATAATTTATTTCGCTCCGTAAGAAATGCGTGGATCGATCATTGGGTAAATCAAATCTATAATCAGTACTGCTAAGGCCGTAAGCACGATTAGCATGAACGAGGTTCCTTGAATGACCGGAAAATCTTGGTTGAGGATGGCGGTATAAATCACGGTTCCCATGCCCTGATACGAAAATGCGTATTCGACCAGAACAGTACCGCTAATCAGCGTCCCGATAGTAATGGCTAAGGCTGTGATTTGGGGCAAAATTGCATTCCGTACCATGTATCGGTATAACATGTAAAACGGGCCGAGGCCTTTGGCACGTGCCAGACTCATGTAATCTTCGCCTTCGACCGTAATCATCATGCCGCGCATACCCAGCGTCCAGTAACCGAAGCTCACAATGATGATAGAGAGTGCTGGCAGCGTACCGTGCTGGATGACACTGAGAATGAATTGAGGATTGAGTCCCGGTTTCATGCCCATATCGTAAGAGCCAATGAGCGGGAACCAATTTAAGAGGAAAGCGAATACATAGGCCAGAAACAGAGCGGCCAGAATGGAAGGCAGCGACGTAAACATCATGCCGACCGGAATAAGATACTTGATTAGACGCGGTGTTTGCCGCCAGACCATAATTGCGCCTAAAAAGTTGCCAATGATAAATGTCAGGATGGTCGCCAGCAGGAGTAAACCGACTGTCCACGGGAGTGCCTGCCCGATAAGCTCGCTAACAGGTGTTGGGAACAAGGCCATCGAGGGACCGAAATCCATGTGAACAAGATTGTCGAGATAACGGACATACTGCACGGGCAGCGAATCATTCAGGCCGAAACGCTCTTTCCAACCCTCAATGATTACGGCAGAATTTTCGACATACCCACTGCGGCTCGCCAGACGTGCCACCATGGCTGAAATGGGATCGCCCGGGGCCAGATGGGGAATGAGCCAGATGATCGAACCCGCAATCCAAATCGTCAAAAAAAATATACCTAAGCGTCGCAAAAAATAGTTTAATGTTATACCGCGCATCCGTAACCTCGCGTAAAACGGCTAACTTCTGTGAAAAAACTGGGGTGGGAATTACTTCTCCCACCCCATTCCTACCTAAAAGGCTTAGGACTTTACGGCCTTCTTCAGGTTGAAGAGGATAAAGAACGTATTCTGCCACCAAGTGGTCGGGACAATGTAGGCATTGTCCGCAGTCGGCCAGTTCGTCCAGTAAGTGGTGTCGAACGGAACAATCTTTTCGGCCTGTACCAACGGGATGACAGGAGCTTCATCAGCGAGGTACTTGTAAGCCTCTGCCACCAAACCGGGGATTGACGGATCACCCAGGGGGAGTACACCGATTTGGTCGACGATCTTGCTGTAAGCCTTCGCGCCATCTGTGTTCCAGCGTACGAAGTTATCGGAGGCAATTTCACCGACTGGCTTGTAACGGCTGACGTTCAATTTGTTCATTGAATTCCACGGTTCGCTAACGGAACCGCAGGTCTCTAACCCCCATTGCGCTTGGAAGTTGCCAGTCTGAGTTGCGTTTTGTAAGGTTGCGGGGTTCACAACCTGGCTGCTGGCGTTGATGCCAGCCTGCTGCAGCTGCTCGACCAGTTCGTTGGTGCTGAGGGCGTATTCGTTAGTGTCGTTGTTGACCAAAATGGCTAGGTCGAGTGTCTTACCATCTTTTTCATAGATGCCGCTGCCGTTCTTGGCGTAACCAGCGGCTTCGATCAACTTCTGACCATCTTCGACATGAGCGACGACGTCATTGGCATAGCCAGCCTTTGTGATGGCGTCAATGAAGGGGTTCATACCAGGGTATGAAACGAATATGGTGGTCGAGGGGGTGGTCGTACCTTGATAAGCAATCGCGATGTTCTGGTTGCGGTCGATAATCAGGCTGACAGCCTTACGCAGATTTGCATCTTTCCAAACTGGATCTTCGGTCATCATATCCAGTTCACGGGGGCACGGATCAGCGAACGAATACGGTGCATCCTTTATCCATGCCACAGCATTCGGATTCTTAGCCTGGATGGCTTGGAGGGTACCGAGGCTGATATTCATGGCGCTGTCCAACTGATGGTTGGACATCAAGAGAGCCTTATTGGTCTCAGAACCGGCGATAATCCAGATCAAGCGTTTCGGTTCGGGGAGGGCATGGAATCCAGCCGCCGCACCCCACCAATTCGGATCTTCGTCCCAGGTGAATTGCTCAGGGGTTGCGCTGGTCAGCTTATACGGACCAGTACCAATCGGCCAACCCTTTGCTTCATCATAGAAGGTGAAGGTCGTGGGATCTTGACTTTCCCAGATGTGCTTGGGGAGAATGACGATGCCGCCCCAAATACGAACTGAAAAGTAGTCCAGCTGGAAGCGTGGATTCGGAGCCTTCAGGTCAAACTCTACTGTTTTATCGTCAATCTTCTTGACGGCTGAAACCCACTGCTGCATATTGGCCGCATTATCTAATGTTGCCGTCTTGTCATCTAACAGCAGTTGGATGGTGAAAACAACATCGTCAGCCGTGTAAGGCTGGCCATCTGACCACTTGATGCCGTCGTGCAGCGTCAATGTCCAGACATCTTGCTTATCGTTGGGAGTGAAGGCTGTGCCAAGATAAGGATCAATCTTGCCGGTTTCATAGTTCAAAATGAACAGCGGTTCCCACATGGATTGATGTGCGCCCTGATTTTTGGCAGTACCGGGCACCAGTGGGTTGAAGTTAGTTGGCGACGCGATAGTAGTTGCGTCAATATCAAAAATGACGGTGTCTTCACGCGCGACATCGGCAGATTGTGCAGAAACAACCTGCACAGCCAACGGAAGCGCTAAGAGTGAGAGCATTATGCCGAGGCCGAGACGCTTAAAACGCGATTTCATCAGACTTCTCCTAAACACTAATAATTAACAAAAAGCGGAACAGTTGGATTGCCCTCAATAAAACCTCCTCATTTAGACCTGCGGATACCCAATTCTGGACGTTGAACTCCTGATGCGGAGTTCAGTCGGGATGTATTCAAGTTTTGTACTATTGTCATTTGTCGTCAGTCTGTCAAGCAAGACTTGTGCCGCTCTTTTGCCGATAGCAAAAGGATTTTGAGCGACTGTCGTCAATGGCACTTCAAGATGGACTGCCAGATCAATATCATCGAACCCTGCTATCGACATGGCATCCGGAATTTTCATTTCGAGTTGCTTCATCGCCCGTAAGGCAAGTACCGCCAGCCAGTCATTCAGCGCAAAAATCGCCGTTGGGCGCGGCTTGGCATTGTGGATGTAATCTTTAATTTGTTGGATCTCAATGCTTTTCTTATCAACTGAAGACCTCAGTGCATAGCTCGCACTGATCTCGACCCCGCTTTGACCGATAAGCCATAAATCTGTTGTGGGTAAACCGGCTTCTTGGAGCGCTTCACAATAACCACGATAACGCTCCATAACAGGGAATATCTCGACAATATCGTGACTTAAAAAGACAATATGGCGGTGTCCGAGTTCAATCAGATGGCGCATCAACGCTCGCGCACCACCATAATTATCACTGGTGACATAATCACATTCGAAACTGGGGATTTTTCGATCCATCAAAACCACGGGAACACTAACCTGCTGATACCGTGCAATAGTATGCTGTTGTGATCGTGTGGAGAGTGCATTCGCCCACAGCAGCACGCCAGCGATATTGTCCTCTTCCACGCGTTCCAGAATTTGGAGTTCTTCATCCTGATTTTTCGCGGTACTAAAAACAATCTGATACCCGCGCGCTCGGACTTCATGTTCTGCGCCGCTCAACATCAAAAGATGATTTTCAGCGTCGATGCCGCCTGTTACGAATGCGATCAGGTGGCGCTGGTGGTTTTCAGTCGGTGCGTAGGCAACAAAAGTGCCTCGACCGGCGATACGTTCAATCAGTCCTTCAAGTTCCGCTTGTTGCAATGCCAATCGCACTGTGCTGCGGCTTATATTTAAATGGCTGGTGAGTTCATTTTCCGAGGGGATACGGCTGGCATTCGGCCATCGACCAGAGTGGATAAGCTGCCGTAGTTGATTATGCAACTGCACGTGCAGCGAAATAAAACTATCTTCAGCAAGGGAAATATCAGTTACTTTGTTCATCAAGAAATTTTTGCTTAAATATTTATCTGTACATACCTGTACATACAACTAAAGATAACGCATGGAATGAATTTCAGCAAGCACCAAAATTTAGATCATAATTCCTATAGTTTTTGAAGTAATAACCGTTATTGGAGTGGTGTAAATGTTTAGTTAAAACGATTGGTTCAAGACCCGAGCTTCCCAATAAAATACGTTTAGGTTAGGTTAATCGAACTAATGTCATTTGACTTGATAAGGACTTTTGTTCTGTAATTGCGTAGCTGTAATGCACAACAGGCAATTATTCACTTACACCTCCCGATGAAGAGGTGGTGAAGAAATGTGAAATCGTGTTTTCTCGCAGTGTCAGGAGATGCCCCGCGCAGTCGCCCCCTACAATATAAGCAATTGTGGCAGCGGCACACCATAATGCACAGCGGTGGCAATACGCAAGCATGTCGCGGGATTTGTGTCAATTCAGTGGCAGCGACTGAACATTCCGCCGGACAAAAGTGCTTATTCGGTGGTTTCTCCCTGATTTCTCGCCGTACACTTCAGCGGCTGAATGAAGAATTTTGGCAAGAAAATTGCAGTTTCATAACATCTGCAATAACCGCTATAACATTTGTTAGATTATTGAGTCTCCGGAGTGTTTAACCCGGAGACTCAACGGGCGAGATTGAATATTGAAGCCTTGATACACGTTCAAAGATTGAAATGTATCTTTACTCGCTTGGGATCTTTTTCAGCCAGTTCTAACCCTTTGCTGAAATCATCTAAACGAAGTTGATGCGAAATCAACGGTTCAACCTTAATCGCGCCATTTTGGATAAGTGCAATGCTCTGCGGGAAGGTACGGTTGACTGCGAAACTGCCGATAATTTTCAGGTCACGGCGGAAAACTTCGTAGGATGGAAATTTGACATATGTGCCCTGCGGTGTGACGCCAAACACCCAGATTTTCCCACGTGCTTTGGCAAACTGAAATGTGCCTTCAAGTACGGCTGGAATGCCTGTAGCATCCGCAACTATGTCGTAGCCATCCGGTTCGATGGCCTTGAGTTTGGTAGCTTGCTCGGCATTGGCTACCACCGTATGAGTTGCACCCAACTGCTCGGCCATTTGCAAACGCCAGGGTACAACATCGGTTACCACTACACGTACCGCGCCAGCTTGTTTCAGTGACTGTGCCACCAGCACTCCCATCGGCCCTGCGCCAAAGACCAGCGCTGTATCGCCCGGTTGGACATCCACTTGTTTGATGCCCCATACCACACAGGCCAACGGTTCGATCAAAGCCGCTGCGCCGTAGGTCATATCTCCGATGGAAAATACGTTGCCTTCGGGTGCGACTACATATTCAGCGAATGCTCCATTCCGAGTCACACCGATGGCGCGCAGGTTTTTGCATTGGTTGGGTTCGTTGCGCTGGCAGCTCGAACAACGGTTGCATGGAATATTAGGATCAGCCGTGACACGATCACCGACTTTAAAGTTGATAACATTGGCTCCAACTGCCGCCACTTCACCGCTAAATTCATGACCGGGGATAAGCGGATATTCGGCCTCGTACTCACCTTTAAAAATGTGCAAGTCCGTGCCACAAATGCCTGCGGCATGAACTTTTATCAGCACATCATCTGCTCCCACAGATGGTTCAGCTACAGTGGTGACGATGCTCTGACCGGGGCGCTCGATGCGCGCTGCTTTCATGGTTATTACTCCTGACGATGATATGCCTATTGCGGCAGCGTAATTTGGACTTTGACCGAATCAGGAGGCATGTGCAGTGCAAAGTCAAAAGCCGCAATGCTGTCTTTAAATACAAAAGTGTTGGTAATCAACGGTTTGACATCCAACATGCCACTGCCCATTAACGCAATCGCTCGCGGATAAACATGGGCATAACGGAATACATTCTCAATCCGTGCTTCTTTGACCTGTGCTGCTGAAACATCAAAGGCGATTGGTTGGCCGGGAATACCGATGAATATCACGCGACCGGCAGGACACAACGGTTCAAAGACACCTGCTGCGGCTTTGGCATTACCGCTTGCTTCGAATACAATGTCCGCGCCCCAACCATCAGTTAACTTCATGACAACGTCCGTCAAGCTTTCTTTAGCGACGTTCACCGGCGTTACCGGCCCGAGTGTAGCCGCCAAATCAAGTTTGGGCTGCTGCACATCAGCGATCACAACACGACTACAGCCACCGGCTAAAGCGGATAATAGCGTTACCATGCCGATAGGGCCAGCGCCGATAACCACTGCCACATCACCCGGTTTGATCTGGGCTTTGTTAGCGCCATGCATCCCAACCGCCAATGGTTCGACCATTGCGCCCTCAGCAAAGCTGACGTTGTCGGGCAGCTTGAAAGTAAACGCTTCAGGATGAACAACCGTCGGCCGTAATACGCCATGAACCGGCGGAGTCGCCCAGAAACGGACTGCTGGATCAAGGTTATAAATGCCGAGGCGGGTGGCTCTGCTGTTCGGGTCAGGAATGCCCGGTTCCATGCAAACCCGATCCCCGACTTTTAGCCCCTGCACGGCCGACCCTATCTCGACGATTGTGCCTGCTGCTTCGTGACCTAAAACCATCGGTTCGCGAACGATAAACTGACCAATGGCGCCCGTATCATAATAATGAACGTCGCTGCCACATACGCCTACCGTGTGTAAGGCAATACGAACATCGTGCGGCCCTACAGTTTCTGGGATTTGAATATCCCGTAACGATAGTTCATGAACCTTTTCTAAAACAAGTGCTTCCATAATAAACGTGTCCTTTTGCGTCGGTAATTCATCAGCGTGAGCTGTTTGCCTTATTTTACCGCGCCCGCTGTCAATCCGCGCACCAATTGGCGCTGTGCTACCCAACCTGCAATTACTACAGGAAGGGCAGTAATCGTGGCTGCTGCCGACATTTTTGCCCAGAACAAGCCCTCTGACGTTTTGAAAGATGCGATAAAGACCGATAACGGTGCTGCTTTGGTAATAGTTAAATTGAAGGCTAAGAAAAATTCATTCCATGAGAAAATGAAGCACAGTAGCATGGTAGCCATTAGCCCCGGCAGGAGCAGCGGCAAGATCACCCAGCGAAATTCTTGCACTAACGTGACGCCATCAATACGGGCTGCTTCAATGATCTCGTATGGCAAATCACCAATAAAGGAATACATCATCCATATAACCAGGGGTAGATTCATAGCAGTATAGAGAATGATCAACCCCAGATGTGTATCAAATAGGTGCAAGTTTCTGAAAATCACATACAGCGGAACAATGATGCCCACCGGTGGCAGCATACGTGTGGACATCACCCACATCAAAGTAAAATCGGTTCGCTTGGTCGGGTAATAGGCCATGCTGTAAGCGGCAGGCACACCCAATAGTAGTGCGCACAACGTTGAAAATACTGTTATGGCTAAAGTATTGGCGAGCTGCGGAAAGTATGACGACTGCTGTAAGGCGATACGATAATTTTCTATCGTCGGTTGGAAGAGCAGTGGTGGTGGAAATGTGAAGGCATCCGATTCAGTCTTAAAAGAAGTTAAGACCATCCAGAAAATAGGAAAGAAGAATACGAGGGCAATGCCGATGGTCAGTACCGAAAGAAAGTGTCCGGTCAGCTTGCTGCGTGTCATACCGCCTCCTTTTGCTGCTGTGCATTCCCGCGAATGATGCGGATGAATACGATAGTTACAAGATTAGCAAGCACAACCGCGATCACACCATATGCGCTCGCGCGACCAATGTTCCAGCGAAGGAATGCTTCTTTGTAAATATTGAAGGATAGCGTGGTGGTATCAATCGCGGGACCACCCGTCGTGGTAACGAAAATTTCGCCGAAAATATTCAATACAAACAGGATTTCCAGTAGGACGCCGATCTCAATATAGCGTCGCAGATGGGGCAGAATGATGTAATAGAAGATTTCAATTGGCCCTGCACCGTCGATTTGGGCCGCTTCCATGTGTTCTTGTTCAAGGGATTGCAACCCTGCCAACAAAATCAACATCATGAAAGGTGTCCATTCCCATGTGACGATGGTGACGATCGACAACATAGGATATTGATTGATCCAGTCGATACGCGGCCCGCCTAATTCGGCCAAAACAGAACTTATCAGCCCAAACGCCGGATTAAACAACATATTTTTCCACATAATGGCTGAGACAGTTGGCATAATCAAAAAAGGCGTAATAAGTAAGGTTCTGGCAAATCCCCGCCCTAAAAATTGTCGATTAAGCAGTAGTGCCAACATCATCCCGATAATCAGTGACAGCAGCACAACCGACGATGAAAAAACAAGTGTATTACGGACAATAGTGATGACATCCGAATCGGTTACGAAATCAGCATAATTCGATAAACCGACGAAGCGCGTCCGCTCTGGCCTGAGTAAATTCCAATTGGATAGGCTGTAGTACAACGTAAATAGGACAGGAATCTGGCTCAATATAATAAGGAAGACGATGGCTGGAGACGATAATGAACTGCGGAAACTGAGCCACGACGAGGGTTTTTTCGGTTCCCCTCCTAATTGAAGGCTGCTATGGGTTTCTAGTGTCGCCATTATTTATCACTTCTGTTTTGTGCCTTTATAAGCGAGGACATTGTAGAATGCCAATCGCCAACGACCAATGCGTAGTGTTGAGGATTGGCATTGGCAGGGGACATATATTCTCCTGCCAATGGTTCGAAAGTTACATTCTAGCTGTACAAGTTACTGAATGTAGCCTGCATCCTTCATGGCTTTAGTGACAATATCTTGGCTCTTTGCCAGTGCATCGTCGACAGAAAGTTGACCGGCAATGGCAGCAGATATTTGTTGCGAGACGTCAGTTCCGAAACCTTGGAACTCAGGAATACCTACGAATTGGACGCCTGTGTATGGCACTTTATCGCGGGTAGCATCAGTTGGATCTGCGCCTTCAATAGATTTGAGCGTCACATCGGCGAATGCGCCAGCGGCCTTAATATATTCGGGGTTCTTATAGGTCGATTCACGCGTTCCGGGCGGAACGGTTTGCCAACCATATTTTTCACCAACCAAATTGATATAATCGGTGCTGGTTGACCATGTCAGGAATTGCAGCGCCTCGGCCTGATGTTTGCTGGTCGTCGGAATTGCATATGCCCAGCTCCACAGCCAGTGATAACCTTTTTCGACTGAAGCATGAGGTGCCATTGCAAACCCAACGTCATCAACAATCTTTGATTGGCTGGGATCGGTCAGGAAGCCCGCAGCGACCGTCGCGTCCACCCACATAGCAGCCTGTCCTTGAGCGATCAGTGTCAACGATTCCGAGAAGCCATTGTTGGCCGCGCCAGGGACACCGCACTTTTGCAGCAGATCAACATAGAAGCTGACGGCATCATGCCATTCTTTAGAGTTCAATTGGGGTTGCCATTTGTCGTCAAACCACTTACCACCGAAAGTGTTGACAACTGTATCCAACGGAGCCATGACCTCGCCCCAACCGGGTAAACCACGCAGCGCGATACCATATTGCTTTTGGTCAGGTTTGTGCAGCTTGCAGGCAAATTCTTTGATCTGGTCCCATGTTGGGTCGGTGGGCATTTCCAGACCGGCATCTTTGAACATCTTCTTGTTGTAGAAGGTCATGCTGGATTCGCCGTAGAAAGGTGCTGCGTACAACTTGCCTTCATAGGATAAACCATCACGAATGGGCTTAATAAGATCATCGACATTGTAATTAGCTTGCACATTCTTGGGATTGGCGGCCATCAGATCATCAACCGAAGCTAACCAGCCATTCTTGGCAAATATCGGGGTTTCAAACGTGCCGATTTGCACGATGTCGAATGACCCTGCGCCCGTGGTGATGTCGGTCGTCACACGAGCACGAAGTTCATTTTCCGGCAGCATGACGAATGAGAGATCTACATTCGGATTCGCGGCACGGAACTGGTCGGAGAGATCTAACAAACGGCGCTGATCGGGGTTATTAACGACTGCAACGGTGATGGTGACTTTATCTTGAGCGAGGATAGAAACCGGTCCAACCAATAGGCTGGCAACAACAAATAGGATTAAAACGAAAGTAAGATGCTTTCTCATCACTAAACTCCTTATTTCGAACAAATTAGTAGACTGGCAGCAACAGTGTGAGTGAGTTGTGGCGGTCTGAAGGTGTTACCCCCTTTCGACAACAGTTAAAATGATTATTGAGTTATGAGGTGAGCAGTCGGTTGCTGGGTATTCCCGCATAGTTGATGGGCGGGATGCTACGGCGTAGTAAGGTGACTAAGCTCACCTACCATGTTTCGCATAGGCACAAGCTCCAAAAAAGTGGGAGCGTTTTGTGCTAAAATGAAAGAAATAATAATTATGTGTAAACCAAAAACGACTGTTCAGAATAATCATTGATGTAATAGTACCTGGGATTTGTGGAGATTCTTGCCACATATTTGTCAGACTTTTGACATCACCCATAGATCACTGTCGCAACGGCACATGCCATTCCTGAATCTGCGTAAAGTTACTTAATATTGTTAACTGCTGGTTGAGGCACTTCCGAATGACCGATACTGATCAAGCTCCCGCTACCGGAGATATCCTCTTCGAAGCCTTCATCGAACAAGTCAAACAAGTCCTTGAGCATCTCTATGACTTCGCCTATTTACAGCAGCACGCACTAGCGCGCGTCTACGATAACGAAGGCGATCTTTCCGCAAAGACCGCGGGCCGCCAACTGCGCTATGAACTGGTGACAGCCATCGAGTCGCTTAAGCCTAATCCTGACGTCCAATTTCGCGCCGTTAATGCCCGTCTCTATGACATCCTTCACCTGTATTACATCGAAAATCAAAGTGTGCAGCAGGTCGCAGACGAACTTGGACTCTCCGAGCGACAAGCCTATCGTGATCTAAAACGTGGCCAGGAAAATGTGGCTTCGATATTGTGGAATAATCGGCTCCCTCCGCTGGATCAGGGCGAAACCGATGCTGATGATTTTTCCTTGGAATCCGAAGTCGCACGTCTAAAGCTGCAAATTCGGCCCGTCGATATAGGCATTATTTTTCGGGAAGCACGAGCTGCTGTTGAACGGTTGGCGGCAATGCACCATGTGACTTTATCCGTCGCGCTGCCATCCGAACCGATGACCCTTTCAACGGATGCCGTGTTGGCGCACCAGATTCTTGTTAGTGTATTGAGTCACACCGTTCAAGAGGCGTATGACGACTTGGTTGCATCCTTTGATGTGGGGCACGATGTGTTCACCTTGCGTCTGGATTATCGTAGGCTGGAAATAGGCGAGTCTAAATTAACTGCCGATATCATCATTCCCAAATTGCTTGACCGCTTAAAATGGACGATTGAGCTTCAGGATACACCTGCTAAAACGTGTCGTGTCACCCTTCGAATGGCTTCAAGTCGAACCACCATATTGGTGATAGATGATAATGAAGGATGGGCTGAATTACTCAATCGCTTCTTGCAAGGCTTTGATTGTCTCGTGGTTTCGACACGTGGCGATGCCGAAAGTTTGCGTCATGCCGAGGAGTTAAGCCCCAGCGCTATAATCTTGGATGTCATGATGCCGGAAAAAGATGGCTGGGAAATATTGCAACGCTTTCGTGCCATACCAGCCACGGCCAACATTCCCATCATTGTTTGTAGCGTGTTCAACGATCCGCAGCTTGCCTATTCCTTGGGCGCATCCGCCTTTGTTTCAAAACCCACCGATCAGAAGAAAATTCTAGAAACCCTCAAACAATTGGGCGTGATCTAGGCCCCGATTTTGGACTCATAAAAATGACAATGACAACGTTTGATTTCAGCGATGGATTAGAAGAACTGCGTTCCCAACTGACACGTCGGTTGAGTTACGTCTTGATCGGCTTCGGTATTTTTGGTGCATGGTATTTGTTATTGCGGCGTGATTTACCGTTGGTGGCATCCGGTGTTTTATGTTTGGTCATCATCTTGGGGTATTTTGTTCACACGGTGAACACGTCCAATCCGGCGCTGGCGCGGCACATGCTAGTCTGGGGCATGGTTGGCCTACTGATGCTCGGTATGTTAACTTTCCAGGACTCGTGGCTGCCATACATGGGGATTTTATGCGTGTTTTTGAGCGCTATGCTGATCCAAAGCGGGGGCATATTTGTAGCCGCTTGTGTCGTGGGACTAGTCGCGCTTTTGGAAGTAACTGGGTTGCGATCTTATCCCTTTATGGAACTCACCCTGGCGTTAGTTCTGGCGGGTATATCGAGTTGGTTGAGTGCCTACACCTTATTCACGGCGGTGCATTGGTATCGTATTATGCAATCTCGCAGTGACCAGTTACTAGAAGTCACGCGCGATCATCGCGCTGAACTAAGCAAAACGCTGAAATCCCTCGAAACAGCCTACGAAACACAGAAACACATTCAATTTGAACTTATTCGCGCGCGTAAACATGCTGATGATGCGCGTCGGTTAAAAGAACAATTCGCAGCCAATATCAGTCACGAACTCCGCACCCCCCTTAACCTTATTTTGGGCTTTAGTGAAATCATGTATCTAACACCCGATATATATGGCGATATGCAGTGGCCGGTAACGCTCCGACGCGATATTCATCAGATTTATCGCAGTAGTCAACACTTGTTGGCAATGATTGACGACATTCTGGATTTGTCTCGTTTTGAAATGAATGGTTTTGACCTGACTCTCGAACCTGTTGCGATTGATGAACTGCTGCACGAAACAGTGGACATCGCGCAGAATATGGTTCGTGGGCGTCCGATTAAACTTCAGGTACTAGTTGATTCTAATTTGCCTACTGTCGAGATTGATAGCACACGCATCCGGCAGGTGATTCTTAACCTGCTGAATAATGCCTGCCGTTTTACGGAGCAAGGTGTGGTGGAACTCAAAGCGCTGCAATGTGACGGTGAACTACAACTGACAGTCACGGATACTGGCCCCGGAATTCCCAATGACAAATTGCCCTATCTGTTTGATGAGTTTTACCAGGTCAACCATTCCCTGCAGCGTAGTCACGGCGGAGCAGGCCTGGGACTTGCTATCAGCAAACGCTTTGTCGAAGCGCATGGTGGTCGTATTTGGGTCGAAAGTGAGGAGGGCGTTGGCTCAAGTTTTAGCTTCACACTTCCGGTTGCCGAGCGTCTACCCGAAACACACCGCGCAGAAAGTCGAATCGGCAGCACCGGGTTGGAGGCACAGTCACGCGCTTGTGTCTTAGTGATCGAAAGGGATAATGCCATTATCTCCACCCTGCAACATCACCTCAAACAGTGTGATTTGGTACAGGTGCGAGATGTCTCGACTCTGCCTGAAATGATCTTGAGTTGTCATCCCAAAGCCATTATTCGCAATATCAGACCGGATGCTTACGATCCCTACGATTCTCTAACACTGAATAGTATCGTTCCGGTCATCGAATGTTCACTGCCCAGTGCGGCCTGGGTAGCTGAAGATTTGGGTGTCGCTGGCTGCTTGACCAAGCCGATTACTGCCAAAGCGCTGCTGGATGAAGTCAAACGTATTGGTGATATCTATAACATTTTGGTGGTCGATGATGACCGTGGGTTCACACTTTTCGTTGAACGCATTATGCAAGCCAGCGGCAAACCATTCGCGGTGCGCCGTGCTTATGATGGTCAACAATGTTTGGACATGATGCGCTTGCAAACGCCTGATCTAGTGTTACTGGACATAACTATGCCTGTCTTGGATGGCATGGGCTTGCTGGAACAAATGCTTGCAGACTCCAACTTGAAAGCGGTTCCCGTGGTGCTGCTGACCGCCAGTAGTTACCCCAAAGAACAATCGCTTCAGAGTCAATTTACAGTACGTCATCAAACGGGCTTATATCCCACCGAAGTTTTCAAATTTCTCAATGCGACCGTCAGCGCTTTGAAACCACGCTATTATCCCTTAGCCAAAGAAATTTGATATGTTCAAGATGCTTTTAATCAACGCTTCTTCAACCTTTTAGCGCACCCGAGATGATGCCCTCGATAAAACTGCGCTGAAAGAATATGTAGATCACCAGCACAGGCAGGAACACCATGATCGAGGCAGCAGCCAAAACGGGCACGTCTGCCGAATAACGTCCGCGCAGAAGTGCCAGCCCTACCGGTAGTGTGCGTAGATCGCCTGTCGCCATCACCAGTACGAGGAAAAACTCGTTCCACGTCCACATAAATAGCAGCACAATCAATGAGAGTAGAGCAGGGCGTGAAAGTGGAAACAGCACCCGCCACAGTACACCCCATGTCGTACAGCCATCCACGACTGCTGCGTCAATCAGTTCGCTTGGCATATTCTTGAAATTGGCGCGCATCCAGAACGTGCCAAACGCAAAACTGAGCGCCACCTGCGGCAAAATCAACGCCCAATACGTATTGAGCAGACTGAGATCATTCATGATTTGCCACAGCGGAATGATGACCGCCTCGAACGGAACCATGAGGCCGATCAATATGATAAGCAGGAGCAGGTTATCGCCGGCAAAGCGGAACATGCCGAAGCCAAAGCCGGACATAGTCGAGAGTATCGTCGAGAGGATTACGACTGGAACCACCACGATTAGGCTTGCCTGAAAGTAGCTGCTGAAACGAGCGCCGTTCCACGCTTCCACGAAATTCTCGAAGTGCCATTCCGTCGGTAAGGCAAATGGACTGTTCGCCAGTTCGTTGGTCGATTTAAATGCAGTCAGGATGATGCCGATAAAAGGCAGTAGTGCCAGTATCAGAAACAAGGTCAATAGTAGATAAGACATCCACGATCGCGATGTTTTGCGCGTAGTCATTGATTTAAACATTGTCATCATTTCGTGTTTGCAGCCAGAATACGGTCGCTGATACGACTGCGAT
This sequence comes from Aggregatilineales bacterium, assembly GCA_044226325.1. GTDB lineage: Bacteria > Chloroflexota > Anaerolineae > Aggregatilineales > Phototrophicaceae > CFX2. The sequence continues at coordinate 378,497 of JBGAHG010000002.1, forward strand.
CACCAGTGTCAACATCACCGCGATTGCAGCACCATAGCCTGCACGATTTCGCTTAAAAGTCTCATCGTATACCAGGTAACTTGTGACGATAGTCTGCTTGGCAGGGCCACCATTGGTTAGCACGAATACCAGATCAAACACGCGTAATGCCGCGATAAATGTAAGGATAAAAGCCACAAGCATTTGTTGGCGCAATCCGGGAACAGTCACATACCGAAATTCCTGCCAGACATTTGCGCCGAAGACCTTGGCCGCATCGTACAGTTCCTCGTCAATACTTTGCATTCCGGCGATGAACAGCACCATACATAAACCACATTCGACCCATGAACCCACAAATCCCACCGCATAACGTGCATACATGAAATCGCCCAACCACGGACGCGCCCAGGATGCCAGTCCTATACCGCTCAGCAGTTGGTTTATCGGACCATCAAGTGTGAACAGCCAGCGCCAGATGATCCCAACGACCACCGGACTCATTACTTGCGGGACGAACAATCCTGTACGGAAAATCGCCATTCCGCGCAGCTTGCTTCGCGCCATCAGTGATGTCAACAGTAGACCAATTAGGATTGGGATGATCGTGTAGAAAATAACAAAAAATAAATTGTTGCTGATCGCGCGCCAGAAATCAGGATCACGTGTGAGTTCAGCGTAATTGTTGAATCCGATGTAGGTCGGAGCGCTGAAGCCTGTCCAGTCGAAGAAGCTGTAGCGAACCGTACTGAAAATAGGCACCAGCACAAAGACGGCGTAAACCGCGAATCCCGGCAGGATGAAAAAATAGGCCCTTGTGCCACGACCGAGCGCGCCGCTGCTTGTAGTGCCTAGCAAAGTACGAAGACGCTGGCTTGGGGTAACTTCTGTCATAGGTTCTATGTTAGATAAGTCCCTCACCTTAATGCCGCTGTCACACAAGAACGAGAGCCAGCATGATTTCGATCGGGTGAAATTGGTTCTTGAGAATTGGCTGTGATGCATATGGCGCAATTATAAGTGTTTCATATATTCGCATCGAGGTTTAAATGCACAAACCTGAACTACCGAAAACCAACGCCTTACCAACTTGCTTAACCATCCCACTCTCTTAAAATGGTTAATGCCAACTGCTCGAAAGAGTTACAAAATGTTCTTCCAAAATGTAACCCATTCTCTTCTCATATCGAATATGATAACTATGGATTGGTCTTTAAGGTTCACAATTTTGACCCTCGCCGCATCTTAACATTTGAATCCGACCAACGTGCACAATATGTGTAGGATAAACATGTGACCGCGTTGCTATTTTGCATTTCAGTACGGCCTGAAACCTGTCTCCAACGGCAATCTTGGCACAAAATGCACCTTTGCCATTGCCGAAATTGCTGCCAATTTTGCCAGCTTGGATGAGAATAAGAAGCTGGGGTGGGTTCATCTCACACTTTTGATAACCCACTGTTATTTTTAGATATGCCGCTGTCCCTACAAACCCGGAGTCTGTATGCGCTAAATAACATGTGTGAATCTGAAGAATCTTGCGATTATTCGGCAGTTCGCTCCCTCAATTTTGCGGTCAAAACCCCTTATAAGTGATTCGAAATGTGCAATTTGCGAATGAGGTGAAGCTTGACTGCCTGAAATGTGCGTTTCCCAAAATGTGTGCAGAGGGCCGAAATATATCGACCCCTGTTTCGATTAGTAAAAGTATTTCCTATTTTGCTCCCGCTTCGTAATCCTGCTGTACTTCATCGATAAACTGCTCTGGCGTAACCTGTTTACCAGCGAGTTCTTGAATTCGCGAACCAATGTCGGGCAGTGTCCAATCGAAGTATTGCCCGACCTTATCCGCTGTGCTGATGGTCGTCCAGGCATTGACGAGATCGGCAGTCAGCGTACCTTCCTTCAGCTTCGCGGAATCGACAGCGATAGCGGGAAGGAAACCATTGTCAAATAGCACGCTGGCCGCGTCCGGGCTGCTGATGAAATCGATATATTGTGCTGCGAGATCAGCATTGCTGCTGGTCTTACGGATGCCATAGCCGAGGCCAATACCGCCAATCGTCGGCGCAACTTTGTCGCCGATGGGCGAGGGCAGAACGAAGAAACCGACTTTGTCTTCACCAAGCACCGCACTAATCGAGCCAGAGTTCCAGCTTCCTGCTAACCACATTGCACTCTTTGCACTGGTGAATTCCCCCAGCGCACCTGTGTCATTATCCATACCGGCGAAACCGGGTGACAGGTAACCTTTATCAAGCCAATCAACGAAGGTCTTCGCACCATTCAGATTGCCGTCGGTCTTAAACGTACCACCCTCATTACGATAGATCATGTTGTTGATGTCTTTGATGTCGGAATAAAGATGTGCCATAGCTCCGTAGGTATGGATACCAGGCCAGCCTTCGAGGTTACCAAACGTTATCGGAATATAGCCGCCCGTTTTAATCGTGCCGAGGGCCGCTTGCAGCTCATCCCACGTGGTTGGTACTGTCAGCTTGAGTTTGCTAAAGATATCCTTGTTGTAGAACATCGCCACAACTTCTGATGTCACCGACATGCCGTACAGCTTACCGCTTCCGACGTGTGCGCCGTCATCGGTGACACTGTTTCGCGCGTGCAGTCCTGCACCATAACGATCCCACCATTTATATTGGTCAGCGTAATCGTTGAGGGAAAGCAGTAGCCCTGCTTTCACCAGCGCTGCCATGTTAGTCAGACCTTGATTAATCATCGCAACGTCAGGTCCGCTGCTTTGCGTGAGCGCGCGCGGCAGCGTTAAGCCGAGATCGTCAGTGCTGTAGGCTTCGCGCTGGATAGTTACGCCGGCATGTTCTTCTTCGAACTGCTTGTCGAGCTGTTCGATCATTTTTTGCTCGGCATCTCGTGTCCAGTTATCCCAGACAACCAGCGTAACAGCAGTCTGTGCAGCAACCGGAACCAACCCGCTTATGAGTGCTATTGCCATTGCTAAAACGATTAGGAAATGTTTGTGATGTCTCATCAAAAAATCCTCATGTAAGATGTTTCTTTTGGTAAACAATATTACCTCGAAGCCCGATATTTCGCGATCCATACCGATCCATCTGCGCTGCCCGTTAGCCGTATTGTGAGGTCATTTTGCGTACTCTTACCCACGAAAAACGGTGTGCCTTAAATAGTTACAGATGTTTGCGACGGCTGCGTTTCGGCGATGATTTTGCCCTGCGAAATCACATAGCGCGGTGTTACCTGATACCGAATAGCGTTAAACGGATCAGTTACACCTAATACGACCAGATTTGCTGGATTGCCCACTTTAATTCCGTAATCGCTGATGTGCAGGGAACGCGCTCCATTATGCGTAACCATATCGAAACACGCATCAATCTCTTGAAGTCCTGTCATCTGTGCCACATGAACAGCCATATGAGCCACACCTATCATGTTGCCTGTTCCCAATATGTACCAGGGATCATAAATGCAATCTTGCCCTAGACTTACATTGACGCTGTTTTGCCATAGCTCCTTGATGCGTGTTAACCCACGTCGTTTCGGATAGGTATCCATTCGCCCTTGCAGAGTAATGTTAATAAGTGGGTTAGGGATAAAATTGATATTGGTTCGCCGGATGAAACCCAGCAGCTTATATGCGTATGCGTCGTTGTAAGAACCAAACGCTGTCGTATGGCTGGCCGAAACGCGCTCGCCTCCACCTCGCTTGATCGCTTCCGATACAATCACCTCTACGAACCGCGATTGATCATCATCAACTTCGTCACAATGGACATCAATTAATCGGTCGTATTTCTCCGCAAGATCAAATATGTGTTGGATTGACCGTACACCATCCTCGCGCGTAAGCTCATAATGCGGGATACCTCCAACTGCGTCGCTTCCACGTTTAAGAGCCTCTTCGAGCAGCGCCTCGTTCTCAGGTCGCGAGTAAATGCCGTCTTGTGGGAAAGCCACGACTTGTACAGTCGTCCAATCTTTTACCTGATCACGAAGTTCCAACAGAGCGTCAAGTGCAATTAGCTTCGGCTCGGTCACATCCACATGGGTACGCACATACAGTACACCGTTTGCCGCCATCAACTTGAGAGCCTCAAGCGCTCGCTCTTGGACATCTTCCCGTGTCAGCGATTGTTTGCGTTCACCCCAAATTTGGATGCCTTCAAATAATGTACCGCTGGTATTAAAGCGAGGTTGTCCGGCTGCCAGAACCGAGTCAAGATGAATATGCGACTCTACAAACGGTGGTGTCACCATTTGGCCCCCGCAGTTAATTTCCTTTTTGCCACTATCAGATATTGTCGGCAGTATCGAGGTGATTTCCCCGCCATCAATACCAATGTCGACTAAGGCAGTCTCAGGGTAAATTCGGCAGCTTCGCAGAAGCAAGTCGTACACGTTCGCTCCCCTTTAATGATTGGTTAAACTAACCGAAAAGTGTTAGATTTATCTTTCTAAAGTTGTAGATATGCGCTTCTACACTAAACGCTAAACTTTATTCTCGCAACTTTTTTGACAGACTATCTTACGGAGGAAACCATGATGAAGTTACGTCGCTTGGTTCTGCTGGCACTTATGGCGCTTCTGGTCGTGGCGATATTGCCTGCGCATGCTCAGGACAAGAAGGTATTAAAGGTCTTCGCGGCCTACGCTACGCCAATTGAAGAACCTTGGGATGGCGTCATTCATGCCGCGCTGACTAAGGTCAAGGAAACAGGCGCAATTGACTACGAGTATCAAGACAATATCGGCTATTCGGGTGATATGGAAGTGGTTCTTCGTGAAGTTGCCGACGAAAAGAAGCCTGACATTATTTTTGGTGATGCTTTCGGTAACGAAGAAGCCGTTCGCAAAGTAGCCAAAGACTACCCCGAAATTGCATTCGTTTTTGGCTCAGGACTTGGCCCGTCAGAACCTAATCTCTCGGTCTTTGACAACTGGATTCACGAACCTGCCTACCTCAGTGGGTTGCTGGCTGGCGGCCTCAGCAAGAGCGGGAAAATTGGTGTAGTGGGTGGTTATCCGGTTCCTGAAGTCAACCGAATCGTCAACGCCTTCATTCAAGGTGCAAAAGAAGCCAATCCAAAAGCTGAAGTCTTAGTAACATTTTTGAATAGCTGGTTTGACCCGGCTGCGGCCAAGGAAGCGGCTCTTGCACAGGTCGATTCAGGCGCGGATGTATTGTTTGCTGAACGGTTCGGTGTTATAGAAGCCGCGCAAGAAAAGAAACTGTTGGCCTTCGGCAGTATGAGCGACCAGAATGAACTTGCACCAGATACAGTGGTCAGCGGCCCCGTCTGGAACATGGAGCCCACGATCGAATACGTTCTTAAAGCTGTAGGTGCTGGCGCATACACTGCCCAGGATTTGAAAGACTTCTCGATGATGGGTAAGGGTGGTGCTGAACTTGCTCCGCTGCACTCGTTTGAGAAGACGATTGATGCCAAGGTTTGGGATATGGTCAGCAAGCGTGAACAGGACATCAAAGATGGTCTATTCCGCGTGGACATTAACGAAAACACGCCTGAAAACGCGGTTGTTCCAGAATCAACTCCGGCTTCATAGTTCCGGTCAAATGTCATAATTTAGTCTTGTGTCATAGGGCGAACCTTTTTTGGCTCGCCCTTGCTTTACGGATTACGGATAGCCTTATGTCTGTTGTAGAAATGCGGGGTATCACCAAGCGTTTTGGTTCTTTGGTTGCCAATGACCATATTGACCTGGAAATTGCTCCCGAAGAAATCCATGCGTTGCTCGGTGAAAACGGTGCAGGCAAAAGTACCCTCATGAAAATCCTCTATGGCTTTTATCAGCCTGATGAAGGAGAAATCTTAGTCGAGGGTAAGCAAGTTACACTCAAATCGCCTGTCGATGCTATTCGCGCAGGTATTGGCTTGGTTTCTCAGCATTTTTCGCTCGTACCGACATTTACAGTTGCCGAAAATATCGTATTGGGCTTTGAAGCCGCCTCTGTCCTCAACCGCGATGCACTCAATCAAAGAGTTATCGATACAGCCCGTCGTTATGGGTTTTCAGTTGATCCCAACGCTATTGTGCGTGAACTTTCTGTTGGTCAGCAGCAGCGTGTTGAAATCCTAAAGGCACTTTATCGTCAATGTCGCGTCCTTATTCTGGATGAACCCACCGCCGTTCTCACGCCGCGTGATTCAGCTGCTTTGTTCGAAACGTTGCGCCAACTTCAACAACAAAATTTGTCGGTCATCATTATTACCCATAAGCTAGAAGAAGTTATGGCCTTTAGTCAGCGAGTAACAGTGCTTCGTTTGGGTAAGGTAGCGGGTCGTGAAATGACATCGCAAACTAATCCCCAGGCTTTAGCCCGGCTGATGGTTGGGCGTAATGTCTTGGAGGTTACGCGTAATTCTGACCATAAAGCTGGTGAATCAGTCGCTTTGTCCGTCAAGAACCTGAGTGTATCGGATAAACGAGGTGTTCCTTCCCTGCGTGACGTGTCGTTCAACGTTCATGAGGGTGAAGTTGTTGGGATTGCAGGTATCGCAGGCAACGGACAAAGTGAATTGGTTGCTGTGCTCGGTGGTCTGATTAAACCCGATTCCGGAGATGTTCGAGTGATTGGACGACCTGTTGAACTGGGTGATCCACGTAGTTTTATCAAGCATAAAGTGGCGCGTATTCCTGAGGATCGCTTGAAAGGCGTATTGGGCGACCTAAGTGTCGCTGAAAATCTCGCCTTGGAGCATATCAGCGATTTCACACAGCGGGGTCACTTGAACCACCAGCATATTCAGCAAATGGCCCAGCAACTTATTACTGATTTTCAAATTAAAGCAAAACGGACTGATCGTGTTCGTACGCTCTCTGGTGGTAATATCCAGAAGGTCATATTGGCACGTACACTTTCCCGCCAACCGTCTATTGTCATCGCAGCTCAGCCTACACGTGGTCTCGATATTGGGGCAACCGAGTACGTTCACCAAAAGCTCCTGGAACAAAAAACGCGTGGTGCAGGCGTCTTGCTCGTTTCCGAAGACCTTGATGAAACGCTATTACTGAGTGACCGAATATTGGTTATTTATGCAGGTACTATTGTTGGCGAGTTCACCGCCGGGCAAGTAAATGTCGACCACGTCGGCCTATTAATGGCTGGATCGAAAATCGCGACAGACTAATTTTCTGATAAGGTATTTTATGCTGGGTTTCAAACTTGAACGAGGGTCTGCTCCACTCTGGTTACGTGGGATAATCCCTATCCTGGCAATCATTCTTACATTTGCGCTCGTGAGCGTTCTTATTATTTTCGCTGGTGCAAATCCTCTTGATGCGATCAATCAACTGCTGATTATTCCCCTGACAAAGACCACCGCTCGCGGTGATATTGTCGTGATGGCGACACCACTTTTACTGACCGGAGCAGCGGTTGCCTTCGCTTTTGCCAGTGGATATTATAATATCGGCGCTGAAGGACAGCTTTATGCCGGTGCAATAGCGGGCGCGTGGTTGGGCCCACAATTGCAGTCACAACCTCCTTTAGTTGCCATAGCGGTCATGTTAATTGGGGGTTTTATAGCTGGCGCGCTCTGGGCACTTCCGCCTGCACTTCTTAAAGTACGCCTTGGTGTGGATGAAGTTGTTACGACCTTGTTATTAAATTCGGTTATGCTGTTTGTCGTTAGCGCCTTATTGAATGGTCCCTGGCGGGATCCAACGACCGGGTGGCCGCAATCTCCAGGCATCGCCGAAAGCGCTCAGTTTCCCATCTTGGTCGCTCGTTCCCGTATCCATTTTGGCTTCATTGTAGCGGTTACTGCGGTTATAGTTTTGTGGTGGATTTTCCAACGAACGCGCTTCGGACTTGAACTTCGTTCGGCAGGTATGGGCAAAGATGCGGCCCGCTTTATGGGTGTTCATGTCAACCGTGTCATGTTGACCGCTGCTATTATTAGTGGGGGAGTCGCGGGATTAGCTGGCGTCGGTGAAATAGCGGGAATACATCATCATCTCGTCGAAGCAATTTCCCCGGGGTATGGTTATACAGGTATCATCATTGCGACTTTAGGTGGCCTTACTGCGCCCGGAGTAGCACTTGCAGGCCTGTTTATCGCTCTCATTGAACGCGGTGCGCTTTCCGCCAACCGTGAACTGAATGTTCCGGTATATTTGGGTGATGTAATTCAAGCGGTATTGTTGATAACAACGCTTGCCTTGCTCCTGCTCAATCGCTTTCGTTTTCGGAGAGTTCGCTAATGGATTTTATTTTTACACTCATTGGCGCGACTCTGCGTATTAGTACACCGATCCTCTTTGCGGCTCTAGGCGAAACGATCATTGAGCGGTCAGGTGTCCTGAATCTGGGTATTGAAGGCACAATGATGATGTCGGCTTTCGCCGGTTTTTTTGCTGCCCAAACGACAGGATCGCTTTTTATTGGTCTGATTGCAGCCATCTTAACTGGAATTGTACTTAATCTATTGATGGGATTCTTGTCGGTTACGCTCGGTCTCAATCAACATGTCTCTGGATTAGGGATCACACTTTTCGCGACAGGCCTGGCACTCTTCTTATTTCGACAAATTTATGCTGGGCAGCAAACACCGCCTTCTCTGCCTGAATCCTTCCCTCAATTGTCTATTTTTTCGGGCACCACTCTTGGTCCGGTGTTTAGTCAATATACATTGACGTATATCGCACTTTTATGTGTGCCGTTGGTGGCGTGGTTGCTTAAGCGCACGTCCTTTGGGCTTCGCTTACGTGCAGTTGGCGAAAGCCCTGAAGCTGCGGATATGGCGGGACTCAATGTTTATCGGTTGCGTTATGCAGCTCTGATCATCGGGGGAATGTTCATGGGTGTTAGTGGGGCGTTTCTCTCTTTGGCTCAATTGGGGGCATTTTCACAAGGTATTATTAATGGACGTGGTTGGGTCGCTATTGCGATTGTTATTTTTGGCAACTGGTCGCCTTTTAAAGTCTTAGGAGGCGCATTGCTATTTGGCGCACTACAGGCGCTACAGTTACGATTGCAGGCAGAAGGTGTAAGTCTGCCGTACGAGCTTCTTCTAGCATTACCTTATGTCGTGACAATCGTTGTTTTGGCTATTACCGGGAGGAATGCTTCTTACCCAGCTTCTCTGCTTAAACCTTACAGACGTGAAGGGTAAATTTTCGTGATCTAGTGGTTTTGCTGGTGATGATCTTTATTAGTTTTGAAGTGCTCAACTACTGGTTGAACCAGAAAATCTAGGAATAATGCCTTTCTACAGGCCAAACTGCCGCGAATGTCATAGCAATTGCGTTTGTTGCAATATTTTCGCCGGGTTGCATGGCGGGAAGTAGGGAAACAACCGCTGAATTGACATTTTCGTTCGGCGGAAGGCTCGCTTATTGCCACTGAAATGCCACCAATGCCGCGAAACGCTCGGTTAATGCCACCGCTATGCCATTTGGATCTGCCGCTGCTGTACTTGCCGTAAGACAATGGTGCCAATGGTAAGTTTCAAGAGGATAACCCGTGGAACATTCATGGCAGTATTAGCAATATTCCTGTAGACAACTCATTTTACATCGCCTGGTTACCAGCATAAATCGTCTCTCGTTGATATGAAAAGGTGTGTCTAATCCATTTCTGTTTTAGAACAAAATTCAATATTGTCAATCGCAATCCATTCGAGTTTTCAAAGAAGCCATTTGAAAAGAATCATTTATTCCATATAGGGCAGTTCAGAGGTCACACCCTTTTGGGAAACTCCATTTATATCTCAACTATAAACCTTACATGACATTACTTTTCAAGCAGCTTCAAACGTAGAAGCTCGTTCATCCAGGGAGGTCACCGCACTATATTCCAGTCTTTAAGTTTGTTATTAGCTAAAACCAACATTGAGAAATCACTTCCGATCTATTTTGGGTACATAATAATTGGGATATGGTTTACTCATTAGTACTTATTGGTTATTTAACCATTCTTGCTTAACTAATATTATGGCTCTAAACCTGGTTAATAGTCTGCTAACTAGCGTTCAATCAGGTCCTCTGCAAATCTGATCTGCTCCTTATGCCCCGTTCAAGTTTAAAGCGAAGTTAAGTCAGTTTGTCCTGCGTGTAGAGCACGCATCTGAAAAGTAGAATGTAGAAGGGAAGTTATGAACAATCGTACGAATATTTATGAGTCGGCTCGATTGCTGTCTGATAGGATCAATATTCAAATTGCTCGCCTACAACAGCTAAAACGCGCTCCACTCATGCGGGTCCTATTTATGCTTTTGGCCCTGGGCCTTTCGGCTGGAACTGTGTCTCAACAGTCACTCGTTGGTGCATCTGAAACCGTAAGCGTCGAGATGCATAACGGCATCAGCATGAATGAAACGCAAGTTGGCCTTCAAGCTGATTCAATTCCAAACCAAGTTGAAGCGACGGGATTTCAGCCAACGCGCTCGTCCATTTATACCACCTTTTATTACCCCTGGTATGGCAATCCGACGACTGATCCGGGGTGGGCTTCTTGGAATGGCAGTGGTGCGAAACCGCCCACGAACTGGGCATCTAACTATCTTCCATTACCACCGAACGCGATGAATCTAACAACCCGGGCCATTAATCCGTCGGTCGGACTATACAGTTCTGCAGATAGAAGTGTGTTTTACTGGCAAATATCGCAAATGGCACAAGCACATCTGGAAGTGGCAATCAGTTCATGGTGGGGGCGCTCCGCCTCGCCAACCAGTTTCAATCCGGGACTGTATTCAACTAATGGTCGAGCAGATTATTCGTTTCGACAGATTATCACCAACTGGATGAACCATACTGACAATCCGTATCCCAATTTACGCTGGTCGCTTTACTATGAAAAAGAAGGTTTTAGCGACCCATCAGTTGCGGAATTGGTATCCGATATGCAGTACATCCGCGACAACTACATTAATCAGCCCGGATTTCTTAAAGTAGGAGGTCGGCCGGTCCTATTTGTTTACGGTCAATCCACTGATGGCTGTGCCATGGCTCAGCGCTGGTTACAGGCACGGGCACAGTCTGGAGTGAATTTTTATCTTGTCCTCAAGTTGTACAGCAGCTATAAAAATTGCACTACGCCACCTGATAGCTGGCATCAATACGCACCTGCGGTTCGTGCCGGAAATTACGCTCCCTACGCCTCGTTTATCAGTCCCGGTTTTTGGAAAAAGGGGAGTGCTGTCACCCTGGCACGCGATCTGGCGGCGTTTGACACAGCAGCTGTGGCGATGGTGCAGGCAGCTACTCGTTGGAAAATGGTTCAAACATGGAATGAATGGGGTGAAGGTACATCCATAGAGCCGGGCATTCAAGTTCAATTAACGGCCAGTGGAACAGCCATTGTCTCTACGAATGCGGTGCCATTTGAGAGCAACTATATCAACATTTTGGCTAAGCGACTACCAGCGCTTCAAGCTGGTACTGGTCGATAATCAAAAGAGGATGTAGGAAATTAATTGATATTGAGAGGGCAGACGTAAACCCGTTTGCCCTTTCTGTTTTTTTGAGGACGTTTCGCTCTCAAATCTCACATTGCTTGACACTTTGACGATTTCTGATATACTCCGAATAGTTATTTCAACTAATGAAAAAAGTATGCATAAACAGAAATTATTGAAATTTCAGAATCGGGCTTTGGTTCTCAACAGCATCCGGCAACATGGAGCCATTTCGCGCATTGATGTGGCACGGCGAACTGGATTAAGCGTTGGTGCGGTGACGGCATTAACACGTGAATTAGTTGAGAACGGTCTGATCTATGAAAAGCAAGAAGGGGACTCGCGCGGCGGACGCCCCCCGATCTTGCTGGCACTGCAGCCGGAAGGTGCGTATGTGGTCGGCGCAAAGTTGACTGAAGACCATATCACTTTCGCATTGACTAATTTGGACGCAGACGTGATCGGCCGTTTGACTTTGGAAAATACGGATGTCGACCCAAACGCGGTTGCCCAGCGGGTAGCAGATGGCATTCATCGCTTGGTCGCAGATTCGCACATTCTACGCAATCGTTTGTTGGGTGTAGGCATTGGTATGGCAGGGATTGTGGATGCGGAAACGGGTGTTTGCTTAGCATCACCAATTTTGGGTTGGGAGAATGTACCGCTAGCTGATTTAGTCGAACAACGTACCATCTTACCCGTTTACCTTGATAATGACGTCAATACTCTGACGTTGGTCGAAAAACTTTATGGCGAAGGGGCTGGGTGCAATCACTTTCTGACTATTACGGTCGGGCGTGGTATCGGTTTAGGTATTGTGGTTAATGGACAGTTGTATCGCGGCATGGGTGGCGCAGGTGAATTCGGCCATACGGTAATTGATCCGCAGGGTTACGTCTGTGATTGCGGTAAGCGCGGCTGCCTCGAAACTTTTGTAGGCGATCCCTGGCTGCTGCGGCGAGCGGCGGAACATTCGCTTCATTTCAATACGATTGAGCAGCTTTTCCAAGCCGCGCAAAATGGTCAGCAAGAAATGATTGATTTAATTCATCAAGCTGGAACAACTCTTGGTTATGGGATTGGTATCCTGGTAAATATCTTGAATCCCCAATTGTTGATTTTCAGCGGTGAGGGAATGCGTTATGGTGAAATGCTGCTCCAGCCAATGCGCGAGGCGTTATATGCCAACTCGATGGCGACTTTGAGCGCCGGCCTTAAATTACATACCGAGCCATTGGGCGATGATGCATGGGCGCGAGGGGCGGCAAGCCTGGTATTACAAGAGTTGTTCCGCACATCACAGCGTGAATTGGATACTGTAACGAGCCTGTAAGTTTTTTAAGAAAACTTTATTCAGTGGTTGAATGAAGTATGATAAATAATCATTAGCCAGCGAAAGATGTTATTACATGAGTTGGAACCAGGGCGTCCATAAATGGAAATGGGTAGTGGTTTTCCTAGCCCCGAGCTTGATCGGACTGCTGGTATTCATTGTCTACCCCATTGCTTCATCGCTATGGTTAGCCTTCCAAGACTGGAATATGCTTTCTCCGCCTAAATTCATCGGACTGGCAAATTTCCAGGAGCTTTTTCAGGACAAAGCCTTTTGGAATGCACTACGATACACACTAACTTTTGTTGTTTTGTATGTTCCATCCGTGTTTGTGATTGGATTAGCGCTGGCGCTGCTGCTGAACCAGAAAGTGCGCGGCATGATTGTCGTTCGTACAGCTACTTTCCTGCCGGTGGTGGCTTCGTGGGTGGTTGTGTCACTCATCTGGAAATGGATTTTTAACCCCTCGTACGGGCTGGTGAATTACGTATTAAGTTTGCTCGGAATTACCGGGCCAGCTTGGTTGTTCACCCCTCAAACGGCTGTTTATGCGATGGTCATTACCAGTATCTGGAAAGATGTGGGGTATATCGCGCTGCTGTATCTGGGGGGACTACAGACGATTTCAGAAACTTATTACGAAGCAGCACAAATTGATGGCGCAAGCCGCTGGCGCTGCTTCACGAATATAACGCTACCGCTGCTAACTCCTACGATGTTCTTCGTGGCTATTACTCTGCTCATCAATTACTTCCAACTGTTCGAACAAGTCTGGTTGATGCCGATGACGGATAGTGCAGCCGATCGACAGGTGAGGGTGATCGTTACCGAAGTGGTTAGGAACGCCTTCAGCTATAACCGGATGGGATATGCCTCAGCCTTGTCATGGATACTATTCATCCTGATCTTCGTGATTACCTTTGTCCAGTTTCGCTTCCAGAAACGGTGGGTCTACTATGAATCTCAGTAAACCAATGACGCCGACAGTATCTGCTGAGACAAAGTGCGAAACAACGATGGCGAGCACACGAAGTGTCCAGTCGCTAGCACGTTATGCGCTCATGATTCTAATTGTCGTATTGATGGTAATGCCATTCTTATGGATGTTGAGTACTTCCTTGAAGCAACAGCAGTATATCCTGCAAATGCCGCCAGAATTGATTCCCAACCCATTGACCTTAATCAGTTATTCGCAGCTTGCTGAACGGATTGATCTGACACGCACTTTCTTCAACAGCATTACGGTTGCAGTAGTGGGGACCCTGGGGCAAATCGTGGTGGCGGCAATGGCAGCCTATGCTTTTTCGCGGCTCGAATGGCGTGGACGCAACACTGTTTTCTTGCTGTATCTGGCAACCATGATGGTTCCGGCGGTGGTGCTGGTTGTACCGCAGTTCATTCTGGTGCGGCAGTTGGGTTGGATGAACACGTATGCGGCGCTGATCGTACCGGGATTATTCAGCGCATTTGGCACATTTTTACTGCGGCAATCACTCCTAACAATCCCTAAAGATTTCGAAGAAGCTGCTTTTGTGGACGGTGCTAATCATTTCACGATTTTCTGGCGGATTATCATGCCACTTTCCCGACCCGCGCTGGCAACACTGGCTGTATTCAGCTTCATGGGGTATTGGAACAACTATTTGTACCCGCTATTTGTCGCTCGTCAAGCACAAGTCATGACGCTGCCTATCGCGCTGGCAACATTGCAGGCAGGACCGCGGGCGCTGACCGAGTGGAATATCGTCATGGCTGGATCGGTTATTACGGTGCTGCCGATTTTGGTTGCGTACCTGCTGGCACAACGTTGGTTCGTCCGTGGTGTGATTTCCAGCGGTATTAAGGGTTAGGTTGCATCACGCAACACGTTGCGTTTGTTATTCGTTTATTGATTTGAGAGGAAAAGGAAGAATGTTACGTAAATTACCCGTTTTTTGGCTCACGCTGGTTGCATTGCTCGTACTGGGGATGGTCGCACCCGTTGCAGCACAGGATACCACTATCCGTTATTTCACTTTCTCCGCTGCGCCGGATCATCTTAAAGACCTCGATACGATTATCGCAGGCTTTGAGAAAGATAACCCGGGCATCAAGGTTACGGTTGAGACTGCGGCCTTTGCCGATTACTTCACACTTCTGCAATCGGGTGTCGCCAGCGGTGATGCGCCTGATGTGTTCGAGTTGAACTATGAAAATTTTGTCACCTACGCCGCTAATGGCACACTGCTCGATCTCTCGGGCAAAGTGAACGCGGATGCTCCTTTCTATCCCCGCGCTTTGGAAGCCTTCAGCTACAAAGGTAAGCAGATGGCGCTGCCCGCATCGTTCTCTGATGTGCTGCTGTTCTATAACGCGGATCTGTTTGACAAGGCCAAGATCGCTTATCCGACCGACAAGTGGACGTGGGATGATGCTGTTACTGCCGCCAAGGCTATTCGTGCGTTGGGAACCGACACCTGGGGTTTGTATTCGCCTGTGCAATTCTGGGAGTTCTACAAGAAGGCCGCACAAAATGGCGACTGCAAATTCTTCAATGATGCCATGAGCGAATCCACGATCAATTCAGCTGCATGTGTTTCGACTCTCGAAACCATGATCAGCTTTATGAAAGATGGCCTTATGCCGACCGCAGCAGAAATGTCTGGCGTGTCAGACTCTGAATTGTTCACGAGTGGCAAGCTTGGAATGATCGTTACGGGTATCTGGATGTTCGGCGCATTTAAGGATGCTCCTTTCAAGTGGGATGTCCAGCTCGAACCGATGATCAAGCAACATGCGCATCACTTCTTTGCAAATGGTGTAGCAGTGTCTGCCACAACTAAACAGGCTGATGCGGCGACCAAGTGGGCTGAATACCTGGCTTCGAGCAAGACCGCGGCGACCGTGCGTGTTGACAGTGCATGGGAACTGCCTGCATTGAACGAGCCAACCTACTTTGAAAATTACCTCAAACTCAGCCCGCCTGCTAACCGCGCGGCAGTATTCGCGGCGTTGGAGAGCCCGGTTACACCACCAGTTATCGTGCGCCAAAACGAAATGCAAGATGCGGTTAACGCTTTGCTCACACAGGTTGTGGATGGCGAGCTGACTCCGCAAGCAGCACTTGACCAAGCCAAGACGGAATTGGATGCGCTCATCAAATAAATAAGCTAGCCAAGGGGGTTATGGCATCCGCTATATCCCCTTGCATCATAAGAGATTATTGCTATGAATTTAATCGAAACAAGCATCGCTGTCATACGTGCCGGCCAAAGTGAAAGTGGTGCTTATGTAGCTTCACCTACGTTTTCTCAATACGGATACTCGTGGCTACGCGATGGCACCTGGATTGCGTACGGCATGGACCATGCTGGACAATCTGCAAGTGCTAGACAGTTCCATATATGGGTGATAAAGACACTTTTACGGTACCAAGATAAGGCCGGCCAACTATTTGAGAAATTGCGGCGGGGTGAAAAACCAGCCGAAGCGGATTATCTGCCAACTCGGTTTCGCCTTGATGGCAGTTTGGGAACCGAATATTGGGGAGACTTTCAACTTGATGGTTACGGGACATGGCTGTGGGGATTGGTGCAGTATGTAGATCATCACAAGGACGACATCTTGTGGAATACTGCGCGTCCAGCAGTTACGCTGCTAGTGCGCTACTTGGAAGCATTATGGCAATCCCCCAACTACGACTGCTGGGAAGAACACCGTGATCAAATTCACCCTGCGACATTGGCCGCTTTATATGGTGGGCTGAATATGGTTCGGCAGCATGAGCCAATACTGGTTCCAGATGGATTGCCAGAAGCTATCCGCGATTTTGTGCTGCAAAAAGCAGTGACGACGGATGGACACTTCATGAAGTATCTGGGCAATGAAGAAGTGGATAGCAGTCTCTTGTGGATCGCTACACCTTACCGGTTGGTTGAACCAACGGATGCGCGGTTTCTGGCGACGGTTGCCAAAATTGAAAAGGATATTCATCGGGCTAATGGCGGTGTTTACCGTTTTGCAGCTGATACATATTACGGTGGCGGTGAATGGCTGCTGCTAACGTTGTGGTTGGCGTGGGCCTATCTGGAATTGGGACGCTCCCCTGAAGCACAACAATTGATTGAATGGGTTGAGGCTCAAGCTACTGCTTCAGGCGAGATGCCCGAGCAGGTGGATGAGCATTTGTTGGATGAAAGCTATCACCCGCAGTGGGTCGAACGTTGGGGCACATCAGCCTGTCCATTATTGTGGTCACACGGGATGTATTTGGTGTTGAAATCATTGACGAAGGAAAATTGACTATGGTAGACATTGTTCACACACCGTATGGTCTAGAGCATCCTTATGAGCAACTTCCTGAAGAACGTTTTCCACGTCAACCGCTTGCAGGGGAACCTTTTACGATTGGAATTATCACACGACCTCCGGGGAGTGTTCAGAATTTACGTGTCCATTACCGTGCAGCTGATGCTCGGGAAGTCGTGATTCAGGCGGAACAAGATCGAAAGTGGCAACAAAAGCAGGAAGAGGGTGTCGGTGCGGAATTCCTTGACCGGATCATTCGGATTGAACAGGATGTGTGGCAGGCACACTTGGTCGCACCGCCAGTTGGTCAGGAATTATGCTATTGGATTGAAACCGAAGGCGCATCCAGTGAGCGTTTTAGTTTGCGCGGGGAAGCATGGCAGTCAGCAGGTGGCTATATTTATATAGACCAACAGATGCTGCTGAAACCAACGGTACTTGAAACGCCGCCATTACCCGGAGAATTCCCGGCCTTACAACGGGTTGAATGGCTGTTAAATGGTGATCATGCACGACGTGTGCGCTTGACGTTTACTGCTGTTCCAGATGAGCGATTCTTTGGTTTGGGTGAGCGTTTCAACGCTTTAAACCAACGCGGCAATGTATTGGATATACGTTGTTATGAGCAGTATAAAAATCATGGCAAGCGTACCTATATGCCAATTCCATTCTTGATATCATCAGCAGGATATGGACTATATGTCGAAAGCAGTCGATGGATGCAGTTTGATATGGCTGCTACAACACCGGATTTGTGGATACTTGAAGCTGATGTGGGAGAGGACGAATCGCTGCGAATACGGTGGTTCACGGCCGATGATCCATTGCAGATTATCGCGCAATTCACTCAACTCAATGGTCCCGCTGTGCTACCACCGGAGTGGAGCTTCGGTCTTTGGATGAGCGGCAATGAATGGAATTCACAGGCACGTGTTGAACAGGAAGTAAAGTCATCTCTCGAACACGGTATTCAACCCTCTGTGCTGGTGATCGAGGCGTGGAGTGACGAGACAACCTTTTATATTTGGAACGATGCCGAGTACACCGCGCGTCCTGGTGATGTCGCACCACAGTATGCAGACTTTAGTTTTCCAGCAGGTGGTAAATGGCAAGATCCTAAGGGAATGGTTGATTGGCTACACGAGAAAGGAATTCGGGTGCTGCTGTGGCAAATTCCGGTACTCAAAAAGCTCGAACAACCACATCCGCAGCATGAGGCCGACCACGCTTATTTCGAGCAAAGTGGCTTTGGTGTGCACGAAGCAGATGGTAGTTTGCATAAAGTACGTCCTTTCTGGTTTCGGGGAGGCTATTTGTGGGATGTGACTAATCCAGCAGCACGAGATTGGTGGCTGAGCAAACGCGCATATTTGTTGGATGAAGTTGGAATTGATGGTTTCAAGACCGATGGCGGTGAACATCTATGGGGTGCTGGTACACTTTTTGCGGATGGGCGTACTGGTGCTGAGCTGTGGAACGAATATCCGCGCCATTACACACAAGCCTATTACGATTTTGCCAATCGGAAACGCGAGGCAATCATGTTCAGCCGTGCGGGATTTGCCGGTTCACAGCGTTCGCCACTTCATTGGGCAGGGGACGAGAATTCGACATGGGAGGCGTTCAGGCATTCTATCCTTGCCGGACTATCCGCCGGGATTTCTGGTATACCATTCTGGGGTTGGGATTTTGGGGGCTTTAGTGGGGAGATTCCTTCGGCCGAGTTGTATTTACGGGCAGCGGCGATGGCAGTTTTTTGTCCCGTTTTCCAATACCATTCGGAATTCAATCAACACCGCCAGCCCAGTCATGATCGAACCCCCTGGAATATCCAGGAACGCACTGGTGATATACGAGTATTACCACTTTTTCGCGAATTGATGCAAATGCGGCAGCGGCTCATGTCTTATATATGGCAAGAAGCACAGCACACTGCCAGTACAGGTGAACCGATGATGCGCGCCCTGCAACTATGGCATCCTGAAGCGCCGCCCTACGAATATTATTTTGGACGTGATTTGCTGGTTTGCCCCGTGGTGGATGCTGGCGTTACACAGTGCGAAGTCTATTTACCGGCAGGTCAGTGGCGCGATATATGGACGGATATATTCCATGTCGGTGGCAAAACGATTGAGATTGATGCACCGATGGGTCGCATTCCCGTCTTTGCACGTCCAAATTTGAAATTCTAGAACTTTGAACTGATTCAGACATTTAGAGCGAACAAGTGACGAAGGTTAATTAAAGCAAAAGCGAGATGGTGACCGGCCAAGAAATGGTCATCCTTGACGTCAAAACGAAGCAAGAGAGCACGAAACTTGTCAATCCAAGCAAAAGAACGCTCACTCACAAAACGGTCTTTGTAGATTTGCGGATTGAAAAGGCGCTTGCGTCCACGTTTGACCGATTTACGATTGCGCTTGTTTTCAGCCATGTTGGGTACAACCCGATGATTGAAACAGACTTTTCGAGCCGCTTTGGTGTCAAAAGCGCTATCGGCATTGAAGAAAGCTCCCGAAATGACTAGTCCCCAGCATTTCATGGTTTTAAAAGCGGTCTGAAGGTGGTCTTTAAGGTTGAACGCGTCATTATGATAAATGGCGACGATACCCGTGCAAGCAATCACATAACCATTTCTGTCGGTAATGGGCAAGATGTTACTGGTCTTGGCTCGTTTACGTGCTTGGTAAGCCACGCTTTCCCCACCTTTTTTAGCAATCGCGTGGCTGCCATCCAAGTTGATCTGCTCCAAGTCCAGTTGATCCCGGATGTGTCCAATACTGCCTTGCCAAACCCTCCCCAGACTCCCATCGGCACTCCATTTACGCCAATGATCGTAGACGGCTTGCCAACTTGGCTCGTTACATCTCTCACGCTCGCTCGCTTTTCGCGACACCGGCAACCGATCCCAAATGGGGCAAGCTGTAGTCTCGAAACTGTTCTTCAGTTACACTTTCGGGGATGGTACTCATGATTGCATACTCTTTGGTCGGAGTTTTTCTCAATCATGGGCTACCATCCTTTTTTTCTCAATATGTCTGAATCAGTTCAATTTCAGTTCTTTGGTTTGTTTAGATAAGGGGTGATCCGATGTCTAGAAAGTTGAATTTTGGTGTTCTTTGCTTGGTTCTATCCATCATGCTTATATCAATGACCAATGTACAAATCGCTACAGCAAAAGAAGTTGTTTTACCGATGCCAACGGGGTTATATAAGGTAGGTGTAGAGTGGCTGCACTGGGCAGATGACTCACGTGCAGAAACCTTTGATAAAGCACCACATGGTAAGCGTGAAATGATGATTGAGGTGCTGTATCCAGCAAGCCCTATGGCAGGTGCAAAAACAGCTACCTACATGGTCAATAAGAAAGTTGTTTTATCTGCATTTACAGAATTGGCAAGTGAAAATGGAATCGCTTATGCACCTAAAGTGAATGATGTTGCTAACTTGCAGACCCATTCATATTTGAACGCACCGCTTTCGGGGGGCAAGCACAATATCCAGTATTGGTTTTCTCTCACGGAGCGGGTGGAGAAGTCACGATGTACACCGCTCAACTGGAAGAATTGGCAAGCCACGGCTACATTGTAGTTGCCATTAATCACGCATACGGGGCTGCTGCAACTGTATTTCCTGATGGTCGTACCGTCCAATTTGACCTGAGTAAAGGTCTGGACGGGACGGCTCCTATTTGGTCTCAAGATCAGATTTTTGTCATCAATCAATTGGAGAAGCTGAATCAAAACGATCCAAACAAGTTGTTTACCAGCCATTTGGACTTAAACAATTTAGGGGTCTTTGGACACTCGTTGGGTGGTTCTGCGGCGACGATGACCTGCTTTGCGGACAAACGCTGTAAAGCAGATGTTAACGAAGATGGGCCGGTATTTGGAGATGTCATCTCAAAAGGTTTGGAGCAGCCTTTCATGTACATAATTACCGATCATCGCTTTTTCTATGATCCCAGCAGCTACAAAAATGCTCGTGGACCATTTTACGAGGTGGCACTCAAAGGGTTCGAACATTTCAATTTTGGTGACTGGCCATTTTGGAGCAATGTCTCCTCACTTCACGATACTTTCTGGCTTGGGAGTGCAGATAACACACGCTCAATGACGGTCACTCGAACATACCTCCTCGCCTTTTTTGATAAGTATCTGAAAGGGAACGACACAGCCCTCTTAGAAGCGACAACATCTGATTATCCGGAAGTAACGATTCAATCGCAAAACGTTATGCTGGCGAAACTCCGCCTCATGTAACTGCTTGAGTCAAAACTGCTAACGGGTTGGGCTTGGGCATCAAAACAATGCCCAACCTACGAATTGAGCACTTAGTTCTGCTGGCAGTCAATTAACAACAGCACGATTAACCCTCAATTATCGCCTAAGTAATTAAGATAGTAGAGTTTCAAATGTCAACTATAGAAATCAAACAATTCGTTCAACGTTTTGATGATATGCTTAATAACCCCGACATTAAAATAGCTGACGAGATTTTTGCTCCCCGTTTCATTGCTCATCTTCTGCTGGCACCAACTCTTAGTCTGCCAAACTTCAAGTTATGATAGCATTTATTTACTAATCATATAGAAATAATAGACTGACAGTTCACAGCTGTCAGTCTGATTAACAGAATTCAAGAGATCTAGTCTAATGCCCAGAACCTAAAACCCGAATGAAAAAGGACTATCTTTACGCCAGTAGACAGGAATTCGCTCTAGTGGCGCTTCGGCTTGTAAACACTGCCCACCCTGATATTCCTGACTCGTCCAAGCGTCTACCCATATTGTACCGGTTGGTAGGTAAACATCCCGCGAGACTGCACCTTGCTCCGTTATAGGCGCAACTAGCAAATCTGGCCCAAGCATAAACTGATCTGCTATTAGGCTTGCTTCGGAGTCTAACGAGAAATCATAATAAAGCGGACGCATGGGTGGTATACCGTGTGTATGAGCAGCTTGGTTCAGTTCGCGTAAGTAAGGCTTGAGTTTTTCACGCAGGAAGAGCAATCCGCTGATAATTTCGTATGCTTTTTCACCAAACGACCAAACTTCATTATCAGCACCACTGGATTGAGCACCGTACAACCCGTTGAGTGGCAATCGTACCCCGTGAAGGCGAAACAGTGGGCAGAATACGCCGTACTGGAACCAGCGGACGATCAACTCTTTGAAATAGTCGGTGCGGATATCACCCTCCATGAAACCACCAATGTCGGTTGTCCACCAAGGAATGCCACTCATCGCGATATTCAGTCCAGCAGGGATTTGGGCACGGAGAATATCGAATCGTGAACGAATATCGCCTGACCAGACCGCTGCACCATAGCGCTGCGATCCTGCCCAAGCAGAACGCGAAAGATTGACTATTTCTTCAATACCTGCAGCTCGCATTCCATCATAGAAGCCCTTCTGGTGAAGCAAGGGGTAAAGATTTGTGACTTCAAGACCATTGCCGAGCGCATATCGGATGTTTTCGGCATGCATGGGCATTAATTCAGGTTCATCGGCATCCAACCAAAAGACGCGTACCCCATGATCCAGATAATTCTTTTTCACTTTTTCCCAGACAAAAGCGCGTGCCTCGGGATTGGTTACATCGTAGAAGGCGCACAGCGACATACCTTCAGGCGTGGTATCAGTGATCGGAATGTGCGCTTGTACGCCATGAACGGTCTGTGCCAATAATCCTCGCTCGGCCATCTCGTTATAAACCGGATTGCTGGGATTGACGGTCGGCCAGATGGAAACCATCAATTCGACGCCCATTTCCTTGAGTTCCCTCAATAGACTAGCAGGATCTGGCCAATCGCGAGGATCCATCGCCCAATCACCCATCATGTGCCAATGGAAGTAGTCGGATACGATGACTGCTAGCGGCAAGCCACGTTTCTTATATTCGCGCACCACTGCCAGCATTTCTTCCTGTGTGCGATAGCGCAATTTACACTGCCAGAAACCAAGAGCAAAGTCCGGTATAAGCGGCGGATGTCCGGTCGCGTTGATATACTTCTCCAAGATTTCGGCGGGAGTATCACCTGCGACAATGTAGTAATCAATCCCGCTAGTCGCGTCCATAATCCAGCGGGTCATGTTCATGCCCAGTTCGACACGCCCAACACCGGGATTATTCCACAGGAAGCCGTAGCCCAAGGTAGAGATGTAGAACGGAATACAGACCTCGGTGTTGCGTTGTTCAAGGTCAATGACGCTGCCCTTGTTGTCGAGCAGACCGTGTTGATGCTGTCCAAGACCGAAGATGTGTTCGTCCTTTTGAGCGCAGAAATGCGTATCAATCTTGGATAAGTTACTGTTGTGGGGACGATACCAGCGGGCAGGTGGTTTATTAAATATGGGCTCTGGTTCTTGTAGCAAAACCGCACCTGTCGCGGTGTTGAAGAAGTGTAAGGTGCCATCCGACCAAAGTTCGGCTCTTACTTTGCCGTTGGTCAAAGTAGCTTTATCATCGGTCAACGCCACCTGAGTATCTGAAATTGGCAACGTTTCAAGCAGTGCACCGGGAGTTTCAGGAAAATCGGGAAGATTGGTGGCATGCACACGCACGCCATCTGGTCCCCAAGGCTCGACTTTAAGGATTTCGCCTTTTAGCCGCCAGTAAAGAGTATTGTTTTCAGCAGAGAGACGGAGTTTCATATGAATTCCTTTATATTTGAGTAGATCGAGATGACATTTACCTCGACCATTCTTTGCATATTGCTGTACTTTGACGAACAATAAATTCCGGTTGCAGCAACACCTGCTGCGGTTCGAAATGCGACTCTTCCAATTGTTTGATTAAAAATTCAGTCCCTAAGGCTCCCATCTTCAAGGAAGGGATCGAGATCGTAGTCACCTTGGGCGTATATTTCTCCGCAGAGCGACTCGAAATGGAGGCAATCACAGAAAAATCATCGGGCACACTCAAGCCCTTTTCTTGTAACACTTGGTATGCGCCGTTGTAGACTAAATCATTACCTAAGATAGCGCCGGTGATTTCTGGATCTGCTTCCAATAGCCCTCTCATGGTTTCATAACCACCTTTGAATGTAGGTTCACAAGGGCAAATCATGCATTGAATACCAAGCTTCAACGAAGTCTCTTGGAAGCCACGTATGGCGTCAGTGACATAGTTAAGCCGAATATCCTCCGGATCGAGAGCAGGTTGTAGAAATGCGATCTTTTGATGCTTCAGCGCGGCGAAATGCTCAACGGCTAACCGATGGGCTTCATAGAAATCCATATCGACGAAACTGATTCCATCATTATTCCGACATCGACCAATCAAGCTAAACGGATACCCAGACTTTTTCATAAGTTCCACGCGCGGGTCATCACTCATAACTTCCATCAAAATCACGCCATCGACCAGACCTTGATGCATGAATCGCATAATCTCAAGCTCGTTTATGGGATGGGTAAATAGAAGCAGTCCATAGTCATGCTCATAAGCGATATTTGTCACACTGATAATGAATTCGTGAGTTAATTCTTCCTGCGTACTCATGTTAGCGGCCGGAAACAACAACGCAATGATTCGGGTTCGTTTGTTAATCATACTGCGTGCTAATCGGTTGGGATGATAATTAAGCTCCTCAACGGCCTGTAAAATACGTTGGCGCGTATCTTCACCAATTGGTCGAGTACCACTTAAGGCATAAGAGACGGTGCTGACTGCTACGCCGGCTTTTTTTGCAACATCTTTGATGGTAGCCACGGGTTTATCACCTACTGAATAGAAATTCCTTTATTCTTTGATTGCCCCGGCTGTTATTCCCGCAGCGATATATCGTTGAGCAAACGCCAATAGGATGATAGCTGGAAGCGCGGCTATCATAGCAGTTGCCATGATTGCAGGCCAGTTCACCGAATAAGTCCCAATAAATCGGTAGATGCCAACCGTAATTGGAGTCAGATGTGGGCTGTTCGTGAGAATGAGTGAAAACAGGAAATCTCCCCAGCCTGCTAGAAAAGCAAACAAAGCTGCTGTGATGATTGCTGTACGGCTGATAGGTATGACGATTGACCAGAAAATTGTCCAGTGTCCAGCGCCATCGACGAGAGCTGCCTCTGATAGTTCGCGCGGGATGTTTAGCATGAACGCCCGCATGATGATGATCGCGAATGGAACGGAACCGGTTGCGTCAGCCAAGATGACCGCGACATAGGTATTAATCAATTTCAACTTACTGAACATGGCGTAAAGTGAGTTTGCAACGACAATGCCCGGAGCCATTTGCGCCAAAATCAAGGCCATAAGTAGGACAAGGCCAATCCGTGATTGGATTCGCGCGAGCGAATAGGCGGCAGGAGTTGCGATGAGCATCGTCACGATGACTGTACCCAATCCATATATGAAGCTGGTTTTGATGTATTCGCCTGATGTTTCCAGTGCGCTGATATAGCCCGCGAATGTAATTTGTGGAGGAAAGAAAGGCGGCGGATAACGGAGGACATCCGTCTGAGCCATAAGCGACGAATTCAGGATCATATAGAAGGGAAATAGGAACAGCGCTGTGAGCAAGAAGCCAAGCGCAGTCAAGATGAGTTTGCGAAATTTGAATACACTCGGCTGCCGTGGTTGACTAATAGTGAGGCTGCTCATCTTTCCTCCCTGGCGGCATATCGCAGATAAATCAAGCCGAAGACTAGCACGATCAACATCAAGATGTCACCGGTTGCGGCACCCAGCCCAAAATCTAGGGTCGTAAAGGACAAGCTATAAGCCCAAGTGTTGAGTGTTTGGCTTGAGTTGGCCGGACCACCATGCGTAATCGACATGATCACGTCGAAAACTTTGAGGGTGTAGATGAGACCGAGGAGTAACACAACGGTCGAAACAGGACGCAATAAAGGCCAGGAAATGAAACGGAACTTCTGCCAGGCATTGGCCCCATCAATCATGGCCGCTTCATAGAGAGTCTCGGGTATATCTTGTAACCCTCCATAAAGGATGACCATGTTGAAAGGCACGCCGATCCAAATATTGGCAATCAGCACTGAAATGGGAGCTAAGTGAGGATCGGTTAGCCACGGCAGTGGCTGCTGAATGGTACCGACTGAACGCAGAATATAGTTGATTACCCCGTAATCAAGGTCGAAAAAGCGCACCCAAATCGCCCCGGAAACAAGAATAGGAGCTAGCCAAGGCATTAATAACAGACTGCGCAGTAACCCGCCTAAAGGAAATTTCTGATTAAAGAACAATGCAATTGCTAAACCGATAACAAACTGAAAAAAAAGGGATCCAATCGTGAAAACAATTGTGTTTTGAACGGCTACTCCGAAGTCCGGATTGCTAAACAACCGGACAAAGTTGCCGAGGCCAATAAACGGAGCGTCTCCTTTTACAAAGGATTTGGCTGTGTATCGCTCAAAGCTCATGATGATGTTAAATAAGATGGGATACACGTAAAAAACGGCGACGAAGATGAGAGCAGGTAAAAGGAAGAGCACGCCCACTGCTTGATGTCGCTGTTTCCAACTCAACACCCTAAATATTCGTGGTGCGGCAGCAACTGCTGCCGCACCATCAACGATAGGGCCTTGTGACTGGCTTTCTCGTTGTTTCTGCATCATTGCATTGCGCTCTCCGCCTGCTTTTGGGCTTCCGTCAACGCGTCTTGAGCGGACGATGCACCTGTTAATGCGGATTGAATAGCGTTCCACAGCGGTTGGGAAACTTTGCTGTAGTTGGGGCCGAGATTAGCCGGGGGACCGGGACGAGAACGTTCGGCAGCGGCCGCATCCACAAATGGCTTCATCATTGGGCGATCTTTTGCAACCTGTTCGGCCAATGCTTGGCGAGCAGGAATATAAGCATTCATATCTGCCCACGCGAGCATATTCTTGTCTGAAAGCAAACAGTTCACAATCTTGCCAGCGGCTTCCATCTTGACATGGTCAGTACCAAGTGGGATCGTAAGCACTTCGCCACCCATCGGGCCGGGAGCAGCGCCGCCATCCGGCATGGGGATAGGCACTACAGCGTATTTAAGGCCAGATTTATCAAGTGCGCCGAGGTTCCAAACACCGTTCTGCATCATGGCCGCTTTACCGGCGATGAACTGATCGTTTACATCGCCTTGCGACCACTGCACAACTGACTTTGACGCAGAACCACTATTCACCAGATCTACCCAGAATTGGAGCGCCTTGACACCTTCTGGCGAATCAACTTTCGACAAATTTGCGCCGGCACCCCAGAACCAAGGTTCAAATTGCCATGTACCTTCCTCTGTTGCAGGAGCGGAGAAGGCGATACCGTATACGCCATCCTTCGTGAGCTTGGCTGCTGCATCCTTGACTTCCTGCCATGTGGTCGGAGGCTTGACGCCTGCTTTCTCAAGCATTTCGACATTATAAAACAGCGCCATACCGTTGATACCGGGAGCAATACCATATACCTCATCATCTAACGAACCGGCTTGGATCAGATTTTCGTACAATCCCTTCAAATCAACACCGTAATCAGTTAGTGGAGCCAATGCGCCTGTGTTGGCGACTTCCTGCAAGTCAGGATTGTCTATCATCAGCACATCGGGTAACTGCTGCTGCGAGGCGGCTAGTAGCACTTTTGAGATCAGCTCGTTGCGGGGTACCGACTGGCGATCAATAGTAATGTTATTGTCTTTACCGCATTGGGTTACGAGGTCTCCCCACGCTTTCGCACCATCTCCAGACGTGTAATAATCCCATTCGGTAATGGTCATTTCCGACTGCGCAGCTACATATGACCAACTTCCCAAAAGTAGTATGCCGAACATTAATGTAAGGGTAAAAAGTGGACGCCTTCTACGAATCATGACTTCTTTCTCCTAAATACTAATTTCCTATCAACCAGACTGGCAACCTCTTAGCCAACAGCGCAAAGAAGGCTAAAAAGTTCCAATTGAACTAGGTATCGAAACGTTTCGACGATTCAAGAATAACGCGATTTTTGGTTTTGTCAAACGAGGTAACTGTATGAGGGCATATTGGAAATTAGCCTATAAATCTGAACTAGTAAAGGGACTTTGAAGTGAAAATTCGCTGGTAAACTGTGGCGAACTTAGAAGAGTAAGAAACTTATCAATAGAATAAACCTTATTTCTGTACTTTCAAATACAGTACAATATAATTGTTGCGAACGGGTCGCCGCACCTATCCTAGATATTACGAACTTGAATTCACCTTCAAACGAGCTAATTATCAGGCTCAGCCTCGCATTATTGATCCTACACAACTGGAATTACGGGCTAATGTTGTTGAACTGCGATTGCAGGGGTGGAGTTTCCCAGCTATTGCGAGACGCCTCAATGTCAGCGTTGGAACTGCGTGGAATCTGTGTAAGCACAAAAGATAAAGGCACTTTTCTTGATCTCATACCACTGATGTGATACGTCATACCCTGTAAGACATTTGTCGAATTATTTTAATAGAGAACGCATCACTTCATAAGGTGTTTTATCGTCAAGGGACATTGAGGGCGGTCGTAATTATAGAAGTTTCCCAATCCTCAAGTTTCGAACTTAAGTCAACATCATCGGAGTAAGTTAGTAGTTGATAAAACTCGGTCTCATCGGCTCGATGATAGCGCTCGACGTTACCATTGAGCTGGGGCGTGCGCGGTTTGATGTAGACATGCTGTAGTCCCTGATCTTCAACATGCCAGTGAAAACGGGATTGAAACTCATGCCCCCGATCTGTTCTGATTGGGCTAATCCGGAAAGGAAACTTGTCGATCACGTAGTCGATGAACTGAATGGCACCACCCTAGTTATGGTTGGAGAAGATCCGTAAAGCCAGAATCCTCGTCGCATCGTCGATAGCGGTATGTTGGTACCGTTTCACCACGTTGTCTGATTTATCTTTCAAGGATAAGAACTTGACATCGACCTGAACGTGGTGTCCGTGAACGGTTTTTGCATACCGTTTGCTATGTAGCGCTCGCTTGGGTACGGACTTTGGCAGCTTGCTCACTCGATTGGCTCGCAACACTCTTCACAGTCGACTCTGAAGTCTTGATCCCATGGTAGCGATCCGGGTAATACACAATTCGCAAGTCTCCGATTTGACACACACTCTGCAGTTCGAGGATTTTTCTACAATCTCGAGTGCTGTTTGCGGGGATGGCTATAGGCGATGGGCTTCTTTCGATACAACCCCGCTCGCCCTCCCTGCTTGTATGTTTGTTTCCACCCATAAAACATTGATCGCGGGATGCTAGTTCCCGACATGCTTTTGTGACACCGAAGTTTTTTGCGTATTCATAGACTGTGAGCTTGAGGCTTATCCTCAATTCCGGTCGAGCTTCTGAGTGTATGTCTTACTCTTCTGTAGATCCTACTACGAAGTGTCTCGGAGAGTTTGACGTGTCACACTCTTTAACTCGTCACTTTCTATAACTTACTTTTCCTCAAATACTTTCGAATCCTATCTCACCTTTGTTCTGAAAAGCCTATGGAATGAGTTCGCATTCGCAATAAGGTAAGTTGATGATGTCCAGTGTTTGTAGAGTGCACACAAATGACTCTGGAGGTTGACTACAAAATATAAAACCTCGAAAATCTACGATGCCTGCCAAACCTGCTCATACAGGCGTAACCAATTGCTCCCCATAATTTTCTGTGTGTCAACTATACTGTAACCACGATCTATCAGATTGGCAGTCAGATTAGGCATATCTTTAGCAGATGTAAAATTCTGCACAGGTGGTATGGCCTGCATAAATGTCATTACATCAACTGGCAATCCCGTAAGCACTATTTCCACGGCTTCCTTTGGCATCTCTTCCATAAAATCAGGACCTATTGCCACATGATCAATGCCAACCATCTCGACAAGATAGTCAATGGTGTTCACATAGTCATCTAATGTGGCAGGTAAATGTCGGGTCAGCATTGCGGGGAATGAAACAGCACCGATAACGCCCCCTTTAGCTGCACACGCTTTGAGTGCGTCATCATTCTTATTGCGTGGGTGCGGGAATTGTGAAGTAGCATTGGAGTGCGTAATAGCAACCGGTTTTTCAGAGTATTCGATTGCATCCAATGTAGTACGCGGCCCACAGTGCGAAAGGTCGATTAGGATACCGAGGCGGCTCATTTCGGTGACGACCTCTCGACCAAAATGAGTTAAGCCTTGATCTTCCGGAGCCTGACAGCCAAAGCCAACTAA
Organism: Aggregatilineales bacterium; assembly: GCA_044226325.1. Classification (GTDB taxonomy): domain Bacteria; phylum Chloroflexota; class Anaerolineae; order Aggregatilineales; family Phototrophicaceae; genus CFX2. The sequence continues at coordinate 408,669 of JBGAHG010000002.1, forward strand.
GTTCTCAAAGTTATATGTCAGTTGAATGATGCGCACACCTAATTCGTAATACACGCGTAGCAAGTGCAACTTATCAGTAATCGGGTTGACATCTTGGAAACCGAGTATAAAACCCGTTTTTCCGGTAGCTTTGGCTGTATGAATATCGGATATATTGCGAGCTAGCATAGCGATGTGTTGATATTTGTCCAACTGTTGATACATGCGACCTATTGCATCAATCGTATCCGCCGGATTATGCCAAGCAGCGATGGTAGCATTGACGGCTGTCGCACCCCCTTGATGAATCCGCTCTATCACCTCGTTGTTCAGAAACCAACTGGCATTCAGTCCGTCGATAATTATGCTGTCTTGATGTACTTGCTGCGCGTTCACGACCTACTCCAGTTCATCACATTCTGTCAAATGTCGATACCTAGACCTACATTGAAATGGGCATAAGGCGGTATTAAGCTATGCCATTTAGTTCCCAACTCCAACGCGTTACCGTAGTCATTAGGCCTTCAATACTTCATGGTGAATAGAGTTGTTCCCCGTGACAGTAACAATTCACGATGACCAACAATACGGCTCACTATTTGAGTATTTAAAACGTTTAGTCTCTTGAGACTTGTACGGTTATACGCGATCAAAGCGGGCTTGGAAAAAGCGCAAATACTTTGGCTCATATACCATCTTCAGTCCCTTCGTTTGTTCGCGGGCATCATAGATCGCTTTTACTGATTCAGCTACAACATCCATGTGTGCTTGTGTATATACACGGCGCGGGATTGTTAACCGGGTGAGTTCCAGTGCTGGATAACGGTGGTCACCTGTCTGCGGATCACGCCCAGCACTCACGACACCACGTTCCATACTGCGTACACCCGAATCTAAATACAATTCTGCCGCCAGCGTTTGTGCTGGAAATTGATTCTGTGGGATATGTGGATACATCCGTTTTGCGTCTACGAATATTGCATGACCACCCACTGGTTGAACTATAGGTATGTCCCAGTCAGAGAGTAAATCACCCAGATACCGTACCTGTCCGATTCGCGCACGCACATGGTCATCTTGTACTGACTCCTCAATACCAATAGCCACCGCCTCCATGTCACGTCCGGCCATTCCACCATAAGTATGAAGACCTTCGTAAATGACAACCATATTGCAGGCGAGTTCAAAAACATCCTCATGATTCAGCGCCAACCACCCGCCAATATTAACGAGGTTATCTTTCTTGGCACTCATCCACGCCCCATCGGTATAGCTGCAAAATTCATGCAAAATAGCAGCTATAGATTTAGTACCATAGCCTTCCTCACGTTCTTGAATGAAGAAACAATTTTCTACCATACGGGTGGCATCTAAATATATGCGAATACCATACTGATTGCAGAGTGAGCGTAAGCCGCGTACATTTGCCATACTAACAGGCTGTCCACCTGCCATGTTTACGGTTCCTGCTAAACTAACATAGGCAATTTTGGCAGCACCTTCGCGTTCAATAAGTGCCTTCAATTTCCCGAGATCAACATTGCCTTTGAATGGGTGTGAATTAGTTGGATTATGCGCTTCATCAATGATGACATCCACGAATGTGCCACCCGCCAATTCTTGGTGCAATCGGGTGGTAGTGAAATACATATTACCCGGAACAAATTGGCCCGGCTTAATTGCTGCTTGGCTGATAAGATGTTCGGCACCGCGTCCTTGATGGGTCGGTACAATATAACGGTACCCATAATAGGTCTGGATGGCGGTTTCCATGTGGTAGAAGTTGCGGCTGCCAGCGTAAGCTTCATCACCCATCATCATGCCGGCCCATTGGCGATCACTCATCGCACTGGTGCCGCTGTCCGTCAGTAGGTCAATGTATACATCTTCAGAGTGGAGTAAAAAAGTGTTGAAACCAGCATCAAGCAATGCGCGTTCCCGTTGGGAGCGATCAATCATCTTGATCGGCTCAACCATTTTAATCTTCCACGGTTCGGCCCACGAACGACGACCTTGTTGCTGCCCCATAGTTTGAGGAATAGAATGTTCTGTCATGATGGCTTCCCTTCTTCTCCAGTTCTAAGTAAAAATAACTGAACAAATAAAGGCAATATTTGGGGAGCTTTTTCTCCTATACATCACCCAATTCGTTCGCGAAAATATGATGCGTGCCAGTTGTTGATAGGATTATGGAATTAATGTTGGTAACCACTTGATCGTTGAGTTTAACTTCACTCCAAGACATATTTACTGATTCTGGAATGACCACTTCAGCCTCTGTTCCGGGCGGCACATGTACAGTCAGTTCAAAGTGATCAGCATCAATGTGCCAATCCACCTCAATGTCTCCGTGAGGGGTTGGGAAAATGCCGCGTGCCCAACTTAGGTCAGCAGGATGTGGAGCAACACGGAAACGCTTGAAACCGGGTTCAAGCGGCTTTATGCCTAGGATTTCGGTAGACATGTCAAATGTTGGTGTTCCTGCCCAAGCATGGCACAAACTGGTCAATTCAATGATTTGCCATGATTCGCGGAAAGTGCGGTTACCACTTTCGAGCATCGCGCCCCAACGCTGGCGGATATTGTCGAGCATTGTCTGGTGATGTCCAGTTTGGCAGAGTGCTCGATGCAAAAAGTGCATGAAAAAGGGTTGGGCCAGCACTACATTATGCATCTCGTCAAAAATAACGGATTCAGTCTGTGCTGTTCCGAAGCGCGTCAGTACCAGTCGGTTTTCATCCGTAATGGTCATAAACATGCGCAACCAGCGTTCCACAGGAGCAATGTTGTACGCCATTACTGCTGCATTGGTTTGCTGGCTTATGCGCTTACTGTGGACTCCGTTGTGCCGTGCATCAATGTAAACTCCCCGCTCCTCATCCCACAAAAAGTGGTTTATGGCGGTGCTGACTTCATTTATCAGCCGTTCAAACCGGGCTTTATCGCGCGGTGCTTCAACAAGATGGGCTAATCGTGCTGCTGTTCGTAGTGCTGCCACAAATTGGGCATTCAAGGCTGTTACTTGCCCCTGTTTATCAAGTTCTGCCCAATCTACGAAGACCCAGTGAGGAACATTTGTCAGCAGGTTATCAGTGTTCAAGTGACGCTCAAACCAGCCGATGGCTTTTACCACACTCGGGTAGAGTTCCTCAATTATTTCTAGATCACCTACATAATCCAGATAAGTACCAATCGCCAAAATCCAGTAAAGGCAGAAATCTGGAATATTAGTAAAACGCATCACCGCAAAATCACCGGGAGCGACCATCATTGTGATGCCATCTGATTGCTGTGATTGAGCAACCTGACGAAGCAGATTTGCCACTAAATGGGGATCACCAAACGCGGCATAATTGATCAGGGAATCCACATAAGCATCGAGCCATTGGCGTTGCTCACGTGATGGACAGTCTACGTAGCCGTCAAGCATACAATGATGTAGTGTGTTTGCTCCCACTTGCCAAATACGATTTAAAAGATCGTCAGAACAGGAAAATTGACCACGATGCTGTACCGGATAGGCGCTAAAGTTGAGTTCAATGGAATGAATAATCAGAGGGTTTTCACATTGGCGTATTGTTACCTGCAAATAGCGGAAGCCGCTTAGCTCGAACGCTTCCCAACATTGCCGTCCCTCACGCAAAATGACACGATGAGCTGCATAAATGTCAAATCCGGGGATGCCTTTGTGCATGTGTACCCGATCATCATCATGCAACCGTTCGCTATAGGTAAAGTCAATCACGGTTCCTGCTGAACCCTCAAGATCAAACCTCACACGCCCCGGTTGCGTTTCGCCAAAATCGAATACTAGACTCACACTCTCGGTTGATGTGGTGGTTATTGTGCAGCCATCGTCCTGAATAAGGCCTGATAGGTTGTCAATCTGGCAGTGTGTTAGTTCTGATAGCGTTTCCTGCTCGAATAATGTAGCGATGTCAGATGCGGGCGGCGCATTTTTCACTTCAGCCACTCGAACAACTGCTTCAGCTTGACGGAGTTCTTCTTTCAGGGCAGGGATTGGTCTGTTTATCATAACGGGGAAGGGTATGACATCCCCAGCATAGTTGCGACCTGGGACTCGTAGTATTTCAGCCGTGTCCCAATTGCTGTCATCAAACTCCAGTTCGTTCCATTGCTTTGGAGCTAACCGGGCATCATAGATTTCGATAAAACCAAGACTGCCTGCTGGTACGTCCTGTTGCCATGCGTTGGACATTAGGTAGCGCCAGTCGCCATTCGTGTCGAGGCGTATAGTAGTGCTTTCCACGTCGGTTTGGTAAGTCGCTATGACATCCCCTTGTAAAAAGAATCCGCCGCATCCAAAAGCGCGTACCTGCTCCCAAGCTGGCAGTTCATACCATGCGGTGTGCCTCCCATAGCTGTGAACCAACGCAGCGATAACATTACGTCCCTGATGCAAGTAAGGGGCAAGATCGTAACAATCCATAGACTGCCACGATGGATTGCTTCGTGCGGGGCCGCGTCCAACAAAATGTCCATTGGCAAACAATTGGTAGCGACCGTCTGCTGAAACCTTTGCATCAGCTTCAGTTACATCACCCACTACATCAAAGATGAACCGGAAGTAGACATACCGATTGGTTTCCTCCGCCAGTCGTGGACTTGAGGTACTGAAAGACATTTCACCCAAGCCACGCCGACGCCAGATCCATTCGGCACGCCGGTCAAATTTAGCCACGTGGAATTCTCCAATACTACTTGTGCTAACCCTAACGAGCATATTGATTGGGACAATATGACAAATTATGCTTTGATCGCCCCTGACGTCAGACCGGCAATGAATGTACGCATACTGACGAGGAACAATACAATCAATGGGATCGAGCTAATGACAGAAGCAGCCATGCCCTGTCCCGGTTCAGGTACGCCACGACCGAGATAGAAAACAACTAGTTTGAGAGCGACGGTTTGGAGCTGTGGATCAGAGAGCACTAGGCTCGGCCAGATATAGTCATTCCAGAATAGCCAAATCAGAAACACACCGACGGCGCTCATAATGGGGCGTGCCAAGGGAAGTCCGAGGTGCAGGTACATATCCAAAAAGCCCGCGCCATCAATTTGAGCCGATTCAAATAATTCTCTCGGCAAGTTATAAAAGAATGTATAGAGTACCAAGATGGCAAAACTTTGGTTGGCAGCATACGGCAAAATCACTGCCCACCGCGTATTGACTAGTCCAAGGTCAACGATGGTCATGAATAATGGAACAAGGATGACTGTCGATGGAATTGCCAGTACTGCCAGTACAAAGTAAAACAGTATTTTGCGACCCACAAACGTAAACTGTGCTAGTGCAAAAGCTGTCAATGATCCAAATACCATGATTGCCGCAACCCCAACCCCAATGATAATGGTGTTGTTGAGGTAAGTACTCGACATATACGACCAAGCCACTAGGTAGTTGCCAACGTTAAAGGGCAATGTCGGTAATAGGGGTTGTTGCCCATATTGGAAGAAATCTTTGCCCGATATGGAGAGCATCACAAAGATCGGGAAAAATGTAGGAATGGCGAACAATAGTAAAATAAAATGGAGTGGAATATCCTGAAGTAGTTTTTTGTATTTATGCATGTTGACCTCCGGCTTATACCACATCATCGCGCGTTCGGGTCAAACGGAGTTGTAGTAGCGTAACAACCAATACGAGAACAAATAGAATAGTGCCAATGGCTGATCCATAGCCGAGGTCAAAATCTCGATTGATTGCGAAATACATCCGCAATCCCGGTACCATACTGGCATAGCCCGGTCCACCATTGGTCATTATCAATGGCAGTTCAAAACTGCGAAGCCAATAAACCAAGGTGAGCAATACCAATAACCGCATTTGAGAACGCACCAATGGCAATTCAATGCTGAGGAACCGTCTGAAGCTGGATGCACCATCTACAACTGCCGCGTCTAGGACTTCCTGAGAAATATCCTGCAATCCAGCGTAGAAGATCAAGAAATTGATACCCGCTACCCACGGGAAGCTTGTGAAAGCCAGCGCTCCCATCACGACATTGCGGTCGCCTAGCCAACCGCGTGCGAGATGTTCTAAACCGAGCGCTGTCAATATAATGTTGATGCCCCCATCCGAGGCGTACATCCATCGCCACACGAGGATCGTAGCCACTCCCGGTACAACAATGGGTATCACAAACAGGGCACGCCACCAATATTGCGCTGCTAAATTTTTTAGCCGAAAGATGAGTGTTGCGACGATTAGGGGGAGGGTAGTGACCACTGCCACATTAAATATGGCTAAGAATGCCAGATTCTTGAAAGACTCAATCAGTCGTTTGTCGCTGAAAGCACGTTGGTAGTTTTCTAAAGCAACCCACCGCGCTCCACGAATATCCACATATTGAAATGAGGTCAAGAACCCCTTAATTGCTGGGTAATAGAAGAAAACCAACAATAAGAGTACGGTTGGCAACACCAGTAAATAGAGCGGAGCCATGTGGCGTATGCGCTCCCAGGTGTTTTGTTTTTGGCTTTTGGACGGGATTGCTGTTGAGGCTCGTACAGGATGTTTTACGGACATGAGAAGCTCAAATTAATAGTACAAAAATGTGTAAGTTGATGCGGCTCACGTGTGAATATGAGCCGCATCATTGGATATTTAATTAACTAGTCTAGCTGGCTTTCCAGGTATCTGCGTTCCACTCAGGATGAGCGGTGATAGCGCGGCGCACCGCGTCTTCGAGCAGTGGTTGGAATTCCGCGAATGCTTCTTCTGCGGTCATGCTGCCGCCCAAGTATTCCGTAAACAAGCGTGACCATTCACCGTCTAGTGATCGGTCCAATGTCGCCCATGCCAGACCTGAAGTTCCGTTCTGGTAGGCACCAGGCTCGAAGAATCCGCGCAGTTTGGTTACACGGCTCGGATCACTCGCGAATACTTTTTCGATCGGCGTACCCGGTTCAAAACACGGAATGGGCTGGCGAGTGCACCACAATGCTACCTGAGACGGTGCTGTGGTCCACTGGGCTAAATCGCGCGCCATAGCCAATTGTTCTGGACTGCGGTTCACTGTCGTCATCGGTATAAACAGATAGACGCTGCCACTACCAGCCGAACCCTGATTACCTACACGGCGAGGTTTAAGATCATTTCCGAATGAACTATCTGCTGGGGTAACAGGTGGTTCGTAGAATGTTCCCCACTCAAATTTGATGTTCGGATTGTTGGCAATCTGTCCCAGTCGAAGGTTCATCGTGTTGACGATAGCAACCTCACCTTGAGCGAACAAGTCTGTCTCAGGTGGTGGGGACAGGAAGTCATTTTGCCAATACTGAGACCATTCCTTCAGCAAACGCCATGTTTCAGCAATACGAGGATCACTTGGTGACAATTTGCCAGTGGAAACGCAGTAGGCGATTTCCTTGTCATTTAGAATATCAAGCGGTGCTTCAATGTTGCAGTCTTTGACAACATCAGCCATCAACTGCTCGGAAATTGTCCACTCGGCCCAACTCCATAGGAATGAATCGGGTCCGGCCATCGGCATCATAAAGGGAGTATGTCCGGCATCTTTCAGCTTTTGCTGAATTTCCATGAATTCGCCCCAAGTCTTCGGAGGTTTAATGCCAACTTCATCGAACATTGTTTTATTGTAGGCATAGGCCGTTACGCCTGTGTCTCCCGATAAGGTTGGACCGACCACACGATGTCCCCCATCTGAAGCAATCGTGTTATTCAGAACCAATCCGTCCAGCGGGAAATCATCCATCCAAGTGGGATTACTGCTATATGGGTTTGGCTTGGCTAAGTCATCATTGAAGTTGTATACCAGATCGGCAGCGTTTGTAATATCCGGGCCGGGGAAATACATCATGACGATGTCGGGAAGTGTACCCGCCATCAAGTTGGTATTGATCCATGTAAAGCGTTCGGATACACCTGTTCCGCCAATGTATTCATATTTCAATTCGACGTTTGGATACATCGCTTGCCATTGTTGGAATATTTCATGCAATACCTTGACATCAGGTCTATCGGCGACTTGATCAATCTGTCCCCAGACTGCTATCGTCAATTTGCCCTTAAAGTCAGCCCCATGTGTGGTGTCTTGTGCAGTGACCACCACTATGGACATACTCATTAGAAAAATCGTTAATAATACAACGAACAAAAAATAACGCGAGATACTACGTCGTATGTGCATCTGCATATCTCCTAAATCAACTATTTCGCCAATAACAGAATTTCATTGCGTGCACTAATTTACGCTGAGCATCCTCCTTAAATATGTACTTTATTTCTGGTTTGTATTGATTCAAGACACATCACAATTGAAAGCGACTTTAACTACTCGTGAGTCCATTATGTGACCATTATTATCTCGCCAAGTGTATGCCACCGAGTTATGTTTTGTCAACGATTTTACAGAAAACGAAACCTCATTGACACTTAAACGAAATTTCATTACAATCTACTGGCTTTCAAATGAAAGTTAAAGGTTGTCATTTGGCTTATTATTTACTTTTGAAATGACAGACATACTTGAATCAATTGTGTCCAATGTGGTACTTTGTGTAATCACATGTCTTAAGTTACTTAGTTGATGAAAGCTAATAACCCTCATATGGCAGCATATATCCGACTAATGAATGAACGGCGCGAACAGATTGTTTCAATCTTGGGTGAACGTGCAAGGGTCACGGTTAATGAATTAAGTGAAATACTAAGCGTATCTTCGGTTACCGTGCGCGGGGATCTGAACTTTCTGGCAGAAGAAGGGCGTGTTGTTCGGGTTCATGGTGGTGCCGCATTAGCTAAGCCCAGTATGAAACAGGAAATGACCTTTGCAGCGCGGCAACGACACCGTGCCGCAGAAAAGCACGCAGTGGCAAAATTGGCTGCCACCTTAATAAATTCAAGTGACTCCATTTTTCTTGATTCGAGTACTACTGCTTTGGCAGTCGGGCAAGCAATAAAATCTTTGCAGCAATTAACAAATGTTACGGTACTCACCACAGGATTATGGACGGCAGTTGCCATAATGGATTCTCCCAATATCCATACGATTGTCGCTGGCGGAAGTTTAGGCAGTACTTCAGGGTCGGTAAGTGGTCCGATCACGCGTGAAATGCTGGGGAAATACAACATCAACAAGGCGTTTGTAGGTGCCTTGGGATTATCCCTGGAAAATGGCCTTAGTGATAATGACCCACTTGAAATTGAACTCAGGCAGTGCATTGTAGAAAGTGCAAAAGAAGTTATCGCCGTTGTAGATGGTAGCAAGTTCGGCCAAACCGGATTAGCGTCATTTGCTAAAGTTGATCAACTCAATTATGTCGTTACAGAGGACAGTGCTCCGATTGAGATGATCGAAGAACTGCGCGCAAGAGGTATCCAAGTTTTAGTAGCAACCATTGAACATCGGTATTAGAGAAATTCGATGAATTGCCATCGTTACGCATTACTTAAATTTACATATTTTGAGAGGAACGGGTTATGGGTGGCGGTATCGTGAAAATTAATTCTGATGGTCTTGAGCTTGTGGGCGAAAGTTTTGGAGTCGGGCAACCCATTGTTGCTGCACATGGATTATCAGGAAACCGACACATCACCCGCCAGCAGTTTAATAACCTCGCGGATAGTTACCGGATCATTGTGTATGACCAACGTGGTCACAATGATTCGTCGCCTATAACTAACCCAAGTCTCTTCAATCCTGACCGGATGGCTGAGGACATGTGCGCCGTCATGGATTACTATCATATTGATAAGGCGATTATTCAAGGAGAGTCCATGGGGGCTGCGACGGCTCTCCTGTTCACGCTCAAATATCCCCATCGTGTCAGTGCTTTATTACTCACTGGTCCGGCTTTTAGCGATGTACCTAACCCGGAAATACCCTCATTGCACCGCATGGCAGTTGAAATAGACCAGTATGGGCAAAAGGAATATTTGAGACTCTCTGCACAGCGTATGCGCGAAAACTGGGGAGCATCAGAAGAAGTCATCGAGGCAGTAAGGGCGATGCAAAGTTGTCATCAGGAACGTAGCCTAATCACAGCTCTCGATACCGTGAAAGACTGGCTAATTTTTGATGATTTGTCGGAAATAGCGCAACTTACCATGCCTATCTGCATTGTTGGCTGGCCGAATGATCCCTTGCACCCATATGAGTTGGCAGAGCGCATGTGCACCTATCTTCCTCACGCCAAACTAGAGACGATTCCTTCCGTTGCCTACGTATTCCTGAATAATGGCGCGATACTCGGTGACATCTATAAACGCTTCTTAGGAGAACTCGCGGCGACTTGAAAATGATTTGCGTTAGGCAGATCAAAAGATATACACCTGATGTATAAGCACGGTCGTTGTGCTGGATACTTAGGTCATCCTCACTCATTTTAAAGGGACACGGCGATACTCATGGTGCAGTTCAGTAAGTACCGAACGGGAAGTAATTCTACCGACTGGAGCGCGCTCGGTTGAAATAAGTGGTGTATCCCAAAACAACACGCTGTAAATAGATAGGACTCAAAATCAATATGTAATCAAGGCATTCCCTGTAGTGGCAATAAAATCTATCCAAGCGGAGGATTGTTAACCATGGTAGACACCCCATCATTAGTACCTGACAAAACTAGAGAGAGTGAGCCTGATAATAGGCTGCTGGTGTCAGACCAGCGAGCGCATCATGCGGCCGATCATGATTGTAAGTGAGTATCCATTGCTGGGTGATGGTTCTAACCTCCTGTAGACTGCGAAACAAGTAAAAATCGAGTACATCCTCACGATAGGTACGATTGAAGCGTTCAATATAGGCATTCTGATCGGGTCGCCCAGGTCGAATAAAGTCGAGCCAGACGTGATGCAGTTCAGCCCAACTCGCCAGAGTCGCTGAAATGAATTCCGGACCATTATCGACGCGAATACGCTGTGGATAACCCCGCCATTGTGCCAGGTGCTCCAATGTACGATCCACCCGCTTAGCCGGTAGGGACGTATCGACCTCAATGGCTAATGCCTCCCGGTTGAAATCATCCAAGATGTTCAACGTGTGAATTTTGCGTCCATCCAGCAAAGCATCACTCATGAAATCCATCGACCAGCACACATTGGCGGTTTTAGGCGTGCTCAGTGCTTGAGGAAAGCGTTTCGGCAGTCGCTTGCGTCGCGTCATCCGCAAATTGAGCTTCATTGCCCTGTAAACACGATACACCCGCTTATGATTCCAGTCGTATCCTTGGTTACGCAACCAAGCATATAACTTACTAAAGCCCCAACGCGCATAACGCTCCGATACCTGCTTTAGCACGGTGACGAGAGCCTCATCGTCTGGCGGGCGTACTGAATAGCGGCGCACACTGCGATTTAACCCCACCACTTTACAGGCTCACCGCTCGCTCACGGCATATTCGCTCATCGCTTCATCCACTAGGCTGTGCCTTCTCTCGGCGCTTATAGCTTTTTTTCGATAATGTCTTTTAGGATCTGGTGATCCAGACTCAGCTCAGCATACATGCGTTTCAGCCGCGCATTCTCCTGCTCCAAGTCGCGTAGGCGTTTGACATCCGATGCTTCCATACCGCCATATTTGGATTTCCAGTTGTAGAACGTGGCTTGGCTGATGCCATGTTTGGACTTGCCCCGATTAGACGGACACAGAAAATGCCAGGGACAGCCAAGCTGCTCAAAGGCACAAGGGCTGAGATAGCCCAAGGCAGAATGCCGCCGCTGACGGTTGTACCAAATCTCAATATATTCAAAGATGGACAGTCGAGCCAAGGCTCGCGTTTGGAAGATGTGGTCAGCACACTCGCTTTTCAAGGTCGCCCAGAAACTCTCTTTCATGGCATTGTCGTAACAGCGTCCAACAGCACTCATGCTGACTTGCACCTGAGCCTTTTCCAGCAAAGCCAAATAGGTATGTGAGGTGTATTGGCTGCCCTGGTCGGAATGATGCAAATCGGGTGCGCCACGCTGGGCGAGTGCCATGCGGAGGGCATCACAGACTAAAGGTTCAGTGAGCCGTTCACGCATCGACCAACCAGCAATGCGCCGCGAGTAGATATCCAGCACTCCGGCCAGATACAACCAGCCTTCGCGTGTAGCGATATAGGTAATATCCACCAGCCACTTCTGGTTGGGACGGGTCACACTGAAATCCTGAGCGAGTAAATTCGGTACAGGTGTACGGCGTGCGCTGGCTTGGCTGGTGACCCGAAAGCGTCGTTGACAGCGTGTTTTCAAGCCCATCCGGGTCATTAAACGCGCAATCCGGTGTTTGCCACTAGAGCACCTGCTTCCCGCAATTCGGCATGAATACGCGGATAGCCGTAGGTCTGGCGGCTCGTTTCATGTATTTCCCGAATACGCAATGCCAGCCCCTCATTCGCCTGCTGTCGTTGGCCCGGTTCACGCCGCATCCAGTCGTAAAATCCACTCGCTGCCACACCCAGCACCGCGCACAAACGCTGTACCGGATACTCGCGGCGATGGTCAGCAATGAACTGGTAGCGGCTCACGATTCCCCCCGCGAGAACACTCGGATGGCTTTTTTTAAGATATCTCGCTCTTGCCGCGTGATTTCCAGCTCGCGTTTCAACCGTCGGATTTCCGTATGTTCGGCTCGCTCCGCACTTGGTTGAAGATTGTCTTCTACCACCCGATAGCGCTGCTGCCATTTGTAGATCAGTCCCGGCGTGATATCTAAATCTCGCTCAATCTGGCTAACAGTCCGCTCTCCTGCTGCCACCATGCTCAGCACTTCCTGCTTGAACTCATTGCTGTACTTCTTGTTCTTTCCCATTTCCGGCTCCTTACATTCAGCCTAACGGACATTTTTACTCTCCGCTAAACCGGGGTAAGGCCAGTTCACGGCAAATCTCGCCTGTCTTCACACCTGCTTCCTGCTGTTTCAGGATGCCAATAATTTGACTTTCGCTGAACCGTCCTGTTTTCATTGAAGTTCTCCTGACTTGCTGTAAATATACTGGAAAACTCCAATTTTGTTTGGCTCTAATTTAAGGGATGCTTACCGCCTCACTAAAGTCATTTATTCAGACCACCGCTCAATTATCTGATGTACTCGTGCAATTGAAATTCTAAACTCAAGAGCAAGTGCTTCAAGCGTTTCACCTTTGGCGTAGCGTTCGATTATTTCTCTATTGCATTGAGCTTTGGAAACATGTTTCTGAAGATAACATTCAGGATAAGGTGCGCTACAATCAGCGACATGATGACTTATACACGTCTCAAAAATCACGGAAGTGTGTTTGTGAAAATGACGGGCTTGCGTCCACGCGAATTTGACGCGCTGTTGGATGAAATCATGCCGGACTTTGCTGAGGCGGAAGCACGACGGTTGGAACGAAGCGAACGACAGCGCGCCATCGGTGGCGGTGACAAAGCCGATTTATCGGCACGGGATCAAATCCTGTTGACGGTCATCTGGTTGCGCTTGTATCCGACCCATGATGTGCTGGGCTTTCTGTTCAATGTCAGTCAACCGACGGTCGGACGCTACATCCGCCATGTGTTGCCCGTACTGGAAAAGGCCGGACAGGCCAGTATGCGCTTGCCTGATCCGGGACGTAAACGCCGCCGCAAGCTACCCGACTTGGTTAAAGCTATTCCCGAATTGGCAGTGGTTGTCGATACTTTTGAACAAGCTGTACAACGCCCCAAACACGCCACCGAGCGACCGGATTGGTACAGTGGCAAGAAGCGCACGCATACCCTCAAAACCCAGGTAGCCGTTGACGAAAATACGGGCGGGCTGGTCGATGTCAGCGCCAGTGTGCCCGGTCGCAGTTCTGACATCACCCTCTTGCGCCAATCCGGCTTATTGTCCCGCCTGCCCCCAGACATCGCTTGTATGGGCGATACCGCCTATCAAGGCATTGCCAAACTCCATCACTTGGGCTTTAGCCCTCTCAAACGCTTAAGCAAACATGCTCCGCCCTTTTCAGACGAGCAAATCGCTTATAATCATGCCTTTGCCTGTCGTCGCATCATTGTTGAAAACACGATCAACCGTCTTCGTTCTTTCCAGTCTTTAACCCAACGCGACCGTCAACAGCGTTCCACCCGCAATCATCATGCCCGTACTTGTGCCGTTGCTGCTCTCGTCAATCGCCAACTTCACCATCGTCTGGCTCTATAACTTTTTCCTCTCCTTCCTTTCACTTTCTCTCTTCTCTTATCCTGTGAGGGTTTCTGGAAAGTCAAGGGTTAAGAGCGAAACGACGGGTCAGGAGCGCCACCATAGCGATGTAAAGCCATGTCTCACTAGTTTCAGGCAGAAATTCATAATCCTTACTCAAACGACGGTTGCGTCCTAACCAAGCAAAGGTGCGTTCCACCACCCAGCGTTTGCGAATAACTTGGAAGCCTTTTTGACCCGCTTCTCGCTCAACCAGTTCAAGTTCCCAACCGAAGGTGGTTACTACCCAATCTTTCAAATACTTATCCCCTTTGTAAATGGTATCCGCCAGAATCTTCTCCAAACACGGCCGTTGCTCTTCAGCCAGTTTCTGCAAGACGGGTCGAGCGCCATGAAAATCTTGAACGCTGGCTGCATGAACCACTGCGGTCAATAGATGCCCGCAGACATCGACCATAATATGCCGCTTGCGTCCTTTGACTTTCTTGTGGTTGTCAAAGCCTTTTAGCCTCCTTTTTCTGTCGTTTGTACCGACTGGCTATCAATAATGGCTAATGATGGGGTTGCTTCTCGCTCTTGTGCTAGACGCGACTGGCGGGTCAAGCTCGCGTTGGCCTTTTCCCAAACGCCAGCCCGTTTCCACTGTCGAAAGTAGTCATAGACGGTTTTCCAAGGCGGGAAATCATGGGGCAGGTAGGAACATCCGCATCCGGTTCGCACCACATACAAAATCCCATTTACGATTTCCCGTCGGCTATGTTGACTTGGACGCCCGCCTTGCAACGGTTCAGGGGCATAGCCTTTCAACACTTCCCATTCTTTGTCGCTCAAATCACTGGGATAAATTTTTCGTCCCATCCTCTGCCCCCTTCCCGTCTGTTTATTCTCTTACTATATCCCTTTCCAGAAACCCTCTCAGGGATTGGCTGCTTCGTCTCAGATAAAAGTGCCAGTTTGATAGTTACGTCCAGCAGTCCTTGGTCAAAACTCTCATTCAAATCCCCGATAGCAAAAACATCCTGAATATAGGATTGCGCTGTCGGGTATAGAAAGACATCGCGTTGAATACCCGCCTGCCGCCAATGATCCTGATCTTCAACGAAACTCTCATCTGACCACTGTAAAACGACCACCAACAATTCGTTGGTTGTGTCAAATCGAACCTGAGAAGATACATCAAATTCAGCCGGAGTCCGAGCATCTTTACTCAGTCCAATAGGCTGTCCATTCAGATACGCATACAATGCCCCGTCACAACCACCAAAGTGCAACACCAAACGCTTATCCGCCCATTCAGCAGGTACTTCAAAATGGCGGCGGTAAATACCCGTTGGGTTTTGGTCGGGCACGGAAGAGGACTGATGCGGAAACGGCATAGTTATATTCGTATAATGCGGACGCCCGAACCCTTGCATCGTCCAATTACCCGGAACAACAATCTGAGACCAAGGCGTTTGGGCGATATCCGTTTCGTTGGCTTGAGATGGTTCTTGTTTGATTTGAAAATCCCATGAGCCATTTAAATCAAGTCTTGCTTGTTCTCGTTGAAGAGTGGCATGGGCAGGTAATTTGTTCAACGCCGTAAGCTCGGGCATTTCCCAAGTTTTTTGCCCGGCAATATATAGCAAGGACGAAATTGTCATTACTGTTTTCCTTTACAAATGCAATGTTTGGGCGACATAAATAACTGAACTGCCTTGTCAGTCGGGGCGATCTAATACCGACCAATTGGTTAATTGACGTAATACTTCCAAACGAAAGGCTGTCGGCCAAGTGACCAACCACTGCGAAACACCAAATGGATTTCCCCAGCGCGTGTGGTAAAAGCCTTCATCCTGACTGCCGACAGGTCGTGTTTTCCCCATGATATTCACGTGACCGTCCGATACACCGATCATCCCATTTGCCCATACGGCCTGCGCCCGCTCTTTCCAAACGCTGTTCCCTGTTAGATCGGCCAGCTTTAGCCATGCTGTGACAAAGGCTAGTCCATACGGGTCTTGATGATGATGTTGAGTCGAAACGGAAGTTCCCCCAAACGTATCGTACTCGAGATCATGAAGTGCCGTACCCGCCTCATAATGTACACTGTGATGCCACTGCCAGGATGCGAGATAATAAGCAGCATGTTCAGACCACTTTAGGTATTGAGCATCTCCAGTGATCTCGTACAGCGTCAGTCCGGCGCACAGGAGTGGGATCGATGATTCCTTGTCGATGCAGTGTGTATCCAGAGCGCCAGCCGCCGTAAAGCCATCGGTCAAGAGACCCTGCATATAGAAATGGAAAGCGCGTTCTGCGGTACGGAGATAATCAGGATCTGTTGTGATCTGGTAGGCAGTAAGCAGTGCCGGGATTAAGAAAGAGCCTGTTGCTCCATCAGTTGCTACACATTCGCCATTGTTACGCCAAGCACGTCCGAGACTACCATCCTCGAATTGATGCGCAACGAAGAAATCACAGATATCAATCGCAATTTTCTGGTAATGCGGGCGCTGATTCCCGCACTGCTGGATTAGTTGGTGGGCTTCGAAGAAATATGTCGCCGCTGCACCCAGATTGCAGCCGTCTTGCACTTCTTCATGCTGTGTACTTGAGGAATGAATACGTCCAAAATGACAGCGGAATAACCCATTTGGAAGAGGCGCATAGGTCGCCCAGAAATCGAGCGTCATGAGTCCTTTGTCTAGCGAAGACTGCGTACCTGTGCGCAGATAATCATAGAGCATTGCATTCGCGAGCGAAGCATTCTGCCCACACCAGCCGATCTCATAGAGGTCACGCTGAAACCAATGGTCGTTGTCCCAAAATAACCCTATCGAGAACCCCTGAAACCCGTCATTCTCAGTCCACAGACTATTTTGGCGTATTGCACCCCCCACTCCCAAAGCGTTTCAGCGGGAATGCGCGGCTGATGATGGTAATTATGCTGGTTCCAAGCGATGTCCAACATCCGACGCCACGCCTGTCGTGGTTCCTGAACCGGCGTCAGTACAATGTATGCAACAATTGCAACGCTCGTTCCTGTTTCGAGCGACAGCGTATTCTTGAAAGGGGGGCTGTAGGTATCACGGGCGCTGTAAACCTGTGGTGCCTCAGTCTCAGGCAGTAATAGACGATGGATTGTCGTATTGTCGGACGGAATTAATGCGCAGGAGCCGCGAAATCCTTCTTGAGCGAACAGTGCAATCGACCAATCAGCAGTCTCGCTATATATTCCACCGCTCACTGCTACGCGGTGATAAGCGAACGTCCAAGGTTCGCCTTTACGCGTAAACCCTTTAATATCGTGTCCGGTCCCCCACGGATTGCCATTGTAGGAAACAGCCGGGATCATACCGTAGGTCATCGGTTTCGAAACACGGAAGTCCATAAACAATGTAACATCACTGACCGAAGCATTCACCTTAAAATACCTGATCCATTTATAGACCCCTTCCTCAAAGGTGATTAATTCGTCATCAGCGTGAATACTGTCGTGATCAAACGGAAGAATTGATCCAATAGATTGATCATTCGCGTAGAACGTAATTGCTCGATTCTCAGACTTCCACTCAATGCGATTCATCGTATGTGGAACTGCCCCCTATGGTGCTGCATTACAAAAGCACGCTCGGATTACTGAGTAAATATTCTTTGCCTATCCTAGTATCAAACTCGATGCCCTGTCGCAGCTCGGTGACTGCAACTTTCGTACCCTCGCATGTGACTTCAACATTTGTATGTAACCGGAGTCGACACACGCCTCCGATTATGGACTTGATGCGGCTTTCCACCAGTTCATGGTTGTTCCATGTGATCGCAACCTCAAAGCCACCACGCGCCCGTAAACCTTGAACATTACCCTCCGACCAAACATCAGGCAGCGCTGGGAGCAGATGGATGTACCCCGAATGACTTTGCAGGAGCATTTCGGCAATGCTGGCTGTAGCGCCTGTGTTGTAATCCATTTCATATGCATTAGCTGGGGCAAGTCTAGTGCCCACAAAAAGACTGTTACCTGCTTCCTTTCGAAATAAGGTTGAAAGGCTTTCATAGGCAGCCTTGCTGTCATGGAGTCGCGCCAGATAGAGCGTAATGAGATTACGTGTCCATGCTCCTTCTTCAAAATCGGGCGCAGAAACTCGTCTTTCGATAGATATTCGTGCTGCTTGAGCAAATTCCGGCGTTTCCGATGGTGTAATCTGATCAAATGGAAACACACCAAGTAAGTGGCTGGTGTGGCGGTGTCCGGGCATCGCCTCTTCATAATCGTCTAGCCACTCTTGAATCTGCCCATATTTGCCAATCTGGTAAGGGGGCAGTTGGTCGCGGGCGGCCTTCAGTTTGTTTCGAAAATTCCCATCAACGTTCAGAATCTGACTGGCCTCTATGCAACTGCTAAACAGCTCATGCAGGAGGATACGGTCAACAGTTGGACTTAGTGCAACTGTATAGACCTGACCCTGATAAAGAAAAGCATTTTCTGGTGAATTGGCCGGACCGCTCACCAGCCAGTTTGTTTGTGGATCGTTAATCAAATAAGCCAAGCAGAATTCTGCCGCTTCTTTTAGTATTGGATAGGCGTGCTCTGCTAAAAAATGACGATTTCCCGTAAAGCAGTAGTGATCCCACAAGTGGCTGGCGACCCAGACACCGCCTGTAGGGTGTACACCCCAAACGGTACTCCAACCCCATGCTGTAAATCCCCATGGATTAGAGAAGATGTGTGCTACCCAACCAGGTAAACCATAAAGGCTTTGTGCAGTGCGACGGCCTGAAGGCACAAGTGTTTGCTCGATCCACCGCAACAATGGTTCATGACATTCGCTGAGGTTGGTGAGTTCAGCGATCCAGTAATTCATCTGTGTATTGATATCCAAGTGATAGTCACATGTCCACGCAATTCGACATGCGTGATTATCATTCCATGCACCGGTAAGATGAGCAGGCAGTGGCGAATTCGGGCGTGAACTGCCGATCAATAGGTAGCGTCCGAATTGGAACAACAACGCCCACAGATGGCCATCGTTTGCTCCTTGTCGTGCTGCTTCGATTCGCCGATCAAGTGACCATTCAGGATGCGAATTAGAACCGAGGTCAAGGTTAGCGCGACGGAACCACTTTTGATGTTCAGAGATATGTTCTGCTCGTAAGTCTGTGTACGGAACACCATTCAACGCTTGAATCTGCTCTTGGCATTGGACTACAGGATTATTTCCGCCAAACGAGGTTCCCATCGCCAGAAAAATCGTAGCTGAATGGGCTTGACTTACTATCAATTGATTTGAAATGATCCGGCTATCCCCACCATCGGTTTTTACAGTTAACCGCGCGTGACCAGTAACGCCTACCTGACCATCGCTATGCTGGATTTCTAATGCAGCGTTATCCATTAAAAGGGTATCAGTTCCCTCTGATGTGACGAGGTAAGGTTGTTCGTCGCCATCCAAGACGACTCGAAAGTTCAATCCACAAGATTGGCTGCATGTAAGCCGAATCACAAGCACCTGATGAGGTGCACTAATAAACACTTCACGTTGATAATTGACCTGTTGAATGCGATACCGGATCTGTACTATCGCGTTATCTAGATCTAATTCGCGACGATAATCGACTTCACCTATTTCCTCATGGTCAAACAGTAACCTTAAATTGCCGAAGGGTAAGTTCGTGCCGTAGTTCAGTTTCCGGCCTTCTAGTTCGTGAGCCAGTTCATTAGTGCCGGCTACATCACGGGCAAGTAATCGTTCTTGAAGTATTTTAAATATTTCTGGACCACGAGGATTATTATTTTCAAAAGAAGGCTCACCGGACCAAAAAGTCGTTTCACTCAAATACAAGCGTTCGGCGCGTACCCCACCGTAGACCATCGCGCCCATACGACCATTAGCCAGTGGCAAGGCATCCGGCCAAGTCTCTGCCGGTTTGTCGTACCATAGCTGCCACTGCCCCTCGAACTTTTCACTCGAAATATCCATTTTTGCCATTTCAAAAAGTGTTCAGTAAATGTTATTCAAACAAGGCTGAGCCAGTGTGGATTAACTGGCTCAGCCTTTACGACATATATAATCAACTACATGTCATTGGCGAAATCACCAAGCGCTATTTCTTTAATACGTCATAGGCCTTCTGATTGATTTCGAGGTAACGCGCGAGGTTTAGATCATCTAAGCCCTTCACATAGCTGTCCCAGTCCGTATCCAAACTCTTAGTGCCGGTGACGAAGGCCAGCGTGTTGGAGTTGATGTAATCGTTGATGTTCTGCTTCAGCAGCGCCTGCTCGTCCGCGACGGTCGGATCAGGCCAGAGAAGCCAGAACGGAAACAGATTGGGCGACTCATGACCATTGTACAGGTCGGTGGCGAGGAGCAGGCGGTGCTCGTAGCCGTCCTGGGTATAGATGTCGGGCGACTGCACCTGGGCGTCGCGGATCGCCACATCATCCAGATACTGTGCCATCGCGCCCCAGTAATTGTTGACCGTCTTGGGGTCGTTCTGAAACAATTTATACAGCGGCTTGACCGATGTGTTATTCGCCACTTCGCCCGCCTCTGGATCGCGCCAGTTGATACCTTTGATTCCTTGGATGCCCGCCATGTGCCCATCAAAGGTGAACATGTAGTCCAGGATTTTGATGGCGGCGATCTGGACTTCTTCGCTGGCCTTGTTGGTCAGCACAAAATCCGCCCCGGGCACTGTATTGGGGAGGTAGCTGGCAAACTGCGTGCCATCAGGTCCCTTGAGCGGCGGTATCGCGTCGTAGTCGTAGCAGTACGGTGTCGTATCTGCGGCACCGAAGCAGTTCACAAAGATGTGCGGGTGCATCCCTGCCCCAGCACTGAGCATCTCAGCATTGGCGTTGTTGCCTTCCGCGCTGTAGGCGTCGGCGTTATTGGTGAAGGCGGTTTGGTCGAGCACGCCCGCATCATACAGGCTCTTGATGTAGGTCAGACCGTCTTTCCATGCCTGTGTAGTTGCGACGGTTTCCACCTTACCATCGTTCACGATCAGGAAAGTCCGGTCATCGTCATAGGTGAATGCATCCATCAGATAGGGAATAGGCCGTGTGCCGTAGTCCATGATTGCGCCGCCCAAAACTTCATCAGGCTTGCCGTTACCATTCGCATCTTTGTCTCTAAAAGCAATTAGCATGTTCTTGAAGTCTTCAGTCGTCACCGGCGTGGGGATGTTCAGTGCCTTCAGCCACTTGGAATTGACCCACATTTTGTTGGCGAAAGAGCAGTGGTAGCACTGGATGAACTGCGGTATTCCCCAAATCTTGCCATCCGGAGCTGTAGCAAACGCTTTGAAATCAGGGAATTTTTCCATTGCCGCTTTGATGTTAGGTGCATACTTATCGATCAGATCATTGAGCGGGAGGACCACGCCCTGCGACCCGTACTTGAGCAGGTCAATCTGCGAAAACTGATCGACCCAGGGAATTAGCATAAAGACATCAGGATAGTCACCACTGGCGAGCGCGAGGTTACGCTTCTCTGAGGCATCGGTGTTGTCATAAGTGGTGGTTGTCCAGTTGAACTTTACGTTGAACATTTTCTCTAGCGAAGTCGAGAAGGCGTTAGTCGCCAAATCTCGGTCAGCAGACTGAGGGGAGAAAATGTTAATGTTGATGGGTTCCGACTGTGCCGAAGTCGGCATAATCACGAGTAGCATCGTGAGTACAGAAAGGAAAAAAACAAATAGAACCTTTTTCATTATCTTCTACTACCTTTCTTGATCAAGACCGAAAATTTTTGGGAAACGGAATGTCGACAGTTTAACGAGCTACCGAATAACGCCTATTACGCTCCTTTCGCTTGCATAGGGTAAGCGTACCATCCCAAACGTCCACAAAGGAACAATACGGATCGCGCCATCAAACGGGCTACCCCTTGATAGACCCGATCAATATTCCCTTGACAAAGTAGCGCTGGACAAACGGATAAATTAGCATCACTGGGACACTGCCGACCACAACCAAACAATACTTCAATAGGTCAGCCAGTTGCCGCCGCTGCGCCATTGCAGTGGCATCCATTGAACCGCTAGCGGTCGTATTGAGAATCAGGATATTGCGCAAGACGATTTGCAACGGTTGGAGATCGGATGACTTTAAGTAGATTAAGGCATCAAAGTAGCCATTCCACTGCGAGACGGCATACATCAGCGCCAACACGGCAATGATCGGCTTGGAGAGCGGAAGCACCACTGCCCACAGAAATTGCAAGTCGTTGCAACCGTCTAGCTCAGCTGCTTCGACCAATTCATCGGGAATGGTGGCGCGGAAGAAAGTGCGCGCGATGATCACTTGAAAGGCTGCGATGGCCTGCGGAATTAGCAGTGCCCAGCGGGTATCGATCATGCCGAGCTGTTTCACCACCAGATAGGTCGGGATCAGACCGCCAGAAAAGATCAGAGTGAAGGTGATAAAAAACATCAGGAAATTTGAACCGTACAAATCACGCCGGGATAGCGGATAGGCCACAAAGACGGTGAGTACCACACTAATAAAAGTGCCAACCACTGTATAAAAAAGTGAGTTCAGATAGCCCGTGACGATTTGCGGGTTCTGAAACGTGACCTGGTAGCCGCGCAATGAAAAATTAACGGGATAGAGCCAGACCTTGCCCGCCGTCACCGCGTTCGGGTCACTGAAAGAAGCACTGACAATGTAAATAACCGGGTACAACACGACCAGAAGGACAAGTACCAGAAAAAAATAGACAATAAACATGAAAACACGGTCGCTGAACGAATCCCGGATGCGGGTAGGCTGTGTCAAAGCGTTTTGTCTAGTCATGAGCGTGTTTATTTCCTCATTACCACAAACCGGCGCCGGAATCGGAGAATCGTTTGGCTAAGGAGTTCACGAGCACCAACAAGATCATGCCAATCACTGAGTTGAACAGACCGACTGCTGTTGCGAAACTGTAATTCGCGTTGAGCAGCCCGATCTTATAGACATAGGTCGAAATGACCTCGGAGGTTGCCAAGTTGAGGGGATTTTGTAAAAGAAAAACCTTCTCGAAGCTAACCGAGAGTAGACTCCCCACATTCAGGATCAGGATTACCAGAATCACCGGCATAATACCCGGCAAGTCAACATGTCGGATTTTCTGCAGGCGTGTGGCGCCGTCTACTTTGGCGGCATCATGCAGTTGAGGGTCGATACCAGACAGCGCCGCTAAATAGATGACGGCGGCGTAACCGCTAAACTGCCATACCCCAGACCAGGCAAAAATGCCCGCAAAGATAGCCGGAACGCCTAAGAAGTTAATTGGTTGCAGACCAAGGGCCTCCAGCCCAAGATTGACAGCACCCAAGCGAGGCGAAAGCAGCAATATCAGCATGGAAACGATGATCACGGTCGAGATGAAATAAGGTGCATAGGTGACCAGTTGAGTGAAGCGTCGGAAGAATCCGTCGCGGATTTCATTGAGGCAGATGGCTAAAATAATCGGAATAGGAAAACCGACGGCTAGCGAATACAAACTAATGCCGAGTGTATTTTTGATCAGGGTCCAGAAGACTGGATTCTCAAAAAATAAGTTGAAATATTTGAGCCCCACCCAGGGGCTGCCCCAAATGCCCTGTACAACGTTGTACTCTTTAAAAGCGATAACTGCATTGGCGATGGGAATATATTTGAACACGAAGAAATACAGCAAAGCCGGAACCATGACGAGATACAACTGCCAGTGACGGCGAAAGCTCTTTTTGACACGGTACCAGTGAGAGGTGCGTTTAGGATCAACTAAAAACGAAAGTTCGTCCTTGTCTTCTAAGACCGCTGCATACTCTCTCCCGCGTCGTGCTCGAAATATACGCATAATAAGTGGAAAACCTTTTCAGAAATAACAAACTTGTGAGAAGTATTTTGCGGCCGTGACGGACTATCCCTTTCTGTTATATTGGTTGAGCGTGGCTCACCGGAATCCTGAAATATCCTAGATTATTTTTTAATTGCATATTTACGTCGTAGATTGTATGGTATGCTTACCATAAAATGGAGTATAGCGCTAAAATAGACGTTGTCAAGCAAATAATGGTTGCAATGAGGGCCTCGAAGTTTTAAGTTTGGTTTTGCCGCAAAAGCGTTTAGGTGATTCAGGAGACTATTCCTTTATGTCTGCCATTCATGAAGTCGCAAAGCTGGCGGGTGTTGCGCCGATTACCGTTTCTCGTGTAATTAACAAAAATGGCTATGTAGGCGAGGAAACTAGGCGGCGTGTTGAGGCAGCAATTCAGGAGCTTAACTATATTCCCAATGCACTAGGTGCAAGTCTGCGTTCAAAACAAACGAAAACACTAGCGCTTGTTTTGCCCCATATTACAGGGCGCTTTTTTGGGGCTATTGCGCGAGGAGCTGAAGATGCCGCCAATCGTTTAGGCTATCATGTTATTATGGGAAATACTGATGAATCGCAAACAAAGCTAGAAGACTATCTTCTTTTTTTGACAAAGAAACAGGTGGACGGCTTCGTAATTGTTCCGACATCTCAACGTATCCCCAAGATTTTCCTAAAGAATAAAGTTCCTTTTGTTACATTGGACAGGCGAGCAATCCAAGTTCAGGCAGATTCTGTCAGGGCAGATTCTCTAGGTGGAGCATTTCAACTGACGAAATATCTGCTAGAGCTAGGGCATCGACGCATTGCAGTCATTACCGGCTCACAGGAGCACTCAACTGCTTACGACCGTGCGCAAAGGGCAATTCAAGCATTTAAAGAATCTGGATTGTCTGAGCAACCACAAATATTCTGGGGTACTTACAATCAAGAGGCTGGTTATGAATGCACAAAACAAGCCCTTTCGATGGTACCACGCCCTACTGCCATCTTTGCTGCTCAAGATGGGCTCCTAATAGGTACCATACTCGCGCTTCGTGAAGCCAAGCTGCGAGTACCGGAAGACATTTCTGTGGTCTGTTTTGACTATATTCCTTCATCAATTTTAGAGGAACCATTCTATACCGTCGCCATCCAACCGACGTATGAAATGGGAGAAAAAGCTGTTGAAATGCTGGTAGCACGTCTCACAGATGAAAAACCAGAAGAATATCAGGAATTGATATTGCCTATGGAAATAATCGTGCGCAAATCATCTGCAGAACCTCCGCAGAATGACTCAGCATAGCGCTAAATATCTCGAAAGAAAAATCAACATGACACAAGCCAATGCAGATCTGAAGTTATGGTACAAAGCTCCCGCGCAGCAGTGGATCAACGCGCTCCCCATAGGAAATGGACGGTTGGGTGCGATGGTCTTTGGTGGCATTCAGCACGAGCGCTTGCAGCTCAATGAAGATACGCTCTGGTCGGGTGGTCCCAGAGATTGGAATAATCCAGATGCTAAGGCGGTGCTTCCTGAGGTACGTCGTGCAATTGCTGATGGGGATTATGTGAAAGCCGACAAGTTATGCCAGAAAATGCAAGGGACTTATAACCAATCGTATCTGCCGATGGGTGATTTACATCTCGAATTCTCACCATCGGATGAATATAGCAACTACTATCGGGACTTATCTCTAAATCAAGCGATCGCAACCACGCGCTACACAACGAATGGGGCCTTATTTAGTCGCGAGATTTTTGCCAGTTTTCCGGATCAGGTTATCGTCGTGCACTGCACATGCGATCAACCGGGTCGCCTGACATTCACGGCGCAGCTAAATAGTTTGCTGCATCATATAACGAGCAGCAAAAACGATACGTTAATTCTAAATGGCACATGTCCAGCACATGTCGAGCCAAGCTATCGTGGTGATATACCTAACTCGATCGTCTATAACGATCGTGAAGGTATGACTTTCGAGATACATCTTCGCGCCATTGCGGAAGGTGGAATGGTCACAACCCATAACGATTTAATACAAGTTTCAGGCGCGAATACTGTGACCCTGTTTATTTCAGCTGCAACTAGTTTCAACGGATTTGATAAATCGCCCAGCCGGGAAGGTCGAGACCCTGACGAAAACGCAGCCAGATATTTGAATGCAGCAACGAACCAACCTTATGAAATCCTTCGCCAGCGTCATATTGAAGACCATGAGCGGTTGTTCAAACGTGTAGAATTTAAACTTGACAGTGAAATTGTAGATAATTTACCAATTGATGAGCGTTTGCGCCGTTACCCGTTGCAGCAAGATGCACATCTCGAAACCCTCTTATTTCAATACGGGCGCTATTTACTCATCGCCAGTTCACGTCCGGGCACACAGCCAGCAAATTTGCAGGGAATCTGGAATGCGGAAGTTCGTCCACCTTGGAGTTCCAACTGGACAATCAATATCAACACGCAGATGAACTACTGGCCAGCAGAAACCACCAATCTAAGTGAATGCCATGAACCACTTTTCGATCTCATAAAAGGTTTGAGTATAACGGGTCGCAAGACAGCAGAAATCAATTACGGTGCTTCAGGGTGGGTAGCGCACCATAATTCCGATCTGTGGCGGCAAAGTGCACCCGTTGGTGATTTCGGTAGCGGTAACCCAGTTTGGGCGATGTGGGCAATGGGTGGTGCTTGGCTGTGTCAGCATCTTTGGGAACACTACGCCTTTAGCGAGGATCGCTCTTTTTTGAGATCCTATGCTTGGCCGATTATGAAGGGCTCGGCAGAATTCTGCCTTGATTGGCTAATTGAGGATGAAAAAGGGTATTTGGTTACTTCACCTTCAACGTCACCGGAGCAGATGTTCAAAACGCCTGATGGCCGCAGTGCCGCTGTTACGAAGGCAGCAACCATGGATATGGCCGTGATTTGGGATTTGTTTACCCATTGTATCGCGGCGTCAGAACTTTTGGGAATTGATATGGATTTTGCCGATCAACTCAAAATAGCCCGTAATCGCTTATATTCCTATCAGATTGGTGCCCGAGGACAGCTTCAGGAATGGGCAGATGATATTCAAGAGGAAGAAGTTCAGCATCGCCATGTTTCCCATCTATTTGGGTTGCATCCTGGTAGCCAAATTACACCACAGACAAATCCAGAGCTTATCAACGCTGCTCGACAATCGCTTGAAATTCGTGGTGATGTCGGTACCGGTTGGTCTCTCGCTTGGAAAATCAACTTGTGGGCACGTTTGCGCGACGGAAATCGTGCACATCTTTTCATCAAGCGATTGCTCACATTGGTAGAAGATACAGAAGTAGAGATGCATAACTCGGGTGGCGTATATCCAAATCTTTTTGATGCACATCCACCTTTTCAAATAGATGGCAATTTCGGGTATACAGCCGGAGTCGCCGAGATGCTACTACAAAGCCATAATAATTTCATTGATTTACTACCTGCTTTGCCTACATCTTGGACGGGCGGAATGATAACTGGCCTAAAAGCACGCGGTGGTTTTGAAATTGATCTGGTTTGGAAATATGAGTATCTTGTGCAGGCGACCATCAAGTCCCTGAACGGGAATCGGTGCCGCCTACGGGCTGAGGAGAAATTCATCATTTACTCGGATCAGGGGAATATTATTCAACATACTGAATCTGATGGGGTAACTGAATTCGAAACGATGCCGGGTAGGGTTTATACCCTGACCTATGTAAGCACCTAAACCGAGGACAAAGTTGTCGCATTGTATCAAGCGTTCGGAATTCAGCTTTGAAGGTTTTGTAGATCTTGTTCGGTTGATATTCTCGTCTGTTGTCATTTGGTGCAGTAAACGGGAACCGTTTACAATCCAAAATAGACGTTCGCGGTCAAGGAACCGTCACGGATCCGGTTGGACAGCAGCCAAAGTCCCAATCAAACGGTGAAAACGAAAACAGTTTCAGGCAACAGCCTACTTATGAAAAATCGTACTTTAGCCTAACGTGAGTTATGGATAAGGTGGGACACCTTTCGGAGAAGCGATATGCTTTTCCAAGCTGAAAAAAAGAAAGGAGTCCCAAGATGAATTTAACCGAACGTTATTGCCATGTCGATGATTTCTGGCAGGGATACGCACCTGGGTACCGACAGCAGCAACTCAGCAGTGGCATGCGCCAGCGACAACGAGCAGGCCAACTGCACGAGAGCGAAATCATGACGATCATGATCCATTTTCATCAAGCGCATTATCGGCATTTCAAAGCCTACTACAATGAGCATGTACCGGTGCATTTGCAGCGAGAGTTCCCTCAATTGGTCAGCTATTCGCGCTTCGTCCAACTCATGCCACGGGTGTTGGGGGTGTGATGCGCTTATCTGCATTACTGCTTCGGTCAATGTACCGGTATCGGCCTGATCGACTCAACCCCACTGGCGGTTTGTCACAATCGACGCATCGCTCAGCACCGGGGTTTTAAGGAATGGGCTGCTCGCGGTAAGAACTCCATGGGTTGGTTCTTTGGTTTTAAACTACATTTGATCTTTAATGATTGTGGCGAATTGTTGGCCTGTTGCTTGACGGCTGGCAATACCGATGACCGTCGTCCCGTGCCCAGGTTGGTCAAACGGCTCTTTGGCAAGCTGTTGGGCGACAAAGGCTATTTGTCCCAGGCTTTATTCGAACAGCTTTGGGAACAGGGTGTCCAACTCATCACCCAGATCAAATCCACCCTGAAAAATCGTCTCATGGATATGGCTGACAAACTCTGGCAGCGTCAGCGGACGGTTGTCGAGTCGATTATTGACCAGCTGAAAAACATTTCCCAGATTGAACATACCCGTCATCGCAGCCTTGCCAACTTCATGGTCAATCTGGTCTGTGGCTTGATCGCCTACTCTCACCAACCCAAGAATCCTTCTTTACATCTAGTCGGTGATACTGAATTCGCTATTCTTATCCATAACTGACGTTATTTATTGACGGTGGCGTTATCCTGTGTTGGGGGCAGAACGGGTACGACGATCACGCCGCATAATGCCAAGACCGCTACGCCGATCAATGTGATACCCAATAAAACGCGCATGACTGTCTCCCTTTTGGACGTGATGTGGGAATATTCTCCTATTAAACAGGCAGACCGTTCGCACAGCAAGCGGTTCCTGGTCATGCAGCTTTCTCCAAATCCGCTACAATAAAGGCAACTGAGGAGATTGCGCTATGCTTAAACGCTTATTCATTCCATTATTACTCCTGCTGCTTCTGCTGTTGGCGGGCTTAACCTCGCTGGTTTCCGCCCAAACGCCCGTACCGACAGCCACACCCTTAGGCTTTGTTGCCACTGCCGCGCCGACTGTTTTTTATGTCACCACTTTGACGCCGATTCCCACACCGGGATGTGCTGCACCCCTGCCGCTGGTAAAGGGACAAAGCGCCTATGTCAAAGGCGGGATGTACGTGCGAAATGAGCCGAGTGAATCCAGCCCGTGGGTTAACTATTATCAAAAAGAAGTGATCGTGACCATCACTGATGGGCCAATATGCAAAGATCAACGTTATAACTGGTGGAAGGTCAAAGGCCCCGGTAACGATGGTTGGGTGGCCGAAGGTACACCCGCCCAATACTTTATGCGTCCCGGCCCACCGCCTCCCGGCAGCTTCTGTGCTGCCAGCGCTGATCTGACGGTCGGGCAGCAAACGCGCTTACGGTTGGGCGTCAAAGTGCATCAAGACGCTAGCATTGATGGTTTGGTGCTGACGGTCGCACCAGCTGATGCCGTAGCCGATGTTTTGGCTGGCCCTAACTGCTCCAATGGCTACAACTGGTGGCAAATCCGTGTGGTCGTGCTCAATGTGGTTTATACCGGCTGGGTGGCGGACGGTGAAAATGGCATTACCTTGCTGATTGATGCCAATGCGTCACCGACACCTGTATGCGGCCCTGCCAGGAGTCTGCGAATTGGTATGACCGGTTATGTGCAGTACATCGACCAAATCCCCAAGAATATGCGGGTCGCGCCCAGCTTGAAATCAGAGATTGCCGCCACACTGCTGGATGGTATCGGCTTCACCATTATCGATGGGCCAGTATGTGCCGATGGCTACAACTGGTGGCGCATCCAAATTCTCTCGCGGCCTGATGTCACCGGTTGGTTCTCCGACCAGTGGATCGCGGGGGTTAAGCCGGAGAAAGAACGACCGCTTTAAAAGTTCCTTTTCAATTATGAACGGCATGTATGCCGTCCCTACAAAAAGAAATAAGGAATGTGTAGGGACGCGATATATCGCGTCCGATATTCTTTAAAGAGACGACTGGCAGTTTTTCCTAAAGACTATCGACCCTAACTAAAGACCAGCAATTTCCCAAATGACAACTTATCCCAATATTGGGTTATATATCCCAAGAATCAACACCCCATGAATTTACCCTTTACCAACATTCGACAAGTGCTGTCGCTCCACAATAAAGTCTCGCCGGAGAAGATCTTCCTGACGGTGATTACGGATAAAGGACGCGAAGAACTGAGTTATGCCGAGTTCAGCGCCCGCTGTCATCAAACGGCGAACTTTTTGCAAGAGGATTTAAATATTGAGCCGGGGGATGTGGTTGATATATCCGATGATGAACCTGCCAATGGAGCGGTTTTGACGGTGGCTAGTTGGTTAGTGGGGGCGGTGGTTGCAAATGGAGTGACTGCGCAAGATGAGCGTCATATTAAGGCACATTTTTTCCGATTTGAATATGACCCATTGCATGAAAGCTTTAGTGATATAGAAGAAGATGAATATTATAGAGGTAAACCAATAATTCAACTCGGCGGTTTACCAACCGAAGGCTACCCTCATTTTGACACGCTGGTTCGAGGTATGCCGAATAGCTTTTTCAATGATTATCCTGAACCAACACTGGACACACCGGCATTTCAATCACTAACGAGAGATATGAATTCAATAGTGACCGTCACTCAAGGAGAATTACTTACTCAAGCTGAAAAACTCGCCCATGTACAGATAATTACAGGGAACCAACGGCTCATTAGTTATTTTCCATTCTCAGATTATGTGCATCCTGATGTTGTATTACCTGCATTGTCGATTTTCGTAACTTCGCTTTTAGTAGGCGGTTCCCTCATTATGGTTGCAAACTTTGAGCCACTTGCCTTTTGGCGTGTGGTTGCTGCTGAACGATTGCATATCGCTTGCGTAAGTATCAAACGTATCCAAATGTTGATTGATTATGGTCGCAAGAAAAAAGCACTCGGTAAACCCATCTACGGCGAAGGTATCTATCAACAGGACATCACCCAACTGCGCCATATCTATTGTCCAGATGCGAAGAAAGAGGATGATGATCTCATCAAGCAGTTCACCGATATGTTCCCGTTTCCGGTGGTAACAAACAACGAATAGCTGCAAATCTATTAACAGTGACTTCTGCTGGTGACCGGAGACTAACGACTTATCTTGTAACTTGCAGCTTGAAGCTTGCGACTAAACCATCCCCCGTCATGACAAAGCGCTCGGCAAATTGTGACATTCGGCCTCAATCCGAATTGGCTCTAACACCAGCAATGACATACCGTTGCGTCACGCTTAAACGGTGCGTTATAATCAACAAATCCACAAATTGCTGAAAAATGGTTTCTTGCCCCCCATTTTTTGAGACTAAGGAGTAATACTTTGACGTCGCTCGTACTGACTTTAACCACCGCATTACAGGGTTGGGGGTCGTGCTTTTCCTTACACTCCACGTAATTGATACCTCGTGGGCTGTGTTTTATCCCCAGTTGTATGTAGAAGCGATTGCCACCTACCAGACTCCGCTTTTCACCATCGGCGAATTCGGCCTTGTGGCCTGCGTGGTCTACCACGCCTTAAACGGGCTGCGGATCGTCGTTATTGATTACAAACCGGTGTGGTGGAAATACCAGCAGCGGGCCGCCATGTACGTTTTGGGTGGCACGGTAATCATTCTCGTACCTGTATTTTTCCTGATGTTCGGTCACGTGCTACGCTTTTACCAAGATCCAAACAGCAAATTCCTCGGCTTCGTTGAAGTCATCCGCGCCCAACTGCCTTTCGCGGCTGGTATCGCGGTGGCTATCGTCGCTGCCCTGCTGCTGTCTGCCGTTTTCGGCCTGATCGCCGGTAACAAATCGACTGCCGCAGTAAATGGTAAATATCCCATGCACGGCAGCAGTATCGAGCGTTTCTGGTGGCGTTTCATGCGGGTCAGCGGCATCATCATTATTCCGCTGGTCTTCGGTCACTTAGCGATGATGCACATCATTCAAGGTGTGTTTGATATTACGGCCGCCGGTCACACGGTGGTCGGAACAACGGTTGCAAATGCTTCCGGTACATCGGTCGAATTCGTGGCTGACCGCTGGGGGTATCTGGTAGCGGGTGTGGCTGTTTGGCGTATTTATGACTTCGGCCTGATCGCACTGGTCGTCGTACATGGTTTCAACGGCCTGCGCCTGGTGCTGACCGATTACACGTCTTTCAGCCCATTCTTGAAACGCGCTTCGATTTACCTATGCATTATTGGCGCGGTCATCCTGCTGACGCTCGGATGCCTGGCGCTGCTGAGCACCATCAATCAGGGTGCGCTGGATATCGCGGCACAAGCAGCAGCGACCTTGCATCAATAAGCGGATTGAGTCCGTTTGGATTTGGATGTTAACCATTTAGGTGCTGCTAGTATTGGTTGGTTTATCAGCCAAAAGCTAAGCGCCAATAGCGAACCGCTATTACCTTGAGGAGTTTATTGGAATGCAGACGCATCAATTTGATGCCATTATTGTTGGGGCAGGTGGCGCAGGCTTAATGGCTGCCCTGTATGCCAGCAAGGGTGGCGCGAACGTCGCCGTCGTCAGCAAGCTGTATCCGACGCGCAGCCATACCGGCGCGGCGTTGGGCGGCATCGGCGCGGCACTGGGAAACCTGGACGAAGATAAACCGTTATGGCACGCCTACGATACGGTTAAGGGTGGCGATTATCTGGCTGATCAGAACGCCGCCAAAATTCTAGCCGAAAATGCGGTTGACGCAGTCATCGAACTGGAACACATGGGCTTGCCTTTTGACCGCACACCGGAAGGACGCATCAGCCAGCGGCGTTTTGGTGGTCACACCAGCAACTTCGGCGAGAAGCCGGTGCGCCGTGCCTGCCATGCGGCAGACCGTACCGGTCATATGATTTTGCAGACTCTTTACCAGCAATGTATCAAGAATCAGGTGCGCTTCTTCGACGAATTCCACGTTGTCGACGTCATCATGAATCAAGGTCACTGCGTGGGTGTGGTCGCTATCCAACTTGGAACCGGCGAGTTCCACGTGTTTCATGGTAAGGCCACCTTGTTCGCAACCGGTGGTTGGGGACGTGTTTGGCAGGTGACGAGCAACGCGCACAGCCTGACCGGTGACGGCGCGGCTGCGGTCTATCGTCGCGGCGTACCGATGCAAGATATGGAGTTCTTCCAATTCCATCCGACTGGCCTTTATGGATTGGGTGTACTGCTGACCGAAGGTATTCGCGGTGAAGGTGGTATCCTGCTCAACCGGCACGGCGAACGCTTCATGGAGAAGTACGCGCCGAAGATTAAAGACCTCGCCAGCCGTGATGTGGTCAGCCGCGCCATTATGACGGAACTGCGCGCAGGCAACGGTATCGGTGGTAAGTTCTACGTCCATCTGGACGCACGACCCTCGACCGTCAACCGCTATCTGGCCGAAGCCGGAGAAACACGCCGCGTCGACGACGCCTATATCGCCCGTGCGCTGGCCGAAACCCTCGACCTGTGCCGCACCTATGTCGGTGTCGATCCGCTGACCGAGCCGATGCCCATCCAACCGACTGCCCATTATGCGATGGGTGGTATTCCGACCAACATTGATGCCGAAGTTGTCACCGATGCTAACTGGACGGTTCTACCCGGTATGTATGCAGCCGGTGAATGTGCCTGCGTCAGTGTACACGGCGCGAACCGTCTGGGTACGAACTCGCTGGTGGATCTGGTGGTGTTCGGTCGTCGTGGTGGGATGAAGATTGCCGAATACGTCAAGAAGGCCGATTTCGTACCGCTGCCAGCCAATGCATCTGCTGGAGCTGAAGCCGAATTCAAGCGTATCCGCGCCAGCAAAGGCAAGACGAAACCCTACACCCTGCGTAAGCGGATGCAGGAAATGATGATGACCAAGGTCGGCGTGTTCCGCACCGAGAAAGAACTGGCCGAAGCGGTCAACGAACTCCACGAACTGCGCCATGCCTATCGCACTGATTTGAGCGTGGATGATAACGGCTTCCAATTCAATACCGATGTCATGGAAGCATGGGAACTCGGCTGCCTGCTCGATCTGGCCGAAGTCACCGCTGTGAGTGCCGAGAAGCGCACCGAAAGCCGTGGTGGTCACAGCCGCGAGGACTTCCCGAACCGTGACGATGCCAATTGGCTGGTGCATACACTGGCTTACCGCAAGAGTGACGATCCGTATGGGGTCGATACTCCGCCGATTGAACTGAACACCGACAAGAAAGTGGATATGTCACTGGCTGCGGAAGATCCGCGCTTCATGCCCAAGGAACGCACGTATTGATCGGATGACCTATGATCGTCAAAAAGAAGTGGATTGCTATAACGTTGCTCATTAGTGGTGTGATGATGGCGCTGGGTAACGGCTACCTTTTTTTGAATGAACAGACCGCGTGGGATGCCTTAATGTTCATTGTCGGCCTCGGCTGGATATGGATCGGCGCGACGAACTTACGGCGTTTGCAAATGGAAGAACCGAAATAAGCCCGATGAGGTGAGCAATCGATGTTCTTCAAAAGCAAATTGGGATCGCTCGTATTCATTGTTATTGGTGTCATGATCGCGCTCGGCAACGGTTACCTGTATCTGGTTGAGCGTTCAGCTTTGCGGGCATTGGTCTTTTTTGCAGGGATTGCATGGATATGGATCGGTGTGAGTTACTTTCGTGATGCGCAAAATGGCGATCCGTAGTGATAGATGATTGAGTTAGTCGTACAATAATTTCTAAAGATGTGGAAGCGGAGAACTGAAACCGATGGACGTAACATTCCGAATTCGACGCTATAACCCGGAAACACCCGGCAAAGATAAGCCGTATTGGCAGACATTTGATCTCAAAGATGTGCAGGAAACCGACCGCGTGTTGGAACTGCTGCACCGCATCAAATGGGAGCAGGATGGCACGCTGGCGTTTCGGCGTTCGTGTTCGCATGGCATTTGCGGTTCGGATGCGATGCGTATCAACGGGCGTAACGCGCTGGCCTGCAAGCTGCTGGTGAAGAACCTCGGCCCCAAGGTACAGATTGAGCCGATTTTGGGGCTGCCGATCAAGAAAGATTTGATCGTGGACATGGAACCCTTCTTCGATCATTACCGTTCGGTCATGCCTTATTTCGTCAATAATGATCCGGTTCCGGCGGATGGGCGCGAACGCCTGCAAGACCCTGAAAAGCAGCAGATTTACGCTGACTCGACCAACTGTATTCTGTGCGCCTGCTGTACCACCTCCTGCCCGAGCTTCTGGGGAAATGGCAAGTATGTTGGGCCAGCGGCCATCGTACAAGCCCACCGCTTCATCTTTGATGACCGTGACCAAGGGGCGCAAGATCGCCTCGACGCACTGTCTGATCCCGATGGTGTGTGGCGCTGCCGGACGATTTACAACTGCACACCCGCTTGCCCGCGTGGCATCGAAGTCACCCGCGCGATTGGTGAGGTCAAGCTGGCGATCCAAAAAGGGTCACCGGAAGGCATCATCAATCCTAAGGACATTCAGGTTCACAGCTAGTTAAGAAGCTGCAAGTTTGACGCTGCAAGAGGGCGTGGGCGAAAGTCCGCGCTCTTTTCGTTTTGGGGAGGCGGGTGGAGTTGAAGCGCCGGGATGTGGAGAGTGCAAGGAGAAGAGGATTAGGCGAGTGGGAAAGCCTAAGGTTGGCGGCTGAGGCACGTGTCACGCGACGTAGGGTTATACCCCATGATTTGCGACAAGCAGTTTGACCCATTCGAGCGAGGCGGTTTTGAACCGCCATGTGAAATCGGCAAGATGAGCGAGGTTTTTTGTCGACCTGTCGAACATGGACATTCATTTCGGCCACATCGCTCTCCTATATGGGTATAACCCTATGTCGTAATTTGGGGCCAAACCCTACAGCGTGTAACACACGCCTCAGCCCTACGAAAACTCACCCGTTGAAGCATTGAATTCTCAGCCACCTGATTACTATTTAACTAATGGTGCAAGTCTAGCCCCCTCATCCCAACCCTTCTCCCCCGCACGCAAGGGAGAAGGGCTTTAGGACACTCTTTTTGGGCGAAAAAAGTGTGCAGAGAGGGTTACAAAAGATCACAACTCACACTTGCACCACTGGTTATTTCGTAAAAGACCGTGAAAAAATGCTCTAATCAGCCGACTGCGCGCGAGTGACGCGCTGTCCTGAATCGACCATTGTGGCTTCCGAGATATGGAATGGACCGCGTGCCGTGACCAGCCCCCAGAATACACCGTACAGAGCAAAAATCGCTGCACCCACAACAGCCAGTATCATCGGTGAAGTGCCCGCTTGCAGGGCAAGCCCAAAGATGAGTGTTGAGATACCCGATCCGAGTGTGCCAAGCCCGCCATTGACGGACAATACCCGCCCCCGCAGCCGATCAGGTGTTGTGATCTGGAGGAGTATGCTGCCCACCGCCCAAGCGACTCCACCGCCGAAATGCGCTATTATCAGCGCGACGGGTCCCAGCCACAGGGTATCGTTCCAACCCGCATAGGCGAGTATCAAGTAGCCAATGCCAGCCAATAGAAATGACATCCAGACGGCATTACGCAGTTTCTTGATGTCGTTTCCGGCAACGACAGGCACCACAAACGGGCCAATGAGCACACCCAGTCCCCGCCCTGCGTAAAGAATCCCTATTCCTGCATCTCCCGCGTGGAAAACCTGTGTTCCCAACACACTCAGCAGAACCACGACCCCAACGCCAAAACCCCATCCCAACTCGATTCCCACCAGCGCCAGCGACGGCAGATTCGCGCGCAGATAGCGAACTCCCTCGATGAAATCCTTGACCGGAGTCATCTGTTTGTTGGTCGCCTTCGGACTCGGTATCTTGACCAGCACGATCAGGCCAGCGGCAATCAAGAACGACAGTGCGTTGATGACAAAGGCTGTGTCGCGGCCAAGGAGCGTAGAGACAATGCCGCCCAAGGCTGAACCGACCAACACCATGACTCCCCAAGAGGCACCGCCCAGCGCGTTGGCGGAAAACAACTCGCCGCGCGTCACGATGTTAGGAATACTGGCCCCACTCGCCGGGTTAAAGAACGAGGCCGAGACGATCAGCAAAATATTGGCGACGTACAGCAGCCAGACCCTATCTTCCGTTTTGACGAGGATGAACAGGAGGGAGACCCCTGCCGAGAAAAGATTCGTGAAGATCATTAACTTACGCCGGTCAAAACGATCCGCCACTGGCCCGGCAATGGGCATCAGGAAGAACATCGGGATTGAGCTTGCCAGCAGAACAAAGCTCGCTCCGAGACCGCTGCGCGTAAGCTGCAAGACCAAACCCAATACGGCTACACTGTTGAACCAGTCGCCCCCCGACGAGATCAACTGTGCTATCCACAGCGTCCGAAAGCGTGGATTCTGTTTGAGAAGCTGCCAGTAGCCAACAGGCCGATCTGGATCATAAGCTGGATTATGCGCTATCGACATAAACTCCTGACTTTCATTTATTACTCCTAACAGACTGTATTCAACCACTACTCGCGCTCCAATTGAGTCCACAGAGCGAATAATACCAAAATTGCTTGAATACTCCGCAGAGGAAAAAGCTAATGTGGGTTCTCGAAAGAAATGAGAAAACCCCTACCCCAGCCCTCCCCCGTAAACGAGGGAGGGAGTAATTCAAAGACTATTGCTCATTTTCTAGAAACTTTCGAGATTCTACATAAGACATTAACACAAAGGCACAGAGAGAAGAAATTTAGCCGCCAAGGACGCCAAGTTCATACAGAGAGAGGGGTTAACCGCAGAGAGAACAGAGGGATACCCCACCCTAACCCTCGTGGTAACTTTACGATACGACAGTTTTGATCGATTGAGGGAAAAGCGGAAGGCTCTAAGAGCCTTCCCTACGGGAGAAAAACACATAAGACTATAAAAGTGTCGTCTCGTGAACCGTGGTAACAGGGAGGGAATAATGCGAGGGAGGAAACCAAGGCAAAGCAAAGAATTTTTACCCCAGAGAAATGCAGAGAAACCAAAACGCGGGAGGCGTTAGGCGAACGATATAGAGGGGCCGGAGTAGCGGCAGGCGTGCCAGGCAAGGGCGGCAGCGATAACGAGATCGTCATGGAGGCCCGAGGGGGCGGCGTAACGATAGCCGCCAGCGGGGAGGCGTTCCATGCGGTAGTTGGTGAGCTCATCGAGCAGGGTGTCGTCGGGCAGGAGGGCGAGTTGGCGGCGTTCGATGGCGAGGGCCAGCGACTCGATAAGGGCGGGTTTGCTGGCGGCTGTGGTGACGAAGGGATGAATGGGTAAGCCTTCCTGCTGTAAGGCCTCGATGTTGGGGGAGCCGATGCTGTTCGACTCGGCATAGATGGTGGTGGGCTGCCAGTGGTCGTAGAGGGCACGAAGACGTCCGCGCTGGAGCGACCAATTGACCTGATTGAAGCGGTCGTAGGCGAGCATTTGATGGGAGGCAGCATCCATAATCACGATGGCGGTGTAGTCGTTCTCGCGTCCCCAATCGACACCGAAACAGGTGCGCTGACCGGATGCAGGCAAGGCGTTAAGTGGAGCGGTGGCGGCTTCTCGAACACCGCGAAAGACCTGACCTGCGGCATCGTTAAACTCGGCCATGTATTCTTCGAGCCAGATGCGTTCGGGCGTCTGAAGGCGGATGGTGTCCAATTCGGCGGGGTCGATAAGCGGATTATCGAAGGCGGTGTAGTGGAAACTCCGCCATGATGTGCCACTGCGAGCGTACATGTAGCGTTCCCAGAACCAGTTTTTTCCATTGGGAGAACTGAGTAAGAGCGCTCCGCCCTTCCGTTCGAGGAGCATGGGGCGGATGATTTGTGGCCAAATGGAGGGTTCCATGAAGGCGGCTTCATCAAGGACGACGAAATCGAGGCCAGCACCGCGCAGATTATCCGGCGTATGGGTGCTTTTGATGGCGATCCAACCCCCTTTTTCGAAATCCATGCGGCGGGCGGATTCGCTGATGGTGACTTTCAATTCACGGCAGGCCAGTTTGAGGTCGCGCCAGACGTGATCGGCCATGCTATAGGTGGGGGCAAGCCACCAACAGGCTTTGCCCTCATTAACGGCCATGATGACGGCGCGTTTGCCGATCTCGGTTTTGCCGAAGCGACGTCCACAGGCCACGATCCTAAAACGGGCTGAACTTTCGAGAATTGTCTTCTGATTCGGATGCGGATCGGGCAGATGAACTACTGGTTTCTTCTTCGGTTTCGACATCATCATCGTCCTTTACTTTTACGTCGTAGTCAATTTCAAAGGGTTTGCCGTCCGTGTCGTCATCCTCTTCTTCGGGGAGGAGGGCGGCGAGTTTGGCGATACGGTCGATGAGCTGGGACAAGGCGGTTACACGCTGGTTGAGCGGGGCTTCGTCGATGGCTTCCTCGATGCGATTCGACAATGTATTGATGATGGTGAGCAGTTTGTCGTGGAGGATCTGGAAGGCTTCGGTGGTTTCGGGGGGAAGATCGGAAACCCTCACCCCCGGCCCCTCTCCCTCAGGGCGAGGAGAGGAAGAAAAGTCATTCTGCGAAACATGCGGCAAATGCGGCAGAAGCGGCGAAATTAGATGTGCAAATTGCGGTTCTTTGCGCCAAGCGTAAATTGCTCTATCTGAAACACCGGTTTCGTTAGCGGTGCGGGCCACATCGCCGTGATTGGCGATGAGGTGGTCGAGGACGAGGCGTTTTTCCTCGTCGGTGTAGTGTCGGGGCATGGTGATTACCTCCAAAAGTAAGGGTTAAAAAGGGAAGGGTTGAAGGCGGGCGTATGTGGTTGTTGGCATGGACAGCGTCATGCGGCGGACGAAGGAAAAAGTACGCCAAGCCCATCCTCACCCCCAGCCCCTCTCCGCTACGCAGAGAGGGGAGGAAAACGGGGATGGAACGAAGATTAGGCCTCACCCCGTACCGACCCTCCGTAGCAATAGGGGAGGGAGAAAACGGGGATGAGGCGAGGAGGAAACCGGAGTGAGGCGGCGGCTGGCCTAGCGGCTGGTGGCGGTAACGGCTGCTGCGCCATGATGGTTAGCCGTCCGCGCCGGAACGCCCCATGATCCGGTTAGGATGAGACCACTACTCTTACCCTCCCCCGCAAGCGTTGACACGACGACAGTTTTGGTCGATTGAGGGAAAAGCGGAAGGGTCTCAGACCCTTCCCTACGGGAAAAACAAGGCATCGATTTAAAAAGTGTCGTCTCCTAAACCCGTAAACGGATGGAGGGAGTGGTGTTGGGTGTGTCTACATCTGAACATTAGTATAGAACATGTGATCTGGTAATGGGTTACATTTTGGAAGAACATTTTGTAACTCTTGCGAGACGTTGGCGTTAACCAAATTGAGGGGGCACGACGACGTAAAAGGTTTTTGAATGGTTAGTGAACCGTTTGTCGGGTTAACCGAAAGTAAACCTAGAAAATAATAAACCGCCAAGATAGTAAGGACGCCAAGATCA
This sequence comes from Aggregatilineales bacterium, assembly GCA_044226325.1. Lineage (GTDB taxonomy): Bacteria > Chloroflexota > Anaerolineae > Aggregatilineales > Phototrophicaceae > CFX2. The sequence continues at coordinate 449,336 of JBGAHG010000002.1, forward strand.
ATGGAGAGAGTTTTAACGCAGAGGAAAATGTTTAACGTAAAGAGGCAAGAAAAGGCGTGCACAGTTGAGCCGCAAGGTGCGGATAGAGCTAGACTGAGATGATTTACATAAATGTAATCAAGTAAAGCAATGCGGGATTTTTCAAACAAGTTACGAGAAGTGCGTGTAAAATTGGAGAATAATAGGATAGTCGGCATAAAGTTGAATTCAAATCGAATTCCATCTTTTAGGAGCAATTGCAGATGAGCGACCCCATTGAGCCAAACCCTCCAAAATCGATCTGCAATTATTATGTAGATGAGGCGGGTGATGGGACGCTATTTAATGCAAAAGGAAAGGTAATAATCGGTCAAGAAGGATGTTCACGTTACTTTATGCTGGGCATTCTTGAAGTTCCCGACTCGGAAGCACTTAGTCATGGTTTGACACAGTTACGATATCGGTTACTAAGTGATCCATATTTCCGTAAGGTCCCATCTATGCAGTCGACTCAGCAAAAAACAGCCATTGCATTTCATGCAAAGGATGATGTAGCTGAGGTACGTCGTGAGGTTTTTACAGAGCTTATGAAATACGATGGATTACGTTTTTACGCGGTGGTGAGAGATAAATTCGGCGTATTGACCGAAGTCCGTAGCTACAAAAACAAGCGTTACCACCCGAATTTATTATATGATCAATTAGTTACGCGGCTTTTCAAAGATAGATTGCACAAGAATGATGAATATGTGATTACATTCGCTACACGAGGAAGTTCTGATCGTACACAAGCACTTAAGGCAGCTTTAGAGACGGCTCGACGCCGATTTGAGAGAAAATGGGATATTCATACCGATGCAGCAATACAGATACATGCTGTTCCAGCAACGAGCAGCGCTTGTGTACAGGCGGCTGATTATTTTTTGTGGGCTATACAACGCTGTTATGAGAGACGTGAAGACCGATATATGGATTATGTTTGGTCACGTTGTCGATTGGTTTGGGATGTTGACGATCGCCGCAAAAATAAATACGGCGTTTACTACAATCAGAAAACGCCGCTTCATATAGAGAATTTACCATCATTAGAAATTGAGCTTTAAAGTACATCAAAGAATATAGGATTTATTGCTAAATCACACGGCATGGAGCCGAGTTTTGTCCTCTGATGTAAAAAAATTGTAATACTTGCTGTCCAAAAAGTCAATAGAAATTGATCGGAATCTTGATCTTGCTGCAGTAGATAAGTTATAGCGTAAAGGCTATGTTAGTTTCGTGGAATTGAAATGTAGAAACCAGTATTTAATTGAGGCATGCGAAGTACAGCGGATTGCTGATGCTATGCGTAAACAGGATGATGAAAGAACAAAGTGATGCACAGGATGTTATAGTCCTGAGCAGAACGATATGAACGGATTAGGAGCTTAGGCTGATGCTGGTCAAGGTTAACGCGGGAAAAGGCGAGACGTACATCAATATTGATTTAGATGATGTGGCGGAAGTGGTTGTATCACGCGCGGATACAACAGTACATGAGATGGTGCGCGGGGGTTTTAGTTTTGTGGAATTAAAAGGTGGGAAGCAGTATCTGATTGAAGCGGATGAGGCACAACGGATTGTGGATGCGATGCGCAGGCGCGATGATCAGGGGTAACGGTGTCATAGGACTACGTTAGCGGTGGAGAAGATATGTTAGCCCACCCCACCCCCTCCTCGAAGCGTCTTTACGACACGACAGTCTTGGTCGATTGAGGGAAAAGCGGAAGGCTCTGAGAGCCTTCCCTACGGGAAAAAAACGCATAAGACTGTAAAAGTGTCGTCTCATAAACTGAAGCGTTAAAGAGGGGCTTTAAAGGTTTTTAGAGGTCACTGCGAGGTGTAAACATCAGAGAAATCAGTCTCCACAGTTTAGTGCGGTGCTACCAATATGACTTTCAAAGGGCTGCTAGCGATATAGGGTAATCGATGGCGGAGTCATTTTATTCAGAGGGCGCTGGGGACGGCGTCCTTTTCTATTTAGGGGAAAGCAAGGTAGTCAGTATTTAATAGAAAGTAATATTTGAACTAATTTTGAAAGAGAGCTGGTTTATTGGATGAAATAATGAAGTGGGCGGAATATTAGTGCTATATTTAAGGAAGTGGTTCCTTGAGGTAGGACGGCATTAAATGGTGGACGGCGAAATTTACCCCCACCCCAACCCTCCCCCGCAAGCGATGGAGGGAGCCAATACAAGTTTGAGGGAAAAATGTTCGTCGCGTTTTAGCGTCAATATCATCTCCACCGTTTAGGGTGGTGCTACCTTCCTTGAGGCCATGCAGTAAAAGATGGCGGGGTTCGAGGAATGGTTCGCTTTATTTATTTGCGGACAAATGGGGGCGTTGGTCATGCGTAAGGCAATTTTATTCACCGGTTTGCTGGTCATGCTAGTGATGATGGCAGGTATCGTGAGCGCCGATGATGAGCGTACGCCGAAACCCGGTACGCCAGCGGATAACGAGTGTTATCCGGGAGGGGTCCTCTACCGCGAGGAAAATCAAGATGGCTGCCCGACCCTGTGGTACTGGAAGGCAGGATGGTTTCTGGCGCGGTTTAACCGAGGATTTATTTCGCGGGAAGATTTCCCAAAAGAGTTTGAATCGGTGCTGCCACCGCTGCCAAAGCCAGAAGATCCAATTAGAACCGTTTGCGCCTTGAACCAAGCGGTTGCGGATTGGTATGGGTGCATGAGTTCTAACCAGACAGGCACCGAAACCGTCAACAATGTTTTTTACAGCTACCTACTCTTCGTCAATACGTCGAGTGAGTGCCCAGGCAGCTTCAATGGTGTGGGGCTGGATGGGGCGACTTCAACGCAAACCTACATGATTTCTTATTATCAGTTTAAGCCAGCCCAAGTGGCGTATATCGGCGGCGTTAGACCTATCACGTGCATCTATGCGGTGTCGACGTAGCAGGTGTTGATGGATCGATTTACGGAAGGACGCCTGACAGCGTCCTTTTTTATTGGGCGCTGAGCCGACTTGCAGATTTTGTAGGGGAGTCCGATATGGGGTATAAGGGCAGTATTCGGTAGTGCCGCATTAAGTGGCGGAGGGTGATTATCACCCCACCTCCAACCCAAAGCAGCAATGTTCGCAGGCTCACTCTGCTGATAGCCCGCAAGCGTTTACGACACGACAGTTTTGGTCGATTGAGGGAAAAGCGGAAGGCTCTCAGAGCCTTCCCTACGGGAGAAAAATTCATTGGACTGTAAAAGTATCGTCTCGTGAACCCGCGTCCACAGGAGGCTTCGCACAGCGATGGAGGGAGCTGATACAAGTTTGAGGGTCACCAGATGCACTTTTCAGCGGTCATGCGATGTCCACCATATAGTGTGGTGCTTGTATCTTAGAAATTAAGGTAAGCTGGAAATACAGCAACCTGTTGGAAAAGAGAAATGAGAGACTGTTGTGGTGCTCAGACGGACAAGTCTGGTAGGTAGATTAGTCCCATTTCTCATTTTCGTTGGC
>JBGAHG010000027.1:0-107713 GCA_044226325.1 Aggregatilineales bacterium
TCTCTTTTCCAACAGGTTGCTGTATTTCCAGCTTACCTTAATTTCTAAGATACAAGCACCACACTAAACGGTGGAGAGTAATTTCTGTGACGTTTACAACTTACAGTAACCGCTAAAAGCCTCTAAAGTCCCTCCCTGACACTTCGATTCACGAGACGACATTTTTACAGTCTAATGCGTTTTTCTCCCGTAGGGAAGGCTCTTAGAGCCTTCCGCTTTTCCCTCAATCGACCAAAACTGTCGTGTCGTAAACGCTTCGGCTATCAGCAGAGTGAGCCTGCGAACGTTGCTGATGTGGGTTGGGGTGGGGTTTTGACCACCCTCCCCCACAATGTATTCTCATACACATTGTGAAACAAAATAATTATTCGTAAAAAAGTTTACTTTCGGTTAACCCGACAAATTCTTTTCCAACGATCTGCCAACGTGCTTAATATTTTTACTCCCTCAAAAGGGTTAGCGCCGACTCCTCGATAGAGTTACAAAATGGTCTTCCAAAATGTAACCCATTCTATTCCCACATCGAATAAAATATTCATTGGGACTCCTGTATTTCTCCCTTCCCCGTGCGAAGCCTCCTGTGGATGATGCTTCGGGCTATCAGCGAATGAGCCTGCGAGGGTAGCTGATGTGGGGCGGGGTTAGGGGTTCCCCCAACCGCACCTTAACAACCGCCAACGCGCACAACCGGCACAAAACCGACCTTTGCCATTGCTGCTTTTGCCGCATTTGCCGCATATCTTGCTCATTCAGCGATGATCCCCCTCAAAACCGCCACTCGTCGTAAATGTTACGAAATGGGCGTGTTACAGTTGTAATATTTCGAATAGTTATAGTATTGATGGCAATTTTGGCACAAAATCGACCTTTGCCATTGCTGCTTTTGCGACCGAAGGGAGTCCTGTGGGCTGCCAAATTTGCCAATAACCAGTGGTGCAAGTGTGAGTTGTGATCTTTTGTAACCCTCTCTGCACACTGTTTTTCGCCCAAAAAGAGTGTCCTAAAGCCCTTCTCCCTTGCGTGCGGGGGAGAAGGGTTGGGATGAGGGGGTTAGACTTGCACCATTAACTAATAGCTTAAGATCAATCAGGAGAAGCATATCGATCAGCTTCTTGTCACTTGCAACTTACTTCCTGAAACTGTATTGTCTTGCGACTATTGACTATCGACTAAAGACTATCGCATGAAACTACTCGTCGTTTGCGCCTCACTGGATCTCACACAGCCCTTCAGTGCCACCCCCGCCTGGTGGCAGTTGTTGAAAGCCTTCTACGAAATCGGTGTGGATGTCATCGCCACGCCTTATCAGGGTCCCGCCATCGAATCGCTCTGGTGGCGTGCTGCACCCAATCCTACCCAATGGCAGGGTGATTTATTTAAGACAATGCGTGACGGAATGAGAGCTTTAGGGATGAAGCCTGCCTCATCAGCTGTACCCGCACCATCTGTTTCACCCGCCGCCGACACCGAATCCACCACGGATAAAGTGGTGCGTCAGACTGTCCAGACGTTCATCACACCTATTTGGGCACGCCATTTGGATAAACTGCTTACCCAACAGCCCGACATCGACGCGGTACTCATCCTGACCGCCCCGCTCAATCATCTCGTGGGGATTGCCGCCGAAATCCAGCGTAAACACCACAAGCCCGTTTTTTATTATGATGGTGATGTTCCCGCCAGCCTGCCCACGATGAGCGGTTTTGCCAGCGGCTTCCGTATCTATCAGGGTGCGAATCCCGCCGAATACACCGCCATCATCAGCAACAGTAAAGGCGGCGAAGAAGCCCTCAAGAAGCTCGGTGCGCGCGCCGTTCATACCGTCTACTACGGTGCTGATCCCGAAGTCTTTAGCCCGATTCCGGTTCCGGCACAGGACATCGATGTGTTGTTTTACGGGCATGGGCGCGAGTACCGCCAGCAGTGGGTCGAGGATATGCTGGCCGAACCCTCCCGCCAGATCAGCGAGGCCCATTTCGCCGCACGCGGCACCAAATTAGGCGACCTCGGAAAAACGCAGCTTCTTCCCTACTTGAGCTTTAGCAAGCTGCGCGAATACGCCTGCCGCACCAAAATCAACCTGTGCATCACGCGCCAGGCCCATGCCAGCGTCTATGGCTCGTCGTCCTCCCGTCCTTTTGAACTCTCCAGTATGGGCTGCTGCATCGTCTCGAATCCCTATTTGGGCATCGAAGAATGGTTCGAACCCGGCAATGAATTGTTCCTCGTCAACTCGCGTGAGGAGGCCATCGACCGTTATCGTTATTTACTGGCACATGACGGCGAACGGCAGGCTGTCGGTTCAGCAGCCCGGGCGCGTGTCCTCAAAGAACACACCTTCCAGCACCGCGCTCGCCAGTTGGTCAGCATCATGCAGGGCTATACGGCATGAGTAAGCAGGCGCTTTGTATTGAGGCTGTTCAACGTGTTTATCCCAATCTCGAAATGCAAAGTACCGATTTTCGTGCTGCCGGACAATACAACGATATTCTGATCGTCAATAACTCGCTCATTTTTCGCTTTCCACGTTACGTCGAAGCCTTCCACGCTCTCGCTGATGAAACCGCCATCCTTACCGCCATACAGGGCAAACTTCCGCTGCCGACACCCAACCCGATTTATACCCATTTAGATACATCCGATTTCACTCAGGCTTTCGTCGGCTATCCCCTGATTGCTGGTGAAAGCGTCAACATTTATACATTGGAGGCACGTTACGACAGCGCCACCTGCCAGCGCCTGGCCGATCAACTGGCGGATTTCTTGAAGGCGCTGCATACCATTTCGCCCGATTTGCTCACTGCAAAATTTGGGATCAATGATAATCATGCTTATTGGTCGGATTTATACGCACGGATCCGCGCGAAATTGTTCCCACTCATGAGCACTGCTGGACGCAAACAGGTTATCGACCACTTCGAGCCTTATCTGGCTGATAACCACCATTTTGAGTACACGCCTGTTTTGCGTCACGGAGATTTTGGTACAGGCAACCTTTTGTTTGATGATGCTGCCCAACATTTTACAGGTGTGATTGATTTTGGCTCGGCGGGATTAGGTGATGCGGCGGTCGACTTATCTGCGGTTTATGGTTGGCGCGGACGCGGTGAGATCTTTGCCTACCGGATGTTCAGCCGCTATCCCGAACTGGAATCCATGCTCCCTCGCGTCCGCTTTTATGCAGGTACATTTCTGCTACAGGAAGCCTTGTTTGGTGCGGAGAATAACGAGCCGCATTTGATCGCTAGCGGCCTTGCACCATATATTTAGCTGCAAATATCTTTTTCTTGGTCGATGTGGAAGATGATTCAGGGGTATTTCAAGTTTGCTCATACCCCTGTTTGGTCGTGTAGCTGGTTATTTATCCGCCGCCGAAAGTCGCCTGGATACCGTCAATCAACTGCTGCTTCTGCGCGGCTGTTAAACTGGCATCAGGATGCATCGGCAAATAAATGGGAGGAGGCATTTTTCCGCGCTGGATTTGCTCAATCATCTCGTCACCTTCGACATGTTTGCCGGTGGACAAATTCATCTTCTGCCGACCCTCATTGATGTCCTTGTTCACCAACCATGACACCGGGGCTATAGTGGAATACCATGGATAACGGGTTTCGTTACTGTGGCAGTCCATACAGGCTGAACGCATTAATTGTTCGGTCTGCGGCGAATCCCAGTTGATCGTTGTGGAGGCGGGCGGGTTGCCGGGTGCGGCAAACTTGGCGCTTATGCTGCTTGCGGGTATGACTTGCAAGATAATAAACCCGACGACCACGATCCCGACAAGGGAAATGACAATAATACGGACGCGTTTCATAGTGCTGTTGCCTCGCTACATTGGATAGACATATACGGTTATCTCACAACCGTGCATACTTCCACAGTGTCAAATGTAACGAAGTATTACTTTGTCGAAAATCTCTAATCAGCCATTAAAATCCACGGCTCCAAAAGTCGCGATCAACCCATCTATGAGCTGCTTCTTCTGCTCGGCGGTCAGATTTGCCTCGGGATGCAGCGGAAGATAAACGGATTTGGGCATTTCGCCTTTTGAGATTTGTTTTTCCATATCGTCCGAAAACAGATGGGTATTGGTCGAGAAGTTCATCTTCCGCCGCCCCTCGTTGATGTCATGGTTCACCAGCCATGATACGGGTGCGATACTCGAATACCACGGGTAACGGGTTTCGTTACTGTGGCAGTCAAAACAGGCTGCCCGCGCCAGTTGTTCCGTCTGCGGCGAGTCCCACGGGATCGTATATGTTATGGGTGGATTACCGGGATGGGCGAAATCCGCAACGATACTGCCTATCGGTATCAACTGAAGGATCACAAACCCAAGAATGCCGACGCCAAGAAGAATGAGGATAATGTTACGCGTTCTTCGGGACATAGTGGTTTAACCTCGCTACATTGCTCTACTTCTGTATCGTTCTCCAACCGCCAATTGGATTGGCACAGACGCCAAATGTAACGAGACAAATCCCATTATTTGATTATGTGAGAACACTTTCTAAGATTGTTCTCACATAATCGGGGTCATTGAAAAACGATAGCTTACCCGCTTGCAGGACCGGGAATACACAAAATTTGCCCCGGCACAATCAGGTTCTGGTTGGAGATTTTGTTGGCATCCACAATGGCTTTAACCGTTGTTTTGAATTGATCAGCAATTTTACGCAGTGTGTCTCCACGTAAAACCGTATATTGGGCTGCGCACGTTGATTGGTCACCCGGTTCGGATGTGGTAGCCGGTGCGACTGTGGCTTCAGGAACGGGCGTGGCAACCGGCACATCCGTTGCCGCAGCAGTTGTGCTTCCCGGTTCTTCCCCATAAGCGCGCGGTGGCGTAATTAGTTGCTCTGACCAACCGTTGGCAACCGCCACCTTATTCAATGTCGTTTGTATTCGTAAGCCCTGTTGATACTCGTTTTGGCTGATGTCGCGCAGGTCATCGACATTGATTTTCCCATCGGAGTCGATATGAATATCAACGGTTTGGTTTGCCAGCAGCGAAGCCTTATCCGTGCCTACACGCTGAATGATATTGCCGCGATGAATAGTACAAACCGAAGGTGTAATCGTAAGGAGTGTGCCGGGGCTAAACTCGGTATCCACACCGTTAAACATCATATTGACCGTGATATTCCCCGGTGTTTGGATGGTGAGTGTCGGTTCGGCTTCGTAGCAATCTTTTTTACCGGGGCCAGGTAGGAAGTAGAAAGATTGGAAGGCGCTCTCTTGCTGGCTGTCCGCTGCGACTTCGTTGGTCAGCTTGGCATCACCCATCAGCATAAAAATCACGGCTTGACCGGGCAGGGTGTTAGGAACATTAGCTTGTACATTGAGCAGTGCTATACCGAAGCTGTTGTCGGTGGCACTCAGCGGCTGTGGATGAATTTCGCGTAGTTTGAGCAACTCGGAACGGTCACCGGGATTGGTGAAAAAGTCCGCCGGGCGAGGGCTATCAAAGGTAACACTATCCACAGTTTTCGAGCCATAACAGGCGGCATTGCGGCTTAATGGATTGCACAATTCAGCCACCGACTTTAAAGAAGTTTCAACTGCGTCCGGACACTCACTGACCTGGGCATGGACGATAGCCACCGTACATGTTAGAAAAAACAGAGCAAGGAAAATACGCTTCCGCATGGTTCAACCCCCGAAATAGTATGCTAATCATTACAGCGCACATTCCAATATATGTGGATTTTGTTGGCAAGGCGAATCGTCTTATGTAGGGCGCACAACTTGCAGCCCCAGCGCAATCGCCACGCTAATGACCACGCACCAGGGGGTTATACCCAGTGCCATGCCAATCACCAGTGATCGCGGCTTCACACCAAGCGACAATCCAATCAATGCCCCGATTTGGGCGCCAAGTGTGACCGGTGCCAGCAGCGATAAGCCAATCAACCCGTAGCGATCCCACACGCGCCAGATGAGTTTGTTGGGATCATGAGTGGTGCTAATGTTGAAGCGTTTCGTCAGCCGTTCGCGCAGTGGTGCGCCGATCAGTACCACGACTACTACACCAGCCGCATAGCTCACTCCGGCGGTCAACGCGGCGATCCAGATGGGCAGTTGTAGTGCTGCCCCTGCCGGAATAGCAGCAATGAAGTAGAAAAAGGCGAGTCCGAATGTGCTGATGATGGCTGGGAGCATAGGCAAAAAAATCCTTTGATGAATGGTGCAAGATTAAAGGTTAATCGGCGAAAGTGAAAGATTGAAACTCCTATCTTTTCAGTGTTCATGAAAATTGTGATTGACAAGTTGAAATAGGTCGTTATACGATATGTCGTGTAACGATATATAGATATGCGACATATAAGGTGGATGCGATGCTGGAATCGACAACCGCGATTCGCGTCAGTGGACTGTTCAAACAGTTTGGGCGTGGCAAACGACAGGTGAAAGCGGTACAAAACCTCGATTTAGAGGTGAAAGCTGGACAAGTCTATGGATTCTTAGGTCCGAACGGCGCGGGTAAAACTACCACGATTAGGATGCTGCTTGATCTGATCCGTCCCACCAGTGGAATAGCGATGCTTTTTGGCGAATCAGTACAGCGCAATCCCGCAGTATTGAAGCGCGTCGGCGCGATGGTCGAAGGTGCCACTTTCTACCCCTATCTGACGGGACGTAAAAATCTGGAAGTGCTGTCGCGCAGCGGTGGTTATTATGATCCGAAGCGTATTCAGGCCATCATCGAGCAGGTAGGCATGGCCGATCGGGCGGACCGTCACGCCAAAGGTTACTCCACCGGCATGAAGCAGCGTATGGGATTGGCAGCAACATTATTGGGTAATCCTGACTTGATAATCCTTGATGAGCCGACCAATGGCCTTGATCCGGCCGGCATCCAAGAGATGCGTCTTTTTATCCGCGAATTGGCCGATAAGCAAGGTAAAACAGTGTTTCTTTCCAGCCATATGCTAAACGAAATCGAACAGGTGTGTGACCGTGTAGCGATCATCAACAAAGGGAAACTGGTACGCGAAGGCTCGGTCACCGATTTACTCAGCGAACAATCACGCTTGCTGGTTGAGGCCGATCCGCTGGATAAAGCCCAGACTATCCTCAGTCCACATTGGGCGCTGCATACCAATGGCGGTGTACATGTCACAGTCGAAGCTCAGCGCGATGATATACCCACCATTATCCGTAAGTTGGTGGAAAACGACATCAACGTCTATGAAGTCGCTGCACAGCGACAATCACTGGAAGAGTATTTCCTGGCGGTCACGCAGGGGGAGGACAACAATGGTTGAGTTATTTCGTGCCGAGTGGATGAAAATCAACGGCAACCGCTTCATGGCAAGTTTTACCGTATGGTTGTTCCCTGTTGGCGTAACCACTTTCCTTTTATTAGCGCTGATTCCTGCACTGGGTTCAGAACAGTTCCGCTATCAAGTCAACGCCGCGCCCCCCAGTTGGACGATGCAAACGCTGCTCCCTTGGACAGTCATCAATTCCATCATCACACGCATGATCCTGGTGGCCTTCGCTGCGGATGTTTTTGCCGGAGAATATCAGCGCAGCATGTGGAAGAACTTGCTGCCACGCCGCCGTCGCACCACCTATATTCTGATGAAGTTCTTCACCATGAGTCTCATGCTGCTGATCGCGTTCTTCTTGACCTGTGTATTGGCTGGAGTGATCAGCGGTATCGTCGTGCGCGTGACAGGTGCACCCTATAACTTGACCGCTCCCGGTGAAACACTCAATGATTTTGTGAGCAGTTTTGCCCTGCAAGCCTTTGTCGCCATCGTTTCAGGGCTTCTGGCAGCCTGTTTCGCGGCACTCGGAGCAATCCTCACGCGTTCCATATTGGGCGCAGTCGGCTTCGGCGCAGCCTGCACACTAGGCGAACAAGCGATACTATTGGTGTTGATTATGATCGGCAGTGTGCTAAACGCACCGGGGATCATCAAATTGTATCAATACACACCGGGGTATAATCTGTCGAATATCAGCTCATGGGCGACCAGTAGTAAAGCATTTACATTAACAGGCACGATGAGTCAGTATATCGACCCTATGAGTGCCGGTACTTCATTCGTGATATTAGCAATATGGGTCGTCGGCCTCATCGGTTTGACCGTTTGGTGGTTCAGACGGCAGGATATTGTGAGTTGAGAACAATCATGACAGATAAACAAAGCACAAAACAGGATGGGGTGCCGCTGACGGAGGCCACCTTCTTTATTCTGCTGAGCATCGTCCAGAAGCCGAAACACGGTTATGCTATATTAAAAGATGTCGAAAGCTTGAGCGGCGGACGCATCAAATTCAGCACGGGCACGCTCTACGGAGCTATTAGCCGTCTGCTTGAACAAGCGTGGATTGAACAGATTGAGAATAACCAACCGCCGGATACGGGGCGTCCACGCAAAGATTATGCGCTGACGGATCAAGGACGCCACATCTTAAATGGGGAGATCGCACGCTTAGAAAGTGTTCTTGCGTCAGCAAGGATGCGCTTTAGGGAGGAAAGAGGATGAGGATCGAGAGTTTCAAGATTACCCCTCAGGCAGCCAATGGTAGACCACATCCATCGAAGTACATTGCAAATGTTTTGATTCGCCTATTTGGCTGGGCACTCAAGCTCTATCCGTCAAATTTTCAGGCCGCGTTTGCTGATGAAATGCTGCACGTTTTTGCCATGACCGTGCGCGAGACATCCAGCACATTCGCATTACTCATAATTGGCTGGCGAGAAGTGCTGGATTTGCCGATCAACATCATGCGTGCTCGACAAAAGTCAGCTCCATTGCTCACAAGTCCCATCCGCGTGTGGCGAGCGAGGCAAGTGACTCGTTGGAGCAGTATGATACTCAGCCTTTTCATGTTGCATAATCTGATATCCACATTCAGTAACCCTCAAGCCTTGTATATCGATCAGCTCGGCCTTGGATTGTTCTTCACGCTGCTGTTATGTATATCTGTGAGTATGCTGCTGGCGTGGCGTTGGGAGTGGTTGGGCGGGTTGCTGACAATGGGGAGCGGCATTGCCTTAGGCTTCTTCCTGATATTCTATATTGGTCATTTTCGCCCCGTTGAAGTCAGCATGATTGGGCTTTCGCTAATCGGCATTTTGTGGGCATTACCCTTTGTCACTTTTGGTGCGATATTTTATCAATTGAGCCAGCATGCGGTCGTAGAACGACAGTTGGTCAAAATACAGACGTTTTAGGGTGAGTGGAAAGCAAGTTCATGCCTATGAATATCCCGAATACAAAAACTTACAGACGAGACAGCCAACCGGATGTGCCTACACAAATTGAAACCAACCTCATTCGTTTGTATGGGCATTTTTTAAAACTGTATCCACTGACTTTTCGGACGGCCTTTGCCGATGAAATGTGCGACGTATTTGCGATGTCCGTTAGCAATGCGTCGGGGAATCTTGGATTGCTCAGCGTTGTTTTGCGCGAAGGACTCAATTTGCCTGCTAGCATCATCGCTGTGCGGCAACAAGCTTTTTACAATCTCCCTGCTAACCTACGGCGTATACGCCAAGTTCGATTATATGTACGCAGCATCAGCACCATGATTAGTCTGTTTTTGCTGCTTACCTTACGCGGTGTTATGTCGCCTTCTTATCAGCTCTACGCACAAGCCATTCCTTTCACCTTATTCTTATTCATCGCTTCAGTCAGCATGTTGATGGCCGTCCGTTGGGAGCGTATCGGCGGCTTATTGACTGGATGCAGCGGAGTCGCGCTTGGTCTATTTATGAGTTTGTATGTTTACCAGATGGTACCGTTTGAGATTCAGTTGGGCGAGGCAATTGTTATCGGCATCCTGTGGATGCTGCCTTTCGTGATTTTTGGCGCTCTGTTTCATCAACTGAGCCGCTATGCAAATGCCCGGTTGGTGACTCCGTAAACAACCCTGTACCCCTGTCCACTAGATATATCCTACTTTCGCCCGATGCCGATTGGGCGATTTTTATTGTATGGTAAGAATTGAACATAAATATCTGCTGAGTCGTTAAAAGAGATGACAGTAGAAAAGATGTGCTTGACGGGGGACTTATGATCTGCTATGATCTTCTGTGAACCCTCGATAATATTGTATACCAGTCTTTTTTGTGACTTAAGGTAAGACAATTAAATACCACCCCGCATTGACATATAGACGAAAGGCTGGTTAGATTATGATAGAGACTCCCGGTTAAACCCAAACACTCTGGTTAATAATTCCGTCGTCCAAACCTGTTCAAGTTAAGGCCGAAATAACTCTGGGCGCATATACGTCGAGGGTGTCTAGCTGTCTGTGGAGGGTGCTTTGACCCCACCTGTGCAAACGTATACCTACGATATACGCAAAAGTTTATCTAAAAACCTATTTCGTGGTTTCTGGCGCATGATGACCGGATTCCGCCATTACTATTTTACTGCGGTTATCATGCTGGCGATTTCGGCGTTGATGAATACCTCATCCTTTTTGTTGGTGCGGTATTTCGTCGATAACATTCTGCCGACACCGAATGTTGGGCGTTTAGCGCCAGTGATCGGCCTGGGCTTCGTGCTGCTGGCGGGCGGTCAAGGTCTCTTTAGCTTTTTGAGCGGGCGCTTCGCTGCCCGGACTGCCGAAGGCCTGGCACTGCGCCTGCGTGATGCGATGTATGACCATATGCAGCGTTTGAGCTTCACCTACCACGACAACATGCAAACCGGTGAACTGTTATCACGCGCGACGTCCGATTTGGATGCTATTCGCCGTTTCTTCGCTGATCAGGCCATCGGTGTCGGGCGTATTCTGCTGCTGTTTACAGTGAACTTCGTGGCGATTCTGCTCTTGAATGTGCAGTTAGCTTTGGTGTCGGTCATCGTTGTGCCATTTGTTGCCCTGATGTCGTTGTTTTTTTTCGGGAAGATTTCAAAACGGTATGAACGGGTGCAAGAACAAGAAGCCCGTGTGTCCACGACGCTGCAAGAAAACCTGAGCGGTGTGCGCGTTGTGAAAGCCTTCAACCGTCAGGATTACGAGCGTGAGAAGTTCGAGACGCAAAATTTCGAGCACTACAAGCGTGGACGTGGATTCTTGATGATGCACGCGCTGTACTGGCCGTTGGGTGATGTGCTGGTCTTCGGGCAAATCATCGGCGGTTACTACTTCGGTGCGACTCTGGTCATAAACGGTACCATGTCGGTTGGTTCATATCTAGCGTACGTCAGTTTATTGGGACAGCTCATTAATCCCATGCGTAATTTGGGTCGTCTGATTGTGGATATGTCGACCGGTATCGTTTCCTACAAGCGCATGATGCAGGTTATCGGCGAAGAGCAGGAGTCGCTGGTAGATGGAGCCCATGTACCGGAAGGTGATTTGCGCGGTGATGTGGTGTTTAAGGATGTGAACTTCCAGTACAACGCGGATACACCCGTGCTGTATGACATCAATTTCAGCGTGAAGGCAGGGCAAAGTGTCGCCCTACTTGGCTCAACGGGTTCCGGTAAAACAACATTTGTCAGCTTGATCCCGCGCTTCTACGACTATACGTCGGGCAGCATTATGATAGACGGCATTGACCTTAAAGATATCCCACGCGGTTACCTGCGGAATCAGGTGGGTGTGGTGGAACAGGAACCGTTCCTATTCTCCCGCAGCATCCGCGACAACATCACATTCAGCGTGAGCCGCAAGGTCACGGACGAAGAAGTGATCGCGGCGGCCAAGGCAGCGGCTGTACATGACGTGATTATGAGCTTCCCTGACGGCTACGACACGATGGTGGGTGAACGCGGTGTAACACTCTCCGGTGGGCAGAAGCAGCGTGTGGCGCTGGCACGTACATTATTGAAGAACCCACGTATCTTGATCCTCGACGATGCGACATCATCGGTGGACAGTGAGACGGAAGACGAAATTCGGCAGGCGCTGCTCCGGTTGATGAAAGGACGAACCTCGTTCATCATTGCCCATCGCATCCAGACGGTGATGCACGCCAATCTCATTCTGGTGTTTGATAAGGGGCGGATTGTCCAGCGCGGTACGCACAGCGAACTGATGCGCGAACCGGGGATCTACCGCCAGATATTTGACTTACAGTCCCGAATTGAAGAAGAAGTGGAAAAGGAGGCGACTGATGTCCTCGGACTTCCAGTTTGAAGAAGAAGATTTCTCAGATAATAGGGTTAATACCAACACTCTATTCCGTATCATTGCTTCGGTGCGACCGCATTGGCGCTGGGTCGCTGGTTTCCTGTTTTGTATCAGCGTTGTTTCGGTGGCAGAGGGCTTCTTTACCTTCCTGAGCAAGCGCATCGTGGATGAGGCGATTATCCCGCGCAATCCGACTGCGCTGGTGCAAACACTCGAAGTATATGGTGCGCTGGCGACGCTGTTCGCCATAATGGTGTTTAGCTTCATCTACCTTGCCGGTGGATTGGGGCAGAAGGTACGCTACGATTTGCGGAAGAAGGTTTTCGACCATCTGCAAACCTTATCGTTCTCGTACTTCGACAAGACACCGGTTGGATGGTTGATGTCACGCGTGACTTCGGATACCGAGCGCATGGCTGACCTCGTGACATGGGGTATGTTGGATGTGACGTGGGCGATTATGAACATCATCACGGCGCTGGTTTTCATGGCAACCATCAACTGGAAGCTGATGTTGATCGTGCTGGTGATGGTCCCGATTTTGCTGCGGGTAGCGATGTGGTTCAAGAACAAGATTCTGGTCGAGTACCGCGCATCGCGCAAATTGAACAGCCGGATTACCGCCACCTATAACGAGAATATCACGGGTGTGCGGGTGGTGAAGGCTATGCGGCGTGAGGAAGCCAACCGTTCCGAATTCGACACGCTGGCAGAAGAAATGTACAAGCGTTCCTTCCGGGCAGCGTGGTTAAGTGCATTATTCCTACCAGCAGTGCAGGTATTGAGCGCATTCGCTATCGGCGCAATCATCTGGTACGGCGGGTTGCAGGTCAATCTGGGCAGCATGACTATCGGCGGATTGATGGCCTTCATTTCGTATGTGACCTTCATGATGTGGCCGGTACAGGATCTGGCGCGGGTTTACTCGGAGATGCAGCAGGCGGTTGCGAGTGCCGAACGCTTCTTCTCGCTAATGGACACCAAGGCGGAACTGGTGAATAAGCCAGGCGCGATTGACCCTGGTTCGATGCGCGGTGACATCGAGTTCGAAAACGTCAACTTCTACTACCAGCCGGAAAAGCCGGTGTTGAAGGACTTCAGCCTGAAGGTTCATCAGGGCGAAACGATTGCTCTGGTGGGGCCGACGGGCGGTGGTAAGAGCACCACTGTTAACCTGATCTGCCGTTTCTACGAACCGAAGACCGGTATGATCAAGATCAACGGGCGTGACTATACCGATTACACGCTGGAGAGTATCCATTCGCGCATCGGTGTGGTGTTACAGACACCGCACTTGTTCAGCGGGACGATCCGCGAGAACCTGCGCTACGGGCGACTGGACGCGACGGATGCCGAGATCGAAGAAGCAGCTAAGCTCGGCGGCGCGCACGACTTCATCATGGATCTGGAAAAGGGCTATGAAGAACAGGTTGGTGAGGGCGGTGTCCTGCTTTCGACCGGACAGAAGCAGCTCATCAGTTTGGCGCGGGCGGTACTGGCAAAGCCGGACATCTTCGTGATGGATGAGGCGACGTCAAGCGTGGATACACTGACCGAGGCGCTGATCCAACGCGGTATGGAAACGCTGATGAAGTTCAGCACCAGCTTTATCATCGCGCACCGCTTGTCGACTATTCGACGGGCTGACCGTATTCTGGTGATTGAAAAAGGTGGCATCAGCGAGATGGGCAGTCACAGCGAGTTGATGCATCTACGGGGACATTACTACAACCTTTACATGCAGCAGTTCCGTGAAGAACTGACGGCTCAGTTTGATCCATTTGCGGCGGGCGAACCCCATACCAACGGCGGGACGGGCAAAGTTCCAGCGCAGGTGGTGGCGGCGGGCGATTAGGCACACTTTGCAGGCGATATTTCAAGTTCAGAAGGGGCGCAAACGCGCCTCTTTTGTTGCGCAACGTTCATGAGTAGGGATTCGCGTTTGCAGCGGCGGCATTGATGCCCATGTCCCAAATAGCTGCTATTAACTAATGGTGCAAGTCTAACCCCCTCATCTCAACCCTTCTCCCCCGCACGCAAGGGAGAAGGGCTTTAGGACACTCTTTTTGGGCGAAAAAAGTGTGCAGAGAGGGTTACAAAAGATCACAACTCACACTTGCACCACTGGTTATTAGCAAATTTGGCAGCAATTTCGGCAATGGCAAAGGTCGGTTTTGTGCCAAAATTGCCATCAATGTTGTAAATATTCGAAATAGTGCAACTGTAGCACGTCCATTTCGTAACATTTACGACGAGTGGCGGATTTGAGGGGGATCATCGCTGAATAAGCAAGATATGCGGCAAATGCAGCAAATGCAGCAATGGCAAAGGTCGGTTTTGTGCCGGTTGTGCGCGTATATGGATGTTAAGGTGCGCGGAGAACCCCCACCTCAATCCTCCCCCGCAAGCGCTGAGGAGAGGACATGTTTGAAAATGAGGGAAACCGTAATCAAGAAAATTCAATTCGGGAGCACACATAGGTGCTCCCCTACGGGAAGACTTGTTCTTTAAAAATAACATTCCCGCAAAAGGTGTCCTCTCCTCAGCCCGCAAGCGAGGGAGGAAGCATACGAGATTGCCCCAATCGCTATCGTACAACAAGTGAAGTGGGTATGGGTTACATTTTGGTAGAACATTTTGTAACTCTTTCGCGAGGTTGGCGCTAACCATTTTGAGGGAGCAATTCGGGTGAGGATGTTGGTGGATGGTTGGAGATCAGTTTGTGGCATAAACCGAAAGTAAACCTGATTTATAGTAAGTTCTGATTGCCAAGTGCTGAGCAAAATGCAGAAAAAACCATTGATACATTGGTCTATGTTTAGTAGGTGAATACAGGCGTAAAAACTGTCGCGATTTCCTACGTGATACCGATGGATGACATGGCATAATAATTGAGAGTCAGGAATGTGAGAGGTTAGTATGATTGGGATTAGCTCCACGCTGGCGATAGACGAGCGTGAAATTCAAGAAACATTTGTACGGGCAGAAGGGCCGGGCGGTCAAAACGTCAACAAGGTGAGTACGGTGGTGCAACTGCGGTTTGATGTGCTGCATTCATCTTCCTTACCGCTGCATGTGAAGGAACGGTTGACGCAGATCGCAGGGAGCCGCATGACCAAAGAAGGTGTGCTGGTGATCGTAGGGCGGCGTTTCCGTACACAGATACAGAATCGTGAGGATGCACAAGAGCAGCTTATTGATCTCCTGCGGCGTGCAGAAATCCGTCCGAAGGCTCATTTGAAAACACGCGTGCCATTGGGGCAAAAGCGCCAACGGCGTGAGGATAAGACCAAACACGGCGCGAAGAAGAAGATGCGACAGGTGAAAATCGGGCGGGAGGAGTAACCGATAACTTTGCATGGTGAACATCTAGCGATACAATTTACGCTAATCTAGTTCGTTGTCATTACGATAACTTAACTAACTGTCTCCCAGATAAACTGAACACATCCTCGCACTCTGGCAGCACAATGGACTTCCAAAGATCGCATAATGCCTGATTCAGCGCTGAAATTACTGTATGTTGTACGGCTATGGGCAACTCATCTTAAATAATATTTTGACTGAGGGACAAAATGGCTGAATCGCTAGAGGAAAGAGATTGGGAGACAATCCTTGAACGAATAAAAATGGGCAAATGTACGCCCTTTCTGGGGGCAGGTGCATGTTATGGGTCACTTCCGCTCGGTTCGGATTTGGCACAGGAATGGGCCAAAACATATGACTATCCCATGAAGGATACATCCGACCTGACAAGAGTCGCCCAATTTTTAGCGGTGAAATACGATGACCCGATGCGCCCGAAGGAAGAAGTTCTGAAACGGCTTTTCACCAATGTGACACCGCCCGATTTCAAACTCCCGGATGAGCCTCATGGTGTTTTGGCGAACCTGCCGCTGCCCGTCTACATCACCACCAATTACGATGATTTCATGATGCAGGCCCTCAAAAGCCGGAACAAAGACCCCAAACAAGCGCTGTGCCAATGGAATAAACTAGTTAAAGATCTTCCGTCTATTTTCGAATCGGCATCGGGATTTGCCCCAACCCCGGCAAACCCTGTCGTGTTTCATCTGCACGGGTACAACCCAATCGCTGAGTCAATTGTCCTCACTGAAGATGATTATATTGATTTTCTGGTGAATATATCGCGCGATCAGTCGCTGCTGCCGGCGCGGATTCAGCAAGCCATCAATGGTTCATCCCTGATGTTTGTCGGTTATCGTTTAGCCGATTTAGATTTCCGCGTCCTATTTAGAGGGCTGATCGCTTCTACCGAGAGCAGTCTGCGGAGAATCAGCATCACCGTCCAATTGGAGCCAGATGACGCGCCACAGGCCATGCCATACACCGGCAAGAAATATCAGGAGGATTATTTCAAAGGTCTGCATATGCGTGTGTACTGGGGAACGGCTAAACAATTTGTTTCAGAATTGAGAGAACGATGGGGTAAATTCTCAAATGGTAGCTGATCCACAATTCCACGATCCGTATGTTGGGCCGCGCCCCTTTGAGCAGCAAGATATTAAGATTTTCTTTGGGCGTGATCGTGAGATCAATGAACTACTCTCTCTAATTATTGCTCATCGGGTCGTTTTGCTTTACGCCCAATCGGGGACAGGCAAGACCTCTATCCTGAATGCAGGCGTGATTCCGCACCTGAAAGAAGAAGGCTTTGAGGTGCTTCCAGTCACACGTGTCCAAGGTCATATACCTACAAACTTCGATATAAACGACGAGACTAACCCGTATGTACTCAATACCCTCATCAGTTGGTTGGAGAATGTCAAATCATATGAACGTCTAGCACAGGTATCAATCCCCGAATTCATGATAAAACGACCCCATCCCAAAGATAAGGATGGTGTGCAACTCCCGCATATCGCGGTCTTTGACCAATTCGAAGAGTTATTCACATCTTATTTGGAGCATTGGAAAGGACGAGAGACTTTCTTCAAGCAAGTTGGGGAGGCGCTGGAACAAGATCCGAATTTCCGTGTTGTGTTTGTGATGCGCGAAGATTACATCGCACAACTCGATCCGTTTGTAGGCTTTTTGCCGGACAAGCTGCGAACTCGTTACCGGCTGGAGCGTATGCGTCAAGAAGCGGCACTTTTAGCGGTTACAGAGCCGATCAAAAGTACGAGCCGCACTTTCGCAGAGGGTGTGCCGCAACAACTGGTTGCTGAAATGTTGAAAATTAGCGTTGAAACACCTGAGCAAACGATGATCGTTGCCGGAGAGTATGTTGAACCGGTGCAGCTTCAAGTGGTTTGCCAGAGTTTGTGGCGCAGTTTGCCCAAAGATGTTCAGGTTATTACACAAGATCATTTAAAGAGCTTTGGAGATGTCAATCAAGCACTTTCCAATTTTTATGAGCGATGCCTCAAGCAAACTGTTCGACTTAAAGGTGTCCAAGAGGGCAATCTGCGTTCATGGTTTGAAAGCGAACTGATTACTCCGTCCGGAACACGGGGCACCGTTTATAGAGGCAAAGAAAATACAGGCGGGATTCGGAATGAAGCGGTAGATGAGTTAGAAAATCTGCACCTTATTCGAGCTGAATATCGGGCAGGCGCACGCTGGTATGAACTCACACATGATCGATTCATCGACCCGATTCAAAAATCCAATGGAAAATGGCGAGGTGTGCGACGTAAACGAATACTTTACACGGTTGTGGCACTCATCGGAATCCTGGTGCCAGCAGCGATTTTCATTGTCAGCGGAGCAGTCGCTCAAAATGTCATCAATCAGGCAAAGGCAACCAACGATTTTTTGGCGACTCAGGCGGCATACGTACTAGTAACAGAAAGCGCTGCCCATTCTATGGGTACTGAAATTGCACTGGCGCAACAAGCAACCCTAGCCCCTACCCAAACTGCTGGATATGCCCTGACTCAATATGCGGCATTTCAAATCACGCTCGTTTTTAATTCGGTTTATGCTACCCAAACAAAAGCAGCCGAAATTCAGGTGACATCAAATGTTGTCTCAACCATCCAGAAACAACAGACCAGTACCGCTGAAGCCCAAGCAGTTTTAAATGTTACTGCTACAGCTCAGGCACAGAGTTCTTTGCAAGAGGCCACGAATACGCCACAGCCTACCCTTACACCTACGCCTACACTACCGGAATTCTCCACTAACCTCGTGACGGCTAATAACCAGTGGAAGCCTCTTGAGCAGATCTTCAACGGTGTACAGATGGTGTTGGTTCCTGCCGGATGCTTCGCGATGGGCAGTGAACAGGGCCAGGCGAACGAGCAGCCTGTGAATCAACAGTGTTTTGATGTGCCCTTTTGGATAGACCGCTACGAAGTGACCAATAAGCAATTCACAACATCAGGTCAATATGCAGGCGACAATCATCCTCGTGATAGTGTGAACTGGATTGACGCATGGACCTTTTGCGACCAACGTGGGGCGCGTCTGCCTACAGAACGCGAGTGGGAATATGCGGCACGTGGGCCAGATAATTTGAAGTATCCCTGGGGAAATAATTTTGTTGCCAGTAATGTGGTGTATAGTCGTAACTCAAGCCAGACGGCTGATGTCGGGAGCAAACCAGGAGGTGTATCCTGGGTTGGGGCATATGATTTGAGTGGGAATGTTTTCGAGTGGGTAAGTAGTATATACTCACCTTATCCATACTCAGCGGATGATGGACGAGAGAATTTTGGCGGTGATACCAGCACAAGTGAAAGGGTGCTGCGTGGCGGTTCGTTTGCTAATAATGTGAGCATTCTGGGCGCTAGTTATCGTCTCAACGACAAACCCGATGATGTGTTCAAGCTGATTGGATTTCGCTGCGCGCGCACTTTTGTTGGTGGCGATCTTGTGACCCCATAAATGGAAGTGCTGCTATTCTGATTTAAACAGAACTCAGATTAATAGTCAGGTGTTGGAACTAGTCATGTACTTCGAGTTTAGCGGTAAGATAATCTTCTGGCGCGGCCCTTCGCCTTTTTTCTTCGTGGCGATGCCCGACGAAGAGAGCAGTGACCTGAAAGCTGTATCTGCATCTGTGACTTACGGCTGGGGCGTGATTCCGGTCAAGGTGCGAATCGGCAATACCGAGTATAAGACATCGCTGTTTCCGAAAGATGGCCGCTACCTTGTGCCGATCAAAGCCAGCGTCCGTAAAGCCGAAAATATTGATGAAGACGACGAAGTGACGATACAGATGGAAGTTGGGCGTTAGGGAAAGTTATTTCCGCCCGATTACCGAATAATTCGAGGGCGCAGCCGGATTGGGATCGGCTTCAATTTTGAGGTCGTGAAAGCCCACTTTGGTTAAGAGCATTTTCAAGTCGTCGCCGTAGTAAGGTTTACATTCCGGTGTACCCGCTGCCTCAGGATTTTCGGGATTCCATTTTTCTTTGGGAAGAACGGTCAACACGAGCAGTCCATCCGGTTTGAGAACGCGATATATCTCCGCTAGAACTGGCACTGGATCCGGCCAGAAATAAATGCTGTGAATGCTGAAGGCTTTATCAAAGCGGCTATCAGCAAAGGGCAAATGGGCGGCATCCCCATAACGCAGATCGACTTTACCCGCGCGAACACTGGCGGCGCTGCGTTTACGAGCGGCGGATACCATTGTTTGGGAGAAGTCGATGCCCGCGACCAAGCCATTGGTGGCACGGTTAGCGACCGCCTCAACCGCGATGCCGGGGCCGAAGCCGATTTCGAGAATATGATCAGTGGGCTGCACATCGAGCAGGTTCACTGTCCAATGATTTTCGGGCTGATGCTGGCGCGCCATTTTGCTGCCAATCCAGCGACCGATGGGGCCGGATGGCTGGCGGTACTGCCCATCGATGTATTTTTGCCACATAATTTTGCCCTTACTCGTTATGCTTGACGGGCAAAAATTATAGCACGTATAAAACATCTGTGCTACCTTGTAAGTGCTGGTGGCTAACGGTAGGACGGCATTAAGTGGTGGACAGCGGTCAAAACCCCACCCCAACCCACATCAGCAATGTTCGCAGGCTCACTCTGCTGATAGCCCGCAAGCGTTTACGACACGACAGTTTTGGTCGATTGAGGGAAAAGTGGAAGGCTCTGAGAGCCTTCCCTACGGGAGAAAAACGCATAAGACTGTAAAAGTGTCGTCTGGTGAACCCGCAGCGACAGGGGAGGAAGCCCTACATGGCGAAGGCGTATTGGTTACTGCTTCTGCATGATATTGGCGCGGGTGAGCGAGGCCGAAATCCAACCCTCGCCACCGTCGAAGCGCACTTTCAACCATGTTCCATCAGCACTGCGGTCAAGCACTTCTAAACGGGTGCCGTTGCCCAGCTTAATGACGATGTCGTAATTGGTGCCGGGACCGGAGCGAATGTTGACCACGCCGCCGCTGGTTGCGACCAGGCGTATTTCATTGCCGGTTTGAACATTGGGCTGATTTTGGGTCGGTGCTACCTGCGAAAGCTGCCCCTGACATTGTGGCTGCGTATGGAGCCAAGCTTCAGCGGCCAAGATGACCGGATCGCTGTCGGTCCCATAGACGCTGTAATCGGTGGGCAGCACGACATCCGGTTGGATGTTCCTGGGCAGCGGATCACCGTCCGGTGTGATGCCTACATCACTTACCACATCCATAATCGAGCCGTCGAACAAGTGAATGATGTTGAGGCCATCACTGAGATAGCCACCGGTGGCCTCACCGAAGATGCGGGTAGCGGCATTTTTGCGGCTCTGAAAAATATAGGCGGTCATCTCGCCCATGCTGGCGGTATAAGGGCTGGTCAGTACGGCAACGGGCGGGGCGGATTCCTGAACGGAGTACGGGCTGGTGACTTTGAAGGAATCGGTAATGTCGGGGAAACTGTCACCCTGATAGCTGTACCACATCACATCTCCGGCGATGTCTTTGAGGCCGAACCAGCGCCCATCGCCACGTATGGGAGCCAGCGCCAAGCTCATAATGAGGGCTTGTCCACCGGGATTACGTCGCACATCGACAATCCAACCGCATGTGCCTTGCTGGTCGATCTTACGGATCAATTGTTGAGCATCGTCGGGATAATTAAAATCGTCACCGCTGACACCGGCTGAATAGGTTTCGATGTAGCCAATCTGGTCGGCTAAGTTCCGTCCGGTGACGGAAAGCGAAGTGCTGTAATAATCCGGTACGAGCCGGAATTTGAGGGTTTGCGCTTCACCCGTGCGGGTCACTTCCAGGCGAATGGTGGATGTGCCATCCGGTTCGGGGGCATCGACAGCCGCCACACCGTTAATGGTATGGATATGGTCGCCCACTGCCAAACCCATTGATGAAGCCGGTGAATGGGGATAGACCAGTGTCACCGTTTGGAAGTCGTCTCCGGCTAACTGCTGATGTTCAAACCCATAACCACCGTGTGAGTTCAAATCATCGGGTGAGAAAATTTGGGCATCATGAGCGCTGATGACATTCAGCTTGGCGAACACACTCTTTAGCGCCTGCCGCGCGTCTTCCAAGGAACTAAATTGATCAACCGATTGCATGGCGTTCTGGTAGAGACTATCCCAATTGACCGCGTTGGCATAGACGAAGTTGGCGCGTACTGTGCGTAGGGCTTCATCGAGATAAGTCACGGCGGAAACGCTGTCGTCAAAGGTAATACTCTCGGTCAATGTGAGTAATTCATCGGGTGGCGCGGATACAAGGACGTAATCGTAATTTCTGCCGGTGGCGGTGGCGCGCCGTTCCTGTGCGATGATGGTGGCATAAGTTTCGTGGCTGCGCTTGTTGGTGTACAAACAGACCGCACGTTTACCGCCGTTGACCACCTCGTAGCTGTAGCCGCTGGTTTCAAGCGAGAGTGTATGGCAAGCAAGATCCAAACCGACGCGGTGAATGCGGCGGCTGGGAAAGGCATGAAAATCAATGGTTGATTGACCGTTGGTGTAGGTCAAAGTGCTGGATGGCGCGAGATCGTAACCTTTCGGCAGTTGGAAACTAATGCCAAGCGCATGATTAAAGCGGGTTTCCCATTCCGTGTCGGCAGCTTGTGTTTGTGCGAGGCTGACTGCCAGCGTAACCATAATCAGCATGACAACAAAAGTGCTGCGCCATTTATTGAACACCTTCATCGCTATCTCCAATACACGCTCAAGTTCCTTGTGTGGTGTGATGTCATTTGGCAACGGGTTGAGGATAATCACATGCCACTTATTGTATGCTGAACTCTAATTGCAAAAGATGAGAAGTATGTGAAGTTGCTTTACTTCAAGGAGTCTGCTTCATAAATCGGCTGCATTTGATGTTTTATCCACGTAAGAAAACAGATCGATATGCATCTGATTGATACTAAGTATCAATAAAGGGGTAATTGATGTTCGATACCATTATTGTCGGTGGCAGTACGGCGGGCTTAAGTGCGGCGTTATATCTAGGGCGTTTTCGGCGGCGCGTTCTTATCATTGATTCGCAAAAACCGGCGAACCGTTTTACACACGCCTCGCATGGATTTTTCACGCGGGATGACGTCCCGCCCGCAGATTTGTTGTCGATTGGCAGGGAGCAACTGCTGCGGTATGAAACGGTCAGTATTCAGTCGGGTGTGGTGACTGACATCCAACCGGACCAGCAAAACTTCATCGTAACGCTGGCCGACGGCAGCCAGCATACGGCGCGGAAAATTTTATTGGCAACCGGCTTGAAGGATACGTTGCCAGCGATAGAGGGTTTGCAGCAGTTCTGGGGACGCAGCGTATTACATTGTCCCTACTGCGATGGTTGGGAACAACGGGATCAAGCGGTAGCCATTTATAACCGGGGCGAAGCAGCGCTGCACATGGCTAAACTGCTGTGGGCGCTAACGGCGGACCTCGTCATCTGCTCCGACGGGCCATCGGAATTAACGGCAGCGCAACAGGCAACGCTGACCAAACACGGCATCCAAATCATTGAAAAAGCCGTCAAGCGCGTCGAAGGCCATGACACGCAACTGGAACGCATTGTCTTCGCTGATGGATCAACCCTGCCGCGTACCGCGATTTTTACACGGTTGGATTTGTCGCAGCATTCGGATTTCGCGGCGCAATTGGGCTGTGAGCTTACACCGAACGGCATCGTTAAGGTCGATCAAGAAGGACGTACCAGTGTCGCTGGCATCTATGCAGCCGGTGATATGGCCTATCCGGCGCGGCAGTTAATCATGGCTGCGTCCCAGGGTGCTTTCGCCGCGATTGGCCTCAACAGGGACATGATTAACGAAGACTTTACCGACTAATCTTAAGCTTTATCGCAATATTTCAGCAGGGGTTTGTCGTCGGCAAACCCTCTCTCAGAATCTCTCAACTTTTTCGTGCGTAGTTCAATCGTAGGCCGCCGGGTAGAGGAAAACCCAAACACTCACTGTAAGATGCTGTTAAACCTCCCCCGCATTATTGGGGTCTAGGCGAGAGCGGCTGGAACACCATAGGATATTAGAACGTCTACTTATCTTATGGACGACAATTATCAGTGAGGAGTGGGTGCATATGGAACGACGATCATTTGCTGTCGTGACGGTTGGTACGGGTTTAATCATGGGGATAGTGGGCAATATATTCTTTTATGGCCGGACGGTTGGTATTTCATTTCCCATTTACATTTTATTGGCGGTCGGGCTGGTGCTGGCGTTAGCGCGTCCGGCAGGCCAGACCGTTAATCGTCGTAACCTGTGGCTGCTGGTGCCGCTGGCTTTCTTCGCGGTGATGGTCGTGTTCCGCGCGGATGAGCTGATTAGTGCCTTAAACATCGCGGCGGTGCTGACTCTAGGCACAGTCGGATTGTATTATTTGCCGCTGGCTCATAACCTCGATACCGAGCCGATAAGCGAGTATCCCAAAGCGCTGGTCGTATCAGGCTTTATGATTCCCTCCTGGGCGATTGGTGAAGCGGCGGAATCATGGTTGTGGCTGCGGGAAAAGCGCCACCAACGCGGCAATGTGCTGGCATCGGTCGTGCGCGGCGGTGTTTTTGCGCTGCCGGTTGTGCTGGTATTCGCGGTGCTGCTGGGTTCGGCGGACGCGGTGTTTGCCAATTACGTCAACCAGGCCTTTGATGGTGTCCGGCGCGCACTGGGTCTTGAGTATCTGGGTGATACGTTCATGCACGTGATGGTGATTGGCTGCCTGGCAGTTGCAGTTACGGGATCGCTCGGTTTTGCGCTGGTGCGCCGTCCGGCTGCCGCGCCTGTGGTCAATCCACCACTTGATGATGACCCGGATGGTGAGGCGGTTCTGCCGGAGACGAAGCCCAAATCCAAGCCCGGTTTCAAACTGAGTATGGTCGAGAGCAGCATCATTATGGGCAGCGTGGTGGCCCTGTTCGCAGCCTTCGTCGGGATTCAATTCGCCTATTTCTTTGGCGGCGAACGCACCATTCAGGTAGCGGGTATCACCTATTCGCAATACGCACGGCGGGGCTTCTTCGAGCTGGTGGCGGTGTCGGTCTTAACACTCGGCCTTTCGCTGATTCTGGATCACGTGAGCGTGCGGCAGACCAAGCGCGAAAATATGCTGTTTCGGGTATTGGCACTGATGATTGTCGCGCTGACAACCATCATGCTGGTGTCGGCCTCGCAGCGCATGTGGCTCTACGAAGAAGCCTTCGGTTTCACGCAGCTACGGGTTTATACCCATGTCTTTATGTTGTGGCTGGGGGCATTGTTCGGGGTGTACGTGCTGGCGGTTTTCCGGCTGCGGATGAATATCTTCACGCTGGGTTTGGTGCTGGCGATCATTGGTTATATGGTCACGCTCAACCTGATGGATATCGATCGTTACATCGCTGACCGCAACATCGCGCGTTATCATGACGGCCAAGATCTGGATATCGGTTTCCTCAACATTCTGTCGGCGGATGCGGTACCGGCTGTCATTCCGCTGTGGCAGGAGTCTAAAGCCGGCACTATCGTCAATACGTGGGCGGGGCAATGGCTGTCGCGGCAGTATATCGGGCTGGATAGTGAAATGTCCGGCAGCAGCCAGCTTCCGTTTTCGTTTAATCTGTCACGACGGGCGGCGTGGGCCGAGTTGAAGGCTATCGGTGATCAACTGCCGGCATTTGATCCTTCAATCTACTGGGGAACCTATTCGTATTCCAAAACCTTTACAGAGGAACGTTCTGATTATCAATCCGGTGAGGATATGGTGGCGACGGCTGCACCCAGTGGGGATTAACGACGAGAAACAGAATGAGGGCAGCTGCGTATAGATAGGTATTCAGGTGCAAGTCTAACCCCCTCATCCCAACCCTTCTCCCTCGCACGCTGAGGAGAGGACATGTTTGAAAATGAGGGAGACCGTAATCAAGAAAATTCAATTCGGGAGCACACATAGGTGCTCCCCTACGGGAAGACTTGTTCTTTAAAAATAACATTCCCGCAAAAGGTGTCCTCTCCTCAGCCCACACGCAAGGGAGAAGGGCTTTAGGACACTCTTTTTGGGCGAAAAATAGTGTGCAGAGAGGGTTACAAAAGATCACAACTCACACTTGCACCACTGGTTAGATAGCTATTCTGGTGGGGAGGGCGTGTCGCTGACAAGCCCACTCCTTCTTAGAATATCTTAATTCTCAATCGCGCAACTCCCTGTGAACATGAGGGTTATTACTGTCGATGAACATATTTAGACGCAAACCCAAGCAACCCGACCTCACGCGGTTGGACGACCCCGAATTAATCCTACTGGCTAAAGATGACCAACAGGCTTTCGGTGTTCTCTACGAACGTTATGTCGAGAAAATTTACAAGTACATCTACTACCGCACCGGTAATCATCAGGATGCGGAAGATTTAACGGCGGCTGTTTTCCACCGTGCGATGGCGCACATTGAGAACTACACCGAGCGCGGTGTGCCTTTCCAGGCATGGTTGTACCGCATCGCGCACAATCTGGTAGCAAACTGGCACCGGGATCGCGGTCGGCGCAAGATTATTCCGCTGGAAGAGTTTATCGGGCCGGATTTGCACTTCGACTCGCCCGACTCGGCTGCTGAGGATAAAGAAGAACGTGCGGCATTGTTGGCAGCGGTCGCGCGCTTGCCGGAAGAACGCCAGCAGCTGCTTTACCTGAAGTTTGTTTCCAACTTATCAAATGCCGAGGTTGGAGACGTACTGGAACGAACTGAAGGGGCTATCAAGTCGCTTTACCACCGCACCCTTTTGGCACTGCGGGATGACATCGAAATGCAGCATACGCGCGTCGGCGCACCGGGACGTGCGCCCACTTCGAATGCTGAAAATAAACGAACAGAAGGCAACTGAACCGATGACGAATCATAACGAACTTGAGAATTTGCTCTCCGCCGTAACCGATGCGCTTCTGGCTGATGAACGCGCGAATCTGGATACCATCGTCAACCGCTACGCCGTTCCACGTCATGAGGTGGAAGGCTTAGTCGGCATTGTCCGCAAGCTGCATGTGACCCTCGTCGGCGTGCAGCCTTCACGCCGTTTCGTCAACCGCCTGCGGAATGATCTGGTCGGTGCCAAACGGACGAACATCGTCAGCCGTGTCCGTTATCTGCCGCCGCGTGTACAG
Organism: Aggregatilineales bacterium; assembly: GCA_044226325.1. Classification (GTDB taxonomy): domain Bacteria; phylum Chloroflexota; class Anaerolineae; order Aggregatilineales; family Phototrophicaceae; genus CFX2. Next base: position 26,638 of record JBGAHG010000027.1, read on the forward strand.
ATCGCTGCCGGTATCGCATTAGTAGCGGGTTTCATGCTGCTCACCCGCCGCCGTCTGATCGATGATGCGCGTCATGACTCGCAGGAAATACCTGTCCTACAACAACAATAATTCGATCATTTGCGTAGGGAAAGGACATGTCTTTTCCCTACCACCATGTCCTCTTGCAACATCCATCCCCAACACCTAATCATCTGCTCATTCGCAACCTCTATGCAGATTTCTTAGTCTACAGGTACAATACGCCCATACACTTATAGACGTATGACCAAAAACTGACGTTTGTAAACATTTACTGTATTCTTAGGAGTTTATCGCTATGTCGATGCCGCGTGCCGAAATTACCGGATGGGGAAAGTACTTGCCGAGCAAAATCCTCACCAATGATGATTTGGCGAAAATGGTTGACACGAATGACGAGTGGATTACCACCCGCACCGGCATCAAAGAACGACGTATCCGCAGCGAAAGCGATACCACCACCAGCATGGCCTGTGCTGCCGCCCGTGATGCCCTGGCCGTAGCCGGACTGTCACCAGCCGACATCGATCTGATTGTGGTCGCTAATTCGTCACCCGATTATCTATTGCCAGCACCTTCCAATTATGTGCAGCATGAATTAGGTGCGAAGTGTCCAGCGTTGACCGTGGCGGCGGGCTGTTCCGGCTTCGTCTACGCCCTGGTGACGGCCAGCCAATTCATCCAAACCGGCGCTTATAAAAACGTCGTGGTCATCGGTGTCGAGTTGATTTCCTACGCACTGGATTACACCGACCGTTCAACCTGCATCCTGTTCGGGGATGCAGCGGCAGCAGTCGTCATCCAACCCAGCCAGAGTGACGCGGGTATCCTGAACTTCGAACTCGGTTCGGATGGCGGGCTGGCGCATCACCTGTGGGTTCCGGGCGGTGGCACACGCAATCCATTGTCCCAAAGCGTGGTCGATAAGCGCGAGATGTACATCCGCATGAATGGTCAGGAAGTGTTCAAGTTCGCCACACGCAAATTTACGGCTTGCATCAAGAACATCACCGCCAGCGCCGGTATGACTCCGGCTGACCTCGACCTGATCATTCCCCATCAGGCCAACCTGCGTATCATCGAATACGCAGCCAATTTGCTGCAACTGCCGATGGATAAGTTCTTCGTCAACCTGCATAAATATGGCAACACCTCTGCCGCCTCGATCCCGCTGGCGCTGGTGGAAGCCATCGAAGAAGGGCGCGTTAAACCCGGTGACGTGACCGGTATGGTGGCCTTCGGCAGCGGACTCTCATGGGCAGGCGTCGTCATCAAAATGGGTGAAGCGGTCGCCAAGGCTATGCAAGTGGCTGATGTTGAAGAGGTCGTCGCCTAGCGCGATTATGTCGGCGTGGGCGATGGGCGTAAACAAAAAGGAGTGCTTTCGCACCCCTTCCCATATTTCTATGGACTAAAAACGATTGAGTATCGGCTTAACTCTCGCGTATCCAGACACGCATCTCACCGGGTTGGCGGTTCGCCCAGAAGCAGTAGGGAATGGCTTTAATGGCAGTTGGTGTACGTGTAAGATGCTGCACCGCTTCCGGCTGGTAAAGCCCCCCCTTCCAATCGGAGGTGACACGTTCACCTTCCACATGAATGACGGAAATGCCGTCGAATAATCCCGGTTCGAAGGTCGTCTCAATCCGCGCATCCGGCGGAATAATCACGTTCGCCAAATTATTGCCGTTGTCGGCCTCTTCAATACAGTAGATCACCGGCCCACGCTGCAGCGCGATATTGCCCGCGTCGTGGCGAATCAGTGGATGCGGCAGAATGCGTTCAACGGGCATTTCCAACGACAGCATAATCTCGTCGCCGGACTTCCATTCGCGGTTGATCAGCACATAACCCCTGGTCGCGGCGGTGGTCACAGCCTCGCCATTGACGGTCAGCTGATAAGCACGGCACCAGCCCGGAATACGCAACCCTAAACGGAAACGTCCCGGTTGGTCAACATCCACTTGAAGACGGATTTGTCCCGCCCAGGGATAGTCGGTTTGCTGGCTGATTTTCACGGTGCGTCCGTTCACACCGACCTCGGCATGATTGGCCGTGTACAGATGCACGTAAAGCGTGTCCGCATCAGTTGAATACACATAACCGCCCAAGCTGGCTACCAATCGCGCCAGATTTGGCGGGCAGCAGGCACAGTCAAACCATTCCGAGCGCCGGTAGTCACGGTCGCCCACGATACCGCTCCATTGACCATGTGGAGTCACATTCGGGAAGGCCGCCAGTGGATTGGCATAGAAGAAATGATCGCCTTCGTGTGAAACACCGCTCAGCACATTGTTATAGAGGGCGCGTTCCATCGTATCAATGTACTTGCTATCGGGATCAAGCTTGAACATACGCCATGCCCAGAACACCAGCGCAATCGCAGCACAGGTTTCGGCATAGGCGGTTTCGTTCGGTAGATCATAGGGGACCGTGAAGCCTTCGTTGGCATGGGCTGGCCCTAAGCCGCCGGTGATATACAGGTGATGCTGAACCAGATCGTCCCAAATCGACATGCAGGCTTTTTTCAGCGCTTCGTCGCCTGTTTCAGCCGCAATATCCGCCATGCCGGAGTACAAATAGGCCGCGCGAACGGAATGTCCGGTCGCCATATCCTGTTCGCGCACCGGAATATGCGCCTGACAGTAGCGGTAGGTTTTCGCCCAATACTGCCTGGGGTCTTCCCCACGCGCGATGGCTTCCTGGTCAAAATATAAGGGCTGCTGACCGCGCTCATCAATAAAATACTTGGACAGGTTCAGATAACGCTGCTCGCCAGTCGCATGGTACAACTTCACCAGCGCCAGCTCAACTTCGGGGTGACCATCATAACCGTGCGTCTGGCCTTCATTCGGGCCAAAGAGGGTATCAATGTAATCTACATAACGGCACAGCACATCCATCAGTTTGCGTTTGCCGGTGGCTTCGTAATAGGCGACCGCGCCTTCCACCAAGTGTCCCGCATCATAGAATTCGTGCCAGTCGCGCAGGTTCTTGAGCCTGTTCTGGGGTTCGACGGAGGTGAAGAAAATATTGAGGTAGCCGTCGGGCTGCTGAGCTTTGGCGATGAGATCAATCACCGAATCCATGGAGGCTTCGAGTTCGGCGTCGGGATGCGTCATCAGGCTGTAAGCGGCGGCTTCAATCCACTTGCCAGCATCGGAGTCCCAGAAGATATGGGGTTTAACCTTATTGAGCGGCTGGACAAGGAGGCTGGCCGGACTGCCAGCACCCGAGGGCTGTTCTTTTTTGTATTCGAGCTTCCACGCATCGACGCGTCCGGTTTTCTCCATCTGGTGCTTGATGGCGGGCAGGGTATGTTCGCGGTTATTGGCCTGGCGCTGCGCCCAGAATCCGTTATCAATCACCACATTTTTTAATGAAACAGGTGTATTTTGTTGAAGACTGCTTGTCAAGATAAACCTCTATTGTTTAATTATAGACTTCCAGCGTCCCTAGTGTATGACATCCCCCCCTTTTTTCGCCAGACGATAAGCCGTAGAATAGGAAGATAAAACCGACTTTTTGAGAAACTTTTATGATCACCGAAAACATCCTTCATGTCGATATTATTAGTCCGATACGCGCCCAAAATGCGGGGCTGTTCGTTTCGCGCGGCGGTGCCATTCACCCCACCCGCATCATCGACTCGCACGAACTCATCTTGGTTAAGGAAGGCTGTTTGGATATGTGGGAAGAAACGCAAAAATTTCACATTGAAGCCGGACAAAGTTTGCATTTATGGCCGGGAAGGCAGCATGGTGGTATCGGATTTATGCCTCCGGATTTGCGCTTCTATTGGATCCATTTTGATCTGGATGAACGAGCCGAGGATGAAGCATCGGCAATGAATATGCCTTTTATTCCGTTTATGCGGATGCCGCAGCATAAAATAATCATCGAACCAGAGCGTATTGAACGGCTTTTCCGTATCTTCCTTGATGATCAGGAAACCGGCGCCCTGCATCCCTATGCGGCCAATTTATTGACGACCCTCATGCTGGTCGAAGTGGCGCGTTCGCGTGAAGTGCCAGAGGTTAACAGCAGCGACCTGAAGGCGATTGCCACATGGGCCAATACCTTTATACGGCTCAATTATGACCGTCCAATTACGGCGGGTAAAATCGCTTTTGAACTGGGCTATAATGCGGATTATCTAGGGCGCGTCTACCGTCAGATTTATCACTGCACACTGACAGAAGCGATCCAAAAACGGCGTGTCCATGTGGCCTGTCATTATCTGCTGGACAGTGAAATGACGGTTGAGCAAATCGCGGAAAAGTGCGGCTTCTCCGAACCGGATTATTTTAGACGGATTTTCAGGCGGCATATGCAAACCTCACCTGTGACTTATCGCAAGCAGTATGCGCATGTGAAGATCAATACGCACTAAAGCGTTATGCCCGCCTGCCGCTTCCAATAATCGCGCCATTTACGCACCGGATCGAGGTGTTGATCCTGTAACCAGAAACCGGCTCTGCCGATCTTAGGGGATAAATCACGGATCATACTGGCACCTGCCCATGCATAAAAAAGCGCCATTTCGTTGAGCTGACCCCCAGCCTGTGTATATCCGGCACGCCAGAAATATTCCAGCGACCGCCGAAAAAGGGTTATTACCACATCATCTCCCTGTGGGCCGTAAGGTTCGACGCGCAATATGGCATAGGTGCGCGCGAAATCGGCACGCGGATCACCAACCTGAGCGTTGACCCAATCGAGCACGCCGCTGATCTGTCCACCGTCAGCCATGATGTTCAATGGATGATAATCCAGATGGAGCAGCATGGTTTTGCGCGAGGGCAGATCACGCAATCGCGCTTTGAGTTCCGGTTCGTCGCCTGCCCATTCAATCCAGCGGGTGGAATCCATATCGGTCGGTGCAGGGATTCGATGGATGGCGGCTTGCGTCTGTCCGAAGGCGCGGCCTAATTGGAAGATTTGATGGGGGTGAGACTGGAGTTGGGAGGCCAGCGTTCCGCCCTTGACCCATGATAGGAGTAAAACAGGCCGGTTTTGCCACTCGCCTTTGCGGATGACCGTTGGAACAGGTATGCCTGCCGCGGCGGCGACCTGCATCACGCGGCCTTCTTTTTCGCACATCGCGGCCTGTTCGGGCCGGAAGACTCGCAGGGCATAAAAAGCATTTTTCCACTCAATTCGCCAGATGGCGGTGTCTGAGCCACCGTTTATAGGCTCAATGTGGTCTGCATCGGTGACACCGATAGTGGCGAGAATGGCGTGGGGGGCAAGTGTTGATTGGTCGGGCATGGGTTATCTATCCCTTGGTTATTGGACTCTATCCTATCAAACGTGACCGGATGATTTTTGTTCAGAGTCGGAACATTATGACTGTTGGATAGGGCATCGGCACCCCCTAAATATAGCCTTTTGACCCACACTTTGAGCTACGCAATTGGCTATTCTGATAAGTGAAATGTTCGACGAATGCAGATAGTCAATACAAATCTGTTTATCGTATGGGGTGTGGATCATATGGAAAAGCAAAATTTAGAATCGAGTGTTGTTCGTGCTGCCGGATACACTTATGTACTCGAAATCGAGTTCCAAAGTGGTCATATCTACCAGTATTTTGATGTTCCCCAAACGATTTATACCGCATTTCTCGAAAGTGACTCTAATGGGCGCTATTTTAACGCCCATATTCGCGGGAAGTTCCCCTACCGCGAGATTGAGATCAAACAGAAATAACGTTCCGCACAACTCCTTGCTTCATCCCATAGTCTGTGATTTCTAAAAACGCATGATTGTAGAGGAGTCCTGTGGGTGAATCAAAAAGCGGCGAACCAACGTCCGCCGCTTTCCCTTGTAACATGAAACTTGCGACTGCTTAGTGCAGTTTGCTGACCAGCGACTCGATGAATTCTTCGTCGATGAACGAGCCTTTTTGCAGGAGCATCTCGATCTGTCCGCTGAGGCGAGCGCGTTCCTTGACCGTCAGTTCCTTGGCAGTCACCACCACAATAGGAATATGGCTGATGCTCGGATCACTCTTCATGGTTTCGATCACCGCGAAGCCATCCACGTCGGGCATCATCAGGTCAGTGACAACCATATCCGGCTTCACTTCGCGCACCATTGTGATACCTTCTGCGCCATCGGCTGCCAGATGGATGTCGTAGTTGCCACGCGCTTGCAGGATGCGCTTAATCAGCCGCGCTGCATCCTGATTGTCCTCAATGATGACGATGCGCCGCACTTGCGCCTCGACCTGTTGCAAGGCCGACAGCAGCCCTTCTTCGGGCAAGGTCGGGGTAATATGCTGCTCGTTTAATTCCACCGAATGCTGCCATTGGTCGCCCAGAATGTGCTTCTCGACGCTCATTGTGTGGCCGGAACAATTCACGACGACCACATCATCGGACTTGATGATGCGTTCGCGTACCATGCGGATGAGTCCAGCAAAGCAGACGGCTGTTGCAGGTTCAACTGAAATACCATCTGTCCGCGCGGCAATCAAGGTTGCTGTAAAGGCTTCTTCATCGGTGGCCGAGGTGAAATGTCCGCCGTACTGCTGTACATAATCGTAAAGCAGTTCATAGGCGCGTCCGGGGTTGCCAGTCGCTAAGGTGGCAATAATGGTCTGCGGATTGTCAATCGGGGTGGCGATGCGCTGTTTACGATTAAAGGCTTCGACCATCGGCGCACAGCCTGACGATTGAATCATGCCGAAAGCGGGCATCTTGTCCACCAGCCCGAAGTTTATCATTTCCTGGAAGCCCTTGCCCACACCAATCGGCCCCATGCCGCCGCTGACACCCTGCAAGAACCAATCCGGTGAGCGCCAGCGTTCGCCACCTTCCAATTCGTCACCGAGTTCTTCAGCAATTTCATAGGCCATCGTCTTCATGGCTTCGATGGCCGCCACGCTCTTGATGCCGCGATCAAGGAAGATCCCTTTGCTCTTGGCAAAACGTGCCGCCAGTTCTTTGGTCTGGTCATAGGTGCCGGTGATCTTAATCACCTCAGCGCCATACAAAGCTGCTTCACGCATCTTGGCACCGGGGGTCAGGCTGGGGAAGAACGCCCACAGTTTAATGCCTGCACGGGCGCAGTAGGCTGCATAGGCAATCGCCACATTACCGGTGCTGGCAACGACGAGTTCACTGACGCCCATCTCTTTAAGTGCCGAGATAGCGACGGTGGCCTGACGATCTTTGAAGCTGCCGGTCGGCCCCTGCCGCTCATCTTTGATGTAAAGGTGCTTCAACCCCAAACTGGCGGCTAAAGCCCTGGATTTCAATAGGGGTGTTCCGCCTTCGCCCAACGTGACGATATTGGCCGAGTTATAGATCGGCAGCACCTCGCGGTAACGCCAGAGATTAGCCTTGCGCGTCTTTATCTCCGCCAGCCAGTTTTGCACATTAATGCCGCTAAGGTCATAACGTGCTTCTAAAATATTTTCGCCACAGTGGGGGCAACCTGCGACCCTTTTATCAAGTGCAACACGCGTGTGGCAGTTAATACATTCGAGTTCGATTTGATTGTGATCAATTGTTGCGAAGTCCAACACCGTCTCCAATAACCAGATGAATGAGTACGATACAGCCATAAGATACACTATATGCTGTAGCGTTTAAATAATGACGTTATGAATTATGTTACCATGAGAGATATTAAGGATAACGTAAGGGTTCGTTACGATTCTGTGATACTGACAATGCTCAGGAGACAGAGGTTATTTTTGGATATTTAGCCTCTGTCCCTGGCTGAGATTCATTTAGCGTAGATGTTCGCGGACGCCATCCATAAATTCTTGATAATTGGATTGGCTGAGATCTGTCTTGTAGATCACTTGCAGCCGCCCCAACCTGTCTTTTTCCTCATTATTCAAGGTGTCCGCCGTGACGATCATGACCGGAATACTGGCGGTTTCGGGGTTGCCGCGCAGTTCATCCAGCACCGCAAAGCCATCTTTCTCCGGCATCCGCAAGTCGAGGATCACCAGATTCGGGCGGCGGCGTGCGATTAATGAGATGCCATCGTGGGCGTTGTTGGCCGTGATGACACGATATTTACCGGACTCATCCAAGGCTTCCTGCAACATACGCTGGCTTTCAGGCTGGTCATCAATTATCAGGATGCGCTCGGTCTGGCTGACGCTCAATGCCTTACGAACCGAATCCACCAGTTGGTCAGGTGTAAATGGCCGTTGCAGGAAGGCAAATGCGCCGGCTTCTTCTGACCGACTGGAGACATCATCTAGTGCCACCATAATCACCGGAATGTCGCGCGTATCATCACGATCCTGCAACCGTCCCAAAATATCCCAACTCGCGCCTTTGGCGAAGTCAGCATTCATCACAATCAACATGGGGCGTAAGCCACTCGCCATCGCTTCGGCTTCCAGGGGAATGGACGCCGTGAAAATATCAAAGGACTCGCGCTGCAATGCCCGCCGGAATTGGTCAACCATATCGGGGTTGTCTTCGATCAGCAGAATCTGGCGACTGGTAGGCATGACTGCGACGGTCATATTGTTTGAATCCCGCTTGTCGGCGTTCATCTTCTTTTCGTAATTCTCGACCACCGAGGGATTCAACTGTTGGGTATTCAAACTCTTCGGGATGGCTGTACTGCTAACCGTACTCATCACCGACGTCGCGCGTTTATCGGTCGTACCATTCTGAGACACCGTTTCTGGTGGTGCATCCAGATCTTCGTCCTGGTCGCTGGCAGGGGCTTCCAGGGGTAAAGTGATGCTGAAGGTCGAACCGGCATTCACTACCGACTGTACCAGCATCTGGCCGCCTTGCATCTCGATCAGGTTTTTGGCAATCGGCAGACCCAGACCCGTACCACCCACCGTGCGCGTCAACGACGAGTCGACTTGACGGAAGGCTTCGAACAGCAATGGCAAGTCCTTTTCGGCGATACCGATACCGCTGTCCTGTACATCAACGCGCATCATATTGATGCCAGTGTCCGCCTGCCATTCGACATAAACGCGGATGTAGATCGAACCCTGCTGCGTAAACTTGGACGCATTAGAAACCAGATTGAGCAGCACCTGGCGCGTACGGAATTCATCGCCATAGGCTTTGGGCAGCCCGGAGGCGACTTCCAGACGCATATCCACAGGCTTGTCTTTAATCAGACCGATACCAATGGAACGTACCCCTTCGACCACGGCTTTCATATCGAAGTAATCGGCGTGCATATCCATCTTACCGGAGTTGATCTTGGCCTGGTCAAGCACATCATTAATCAGACCGAGCAAATGGGTACCGCTGTTATAAATGGTGCTGAGGTCCTGCTCTTGCATTTCCGTCAGCGGGCCATCAATACCCTTCAAGATTACGCGGCTGAAACCGATGATCGAATTCAACGGCGTCCGCAACTCATGACTCATATTCGCCAGGAAGTCGCTCTTGAGGCGATCCAATTCACGCAGCTGTTCGTTAGAACGCTGCACTTGATCCAGCAGACGTGTATTCTGGATAATGCTCGATAAGCTGTTGGTCAACGCGCCCATGAGGTTCAGTGTTTCCGCCGTGTAACTGTTCACACGACGATCTTCCAGCGCGATGATACCGATGGTTTGATAGCCGGAAATCATGGGTACAGCGATAGCGGCTTTGGCTTCGGTCGAAATCGGTAGATAATTCGGTGCATCTTCCAGGTTGGCGAAAATACGAGGTTCGCCATCCACAGCCACCTGACTCAACGCATTTTCGGAGTTGCCGACCAGAATTTCCGACAATTCGGAAAGCGGTTGATCCGAGCCCGCCAGCGCTGCGGCTCGCAGCAGGGTATAGGTTTCGCCGTATTGGTCGGTATAGCTTTCGGACAGATACAAGCTGACGTTCAACGCATCGAGAGACTCGCGCACCAGTTGAACGACGTCCTGCATCGAGTCTGTCAGTGACTTATCGTTGGAAGCCGATGCGGTCGCGGTTACGTTGAAGAGGAAGCTCATTTCACGCGCACGGGTTTCCGCCTGCTCGAACAGCCGCGCGTTGTCCAGCGCAACCGAAATCTGGTTCGCAAGTGTCGTTAACACGTTGACATCGTCTTCACCGAAGGCGTTGGGTGTATTGGACTGCACATCAAGCGCACCGGCGATCTTCCCCTTAACCACAATCGGCAGCGCCATTTCTGAACGCGTCAGTGGCAGATAGGGATTGGGGCGATGCACAACATGGGCATCGGCGGTATCCAACGCGATCACGGGCTGACCAGACGTCGTCACCTGCCCGATAACTGACTTCGAGCCTTTTGCCAAGCGGTGATTAATCGCCAGCAGCTGTCGCCCCGGTTCACCCGTACTGGCACGTAACTCGGCAAATTGATCTTTGGCGTCCATCAAGAAAATCTGAACGTGGTCGTAATGGAAGGCGTCACGGATCAAATCCACCAGACGAGGCAGCAGTACATTCAAGTCCAGAATGGAGTTCGCGATTTGGCTCACCTGTGCCGAGATGGAGAGCTGACGCGCACGGCGGTCGGTCTGTTCCAGCAGACGGGTGGCTTCCATCGAAAGGGATGCCTGTTCCGCGAAGGATTGGTAAATACGGCGGTCACGTTCGGTATGTTTATGCGGCTGTGATGAGGCGACCCAGATCACACCAAGACGGCGATTACCACTCTTAAGCGGGATAACGGATAACGCACGGGCATCGGTGCTTTCCAGACCCATGCGTTCCAAATCATTCAAGTCTTCTTCCAGCAGCACATCATCAATAGTCAGCAGCGACTCGGCTGAAACCTGTCGCCATGCCGGGAATTGATCGGGGTTCAAGGTCACACCGAGCAGGTTAATACCGCTTTGTCCATCAGCTTGCCAGTTGGCAACCACCACCAGATCTTCGCTGTTGGTTTCGGTCGCCGGGATTGCCATGAATACCTGATTAGCATTTCCCAAGCGCAGTTTTGAAACCACGACATCAACGATTTGCTGGGGCGAGGATACGTTCGCCAGACTACGGCTGGTTTCGTACAGAATGGTCGCTTCATCAAAGGCTGTTTCGGTACGGAGCTGCAGGTTGCGGTTATCGATGGCAACGGCAGCGTTATCAGCCAGTGTCGTCAGGAAGCGTTCGTTATCGTTGCTGAAGTCGAGTACGCGGTTGTAAAGCACAGCAATCCAACCCTGCAAAATATCGCGGGTACGCATGGGTACGACAGCCACCGCTTCCGCACCCATGCCCAATAATTCCTGTTGAATTTCGTCACTGATGTCGGTCTGGTTATGAAGATCGGTCACCATCAGCACTTCAGACCGGAAGAGGTCCTGGGGCAAATTGAATTGTTCGGTTGACATGACACCGCGCACCGGCAAGAGCGCACCGGTCGTCTCGTCCAGCAGCACAATGTAGCCATCCATCGGGTCAAGCATGAACAACTGGGTGACAGTCGCATCCAGCGCGTCGTCCAGCGAACTGGCTTCGGACAATGACCGCGTTGCTTCGTACAAAGCAATTTGTTCGCGCAAGCTGTTCTGAAGGGTATTTTCCAGCCCGCGCAAGTTGCTGATGTCCTGGAAGGCGGCGACGATAGCCGTCACATTACCACGCGCATCAAAAATCGGCGCGGCATTCAACAGCAGATCGTTCTGGAAATCATCGTTTACAACTGCGATATCATCACCGAAGGCAGATGTTCCACTGGCTGCTGCCACGTTAATCGGCAGCTCGGCTTCGGGATAATGTACATTCGTACCGGTACGGATCAGGTTATAGTCGGTCACATCGAATGGCCTACCATAATTGATGGTCTTACCCAACAGGACTTCCGCCTGTGCGTTGGCCTGAATGGGTATGAGAGTGTGCGGGTCAAGCACGATAATACCGGTGGGCATCGTTTCCAGAATGGAGCGCAGATATTCGCGTTCCTGTTCCGCCGCACGGAACAAGCGCCGGTTTTCAATGGCGACAGAAACCTGCGCGCCTAAGGTACGGACAAGCTGTTCATCGCGGTCATCCAGATCAAGACCGTTGATTCCACGTCCCACGAGCAGGGCACCGATGGATGCTGATCCGGCATAAATCGGGGTGACGATATGTTTACCAATGGCCTCCAACGATCCGTTTTCCCCACCCATAAAGGCTGGATACTTATCGGGATTGTTGACGACGATCATACGGTTCGTTCGCAGCGCATCCACCAGCGAGTGACTGGTGGTATTCAAGTCAAAGTGCAACTGGCTAAAGACACTTTCATCAACTGGATTATGACTGCTCACCATCTGCAATTTATTCGGATCGTCCGCGTCCTTCATGATCAGCAACCAGCGATCATAACCAGCCGGTTCAGCTACACGTTCAAATACCAAACTGATGTTTTGCTCGAAGTTCGCGCCGACCTGATTGGCGAGCTGACCGACTTCCGCCAGTGCCAGCGCACGCTGGGCCTCAATGCGGGCTTCGTCGAACAGCATTCTGTTTTCAACCGCGATAGCCACCTGATCCGCGACCGCGCGGGTGAAGCGGACATATTGTTCGTCAAAGGCGCGTGATTTTTCGGCTTCAACCACCACCGCACCCAACCATTGACGCTGTGTTTGCAGGGGGATGACGATGGCGCTGACTGCACCCCACTGCTCAAAGGTTTGCCGCAGCGGGTTATCTTCGGCAAGATTGGTTTCGACATCATCAAAATACAAACTGTCTTTTGCTATCGCCATCAGCTTGCCGATGGGCAGCATGTCGGCGCTGATCCGCAACCCGTTATAGACCGGTGCATCCGTCTTTGGTACACGCGACCATGTGTAGGGCACATCGAAATATGACGCGCTGACCTCTGCATGTGGGCCAGCTAACAGCACCGACATGCGTTCGATTTGCAGTGCCGATTGTGCCAGATGTTCGCTGGCTGCCTTGTAAACAGCGGATATATCCTGTGCGCTGGTAATGGCACGGCTGGCCGTGTACAAGCGGCGGGTTTCATCCAAGGCGGTCGAGGTCTTTTGCAGCAGACGTTGGTTTTCCAAGACGGTGCTGATCTGCCCTGCCAGCGCTTTGTAAATTTCGTAGTCTTCGGTCGATACCTGATAACCACGTGGGCTGGTGACGTACAGCATGGCAATCGGCTGGTTGGCACTGAACAGCGGGAAGATATGCGTATGCCCGCCCATCACATCGACCGATTGGGTATCGCGCTTGCGGAGCGGCGAATTGGCATCTACCACCAATGCTTGCAGGGTGTCGGCGGCTTGTGCCAGCCCGTCCTCGGCACGTGCGACGATGCGAACCAATGTCGGCCATCCACCACTGTCGAGCTGCCCTTCGAGCAAGCCCAATTCGAAACGGAGGCTGGTTTCCGGTGTGGCGGCTTGTACGGCACGTACCAATTCTACCTGCGTTTGCGAGGTGTTGATGTGACGGCTGGCAGCATACAAGCGCTCGATCTGATTCAGGGTGAGTTCGGTCTGACGGATCAGCAAACGGTTATCAATTGCGACGCCTGCCTGATCGATCAAAGCTGTATAGATGCGCCCGTCGCTTTCGCTGAACTGCCGCGCGTCGGTGAACAATAACGTCAGGATACCGCGCCACTGACCGCGTACACTAAATGGAATGAAAATGGCCGCACGCGCGTCCAACATCCGCAGTGTACCTTTTAGTTCACTATCCAGGCGCGTGTCGCGTGCTGTGTCGGTGATAATCTTGACCTGCATATCACGCAGGCTGCCCAAAAAGGCCGAGTCATCAATGTTCAACAGGAAATCGCCACCGGTACGGGCGATATGCTCGTCCACGTACCAATCAGCAGCCAATTGCAACCATGAACTGTCAACGTCAGTAACACTTTCCTCAAACAGCCAGATTTGACCGCTGGCCGCGTCCGACGTGACCGCCGACATCACTGCTTTGACGACATCCGTCAGTTCGGTGGCTTCGTTCAGTAAACGGCTGAGCTGGTACAGCACCGAGGTAATGGTTAAGCTGGACTGTGTTTCCTGGAAGAGGCGCGCGCCTTCAATCGCCAGACCAACACGGTCGGCCACTGCTCGCAGTACCGCATGATCGCCAACTGTAAACGGCATTCCGTCCGGCGCAGCAGCCGCTAACGTACCGATGACCTCACCACGAATAGTAATGGGGGCGCTCAGCGCGGCAATATTGTCGTCCACCACATTGGTCGGTACCACTTCAATCAAATTGTATTGGTAGGATTCCGATAACTCGTAGCGTTCTTCGGTTTCAGTCCAGGCTGAACGCGTCAAGCGGCGGTTTAAGCTGTCTTCCTGTTCAATACGATTTTCGTACGAGCTGATCTGACGCATTTTCTGGATGTTCAAAGCCATTTGGTCAGCAATCAACTGCAAGATACTGATGTCTTCGGCTTCAAATATCCGGGGGTTGTTATTGTGTAAATCCAGCGCACCGATGATCTGCCCGCCCACCATCAATGCGACTACCACTTCAGCGCGGGTTTCGGGCAGCATGGGATTCGCTAGATAAGGCACATCACCGGGGTTGAGTGTATCTTTCACAATCACAGGCTTTCCATTGGCAGTGGCCTTACCGACCGGCGAGGCCGAACCGACCTGTACCGGTACGCCCTGTTCCACCAGGCGCTTACCGACAATGCCACGACCATAAGCCAGATAAGCATTCAAGCTAATATCATCCAGGAAATAGACCTGCGCGTGATAAAACTTAAGTTCCTCACACAACCGTTCGGTAACACGCTCCATCAATTCATCCGATGAGTGGATGGTCGTCATTTCGCGGTTGATCTGGGCAGTCAGTTGCAGACGATGTTGGTTCGTTTGAGTGTTTGCTTCCAATTCACTGGAAAGATCAGCCATACGGCGTGAAATGTGCTTGAACGAAGTCGTGAGCTGACCCAGTTCATCATTATTGGCAAGCGGGGGCAGTGTATCATCCATTTGTCCCGCGGCGAGGTTATAAGCCAAGGTGCGGGTAGCAGTGAGGGGTTCCAGCCATTGGCGCACAATTCGGCTGATGAGCAGCAGTACTATCAGGCAGGCAATCAGACCGATACCAAAAATAACGAATAGGGTGCTATATCCCGCAAGAATACTGCCATTGTTGTTGTCCACCAACACCAGCGTCCAAGGCATACCGGGAATGCCATATGAAGGCAGGACGCGTGCAGCGATAGTCGATGTGCCGATAATACTCAAATCAATGTTACCAGGCTTTTGGAGTAGTAGATCGTTTATTTCTGGCTCTGCTTGTTTGATGAGTACAGCGCGATCTACCAGATACATGCTGCGATTTACCAGCATGTATTCGTGGTTGGCTTCCACATCACGCCCGATGATTTCACCAAACAATCTACTCGACACATCCGTTGTCAGCGCAATCACACCCAGACGCCGGTTGGTCTGATTTTCAAGAACCGGTACGAAGGCAGTAATCGTCGCCGTAACGGTGTTGTTACCTCTAGTCGTGTATGAAACTGGCGTATAGGTTACTTGATCGGGTTTAATACTGTTGAATTCCGGATTCGAGGCGAATTGATTGTTTGCCGTTGGGAAGTCGCTCGAAAGTAATCCGTTTTTATTGGTAATCTGTACCCATACCGAGCCTTTAAGTGTGACAAAGCTCATCTGGGTATAGAACGCCGTATCCCGGTTCGCAATATCCAACATTTCGGATGCAAGCGTTGTTTCCCAGGTAATGCCACCGATCGCCGACGTTGTCGGATCGATACTGTACGCACCCAATTTGCGTGTGACATCGACCCGTGACAAATAAGTCAAATCATTGTTCAACTTGGCGAAGAAATCATCGGCTATTCGAGTGCGTTGATCGAGGCTGGTTGCAAGATTGTTTTTGAGTTCAATATCAATATTCGAGCGGTGGAGATAAGCGCCCATCGCCGTCAGAATGATGAAACCGACGATCACAATCGGTGCGATACGCCACATCATTTGCCGATGAAGTGAACGGGATCTATTGAATGGATCTTTCTTACGCGCCATAGTTTTTACCATAGGTCGTTCTCATGTACTGCATGTACTTTGACTACTAGCATACGACAAAAGTGCCCTGCCAGACTGTTAACTTTAGTTATGGCCGCTGCTGCCATTGCCGCTGCCATTACCATTGGTCCGGTGCAGCCGGATGCTCACCTGCGGCGCACGCAATGCCTGACCAACTTCTCTTACGGCTGTTTGTAAAATGTCGCTGATTTCGGTCTGTGGTGTTAGCCGCGCGGCGATATTATTAACCACACGTTCACGTTCGGCGGCACGCTGGCTTTCCTGGAACAAACGGGCATTATCCAGGCTCACGGCCAAGCGGTTCGCCAGTTCCTGCGCCAACTGCAATTTATTTTCGTTCAGGTCGGCGGCAGGAATTTCCCACTCGACAGCACCCAATGTCTGTCCGCGCAATTGCACCGGAACAGCAATCGGAACCGTCATATTGGGCGTTACTGCACCCACCACAATGCGGTTCTGCTGCATGGCCTGTTTGCGGATGCCCGACCAATCATTTCCGCTCGTGATGCCGGATTCGCTGGACAGTTGGCGCTCACGCTGCGAATGAAGATATTCCTGCCATGTTTCCAACGTGGACGTGCGGTTAATGCGTTCGATTTCTTCCAGGCGGCGTACTGAGTCCTGATACAAGCGTGCATTTTCAATCGCGACGGCTACCTGATCGGCCATCGTCTGCAAAATGGCGATTTCGTCTTTACCAAAACTGTCACGGATACGGCTTTGAACATCCAAAGCGCCAATCGTCACGTTACCAACTTTGAGCGGAATCGCGAGTTCAGCGCGCGTCAGCGGCAGCAGCTCATTCCGTTGGTGAACCTGGCTGGTTCCGGTGTCACGGGCAACCACCACTTCACCCTGACCTGTCACCTGCCCGATGACGCTCACGCTGCCTACACCCAAACGATGACCACGTGCCAACATGATTTTCCCCGGTTCGCCGGTACTGGCACGCAGCAATGCATTTTCACGGTCATCATCCACCAGAAAGATTTGGGCATGGTAAATATCGGGAAATTTTTCGACGATCAACTCCACGACCTGTTCCATCAAGGTTTGCAGGTTACGCTGCGAAGCCGCGAAACGACCGACTTCTTGCGTGGCACTAATGTCACGTGTACGCGAAGCAATGCGGCTTTCCAAATCGTCCAGCAAAGCGCGAACATGAGTACGCATATCAACGAAGGCTGCGCTAAGCTGCCCAATTTCGTCGTGCCGATCACGAGCCTCTATCTGATAGGTATAGTCGCCATCCATCGCCGCCTGCATGGCTTCAGTCAAATTCGTGAGGGGTGGTGTGATCATCTGGTTCGCCAGCATAACCAGCAAGAAGGTCACCACGATTAACCCTATCGCGCCAACGAACAAACGCGCGCCACCTAAATATTCCAGTGCAGGATTAGCGATACTATCGGTACGCAGTTCACTGACCAAAGCAAATAATGTTTGGCTGGGTGTGTTGGGATTGGCGATCGAGCCGTAGAAGCCAAGCATTTCGATGTTTCGTGCGCCTGTGATGTAAGTGGTCGTGGCTGTTTGGCCGGTAAAGGCACGCTTTACCGCTACCGAATCCGCCTGACTGCCACCTTTCACAATACCCTGGTTATTAATCACCAGCGGCGTTTGACTGGCGGTGACGAGATAGCTGGTTACACCGCTGCCTGCGTCCAGAAATTGTAGGACATGAGTCTCATCAAGCGTACCAATCAAATATCCAATGATGGCATTTTTATCATCATGGATGCCGTAGGTGTATTCAATGAGCAGGGTGGGATCATCCGAAACCGAGACTGTTTTATCGACGTTAATTTGGGCTGCGTTTTGGGCAGCGATAAAGGCCGCAAATTTCGTATCGAAGCCTCGTTTGGTCAAGATTTGGTCAGTTGTAGCCTGTGCCACAATCAACCCTTTGAGGTTGACCAACCGCACAGCGCGGAAATCACCTGCCTGCACCGTTTCACGCTGTATGTCCAAAGAGATTAAGCGGGATTGCTGGAAAGTCGTACCTTCTGATTCAAGGGCCTGCTTAAATAGGTCGGTCAATTCCTGACTGGTGGCAATACGACCTAAACTAACATCTGCTTTCTGTAAAAGCGTGTTTAGGTTCCCAAGTTGTTGATTACCAGTTTGCGCCAAAATATCTTTTTGAGCATTCAAACTGTAAGAGGCGAAACTGCTCTGGATTATGAAAGCCCCAATGAAAACCGGAACCAGAATCGCGACCAATAAGCCTGCTGTTATTTTCGCCCATAACGGCCAGTGGAGAATACTGAACACACGTGAGATAACGTTCATTATTATTGCTCTCCCTGCGTTTGAGCCAGCGGTTCCATCAGTGTTTCCGGCTGAATATATATCCGCGTATTGACTGCACCTAACGCATCTTTGAATTGCTCTGCCGCCATATTCAGCACCACACGCACATCAGTTGCGCCGATGAGTGCCGTCGCCACTTCGCTCGCTTTACGTTCGCGCAGCGCCTGTGATTGGGTCTGTTCAAACAAGCGTGTATTTTCCAACGCCAATGCCAGACGTTCCGCTACGGTCGTCGCCACTTCGATTTGCCGCTGGCTAAGGGGATGGTCGGATGGAACGGAGAAGGACATCGCACCAAGGTTGGTGTTACGGAATTTGATGGGCACATTGATGATTTGTTCACCGCCCTGTGTCGAAACTTCCAGTTGTCCGTTCTTCAGTGTGTTGGCTAACCCACCGGGTAAATCAGTGGCTTGCATGGGGGTAGCCGATTTGCCATCAAGGTTATAACCAATGGCCTGCTTGCCTCTTCCACCAACATAGCTGCCCCAAATATCACCGATATTTTGCTGCTGACGGCGGTTGAAATCCTGCAACTGGGTCTGCAAACGGTTGATGGTCTTTTCCTGGTCTTCGAGTAGGGTTTGCATCTCTGTTGTAACCCGGACGTGCTGCAAACTTAGCGCGATTTGATCCGCTAGTTCTTGCAGAAGATCCAGATCGCTTTTTGCAAATGGCACGACATCCTGAAAATCCAGTATGCCTAACAGGTTATTGTTCACCATGATTGGCACAGCTGCCGAGTGACTGGTTGATGCAGCCATGTGGCTACGGAGTTCGGGCGCATCTTGTAGTGATGTGATCATCAACTTACGGGTTCGAGCCGCTTCCGCCAGAATATTTGATTCAATCGAACGGATGGCACTCCGACGGCGTCCGCTGCTGGAAGCCAGTGTCAAATTACCTTCTTCATTTATCAGATAAATTTCGATGAAGCGTTGACCAAATAACTGCCGTGACTGATTTAAGGCTGCAACCAGTAGTTCAGGTTCGTTCCCTATCAACCCCAGTTCCAACCCCAGTTTCTTGATTTTCTGAAGCTGTTTTCCCGACTCAAACGAGTCATTGGCAATACGCTGTAATGAGCCTAAGAAGGTAATCAAAACAAAGAGGATGCTGAGAATTGAAATGACGACCGAGAAGAAGTAACCGCTGACCCCATCTGCCGGGGTGCTGACCACCTGTGTGTGCACGGTTGACTCTGAAGCTGCCGCTACTAACACCACTGCCAGGATTAAAAGGCTGATGGTAATCAAACCACGCCGGCCTAAGAGTACCCCAGCTACCACGATTGGTATTGGCAAAAACATGATGACGCCAGTGCTAATACTCGGTGTACCGTTACTGCCGCCAAACACAACTGCGCTCAGAGTGCCAAGCGTAATTGCCATGAGAATAATCCAAACGGCAGCAGTAAGACGTCCCTGTTGGATAAAACGGTACGACAGCACGGCTGCAATGAAAACCAACCCCGAACTGACTAAGCCTGCTACATCAGGAATACCTGTACGCAAGATGGCAGGTATTGTTATAAACACCAACGAAATGAGTGTTACAACGACCATCGCGATATTCATGAACAAAAGCACTTGTGCGCGTTGGACGTCCAGCGGATTGCTATATATGTGCCGTAAACTGAAAAGTTGTTTGCGGATACGGGTAATCATGCGTGGCCTTCTCCATTCAGGCTGGCGACGGGCACAGCACCCAAGCGGATGCTGCTGTGCGTTGCCCCCAGTGATTGGCTCAATTCCTGGAGGGTAATGCGTAAAAGCTCATCAACGTTATTTACGCTCTGATAGCGTGTAACAATTTCGTTGATGCGCTGTTCACGCGCGGTGGCTTCCTGTGATTCTTCAAACAGCCGCGCTTTGTCGAGGCTGAGTGCCAAACGTTGGGCAACCGCGTTCACCATTTCGGTGATGTCGGATTCTTGTGTGTTCTCAGTGGCTTCTACTTCAATCGCACCGATGACTTCGTTACCCAACATCATCGGCACCGAGATGATCCGCTGTCCATCCCGTTCGGTGGTGACTGCCTGACGACCCTGTGTGGCTTCCAGGAGCGCGTCTGTCCACTCGGCATTGGGTATCATTTCATTATGCTGTAAGGTGACACCACTGACAGGCTTACCTGTCTCCAGATAATCTTTCCAACCGGAACGTGTAAGCTGCTGGTTCAAGCGTTGGATTTCGCGCAAGTTGGTTTCGGATTCAAGGAACAACCGACGTGCATCACGCGTAGTTTTTTCTTGTTCTTCAAACAAGCGCGCATTACGGATGGTCGTACCTAACTGGTTCGCCACTACTTGCAGCGCCTGAATAACATCGGACGTAAAAACTTCGTAGCGGCGGCTCTGGACATCCAACGCCCCGATAATCTTGTCACCATCAAGAATGGGCAGCGCCAGTTCAGAACGCGTATTCGGCAGCAGTTCATTACGATGGTAAAAGGGATCGGTGTCGTTAGCGGTTACGGGCTGCATGGTACTGGTCACACGTCCGATAACGCTGCGACTGCCTACAGGTAGGCTGTGATGTCGCTCGAACAGCAATTGACCGACTGAACCGGTACTGGCTGCAAGTTGTGCGTTTTCGCCATGCTCATCCAATAAGAATATTTGAACATGGTAAAAAGCAAAGCGTTCGCGGATCAGTTCCACCGCCTGGGGCAGCACTTCATCGAGCTTCAAAAGCTTGCCGATAATCTCACCGGTCGCCGCTGCCGCTTGCAGTAGGTTCGCGCTGCTGGCCGCGACCTGGGCGGCCTGCAAAGCCTGATTTGTAAAGTAGCGGGTTGTCAAACTTACGATCACCAGCGTCACAAGCAGTATAATGTGTGGCACTGCCACATCGATTTTGCCAGCCGTCTGCGCGGATTGGACAATCAGGAAAAGGACAGTAGCGAATATAAACGCGGTAACAACACGGTACAGATTACGCGATGCCAATACAGCCGCCGTAATGACCGCAAGTACACTGTTGAACATCAGCCACCAGAATTCAATCTGCATGGTAGACAACATACCTGCAAGGACTTCAACGATGACGATATAGGTCACAATCTCAGTGTATCCACGTCGCAGCATCAGATAAGCGAACACGTTTGCCAGAAAAGCCCCGATGGTAAATAAGATCAACACCGGGCTTTGCGGTGTATGCAGGTTGACTAACAGCAGGGCCATCGCTGCCAGTCCGGCAGCAACCATCACCAGCATCACTAACACATACAGGTATCGGTTACGCGAGTTGCTCAGAAATTCCGCATTCCTATCAGGAATCTTGAGTATCGGTGTCATGAGTTACCCCCATTTGAGGTTTCAATTGGTGGCTTGCCCAGCCGTATTGCCACCCGGTTGGCCTTCAGCACGTCTTTCAAGCTGCGTGCCGCGCTCGTTAAGGTCATTTCCACGCTCGTGCCACTCTGAAGGCGTGTCGAGATTTCATTCACCAACGCCTCGCGCTGGGCAATGCGCTGGCTGGTTTCATATAAACGGTTGGACTCGGCTGCCAGACCCAATTGTTCGCTTACCTCTTCCATCATCGCTAAATCTTCATCTGACAAATTGCCTTTTTCATCCATCTCGAATTCCATCGCGCCGATGACCTGACCACGCACCCGCAGCGGAACCGTCACGACTTTGGTATCAGTCGATTGGGTTTGTACGGATTGGTTCGACTCGATAGCCTGCTTAATCGTGGGAGTCCATCCGCTATCGTCACTGGCGACACGGGTTTCCAGATCCAGGTTAAGCGAGGGTGTATCCTGCTGGTTCAAGAAATCTTTCCAGAAGCGCCCTGTCAGCCGTTCATTCAAGCGCTCAACCTCTTCGCTGGATTGGCGCATCTGCGCGACCAGTTGTTGGTTTTCAACCAAACGGCGTTCGGTTTCCTCGAACAAGCGGGCGTTATCGATGGCGATGGCGACGTTATCTGCCAATGATTGGAAAATCGGCGTGTCCTCTTCGACAAAGGCTTCATCCCGCTTACTTTGTAAATCCAATGCTCCAATTACGGCATCACCGATCCGCAGCGGAAATGCTGCCTCAACCACCGTATCGGGTAGGAACTCATTACGGCGATGCACTGAATTGCCTGAATTGGAATGTGCGATCACGAATTGACTGTTTGCCGTAACCTGACCAATTACGGATTGGCTACCAATCGGTAAACTGTGCTGGCGTTCAATCAGCATCTTACCGACCTCACCTGTGCTGGCAACCAGCCGTGCATTACCACTTGGCTCTGTTAGAAAAATTTGTACATGGTAAATGTCAGGGTAAATCTGGCGTATTTCTTCGACCGCATTGCGGAGTACATCTCCCAGCGCCAAACGGCGCGAAATACGATTTGTGATGAGGCTGGTGAGTTGCGCCATTCGCATACGCTCAAGCTCAGCGCTGGCTGCGCCTTCGACACGACTGATGCGTGCAAAACGCAAATAAGCATAGATCAGCGCCCCGATGATGCCAATCATGATTAAGGTTATTTCCGACTCGGTTGAAGCATTCATGGCTGTCATGGGTATGTTCGAGCGCAAACTCACACTGACCACGAAAATCAGTGCTGCCACGCCAGTACCTACAAACAACCCGCGCTCGCCCAAGAGCAAGCCATAGAGGGCAACCAAGACAACCAGCGCCATGCCTTCTTCCGCACGATACACGCCGTATGCAATTAGTCCGCCACCGAACATGAGGCTCGTCAGCACAACAATCATGACGCTGCCAAGTCTGCTGCGTCCTTGCCGCGTCACCGCATGTGTGGCGACCAGACCAACTAGAAAGATCACAAAGCCTATCAGATAGATGCTGCCACTGACGATACCAGTCGGAGCAGGTGTTGGGCCAGATGTTGGAAAAATAGATAGTGGGATAAAGAACAAGCAGATGAGAATGAGAACCGACGTCACGGTATATACCAACCGTGCCCGATCTTTTTCAAGGAAGGTATCGTAACGCGAAACATCATAGATTTGTTGCAACAAGCGGCGCATAAACCTTACTCCGCACTTGATTGAGAATCAGTTTCAGGAATGCTGGTCGCCAAGCGGATACGCGCTCGCCGCGCCCCGATGGCTTTACCAAGTTCGGCAGCCGTTACGTTCAGCATACCTTGAATATCCAGTTGTCGCTGAAGTTGGGCTGAAATATCGTTAACAAGGGATTCGTTTCGAGCCGTTTGCTGGCTCTGACGGTAAGCATCCACATTGTCCAAAACTACACCAAATTGTGTCACCAACTGACTAAACAGGCTGATGTCGGTTTCGCTATACGCATACGGATGGTCGCTGCCCACGCTGACAATACCCGCCACAGTGCCGTGCCCTATAACCGGGATCAGCAGCCATGAGCGCAGCGTAACACTGGCATCCATATTGGGCGTTACGGTTCGCAGGTCGGGGATAAAGAGTGGCTCGGCTTTTTCCCATACTGTTTGCATATGTCCGGTGAGCGGAATAACGTCGCCATCATTCATGCTTATCCGCAGGCTGCCGTCGGTTCGCTGTGCCACCACCTTGAGTTGATGATCGGCTTGATCTAGCAAACTGATGCTAATCTGATTTTGAGGCATCATTTGGCTGGCTTCGTTAATCATCGTTTCTAGCGTGTGCTTAATATCCAATGAGGTTTGGGCCTTCTGGTTAAAGGCTGCGATGCGCTGAAGTTGGGAGGCACGTTGTTCGGCTTCGATCACCAGACGACGGTTTTGCAAGGCCAGCGCGATTTGCGAGGATACCGTTTGTGCCAGCTCAATCATGTTGGAATTAATCATGCGTTCAGCCGAATAAATATCGATGCCAATGGAACCAATCGCCCGTTCGTGAACTACCAACGGCAGTACGATCATGGATTTGGTGCCAGAAGCGCGTAAAAATACCCGGTTTTCTTCTGTCAATATGGGGTCGGTTTCAATATCCTGAATAACCACAGGCGTGTAAGAATTGCTGGTTGTAAACCCGTAGAGAGGATTACCTACAACAGTAAACTGAATGCCGACTGCACCCTTTTCGGGGTATTCACTGACGACGGTACCCATATTCTGGCTGGAGTCCAGCAGCACGATACCGCAGTGATCGGCTTTAAGTAACTCGGTCAGATCTTTTACCGCCCCGGTCAACAGTGTACTTTCATCTTGAGCCGCCGTGATGCGTGCTTCAATTTGTTGCAAGCTACGCAGCGTATCGACCTGTTCACTTAAGCGGTCGGCGCTATTCTGAGCATTTCCCAGCAGTCGCAGATTTTGAAGACCGATATTCAGCGGAACCACCAAAATCTGTGCCAGTTCCAACATTTCCGGTGTGATTCGCTGGTCAAGTGAAGACACATCCAGCCCCACGCCACCAATGATTCGATCATTGGTCACAATCGGCACGATACCCAGTGAATAAACACCCATTTGCGTCAATATTTCGCGGGTGGAAGGCTCGATTAAAGCATCATCGCGGCTGGGAATATACAGCGGTTGGAAAATCTGTTTTTCCAACGCGTCCCATAACGGATTATTCTTCAATGGTAATCGGACGTTTAAAGCACCATGCGCCGGATATTCACCAGCGACGATGAGGAAATCCGGATCATTCGGGTCGAGCAGGGTGATGCCGCAGTGATCAATCCCCAACAGATTAACCAGGGCTTCACTGGCTTCGGTGACCATCGCCGTCTCGGTGGTAGCCCTTAGGATGCGACTGGAAACTTGATTGATGCCTTGCAACTGCCCGACACGGCGGCTCATTTCACCCGCGTTCCATTGTGCCTCGCGCAGCAGACGATGGTTCTGCATCACGATGCCGATCTGGTTGCTGAGCGATGTAAACAAACGGCGTTCGGCGGCACTGAACTTCCGTGCTTCGGCAAATGACATGTTGATTAACTGTTGGACGCGTGTACCCTGTCGCACCATGACATTCACAAAACTACGCGCCCCGGACATCCGCACATATTCGCTGATCGGATAATCACGATCCGAAGTTTCCAGATCCTCCGCAATCATGACGACCGACCGACTTTGGTTCCAATAATCCTGCAGCTTCTCGAATGCTTCGGCACCAATTTGGTCGCGCAATGGCATCTGAACGGCCTGCTCACTTTCCCCAAGGTTCAAGAAGTTGACCGTTAAATCCTGCATCCGGTAGGAGTCGTCGTAGGTTACGCTCAACTCGCTAATAACCGAGGCTTCGGGTGTTAATAGTTCGCGGATCACACGCAGAACGTCCAGTGTATCCTGTGCGCCCAAGATCGCGCGGTTGATTTCGTACAACAGCTGGGTTTCTTCCAGTGATTGTCCGGTAATTTGCAACAGCGACCGGTTTTCGACCACCACTGCTGCCAGATCAGTCATATGCCGCAGCGACCGCATGTTCGCCGCCGGAGTAGCCGTAGGTATCCGGTTCATGAAGGCTACCAAACCCACCATATTTGCGTTGACGACCATCGGTACAATCAACATCGAATCGATGCCTTGTTCGATCAAATTGTCGCGTTCGGCAGTGCTCAAATAACTATCGGTAGCCACATCAGGGATGTACAACGTTTCTAATGATTTAAGTGTTTGGTGTGCCGGATAAACGTCTATCGGCACCATTTCTTCGAGCAGCCGGGTTTGCCCATCGCGAATTTCCGCTGCGATTCGCAGCATCGGGGGATCACTATCCGGTTCCAGCATCGCGATTTGCGCGCGTTGGTAAATCGATCCGGCGAAGCGGCTCAGGGCTTCTAAGATCTCGCCGGGATGCGTACTGCGGTAAATCGTGTTCGAGGTGTCAAACTGCATCTGTACCAGATTCAAGCTTTCAGTCGTCTGGGTTAGCAGGCTGCGGTTTTCCAGGGTGATGCCAATCTGGTCAGCAATCGCCCGTAGATTAGCCCCTTGTTGCAGGGTCTTGTCCAGCGCTTCATGAGAAGCCAGTCCCAGCACACCCAAGAGGCGCGTACCAGTCTGCAATCCGATCACAGTCACCATGCTAGCGCCTTCAGCGTACAACATCGCTAAAGTTTGCGGTGGCAATGCCGTCCGTCCCGACGTCTGATCAAGGCCGATCATGTCGCCGCTTTGTAACAAGCGCACCGTTTCGCTAAGCCCAGCCGAATCGGCGGAAATACGGTCAATTTTGCCTAACTTTTGGATGCCTTGACGGTTCGCTACTACGACTGTTTCGAGGTTACCCGGTTTTTCATAGACCTGAACCGGGCGGCTGAATAAGGCTATCGCTAATCCTGTGACCGTTTCGGGCATTGCTGCCATCAACGCTTGACCGATGGCGTCCATGTTGTTGGTCAATGTGATATTGCGATTGGTCTGTACCAGCTGCAACGCCATCTTCTGGGCAGCTTGAGCGTCTTCAAGCAAGGTACGCGATTGCACCAACGCGCCCATCTGGTCGCCTATATTAGCAAATGCGTTGATTTCATCAGCCGTGAAAACATTGGGTGTGCGGCTCATAATCAAGAGCGCGGCCACCGGTTTGTTGTTCGCCATCATCGGGATATTCACATAGCTTTCGACGTTTAGGGATGACAGCAAATGATGGAGTTGTGCGCTATCTTCCTCTGGTCGCGCATCGCGCATGGAGGGCATAACGAAGGGCTTCCCCTCTAAGGTGGCCTGCTGCAATCCAGGTGCGACTGCTTCCCACAACATAGCGGGGGTATCGCTCCAGTTATAAACGTGATCACGGTTGGCGCTGGCCAGTACACGCCACCCATTAATATTGCCCTGCTTGTCATAGACAAATTGGCTGATGCCTAAAAAGCGTCCGCGTACTGGCAGCATATGTCGGGCTACTGTCGCCGCCATTTGCTCAAAGTTCATATCCGTGGTCAGGTCGTCAAATGTGCGCGACTGCCGTTCGATAAGCTCCTGACGGAAGGAGACTTCATTATTTAAGCTGTTGACCTGTATCAACGCACCCAGCTGATTCGCCAGAAGTTGATATTGTGTGCAAGCCTCCGCGCTCAATCGGATTGGCGCGTTGCGGCACTTCACACCCAGCACACCGATGATGCTTCCCGCGAAGCGGATGGGGAAACTGGCGAACGACACAATATTGTAGGCCGCCAACCAATTGCGATAGGTGGAGTTGAGCTTTTCGTTACCCGAAACTTTTTCAATCAGCAGAGGTGTATTGTAATCTTGAGCGTCCGGTTCAAGCGGATAACCTTGACCGGGAAGCGGAATTTCGAGGCTGACACTGCCTTCATAAATCTCGTTGGGATATGCCCACGCCAACCGTTCCAACCTGAAAAGTTGATCGTTAGTGTTATGCGTTATATGGTCGATGGAAATGAACTGTCCATCTTCTAAAGGCATATGCAGCGCAATAACTGCTGCCATCTCCACAAAGGTGACGCACGAGGTCAATTCATGGCTGGCTGCTGCCTGTCGTTGGATAAGGTCGCTGATCTCAGATTGGAGTGTTTCTGGCATAGAAGGTACTCGGTAACTGAATATTTTTGAATCTCAAGGTGATGACAACGCAAAAGGATAGGGACATTTAAAAGTCTCTATCTGTTCACATCATATACGAAATTGAGAAATGGAAAACGTAAGGATACATTGCCACAACGTAATCTTAATTCCTGTACCTCTTTGAGCGACAAATACGCGTTGCAAGCAGAGAAATAATCCTAAGGACGTTCTTAATTAATAGGGTTTTGCTGTGATGTAAAGGGGGATGCCAGACGAAAACTTGCCAGCGAGGTTTGTTGGAAAACCTTCACCCTCTTTTGTGTCAGACGGTTTGAGTAAGAGTCCGCCACAGCCAAAGGATGAAGGGTATTAATCAAAACCAGTTTACTTCCATTCCCAAACTTCTTCACCGGAAAGTAAGCGGCGAATTTGCACCGGGAATTTGTCGGCGTCCAAGGGTTTACCGAGGAAACCGTTGAATCCGGCCTTCTTGGCGCGGCGCATCTGATCTTCGCTGGCCTCGGCTGTTACGGCACATACTACCGTATCTTTAAGCCGGGGATGGGCGCGAACTTTCTGCAAGGCTTGATATCCGTCTTCATAAGGCAGGCGAATATCCATCAAAATGAGGTCAACACGGGGCAGAGTATCCGCAAACTGTACCACCTGCCAGCCGGATGTTTTCCATTCGCAGCGCTGCACACCCATAAAGGCCAGCATACGCGCAATTAGTACAAAGTTAGGAACGTTGTCTTCAACTACCAGTACATGAGCCTCACCGGGTTCAATGATGGTATGGGTTGTTGCATTTGTCGGTTGGACTTCGCTCATCGCTGGCGACTCCTGATATAGTGGAAAATTTCGTCGGGTAGCTTATCAACATCAACAGGCTTACGGATGTACCCGGTGCATCCGGCTTCCAATGATCTTTCACGGTCACCTTCCATCGCGTTGGCGGTTAAGGCAACAATCGGAATATCACGCAGATGGTCAATACCGCGCAGCATACGCGTCGCTGTCAGGCCATCCATTTCGGGCATACTCATATCCATTAAAATGATGTCCGGCGGACTCTGTGTTGCCATTTCAATGCCTGTGCGGGCGTTATCAGCTTCCACAACCTGGAAGTCGTAATCCGAGGCCATCAATATCCGCCGCACCAACATCCGGTTGTCACGGTTATCTTCAATATAAAGAACTGTCGGCATACCTCTTTCGCTCCCTTAAGTCCAGACAGACCCATCAAGTTATTACGGCTTAAGTTTTCAAATCACTCTGTATAAAGAGTGTTGTCTGTATCAATTATCATACAACACAATCTTGATTGATTCATGAAGATCGCCGCAAGAAATCTCTTTTACAGTTCATTTTCACAAAACGACAATACTTCTTTATTTTATTCAGACATACCTTACTCAAATCCAATTGTACAGCAGATTATTATCACGGATGGCTAGACGTTTGTATGAGATACACAGTTAGGGTCGCCCCTCATCCTAATTTCTGCTATCCTAACCATAGTGATGTGGGCAAAAAGTTGTCCATTTCCTCTCTTTTAGGTTTATGCAAAGGATGATAAACATGGCAAAAACTTACAACGCACCGCCAGCGATGCAGATTGATCCGGCTAAGAATTACGTGGCACACTTCAAGACTAATCGCGGCGAATTTGATGTGCAGCTTTTCGCCAAAGATGCGCCTATCACCGTCAACAACTTCGTGTTTTTGGCGAAAGATGGCTTCTATAATGGGCTGCTTTTCCACCGCGTCATTGCTGACTTCATGATTCAGGGTGGCGATCCTGATGGACGTGGTACGGGCGGCCCCGGCTACAAGTGGAACGACGAACCGTCGGCACTTAAGCTGCGACATGATGGTCCCGGCGTCCTGAGCATGGCGAATGCTGGCGCGAATACCAACGGCTCACAGTTCTTCATCACCCACGTCGAAACCGCATGGCTGAACGGCAAACACGCTGTTTTCGGCAAGGTTATGGGCGATGGTCAGAAGGTCGTCAATGCGGTCAAGCAGGGTGATAAAATCGAGTCGATCACCATCAAGGAAAGCTAGTTTTACACGTCGGGGGTTTGCCGACAGCACCTTTACAAATTCATGTGGTATTTGATCAGCGGCTGAGGCACGCCTCAGCCCTACAAAAATTCACCTGATTAAAGAGTAAAGACACAACCAGCGAACCCCTACGCTGCCCCTCACAAATTTTTCCAAGAGGCTCCTGCCATGCCTATTACCATTCGCCGCGCCGAACCCGCTGATGCACAGGCTATCGCTGTCGTACAAACCGCGAGCTGGCGCACGACCTATGCAGGACTTGTTCCGGCTGAGTTCCTCGCCAATATGGATGTCAGCCGACGCGCTGCTGTATGGCATACCGGCCTCACCGATTCGGCACGTCGTTATTGCTACTTTGTTGCCGAGGACAGCGATGGTCAGGTAGTGGGCTTCGCCTGTGGTGGCCCGGAACGTGATGGTCATCCGATCTATAAGGGCGAGTTGATGGCGATTTACCTTCTAGACGCCTATCAAAAGCAGGGCATTGGCCGGCGTTTGGTGCAAGCCGTGGCAGGATGGCTGCATGAAAATCATTACCACAATATGATCATCTGGGTGCTGGCAGGTAACAGTACCGGCATCCGTTTTTACGAAGCGATTGGCGGGCAGCGGATTAGCAGCAAAACCATCAACATCGGCGGCGAAAACCTCGAAGAATTCAGCTACGGCTGGCTCGATCTCACTCCTCTGCTAACAACCGAATAAAGTTTACAGATCGATCACATCGCTGTAACATCTTCTGGCTACATTCTCCCCAAAAGTGTCATCTTGCAAAGGGAAATATCATGCGTCCTGCGCTGATTGTTATCCTCATGGTTGTGGTCGTTTCGTTAGGGTTATTTCGCCGCGCCCGCGCCCAAAGTAGTAACACGATTATGGTCGATGGCGTTGACCGCACCTATGAGTTTTACGCGCCTATTACTATCACACCTGACCAAGCAACGTCGCTGGTGATCGCACTGCATGGCGGTGGCGGACGCGGTCGCGGGATGCGCAGCCTGACCCAATTTGATAAGCTGGCAGATGAAAAAGGTTTTCTGGTGGCGTATCCCGATGGTTTGAACCGCAACTGGAACGATGGTCGGGACTTCACCAAAAATCGTACCCAAGCCGACGATGTGAGTTTCATCAAGGCGCTAATCACTTCTTTAAAAGCACAATACAACATCAAGAGGGTCTTTATCACCGGCATGTCGAATGGGGCGATGATGACCTACCGCCTCGCCTGTGAACTGAGCGACAAGATTACGGCGGCTGCACCGGTCGCGGGGAATCTGGTCAAGGGTTACGACTGTAAACCCACACAGCCTGTCCCGCTGCTGGCTATCAACGGCACCGATGATCCGTTGGTTCCGTATAAGGGTGGTATGGTCGCCAATGATCGCGGTGAGGTCATCTCGACCGAGAACACCATGCGGTTTTGGGCGACTAACAACGGCTGCACAGGCGATCCGACCGAGGAAGCACTGCCAGATATTGATACGAGCGATAATACGCTGGCTTACAAACGGACGTATCCGGCTTGCAGCGCCCCACTGGTTCTCTACCGCATCCAGGGGGGAGGGCACACATGGCCGGGTGGTTCGCAATACGCGCCGAAACGCATTATTGGCCCCGTCAACCGCGACTTCGACGCTTCACAAGTGATCTGGGAATTCTTCGACTCACAGGGGAATTAGATGCAAGTCCTTATTAGTATTGAGCACTCAGTCCTCTAGTCTTGTTGCATATGAACCGACCTTCAAATGAGCCTAACCCACTTGAGAGAGCTTGCGGAGTGCAAGCTTTCTCATTTTCGGCCTCAATTCAAGTCGTTCGTGAAGTGCGGATGGTAGATGACGAGGGATGCAGGGCAAAGCAGCGGCGGACGGAATAAATTTCGTCCCTCCACCTACACGGCTTTCACGTGTTACGGTTTGAGAGCCGTTCCGGCATCGGCAAAGGCTTGCCATGCCTGACGGGGTGTGCCATCGGCTTTGAGCAGTCCCAATGTACACAGATAATCATAAAAATGCTGCTGATCGGGCAGACCATAATAGGTGAGCAGGGTTGTACACAACTCATCGGAAAAATCACCCAGCGCGAAGTAGCTCAAAAACGGAATATGCGCGGCGTCTGCATCCCACGCTTTAAAGACGTTCCGCACGAAATCAGCCTGTGCCGTTTCGGAACTGCCAAGCGATTCGGCGGCGGGATAACCGACTTCCTGCAAAATCAACGGCTTGTCACCTGCCCACTTTACCATCTGCGGGAAATCCGTCAGCGGTGAATCCGATGGGCGCACGCTGAAATCTATTTTGAGCGGATAGTAGGTCATCATAAACACGTCACTCAGGGTGTTGAGATCCGCTACATGGTCATAATCTGCGAATGTTCCGCCAAAGGTGGCTGTCACGCCGACTTTGATCCAGGGCGCGGTTTGATGCACATACGCCAGCGCGGCTTCGTAGAATGTTTTATAAGGCTTCCACTCGTTAGGATGGGCGGATAGATAAGCATCCACCTCGTTGCCAATCGACAGATACTGAACCGTGTTATTTAAACGGGGAAGCAGCGCGTCAAAGAGCTGTTTGAAGCGCTGGATCATTTCAGGTGCGTCGAAAGCGACCTTCATCAAATCGGGCGGCGTTTCTTTAGCGGTGGTGTTCAATACCTGGATGCTCAGCATCTGCACCTGATGATAGGTCTGGGTGCGGTAGTTCAAATCTCCGCTGAAGTCGTCAAGCGTATATTGGCCCGCGTCCGGCTCAAGTTCGGCCCAACGTTTGGCGATCAAATTGCCGGTCACCCCTGCATCAGCCGCTTTTTGCATCGCGCCGGTATAGCGCGTGATGGCATTGTCCGACGTCAGCGGCGGGACAAGCACCGGAACGGTCGCAATCGAAAGTACCCGTTCGGGCGCAGCCGGTGTCGCATCCTGAGCCAAGGTAGTCAGGTTCATACTGAAACACAGCACGATGACCGATAAGAACCATTTGTGCATCATCCGTCCCCTTAATAAAACGTTGTTGACTGTAATACGCACAAAGGTTATGGCGCGTTGCAGTCCATTCCAGCAGAAGGCAGAATCAGACTATTGTTGGATGCAGGTTGATCATCTTGCATCATCGGTAATTGAGCGCCGTCGGGGACAAACATGCCGACTGCGATTTGCTTAATCTGATCAGCACCGGTCAGCGTGTAATGATCGATCAAGTTCTGACCTGCCAACCAATCCGCAGGCGCGTACTGTCCGTTAAGAGGCGGCGCATCGCCCTGTGATACCAACTGACCCGTGGCGTCTAATCCATGTACAAAGACGCGCAGATTGTTTTGAGGCAGCGGTGCGAGAACATGCCAGTGCAGGGTCAGCGTTAGATTATTGGCGGCAGTGGTGGTTGAGGCACACCATAATTCCACACTGTCGGCGATGGTGACGTTCAAGTGTTTGGCGGAGGCTGTGCCATTACCCGCGATGCGCACCTGTGCCGGTAAAATCAAGCGATCCGAGCCATCGGGCAGTTTTAAAGACTCACCGGCTTTAGTATCTTTCAACTGCACACTGATATGCCCGATATAAGGTGACGCATCGGTGTTTATCGGTAATTTATAGGTGTCGGATATGAAGTATTCCGGCTGGTGGTTGATGGAGGCCGCGCCGATAAAGAAAGAGCTGGTTGTACCCCATGCCTCACTGATGGCGGGGTTGACCAACTGCACCGTCGGCGCGTAAGAGCCTTCCAGGGGACGAAGGGCGCGCCAGTACAAGGTGATATTGAGGGTTTCGCCGGGGGCAACGATGTTTTGATTGAGTGTGTAACCGAGCAGTTCATAGGCATCACCGAAGGCAATATGCAGCGGCGTTTGC
The DNA here is from genome assembly GCA_044226325.1 of Aggregatilineales bacterium. Classification (GTDB taxonomy): domain Bacteria; phylum Chloroflexota; class Anaerolineae; order Aggregatilineales; family Phototrophicaceae; genus CFX2. The sequence goes on from JBGAHG010000027.1 coordinate 60,236, forward strand.
ATAGCGGCGGGATTATCCAAGGGCGAGCGCAGCCGGAACCAATCGGTTTGCGGTTGAATGTAGAGACGGTTGAAGATGGCGAAGGCGACAATGCCCAACGCCAAAACAGACGTCATGCGAGAGAGTCTGAGGCCCTCGCCTACGGAGACCGGAACAGGATTCTTGACGCCAAGGAACAAGACAGCAGCGATGATTAGGCTGATGAGCGATAACCAAGGGGCTATGTTTTCTACTAATGTACCCCGATAAGAGAGCGTAATGATGTGATCGCCTGCGGGCACATTCACACTCAACAGCCCAAATTCCTGATTGGGGAAAACAGGAGCCGGTTGTCCGTCAATGTCAGCCGCCCAACCGGGAAAGTAGAACTGGCGGAAGTGGAGTTCTAGCGACTGCCTGATGTTGGCGTGATAACTTAGGTTATCGATGGGCGAGATGGCTAGCCCTTCCAACTCTTTAGAAATCAGGCTGATGCGCAGTGGATCGGTCGCATAAGCATCCATATAAGGCGGGTTATCATAGGGAACGTGATCACCCCAGATGGGTTTGAATTCGTCGTAGCTGGTACCGCCAAAAGAATAGGTGTCCTGTTCGTAGCGGATGAAGTCAGCCGCCGCCAAATGACTGAAATCCAACAGTTCACGGCTGGGATAAAGAATGGGTAAAGCCGATGCGATAACGACCACACAGGCAATTGTCGAACCAGCAGCCAGCCAACGACGTGGCAAGAGCAATAAACTCCCTGCGCCTAACAGCCCGAAGAAGATCGCACCCAAGCGCAGCACCCGCCCCGGAAAACGAAGCTGTCCCAACAGCGGCACGGTCAGCCAGAAGGAGGTTGAGATGGGCAGCAGCAGGAAGACGACAAAGGCCGCGGCTGAGCTCCATGCCAGGGCCAGGCGATATTGGCGACGGTAGAGTAAGCCGACAAGTCCCAAGGCCGCGAGGATGCCAGTAATTAAGCCGATGCTGTCGGGTAAGTTACGGTTGAGATCGCTCAGGTCGGGAGCGGATGCGGGTAGAAAGAGTTGGAAGGCCTGCAAGAAACTGGCGGCCAGGACATTAGCGAGATTGGTCGCGCCTTTGGAGACCTGGATATAAGGGAGTTCCAGCGCCATCGGCAGCAGGAAAATCATGGCGATGCCTGCACCAAGGAGCAGGCCGCCACCCACACTCATAAAGCGTGCCAACCAGCGCTTGTCTCCGCGCGCGAACCAGAGACATAAGAGGGGTGCGCCGGGAGCGATGAACAAGGCGACGAGAACGGTGGTGGGTTGATGGGCCAGCAGCACGAGTCCAAATATGACACCGAGCAGACTCACACGACGCCGATCCGGTTTATCAGCAGCGCGAATCACTGCTAGAAACAGCCAAGGAACTAAGGCTGAAGCTGTTAACTGCGAGATGCTGCCGATATTCCAGACGCCCTGGAAAGCCGAAGGTGCATAAGACCAGAGTGCGGCCCCGACCAAGGCAGCCGGTGCTGGCAGCCAGCGCTTTCCCAGCGTGTAAACGCCCATGCTGCCCACTATCCAACCGAGAGCGACGATGAGCGTAAAGGCTAAGGGGGCACTGATACCGATTAAGCCGAGCAAGCCACCGAGCCATGTTGCCAGCGGAGCATAGAAGTTAAATACGGGATAGCCATAGCCGAGATGGAAATAAGGAATCCAGCGCGGATAGAGGTCACCGTGCTGCATGAGGGTAGTCATGGCGAAGATGCGGTGTACATGGAACACACCGTCGGCAGTGTTGATAACCTGATCGCCATTAAACGTAGGCAGGATAGCGATCAGGGGCAGCAGCGCTGCAATCAGCAGACCATCATCCCGCCTGGCAGTAAACTTTCGCAGCATCATCGTCCGGTCATGGGTTGATCGAATAAGGGCTTCAGTTTACTCGACAGGCGCTAAAACGTCAGCCGGATCAAGTTGCATGGCTTCAATTTTGGCGCGAAGATAGGCTTTAATGTTATTCAAAGCATCCATCTTCTGATCAATCTCTTCCAGCTTGCGGCACAGATAAAATTTTTTTTCTTCGGGAGTCAGTTCGTCAGTTTCCCACGCATGGATGGCCTGCCGCATTTCGTTAAGGGTGAAACCAGCGGCTTGTCCCATTTTGATGAGTTTCAATCGCTGTAGGCTGGTTTGCGTATAATGGCGGTAGCCGTTCGATGCACGTGCGAAATGAGTTTCGTCGAGCAGTCCCTGTTTCTCGTAAAAGCGGATGGTATCGATACTAAAGCCGGTGCGGCTGGCAAGCTCCTTGATAAGCATAGACATACCCTCTTGACTCTGGACTATGCTCCATAGTTTACACTGCCTTCATCAGCATTTGAATAGAAGTGAGGGCAGGCAAATGGCGACAATTGTGATTACAGGCGCATCCAAGGGCATCGGGCGGGCGACAGCGCTCCATCTGGATCGCAAGGGGTTTATGGTGCTGGCGGGCGTCCGCAACCAAGCCGATGGCGATCAACTGCGGCAGGCCGCATCATCGCGGTTACAGACGGTGATCGTCGACATCACGAACGCGGCACAGATCGCGCAGCTTGCAGAAACAGTGCGGCAGGTCGTCGGGGAAAAAGGTCTGGATGGACTGGTCAATAACGCAGGCATCGCGGTGGCTGCACCGTTAGAATTCCTGCCGATTGACGAGTTCAGGCACCAAATCGAGGTGAACCTGACGGCACATTTGATGGTGACACAGGCGCTGCTGCCCTGTATCCGGCAGGCCAGGGGGCGGATCATCAACATCAGTTCAATTGGCGGGCGGCTGGCAGGGCCGATGTTGGGCGCATATCACGCGTCGAAGTTCGCGATGGAGGGGCTGACGGACTCGCTGCGGCAGGAGCTTGCGCCGTGGGGGATCAAGGTGGTCAGCATTGAACCGGGGGCGATTGCTACCCCGATCTGGGAAAGTGGTACGCATACGGCGGAGCGGCTGCTGGCACAAATGCCGACTCAAGCGCAGGACTCCTACGGGAAAGGCATGGCGGGTGCAAGAGCGTTCGCGGCACAAGCTTCCAAAACAGGACTGCCGCCGGAGCGAGTGGCAGAAGTGATCGCGCAAGCGCTGACCGCTGTAAAACCACGCACACGTTATCCGGTGGGGATGGATGCGAAGATCGGGACGCGGATTATCGCCCATTTGCCAGATGGTTTGCGCGACCGGCTGCTGGCACGGCGACGGTGATTTTGAGGTGCTAGATCAATCAGAAGGCCGTTTTGTGTCAAGATTGACACAACAGTTATACCTATTCGAAATATTGCAGCGGTAACACGTCCTTTTCGTAACATTGGTAACGATTGGCGGATTTGAGGGCGACTATCGCTGAATGAGCAAGATATGCGGCAAATGCAGCAAAAGCAGCAATGGCGACAGTGTTTTTGTGCCGGTTGTGTGCGGATATGGTTGTTAAGGTGCGCGGAGAACCCTCACCCCCAGCCCCACATCAGCAACGTTCGCAGGCTCACTCTGCTGATAGCCCGAAGCATTCACAAGACGGCAGTTTTGGTCGATTCAGGGAAAAGCGGAAGGCTCTCAGAGCCTTCCCTACGGGAGAGAAACGCATAAGATTGTAAAATTGCCGTCTCCTGAACCCCGAAGCATCATCCACAGGAGGCTTCGCACGGGGAAGGGAGAAATACAGAAGCCCCATAGATATGATATTCGATGTGGAAAGGGAATGGGTTACATTTTGGAAGACCATTTTGTAACTCATTGGCAGGGTTGGCGTTAACGGTTTTGAGGGAGCAGAATTGTTAAGCGGGTTGGTGGAGCGTTAGGGATTGGTTGGTGCCACAAACGGAAAGTAAACCTGCTTCATAAGAAGTGCTGATCTGCGATTCTCTGTGGGAAGGGCTGTGACCTTCCCACAGAGATTGTTAATGCGGCGTGATCGCAAGCAGAATGAGGAATATGTTAGACAGGTAGTGCCATTTCGTCGGCTTCGACTTCAGGCTGTGACTGGCGTTCAATCATCGCAGTTTGGATTTTTTCTTTTAGTACGCGCTTCAAGACTTTGCCAACCGGATTACGGGGCAATGCCGCCACTGTCACTAATTTCTTGGGCATCTTATAAGCGGCGATGTCTTTGGTTTTGAGGAAATCCACAATTTCGGAAAGGGTGGGGTGCATATCCGGCTTGGGAACAACTGCCACAAATACCTGCTCCTCGCCAATACGGCGGTCGGGCACACCTAATACCGATACCTCAGCAATTTTTGGAAATTCGATCAGCAAGTTTTCCAGTTCTTCGGGGGCAATCTTCATGCCGGCGCGGATGATGATGTCTTTCAGACGCCCGACGAAGCGGTAACGGTTGAGTTCGGTTTCGCCGTCAATCGCAAACAAATCTCCAGTGTAGAAATAGCCTTCGTCATCAAAGGCTTTGGCTGTCATTTCGGGACGTTCGAAATAACCGTTGAAGACAGCAGGACTCTTGATGGCCATTTCACCTGGAATACCGGCTTCGGTAATGACCTCGTGGGTGATGGGGTCGATCAACTTGGTGGCGATGCCTTCAGCGTAACGGAGCGACCAGTTAAAACCGGAAACCCCATAACGCGGGAAGAAACGGGCGCGTTCGGACGGATCAGGAATATCGACTGGCGCGGCGACAAAACTGGTGCCTTCGTTCGAGCCGAAGAAATTCAAGATGTCGATGCCGTACTTCTCTTTCCATTGGGTGGTCATCCAAGGGGTGAGCGGTGCTGATCCTGAACCGATACATTTGATACTGCTCAGGTCGGCATTTTCGAGCAGCGCCGGTTTGAGAAGCAAAAGGTTCATCAATACGGGTGGGGCAACGGTGTAATTGACGCGCTCGTGTCCGATTTGCTGGAGGAAAATAGGCAGGTTCAAGGGCTGGTGCATGACGATTTTGCCGCCCGTCAGCAGCCAGGGCACCATCATGCCACCGATGGCGGACATGTTAATGAGTGGGAAGGGATTCAACACTGTGCAACCCGCTTCGAGCTTGGCGGCATCGACGGTGGCGTAAGCGATGGTAATCCAGTGGTTGTGGCTGCGGGGCACACCTTTAGGTTCGGCTTCGGTGCCGGAAGTCCAGCATACCGTAAAACATTCATTGGCATCGACCGGATGGGCTTGAACATAGGCATCGAGGACAGCGGCATCATGCGGCTGCGCGAGCAAATCGGCAAATGACAGAACGCCATCGGACAGATTGTCACCCACGGCAATCACGGTTTTGATGCTGGGGAATTCGGGTAGGAGCGTTTGCAGCATTTCCAGATAATTGGTATTCATGAAGTTGGTGGTGCTGATGAATGCCTTTGGTCGAGTTATGCCGATGACCTGGCGCAACTCATGGGTGCGGTACTGTACCGGAACCGGACTGATGATGGCACCGATGCGGGCCACAGCTAAGTAAACTTCGACTAATTCCACAATATTGGGAAGCTGCACCATAACGATGTCATCTTTGACAACGCCCTGTGCCAGGAGCGCCGCCGCAAGACGGTCTACGGCTGCTGCTAAACCAGCGTAGGTGAGGCGGGTAAACGATCCGTTGGTGAATTCGGTACGGTTGGCAGGATCAACCACGGCGGCTGCATCCGGGGTCATGCGGACATTGCGGCGGAATAGATCGCTGATGGTTTGCTGACCCCACCAACCGCGACTGGTATAGTGTTGAATTTGTTCGGGTGTTGCGACAATCATGACACAAACTCCTGAAGCCCTAAAAATTTTGTGCAATTCTACTCAATGTAAAGTATTTTGACAAAAGATGTACGATACTTCGACAATATTTGGATTTATTTAGGTCGAGATTGATCAGTGGGGTTGAGAGAGAAATTGACGGGTGAAATGCAGAGTGACGGAATCATCATATATAAGGAATTGGGGACGATAAATATTCCTTATCGCAATGTGGCGGGCCGCAGTTATAACCGTGTTCGCTGTTAGCCATCGCGTTTAAGTGGCGACGGGGAGCGTTGGCTGAGTGTCGAGGGTTAGATCAACACGATTTAAGATGGTAAGGGCTTCTTCGGTCGATTGGGCTGATTTTAGCTTTATTTGCAGCAATTTGGAGAGGATCGACGCTGCGAACCAGACCATTTTGCCCGGGTTCATGAGTACCCACCAGCCGGTCGAGGGGTTGGACATGGTCTTGGAGATTTTGGTGAACTCTTGAAAATTAACGGGCTTGTTTAACAGCCTGGTTGCGTCGATCAGGATGTGGACGGGAGCCTGTCCTGCATTCACATACGTGTGCGTGTCAGCAACCAAGTGAGTCATTTCTTCCATTGTTACTTCATTCTCAAGTTCGATGCGGAGTACCCGTGAAGGGATTACCCAACTTAATTCATATGCCATCAGATTAAAACCTCTGTCGCGGAATATGACCGCGAAACTAATCATTTGAACACCGCACAGCAGGAATTGTGCAATGATATATATCTAATTTAACCCCGTAATGCCGCGTAATATGTGTAAGTTTTTCGTGAATCTTGTAATTAATAAGCAGTATTTGTGTGAATCGACGACTCTACAGCATGGTGATCAAGGCAATCAAACAGGGGCATCATATCCCTGTTTGATGCATGTGGTGTACGGCCTTACATCGCGACGGGCAAAGTTATCTGGGTATCGAGTGTTAAATCAACCCGTTCCAAAATCCTCAGTGCTTCCTGGATACTATATGCGGATTTCAACTTCTTTTGCAGCAGTTTGGACACAACGGATGCTGTGAACCAAATCATTTTTGCAGGGTTAATCAATACCCACCAACCAATGTCCTGATTTTGCATGGACTTTGAAAGTTGGGTGAGTTCCTGAAAATTGATCGGCGCGTTGACTATTTTGGTTGCGTCAATGAGGATGTGTACGGGTGCCTGCCCACTACTCACGTAAGCATGACATTCATTAATGAGCCGAATCGTCTCATCCGTCGGCAAGACGTTTTCAATTTCAACTAACAATACGCGCGAAGGAATTACCCAACTCAACTCATATCCCATATGCTCACGACCTTTGTTTCGATATGTGTGCGATAATTTTGATAATGTAATGTCCGATAATGACATCAATGAAACACACGAACTCTATTAAAACATGTAATGTTGCGTAATGTGCGTTAGATTTCTGTGAATTTTGTAATTAATGGTTAGGTGGTAGCCAAGGTTGAAAATGGCAGTTTAATCATTGCTAGCTGATTTGGGGAGTTAAGATTACAATGGCACTAAGGTATTTGTAGGGATCGACTGTGAAGCGGATTACTGATTACAGGCTGTTGATTATTTTATTGGTGCTGCTAGTGGGATGTAGTCCCGCGCCTAAAGAGCAGACCCAGCCGCTGCCTACACTGGCTTCGATGGAGCAACCGCCGTCACTCGATGATGCTGCCAACGTGGCGATCAATTTCCTCGAAGATTGGCGACTCGGTGATTTCGACTCGCTTTACAACACGATTACTTTTTCTGCACAGGAAAGCATCGCTAAAGATATGTTTGTCGCCACGTATACCGAGGCGGCAGATGCGATGACGCTCGACAGTCTGACGTATACGCCGGGCGCATCATTGTTCCGCGATCCGCAGCGGGCTGATGTGGTCAACTTCAGTTATAACGTGACGTTTAATACGCGTATGTTGGGCAGCTTTGATGATACCGACCGCACGCTGCAACTGGTATTTGATAAGGCGGCGAGTGCATGGCGCGTGGCCTGGACACCGGGTGACATCTTCGCATTGATGGCAAGTGGTGGCAAGCTGCGCATGGAACTGAGTGTGCCCAGCCGCGCCAATATCTATGACGATAAGGGGCGCGTGCTGGCTGACCAAAGCGGACGGGTGGTGGGTGTCCATGCGGTGAAGCAGGACATCGTTGATTGGGGTGCGTGCGTCAATCTGCTGGCACCGGCTATGAACAAAACGCCTGATGTGCTTCAAAAGATTTACGACCGTTCGCAATCGGCATGGTTGATGGATCTGGGCATCATCGAACCGGCAGTTTATGACGCGCAGCACACGCAGATGGAAACGACCTGCGCGGCGCAATTTGAGAGCCGTCCGGTACGACAATACAGTAACGGCACAGCAGCAGCCAATATCCTCGGCACAGTTGGCTACCCTGACGAAGCTGATCTGCCAAAAATCGAAGCTGAAGGCTTTAACTCTGACTCGATCCTCGGTAAAAGCGGCATTGAAGGCACATGGGATGAAACGCTGCGCGGGCATCCCGGCGCACGACTGCTGATCGTCAGCCCCGGTGGTGATGTGCTGCGCGAGGTGACGCGGATCGCTTCGACGCCGCCGCAAAGTGTATGGCTGACGATTGATACTGACCTGCAATTACAAGTTCAACACATCCTTGCTGATTACTATGATCGTATGAAATTGGCTGACCAATCCAAGGGTGCGTCGGCTGTCATCATGGATGTTCATACCGGTGCGATACTGGCGATGGTCAGCTACCCGACGTACGACATCAATGCGTTTGCGCCCTTCTCGTCACTGGGCAGTACGCAAGCGGCGGCGACAGTGGCGCAATTGGAAAACGATTCGCGACGTCCGCTGCTGAACCGTCCGACACAGGGCGCGTATCCGTTGGGCTCGGTCATGAAGCTGGCGTCGTCAATGGCGGTGGCGGATTCGGGTGTGTATACGCTGGATCAGCCGTATGTGTGTACGGGGATTTTCACCCGCGAAGGTAACTTCACCCGCTACGACTGGCTGCCAGGTGGTCACGGACATGTCACACTGCCGAGCGCCATCACCCAAAGCTGTAATCCTTATTTTTATGAAGTGGGCTACCAACTCAATCTGGTTAACCCCGAAATCCTGCCGAGCTATCAACAGCGTTTCTTCGGTAAGGGAACAGGCATGACGGATTTGGCGGAAAATCAGGGTTTTATTCCTGATCCGGAGTGGAAGATCCAGAATACCGGTTTGCCCTGGACCCAATCGGACGCCATTAATATTGCTATCGGACAAGGTGAAGTGCAAGTTACGCCGCTACAGGTGGTGCGGATGGTGGCTGCGATTGCCAACGGTGGCACGTTGTATAAGCCGCAATTGGTGGCTAAGGCAGGCATCCTCGGCGAAGCATCCAGTTATATCATGACACCGAACGCGGTCGCGGACGCCAATATTAAACCGGAAGTATTGGAAGTCATCCGCAAAGGGATGTGCGATGTGACGACCAAACCTTACGGTACGGCAGAATTCCAGTTCAAAAATGATGATGCGCTGCAACAAATCGGTGTGTGCGGCAAGACAGGTACAGCGCAGGATGTTCCACGCCCGACACATGCGTGGTTTGCTTCGTATGCCCCGCGTGATAACCCCGAAATTGCGGTGGTGGTGATGGTCGAAAACGGCGGTGAAGGTTCCGGCGTGGCAGCACCCATCAGCCGTGATATTATGGATTATTTCTTCTTCCAGACAAAGCACTAAAGTCGATAGTCTCTGGTCAGCAAGCTGCAACCTTCATTAAAGATTTGACAAGATCAAGCGTACCCCGATGACCACGAGCAAAAACAACACCATTTTGCGGAAGGTTTCGGGGTTCACACGTTTATCTAACGACCAACCTACAAGTAAACCGACCAGCATAGCCGGCAGACCGATAAGCGCATTTTCGAGTACCGGTTGGGTGTAATGTCCAGCAAGCGCATGTGAACTAATGACCACGATGCTGTTGAGGATGAACATGCCGGGAAGATTGCTTTTGAATTCCTCGCGTGCCCATTTGGAGAGATTGCCATAAATGACGAGCGGCGGGCCACCGCTGTTATAAGCGCCCGTCAACAACCCGCTGACAAAACCGAAGGCAAAACCCCAGCGACGGTTGACAAGCTGTGGCAAGTGCGGCATGAACAGACTGTAACAGCCGTACCCCGCCACCACGATACCGAAAATGATGAGCACCAGATGTTCATTCAGGCGCGGAATGATCAGAATGCCGATGGGAATGGCAATCAATGAGGCCAATGCCAAACGCCAGATCGATTGCAGTTGGATATGCTGGCGGTAGCGTATGAACATCAAGCATTCGCCACAAATGGCTACGAGGGCGAACGTGGGCGCAGCGGTTGCGACTCCAAGGACGGGTGTCAGGAGAGCCATACCGATTAAGCCGCTGCCAAAACCTGTGAGGCCAAAGGTGAGGAAGGCAAAGAAAAGGCTGGCGATGATGGTGTAGATGATCATGCCGCAGAGAGTATCCGGAATTCAAGGTTTTGGGTAGGGTGTATGACCTATTTCGATGTCTTAGTTTTTGCTTTTAGGCGAATGTAGATCGCTGCGGTTCCGCCAATGGTCTGTGCCTCGCGCACTTCAATAAACTTGGGGTAAGACCTAACCAATTGCGAAAGTTGCTTGTGTCCATATGTGCGAGGATCGAATGCAGGATCAATCTGCCTTAGGTAACTACCCATTGACCCCAAGTTTGCCCAACCGTCCTCTTGAACGGCTAATTCAAAAGCGGTTCGGAACAGACTTTCCAAGCGTACAGGATCTCTTGGATTCTCGACAATCGTTTCAGTTGCTTTCGTCGCAACGGTCGTTAATACTGGAACCTCTATTTTAATTCCATCTGCTGCTATCTCTTGCAGGTTTTCCGTATATACGAAAACCGTGCAGGCATTTACAAAAGCTGGTGGCGTAAGTTGTCTACCAATGCCCATTACAAATAAATTTTGTTCACGAATGCGTGTCGCTAAGCGGGTGTAATCACTATCGCTCGAAGCGATGCAGAAACCATCTACACTGCCTGCGTGCAGAATATCCATTGCATCAATAATCAAAGCAATGTCCGTTGCATTTTTGCCTTTTGTATAACTAAACTGCTGCGACGGTTGTATCGCATAGATGTGTAAAACATCTTTCCAGCTTTTCAGACCTGGCTCAGACCAATCGCCATACACGCGACGAATAGTCATCGTGCCGTACTTGCTGACCTCGGCCAACATTTGCGGTAATAGGGACGCTTGAGCATTGTCTCCATCAATCATCAATGCAAGCCGTAGATTGGTTTCCATTTGGTTGTCCTTAGTGAAGAAGGTACTTTTCTATAATAACACTCAGGACTATATTTCAGTCTTCAGATTTTAACATCCGGCATTAAGTACCCTTTTAGGCGCAGCTATCAGGCAGAGGTGTGTTAGGATCGGCTGGTGAGAAGTTAATTTGTACGTTGGGCACGCCGACTAGATTGACGAATTCGGTAACGGCTGTTTGGCCTTGCTTCTGGGCTTCAGTCAGAATCTCGCCGTTCACGGCGGCTTGACGCAGTTGTTGAACTGCAAAGCGGCGCGATTCCTGATCGAGCGTAGGATTGGTCGGGGCAAATATCCCTTTATCAAGGGCGGCGATATAGGTTTTGCTTTCATCAAGGATGCAATCCTGAAGGGTGGGTGCAGGTAAGGTCAAACTGAGTGATTCGCCATTCTGGGCCGCCTGAGCCTGCTTCATGTCGATGCCAGCGGTGATATAGCCGACTGCTACCATCACCTGCTTTTGCCCGTAGAGCGCTTTTAACCAATCGGGCATGTCGCTTTCGGTGGTGACGATGGTCGAAAAGGTGTAACGGGTGGTCGTCAATGCAGATAATGACTGGATTTTGGTCAAGAGCGTGGTGGCGGTAAATGAGGGTTTATTGGTGCAAACACCGGGGATAACGCACTGGCTGGCTAAATAGAGTGTTGCCAGTATGACCGCTACGATGACAACTAAGGTCAAAATGATGCTGAAAATCCGTTTCATGAGTGCCTCCCCGCGATGGTATTAAAAGTGGCGCGTCGTAATACGCATTATACGCACAGATACGGGAAGTAGTTGTAGGTCAGTTGGTTACAGAAGTGGTAGGAACAACAAGACCAAGCTGGCAACAATCTGGCAAAGCCAGGCCGCCGCCAATCCATTGCGCTGGCGCACGTAGCAGTACATCATATTCATTACGAGTAGTGCTGTTCCGATGATTAGTGCCACAGCCGGATAGCGCGGTGCATCGATCATGGGGAAGAATACCAGCATCGACCAGACTGTACCCAGCACACCTACCAACCAGAAGCGGCGGGTTTCCTGCAACACACCCCGAAAGAATAAAGTTTCCGCCGTTGGCATAACGAAGATCAGGAAAGCCAAGGTTTCACCCGGTTTCATCCCTGTGAAAATGCGCTGCGCAGTTTGTTGGAGGGTAGTTCCACCAAAGAGCAAGAACGGCACGCCTAATATCAGACCGAAAATGATACCCCAACCGAGATTTTCGGGCGTGTCCATCCAGATGCGCCCACTGTTGCCCAGCAGCCAGGCCAATACTCCGAAACCGGCCATAACCGCCCAGATGAGGGTGTAGCGTAAAGCAGGGTCTGTCGGGATGAGCGGCATCAGGCCGATACTGAGGGCAACCGCAATCAGATAGCCGAAGACCGGATCACTGGCCGCACCACGATAGGTTACGGGCGCACTATCATCGGCTTTTTTGGCAAACGGTGATTCCCAATCTTCTTCTTCGGGGTAAGCAGGATCAACGATGGGCGGCGGTACCGGCGGCTGCGGATTGCGCCAATCGTCGCTGGAAGAGGGTGGCGGATCGGGATAGAAGGTCGGCATAGTGCTTAGGATGCCAGTAGATTACGCAGCGCCGTCAAAGTGATGTCTACTTTTTCGGGCGTTATCCAATAATGAGTGACGAGGCGAACACGGTTGGGCATGCCTGTATAGCCGCCCATCAGCACCTTATATTCGTCTTTCAGACGGGCGCGTAATTCAGCAATGCTCATGGGTGCATCGTCCGCCAAATCGAAGAAAAACATGTTGGTTCGCACACGGCTGACATCAACATTGATGTGTGGGATTTTGGCGACCCCTTCGGCTAACAAACAAGCGTTGTCGTGATCTTGCTGCAAGCGTGTTGTCATCTTATGCAGGGCGATGAGGCCAGCGGCAGCCAAGATGCCTGCCTGACGCATCCCACCACCTAGCGTTTTGCGGGTGCGGTAGGCTTCGTGAATAAATTCTTTCGAGCCGACGAGCACTGAACCAACAGGTGCACATAAGCCTTTAGAAAGACAGAAGGATACACTGTCGGCAGGAGCGACCAAGTCCTTAACGGAGGTGTTGAGCGCGGTCGCCGCGTTGAAAATACGTGCGCCATCAATGTGCAGTTTGAGATGATTGGTGTGGGCGATTTCCCCGACCTGTGCTGTGTATTCGGCAGTGATGGGAATGCCGCCGATGGTTCCCTGCGTGTTTTCGAGGCAGATCAATTTGGTACGCGGGAAGTGTTGGTCATCAGAGCGTATGGAACGTTGGATGGCATCCAATTTTAATGTGCCATCAGGCTGCACATCAAGGATATTTGGATGTATACCGCCTAAACCGGATGACGCACCCGCTTCGTAGCGAAACATATGCGCTTCACGCCCGAGAATCATTTCGTCACCGCGTCCGCAGTGGGTGAGCGCGGCTATGATATTGCCCTGTGTGCCGCTCGATACGAATAAACCGGCTTCCTTGCCCAACATATCCGCCGCGTCTTGCTGCAATTGATTAATGGTCGGGTCTTCACCGTAGACATCATCGCCAACGGGGGCGTTTGCCATGGCTTCACGCATTTCGGGTGTCGGCCAGCTTACGGTATCGCTGCGGAGGTCAATGTAGTCCATGCGTGGGAATTTCCTTTATGGTCAGTAATAGATGTGATGTTAGTCGGATTGAAGAATGTTGGCAAGGAAGAAGTTGCACCATTTGGCGAAGGTTTTAGTTAGGCACATCAATATCGGCAGACAAAATCGTTTTACAACGTCCAGTATAACCACTGGTTGAGCCAATCAATGTAAGAGATACCGCTCAGGATGTGTGCGGCAAAAAGCACGATGAAAAATGCGACACGCCAATCAACCCGCAGCCGGGACGATTGTGGTGATTCCAACCACATTTGAAAAGCAAATCGCACCGAGGCTACATACAGGATAAAGAGTGTGATATAGGCACTCCAAAAAAAGTTACCATCATATTCGCGAACGCCTGTCTCGGCTATAAAATACATCAGGAACGCGCCTAAAATGAACGTCAGCCACGCAAAGTTGAGTGCTGAATTATGTATGGCTCTTTTCCACCAGAGGAGATAAACCACAATTGGAAATAAAACTGAGACACCGAACCGCAGGAACATAATCATGAGCGAGGGTCCGCTGATGTGTAAGACAACCTTAAATGGGGCAAAAGCCAGCCCTCCGCCCGTATCCAGCTGTTGGGTAGGGTTTACAAAGGTGAAGACATATTGCCAGGCAAGCATCAGAACGGTAGGCAGTAATACGCCAATCAGTGCATAGCGCCAACCGACCGATTGTTTGCGCCAGACTGACCATGCTAACCAGATGCATAAGGCAGGCAGAAGTGCCAGCAGATAATTCGGTTTACTTAATCCGCATAATATGGTGACAACGATCATCAGCCCGATCAAAAAAGCGGAGGTGGCGCGTTTAAGGGGAGGTTTTGAAGCTGGCAGCACATAGGCCGTAATCAGAAAATATAAAGCTACGGCAAACGGGCGCAACATGGTTATGGTGGGGTTGTGATAAGTCGTAGGGGGTACAAAACCCAGGAGAATCTGATTCGGCTGCCCATTGACCACCGTGAGCAGTGTATAAAGCGGTTCAGCGATCAAAACGCCGAGCGCAAGCCCCGCACACATACAGCGTACAATCCATTTTTGAGCCGGTCGCCACGTCTTTTCAACGTCTTGAAAGCAGGCTCTAAGGGCCAAATAGATGATAACCACTGTGACGATTTGCGGGAGTAAGTTCGCTAAGATGGCGCTCAATAACCAAGTCGGATCCTGGATGATGCGATGTACCCCGATTATCAAGGCTTGATAAAGAAAATGGGCGATGGGCGGTGCGCCTGTGGCGAACATATTCTTAGCGAAGTCCAGATGAACACGCTGATCGGGCACGAGATAGGTAACCATCTCCGGTATGACCACCCAAGCGATGAGCACACTGAGTAACGTCATAATAAGGAATGCTACCAGCAGTGTGATAATGAGAAGTTCATTTCGGACAAACCGCAGGGAGAACCTAGAGGTTGTGCTGCTCCGCTGTAATGTTTCAGTTGCCATTAGTAATCCCTATGTTTAATCAGCACCCACAGATTTCAATACCGCTAAGCGATGCGTGTACAGCATCATGCAGGGCGCAGTATTTCAAATTTCTGATCTTGAACGTCCGCCTCAAACCACAGCACAAAATCCGCTGATGAATTGAGCGATTGGCATTCTGACGAATCCACCTGGCAGATCACAAAATCCGGTTTGTACCAGCGGACAGCCTGAATGAAATCCGAGCTATTAATTTCAGCCGCGATACGTACCCCCGGCCACCCAATATAAGTGCGATTGTTGTGAAGTACATACCACAGTTGGTCATGACCGACGATTTTGCTTCCTTCGGGGATTTTATCGTTCAGAAAGGCCGCAGCATTGGTAAAACGCAGGTTCTGATCTCTGGTTACGTTATCCATCACATCATAGATGGGCATTGAAATGAGCGCGGGAAGCAGTACGAATGTGGTGACTGCTGCTGCTGTACGTGTGCTTGATAAGCGAGCAGCAAAATAAGCCATGAACGGAGCAAGCAACGCCAGATAGCCTACGGTGGCACTCCAAGGGAAAAAAGCGGTTATAACAGCACCCCAAAAAATGGCCGCGATCCAACGGTCAGTACCACGACTTCGCCACGCGATCCACATGAGCAGACCAGCCACCAGCACAATCTCAATCGGCGAAATGGCATTCATTAACGCCATACCGTTTAATAACCAGGTGGGTTGGAGAAATCGTCCGGTGCTTGTATAGGAATAAATCTTTAAATAGAGTGGTAATCCATCTAACCGGCTTAGAGGCCAGAAATGAATGAGTGCATAAATTCCTGCCCCAGCAATGCAGCCTATGAGATAGGCCCCTACTTCTCTCCATAGGAGGCGTTTAAGCGGCCAGCGAAAGGCGTGAATAATGATAATGAGTCCAATAACGAAGGCAAAGGCGAAAGCGTAGGTGGGAATAGTTTCAAGGCCAATATATAGTGATATACCCATTACGACGAGCCACCATCGTGAGGCATTGGATGTGTTGAAGAAACGGTAAGCGGTTATCAATACAAGGGCGCTGTAGGCTGCCAAACCTATTTCCGGGCGGAGGTTGTGGGCTGACCATAAAAATGGCATTGAACCCAGTATGACCATTAATCCGATGGTTCGTTGGAGATTGTTTAAAGAGGGTAGACGAAATAGAAAAACACCGACCAAAATGGTTGTCAATAAAGCGACCAACGTCGGAAAAGCGCGCAGAGCAACCAAATCTGATTGACCTACTGTTCGCAGCCACAAGCCCATCAGTAAGTAATAACGAGGACTAAAAAGATCGCCTTGCGGCCCACCATAAGTCGATTCCATAGTGCCATATTGGGCGTAATTTGTCGCAATGGTCGCCATCCAAGGCTCGTCGAAATCCTCGATATTTTTGTACCTGCCGATGCTGACCACATACAGCACAATCATGATCGCACCCGCTGCTACAACCAGTAACAAGGCGATACGATATATCCATTTGGAGGCCAAACCGGAAGCAATACCCAAAGCGATTACAAGTAGACCATTCAGGAAAATTATCCCGGCGATTATCCACCAGATGCGGGACGGATATAGGCCTAAGTGATAGCCTACATCCGGCGCGGTCAGGCGTACAACCGCGAAACTGCTAACAAGCGTCAACAACAAAATAATCCCCACCGCGATGGGATGTGTAAGAAGGAGGCGCAGGCGCGGCGCAAACAAAAAAACACAAAAGCACACAAGCGTCAATATGGCGTACAGTAACTGACCTTGCGCTAAGGTCAGTTTATAGTGCTGTGCCATCGCCTGTTCTTCGACTTTGCTGTTTGGGCCAAAGATCAGCCCAAGCAATATTCCCACTGTGACCAGCAATGCGATAAGAGGGATTTTACGTTCGGCTAAAAAGCCCACCCATGATTTCGGTTGCAATGGGAGTGGTGCCTGTGTCATTGACGAAACCTTTCTCGGCGGGCAGATCAATGAGTGTCGAACGCGAGACGCTGTACATCGCAACGGTTCGCAGCATTTAGTTTTTGAGTACAGATATAAGCGCACACCGCAAATGGATAGTCCGGTGACATCCAGTGGTCACAAAAAGGTTGAGCATCCTTTTTAGGGTGGTATTCATTCTTTGTAGGTGTCACTGGTGAGCGGCCACATGGGCTGCACGTCCAGATCGAGATCGCTACGCAAACCGGCCTCAAAGCGGAAGTAGCCGGCTGCCGCGATCATCGCTCCATTGTCGGTACAGAGATTTAAGGGTGGATAGCGCACAGGTAATTCGCTCTCCGCGCGTAAGCGCTGGCGCAGGACACTGTTGGCACTGACTCCACCAGCGATCAAAATTTCGGTCACATTATGTTCTTTGGCAGCACGTACTGTTTTCTCGACCAGCGCACTTACCAGCGCATCCTGAAAGCTGGCGGCGACGTCGTTGACCGAAACATCAGAGCGTACTTTGGGATTCTTTTCGGGACCGCGTTTTTTGCCATCCGCGCCCATGTGGGGGACGGTTGCTTCACGCATAACGGCCGTTTTAAGACCGGAGAAACTGAAGTCGTAGCTTTCGTCACGCTTGGAGCGTGGAAATTTAAAGGCGGTGGCATTGCCCATCTTGGCGGCACGTTCAATATTTGGTCCACCGGGAAAGGGCAGTCCCAACATGCGTCCGACTTTGTCAAAGGCTTCACCAGCCGCATCATCGAGTGTGCCGCCCAAACGCTGGTACCGTCCCTGATCAATCATGAGCAGCAGTTCGGTATGACCGCCTGAGACGATCAAGAGCAATACCGGAAAGTGTATTTCACGTTGGGGTTCGCTTAACCACAAGGAGTAAACATGTCCTTCAAGGTGGTTGATCCCTAGTAACGGCTTACCCGTGGCTAGTGCTAACCCTTTGGCATAATTCACACCGACGAGCAGTGATCCAACCAGCCCCGGCCCACGTGTTACGGCGATGGCATCCAACTTGTCATACGAAACACCTGCATCCACCATTGCCTGATCAACTACGGCGCTAATGGCTTCGACATGGGCGCGGGATGCCAATTCGGGGAACACGCCGCCGTAACGCGCATGAAGATCAATCTGGGTGGCGATAACATTGGAGAGAATGGTACGTCCATCAACGACGACAGCAGCCGCTGTTTCGTCGCATGAGCTTTCAATGCCGAGAATGGTAGTCATTTTAGTCGATAGTCCATAGTCATTAGTTTTTAGAGCGTGTAGACAATATCATTGATGTGAACGGGTTTATGCGTGTGTATTTTAGCTCACCTTTTCAACCAAGGGAGAGGGTTGAACCGTGCGCCACAACACACGCTGCATGAGTGCGGCAAAGGCGATGCCCCCGAATACCCACGCCACCATATCCAGCGGAAAGAGGTAACGCGGGATGACGTACAAGATGAAATGTGCCAGCAAGAAATATGCAACCAGGCCGACCAAAGGCAGTGCCAAGCGCCAACTGCGGCGTGAGAGCCAGATGCCAATGAGTCCTGCTAACATGCCAAGGTCGTGAAACAAATAGATTGCCAGTTTCGGCCAAAAGCTGTCGCCCTGAGTAAGCCGCAGCAAGCCGCCCAGACTACGATCATTATTCAGCCAGTGTGAGGTCATATCTTTGAGGCTTTCACCCGCAAAGAATACGGTGCCATGTGGTTGCAAAATGGCGTTTGAAAGCTGCGCAACACGGCTCTTAAGCCATCCGCCCACATCAGAGAGGATAGCATTGGTCGCGCTGCTGCTGTAGTTTTGCTGCTGTACACTGGGGTCAGTAGAGAGCGGCACACCGGATTGCTGCTGGAGTGAGTTATCTGTTTGCTGCGGTCCCTGCCAGCCTGAGTCTGTTGCGCCTAAGAATAAGAAGGCCGCAAAGCCCTGCGCTGCGATAACAGTCTGCCCCCATTTGATCCGGTTATAAATCGTCCAAGGTGAGAGCGTGACTGCAAAGACCACGATTAAAATCAGGCCAAGTTGTAAACCTTTACGCCAGCCGTACACCATTAATAAATGGATCACCAAGCCCAAGGGAAAGGCTAACAATACTGCCCGAGTCAGGGTGGCGATGCCTAAGATCACACCAACCAGCACTATCCAACCCAATTGGCGCAGGCGCAGCGGCTTATCTGCCGGATTGGCAGCAATAGTGGCGACATACAGCCATAGACCGCCTGCCAGCAAAAAGATAAACAGTGTTTCGGTTAAGATTTGACCCGTTTCAATAATGAAGGCGGGGGACAGCGCCAGCACAGCGGCCGCGATTATCCCTGCCCGAATATCGCGACTGATTGTCCATGCCAGCCGATAGACAAAGTAGCAGGTCAAGGTACTCATCAGTGCTTGCAGGAGCCGTATGAGTAAGATGGCGGTTTCGGGCGCAGTGATACGCTGTGGAATACCCACAAACAGCAGGTAAATGGGGCCAGACGGCAGCACAGCCGGATCTTGCCCCCGTACTAAATCGAAGCCATTTTCCAGATACCACCAGCTATCGCCGCCCTTATTGGTATAGATCTGAGTGCGATCCAAGGGCAGAATTTGGGCAAGCCGCAGCACCAACGCCAAAAATAGGATGCCCGGCAAGATGTAACGTTGCGACGCGCTGAATTTCAGTTTTCAATACTCCAGCCAATGACGGGTTCATGACGCATCATTGTATCTAATGATGTGAGGTGGCGAGTAGTCACAAATCACTACTGCCCGTTCAGGTCACTGGCCTTTGGGTGAGAATTTGCTGAATAGGAACATCCAAAAATGATTTGGAAAGCGTTTCAAGAGTAGAATGTTTTAATGAGAATTTGAACACTTTGTAAGTGAAAGCGGTATACTACCTTAAAGTAACATGCTGAAAGTGTGTGGAAACAGCCTATGAAATGGAATGTTCGGTTCGCAGCATTTTTGGTGATGGCAGTGTTAGCAGGTGCAGGATGCAGCGTGTTACCCGGTCTTAAAGTTCTTTCGGGACAAGATACCGGTGATGCTGCACAAAACCGGTTGGTCGAAACCACTGAATTGGTGATGGCAAATAAAGCCGGTACGACCGATCCGGCGCTGAATGGTGTAGCGGACCGCATTGAGACTGCTTCGGGTGGCACCATCGATATTATTGAAATCCGCAACGATTTGAATAAACACGAATTCCAGGTATATGCTTTAATGGTGAATGACCCCAGCTTAAGCCAGCTTGATGCACTCAATCAATTCCGCCGTGCAATCGAACTGACGTGGCGTGGCATTATGCAGCAAAGCATCGGTGATGAAACGTTGAAAGTGGCATTGGTGTTCCCCGGCAGCGTCCAAACACTGGATAAAGGCCCTAGTTTTTATGGGGTGATCGGTGCGACCGCCACGATTGCACGCGGTGATGCACTGGTTTATCTGGACAGCGGTTCACCCAGCCTGCAAAACTTCGCCAACCTGATTACCGATGGGAAACTGGCTTACGACCAGCCCTCATCACCCGAATTGTACAATGGTACACCTAACCACCCAGTGTTTATGCTTTCGAAATTAGCACCTTCTGGCTGAGGCGGAGGCTAGGGCCTCTGCGGAATAACGCTTACCGTAAGTTGTTCAGAGTTGAGGATAATTGACCTATGAGCATCGTTAAGCCGGATGCAAATAACAAACTCGCAAAGCCCCGCCGAACCTATGCATGGGAGCAACAAAAAACCCGCGTCGAGGAACGGCAGAAGCTTCGCTATCGCATACAGCGCACGTTCACACTTCCCCGTTTAATTATTATTGTGCTGGTGGCAGCCATGCTGCTGGACGCCTCGGTGATGCGCGGGATTCTGGGCTTCTTCAACCAGATGGCGACCGCGATTTTACAGAATTTCTCCGTTGATTTTACTAACCTCACACGCACCCTGTTACAACTTTTAATCGGCGTGACGATAGCCATCGGGCAATTCGCGTTGATCTTCTGGTTTTTGGGTAATGCCCGTACCTATACGATTTGGCCGGGATCAGCGACTGAAGGCATCAACTTCGATGATTATCGTGGTCAACCCGAACTGTTGGAACAGGCGCGACAAATCGTTAAGCTGCTGCGCGGTGTGCGTATCTTTGAAGAGTCGGGGGGCGAGCCATTGAATGGTTTGCTGCTGGAAGGGCCTCCCGGCACCGGTAAAACATGGCTGGCGAAGGCCATCAGCACTGAGGCCAATGTTCCGTTTTTCTACATTGATGCTTCATCACTAAACTCGATGTTTATGGGTATTGCACCGATGAAAGTGTCGAACCTGTATAAAAAGGCGCGTACTGCCGCGAAAGACTACGGCGCGGCCATTATTTTCATCGACGAAATTGATGCAATAGGTTCGCGGTCAGGTGTGGCGACAAATGAAAAAGATTCGGACGCCGTGTATAACAACCGCCTGCCGATGATGTTTGGTATGGGCAGCAACAGCGGTATGGTTAGTACGCTGCTGGTAGAAATGGATGGTTTCAACGCTGAACACAGCGCATGGGCCAAGCGTAAAGCGTGGTTCTACAAGAATATATTGGGGCGTAAAGTTCCCAAGCCTACACGCCGTGTACTGACGATTGGCGCGACCAACCGTATGCAGGCGCTTGATCCGGCATTGCTGCGTGCAGGGCGTTTTGATAAGAAAATCCGCGTCGATGCACCGGATTTGGAAGGTCGCCGTGACATTTTTGATTACTATCTAACGCGCTTCAAGCATGACGAAACCATTGACTCGTTGGTGTTGGCATCCGAAACACCACATTACACACCCGCTGATATTAAACATCTGATCAACGAAGCGCTGCGTTATGCGATGTTTGATGAGCGTGACAGCGTTACCATCAACGACATTCGGCAAGCACAACCCGAACATGAGTTTGGGCTGCGTCAGCCAATTAAGAACATGACCCAAGAGGATCGCTACCGCCTGGCTGCCCATGAAGCTGGTCACGCACTGGCGATACGACTGTTTAGGCCATCTTACCGTATTGCCCGTATCACGATCATCCGGCAAGGCGGCGCGCACGGTTATGTGCTGTCGTATCCCGCGATTGAAGATCACGACATCATCAATACCTATGAAAGCCTGATGAGTCGGCTGCGGGTTTCGGTGGGCGGACGAGCAGGTGAATTGGAATATGTGGGTGAACATTCTCAAACTCTGGGCGTTGGTACGGGTTGGGGTGATGGCAGCGATTTTGGTACGATACGCTATGTGATTTCTCAGATGGCGGGCGCGGGTATGTTCGGCCCATTAGGAATGCACTACTCCGGCGAATTGACTGAAGAAATGGAAAATACCTTTCGCAGTGTGTTAGAAGAAGTGCGGCTTTCCTTCCGGCTGCATAAGGATATGGGGGAAGCGCTCATTAAACTGCTGCTGGAAAAAGAAGAGTTGTTCGCCAATGAGGTCGAAGCCTTTTTTGACCAATACGGCCTGTACACGCCGAAGATTGACCTCGAACCCTTCAAGAAAATCGAAACTGTAACCGGGGGCACAAGCGCATGACCAATGTTAAAAATGCACCCAATCAACCCTTTGTAAATACTAAGGGACAGTGGAACTGGGAAGATGAAGACACGCTGGTTGATCGTCATAACCGACTTTCCAACCGTGTGAGCCGTTTCTTACGCAGCGGTTGGATATGGAAAACATTACTGGCTGTTTTCATTATTGGCTTGCTGGTTCCCAGCGTCATGCGGCTGCTGCTGACGATACTTGGTGTGACCATATCGGTTGGCATCTTCATGCTCACCATCGTATTGCAGTTCGTCGCCATCTTCTGGTTCCTGAGTAAATCTCGCACTTACGAGATCATGCCAGGTACGGAAGGCGTGAGCTTTGCCGACTACAAAGGACAACCTGAACTGCTAGAACAGGCGCGGCAGGTCGTAACTCTGCTGCGCGGTGTGAAGACCTTCGAGGATGCCGGTGGTGAACCTTTAACCGGTGTATTGCTTGAAGGGCCGCCAGGTACAGGCAAGACGTGGCTGGCGAAAGCCATCAGCACCGAAGCCGGTGTGCCCTTCTATTACGTCGATACGTCGTCGCTTCAGGGCATGTTCATGGGAACAAGCTCGCTGAAAGTTATCAATATGTTTGGTAAGGCGCGCCGTGCGGCCAAGATGTATGGCGCGGCTGTCATTTTCCTTGACGAAATTGATACGGTTGGTTCGCGCGGTGGTGTGAGCAGCACCGGTGGCCAAACGGCGCGTGGGAATCCCTTAGCCGGTATGGGCGGGGAAATGGGCTTGCTGAGTACGCTGCTGGTGCAGATGGATGGCTTTAGCTCCGAACATGGTTGGCGGGCTTCTATGCGAGCGCGATTTTACAAGTTGATTTTGCGTCGAAATGTGCCGAAGCCGGAACGCCGCGTGTTGGTTATTGGTGCAACCAACCGTGTCGCGTCACTTGATCCGGCGCTGCTGCGTCCGGGGCGGTTTGATAAGAAGCTACGTGTGGATGCTCCTGATATGCAGGGCCGCATTGAAATCTTCAAGTATTACCTTCAGAAGATGGCGCATGATGACAGTATGGTTCCTGCGGTTCTGGCAACGGAAACACCCGGTTATACACCGGCTGACATCAAATATCTCTTAAACGAGTCGCTGCGTTACGCTTTGTTCGCCGGACGGGCTTACATCACCTATGACGATTTCCGGTTGGCACAACCTGAACATCATATGGGTATGCGTGCACCGATCAAACATATGTCACCAGAGGCGAAAAAGCGGCTGGCTTATTATCAAGCTGGCTATGCGGTAGCGCTGCGCCTCTTTATGCCACATCACCGGATTGCCCGTATCACCATTATCCGGCAGGGGCAGTTGTTCGGGCATGTATCCCATTATCCAGCACAGGATACCTATCAGGGCATGTGGTCTAAAGTGCAGATGGAAAGCAATTTGAAAGTCTTGGTGGCTGGTAAAGCTGCTGAAATCGAATTCTGTGGCGCACCTAATCAAACGGTGATGGTGCAGCGGCATTTAACATCGGTGCAAAATATCCTTCAGGCGATGGCGATGGCGGGTATTCTTGGCCCGCTGGGTGGTACGGTGGGACGTCCTCAAGAAACACCTTTTGGCACCCAGCTTATGCTTAACACTTCACCGGAAATGAATGAGGCGATGGAGCGCAAGTTCCAAGAGATGCTGCAGGAATGCCGCAAGGCGCTGCGTGCGAACGGGCATATCGTCAATTCACTGGTGGATTTGCTGCTGGAAAAAGGCGAGATCAACGCAAAAGAAGTGCGGACGTTCTTCGACGAGTATGGTCTACATACGCCTGATCCTACCTTACTTGAAGATGATGAAAACATACAACTATTGGAAGCCGCTACTGTCGGAGATTAAACAACGATTAGCAATCGGGGTGGTGAAACGCCACCCCTTGCATACTGCCCCTTCATCCAGTTTTCGTTTTGACCCCATGTGCGCTACTATCAGTTATGAGCAATCATCAGAAACCTTCGTCCGCTTTGGTTAGATGAGGTATCTCCAACATGGACAATCGTATGGTGCAATTTATCCGGGCGATGCGTGCGGCGGGTGTGCGTATTTCGCTGGCGGAAAGTCAGGACGCGATGTTCGGCGTAGAAGCGGTTGGCGCGGGCAACCGGGATGCCTTCCGTTCGACGTTACGGGCAACACTGGTTAAAGAAGCCCGTGACCAAGGCACATTCGAGTATTTTTTTCCGTTGTTCTTCGGCAACAATCAGCCGCCGATGAACAATATTCCTGACAACTTGACTCCTGAAGATCAACAGAAATTGCAGGATGCGCTGCAATCGCTGATGGGCAATATGGAGGCCCTTAAAGATTTGCTGCGGCAGATGCTAGAAGGCCGTCCTTTCAGCCAAGAACAGCTTGACCAGATGGGCGAACAGGCGGGCATGAACCAAGGCAGTGAGATGTATCAGCGCCAGTGGTTCGAGCGGCGTATGAATCGCCAGGCGGGGATGCAGCAGCTTCAAGAGTTGATCGAGCAACTGCTGCAAGAACTGGAAGCGATGGGCATGAGCGATGAGGCGCTGGAAGATTTGCGCCAACAGCTTCAAGAGAATGCTCAGGGTTTATCCGAGCAAATTTCACAGTTCGCGGGATCTACGCTGGCCGAACGGATGTCGGACAAAGAACCTGATCCTAAACCTGATTTGCTGGATGTGCCTTTTTCGCAGTTGAATCAGAACGAGGTTGATGCGATTCGTGATGAAATCCGGCGGTTGGCGGCCCGTCTTCGCAGCCGTGCTTCGTTACGTCAGCGACGGGCTAATGCCGGTGAGATGGATCCACGTAAGATGATGCGGCGTAATATGCGCTACGGTGGTGTTCCGATTGAAATGAAGTTCCATACACATCATGTTAAGCCTCGTTTGGTGTTGATCTGCGACATCAGTACGTCAATGCGTTACTGTGCCGAGTTTTTGCTGACGCTGGTGTATGAACTACAGGATGTGGTTGCCAAAACCGACAGCTTCATCTTCATCAGCGATATTGTGGACATCAGCATGATTTTTGAAGAGAAACAGCCGCAGGAAGCGGTGCAGCAGGTGCTTTATGAAAATCCACCGGGTTATTACAGCACTGATCTGGGTAATGGACTTAAGACCTTCCAACGTGACCATATGAGCAAGATTGGCAGCAAGACGACGGTTATCATGCTGGGCGATGGTCGCAACAACTATAATAATCCGCAAATCGGTATTGCACAGGAGATGCAGCGTCATGCAAGACGGATGCTGTGGTTTTGTCCTGAGCCAGCGGGGCAATGGGGAACCGGTGACAGCGATATGCACCAGTATGCACAGGTTTCAAGCGGGGTTTACAAAGTGAGCAACCTGCGTGAACTGGCGAATGCGGTGGATGCGATTTTGACGGACGGGTAAGTCGATAGAGAAGACAGTACTGAGAAAAGAAAAGGCACGAGGGAAGATAGACAGCGAGAAAAGCCACAGTTCAGAAGATGGACTGTGGCTTTTTTGTTGAGGACAGTGGGTTTTATCTGATAAACAGGCGATAACAGGTGATTATTACGAAGATTACTGCGATGATTGACCTGCTTTGCAGGTGGAACAGGTCAAAAAGGGGTGTTTTGAGGGCATTTATGAAGATAACGTTTGGAAGATGAAACCAAGCTCGAACGATCAAAACCAGAAAAATGTGATAGAATTTTTGTTCTTATCGATGGTGGAGTAGTGTCCGACCCCACACCCAACCCCTCCCCGAAGCATCTTTACGACATGACAGTTTTGGTCGATTGAGGGAAAAGCGGAAGGCTCTCAGAGCCTTCCCTACGGGAGAAAACTCATAAGACTGTAAAAGTGTCGTCTCGTGAACCGAAGCGTCAGGGAGGGGAGAAAATGCGAAATTCGGGTGCAAAAATGGCTGTTTTCGGCTGGGAAATATTTCCACCGTTTAGTGTAGTGCCTTAGTCACCCAGACACTGACGATCTGGATGACAAGCTGATGTCCGATATGGTGATTTTTGATTTAAGTTGTACGTTTTGCCTCACCTAACCTCTTTACCATTGCGGGGTCACGGTGATCAAAAAAGCTGCTGGTTCTGGTGTCCAGCGTCGCTATTGCCGTCATATCCTCAGGGCTGAGTTGGATGTCGAACACGTTGAAATTCTCTTCCATGCGTTCCCGACGAACGGACTTGGGAATAGAAACGACTCCTCGTTGGGTCAGCCAGCGGAGAATGATCTGGGCAACCGTTTTTCCATGTTTGTCAGCAATAGCATGGAGTATCTCGTTTTGGAAAATATTGTTTTTGCCTTCCGCAAAAGGCCCCCAAGATTCAATTTGAACCTTGTTTTCCTCCAGGAACTTTTGAGTTTCGATTTGTTGATTAAAGGGATGGGTTTCAATCTGATTCACAGCAGGAACGACCTCATTATGGATAATCAGATCCATCACCCGATCCGGATAAAAATTACTGATCCCAACAGCCCGTATCCGACCTTCGCGGTACAACTCTTCCATTGCGTGCCACGCCCCGTACACATCGCTATATGGCTGATGGATGAGATACAAATCCAAATACTCTAATTGCAAACGCGCCAGTGATCTTTCGAATGCCTTTTTGGTAGGCTCATACCCTGCATCCTGAATCCAAAGTTTGGTGGTGATAAACAGGTCTTCTCTCGCTACACCACTTCGTTTGATGGCCTTGCCGACGGCTTCTTCGTTGCCATAAGACGCTGCTGTGTCGATCAGGCGATAACCAACCTGTATGGCATCCGTGACGGCTTGTTCACATACGGCGAGATCTTCGACTTGAAAGACACCAAACCCCAGTAATGGCATTTCTACGCCGTTATTTAATGTAACCGATGGGATGGTTGACATAGGATTCTCCTTTATATTCATATTTCAATAAATCTATTTTAGGGAAAAATGTACGATGATGATTGGAGAATTATCCGGAATGATTGTATAATTCTACGGTCATTGATAGGCGTAATTTGAAGAAACCCATATGGATGTCGTAAATCAGCAGGAACATGAGCTACAGCGCTTACAGGTCAATCGGGAAGAATTCATTAATCGGATCGCCCGAATAGTTCGTCAAGATGGTGTCATTCAGCCGCTCAAAGGTCTTCATCTGGCGCGCGCGTCTGTGCCTTTAAAGAAATTTCACGGCGTACTCGAACCCTCGCTTTGCGTGATTGCTCAGGGGAGCAAAGAGTTTCTGATGGGGGACAGCCGGTATCGATATGATCCATTCAACTATCTCTTAGCGACGCTTGAATTGCCCTGTATAGGCCACGTTCTGGAAGCAACGAGGGAACATCCATATCTCAGCCTGCGTCTTGATCTCGATCCCCAGCTTGTGAGTTCTGTCATGGTTGAGGCAGGTCACTACCAATCACAGCGAAAAGTGGCGGATACACGAGCCGTTGACGTTAGCCCCCTGGATGCGAATCTATTGGATGCGGTTGTGCGGCTTGTACGGCTTGTGGATGCACCTGATGAAGCGGCGATGCTCATGCCGATGATTATACGAGAAATTATTTTTCGACTTTTGAGAGGTGATCAGGGTCGCAGGCTTCAACATCTAGCCGTCACGGGAGGCTATACACCAGTCGTTGCGAGAGCCGTTCAGCGTATCCAACAGAATTTTGATCAAACCCTGCACATCGAACAGCTCGCCCAAGAATTGGGGATGAGTGTGTCCACTTTCCACTATCACTTCAAAGCAGTCACAGCGCTGAGTCCTCTGCAATTTCAGAAGCAGCTACGGTTGCAGGAAGCGCGGCGTTTGATGCTCAGTGAAAACTTTGATGCAGCAGGCGCGGCCTATCGCGTGGGCTACAATGATGCTGCCTATTTTAATCGGGAATATAAAAGTTTCTTTGGTAACCCACCGATGCGGGACGTGCAACAGTTAAAGGAAGTCACGCATGAATTCGCTAGTTGATGATCCAAGAAGCCATTTGCATAATACCAATGCTCCCCTATCTCCCCAACCCTCTTTCCCCATTGCATGGAGAAAGAGGGAGCAAAACAACATCCCGTCAGAGATCATGTGACATAGAGAATGTTGCAATCCGAATATTCAAATGGCTTCTAAGGTGGATATTCTGAGGCAATTTGATGGATATACTGATGCAGACTCATTCGCTGATAGCCCGCAAGCGATGGCGGGAGAAAATACAGGGGCGGCGTTTAGGGATTGGTGATTGTGTAGGTCGCCAGATTATCAAACGCCACATCGCTGCCACTGGCCGCTGCGGCCACCGCTAAACCGGCATAGCCTGATGTGTACGTATCGTCATGGGTTTCGATCAGCAGTTTATCATTGACGTATAAGGCCAAAGAATCCCCGAGGCATACAGCGCGCACTGCATTTTTGTCGATGCCCACATGGATAGCATCGGAGGCTTTCCACGCGACCAGCGGCTTGATGTCCTGGCCTTCACCTTTACTGATCGAATAATAACCATCACCTTTGATCATAAAATAGTAGCCATCGCCATTATCCGATTCATCGGCGCGGCACATCACACCGAAAGCGTTGCTGGTGTCCGGCATCATCGGCGTGACGTCCACCTCAAGCACCACGTCACTGTGCTGCTCTTTATTCAGCCCCCATACATAGCCCTGGCTGATGCTCGACATGCGGTAGACACCGTTTTCGATGCCCAGTTCAACCCCTTTGGGGCTTGAATACGCTTCCCAATCATCCTGGTGGCTAAAGGTTTCTAAGGTCAGCAGATTGGCATGGATTTGCTTGTTGCCCGTCAAGGACAGGGTAAGCTCATCAACTGCCCGAACCGGCGCGATATAGTATCCCGATAGGAAGAGGAGAACGATGTAGGAATAGTGAAACAGGCGGAAGCGGTTTGCATAAATCAATCGGATCATGTGGTACTTGCTCTCAATTAGCTTGATTCCACTATAAAGCGGATTCATCAATTGAGAGTTAATTTATAATTGAGATTTAGGAAAATAGTACTTTAAGGCCAATTATGAAGTAGCGGTAGGGCTGCATTAAGTGGCTTTAGGAGACGACAGTTTTGGTCGATTGAGGAAAAACGGAAGGCTCTGAGAGCCTTCCCTACGGGAGAAAAACTCATTAGACTGTATAAGTGTCGTCTCGTGAAATTAAGTGGTGGAGGGTGGTCAAAACCCCACCCCAACCCACATCAGCAACGTTCGCAGGCTCACTCTGCTGATAGCAGAAGCGTCAGGGAGGGGCGTTAAAGGCTTTTAAAGGTCGCTGTGAGTTGTAAGCATCAGAGAAATTAGTCTCCACCATTTAGGGTGGTGCTGCCGAAATAGTGTCAGGCTGCCAGAAAAACTAGGTCGATGCGGGTAACAACCGCGCTTGCAGCCGACGGCTGACCGTAATTTCATACAAGCCCGCCATCGCAAGCGACAGTGCGAACAGGATCACCGGCACGACTTCGAGTGTGGTGCGCTGTGCCAGAATACCAGCCAGGCCGGGTAGGACACCAATGCCCAATCCCGCCGCTGCCACCACGAAACCGATGGCATTCGCGCCATGCAGCGGGCCAAGCCGTTCCTGCAAGTAAGTGACCATCAATGCCCAGATTGGGGCCAGCATAAATCCGTAGACGGCCAGTACCACAAACGCCGCGTTGGGAATCGGATTGATGATTAACAGCAGAGTCGTGGTGATCAGTAAAACGGAACAGGCACGGATCAGTGTACTGGGTTTGAAATAGGGGAGGATGATGCCAAAGAAAATACGACCGGCAGTAAAACTGGCCTGTAAAATACCGAGCCATAATCCGGCTGTCACCGGATCAATGCCCCGTCCTCTATTGAACAGGGGGAATGTCCACTGCGTTCCGACCCCTTCCAATCCGGCATACGCTATAAAAATAAACAGCCCGATCCACACCAGCGGCAGGCGCAGCGTTGACCGCGCCGAAATCCCCGCGTGCGTTCCTTCTTCATGCGAGCCGCGCCCCACATTCACCCAGCGCGAACGTGTGACCAGAAACAACCCCGCCACCACCAGATAGGCCCCTGCCACGATGATATAACCGGTTTCCCACCTGCCACCTGCGCCCAATACCTGCTGGATCATCCAGATGCCTACCACCGTGCCGATGCCAAAACTGGCGTGTAACCAATTCATCAGCCGCGCATTGAAAACGGCTGCGAAATAAATGTTCATACCTGAGTCCAACATGCCTGATCCGAAACCCGCCACAACCCCGGTGACGACGATTAACCACCAGGACGGCCAGAAGGCATAGGATAGGTAGGCCACCGCACTGATCAATGAACCGACCAGAAAGATGGATGATGCGTTAAAGCGCCCGAACAAACGCCCACCGAACACGCTGGCAAGCGAATAGCCAATGGTAGAGGTTACGAACAACGCGCCGACCGCATCGAGTCCCAAGCCGAAGGTTTTTTGTATCGACGGCCACTGCTCGGATGTCCACGCGATACCCAGCATTGCGCCGGGGATACCCAGCACCACGAAACTGATATAGGCAATAATCACGGCAGTATAATCGGTTTTGGGTGTAGGTGTAGGTGAAGTCACGCGGCTAGCTCCTCAATCAAGGTGATGAAATGGGGCTATTATCAACGGCTTTAACCGATTTCTCAATAGCCGCGCAATCCCATCTTAACCAATCTATGCGGGCATAAACTGTTTCCAATGGCCCTCGGAGACGACTTTGACTGCTCCATCGACTACCTGGATAGCGGTCTGATCGTCAATCGCGTACGCCGGTACCTGTACTTCGGCGGCCCATTTTTCTGCGTTAGCCAGCGTGTTTTCCGGCAAATCGGGGTTATCCAGATGCGGAAAGATCGAGAAGTCGACGATACCCAGTGTGCTGTCGCTGCCGGTGGGCGACTTCCACCCAACGAAGTCCTGCCCGATACGCGGGGTCATCACCATGCTCCCGGCGCTCATCCCCACCCAGACCATCTCGTGCAATGACGGCAGGAGATCTGCCAGCCCGGACTGCCGCATCCAGTGGCAGAGGTACAGGGCGTCGCCGCCATTTACCAGCAAGACGTCTGTCTCCCTGATCCATGAGATCCAACGTTCTTTGTCAATGCTGGGCAGTGCGGTCAGCTCTAGCACGCCCACCGACTTCCAACCCAACTCGGTCATGGGGGATTGGGGTTCTTGCCCGCTGATGAAACGCCATGCCCTGAACGGTTTGACGTGCGGGTGTCCGTATCCAGCGGTGGGAATAGCGAGAGCGTTGCATTCGGCGATTGGTTTGCCAAGCAGCTCGACCAACGCGTTGTGGATACTGGTGTTTTTGATGCCTCCTGAAGTGAGCAGATATTTCATGATGCCTCCTTGCTGATTGAATAGAAGCCGACCAGATAAAAATAGCACAGATGTTCAGTAAATGGCAAATGAGATTAAGGCGGCAGGACTGCGTTAAGTGGTGGAGGACAATTACGACCCCAGCCCCACATCAGCAACGTTCGCAGGCTCACTCTGCTGATGGCCGAAGCGTCTTTACGACACGACAGTTTTGGTCGATTGAGGGAAAAGAGGAAGGCTCTCAGAGCCTTCCCTACGGGAGAAAAACGCACAAGACTGTAAAAGTGTCGTCTCGTGACCCGAAGCGTCAGGGAGGGGGAGCAAATACAAATTTGAGGGAGCAGCAAATTCAGCTATCACGAAAATTGACCCTCCACCGTTTAATGTGGTGCTGGCCCTACCAGTACGGCTCCAAATAGCGCATCCGTGGTTGCTGCAATGATTTCTGAACAACCTTGCTGCTTAATTCGTCCTACACTAGAGATATTCTTAATCATGTTGGGAGCCGCTGACGGATGACACCGACCAAAAATATCGTGCTGGCAGGGTTAGGCCCTCATGCCCGCCGCATTTATTACCCGCTGCTGGAAAAATACGCCGCGCAGTACAACATTCGCCTGCTGCTGGTGATTGACCGCCACGAACAGAGCGACTCAATCAAGCATTACTTAACAGGACGCAGTCTGCAACCGGAACAGCTTCTGTTCATCGACGATAATCAGAACGTCGATGAATCACCGGGCGACGAACTTTTGGCGATGCTGCGTGATCTCAGCCGCAAACACCATGTCAGCGGTATTATCATCGCCACCGAACCGCGCGCGCATAAGTTTTACGCGCTGTGGGCCATCTTGAATAACATCCACGTGCTGGTGGATAAGCCCATTACCGCGCCTCCCGGTTCCTCGGTAGACGTCCACGCCGCGCGGCAGGTCTACGCCGATTATGGCGATCTAGAACGCTGTCTGAACATTTCCAAATCAAACTTTATCGTACAGGCCCAGCGCCGCAGCCATGCCGGTTATCGCCTCATTAAAGACTATCTGGAGGATTTTGTCCTCAAATATCCCATTCCTGTCTCGTACATGGATATTTATCATGGTGATGGCATGTGGGTTATGCCGGAAGAAATTTATGGACGTGAGAATCATCCCTATAAATATGGCTATGGCAAGCTCATGCACTCCGGCTACCACTTCATTGATCTGTTCGCGTGGTTAGCCGAAACCAATATGCGGTTGGAAAATAAACGTCCGAACAAAGCCGAGATCGTAGCCCGCCGTTTCGGCCCTTATGACTTCCTCAACCAGATGACGCAGGAAGACTACACCACCCTGTTTGACGCCAACCTCCCTCGCGCATGGTTTACCCCTGAACGCATGAAGGGACTCAAATCCTTCGGCGAGCAGGATGTGTTCGTCATGTGCCAGCTCAAGCGCGATGATGTGGTGGTGACGACCACCTCGATTAACTTGCAGCAGAATTCGTTTTCGCGCCGTTCATGGATGAAACAGGCGAGTGATGTTTACAAAGGCAACGGGCGTGTGCGCCACGAACGATTGAATTTGCAGGTTGGCAATCTGCTCAATATTCAGGTGCATTCCTATCAAAGCTATGAGGTCGGCAAGCGCGACGTAGACAGCGAAGGCGCGGGTAATGAAGACCATTTTGAGGTCGATATTTACCGTAACAGCGGCGTAATCGGTGGCAAACCATTCGAGAGCTTCAACATCGGGCAGCAAGCACGCCACGATTATAATGATGATAAGTCGTTCCTCGGTCACAATGAACGTGCCCGCGAACTGCATTTCCTCGACTTTTTAGAATGTCGCCCCGGCCCGTCTCACTTTAGTTCGCACCGTATGACCGTTCAACTGCTCTCTGGCATCTGCGAGGCACTGGCGCATGGTCAGGACGGTCATCCCCAGCAAGTCGATGTCGCCCTCTAAACACCATTAATAACAGGACACACTGCCATCTGCCGACCGAATCCACGCAATTTGTAAATCCGCAGATATACTTGTCGGAAATCATGCTCATTAAATGACGCACCCATCAGAGGCACTTATGGATAACGCCGTTCTGCCGCAGGGGATGACAGCCCGGACCATTTCGCTCTGGCTAGGTCATCCTGATCCATCGACTTTAAACACGCCCGCATTTCAGGAGGCTGTTCAGCGCGTCATGGCCTCCCCGCGAGCCTATCATGCGCTGGAATACGGCAGTGAACAGGGCAATCCGGCGCTGATCGATTATCTGGTGAACCGGATTAACCGCGAACAACAGGCTGGAATCCGTCCGGAAAATGTGATGATTACTGCCGGTTCAACTAATGCGGTTGATATGATTGCCCGCCTTTACACCCAACCCGACGATGCCGTCCTTGTCGAAGCACCCACGTATACCGATTCACTGCATGTCTTCCGCGATCACGGGGTACAGCTTCACGCCGTTCCCATCGATCATGACGGTATCATGCCCGCTGAATTTGAAAAAGTCTTGAAGGTTTTAGTTTCGCAGGGCATCCGAACCCGTTTGTTGTACACCATCCCCAACTTCCATAATCCGACAGGCATCACCACCACCGAACAACGCCGTAAGGAGATTGTGAGCCTGGCGCGCCAGTATGACGTGACGATTGTCGAAGATGATGTCTACCGTGACCTTGCTTTCGAGACAACCGTTCCGCCATCATATTTTTCATTGGCGGATGGTGTAAATGTCATTCAAATTGGCAGCTTTTCAAAAACCATCGCCCCCGGTTTGCGCGTGGGATGGATTGTTGCAGATGCCGATGCTGTAAAACGTTTTGTGAACTGTGGGACGACTCTTATGGGCGGCGGTTCCAATCCACTCGCCGCACAAATCGTCGCTGAGTACTGCCATTTGGGCTATTGGGACGCTCATCTTGGGCATATCCGCCGCCTCTACCAGACCCGCCGCGACAGCATGTTGGCCGCGCTCAGCTGTACCATGCCTTCACAGGTGCGGTGGACAAATCCGTCCGGCGGATTTTTTGTCTGGATGACACTACCTGAAGGACGCCCGGGCGCTGTTGTAAAAGCACAGGCATCAGCGCGTGATGTTCTGGTTGGGGCTGGCGAAAGCTATTTCGTCAATCCCGCCGATGGTCAGTACAACTTAAGATTGGCTTACAGTTTCGCACCCCTCAATGACATCGAAACGGCGATACACATCCTGGCCGATGTCATTTCTGGCTGACTTCATCGCGGGTGATGACAATCTACTTTATTATGCGCTGCACCTGCTAGCACTCCACTGCTCAATGAGCAATTGAGCAGAAAGTGAACAGTGATTGATCTGTAACGAAATGCCCTGTCGTAATACAGTTTAATCACCAGCAACAACCGATCAGCAGTAAAATTAGGTACACTCATGATGAATCGCGCAGCCTACAGTGAAACGCACGCCATGACCCAAACTGACGAGACTCCTCAACCGGTACGCCAACCGACATGGTTTCGTGAATTCCATTACCGCTGGCAGTGGCATCTCAGCGCCAGCCCTGAAACCCTCTGGCCGCTGGTGGCGGATACCAACCGTTTCAACCGCGATACGGGTGTGCCAGCCATCGAAAAGGCAGGAGCGACAGCCAACAATGCAAGACGGCAGTTACGCCTCGTGCGGTTGGGTATCGCCATTGAGTGGGAGGAAGAACCCTTCGAGTGGGTGCGGCCTTTCCGCTATGGTGTGATGCGTCATTATCACAGCGGGCCGGTAGCTGATATGCGCATCGTAACCGAACTCACGCCGCAAGCCGATGGCTCGACCGAACTCACCTACGAGGTCCGGGCGACTCCGCGCAACCTGTTCGGATTGGTCGCTATTCCGGCGCAGGTCGGATTGCTCAGCGCCCGCGCCTTCGCCCGTACCTTCCGCGCTTATGATGACATCGCTGTCAGCGGCAAATCGTTGATTGATCTCCCCGTCAGCGCCGACTTTATGCCCGGTGGACGCGAACGGCTCAATACCTTGTGTGACCGGCTGCTAGAAGAGGGCGCAAACCCCGACATTATCCACCACCTGCGCGGCCTCGTCGAAAATGGCGACGATTTAACCCTCGCGAAGATGCAGCCCTACGCACTGGCTGATAATTGGGGCCTGGAACGGCGTGACGTACTGGAACATCATCTGATGGCGACCCGGCGCGGTCTGCTCGAAATGGAGTGGGATGTCCTGTGTCCAAGCTGTCGCGGAACGCCCCAAATTGGCAAATCCCTCGGTGATATTTCGAGTGAGGTTCACTGCGAAACCTGCAACATGGATTTCAAAGTCAATTTTGAGCGCTCGGTGGAACTCAGCTTCCATCCCAACCCCTCTATCCGCGAAAGCCAGAAGGCCGAGTTTTGCATCGCCGGGCCGCAAACCACACCGCATGTCGTCGTGCAGCAGCTACTTGCCCCGGGTGCCGAACGGACGGTTACGCCTGTCCTCGAAAATGGACGCTACCGTCTGCGAACACTGGGTTTACGCGGTGGGGAATATGTACGCGTCGCCAATAACGGCCTATCCGACATCACCCTGCGCGCCAGTAAACTGGATGGTTGGCCGGAAGGTGAAGTCGTCATCAGCAGCACACCGACCGTCCGCCTCAAAAACAGCACCGATGAGGAACAGTTATTCATCCTTGAACGCCTGGCTTGGAGCGACCACGCTGTAACGGCAGCCGAAGTCACCGTCTTACAGATGTTCCGTGATCTCTTCGCCAGTGAAGCCCTGCGCCCCGGCCAGCAGATCAGCGTCGGCAGCCTCGCCATTGTTTTCACGGATTTGCGCGGTTCGACCCGCCTCTATAACCAGATTGGCGATGCACCTGCTTTCGGCCTGGTCATGGATCACTTCGATGTGCTGAAGGAAGCTATTAACGCCGAAGGTGGCGCTATCATCAAAACCATTGGTGATGCGGTCATGGCGGTTTTCTCGCGTCCTGCACCGGCTTTACGCGCCATGCTCCGCGCTCAAGCCCAATTTACCGATGCGCTCGGTCATCATCCCGTCAAACTCAAAGCCGGTATTCACTACGGTCCTTGTATCGCCGTGACACTCAACGACCGCCTGGATTATTTTGGCTCGACCATCAACAAAGCCTCGCGTTTGGAAGGCTTCTCATCGGGCGAGGATGTGGTCATCTCCAAAGATGTCTATGACGACCCCGAAGTTGATGGTCTGCTCCACAGCGGGGCCTTTAATGCCGAAATCTTCGAAACGCAGATCAAAGGCTTCGATGACCAATTTGCTCTCTATCGTGTGCGCGGACAAGTCGAGGCATAATCACGGTATATTTCACCACCCGACAAAGGTAAATATCGTGTTCACCGCACTGATCAACCGAAACACCGACACCAAGGAATGGCAAAAAATCCCCTGGCATGATCCCGATTTCAGCCGCCGTATGTTAGCCGAACATCTCGCCCAAAGCCATGACCTCGCCAGCCGCCGGTTGACCATCATCGACCAGCAGGTTGAATGGATTGACCGTAAAATCCTCAAAGGTCAGCCCTCCAGAATTTTAGATTTGGGCTGCGGACCCGGCTTTTACACCAGCCGTTTCACGGCGCGCGGTCACATCTGTAAAGGACTCGATTTCTCGCCTGCCTCCATCGCCTATGCCCGCGAACACGACTCCGAAAGCGAGTATGTTCCAGGCAGCATTCTCGATCTCGATTATGGTCAGGAGTACGATCTCATAACCCTTATCTACGGCGAATTAAACGCTTTTTCGCCCGAAGATGCGGAGCGCATCCTGAACAAAGCCTATGCCGCCCTCAAACCGGCTGGCAAGCTGCTGTTGGAAGTTCATCCGGCTGAGACAATCTATCGGATTGGACACCAAACACCCTCGTGGCATACGGCGGAAAAAGGACTTTTCTCGGATAAACCCTACCTGTGTTTGGTGGAATCAAAGTACGAAGGAGATCACTCCGTTACCTTTCACTATGTTTATGAGGCCAATTCGGGCGAGATGCGGTCCTATGTCAATATGCTCCAATCCTACACGGATGATGAATACCGGTATTTGTTAAGCGCTTTTAAGCAGGTGATGTTTTATCCATCCCTCACTGGAAGTCCTGAATCTGCCAATCTCTTTGTAATCGTCGCCGGGAAGTAAGCCGCTGTTACGCCGTGAGATGATCTTTATCGCCGCTATAGGGTGATTTCTCTCACCACCCACGAACGATCAACGGCGTTACGCTCAATAGATCTAAGTCCAAAAGGGATCGTTCTATTTGGATTCGCGCACCGCAGCCTCCTTCAACCCCACTTCAGCCAAAAGTCGATCACCATTTAAGGAGATCATCATGCCAAACAGAATACTCGTCACCTATGCCAGCCGCACTGGATCGACCGTCGGTGTCGCTGAAGCCATCGGCAAAGCCCTGACTGAAAGTGGCGCACAGGTCGATGTCCGTCCCATGAGCGAAGTCAAAGACCTTACGCCCTATGATGCGGTTGTCGCTGGCAGCGCCATTCAAGCCAAACAGTGGCTGCCCGAAGCCATCCAATTTGTACAAGCGCATCAGAAAGAACTGTCGCAAAAACCCTTTGCCGATTTTTTGGTCTGTATGACGCTGGCTATGAAGATTGGTGATTATCGCGGTGCCGTGGCCGAATGGTTAGAACCGGTACGCAGGCTGGTCAAACCCGTCAGTGAAGGCTTATTCGCTGGCGCGCTGGACATCAGCAAAGTGCCGTCGTTTAAAGACCGCCTTAATTTTCGTATCAGTGTGGCAATGGGTGTGTGGTCAGAAGGCGATCACCGCGATTGGGCGGCTATTCGCACATGGGCCAACAGTTTAGCCCCGATGCTCATGTGAGTTCTCGAAAGAAATGAGAAAACCCATACCCCGTAAACGTTCAGGAGACGGCAGTTTTGGTCGATTTAGGGAAAAGCGGAAGGCTCTCAGAGCCTTCCCTACGGGAAAAAACCTCATTAGACTGTAAAAGTGTCGTCTCGTGAAGCCGTAAACGAGGGAGGGAGTAATTCGAAGACCATTGCTCATTTTCTAGAAACTTACGAGATTCTGCATCAGTAAATGAATTCATTTATGACCTGAGCTTGTAGACGGAGGTCAGAACATGCCTCAACCCGATCTTGTAGACTGGCTGCTTAAATCCGAAATCCCATCAATACGCTATCTGACCCTGCATGACTTATTGGGGCTTACGGAGGGCGATCCCCGGGTAATGTCCGCTCAGCAAGCCATCATGGCCGGGGGCATCGTACCCGCCATTTTCGCCAAACAAACACCATCCGGTCAGTGGGCAAACGAACACAGCTATTACACACCTAAATACGTCAGCACCCATTGGAGTCTGTTGTTGTTGACCGAATTGTGTGTTGATCCAACCGATGAACGCTTCCAGCAGGGCGTCGATTATATGCTGAACGCTGCCACCCATTCGATACACCAGCACTTCAAATTGGAAGGGCATGGCTTTTCATGTTTATGGGGCAATGTACTCCGTTATGCCCTGTATGCCGGACGGGCTGATGATCCGCGTACCCGGATACTCCTGGAATATGTGGTCAAAGATCTTACTGATGGGTGCGGCCAATGTCGGGTGAATAGCAACCAGAGTTGTGCCTGGGGCGTTGTACGTTCGTTGTGGGGATTAGCTGCGCTGCCCGAAACGGCCACCAACACCAAACTTGTTGGGACTATTTTGGATGCCCTGCATTTCCTTCTAGAGTCTCATAATCTCGTCACAGCCAATTATCCAGTACCGGACAATGGTAAAATCCACCCGATGTGGTTCAAACTAAATTTTCCGCTGTTTTATCAGGTAGACATTCTGTTTACGCTGCGTGTACTCGCAGAACTGGATGCGCTCAAAAGTGCCGATGTCGAACCTGCGCTCGACTGGCTGGAAGGCCAACGTCTGCCGAATGGTCGCTGGCGTGGAAGCAGTCCATTCCGCCAGCGGACGTGGCGTGAATTGGGCGATGCCACCGAAACGGCGCGCTGGGTTTCACTGCAATCCGCCGTGATCTTGAAGCAAGCGCAGCGACTCGCCTAAATAAAAAAGCCCGTTCGCCTACGGGCCTCTTAATATGTTTGCGTTATTAATTCCGGCACAATTTTGCAGGAATCGGGGCTGCGAGTTGATTTTGCTGCTCCAGGGCAGCGGATAAACGACGCACACACCCCTTGCAACAAACTAGGGACCCGGTGACGGTAAGCGCACTGCATCGGTAAAAGACATTGATGGTAATATTAGCGGGCTTATTCAGGTACCGTAAGCCATATCCCTAATGGAATATCAGACTAGCAGCGTCTGATCATGAATTTCACATCATAGCTGTTCAAAAGTACAGACTTCTTGATGGATACCAACCAATCCCCAAAACGGGGCAGTATAATTTATTCCACTGAAAACATCTCGATAATACGTTTGGCGTGGTTGAACGCCGCCCGTTGACACTAACAAAGGATCGACTAATTTGTACGCCTATATCCAGCTCTTACGCCGCAATCCCGCTTATACCCGTCTCTGGATAGCTCAGGCTGTCAGCTTGCTCGGCGATTGGTTTAGCACGATCGCGCTGCTGGGCCTGGTCGCACGCTACAGTGATGGCTCAGGCGTGGCGGTCAGTGCGCTCCTGGTCGCCCGGTTTTTACCGCCGTTGATCGTGGGGCCATTCGCGGGCGTTTTAGTGGATCGACTCAATCGCAAGCGGCTCTTGATCGTCAGTGACAGTGTTCGCGTGGTTATCGTACTGATGTTTCTACTCGTCACGGATGCCAGTCACCTGTGGCTTATCTATATCCTCACCGTTCTACAGTTCTCGCTGTCGGCCTTGTTTGAACCGGCCCGCTCGGCCATGATGCCCAGCCTGGTCAATCCGGATGATCTGGTTAAGGCCAATTTTCTAGGCAGCGCCACATGGTCGGTGATGCTGGCGGCAGGCGCAGCTCTTGGGGGCGCGGTCGCATCCTTATTTGGAACCAGTACAGCCCTGGTGATTGATGCATCCAGCTTCGCGCTGTCCGCCCTCTTCATCGCTTCCATTCATATGGCGGGGACGCCGGACATGAATCGCGACAAGGATAAAGTACCAACGGCAGATTCGACTTCGCAACTCGGTTTCATTGATGGGCTGCGCTATATCGCCAAACGACCGGCCACAGCTGCCACGCTCCTGATAAAACTAGGTGGCAGTATCGGCAGCCTTGATACGCTGATGACGATATATGCCACCAAACGCTTTGTCATCGGCGA
This sequence comes from Aggregatilineales bacterium, assembly GCA_044226325.1. Lineage (GTDB taxonomy): Bacteria > Chloroflexota > Anaerolineae > Aggregatilineales > Phototrophicaceae > CFX2. The sequence continues at coordinate 101,312 of JBGAHG010000027.1, forward strand.
AAACGGCACAGGCTCATTAGGGATTTTTTATGCGGCTTTTGGCATCGGTGCTGTCCTCGGACCGATTTTACTCAACCGTTTCAACCCTGATTCAGTGCGCGTGATGCGGCGTTATATATCACTTGGTTACGCTTGCATCACATTGGGATGGTTTGTGTTTGGCGGTGCGCCCAACCTTTTCATAGCGGCGTTCGGTCTGCTGGTCAAAGCGATGGGAAGCTCGATCTACTGGACTTACAGTTCGGTCATTCTGCAAAAAACGGTTCCCGATAAATTTCTGGGACGGCTGTTTGCGCTCGACTCGGCAGGTTTTCAACTATCCAGCGTGGTCAGTATCATCATCACAGGCTGGGTACTGGACAAGTTCGTTGGGGTGGATGTGCAAACGATTGTCATCGGGACAGGAATTGTCAGCCTCATCCCGCTTATCGCATGGTCTTTGGCGATCCCCTGGATTGAGCGAAAAGCCGTCATTGAACGAGCCATAGAAGGCACTTGAACACCGGTTTAAAACGTCCATAGATGAGTAAATGATGAGAACGTCTGTGGAATTGTCATCCTGACACTTTTCTGCACGACGTTTGTATAGAAAGGCAAAACAAGCCGATAATCTAGAAGTGTATAAGGAGTTCATCATGAATCAAGGTGTCAAAACAGTCATTTATCCAGTCAAGGATCTCGCCAAAGCCAAGGCCTTGTTCAGTGCGCTTTTGGGTGTAGAACCCTATGCGGATGCGCCATATTATGTGGGTTACAAGGTTGGAGGCCAGGACATCGGTTTGGACCCCCACGGTCACCAACACGGCATGACCCCCTACTATCAAGTGGACGACATCAAACAAAGCCTTCAAGCGCTGCTCGGTGCTGGCGCAACCACTGTCGAAGACATCAAGGATGTTGGGGGTGGCAAGCTCATTGCTGTGGTCAAAGACGCTGACGGCAACATTATTGGGCTGACTCAGTAACAACCGTGATTGCTCGTCTCGCATCCAATTAATCTTGTTAGGCAATATCAGAGGAGGATTCCATGAGCCAACCAACAAAGAAGTCCGTCAAGAGCAGCCCTGCGACCAGTACAAAGACCAAGGGATTCACAGCTGAAGAAAAAGCCGCGATGAAGGAACACGCCAAAGAGCTGAAGGCGGAAGCGGAGAAGGCAGACGGAGAAAACGCTGTGTTGGAGAAGATCGCCGAGATGCAGGAACCTGAGCGGGCTATGGCTATGCGACTCCATGAGATCATCAAAACCAGTGCGCCACATCTTTCGCCAAAAACGTGGTACGGGCAGCCTGCTTATGCGAACGAGGACGGCAAGATTGTCTGCTTCTTCCAACCCGCGCAGAAGTTCAACACACGATACGCGACGCTCGGCTTCAGCGACTCAGCCAAGCTCGACGATGGCGACTTCTGGCCGGTTGCCTTCGCGCTAAAGGACTTGACCGCCTCCGTAGAGGCAAAGATCATCGCGCTGGTGAAGAAAGCTGCAAGCTGAGGACAGATCAGGCACACTGCTGGCGAACAATCAGGTTCGTAATTGTTTAGGCAAAATCGCAAACAGGAGAACAATCTCATGAAGTACATGCTGCTGATTTACGGCAACCAGGCGGATGTCCCCAAATACAGCCCTGAAGAATTTCAGGCCGCCGCGCAAGAGTGGCAAGCGTTGACGACAGACATGAAAAATGCTGGTGTGCTCATAGACACGAACGGGCTGGCACCGGTCACCGACGCAACCAGTGTACGTGTCCGGAATGGCAAGACCATCATCGCAGATGGCCCATTCGCCGAAACACACGAGCAGTTGGGCGGATTCTTTATCGTCGATTGTAAAGATCTGGACGAGGCCACGAGCTGGGCCGCGAAAATCCCGGGCGCGCAGTGGGGCACGATTGAGGTCCGTCCGTTGTGGAGTGGAGCGCAATAGTCCGTGCGGGTTCTTATTAACTCATGACGGCAGCAGCACAGATCGAAAAGACTTTCCGCGAAGAACACGGGCGTGTTATGGCAGCGCTCATCAGCCAGCTTGGAGACTTCACACTGGCCGAGGATGCGCTGCAAGATGCGCTTGTGAATGCGCTGGAACGCTGGCAAATCGACGGTGTGCCGAACAACCCCGGCGCATGGCTGACGACTGTCGCCAAACGCCGCGCTATTGATCGCATCCGCCGGGCCGCCACGCAAGAACGCAACGAAGTCATCCTGGATAACGAAGTGAGTGATGCGGAGGAGGAAACCGAGATGGAGTTCATCCCGGATGATCGGCTCAAACTCATGTTTACCTGCTGTCATCCCTCCTTAGCGTTAGAGGCACAGGTGGCGCTGACGCTGCATACGCTGGGTGGATTATCCACCCCGGAAATCGCACGGGCTTTTCTGGTGCCGCTGCCAACGATGGCACAGCGATTAGCACGCGCACGCGCAAAAATCCACAATGCAGGCATTCCTTACCGTGTGCCTCCTGCCGAATTGTTACCGGAACGCCTGGACGCGCTGCTGGCAGTGATCTACCTTGTTTTCAACGAGGGGTATGTGACCACTGAAGGCGATTCGCTCACTCGGGCTGATCTGTGTGCCGAGGCCATTCGTTTGTGCCGTGTGCTGGTCGATTTGCTGCCTGAAAGCGCTGAGGCACGCGGCTTATTAGCTTTGATGCTGCTGCACGATTCACGCCGTGAAGCCCGTTTGGACCCATCAGGCGATCTCGTCCTGCTGGATGATCAAGATCGCACCCGCTGGAATCAGGCCAAAATTGACGAGGGGATTGCGGTTCTGGACGAGGCCCTTACGCTTTATGATCCCGGTCCCTATCAAGTGCAGGCTGCAATCAGCGCACTCCACGCTGAGGCAGCAACTCCTGACGCGACCGACTGGCATCAGATCGCAGCCCTCTACGGCACATTGGTGATGATGATGCCTTCACCAGTCGTCGAGGTCAATCGCGCCGTAGCGGTAGCAATGGCACAAAGTCCTACTGAGGGTTTGCTGCTGCTGCATCGCATCAAAGGTGCGGAGGAGTTTTATCCGTATCACGCTGCCCGTGCCAATTTATTGCGTCGAACGAACCAGCGTGAAGCGGCTGCCGACGCTTATGAGCGAGCGCTTACCCTGTGTGGCAACAGCGCCGAACGGGCTTATCTTCAACGACAACTTGATGAACTACTTAATCGCTACCCATAACGAATAGTGATAGAAGGGCTGCACAATGGCTGAAAACCGTTTTGTGATTGAACCCATCGGTGTGATACGTTCCGAGCTAACCGATCTTACGAACGCTCCCCTGCAAGGCGATGAAGGCAGTTACGAAGCATGGCTAGAACTCACACCCCACGTTGCACAGGGACTATCTGGCATCCGAGTGGGCGATTCGTTGATCGTTCTGACATGGCTTCACCGTGCCCAAAGAAACGTTCTAGAGGTTCATCCGCGCGGGCGCTTGGATTCGCCCTTGAAAGGTGTATTTGCGACCCGCTCACAAGATCGACCCAACCCTATCGGACTCCATCAAGTATCGGTCATGCAGATTGATGGAGCGCGTTTAAGAGTTGCTCCTGTCGAAGCCATCGACGGAACACCTATCGTTGATATTAAACCGGTTCTCTCACAGGTGACTGACCGGTCATTGATACCAACACGATGAATGAGGAAATGCAGCTAGCGGATGGATGAGCTGGCTCAATTTCTAGAATGACTAATCGGTAACAGGTATTTTGCTCAGATTAAGCACTATAGATTGGAGATCTTATGCTTTGCATGAACAGCTACACCCAAGACTACATTGACGAATGCCACGCCCGGGTAAATGCCCAAATTTCGGCGTATCAACACCTCATTAAAACGGCCCGAATACAAACAAGCACCCCAGAAACCGCGCTTGATTCTGCCATCGACTCGTTTGAACCCATTTTCTTTAATAACATGATTCTCGTACTCGACCAGCTCTTTGTACATAGAAGCCGGATAATAGAAGGCAAAGATGGCAATCCGCTTAATGAGGTTCGGGTAGTCTGCAATTCGCTGCTGAATAACAACAGCAAGCTGCTGCCCGATAAAGGCATCAAACTTGACCCAACCAAGTCGATCTTGAAGTATCGTGTCGGCGATGAAATCAAAGTAGGCGAAGCTGACTTTATACGGCTGTCCAAGGCGTTTTTTGCCGCGATGGAAACCGTATTTTGTGAACACAGCGCACTTGAAACTGTAAAGTGACCGTTCATACAGGTCAATGGCTCGACTTTAAAAACCGGACTACACTTCTCCTATCAAAAGAATTAGGAGCAATCATGGAAAGCAACAAAGCTGGTTTTAAGTCTATTGACGAGTACATCGCCACCTTTCCTGAGCCGATTCAGGCTCTACTGCAAGCGGTACGGGCAACCGTCAAAGCTGCTGCGCCGGATGCTGAAGAAATAATCAGCTATCAAATGCCTGCTTTCGCGCTTAAAGGTAACCTGGTCTATTTTTCGGCTGGCAAAAATCATATTGGGTTTTATCCCACACCCAGCGCGATTAAAGCCTTTGAGGACGAATTATCCGTATATAAAGGCGCAAAAGGATCGGTGCAATTCCAATATAACGAACCCCTGCCACTGGAATTAATTGGCCGCATGGTTCAATTTCGAGTCGCCGAGAATCTCAAAAAGGCTGAGAAAAAAGCCAAGAAAAAGAAAAGTGGCTAGGTATATCAATCGGCATCGTCTGGCACGAGATCAATGAGCAGTAAAGGATAAATCATGACCAGTTGGGCACAATTCGCAAAACAAGCCCCTGAATTTGCCGCATTTGGTAAAAGCCGTTTTCAAAGTGGAGTGGCCTATCTAGGTACACTGCGCGCGGACGGAAGTCCACGCGTTCATCCCGTAACGCCCATCATTGGCGACCAGTTATTCTTGTTCATGGAACCCACCTCGCCCAAAGGTAAAGATTTACAGCGCGATGCCCGTTATACACTGCATTGCTCGGTTGAGAATTCAAGCGGCGGTGATGGCGAGTTTTATGTCAGAGGACGTGGGCTGTTCACTGCTGATCCCCTTATGCGAGAACAGGCTGTGCAGGCATCATCTTATGTGCCGCAGGATTACTATATCGTGTTTATATTTACCATCGAGTTTGCCTTTATGAATCGCTATATTGCCGGCAAATCAAACACGCAACGCTGGCAATCATCTGAATAGACTGATCTCAACCTTTCTGTTCAACCGCAGGTGTTGGCTACGGATGGATAAACGACCCGCACTTTCCCATGACCTAACGCTGTATTATGATTGAAGTGGAGGTCATAATGCCGGATACACTTGTTCAACTCGCCGACAACGTTTGGATTTTCCCGCGTGATCCTGACCCGGCGCGCGTCGAATCCCAACCTAACGTTGGTATTATTGTCACCGAAAAGCACACGATTCTGGTAGATGCTGGCAACAGCCCGCGTCATGCCCGACGCATCATGATTGCCCTTGATGACATTCAAGCGCCATCGGTTTATAACATCATCTACACCCACACCCATTGGGATCACGTCTTCGGGGCAATGGTCTTCGGCGCTCCGGCGGTCGCCCATGAATTAGGACAGCGCCAACTCGCGGAAATGGCAACCCGACCCTGGGGCAATAACTACGCACTCGAAGAAATCCAACGCTCACCCGCCCGTGAACCCAGTCTGCGTGCCATGATGCGGGCGATGGAAGAATGGCGGAACTTCCGCATTGTTCAGCCGGAATTGGCCTTCACCAAAAACATGAACCTGTATATTGATGGCGTTAATATCGAACTTGAACATGTTGGTGGCAGCCACTCGCCGGATTCAATCGTCGTCCGCCTGCCACAATCACGGATCATGTTCCTCGGTGATTGTTTCTATCCGCCGCCGCTCCATCTGCGTAATCCTGAAGACACCTTCAACTTCGCGATGATGCGGTCGCTTATCCACCCTGATATTGACACCTATGTCGACGGACACAATGATCCGGTTTCGCGCGACCTATTCGCTCAAATTGCTACCAGCGAAACAATGCCAACCAGCCCAATGTAATGATTGATTGTGCTGTGACGTCCAAGTGATACACGCGATTTATTATTAAACTGCTCAGAAGCCATTTGAATATTAGGAAAGGAGCCGAGTGAGAGTAGTATGAATAGAAGACAGATAAATCATGCCCTCACTACTCGAGGACAATTTCTCATAATCTTTACTCAAACGGCGATAATGACCAACCCAAGCAAAAGTATGTTCAACAATCCAGCGTTTGGGTAAGACCGCAAACCCATCTTGAGTAGGCGGTGGTGAAACGATTTCCAAGACAATTTGCCATTGTAACCAACACCATTCAATTAACTGACCTTTATAGCCACCATCTGCCCAGATTTTCAGCAGTCGTAAACCTAACATGGGTATCAGTTTTGTGAGCA
>JBGAHG010000028.1:0-103470 GCA_044226325.1 Aggregatilineales bacterium
TATACCTGCCGCTTGCTCAATCAGGTCAGGCATATTCCGCTCGAAATGGGCATAAATCGCGTCAATGTTCGGTGTATCAGCCGGAAAAGCCTTGGCAAATCCGTCCTCAAACGCACTGTAGTACAGGCCGAGCAAGGTATCGTGTAAGTCAGGATGAACATCACGCACCACAAAATAAGTCTGCTGATCAATGGTTTTTCGTTGCGTTTTCATAGTTTCTTCAGCGTTAGCATATATCGCGAGGCCCTTATTATTCGCAGGTAATTGACATGTAAAATCACTATCGTTGCTTTAGTTTCTGCCCTCCTTTACGGGCTATCAGTTGCCTTGCCGCCCCTTTTGCTGGGGGAAGATTGCATTGGGGTTCTTGTCTGAAATCAACTATCGGTAGCACCACACTAAAGGGTGTGGACTGATTTCTGTGATGCTTACAACTGACAGTGAACTTTAAAAGTCTTTAAAGCCCCTTCTCAGTGACGCTTCGGGGAGGGGTTTTGACCACCCTCCACCCCTTAATGCAATCTCACCCAAACACACTTTACCGCAAATAGAACAATAATTCTACTCTTTTCAGTACGAATTCCGTACGAATCTGGTTTGCTTCTACCAACCCTATTTCCCAAAAACCGCCCTTCCACCTCAATTTTTCTCCCTCACCAAACAAACCTTAAAGTTGGAATACAGTTTATATCGATTTTTTCGTAACATTCCGTAATTTCATTAAGGTTCACAAGAGTTCAAAAACACTCATTTTTACCTGTTATTACCTGTTTAACAGGCCAACTCCCAAAGTTAGAATGCTGCTAACCCTTAATTTTCACCGTTTTTCGACCACATATAATCTATTTTTCACGAGGTTCTTAGTCTTACTCTAAAACCTCTGCATTGAACTTAGCCTTCTTAGCGTCTTGGCGGTTCAATTTTCGGTCTTTTGTCTGTTGCTACCCCACTTCAAATGGCACTCGTTGCCCCGCATGGAACGCCAGCAAAAATGGTATGGCCTCCGCTCTCCCCGGTGCATACACATACAGGTTAATCGTCCCACCAAACTGCGCTCGATATTCGCCTCGCACCTTGGTTCCATCCACCTCTAACCGGATCAACTTGGTATCCAGCACAAACCGATTTCTCGGCACTTGTGGACGAATAACCAGCCCCTTTCCATCCGCTGCCGGTTCAATGCCGCATATACGCAGCAATCCCAGCAGTGACATCGCATCCGCATTCGCATTCATCACCGGAAAATCCGTCATCGGTGTCAACGCACTCGTCCATGTTCCCCCCGGCAGTGATGACTGTGTCCCATTAATGCCATCTGGTGCTCCCCAAATCCCATACCAGATGGCAGGATATTGCTCTCCATGCATGGCAAACGTATTACGATTCAATGCTCGCCACGCTAATGTTGCCTTACCTGCCCTTGTATAACTCCACGTCAGCAGTTGGCTCACTGCCGGCCAAACCATCCCGCCTTCGCATAACGCCGCTCCAATCATTGACGGTCGGTCTAGTGTCGCTTCGACCCGTTCAATCAGGTTGCTTTCATGGTTGTTCTGCTTGGCTGCCCCGCTGATAAGTCCCCAGACCTGTGCCTCCAATGACAAGGCTTCGATCATAATCGGCTGGTTAGAAACACCCCGTAGCACGGCTCGGTTATACCACCCGTTTGTATTCCACTGCTTTTCAACCGCCGTTTGCAGCCGTTCGATCCGTCCATCCCGCAGCATCGCGGTAATATCCGGTGCAGTTTCTTCCATGATGTTCGCCAACAACGGCAGCACATATAACGCCATTTGGCTGTTTGGAATCGACTCGCCATGTGCCTTTGAGTTTTGGTAAGCCACACCGAACAGGCCATCTTTGACCGCTGTTTCCAGCACAATCGAATCTGACCAATCGCCTGTACGCACCCGAATCAGCCCGTTCTCACCGATGCCAATCATCTCAAACAGATGTTTCAACGCATACCGGATATGATCCGTGACCGTAATCCCACCTGCTCGTGATGGTTTATCCGGTGGATAAAATGGAATTTCTTCATTCAGGAACTTGAAATCTTGTGTTGCCGCTAAGTATTCTGTCACCGCCAGCAGTAAAAATAAATCAAGATCAGACGGATTGGTGTGGATATTTAGTCCGTTGCTGGTATACCCATGTCCGCAAAACGAATATGGAATTTGCCCCGTTGTCCCATCCGTCAGCCGCATAATCAGCCGCAGCACGTCTTTCGCCAGTTGTGGTTGAACATAGGTCAAGGCTAATGAAAATAAGGCTTGGTCACGTGGTGCCCCATCGGCCCCATGCAGGAATAAATAAGCCGATCCCTGTGGAATTAAATGCACTTTGTGGTATGCATTGTAAACCGATGCGGATAGCAGGTTATAGCTGTGCCATGCCATCTCCCGCTGCAGAACCGGATCTTCACCCGTATAAAAATAAACCAGATCATTTCGCCAATAATCAATCGATTCTTCAAAGTTTTCTTCGCTTTTCAGTTCGCCCAGCATCGCCCGCCGCGCTTCAGGAAAAGCTGCTCCGTAGGCATAACGCAGGGTTCTTTTCTGCCCCGGATCAAGTGTTATATCCCGCCGTAGTACCATGCAGTATGGCATCGGCTCCAATGGTGAATTGGGTTGCAGCACACCATCTTCCCGCCGCAAATGCACCGTATCCGGCTGCTGTGCCCCCCCTGCCCCAAAAAAGCTCGCCTTATTGATGTAATGCCCGTCTGCCGTTCCACTCAAGTCAGCCAAAAAAACAGGTGCAGGGTACCAATCGATTGGTGATGGTTGATCCGCCGGTGGTGCATTCGGTGGTGGATCTTGCCGGAACTCCAGCGTAGCCTCTTCTGCCCGATAATTGATGCTGTTGGCAAACTGCTTAGCCAATGCTCGCCGTTCAGCATCATTCGCTGCCCCGAATGGATTACCCCGTAGCCATTCCAACTGGAGTTGCTGAACATTCACATCCCAGTATTCATAATGCCGCACGGCCATTGGTTTTGTTCCGGTATTTTCCAACGTCACATCGGCTAACACCAGCGGATAATCCCCATGTGGAGCATGTATGCATCGTGTCGCACGGATGTTGCGGTACACCATTTCGGTTTCCATGTAGCTGATGCCGAAACGTCGTTTAACCTTCGCTCCAGTCGGACGATAACGAAAAGCTGTCGCCCACACTTCTTCACCATCGTCGATGTAACCAAAACCCCCTGCATATGTATAGGCCGTAGCAGCCGAATTTTTGGGTTGTTGAGGTGTTGTAGCTGCTGCGTCTTGTGCTTTTACCAGCGGTTCGTCCTGCGCCGAAAGCAGATTATAAGACTTCAGCAGCGGATCATTAACCTCTTCGCGCAGTTCACGCAGCCATTCGATTCCCAGCGTATCACGTGGATTTTTTGCCGTATCCATCCGGATACTTTGCGTAGCAGCACTTTGGGAAGCAAAAGGTTGAGCAGTATCAGACGTTGATGGACGACGAATCCGCGCTACTAATCGTATGATTGCCATCACGATTTGAGCCAAAAAAGATAGCAAACCGGAAGCCGGACGATCAGTTTGCCATGCCTCAAACTTATTCAGGAACACGCCGCCCCGGTCACCCAAATACACTTGAACGGTACCGTCGTTCGAACCCAAGGCCGTCACCCAACGGTTGCCAATCTGGTGCCAATGATCACGTCGGTCAAACCCTTCGCTGTTATCGAATTTTGCCCGCGCATCCGTATATTGATCAAGTTCGTAATCATATGCAGGTAATCCTGTCTTATCGACCGTCCACTTCCCGAAAATGCCACTCCCCTCTGTAGTAGGTGTAAAAACATGAGTTGGCTCGACTTCTAGCTCAAACGATTGAAACGTCTCCAGCTCTTCCGCGGCTCGTTCCCGGAATTGCAGACGAAGCAAACGTTGTCGCCTTGTAAGTGGCTGCACATCCGCTGCCTGCAAAAAAGGACTGCGTTGTGGACGTGTAGAACGAGTCATGGTTGGTACTCCTAAAGTGGATGTGTATCAAGTTTATTATGGAGTATTTATGTCTCATGCGCTAAGGGGCATTATCTACCTGTGTGCTTAGTGAGAATTAATCATGTTCATATAATCTGTGTGCTAAAATAAATTTATCGAAAATCATGATCTGTGAACCTATGTACGACTTACCACTTTTCCCACTGAATACCGTCCTTTTTCCCGGAATGCCCCTCAAGCTTCATATCTTCGAGGAACGCTACAAGCTAATGATCAACCGCTGCTACAAAAGTGGTCACCCCTTCGGTGTAGCACTCATCAAATCCGGTCAGGAGATAGGTGGACGTGCCGAACCCTTTCTAGTTGGTTGTACGGCCGTCATCACCGAAATGGAGCCGCTCCCCGGCGGCCGTATGAATATTGTGGCTGTTGGTCGTGAACGTTTTGTGGCACATAGCTTCAAATATGATGAACCCTACTTAGTTGCCGAAGTCGAGACCTTAAATCTCGCCAACACTGAATCAGCTAGCTTGAATACCACCGGTCGATCCTTGCGCCCTTGGGTACAACGCTATTTACAAACGCTCGCCGATGCCAGCGAAACCAAATTTGATATTCAGCAGCTCCCTGATGATCCCCTTCAATTAGCCTATCTGGCCTCCTTTCTGCTCAACGTCCCGATTGAGCAAAAGCAAAATCTGCTCAACATCGAAAATGCTGACGAGTTCATGACTAACCTTCGCATCATTTATCGCCGTGAAGTGACCTTGTTAGATGCCATGTTAGCACCTGATACAGCTGAAGATTCCGGCGTTTTCTCAGCCAATTGATCTGATCTGAATAACGTCCAATGTCATACCCCCTCACACGGCTTTTTCGGCGGCACGCATTTTTGAATCTAAAATCGCATCGTGGATAAACAGTTTCCTCTTACATAATGCAAACATGTTAACAATCAGGTCATTTAGTTTTTAAAAGCAGATTTTCACACTGCCCCAAATGCCGTCTGAAGGGGTCAACACTGGCTTATTTGTACTTGCGCCATTAAGCTATCGAATTAATTCAGGCGAAAGATCATCTTCGTAAATCACCGCTATTGGGATGATTATTTTCGTACGTCTTTCACGGCTTTAAGTTTGAAAACTCGAACGGATTCCGGTTGACTTGAATAGAATTTATGTTCTAAAATTGAATATGCAAAAGATCGGGGTAGCACAACACTAAACGGTGGAGATAGTTTTTAGCCGATAAACAGTCATTTTTGCACCCGAATTTTGCATTTTCTCCCCTCCCTGACGCTTCGGGGAGGGGTTGGGGGTGGGGTACATAGAGCAAAGTGTTTCCACCACCACTTAATGGAGTCCTACCAAGATCGGGATAGTTATTGAGGAAGATGACATGGATTTTTCCCCTGAAGAACTGAGCAGGACAGTTACCACTAGCCGTATAATCGAAGCCCCGATTGAGGACGTGTTTGATGCCTATGCTAATCCAGAGAAAATCGTGCGCTGGTGGGGGCCACAGGGCTTTTCCCTCATAAACGAGTCAATCGATCTCCGTGAAGGGGGGCACTGGCTGTTTGTACTCAAAGGGCCAGACGGCAAAGAATACAAGAATCATCAGGTCTTCGCGAGAATAGAAAGACCACATCTGTTTATCGTAAACCATGTGAGCGGACCCGTTTACCGGGGTGTAGTGACCTTCAATGATCTCAGTAACAACACTCGGGTTACTATGTACTGGACTTTTGAGAATCCCGAATTCTTTACTAAAGCCAAGGAAGACGTCAATAAAGGCAACGAGGGAAATTTAGATCGTCTCACTGAGGTTGTCGCTGGGCGGCGCTAGTTACTATCGAGCTAGATAGAACGGTGAGGTAGAACTCGCCAAATGGTGGAAAACTTTTTGCACGAAAATGATCTGGGTTTCTCCTAGGGACGTATCTGTGAACCAACTAAACAGCCCCAAAAAGCAACTTCTGCAGCTTAATGCAGTCCTATCGAACTCTTTTGGAGAACACTATGTTGTCCACAGTACATCAAACACCGCCTAAAATGAGAGCAACTACAGCAACGACATGCACAAATTGCACAGCGGTGGCATTGACCGAGCGATCCGCTGCATTTCTGTCATTTCAGCGGCAAATACCGGGCTTTCCGCCGACCCAAAATGTCAATTCAGCGCCTCACTCCCTTATCCCCGCCGTGCAATTCAGCGGGAGTATTGCACAAATTGCAGAAAATGCAGTAACAACTGCATCATTTGTCACATTTTGAGCATCCGGCGGCCCATAATCCTTCGTCATAACTGGATTTATTTATCCTTTATTGCTCCAACGAACGGTCCATAAATGCAAGATCTCATCACACTCGAACTCACAGGCATGGCACATGGTGGCAGTGCAATTGGTAGGCATGAGGGCCGCGCCATATTTGTACCTTATGGTATTCCCGGCGAGCAGGTACGCGTCCGTATTGTCCAGGATAAAGGCCGTTTTGCTATCGCAGAAATGGTTGAAGTACTTGTCCCTTCACCAGATCGAGTTGAAGCACCTTGTCCATATTTCGGCGAAGGACGTTGTGGCGGTTGTCAGTTCCAGTCAACTGACTACGCAAAACAACTTACACTTAAGCAGCAAACGGTCCGCGATCAGTTGGCGCGCCTGGGTAGTCTACCGGATGTAACCGTACATCCTACCCTCCCCAGCCCAACGCCTTATGCCTACCGCTCACATGCGACCTTTCATGTCACACCATCCGGACAGCTTGGGTTCATCAAAACCGATCATCGTACCGTATTACCGATTGATGACTGCCTCTTACTCTCCCCTACTCTGCAAGATTCATTTGAAGCTGCGCGCAGCCAGCATTTCACACCTGGCGCGCGTATTCGTTTTCAATCCGGCACTGATAATCAACCCATTCACTTCGCAATGGGCACTGTCATAGATGATGTCAGCGAACCACTGCCGGATAAACCATCTCAACGTCACATAAATAAACACCATCGCTCAAGTGCATTCCAACCTACACCCAATATTTCAGATCAACTATCTGGTAAGGCGGCTTACTACAAGATTAAAGAGCACATCTTCCGTTGCTCTGCTGGTAGCTTTTTCCAGGTCAACCTAGCTCAGACCGAGAAATTGGTCGAACTAGTCTTGGAGCGTCTGAATTTACAGGGCACCGAGCATGTTCTTGATCTATATTCAGGTGTTGGTTTATTCACAGCATTTCTCGCTGCTCAGGCTTTCAAAATTTCAGCAGTGGAACTCTTTGCGCCAGCCGTTGAAGATGCCAGTGTCAATCTATCAGACTATTCCAATATAGACATTTATGTTGGCAAGATTGAAGCCGTTCTTCCCGATCTCTCAAAGGATTATGATGCCGCAGTCGTTGATCCGCCCCGCGCAGGAATGGATGCACCTGCGCTCGGCGCACTTATCGACCTTCAACCAAAGCAAATTGTTTACGTTTCTTGTGATCCCGCCACACTTGCTCGGGACGCAAAAAAGTTGACCGTAGCAGGCTATTCGCTTCTCGATGTACAACCTGTGGATATGTTCCCTCAGACCTATCATATCGAGTGTGTTGCCCATTTTACGCGTTAATGGTCATATGGATCCGTAAGTGGTGTTCGCTTTATGTGCCAATAGAAGGCATATTTATGCGAAATTCACTACTAAGGATCTAAGAACATGAAGGCAACAATTCAGATTCAAAGTATCAGTGCCGCAGAAGGTACCAAAGCGCAGGGCTTTCTTACCGTAGCCGATACAACTGTGCGAATACCGATTGTAATTATCAATGGGACTCAGGATGGTTCTACTCTATTGGTAACAGCTGGTATTCATGGCGGCGAATATCCCAGCATCGAAGCTGCTATTCGCTTCGGTCAGGAACTCGATCCTGCACAGGTTCGCGGTGCGGTAATCGTTATGTCACCAGTAAGCCTGAACGCCTTCCACGCACGTCAAGCCTTCATCGTACCCGAAGATGGCAAGAACCTTAATCGTGTATTCCCCGGCAAAGCCACTGGCACCATTTCGGAGCGTATGGCCTACACCATCATGAACGATGTCGTACCGCATATTCAAGCGTGGATCGACATGCATGGTGGGGATATTCCAGAAGCCCTCGTACCATTCGGTGGCTACATCATCGGTGAGAACGAAAGCGTCAACCAGCAAGCACGTGCCATGTCTGAAGCGTTCGGCCTTAAATACTTATTACATCCCAGTGGATTGCCGGGTACATCCATTAGTTCGGCTACCGCGATGGGCATTCCGGGATTGCTGGTCGAGGCTGGTCAGCTTGGTATTTTGGATGAAGACAACACGCAAATTTTGTTACAGGGCTGCCGTAACGTGGCAGTGTGTATGAACATTCTGGCGGGAACCGTTACGCCCACCCAACAGATCGAATACATGAATTTTCCATGGGTACGCTCGGAACATACAGGCTGTTGGTATCCACAGGCCCAAATTGGCGATGTAATTGAAAAAGGCCAAACAGTCGGGGTGATAAAAGATTACTTCGGCAAAGTACTAGGTGAATATAAGGCAGTCGAAAGTGGCTTGGTGCTGCTGGTATGTGCTGCCATGTCCGTAAACGCCAACGATCCACTGGTAGGCGTCGGAAACTAAAATACGATTTTCGCAAATCGTCGCCTAACTACTGTAGTCCACTAAAGACCACAAGAGATTTTTAGCTTATAATCATATCGAATCGGGAGTGACCGCTATAAAGCGGTCATTTTCTTATGGAGTAATCTGTATGATCGGTGTCGACAGACCAATATTGCTCGATTTTCCTGACTCGTTTGAAACTGAACGGCTTCTGATTAGAGCGCCACGCATGGGTGATGGGCAAGCACTGAATACAGCTCTTGCCGAATCAATCGATAATTTAAAACGCTGGTTGCCTATGCCCTGGACACAAAATATCCAAACTGTGGATGAAACCGAAGAAATGGTTCGGCGTTGGGCAGCTTTGTGGATTCTGCGTGAAGACCTTCGGCTTAGTTTGTTTCGTAAAAGCGATGGTTTGCTTGTAGGTGGTAGTGGTCTACATCGTATTGACTGGAATGTGATGCGCTTTGAGATCGGATATTGGGTACGATCCAGCCTTGAAGGTCAGGGTTATATTGGCGAAGCAGTGGCAGGCGTTACCGCCTTCGCCTTTGATGTCATTGGGGCAGAGCGCATCGAAATCCGCTGTGACAGCTTGAACAAACGGAGTGTGATAGTTGCCCGCCGAGCTGGCTATATTTTGGAAGGCACCTTACGAAATAACTATGACACACCAGATAAAAATGCGCTGCGGGATACGATGGTATTCAGCGTGTTACGAGTCGAATATCTAAAGCGCAAACACCCGACCGAAATGGAGAAATAATCAAAAAATGCCAAGTATCGAAAAACCCATCATGTTGGATTTCCCCGACTCATTTGAGACTGAGCGCATGATTATCCGCGCACCCCGCGTCGGAGATGGGCAAGCTGTGAATGATGCGGTTCGAGAGTCCCACGAGAATCTAAAGCCTTGGATGCCCTGGGCAACAACCCTACAAAGCGTTGAAGAGACAGAAGAACGGGTACGCCACGGCGCAGTACGCTGGATTTTACGCGAAGATTTATGGATGCTGCTTTTCCGTAAAAGTGATGGCCTCTATATCGGTGGAAGCGGTCTGCACCGCATCGACTGGTCAGTGCCAGCCTTTGAAATCGGCTATTGGGTGCGTAAAAGTCTGGAAGGTAAAGGCTATATTAGCGAAGCGGTAACAGGCATCACAAATTTTGGATTTGGAGTCGTTGGTGGGGAACGTATCGAAATTCGGTGTGATACCCGAAATGTACGTAGTGCCAACGTTGCAAGGCGGGCGGGATATTCCTTGGAAGGCACATTTCGTCATGATGGATGGGCGAATGACGGTACGCTGCGGGATACGCATGTCTTCGGAATGATTCGGCCCGAATGGGAAATGATCAAACAGCAGCGTGAAAGTGCCGACCATGACCGGAATTGACCAGCCAATAATGCTTACTTTCCCTGATCAATTTGAAACGCAGCGGCTGACTTTGCGTGCTCCAAAACTTGGTGATGGAAAAATGATTAATGAAGCGATTGTAGAGTCACACGCAGAACTCAAGCCTTGGCTAACCTGGGCAGATCCACTCCCCTCTGTTGAGAAGAGTGAAGAAATGAACGACCTCTCTGTAGCGCAATATCTGCGGCGAGAAGTCATGCGGCTAAATGTGTTTCAAAAAAGTGTTAGCCTGTTCGTTGGTGTCACCAGTCTGCACCACATCAATTGGTCAGTTCCGGCCTTTGAAATCGGCTATTGGTTACGCACCACCCTGGCAGGAAAAGGATATGGTAGTGAATCTGTTAAAGGCATTACAGATTTCGCCTTCGGGATTTTGGGCGCAGAACGAATGGAAATCCGCTGCGACCCACGTAACGACAAAAGTGCTGCAGTGGCTCGGCGAGCCGGATACACGTTAGAAGGACGGATTCGACATGATATGCGCGAAAAAGATGGAACACTATCTGATGCCTTTGTATTTGGAATGATTCGTCCGGAATGGGAACACCAACGTATGAATTGGCAAGTTAGCGAAGTAGTTGATCACGATGCCAGAAGTTGATAAACGTGGAAAATTGGAGGCGCAGCCCTTTGACTTCCAAATCACAAAAGATGAGCGTGTGCTGATTTATTGGGACAACCGTATCATCATGACGCTCAAGGGAGAAGCCGCAAAAAAACTCATCTCCAAGCTGGATGGTGCGGATGAAACAACTATCCAGTTAGCACTAGCAAAGGTGACAGGTCATTTCAAGCATGGGAATGAGCAGTAAGGAAGACCCTTTTTAGCTGCGAAAGTCGGGCAGAGTCGGGTCATTTTCTTGCAAAAACGTAAAGGCTTCGTCCAAATTCGAGAATATTCGCTGGCGTAAATTAAATACGGGTGCGAACAAAGCACTACCGAACTTCGAAACAACGTTGTTAGCGACAATAATCGACCAACCAATCCGCTCACGTACCGAATCTATATCCATAGAACGAAACTCATTGACCACATTTAAAGGCGGCCATTTTTCGATTTGGATGAGGTCGATAATGGAGTGAATGAGAGGAGTGCCGTGTTCAATCATCATGTGGGTTTCATCGATTTGCCCACGAATATCTTCAATTTGGATGATACCGATGTAGCTCGTTAATATAACGCGTTTTTCAATATACCACTTCGTTTGATACGGCATTGTCCATCCTTGAAAGCTTCATCAACCGTTATGTCCGAGTATATGCATAATCCGCTCAATGCAAATTGCACACCGCTTGAACATCTACTTCTTCAAAGGTGGTAAGGTACTGTCTTCTTCCTGTAGAAAAGCTAATGCCTCATCTAGCGACCCGAAGAAGCGCTGCCGAACCTTAAACATCGGTACAAACAAGGAACTGGCAAACTTCAAAAACTTATTGTTAGTAATCACAGTTGTCCAACCGAGTTTATCCCGTACCTCACTGAGATCAGTCGACATAAATTCAGAAGCCGATTGTAAAGATGGCAGCTTTTCGACTTTAGACATATCAATAACGGAATGAGTTAGCGGAATACCCTGACGTAAGAGCACATTAGCCTCTTTCACTTGTCCACGTGCATCTTCAAGTGTCATAATCCCTTCATAGGTACTCAGTACGACCCGTTTTTCGACTAACCACTCGACTTTATAAGGCATACCTGTTACTCCCGACGCTCAAGAGCTTATCTTGCTAGACTCTACAAACCATTATTCCCATAAAATTACAACATGCGTTATTGCATCAGCATACAACGCAATTGACCAACCGCGACGCATTACTACAAATTTATGATGAATGGCCGCCAGGACATATGAGAAAGCTCATACTATCAGCATTAGCCTTAGTTCCAAGATATACGATCAAGAGTTATCACTGCTTGCGAAACTCCACCCAATCTACCGCTACAGCCAATTTGCGTGGATCTTCACTCTGCCCTACCTCTTTCGGTACTACCACAGCATCATAATCAAGTGTGAAAGTGAGGTGCTTGCCCTCCCTTACCAAATTTGATGGAAGGGTAAACATGAACTGTTGTAAGGAATCAGGCATCACAACAACCTGTGTATTGGACGCTGATTGGTTTGTACTTGAGACAACTGTCAGTGGAACATCATTGACCAATAATCGTATCTGGCGGGGTTTCCAGAAAGCCTGCGCTGCCAGAGATACCTGATAAGCACCGATTGGCAGATCGACATAGAGTTTGGTTTGTGGATACTCACCTGTCCAACGCCATGTGGTATCCGCACCAACCAATTCGGGCCAGTGCCAGCCCCAGCCGATAAAGCGTTCATCACCACTGCTACCGATGTCGATATGATAGACGCCAGTTTCAGTTTGTGGCGGAGTGCGCGGAGGACAGCCATCAGGATGCCAGTATGTGCGATATACAACCGCATCACGTTCGACCCAAACCGGACAAACCAAATCTGGCAAGCTGTTGAGATAACCGATTATTTCCTGTGGAGTTGGGCCATTACGTCCGACATCATCTTGATGTACGACGATATAACCGACCGGCCAGTCTTTGATGATTTGCCGCAATTCCGGTTCAGCTTTATCCGTCTCAAGGAAACGCCGCTGGCCTAACCATGCCAATAAGGGATCATCATAACGAATCGGCCAAAAGTTTTCGACGGGAGTGCGCGAAATAAAACCATTCAACATGCGCTTATGATGTATCATTCCATAAAACTGATATTGAATCGGGCGCGTATCCCCTACCAAGATTTCACCCGTGCCTGCGCCAGTTGGCGCTTCCAATATCACCTCGTCATCATATGGTTTGCCCTGCTCATTTCCGATGTCAGTATAAAACTGGTACGGTTGCAAAACGGGTTCGAGCGGTCCTGTTTGATAGATTCGTATATCGAGTGCGGTTAACAAAATAACGACGACAAGGGCCAACGTTCTGAATGCTTTCCGCTTCACTGACGTCAACGGCTTTCTATCGGCGCTTAAACGGGCAGCAAATAAGATCGGCGTCCATGTTTGGGCAATGAATACCGCAGAAGCAGCGACAAAAATAGGTGCAAGCCGCCAAGGCATCCGAAAGTTCCCAGCAGTGACCGCGTGTAGAATGCGGAATGGCATGGGAATTGATATACCAAAGATAGTAATATTTGGCCCCATCGAGAGCAGCAACGGGGGAATTAGCACAAGGAACCAAAACCAGCGTCCAACCTGATTGGTATCTGTTGTAGATGATACTTGCGTATCCGCACGACGCGTCCGAATAAAGCTAACTATCAGCGAAATAATCAACAGAGCTGCGACGCTGCCACCCAGTGTGGGTGTATTCCACCACCACCAGACAGGATCAAGCGAGAGATAGCCGCGTGGAAATGGAATACCGGGGCGATCTTCAACCGGGCCGGGAGCTAGAGCGCCTGTAAAGCTACGCATGTAGGGCAAAGGCCCTGCGAACCACAGTAACCCTCCACCGATGATGAGGGCGAGCATACTTGAAATAAAAATCGTACCCAGGACAGTATACCGGCTGCCAGTGGGTAATCTGAAAATTTTCCAGAGCGTCCACAAGGCGTAAGGGACAAGCCAGAAGGCTACAAAGATCGGAAACTGCAAATCGGTGTGACCGATGCCCCAAAGCGCAATTCCGAGAACAGTACCCCATAGCAAGGATCGACTCAACCAACCCTGCCGCGCAGCACCGATAATCTGCTGCCAGAGCAGAATACTTACAGGCAACCAAAACCAATCACCGAGGTTGATATGGTTGTTGTAGTAGAAGTAGCGGGAGACAGGTGAAGCCTGCAACATGGCACCACCGAGAAGCGCTAAGGCTGGAGCAGCACCTTCGCGAAGCAAGAGCACAAACAACATGTAGCCATTCAGAAAGCACATCAGGAAAATGATGAGCGTCATAGCAGTTAACGTGCCAGCTAACGGTTCAATTAATGCCCAAACGGGGAACCAGAAAGCGGTTAGCGCGTGATAGCCAAAGTTACTGACGTGCGGAGCCATAACGAAATTATTGAGGTAGATATTCAATCCCGGTGTGGTAAGCGCATGACGCATCCACCAAAAATTCCAGTTGTAGTTGAAGTAATCAAATCCAGGTACTTGCACACCATTGTTGAATATGATGGCATACAAGATTATGAAGGCCAACAAGGCGTAAAAGCCGATGGCGAGCAAATGCAGGCGGAAGGTGCGAGATGGGCGGGATGAAGTAATGGACACGCGGAAGATGCTCCTGCTGGACAAGTAGACACCGTATTTAACCACAGAGTGACTAACAAATGCCATTATGCCCATTTAAGCAGGTTGGTTTGATTAGGAAGATTCGTCGGAGTCAGAGTGCAGTTTTATGGCGGCGGTGGTGTCAATCTTGGCGGTGGTAAGGTCAAAAGTGATGGTTAAACATGAGATTTGAGCGAGAAAGAATGGCAAAGTTGGCAATTTTCGCAACCGGGTCACCGCCGCCAAGATTGCCAAAAAAGGTGGTGGCCTGTACAAAGTTCCAAGTCGTCAATGTTTGGCGACGGCAGCGGAGGGGGTCTGCTGCCGCTTATTTTTCGGTCGTGCAAGTCTAACCCCCTCATCCCAACCCTTCTCCCCCGCACGCAAGGGAGAAGGGCTTTAGGACACTCTTTTTGGGCGAAAAACACTGTGCAGAGAGGGTTACAAAAGATCACAACTCACACTTGCACCACTGGTTATTTAGGACTATCGCAAATATTCAGAATATTACAATTGTAACAACCTGAAAAGACTGCCTTAAATTGTGAAGAAGACATACGCCCCCTCCCTACCCCTCTCCAAAGTATTTTTACGACACGACAGTTTTGGTCGATTGAGGGAAAAGCGGAAGGCTCTGAGAGCCTTCCCTACGGGAGAAAAACTCATTAGACCGTAAAAGTGTCGTCTCGTGAACCAACGTATGAGGGAGAGACTTTAAAGCCTTTTAGCGATCAAAAATCAGGTAGTCCGCCCAACCTATTTTGTAATACGCAGGGCAATTCATCCGTTTTTAAGCTGCGTGGAGGACGGTGATGCAACACGCTCCAAAAACAGTGTAGCCGATATGAATCGGCGACGGGTTACATTTTGGAAGAACATTTTGTAACTCTTCCGGCAGATTGGCATTAACCATTTTGAGGTAGCAGATTTGTTAAGCCAATTGGAAAGTGGTTAGGAATTCGTTTGCCGACAAACTAAAAGTAAACGTAAATAATAATACTGAGAAACAACTTGCTCTTTGTGGCGAGTCTATAATCGTGGTAGGACTACATTAACCTCAGTTCGGGATAACGGTCTGAAATTCAAATGGTCTGGCTAAAAGGGTACGATGATGACGAAGACAAAAAAATGGGCAGACTGGCAAAAAGACTTCCAACACGGCACATTTGTCCTGTGGCCTCCCAATGATGTACGCCGACGACTAAATGCCATCCGAGAACGATACAGCCCAATTTCGCAATCCTATTGTGAAGCCCATATTAGCCTCACACAGCCGCTATTGAGGGCACTTGACGAAGTGGAATGGATAACGTTGCAAGCAATTGTAGCGACCTTCGCGCCGTTAGAGATCATTTACGGGCCTGTCCGTTATTGGGATAATGGGCGGTTGGTCTACTACGAAATTCAACCTTTCGACAAGATAAGAGCCATCCGTCAAGCATTGCATGAAACCAACTGTTTCAATCTTGAGCTGCCACATGCCAATGATTTCATTCCACATTTGACCCTTCAGGAAGGTTATCCGGCTGACATACTCGCCGTCGATGTGGTGGATGTCAAGAAAGGAATGGCAAATTACGAGAAGCTAAAACAATTGCTTCCGAATACGCGGTCGTTGTGCCATGAAATCAGCTTCATTGTGCCTGATGAGCGTTTTCACTTTGAGGTTGTTCGGCAACTGCCACTATCAGGTTCTACATAATACCAACAGATGACCTTAGGTAAATTTGGAGGCTAAAAATCAGCCGCATGTAAGTTCGGTGGTTAATTTCTTATCCCGAACTGAGCTTACATTAAGTGGTGGAGGATAATTACCACCCCCAGCCCCATATCAGCAACATTCGCTGGCTCACTCGGCTGATAGCCCGAGGTATCAGGGAAGAAAATGCAAAATTCGGGTGCAAATAGAACCATTTTTCGAGTAGAAAATAACTCCACCGTTTAGTGGGCCGCTACCTAAATCGGAAATTGGCAGAAGTAATACCGAGGTATGGAATAAATACAGCACATACCACAAATAAAAAGGACGAGGGGGTAAGCCCTCGTCACTTTTGGAAAGTCAGACTGCGATTATTGGCGGCTATAGCCGCGTTGACCTAAGCGCACAGCACCTACGGTAAACAACACGAGTAGTACAGCTATGCCAATCAATAATGGCGCACGCCACGGCGGTTCGAAACCAGTGGCCGGAAGTGAACCGACACTGAGGAGGGTTGCACTGGCAGATGCACCCGATCCAGCTCCGGTTAAGGTAGCGGTATTGGAGATCATGAAAGGTACCGGTGTACCCGCACGCACACGAGTCAAAATGGTTACGTGTAAGGTTTGCCCCGGGTTTAGAACCACAATGCTATAGGTCACTGTGTTGCCGTTTACCACGAGCGAACCACCAGCAGCATCTACCGACGCACTAATGACCTGAAGCTGGCCGGGGATGTTATCCACGAAGCTCACATTATTGATCGCAACGGCGTTTGGATTCGTTAGGGTAATGATCCAGCGTACTTCATCACCCGGTTGGGCAAAGGCCGGATCAACCTGTTTGGTAATAGCAGGATCCAATGTCACTGGAGCGGCGGGTGTCTGCGGATTGGAAGGCGTACCAAAGTAGCCAAAGTCCACTGTCAGATTGGAATGATCGTTGGCGGCAATACCGTTGACCTGTGGACCGATATCTGTCTCACCGGTTGGCTCACTCGGGCCGGTGCCAAGTGTAACTGTACCGCTGCGAACGCTACAGGTACCGGTTGAATCGAGACCGTTATCGTTACTATCGCCATCGGCGTTGGGATTCGCTTCCTGTCCAGCGCCCGTACTGTTGGCTAGCCCTGCCAACGGGCCACCTGCACTACAACTGGCAGGAGCCACTTCGACAACATAATCGCAGGCTGGCAAGTTATCAAAGAGATAGTAACCGGCAGCGGTGGTTGATGTTGTTCGCAAGGGGGTTGGCGAGACGGTACAGCCTGCCCCACCGCCTACAACATAGAGATTCAGGGCGACGTTACCGATGCCAATCTCGTTGGTATCAATCACGCCGCTGTTGTTGCTATCCAACCAAACGCGATTGCCGAGACTGTAGTTGGTCGATACGCCATTGAAGCCAAAATCCACGGTGAGGTTAGAGTGATTATCGGTAGCAACACTGGTTAGGCCGCCGTTTGGTTCACCGATTGGTTCAGGCACATTTCCCAAGCCAAGGGATACCGGCCCGCTGGTAATACCCGTCGCAGGATTGGGTATTGTACCAATACCGTTATCGTCCAAATCAACATCGTTATCAGGACTGGCAGAAACGGGACTGCTACTGGTAAGGCCATTCAAAGGCCCACCGGCAGCAAAGTTCGAAACCGGAATTTGAACGCTGTATGTACCGGGCAGCAAGTTGTCAAAGATATAGTAGCCCGTTGCGCTGGTGGTTGTGGTCGCAATAACATTGCCACCGTTATCCAACAAATTGACTGTGACACCACCGATACCGACTTCAGTACCATTTTGGATGCCATCATCATTCGTACCACCGCCAGCACCATTATCAAACCAGATACGGTTACCGAGGCTGTAAGGTGGCGTGAAGAAACCAAAATCGTAGGTGTGATCGTTCTGTCCAGGTGTTCCGGTGGTTACGGTGGCAACATCCAAGTTGCTCACGGCATTAAAAAGACCGTCCGAGTCATGAACGTCACCGGGTACACCACCGACATTGGGAGTCGTCGTACTGTAACCAGCCAAGTTTGGCTGGGTCATATCAATTTGGACTTGATAGGTGGTATTGGTCGTAATGGGCAGGTTATAGGCATAGGCTGCCCCTGCGTTGGCAACGACTGGACTTGAGCTGAATATGTAGCGTCCATTGGCATCGGTCGTAGCAGTCCCAATTTGTGTCGTGCCGGTCGAGTCAAAAAGCCGCACGATGATACCCGGCAGCGGCTGTTCGTTGGGATCCTGAACGCCGTTCTGGTTGGCATCAAACCAGACGTAATTACCAATTTCGACGGGCGCGCTGGCACATATAAGTTCGATGTCACCAATACCTGCCGCTTTACCAAAAGTTCCAGGAGAATCCTGCGCAAATATTTCTACGCCACGATTTTTTGAACCGAGAGAGTTACTGCTTACTATCAACCCACCGGAGCGAATAGCGTTGGTCGGATCGAAAGCGGAGGTGGCGACTTCTCCACTTCCGTAAACCAAAGCCGTACCGCCCAGCAAAATTTCGTTGTGGAAAGGTGCATAGAAATCACCGGAATAAAACTCACCCTGTCCGGGTCCCTCACCGTTTAGTTGGCCTGCTCCGGCAGTACCACCACCTGGTATACCTACACCGACACTGGCATTATTTTCTAGTGTCCAAGTAGCCGTGTTTACAGGATAGCCACTTGGTGCCAAGCGAAGCATATCACCCGCACTAACTCCTTCAACCGGACCGCTCTGGGCCAGACCATTGCTGTTGCCTAGTTGATGGCCGGTGCGATCGGCAAAATTGGCGATCATGAAGCCATTTTCGTCAATTTCAAGGTCGAGAAGCCAAGGCTGCGGGTAGATTTTCTGACCGAATGGTCCATCGAAAAAGCCAGCAGCGGTGGTAACCCAAGGCTGCCAAGTAGCCGCAACACAGTTCCCGGCAACAGTAACAGCTGGAACGACCGATGAGACAGCAGGGCAACTACCATCGGTCGATGCATATCCTCGGGGATAGTTGAGGTCAATCGTAGCGACTGCTGCCCCAAATGCTCCACCGCTAAATGGATAAACAGATGCACTTAAATTAGCAATGGCTGGCCCGGTACAGGTGACGCCGACATAGACTATTCCATCATGTATATTCAGGGCGCCGGGAATTGAATCGGCAGCGGAACAACCTTGGGCGGCCGGAATTGCATGGCTGCTAATGAGTGATCCGGTCGCTCCGGTCGCATCAATTATTTGTAATTGTTTGGTCGCCAAATTGACGGCGAATAGTTGATTTTCATCTTCTGACAGATCAATGTCTGCTATACCGATACGGCCAACGGCATTGAAAGCGCCTGCATCATTAAAATAAGGGGGTACGTCGGCAGCGGGGGTATGTGGATCGGCACCGGCAGCGAGCGTGATGTAGGGTACAACTCCACCGCCACTGGCATCGATTTTGTAAATCATCCCCGGGTTGCCACCGACATTATTGGTTGATACCAAGCCAACATGCCGCTTGACAAAGGCAGCAGCAAACAGCGAATTCGTTCGGGGCTGCGGTGCCAAGCCATAAGTTGCGCCAACCTGTTGAGCCGTTGCAAGTGTTATCTCGTTTGCCGGCGTATTCACGGATGAATAATCAAAGCTAATAATGGCGGCCAAGTTATTGTTCGCGCCTGTTACCTGATCACCAAACACATAGCAGCTGGTGCTGATTTTCGGATTCTGTCCACAGAACTGGTTGGGATTATTGACCGCGAAGTCCGCGACAGCGCCATCACCTACAAATTGAACACTGGTATCCGAGGCTGCTCCAAATACACCTGATTTCAAATAGGCAGGCAGACCCGTGAACTCAAGGCGAACGCGCACGTCGGCCGTTGTCCATGTGAGCGTGTACTCACCCAACGTCGCAGGAACTTGACTCGATGTCGCCGTTCCGACGATGGTGTTGGCAGCTCCATAGGCATTAACGATAATCCCACCTACCCCGGGTTCAGTTCCCGGTATGGTCGTGTCCCGTGTACCACTGACATCATAATCTCGATAAACGACCCCGGTTACGGTTTTCACCCCCTGCGCTTGCGCTACACCGGTTACAGATACCATGAGCAGCACCGTTAGGCTTAAAAGCATAAGCCCGAGTGCTGATCTGGTTCCCTTTCGGGGGTAAATTTTAGAGCGATACATCAATTTTTCTCCAGTTGCCCGACAAAATGTCTGCAAAATAATACGCAGCAATGGCGCATTCATTTAAGATGCTAAAATGACAATTTCGTAATAGTATAACGCGATGCTTTATTTTCGCACATTTACCTAAGTCCTGCGAGAGCCGCCGCAAAAAGGCTTATTTCTTAAACAACTGTAAAAAAGGTATAGGTAGTAAATTTATTCTTAATGGAATTTAATTATTGATATTAAGGAGATTACCTTTTCATGCCGCCAAGTCACGTATTTGCTTTAAGCGATTTAAGCCTGATTTTGGTCTAACCGCCTATAGGTGTAAACAAAACGCTGGAAATCAGCTAAAAACGACATCTAAGGCTGATTCTATGGCACACAGATTACACTCTTAGCCATATCGATTGGTTATGTTTCGTGAATCCCTAGGATTTTGTTGATCTTTACGACCAGCTCGGGAAACTTGATGGGCTTACTTTCGTATTCATCACACCCCGCGGCGAGACATTTTTCGCGATCCCCTGCTACCGCATGGGCCGTCAGCGCAATGATGGGAATGTGACGGGTTACCGGCGAGTTTTTGAGTCGGCGGGTCGCTTCCCATCCGTCCATGATAGGAATGCTCATGTCCATCAATATGAGTTCTGGTAGATTGGCCTGCGCTTTTTCCACCCCTGCCGCTCCATCCGATGCCACCATGATTTGATGCCCGCGTTTTTCCAAGCGGCGCGACAACATATCCAGATTCATGTCATTGTCTTCAACGATTAAGATTGTTGCCATTATGATTTTTCTCGCACAAATATTCTATTCAGGATTAACCCGAGTTTATTCAAGATTATAGGATGAGTAAGGAGAGTTGCAAAACAACTGTGGTCTTTAGGCTGGTGATGGTTCATGGTTGCCATCCAAATTGAGATTGATAATATCGTCAGCGTTGGCTATGAAACTCAGATACCTGGACTTCGCTAAACGCTTCACCCACTCGATAGATGATTCACGTTTGTCTACAGTCTTACCCGGGTTATTATTACTTAATATTAATTTCTGTTCCGATTTAAGGAAGGCAATCAGGAAACCTGCAGGGCTTCGTAGTCCGGCGCGGGTGCGGACTGTCTGTAACGCCTTTTCGATCAATTGTGAACTGAACTCTCGCACCATCTTACGGGCGTTGGCTAAACTCAAGCCTGGTATTTCACGATGCACTTTATCCACCAATGCATTGGCTTCAGGACTCAATGCCGTTTCCTGGCGAGTTAGGGTTTCCAAAGCTCGTTGGTGTTTGGCCTGTTGATGATCACGATGGCGCTTTTGCCACCAGTGCTTGAGCGCCTGTGGATCACGCCAGACAGCGGGTGACAGTACCTCCCAATCTGTTTGACAGCCGCAGCGCGAGCAGGTTTCAGGTCGTGAGACGGTGACATGAAAATCGAGACAATGGGGGCATAACCAAAAAATCGGTTCGGTTGTGTTAGGTGTCGGAATTCCGACACCTAGCAATTGTTGTTCATGATTCGAAAATGGGTCATCGTGCGACATGTGGTCTGATGCCGTCGGAATTCCGACACCTGTATTTGACTGCCAAGACGGATTGGGCTGAATTGGATTGGTTGGTGCAGGTACGCTTTCAGTAATGGCCTGATGTTGAGGTGTCGGAATTCCGACACTTACAGGGGCCGCGGCATAGAAGTTCGCTTGCTGCTGCTTCAGAACAGGCTCGAAACCTTGCTTGAGCAACTTTAACGCCAGCCCACGAACAGCGGGATAGCGCTTGCCATTCGAGGACTCAAGAAATACCCCGTATGCCGCTTCCGCAGCTTTTTCAGGCAGTTTGGATGCATTCGCCAACGACAGTTGTTGTGTCGTAAATTGTGGTTTCACATACAAATTAGCTGCTTTTTCGTAGCGACGCGTCGTCCACCGCGAAACACCAAGACGCTCACCAAGCCATGCACGCGCGTAATGTCCCGGTCTACGTTCAAGGAGCTGCTTATGCAAAGCCATTCTATAGGCCCTGGGACTGATGAAATTTGTATCAGAAATCACATCACTGGCTGTCGATTTAATGCCAATCATTTCTGACATCTCTTTTGGCGATGGCAAGCGATATAACCGTGCCGGACGACCACACTTCACCATTTTGACTCGGTTTGCACCCCTACTCATCTCGCATGAGTTATTCAGGTCATCCGACCTATTGGCAGCGTTAGCCTGATGCGGGGGGTACGGGGGGGATTCAACAGCACCAAACACAAAGCAATCATTCATCATGGCTTTTAAAGCAGCCACAATCGAACGACGTCCGATCTTCAGTGAGGCAAGCTTTTGGCAAGCATCACGCTCAGAGAAATATTGGTTTGGGCTCATGCCAGCGGTATACAGACCGTCTAATACGCGCGCTAGTGCAGCACAGCCATTTCCTAGCAACCATTCCCGAGCAGCGTTTCCTAGACCGGTAACTGACTTTCTTCCGTTATGACGTGGAGGACGCTTATAAGCACTGGCGATGGTTCTCAGAGCCTCGCTATAACGGCTACCATATGCCTCATTCTCAGGCCCTTCCTGACGCGCATGAACTGATCCCAACATAAAACAGCACGTCGTTTCAGCAATACCTGCATCCCGCGCCTTGATGGCAACCTTGAACAAAGCATGATTACGACCCCATTGACAAAGCTCGCGATATAAAGCGATTAAATCATCAGCCGATGGCAGGTGTCGGAATTCCGACACCTGCGTTTCAATGGTGGCTACAACAGGTCGAATATGATCGACATTGACGGGTTGTAAGCCATTTAAAAAGCGCAACATTCGCCGTAGTTCGAAGTCAGAAATCGCGTGAATAGGCGCATCATTTTCAACAACCCATCGAGCATTGCCTACACATGTTGGCGGCGCTACCACGTAAGAACCCTCGCCACGCAAATCCACACCCGGATAGGCTGAAGTTGTGATTAACCGGCCCTCAGGGAGCCGGTAATAGAAGTGGGGCAGGCCGCGAGTGCCAGATTGCACCGTGAAGGTATTAAGCAGATCAGGATGCAGGTGTCGGAATTCCGACACCACCTCAATATCATCAAAGTCCAAAACAAGTAGGCGCGATACCCGTCCACAGACAATACCAATGCCAACATCAGCCTGATTGTGGAACCACGAATAAAGTTCTTGGTCAGAAGGTTGTGTGCGTTGGAAGCGCGCCCATTTAATAGCAGGCAACTTTGGCTGCTGAGGGTTTTGTGCACCAAGGAGCGGAATGATCGAAAAACCGAGTGTTTTATAGCGTTTTGCAGCAGATTCGAGTGATTCTGTGCAAAAACGCCCTGAATCATGTCGATTCAAAGCAAAAATCGCCTTTCTAGGGCGATTTTGTAGAAATTGGCGTGATTCCGTGCTAAACTAACAAATGGGTGTGGGAATTGTTCGTTTTATCATGAGTTTGTTTTCCTCATGTTTGGCAATTCAATTTGTCAGTCATGCTTACACGGAATCAATCTCGGTTTTCAAAATCAGGTTAGCCGCCTGAAATCGAATTTCTACAAAATCAATTCCCCAAGAGTGGCCCGTGTTTTAACAGACACGGGTTTCTTTTTTTATATGGTTTAGTAACCATTTTATTGTCGAAACAAGTTACCTATTATACCGCACTATCAGCCCTATTATCTTCGCCATTACCGGATTCAATTGCTTTGTCCAAACGAATCAGCTTGATTCAAGCATTTCATTCGGATAATTTGACACCTACAAAACAGCGACAAGATTTTTTACTATGAAAACATAGCAACATTGGGATAAAGTATTATTTCTTCATATTGATACGCGCTATCTTTTCGACCTCTGTCAACCACTCACGCATTTTTTGGATTTCCCAAATGTCCATATCAGTGGCTCGACGAGTGCCCTCCCCTATCGCTTTCATGCGACTGAAGACTTTGCGAAATCGAGCGAAAGTTTGAGTCGAAAATGGCGAATCATCTATCAAATCCGGTTCTTCAGGAATTACCAGTGGGGGAGGGGGCTGCGATATGCCAATGTGATATCCATCAGTCGAAGCCTGTTTTAAGGCCCGACTAATTAAATTTTTATCATCGCCTTCGGACTGCCTCACAAGCTGGCGAATCCGACCCTGAGTCCAGTTTAAATCATCTGCGACACGCCAGACCTCATCAGGAAGTCGCAGTAAGTCGCGATGCTCACGCATCTGGCTGGATGTTTTAAACCCACCCGCCGTCATGATGGCTTCGCCAGTACCCTTCAGGGTAGGGTACACATTTCCATCTGCCACCTGTGCATAAAATGCGCGGTCGCACTCACCCTGCCCTACCAACTGCTCAAATGTTCTGAATTTTTCACCCATCTGGTTCTGATATAAGTCCATGAGCAAAATAGCAAGTTGTCGCGCTTTGCTGATGGCATTCAAGTTAGCCCGGGCATTATTTTCACTGGCCTGCCGCCATACACTAAATCCATCAACTACACGGGCAGGAATCCGTCCCCACTTTTCTTGTTCATTTTCAAAATAGGTACATAGGATGTGATAGGCTAACCAACGACGTTCACCCGTTTCGAGACGATAACCACTACCCGTATTGGCTACGGTAATCGGATTGGTTAAGCCATTAGCGCGAATGTTCGCAGCCATTTCCAGAAGATCGATGAAGGCTGCATCAATTGGCCCAATCTTTTCGGGACGTGGAGCTTCATCTAATCCAAGCAGAAATGGCTCGATTCGAAAATCCTGACCCCGTTCTTCCACTGCCAAACGAAACCAAGCATCGAACAAAGTTTGAGTTGTAGCGGGGCGGCCATCCCAATAAATACGGACAGGTGAGGGTATCGCACGACGCGGTTGGAGAGGATCAGGGTAAATATCAAGTATGCTAATGGGTTTAGCTACCTGACGACCTGAGTCAATCTCGGCAATACTACCGAAGATGGCAGAATCGGTTATCTCTGATGTGACGATACCGCCGCTATCAAATACATCCTGCCGATCTCTGCGCCTATTTGACACCGCCGATGGCCTCCTGCACGCGATTAACCATTACCCATGCATCTTTAGCAGCCTGGCTATCGGGTGCAAAGCTAAAAACCGGACGACGAATAGCAGCAGCCTCAGCCCAGATTGTACGCTGTGGGATTGGATCCCACACCATCGCCCCGAACTGCTGCTGAAGCTGTTTGAGATTCTCGGAATGTTCAAGTGTCTTGGTGCGATACATGGTCGGGACAATGCCCAACACCTGAATATCGGATAAACCCCATTGAGTACGATGGGCTTCCGCAGCCTGGCGATGCTTGATACTCTCGACCAGACCGTCGAAGCTTAGATATTCGCAGGTGGTTGGATAAAGTACGCCATCCGTCGCAATATAAATTGAACCATGCAAGAGTGATGGGGTAGGTGAGGTATCAAAAATAACAAGATCAATGGTGTTTTCGAGTTCATGGAATCGTTCGCTAACCGCGAATGAATCCGAAATTGAATTGGCAATATTACGGGTTTCTACGTTAGAAGGCAGCACAAACAACTGCCCGTTGACGGCTTGATTCGGGATTTGATAAGACTTCGGTGGAATAAAACGCAGCACCGATTTGAATGTGGCATCCCGCACAAGCAGATCATATAAACCCGGTTCTTTTTGTAAACCAAGGGATACGGTAGCATGACCCTGTGGATCAGCATCTACCAGAAGAACGCGCATTCCTCGAACAGCAAGACCCGCTGCTATATGTGTGGCAATTGTGGTCTTGCCTACGCCACCCTTTTCGTTAAGCAGGGTAATAATTTTCATGCTAAAAGCCTTTACTTACCGACCTTAGTTTCGGCTGGAGCGTGGTAGACCCATTCGTAACCGATCGGTGTACCATTCGCGCGAGATTTAATTTCGACCAGACCCTTGTCCTGAAGAAGTTCGAGTAAGGCGATGTCGTAGGGGGTTAGACGGCGCTTGCCGATGGCACGCGCAATGTCCTTCCGGTTCATCCACATAATCTCGGTCGCCCGCAAGATCTCAAGCAGCTTATGTGCTTGCTCGGTCAGGCGGGAAACCGGAGGATGAGTAGGAATAGGAATCTGATTCATACTTTTGCCTCTATACTGCTTACATTCAAAACATGCTAAGAACAATTGAATACTACAATACTTTAAACATTCATGCAACCAGAGACAAAGCCAGCCATTCATAAGGATAGGCAATTCACAGTATAGTGATGGATGCACAGCAACAACCTTGCTGATTTTGCGTATTATTGAACATAACGAAATAAGAAAGCTGCGGGAGGCATCGTGGCAAACGTTCTGGATACTGTAATAACGATTGTGATTGGAACCATTACCGGTGTGGCAAAAGCCGTAACAACCACCGTCAATGTGCTACAGGATTTTTTCTATGTCAAAGTGTCAGGCGTATCTTTCATCGTTCTGGGATCACGTCAAACGGGCAAGACCACACTGATTGAGTGGTTGAAGCACAATATGAACGCCCTAGGTGAATTCAATCCAGACCCAACGGCGGCAGGCGGTGATGTCGTACCTGAGTTCACTACTAAAGTAGGCGATACCTATATGAAGCTCAAACCCAACCGTGATGTCGGTGGCGAGTATGCTATGTGGGAAACCGATTGGGTTGAACTCTTTCGCGGTGCGCGCCCCAACGGCATTCTGTTCATGATCGACCAAACTGATCCGTTCTTGCAAAAGGATGCGTTGAACTTTGTCCTTCAAATGATTGATGACGAACCCGCTGCGGCCAAGTCGCTTAAGGCATTTTATATCCTCGTGAATAAGTCGGATGTATGGGGTGACGAAACCAGCCTTGACGATATTCTGCAAAACTACAAGAACGAGCAGAAGCGCCTCAAGAGTCAGGCCGAGCGACTGGGCTATAAATGGGAAATCACGGAAGGCAGTATTATCACCAATCGTGGTGTGACCGAGTTTATGAAGAAATTCATCAATACTTTACGCCCTGCTGGTGAGAAGTAAAAACGGCGGTCATCAACGATGCGCCAACTCACGCTAGAGTATGTGTTTGAAGGTCATAAGCGAGGGTATAACATTACCTCAGCGACCAATGGCTTTAACGATGACACACTCAAAACCGTGTGGCGAAATGCGATGCCACGCGGACAAGGTTGGGGGGCAGATGTTTATGTAGATGCACACTCCTTAAAATCTTTTCCGCTGCCCGACGGACGCCTCGCTTTAGCTGATGTCAATGTCACAGGACTGCGTGACGAAAGTGGACGTGGCGGGATTCGTAAAGCCGTTGTGGACATTATGCAACCGGGAGAATATCTGGATGCATTACGAGCACGCCTCGGTCGCTATCCACAAAATGTGCAAATCGAAGCCAGTCGCAAACCGGGATTTGGGCGACGGCGAATGCCAAAGGTGCAAGGCGATTCGCAAGTTGTGCTTGCTCACCCTTACCACAGTGTCGATGCGTGGCAACTCGTCGAAGCTATTATCCTTACCGAAGCCCTTGAACTGCTTGACCGCCGCTGGCTTGGCGGCAAATATTTTCCTTTTACCACATTGGCGCTCGAATACCGGGATGAGTCGCAGGTGGTCGTGCTGCCGGAATCCCGCGCTAACGAACTGCAAGCCAAGGGTGGCAAAGTGCAAATCACAAGATTGTAGGATAGACAGAAGCCCATCCTACAATCCCTTCATCGTTGATTAGGATGCTGTGACCTTTTCCGATGTCAACGGAATACTAAAGCGAAATATGTTGTCAGGATCGTACTTAACCTTAAGCGCCAGCAGCCGCTCATAATGTGCATCGCCATAACCTTCTTTTGCGCGACCCACAGCCTCACTTCCGGCCATAAAGTTAAAGTAGGCTCCAACGTGTAGATAGGGCTGTAACTCAGCGCGGGTTTGCTTCATATGCGCTTTAATCGAGGGCAGCGTTTCAGGATCGAGTACGGGTGTGCCTATGCTGAAAAAGATCTGTGAGTCGCGATTGCCGATGGCGTTACTCTCTGCTGGAATGCGGCTGATCGCACCCCCTACATGACGCAACTCATTGGCTATGATATTCGACTCCTTATCCGTCGCACGGCGGACAATAATGTCAATTGCATCATCGGTTAATTCGTCAAAGTGCATGTTCGTTCCGTGTGTAGCGACCGGGTCAACCGGATCGTTGCTGATCGTCGCAACCTCAGCGAATGGCATCTCTCGCATGGTAGTGGAAACCGGCTTACGCCAATCCAACCAAGGTTGAATTAGCGCGGCACCTGTTTGTGGATCACCGGTATAAGCTGCACGCACTAACACCTGCGTATTGCCTCGTATGGCTTCGGGCAAGCGCGGCGTAATAGGGAATTTCAAAATCGCAAACGAGGTCGTCATTTCATCGGGGAGTGTTTTAATCCAGTCGCGATAAAAGCGCATCGCATCCTTCGCACTATCTCCGGAATAGAGCATATTACCACCATACAGAGATGCTACTGGATATACACTGAATTCCATTGTGGTGATGACACCAAAGTTACCACCACCACCGCGCAACCCCCAGAAAAGCTCCGAGTTTTCCTCTGCGCTGGCACGCAATCGTTGACCATCAACCGTTACTAAATCAATCCAGCGAACACTATCGGCTGCGAAACCATATTTGCGCCCCAGATAACCGATACCGCCACCGAGCGTGTAACCGACTACACCCACATGCGGCGATGAACCGAGCAGGGGTGCTAAACCATGTGGCGTCACGACATCCAGAACATCTTGCCAAACTGCGCCAGCTTCAACTTGAACCGTTTGTGCTTCAAGATTGACCTGCACGTGCCGCATCTTCGAAGTCACAATCAGCATACCGCCATCAACAGGGAAGTAGATGCCATGTCCGGTGGTCTGCACGCCCACTGTTAATCCTTGTGCGCGGGCGAAGCGTATTCCTGCGACGATGTCGTCTGTAGTGGTCGGTACGAGAATGACTGCTGGATGATGATCAATCGACAAATTATGTCCGTGGCGCATTTGTTCGTAGTCTGGATCTTGAGGCGTGAGGACACGACCTGATACCTGATTTTGGAGCTGCTTGACTGATGAGATTATATGGTCAGTAACCATGATTGAACTCTCCTTTTATTACACTTACTTTAGAACAAAGATACACAGCACAACGTTGCATATCCAACAATATGAGTTATAAAATAAGGCGTCAACCATCAAAGAAAAGCGATTCGTTGCGTATGCGACAGAAAGGGCGAAAGTGGTGCAAAACACATTTATCCGCGAAGACTTACGGGTACGCCGAACGCGTAAATCGATCCAAGAAGCGCTTATCGAATTGACTGTCGAAAAAGGCTATACCAATATTACGGTTCAAGACATTGTTGACCGCGCCATGATTAACCGATCAACCTTTTATCGGCATTACCTGGACAAAGATGATTTGCTCACCAAGTATATGGATGAGGTTACCGCTTTGACTTTCGAAGATGATGTTGCGGTTGAAAAAAACGGTATCGTTGAAAAAGAAGTGCCAACAGGGTTGGTCAAATTACTGAAGCACATCCAGGAATTTAGTGAGTTTTATCGGGTCATGCTCAGTGATCATGGACATCCGGTTGTTACGGATCGCCTGCGCCGAAATGCCGAGCACCGTTATCGCTACGCATTAACACGCCCCGGTGTCGTCCCGAATTCCAGTAACACCCCATTGGATATGCGGCTGACCTATATCTCGTGCGCGGGTATTGGCGCGATTTCATGGTGGGTAGAAAATAAGATCCCCTGTAGTGCCGAAGAGTTAGCAAGCTGGTTGGGTGAATTGGTCACTGCCAGTCTGGGATTTTCACTAAGGCGACCGCCTATTTCGACCAAACCTGTGGCAGCTCATAATTAGCTGTTCAACTATGAGGCAAAATTGACTGATAGCACCCTGTCAAAAAGCGATTTGCAGGTACAGCGAACGCGTAAATTGATCCAAGAAGCATTTATCGGGTTGACCGTCGAGAAGGGCTATGACCTGGTGACCGTTCAAGACATTGTTGATCGCGCTATGATCAACCGTTCGACCTTTTACCGGCATTATCTCGATAAAGACGATCTGCTTTCCAAATACATGGATGAAGTCACAGGTGTGACCTTTAAAGACGCTGTTGTGGATGAAGTCCATGATCCGGAACCTACCCCATCCGGTCTGGTGAAATTGCTCAGTCACATCCAAAGTGTGAGCGAGTTTTATCGCATTATGCTCGGTTCGAACGGCCACCCACTGGTTTCGGATTGTCTGCGCCGAAAAATCGAGAGTCGTATCCGCTCACAAATTGCGAAAGACGCTACACAGGACTCGAAAAGTATATTGCTTGAAATGCGGCTGAGATATATTTCGGGTGCAGGAATCGGCGCAATCCTATGGTGGGTTGAAAACAAAACACCCTATAGTCCTGAACAACTCGCCATATGGATCAGTCAACTTGCTTCTGACACGATGAGCCTTTTAACGACAATTCGCTAATTCCCCAACAGCAGTCTGTAGAACCATTTTAGATTGAACCTAATCTTTGCGCTCCCATTCGGCGCCGCGGATTTGATGCAGTTCACGCCATTCGGATGCGACGGAAACGTTACCTAATTCCCGTTGGATTTCGCGGGCAGCGAGGCCGACAATCGCTGCAAATGTGGGATAGGCAAATTCGATATTTGCGACCTGGTCGACTGTGAGTTTCCCGGCGATGCCAGCCGCCACCATCGACACAACTTCGACGGCTTGCTCTCCGACGACGTGCGCCCCGATAACCAAATTGCTTTCCCGATCGACAATCAATTTGCAGAAGCCAACTGTATGTCCATCGATTACCGGGCGATCCATATCGGCATAAGGAACGACCGCTACCACCGGATTACCCAGTTCGCGCGCTTGAGCTTCCGTTAGGCCAACCCCACCATACTCGGGGTCGGTAAAGCCACCATGTGGAATAAGTTTATGTTCTTCTTTACGGGTAGCACCTAATAAAGCATTCTCCGTCGCAACTCGCGCTTGTGAACCCGCACTTTGCACCAGCATCATTTTGCCCGTGATGTCACCGGCGGCATAAATATGATCAGTTGTAGTTTGTAGATAGTCGTTCACCTGGATGTAATTGCGCTCGACAGCAACACCAGCTGCTCTCAGGTTGAGTTTATCGACATTTCCCGGCCAACCAACCGATAATATGACCGCTTCGGCAGCCAACTTATGTTCCGCACCTTGATGGGTGTAAACCAAATGTTTATGCGTCCCGTCAAACTCGATACGCGATACTTTCTCAATATCGGTAATGATATTGATGCCATGCGACGCCAGTTCATCAGATACGACACGGGTCACCAATGAGTCTTCAGTTAGTAATAGGCGCGGGGCAATATCAATTAATGTGACTTTCGAGCCGAAGGCATTAAAGATCGACGCTAACTGGCAGCCGGTCGCACCACCTCCTACGATGACCAACGAAGCAGGGAGCTTATCCATACGCCAAACATCACTATGCGTTAGGGCGTGTTCACCACCGGGCAGCGGAAGGCGTCGCGCGGAACCGCCTACACACAACACGAATCGCGCACCCTTGATGAGCTGTCCACCTTTAATTTGTACTGTATAAGGATCAATAAAGGAGGCATCACCCGCCTGAGAAAAAGTCTCGACTTTCACATGGTCGAGATGGTTAAGTAGTTGTTTCTTTTCCTGAATTTGGTACACGACATGCTGTGTGCGCGCAAGAACTGCCTGAAAATCGACTTGTGGCGGGCGATCCAGCACAAGGCCGTAATCCCCAAATTGGTGAACATCACGCATGAGCCGGGCCGCTTTAGCCAGCACCCGTGTGGGTACACAACCGTCATTGGTGCAGGTTCCGCCCATATTGCCACGTTCAACCAACGCAACTGATGCCCCCAATTCGCGCGCACGAAGGGCCGCAGTTACCCCGGCAGGACCTCCGCCGAGAATGACAATATCGTACATGGGTCAGTCTCCTAAAAGCGTACTGTGTATGAGCGATTGTACTTAAATAACTCGCTATACAAAAGGAAGTTGCAACAAATTGTAATGAAGGGGCAGAATCGTTCAGCACGTTTATCGAATCGTACACAATGCCTGGCGAATTTCGCCAAGATGATAAGCGGTATGAACGATGATGGCAACAGCACCACCGACACGGTCATCATCATTCCAATCATCGATGGCGTGCATCATGTTTGAGATGCGCTGGTAAGTTTGCTTAAGCTGCTGCTTGAGCGCTTCCCATTCATCGTCGGTAACGGCTTCAACACGGTTCCAAATGTCACTCCAATCCACTTTACCCGTTTCCTGATGCTGCATGAGCTTTTCAAGCACTTCCAGATAAAAAATGATGTGGGTTACCTGAGCGGCCAGTGAGGCACAGTTGGCTGATACAGGTCGCGAAGCTGTCCCGGCACTAATCATGTTCAAGGTTTCAAAGAGGGATGTACCTTTGTCGAGATATACGCCGTGATGATTTTCAAAGGTTTCTTCAAGCACTGCGAAGATATTATTGGTGAAGTTTTCAGGACTGATCGATGGGGGCATTTGATTTCCTTTAGATGGCTAATCACTTTCATTGGCAATTTATGGCAGATTTGGCATTTATTCCGCTGAAATAGCAGGCGAGAAGTCCGCGTGTATCCGCGGAATTGGCACTACTGCAACGCGGCTTTTCCGCTGGTTGCCACTGAATGCAGCGGCTGGTTGGTGTGTATCCACCGCGTGCCAATTGGGGTGCCGCCGCAGCGGTGAGGTGGGAGCAATCCGCCGAAAATGCAAAGACGATTTGCATTGGTGGCAAGGTGAGACAAGGATAAAAAGACAAAGTTCTGGCAACAGAAACTCCCAACCATATGGATACAACTATAAGAACAGGATAACAGAAAAGCAGATGCAATGGGTTACATTTTGGTCACTCTTTTGATATGGATTCGCTAACGTTTTTAGGGAGTTATGCTGCACCAGTGGTTAATATGACGTTGGAAAGGGGTTTAGCCGGTACGCGGGATATAGTTGATGATATGCAGTCCTCAACATTAAGGCATTTTTGAAATCGAAAAATCGATACTGAGCGGGCGTACAGACTGCTGCGGTGGCGGAAAACCGATGCCGAGAGCTGTACCAACCGTGATGACCGCTGTATCAACAGCGCCGGCATAAGCTTTGGCGGCTGCAGTGCCGTCGTGGACGAAGGTTGTCTTAATAGGATTACCCATTGGCAGACTGACCGCCTCCGAAACCATTTGACAGATGTTGCTACCTAAACTACTCAACCGGCTGTAGGGTGTATCGGGAGCAAGCTGGCAGTCGTGAACATAGTTGGCGATGCTGGCATTGATGAACAGCGTCTCATTGGGGTCTTGTGTTGAAATCGTGCTGGTGATGGCCTGCACCAAAAAATTGAACAGCGCATCTGCTTCAACGAATACCGGTATCAAAATAGATGACAACTGCTCCAATTTTGTCAGCGTGCCATTTGTATAAACGGCATGGGCGCGTTTGATGTTGGTGCCACCAAAGTCGAAAATCCAACTGGAGTCCTGAGCCGCTGTGATCATGCGGGCTGCACCAATGAGGGGGAGAGCAGTCGGGTAATTGGCAATCGAAAATGACATTAATCCATCGAGCATTTCGGATACCTGTGCAAGCATGTGTCTACCCAACAAGCTCGCCATAAGGCCACCACCAAATATGATGTGCTGGATACTGCTCCAATGTGCCCAATAGCTTTCGTCCCATTCAGGCCGTGCGACATAGTTGACAGGTTCAGCGCGCTTGAGCATCAACAATAAATAACCCAGCGCCCGACCCATATCGTCGGCTATGGTTACGGCTGCAGGATGACTTTGAGCCAAATACTGCTGGATGAAATCGGGAACGGGATCAGGCTGGCTGGCTAAATCTGGAAATGCTTCGCCAATGTGCCGTACCAAACTGTCACGCCCCATCACCTGATAGGCTGTTTGACCCTGCCATGTACCGGGCAATCCCGGTGCGGACATCAATTTGACACGGTTGATACCGGCAGTCGGTGTGAGGTTATAGGGATCGAGCGGCATGGTTTATTCTCCCTGCATTTCGGCTGCAATACTGGCACTAACCATCTGTACTTCGGTTTCGCTTTTGAGTTTCCCGACCAATTCCCGCATCAGGGCTAGAAGCTGCTGCTGATGCTCTTCTGTCATTTGATCCAAGGCTTTGACCAGTGCATCTTCTTCGTCCAACATTGGAAAGTGAGCTAGTAATGCTAGTCCCTGCTCCGTGATTTCGAGCGGCGTCCTACGGCGGTCTTTGGGGTCTTTGGTACGGCGGGCAAATCCATTGCGTTCAAGAGTATCGACTGCCGGAACGAGAGTCGAGGGATCAAGCATTTGTCTCTTGCTAATCTCGGTGATGGTTTTGGGACCATGCTCAATTATGCGCAAGATTCCATATTGCAGGGAAGTAATATTGGTGTTGTGGGCGCTTAGGCGATCATCAATTGTACTGCGAATCATTTTGGCAGCAATCGAAACCAAGGCCTGAATTTCCCGTGTTAACATTTTGTTTTTCATTAATTTGTATACCAATGATTGATATACCAATGATTTGTACATAAAGTGATTGTAACATGTATTTCGGGGGTGAAGGCAGTAGTGGGTTTCCAATAGCACAAACTCATTGTTAGGAGGCATCAACATGGATTTGGGACTGAAAGACAAAACAGTATTGGTGACGGGGAGTTCATCTGGTATCGGACGGGCTACGGCGATTGCTTTTGGTGGTGAGGGTGCACACGTGGCTGTGACATATCATAAAAATCAGCAGGGTGCTGAAGATACTGCTCAGCAGGTCATTGAAGCAGGGGGTAAAGCAGTAGTGGTGCACTATGACCTCGCTGACCGTGACTCCATTCGTGCTACTATCGATCGTATCCAGAAGGAATGGGACAGCTTACAGGTCGTGGTCAATAATGCTGTCCAAAACGAGCATCTTGCTCCCAGCAGAAAAAATTTCGAAGATGAACCGATTGAACTCTGGGAGAATATGCTACGCAGTTCGCTCGAAGGGACCGCTTACACTATTCAATGTGCGCTGCCTTTAATGCGTAAAAGCGGTTGGGGCCGAATTATCAGTGTGTCGTCGGATGCCGTTGATGGTTGGCCGGGGTTGGGCGCGTATGCGACAGCCAAGGCCGGACTGGAGGGATTGACTCGTACGCTGATGGTTGAACTCGGGCCAGCCAATATGCTGAGTAATGTGGTCATGCCGGGATTTGTCTTCACGGAAAGCAATCAAAAAAACGTACCGGCTGAATACCAAGCACAAATTAAGCAGCACACGCCGACTCGCCAGTTGGTTACACCAGAAGACCTCGCAAACGTCATTGTATTCCTCGGCTCACAAGCCAACCGTCAAATCACAGGTGAAGTCATTCGCGTTACTGGGGGACGCTAGACAAATTGGGCAGTTAGGTCAATGGTCGAACCATTCAACATAAGCTGTCACAAAATGCATTGCTATCCGGTCTTATATCGTGAAAGGCAAAGGCAGGATGTAACCAGCCGAGTTTATCGACTGGAGAATATGCAGGAACACGATTTATGAGTGCTAGTCCGACTGAGCAGTTTGAATCCTACCGTCCATTGATGATTTCGATTGCCTATC
The DNA here is from genome assembly GCA_044226325.1 of Aggregatilineales bacterium. GTDB lineage: Bacteria > Chloroflexota > Anaerolineae > Aggregatilineales > Phototrophicaceae > CFX2. The sequence goes on from JBGAHG010000028.1 coordinate 35,759, forward strand.
GTATGTTGGGCAGTATGACCGAAGCAGAAGATATTGTGCAGGACGCTTACCTGCGGTATCGAACCCAACTGCCGGAACAAATCAATTCCCATAAAGCCTTTTTGAGTACAGTTGTCACACGCTTATGCTTGAACCGCCTACAATCGGCACAGGCCCAGCGCGAAACTTATATCGGGCCGTGGCTGCCGGAGCCTGTTCTCACCGATTCGAAAGAGCAATTTGCACCTGCAAAACAAGCTGAACTTCACGACTCGATTTCAATCGCCTTCCTGACCATGTTGGAACAGTTGACGCCGCTCGAACGGGCTGTGCTGCTGCTACGTGAAGTATTCGACTACGAATATGCCGAAATTGCGGATGTGGTTGGCAAAGAAGAGGCTGCCTGCCGTCAGATTTTCAGCAGGGCCAAGAAGCATATCGTCGAACATCATCAACGTTTTAAGCCTACGCCAGAAGCACACCGCCAGATTATCACCACGTTTATTCAAGCGATCACCAGCGGCAATCTCGATCAATTAGTGGCGTGTTTGGCAGAGGATGCGGTGGCATGGGCTGATGGTGGTGGCAAAGTGCGCGGGGCAGCCATCCGTCCTTTACATGGACGCGAAACCATCGGGCGTTTTATGCGTGCTCGATTCTTGGACGATGCGAATCGGCTCGCGGGTGAAAACTATGATATCGAAGTGGCCGAAGTGAACGGCGAACTCGGCGCGATTATAAGTCTGAGGGGAAAGGTACTTATCGTACTTGCCATCGGCATCGATGACCGGATTATTCGCGATCTGCGCATCATTGGTAATCCCGACAAACTCAAATGGCTGAATAAAGACTATGACGCGAACAAAGGAGCAGCACAATGAAAATTGTTGTGTTTGGAGCGAACGGTGGCATTGGCAGGAAGGTGGTCGAACAAGCCTTAGAGGCAGGGCATCAGGTCACAGCGGTGGTACGGCGACCTGCCAGCATTACCATTCAACATCCGCAACTTAAGGTGGTGCAGGGCGATGTTCTCAAACCGGACACCATTCAGCTCCCTATGAAGGGACAGGATGCGGTTATTTCATCGATTGGTATCACCAAGGACGAACCTACTACCCTGTATTCAGGTGGGATCGCCAACATCATGAGCGCCATGCAAGCAACAGGGGTCCAACGTTTGATGTGTATTTCCGCCAGTGGACTTGATCCCGGCCCGCTGTATCAGAAGATACTTGCCAAACTGGTTTTGTGGCGGATGCTGAAATATATGTACACCGACCTTGTTCGTATGGAAGCTGAGGTCAGCGCCAATAACAATCTTAATTGGACGATTGTGCGCCCGCCGCGCCTGACCGATAAAGCGCGAACAGGTCACTATAAGATCGCCATCAATAAGCACCTCGCCAACGGTCTGACGTTAAGCCGTGCCGATACAGCCGATTATATGCTCAAACATTTGACCGACACGCAAACGTATCGCGGCCTCGTCGAAATCGCCTACTAGATGGTTAGCTCAAGTGGTCGGCGGAGGTCCACCGGCTGCCCAGGTTAAATGAATATCCGGCAAATAATAAATCTTGACGCGATCCGGACTGACCTCGTAAACCCAGTCGCCATCTTCTGCCCGCCACCCCATCGCATAAACCAATGTACCGGGTGGCATATCCCCATTCCATTCAACAGTGACCAATAGTTTCTGGTTTTTGCCGAGTGCTTCGCTAAATGGGCCGAGTGGGGGATATTCACTTTCCGAGGGTGCGTTCGGTGCTTCGCTAAGGTCGGTGCCTAGAACAATCGCTAGATGTCCTTGCGCGTCAACGACGTTATAAAATTCAGGGGTATTATCTTGCGACAAAACACGCACAAACGAATTGGCTTGTATGTTTCCGACGGTTTGGTTAAGCATTAACCAGCGGTCAACAATCGAATTCGATTGGCTTGCGTCAGGATTGACCTGGACAGGAACGGATTGTTCAATCGGCTGAGAAACGACGAGCGAATCACTACGTCCCGATGGCGCGACAAATGCAATCATCGTTGCAGCGACAAAACCGATCAGAAGGGCAGCGATGCCAACAACGACTGAATATGGCATATGGAGGCGCGGTTCTGGTTTGGGTTTCCGTTTTCTTTTTGGCTTTTCGGCTTCAACAACTTCATATTCATGACTTAATGGCGAATTTTGCTCCATCAAACTCGACAAAGGAATAACTTCGTCATTCACTGCTGTTTGCCGTTTGGGGTTACCAGACATAGACATAACACACCTCCCCTTATTTGTTAAGAATACGCATAAAGAGAGTAATAGGTTGTATCCACAAGGTTAGCGGTGGGTAATCGTGGGAAATAAAAAAGGCGATGCCTTTTTGGGGACATCGCCTTGAAGCGTAGTATGCGAAACTTAGTTCTTGCTGGCCTTGACCGGGATCAAGCGCGGTTGAGCCGCAGGAGTCTTGGGCAAGGTTAGCTTGAGCAGACCATTCTCGTAAGCAGCTTCGATCTTGTCACTCTCGACAGGCGTGTTCACGCGGACGCTGCGGGTAAATTTACCAGTCGCACGTTCCTGCGCCAAAGTACGAACGTTGTCCTTTTCGTCGAAGACTGGCTTAGCTACTTCGCCGCTAATCGTCAGGACATCGTCTTCCACGCTCACATTGATGTTTTCAGGATTCACACCGGGAAGGGCCGTGTAGATCACATAGCCACCATCGGTTTCATACACATCAAGCGGCAGGTTGTTAGCGGTAGCAGCCGGGCGACCGTTTTCGAACCACTGATCCATAACATTCTGCATAGCGGCCATCTCACGAGCGGGGTTCCAGCGTACACGAGTAGTCATTTGGGTTATCCTCCTCAGGAAATCATTTTTTGTTTAGTCATCAACTTGTTACGAGCATTAGAATACGCTTCCTATGTCAGAAGTGTGTCTACATTTCGTAAAAAATATATTGGAGTCTTTCCTCCCGTATTAGAATTACGTTTGAGGGAGCCAATAGGCCTGGATGTATCCACCGCAAATGGAGGAAAAAACGAGGGACAGCTATACTGACCGGATACTTAGACTCACGATTTGTAAATTGAGGAAACAATGGCCTTACCACAAGATTATGTCGAACGCACATACGCCGGAGTACTCGGGAAAATTATCGGGGTATATCTTGGCAGACCCTTTGAAGGTTGGTCTTATGAGCGCATCATGTCGGAACTCGGTGAAATCACGGGTTACGTCCACGACAAGCTCAGGATGCCTTTGATCGTTACGGATGATGACATTAGCGGAACATTCACCTTTTTACGGGCATTGTCCGACTATGACAACGACTCGAAGCTGACTCCGCAGCAAATTGGGCAATCGTGGCTGAACTACATTATCGAGAAAAAGACGATTCTGTGGTGGGGTGGACTGGGTAACTCGACTGAACACACAGCCTATTTGCGATTGAAGCAGGGTATCCCCGCACCTAAAAGCGGATCGATTGAACTGAATTCCAAAGTTGTTGCTGAACAAATCGGCTCACAAATTTTTATTGACGGCTGGGGAATGGTTAACCCCGGTGACCCCGAAAAGGCTGCCGATTTCGCCCGCCGTGCTAGCAGCGTCAGCCACGACGGCGAGGCTATCTACGGCGCACAGATCATCGCCGCGATGGAGGCCCAAGCCTATGTCGAACATGACTTAAATATATTGTTGGATACAGCGGTCAAACTCATCCCTGAAAATTCGGTTATTTATCGGATGATTAATGACATCCGCGAATGGCACGCGGAGTTTCCCGATTGGCATGATACGCGCGACCAAATTGTTTCCAATTATGGTTATGACAAATACGGTGGTAACTGCCATATGGTTCCCAACCACGCACTTATTATTATGAGTTTGCTGCATGGCGCAGATGACTTCGATAAGTCGTTGATGATGGTCAACACTTCGGGCTGGGATACCGATTGTAATTCCGGTAATGTCGGCTGTTTGCTGGGTATCAAAAACGGGCTAGCGAGTATCAAGGCTGCATGGCGCGAACCGGTTGCAGACCGCATGTATTTACCGACAGCAGAAGGTGGCAGCGCGATTACGGATGCTGTCATTCAAACTTATAACGTGGTTAATATGGGACGCGCTTTAGCGGGGGAAATAGCGCTTCGCCCTAAGGATAATGCACGTTTCCACTTCGAATTGACCGGTTCAGTCCAAGGATTTCAGAGTGCTTCGGATGCACTGCATCTGGAAAATGTAAGCGGTCACAGCCAAACCGGAACACGCAGCCTCGCGTTTCAATTTAAGGACTTGCTAGCGAACCAAGCAGTTGAAGCCAGCACAGCAACCTTTATTCCAACAGAAGCTATCCATATGAGCGGCTATATGCTGCTGGCTTGCCCCACTTTGTATCCGGGACAAAAAATTGAAGCAATCGTGACATCTGACAGCAAAAATCAAGTGAGTCTCAAAGCACGCCTCATTCTTCGTTATTATGGCCTCCACGACCAATTAACCCGCGCCGTGAGCAATCTAATCTCCATTACTCCCGGTCAAACCGTAAATCTTGAGTGGCTTATTCCCGATTTTCAAGGCGCGCCCATTGCGGAAATCGGTTTGGAATTAATCGCTGATCAGACCGGCTCTGGAAGTGTCTATCTCGACTATCTGAAATGGACGGGTGAGCCGAAGGTGGTTCTGAAGAATCCAGAGAACGGCAGCACATTGTGGCAGCGGGCGTGGATTGACGGGACAGACAACCATAGTTGGTATTATCCTGAATTCCGATTGGTTCAGAATTATGGTACCGGATTGTTGATACAAGGCACGCGTGAATGGAAGAATTATGAAGTGATTGCTGACGTTACGCCGCATATGGTCGATACAGCGGGGATTGCCGTGCGTGTGCAAGGTCTTCAGCGGTATTACGCCCTGGTGCTGCGTAGTGATGGCACCGCAGCACTTATTAAAACATTAGATGGTGAACACGTTCTTGCTGCCAAACCGTATGATTGGTCATTTGGCTCTCGCTACCAACTCCGCTTGCGCGCTCAAGGACCACATCTTTCTGCATGGATCAATGATATGCAGATATTTGATGTCGAAGATGCCGATTTGACGGATGGCGCGATAGCCTTACTGTGCACTGAGGGCCGTACAGCTACCCATGTGGTCACTGTTCAACCCGCCTAAACTTATGAGGAACTCATAAAAGTATTTAGAGTTCACCGAAGACGATGAGAGGACAGTAAGTAGTGTGGACAAAAGATGAACAATATATTGACATTTAAATGCAATATTCCCTATAATGTGAATCAGTAACAAAACAGCACAGCAGGGTATGGCAAAAACCACTTCACAACAGATCATCGTCATCGGAGCAGGAATAGGTGGACTCACTACAGCGGCATTACTGGCTCAAACTAGTTACCGCGTCACTGTTCTCGAAGCGCAAACCTATCCCGGTGGTTGTGCCAGCACTTTTTCCCACAAAGGCTACCAGTTTGACTCTGGCGCGACCGTGGTCGGTGGGTTGCAAGATGGCGGCCCACATGACCTTATCGCTAAGCAATTGGGGCTAACGTGGCCGGTTAAACGATATGATCCGGCGTGGGTGACTCATCTGCCCGGTAAAAGTGTGGCTCTGACCGCAGATAATGTCCATGTGCTGCAGGCGTTTCCTCAAAGTGAAGGCTTCTGGAAACACCAATCCAAAATTGCCGATTTAGGCTGGCGGCTTTCTTCAAGAGGCTTACCGTTTCCGCCGTCCAGCTTTGCGGAGTTCTTGCAACTAGCCCGTGTTGGGTTGACCTACTTCCCAAATGATTTGCTCCTCCTCCCCCTGGCATTTCTTACGACCTACCAGTGGATCAGGCAACACGGACTAGAGCAAGACAAAGCCTTTGTGCGCTTTATTGATGCTCAACTCCTCATTTCTTCTCAAACTACATCGCAATTTGCCAATGCTGTTTACAGCGGCACAGCGCTCGATCTGGCACGGCAGGGTGTTTTTCACGTGGCTGGTGGCGTAGGCGGATTAGCCGAAACATTGGTTGCCAAGATACGTGAATTTGGCGGTGAAATCCTTTATCGCCAGCATGTGACACGCATCCATGTCGAAGGTGGACGTGCCACCGGTGTTAGTGTCAAAGAAGGCCGACGTACCCAGCATACCGAGTTCCTTCCTGCGGATTTCGTGGTTGGTAATCTCACTCCCTGGTCGCTTGACGAACTTTTAGGCGAGGCTAGTCCCGCTCAGCTTAGGCGCGAAGTTGCAGGGCGCAAAATTGGCTGGGGTGCTTTCGCATTACACCTTGGTATTGAGGCCAATAAACTGCCGAAAGGATTACCAGATCATCATCAGATCATCGCTGATACAGAAGGACCCATGGGAGAAACACGCAGCATTTTTATGTCGATTTCACCTGAATGGGACGCAACACGCGCGCCAGATGGTCATCGTGCGGTGACGGTCACAACTCACACTAACGTTCGTCCCTGGTGGGATTTATTGAGTGCGAACCCCGAGGGGTATGAAGCGCGCAAGCAAGAGTATGCCGCCAAGATGCTGGCACAAATCGATACGGTGATTCCCGGCTTTAGGGGTGCGGTAAAGTTGATGCTGCCGGGAAGCCCAGTGACTTTTCAATTTTACACGAGCCGCCATCTGGGGCAGGTGGGTGGCTTCGCCCAAAGATCGCTTTTCGCGGCGCGTGGCCCGCGCACCGGTATTCCCAACCTGCGCCTGGTCGGAGACTCTATATTTCCAGGTCAATCAACAGCAGGAGTGACCCTTGGTGCCATTCGTGTCGCTCATGATGTGACGCGGACAATGCCGCTGGATCACCGCGCCCTGACTGTTTTAGCGTGACTCGACTTTCCCCTTATCTACGCTCAATTCTTTGATTGACATATACTGTTCATGTTGTGAATACCGTAAACATCTGTACCTTTGATACTCAACCACGGCGATTTGACTGCTATTCAAGTACATTTATTTTTGTGAAGCAAAACTTCTGAAATCCACTAAAGAACAACCTAAACGGGATTACTTATCTTTTACTAAAGGTAGGCGCTCTAAATAAGTAATGGGATATTTAATCGTCGATTTGCAATCGACTCACAAGGTTACCTGTGCTATATCCTCTGAATATAAAACCTCGCTTATAGGTGCAGGTTTAACTCCGGTAAAAATTAGTTTTTCGCGAATGCCACGAGTTGTCAACTACGGGTAAACTTCTAGATACTTTTGCGAATCAAATCTTTTTAATGGTTAGCGTAGATAATCACAATCAAAGTCGATATAGTTGCTCTCATAGTTAGTGTTACTAACTATTTTGTATATTGTTTACGCAAGGAAATCGACTGTGATTGCTTCATTGCTGATAACATTTCGTGAGGGTGTTGAAGCCTCTCTCATCGTAGGTATTCTTTTAGGGTTTTTGAAAAAGACAAAACAGACCCAATATGCCAAGTATGTTTGGGCGGGTGTCGTAGCAGCCGTTGTAGTTAGTGTGGCTGTGGCCGCGGCTATTCTGGCGGTCGGGGCGGAACTAGAGGGGCCAGCCGAACCTCTATTTGAAGGCACTATGCTCTTCATCGCGGTCGGGCTAGTGACCTGCATGATTTTCTGGATGCGCTATCAGTCGCGTACATTGAAATCTTCGCTGGAAAGTGAGATGAGCGCTGCTGTCCAAAATGGGCATCCACGTGCTTTATTCGCAACGGCCTTTTTTGCGGTTGTTCGCGAAGGCATCGAGACCGCACTCTTCATCTCGGCTATCGGATTTACCAATAAGAGTGTCGATACACTGACTGGTTCAGTCCTGGGGCTGTTGGTTGCGGCACTTGTCGGCTATCTTATTTACGCCTCGACACTCAGGTTGAACCTGCGTACTTTTTTTAGCATCACCAGTGTATTGCTGCTGGTGATCGCGGCGGGTTTGTTCGGTCGGGCAATCCATGAATTTATCGAAGTCGGTCTGCTGCCGGCTTTGCGCGAAGGTGTCTATAATGTGGGTGGTTTCCTGCCTCCCGAGTCAACTATCGGGCAAGTTCTGACGGCGCTTATTGGCTACAATGCTGCGCCTGATCTACTCGAAACCATCGGGTACGTCAGTTTCCTGACTTTAGCAATGTTCGGTATCCCCTGGATTGTTGATCGTCGATATCAGCGTGTGCTGAGCCGCAAAACTGTACCCCTAACTGTTCGCGGCATGGGTGACTAGCTGCTTAATTCGAACGGGTTTACGAAATAAAAAGGTGGGGATCGAAACAGATCTCCACCTTTTTTGTTGCGTCGTTTTTAGTCTGCGAAACAAGCTAGCCTTTGACAGAACCGGCCATCAGACCGCGTACGAAGTACCGTTGTAATGCGAAGAAAACGATCAACGGCACAATCATTGAAACGAAGCCCGCTGCTGTCAGTAAAAACCAATCTTGCCCACGTGAGCCGACCAGATCAGCAATACGCATCGTCAAGACTTTGTTTTGTCCGTTGCCAAAGCCAATGAAGATGAGTGCAACGAGGTAATCATTCCACACCCAAAGGAATTGGAAGATGGCGAAGGATGCTAGCGCTGGTACTGATAAGGGTAATACCAAACGACTGAACATGGTGAAGTGAGATGCGCCATCAATAAAAGCCGATTCGAGAATGTCTTTCGGTATCTGGCTGACGTAGTTGTAGAGCAGGTAACAAGCCAAAGGTAAACCAAAACCGGTGTGCGCTAACCAAATACCCAAAAATGTACCATTGAGCTGTAAGACATTATAATCCTGCAAAATAGGCACCAGCGCGATTTGCAGCGGCACAACTAGCATCGCGACAATCATGATGAATAGAATGCGCCGCCCGGGAAACTTCATCCAAGCAAACCCGTAAGCTGCAAAGGCTGCAATGAGGATAGGAATGACCGTTGATGGAATGGCAACTGTTAACGAGTTCAGGAAAGCATTAACAAGATTTTCGCCCGGAACCGTAGTACTCGTGCCATCAGCCCTCTTAATTTCTACATCTTGACCGCCTAATACCTGACCGTAGTTGTCTAGGGTGAAATTGGTATCGGCTGTTATCTGCTGTTTGGAAACCACCAGTTTACCCACACGCACTGTACCGACCCATGTCAGCAGGCTGCCATCAGCCATGGCGACACCGGTTTTCCATTCCTGGAAAGATTTGGTTACACCATCAATGGTGATGGGTTGGTCAGAGGCTTGCCCTTTGGGGATAGGGCGTTCTTCAGATGCGACCTGTTCTTGATGAGGAAATACTGTCCACCAACCCGAACTACGGATTGCATCACTATTACGAAAGGATGAAATCAGCAATCCGACCAGCGGAATGGTCCATAGGGCAACGATTACGAGTAATGAACCATTGATAAAAAGGGTTGCGCCGCGTTTTGTAACTTTCATAATAAGGACATTCTTTCTCTAAAACGCTTCGCGTTTGCTGAATTCGCGCAGGTTATAAATCATCACAGGGATGACAGCGATCAACAGTACGATAGCGATGGCAGAACCAAAGCCTTTGTTATCTGAGGTGAACATTTCTTTGTAAAAGCGCACACCAATCACTTCGGTGCCAAATTGTCCGCCGGTCATTACCATCACGATGTCGAAGACCTTTAACGTAAAAATAATGGTGGTCGTCGTAACGGTTACAAGTGTTCCCATGATACTGGGAATAATGATGCGGAAGAAAATCGTGAGTTCATTTGCGCCGTCCACACGCGCCGCTTCCAAAAGGTCTTCGGAAATGCCCTTGATAGCAGCAGAAATCAGTACCATCGCGAAACCTGTTTGCAACCAGACCATCACCATAATCAAAAACAGGTTGTTGTAGGGTTGTACCTGACGCAGCCAATCCTGAGATTGCCCGCCTAGCCCTGTGACAGCCGCATTTAGCAGACCGATTTTCGGGTTTACGTCGAAAACGAATTTCCAAATCACACCTGCACCGACCATCGAAATCGCCATCGGTAGGAAGATGGCGGACTTGGCGATACGTTCAAAAGCACTGCGATCAGCCAGCATCGCGATGATGAGTCCAAGCCCCACCGTCAATGTTGTACCTACGATCAGCCATACAAGGTTATTTGTCCACGCTTGGATCATAATACGCTGGGTAAAAACAGCTTGATAGTTTTCGAGTCCAGCAAAGCGCTGTATACCACCTTCAGTCGTATACAGGCTGGCGACAAAAGTACGAAGGGTCGGTCCCGCCAAGTACCACGCCAGTAGCACAACAGCCGGCCCTACAAAAATATAGGGTTGGATGCGTGTTGTCCAAACGCCGGGAAGTGATTCAACAAACAAATTCGCGACATAGTATAAGGCGGCTATACCGCCAACGCCCCAGACGATGGCAACCAATGCAATTACAAGCCGAGGGGCATCACTATCGCGTAAAAAAATAAAACCAATATAGAGTGCCACAAAGGTGATGACTACGGCCACAGTAGCCATTGCTGTTCGTCCCAGCGACATTTTTGAATTGGCACTTCCTGTAGCGGTATAAGCAGTTGTTGTTTCCATAAAATAATCCCTCAACTTAATTCTGAAGCTACATTAGTCAACCATCGTTTATAGGGGGTTTAAGAAAGGCAGGGTATTTGTCAAATAGACCCTGCCTTCCGATTACATTATTTTACAAATTGCGACTCACAAGTGCAGCTATTTAGGCCAAGCCGCATCAATTTCCTTGAGTACGGTGTCGATGTCGGCAGTACCGCTAACCCAGTCAGTCATACCCTTCCAGAACGAACCCGCGCCAACTGCACCAGGCATCAGATCAGAACCGTCGAAACGAACGGTATCCGCTTCCGAAATGAATTGGGCAACCTTACGTTCGATAGGATCGGTGTACCATTCCAGCTTGGCATCATTCATTGGGGCTAATGCGCCACCTGCACCCATCCAGCCTTTCATTGATTCGCCACGGCTTGTGAAATCCATGAAGGCGCGAACTTCGGGGCGATCATGGAACATGGCATAAATGTCGCCTGAGACCAAGTAAGGCTTGCCGTACTTAGCATCAATCGGCGGCAGATAGAAGAAGTCGTAGTCGGCGCTGGTCACAGTCTTCGGGAAGAAGCTGGTGATAAAGTTACCTTGCTTGTGCAGGTAACATTTTGGCGGATCGTCGAACATCGGAGTTGCCGCATCACCGAAGTTTGTACCGACAATCCTCTCACGACCTCCATAAACATAGCCCTCTTTGAACCAGACATCGCCCAAAACCTCAGCGGCATGCTTGACTTCAGGGGAAGTGAAGGGCAGGCGTGAGGCGGCATCAGCCGGGAACGACCAGTTGTCGTAGTTTTCCAGCGAGGTCGTCCGTAGCATGATTTCTTCCATCCAGTCGGTAGCAGGCCAACCGGTGGCAGCACCGGATTCGATACCCACACACCAAGGAGAAGCGCCATCTTTGACGATTTGGTCAGAGAGGGCAGTTAATTCGTCCCAAGTCGTGGGAATCTTGTAGCCGGCGGCATCCCACGCAGCTTTTGGATAGAACACCTGGCTCTTGCCGAAGTCCTTGCCCCAGATACCAGCCATGATCTTCTTGCCATCAGCACCAGCGATTTCCGCCATGTCCAACCAGCTTTGCTTATAATTCTGCTTCAGCCAATCGGGATTCATGAAGGTATTAAGGTCAATGACCTTGCCCTGGAGAACGAAGTCGCGAAGCAGACCGGGTTGTGGGAAGTCCGCCATATCGGGTGCGGCATTCGCTTCGACAGCAGCTCGAATCGAACCTTCAAATTCCTTTGAACCGGTGTATTGCAGATCAATGCCAGTCCAGCCTTCAAATTCCTTGATAGTGTCCTCCCACTTGATCTGATCAGCATCAACGAATGTGCTTGACATGGTCACGACTTTGCCAGCCATCTCGCCCTTACAAGCCGATTCCAGTTCCTTGCTCATCATTGTCCAAAGACCTTCGGGACAGCCAGCAGGCTTATCCTGTGCCATCACGCTTGTGCCGAGAGACAGCACCAACGCAATGAGCAGTACGAGACTAAACTTTCTCATAATCTTAAAAGCTCCTTTAACACGTATACATTAATTTTGACTCGCAGCTTGAACGGCTATACGGCGCGGTACACCCGTCGTTCGCCGCGTAATCACCTCGGGTAATGGGAGTGGGGCAGGTGGTTGCATATCACCCTTTAAATGGCGTATCAGAAAGTCGATCGTTACACGCCCACTCAGTTCAAGATACTGCCGAACGGTAGTTAGTTCGGTGTGATAACTCATCTCTAAGTCATCGTAGCCCACAATAGAAATATCATCCGGTACACGCAAGCCTAATTCACGGCAGGTTGCTATACAGCCCAATGCCTGAATATCAGACATGGCAAAAATGGCGGTAGGAGGGGAAGACTGTGTCAATATTTCCCGGCATAGATTGCGGGCAACATCATAGTCATGCTGGCCCACCGCGAAGTAGTTTTTCTTGATCGGTATAGTGTGTTCGTTCATGACTTCGCAGTATCCCTGATAGCGTTCCCTGCTGGTCAAAAAGCCAAAAGGATCAAAGAAATCATCACCAATATATGCGATGTCGCGGTGACCTAGTTCGACTAGATGCGTTGTAGCGACCCGTCCCCCATAAACATTGTTTGAACCGATGCACGGCCAATCTTGATGCTGCAAATGATTGATACCCGCAAAAGGGATTTTCGCCTGCCGCAGCATGGCTTTTTGCCCTTCGGATAATTCCAAATCAATAATGATCAGTGCCTCAACACTTCCCCCTTGAGCGATGGAAGCCAAACGTTCTTGATAGTGAGGTATTGAACTGACACTGTACAGAACCAGTTCATAATCGTGCTCACTATTGTTAAGACCTTCTTGTACACCACGCAGCCGTTCTGCAAATGAGCGATAACTGAAAAACGGTTGCGTAATGACACCGATGTTATGGATACGTTGTTTGCGCGGAAGCTGTCGGGCGATGCTGTTGGGCCTAAAACCCAACTCAGCAATGGCTTCCAGCACCCGCTGCCGCGTATTATCGTTGACCAGTGGGCTGTTATTTAGAACGCGTGAAACGGTTCCAATTCCCACACCAGCTTTTCGGGCAACATCTCTTATAGTTGGATTCGACAATTTTTTAATTCAAATAACAATTTTATTGGAAACGTTTCCATAATCTTCAAACATTATAGGAATTCCAAAAGCCATTGTCAAGGAAAATAGAAGGTGGTCGAGAGAATTTTGGGACAATTTGCACAAATCTTTGTGTCAAAGATGGGCGCAAAACTTATTGAATCGGTTAAACATCATCTGCCTGCCAGCCAATTGACAATCGCCCCTGGCAAATCTTCATGTTCCTTAAGTAGGCCCATGCCGTGTGTACGACCGGTATATATTAGGATTTCAAGATGGTCACCGCCAAGTTCTTGCATTTTGGGAACATCATTTTGGGGATAGCTGTCGCGGTCGGCATAGACGATTAGTGCGGGGAAACCGGCTTGTACCGCATCGCTTGTCTTTACGCCAAAATAATTCAACCCCGGCGAGATGGCGACTGCGCCCAAACAACCCGCAATCGCTGCGCAACCGTTGAGTGCCAGATTTGCGCCCATGCTCGAACCGACCAGTTCGACCGATTGCACACCCGATTGAGTTTTCAACCAATCTGACCATTCAACGGTGTCTTTCTGCGCTTGTTTCCAGTTAATCTTGCCCTTGGTCTTGCCATAACCTCGCAAATCGATAGCCAGCACTTTGAAACCGGCATCTAGTAAGGGCTGCACCAAGGGTTTCCAACTGCTGCGGTTTGTATATAACTCATGAAGTAAGATGACTGCTTTGGCATCGCCATCCACAGCGAAGAAACTGCCGTAAAGGGTTTTGCCATCACTGGCAGTGATTTGTACATCGGTACCGCTGGCTGATGTTGGGGCAGCGAGGGCATCCTGCGCGATGACAGGGGTAGTAATGAGAAGCAGCAGTGCAATGATTATTCCGCGCATAGGATTTTCCTATCGTTAGTCTGCTCTAGCGATTTTGAAAGTACAGTCGCAATCGGGCAATTATCAGCTCAAGTTTCAAGACAGCCTCATTATAGTGGAAATCAAAATGCTCGGACGAACCTATACGAAGTTCACAGCGCCGGATGGCTGACGTAGGCTGCTCGATATGCTGGCGTCGAGCGTGTGTCTCCCTCAAGTGAGATAGTTGATCTATGACACATTAAATGAGGAAAGAAAAATGAAGCGTTTCATAGTCGTCTTTTTGATAACGATTTGTTTTGGGCAAATGATGTTTACTGCCCAAATGACTCGTGCGTCTGATAATTTGTGCCAATGGCTTCAATGGAAGAGAAGTGATGGTCTTAGGGTTATCTACCAAGCCTACAATCAGCGATTAGTCCTGATAGATAAGAACCGTGAAGTCGTGCAGGTGATCGAAGAAGGTTTAATCGCGAGGACTTTCGAGGTCGTCAATTATTCTCCCAATTGTCGTTACCTTGTTGGCTCAATACCAGCGGGCAAGCGATTCGATACGGTGATTTGGGATTTGGGAAGCACACCAGCAACGCGTGTGGCGATTTTCGAAGGCTCTTTTAGGGATCCTTATCGTGTGGATTGGAGTCCTGATAGTACTTATGCAGTTGTTAGCGGACGTGAATGGGCTGATTTGCTAAGGTTGTCGGATGGAAATCGCGCTCGATTAACGAATAAGGTCATCTCGGATTGCAGCAGACAAATGGCGGGTTGTGTAGGGAATTTATATTCTCATTATGGACTTGACTGGCATCCTGAAATCAATCAACTGCAGATGACCTTGACCGATGGAAATCGCGCCATCATTGATCTAAATAATGGGCAACCGATTGACTTTCGAAATCGACAGGGTGAATCACTGCCTGTAGACAAAGCCACAATATTACGTGAGCAAATGGCTTCTCCTTATGGATGTACCCCTACAGTACAATACCAGCTTTATAATAAGCGCCTTGTTTTGAAAAGTATCTCGACCGGCGAATTGGTGGATGTGATCCAATCCGACTTGCTTTTAAAACAATATGATTTTCTTGGCTGGTCACCGAATTGTAATTACATTGCCACCGCCATTGACGTGGGTAATGGATTGGTTACCGTGATCTGGGATACACGGAGCAATAATCGCGTTGCTGAACTGGCGTATGTACGCAAAAACTGGCGCGGATTTGATTGGTCAACCTGGTTAGCTAACTAATCACATCTTCTATTAAGCAATAGATGTTATAAACACGAAGGCGGATTTCTCCGCTTTTGTGTTTATCGGCGTGGTTTCTATTGTAAGCGAAGAGAGATTATGGCTTCTATATCGATCCACTGGTTTCGTCGTGATTTGCGTTTGCACGATAATTTAGCGCTGGAGGCTGCTGCACAATCCGGTACGCTCGTATTACCGGTTTTCATCTTTGATCCAGCCCTTATCGAGAGTAAGCGGGTTAGCTTGCCGCGATTAGCCTTCATGCTGAAAGCGCTAGAGTCGTTGGATGCCGTGCTGCGAAAAGCGGGCAGCCGCTTATGGCTGGGATACGGTGATCCGAAGGCAATATTGCCAAAGCTGGTACAAGTGTCCGGTGCGACCGCGCTTTATGCCAACAGCGATTACACACCGTTTTCCGTTAAGCGAGATGCAGCGATTGAAAAGCGGCTCAACATACCGGTTCATTTCTATGATGATGCTTTGCTGCTGCCTCCCGGTTCGGTCATCAAGGATGATGGCAACCCCTACACTGTTTTCACGCCGTTCAAACGCAAATGGCTTACATTCCCGAAGGTAGAGAGGGTTCAAACACCCAAGAAAGATGTATTCGTAAAAGCGGCTGCTTTTGCTGGCTATGAGATTGAGAACATAAGCGATGCGCACTTTCAATCGCCACTCAAATATGTGCCATCAATAGCTGATTTCGGTCATCCATCAACGATTGATGTGCCGGAAGCCAGTGAGAGAGAAGCATCAAAACGTCTGGATGATTTCCTGGCAAAACGTGTTTATAACTATGCAGAAGGGCGTAACCAATTAGCCGCAGACAGCAGCGACGATACATACATGGGGTCATCATTTCTGTCTCCATATCTGCGGTTTGGAATGCTTTCGCCGCGCCAAGCTTATTGGGGCGCTAGAGAAGCCTACAGCGCCACCCGAAAAGATAGTGCCCGCGAGTCGGTTGAAACATGGGTCAGCGAATTGGTGTGGCGTGATTTTTATATGCATATTCTGTTTCATTTTCCGTATGTGGCTAAGGGCAGCTTTCGTAAGCAGTATGACAAACTAGAGTGGCGATACGCGGCTGATGATTTGGCTGCCTGGAAGACCGGCATGACTGGCTTTCCGGTGGTAGACGCGGCAATGCGCCAGTTACAAGCAATGGGTTGGATGCCCAACCGTGCGCGGATGATCGTCGCCAGTTTTCTCGCAAAAGATTTATTGATTGATTGGCGTGAAGGCGAACGACATTTTATGGATTGGTTGATCGATGGTGACCCCGCAGCCAACAATGGCGGGTGGCAGTGGTCAGCTGGAACTGGCACGGATGCCCAACCTTATTTCCGTATCTTTAATCCGACTTCACAATCCGAAAAGTTTGACCCTGATGGTGTGTATATCCGGCGTTGGATTCCTGAATTGCGGGATGTGCCAGCTAAATATGTCCATGCCCCCTGGGAGATGTCTTCTCCACCTAAAAGTTATCCGGAGCCTATCGTTGATCGAAGTGTGGCACGCGAACGCACATTGACGGCTTTCAAAGCAGTTGCTACATAAACGGAAGTGTTATAAAGCGTTAAGAAGTTTACGGTTTGTTATATTTTCGCTGGAAAGGGAGGCCTAACCTCACTAGAATTAGGATATGTAATCATTTATCAGGTTAAGGTTATCGTATGTCGTACACATTTAGTTGGGAAGTTCCCTGTCGGGTTGGGTACTTCGATTTAGGCCAAGTTTACTCACTGGAAGATGCGGATCATCTGAAAGTGCAAATGCTGGAAATGCTCGAACAATCTACTGAACCGCTCCATATCATGATTGATATTTGTGCGTTGAAACAATTTCCCCTGCGCATGAATGCCGAAACGTGGGCAATGGCCGAGTGGATGCGCCATCCTAAATTGGGATGGCTGTTAATCATTAACAAAGAAACAAATCCGATGGCTCATTTTCTGGTGAGTGCTGTGGGTAAAACAATCGGTGTCAAAACACGCTTTGTGAAATCACACGAAGAAGCTCACGAAACGATTGTTCGGCTCGATTTATCCTTATCAGCCGCGTAATTGACTCTGGCTTATCAACCTAAACACCTCACGAGCTGCCGCTTTGTGAGGTGTTTGTATTATGGGGAATGGATTGGGCATACTACGTCGACCTGTTTGCTAACTTGATTTAGGGTTTCATTACTATGCGTACGTGGCTACTGCGAGTTTTGGTGATCGTCGTTTTTATTGTTTTGATCGGTCCGTTTCTGATTCCGCTGCCGCCGATAGGTGTGGAAGCGGCAACACTAGCCGATGCTGGTGGTTACTTCATCAATGTGGATGGGCTTTCGACTTATGTGTTGGAAATGGGGAAGAAGACTGATCCACCCGTAGTGCTCCTGCATGGTTGGGGTGCATCAACTTTTACATGGCGTGAGCAGATTACCCCGTTAGCTGAAGCAGGCTACCATGTGATTGCTTTTGACCGGCCTCCTTATGGACTTTCCGCCAAAACTGGCGCTCATATTCCCTATTTACCGGGTGCGCTGGCCGATTTTACGGCTCACGTAATGGATATGCTGAAAATCCAAAAAGCCATTTTGATCGGTCAAAGTCAAGGCGGCGGTGTGGCGGGTTATTTCGCAGTTATCTATCCGACACGCGTGGAAAAGCTCGTACTGGTTAGCGCTGCGCTCCGCCCAACCGATGATTCTATGCCAACGTCCAATGGTGGAGCAGGGTCGCGCGTGGGTGGGGCGTTAGGACTGCCTCCGATTGTCAATACGCTGTTGGGTTTCTCACCGTTCGCTCGCTGGGCACAAATTGGCATTCGCAGTTTTGTCACGCCGGATTTCAGTACCCAGATCCTCAAAAGTGCTTATCACAATCCGGACTTTATGACACCGGAAATTGCTGCCGGTTACAGTAAGCAACTGTGCATCGTAGGCTGGGATGAAGCTTTGCTTGGTCAGTTACGAGGGAGCAGTGTGCAGGCCGAACCGATTACCGCCGCGCAGATCAACGCTATCGCCGTTCCGGTTATGATCGCATGGGGGCAGGATGATACATGGGTTCCGGTGAGCGTGGGTGAACGTCTACACGAACTGCTGCCCAAAGCGACTTATATTACTTACCCGAACGCCGGACATCTGGTTCATGAGGAAGCAGCGGCGGCTTTCAACAGGGATTTACTGGCGTTTTTGAAGGGCAAGTGAGCGCTTCTGTCCGGTAGCGGTAGCGGATGATCGAAATGATGCTGTTGCAGTTGGCAAATCTGGCAGGAATGGCAAATGGCCATTTGATGCCAGATTTGCCATGAAAGTTGTCAATGTTCGAAATATTGCAGTTGTAACACATCCATTTTGTAACCATCATGGTGATTGGCCGTTGTTAAGATGCCAAGCGGTGAAAACGGGTGCACAACCGTCCGCCCCTAAAACCCTATATTCATAATATTCGATGTGGGAGGGCTATGGGCTACATTTTGGAAGAACATTTTGTAACTCTTTCGTGAGGTTGGCGCTAACTTAACAGGAGAGCGCTGAAGAAGCTACATAGGGATTCGGTTGGGGAACGGTTTGCCGACAAACTTGAATTAAACCTTGTTTATAAGATTATTATGACAGCCTTACATCGGGCTAAGAAGATTTACAAATTAATTCAGAATTTGTAAAACTATAGGCCGCGATGCTTTGCAGCGTTTGCCTCTATTTGCGCGTGTTGGGGTTAAGCATCCTCGACCAAGCCGATACCCAGGGCATGAAGCGCCATAATCAAATACTCGGTATGAGTCATTTTGAATTCATCCATCCGCTGGCTGCATTCGAGGAGAATGTTTTGGGCCTGCGGCGTATATAACTCGGTTGGCAGGATGGTGACAAGGCGGTTGAGCAGGGCAATACCCTGTTCCGTATCATTGCGGGCAAAGGCTTCGGCACAATCCGACATGACCTGATTGAGAACATCATCTTCGGACTTTAAGTGGCGCTGAATGGCAGTCATCATTTGTGACAGAGCCGTACTTTGATCGTGGCGCATTTGACGGACAAGCCGTATGAAATGGTGCTCGTGACCGATCATACGGGCGAGCGCCAAGGCCAATTCCAAACGAGCGCCTTCGTTCTCGGTCTGGGCGAGAATATCAAACAGGGTTGGGACGGCTTCGTAGACGCGCAAATTGCCGAGTGCTGAAGAATAGGCAATGCGAAGACCCCGATCTGATTCGGCTTTCAAGCGTTCCAACAGCACCAGAGCGCTTTCGTTATCGCCCAATGTGCCTAAAGCGCGCGCGCTGTGGGCTTGTATGGAGCGATAGGGTGAAGCTAAGCCCTGCCGGAGCGCCGGAATAGCGTCTTTATCGCCAATCCGTCCCAATGCCCATGCGGCGACCACACTTAGAGAAAGCTCGGTTCCCACTACGAATTCACAGAGGGCTTTGACCAAACGAGGGTCGGAGTCCATGTGTGAAATGGAGATGATGGCCTCGAAGCGCACGTTAAAGCGTGGATCGATAAGGGCTTCCAGGAGTTCATCAACCGTCAGCGGACTCTTGGTTTTCGCCATTCGTTCAGTCATGGCAACGGTTTGTTTTTCATCACGGGCACGGTAATAACGCACGAGGGATTCAAGCCCTAAAACTGGATTGCCGTGTGTGAACAGCGCCGCAAAATCACCGACACTGACGTTGCTATCAGCCTGCACTTTGGTGAAGAGGTAAACCGAGATGGCAGTAAAAATCAGCCCAAAAACGAACAGCGGGAAGTAAGGATCAATGGTAAAAAACAGGAACTGACCGGAAAGATGGCGGGTAATATCCAGCGCACCACCCCCCGCAACCTGGCTGATGCCACCAATGAGCCCAACTGCCGCATAATAGACCGCCATATACTCGCCGCGTTTTTCCGATGGGACAACCTTTACGTACAACAGGCGACCTGAACCGATGGCCCAGGCAATATCTGATGCGCCGTTGATAAAGGCAATGATTAGGGCAGCGGTCGCACTGAAGGGTGAATGACGGGGCATGAACATCCACAGTACGGGCAGCAAAATCTTGACGTATAAGCCGACTAACATGACCGGTTTACTACCGTAACGATCCGCTGCCCAACCGAAAAGGTAGGTAGAGGATAAGCCGCCTATTAGCAGGGCAATTTGCAGCGTGACGACCATACTATCGGTGAGGCCGATTTGCTGGGTCATGTACAGGGGTAGGAACGAACCCATCGGCGTGACTGCGATGATGAGTATAGCGAGCGCTGTGATATAGGTCAGAAAGTTTTTGTCTTTGAGAACATTGAGCATGTGGTGGTAAGACATGTTACCACCATCAGTCTGCGCTACAGGTGCGCCACCCGGAATATGAGTGGAAGCCCAAACCGCGATCACCCCGAAGACCAGCCCGACTAAGAAGATAATCATGAAGCCATCGAGGCCGGTTGAAATACCCAAAATGAAGCTGCCAAAGGCCAGCGAACCAATACCTGTAAAGCGCGACATGATGTCGTTGATGGAGGTATAACGCCCGCGTATGGTATTAGGAATGAATTCCTGCGCCCAGGGGAAATATGCGGTTTCAGAAATGGAACGGCATAGTGCAAATCCACCCATGACGAAGGTGATATATACTAGGATGCCGTTAACGCCGAAGTTTGCCAAGACCAAAGGGGCAAGCAGTAAACCGGCAGCGAATATCTTGCGGATGCCGAAAAAGGCCACGTAAGTGCGTTTGTATCCGAAACGGGCGGCGGCTGGCGCGACCACCAGCGCGATTAAACCGGTAAAGGGTATGAGTGAGAGCAAAAACCCGATCTGGGTATTTGATAACTTTAACTGGCTGAGGAACAGGACAAAGGCAGGCCCAAAGAATGTCAGTTGGGCGAAGATATTATTGGTCGCGCCGAGGGTTGTATTCCAAGGCAGACGGCGTATTTTTTCGGTGTTGGTCAGTGTGACAGTCATGCCATAACCATTCTTGAGACTGTAAGATTGATATTCATTCTAGCCCACTTCTGCCCAGTAAGCTGTCAAAAACCCACCCCAAAAAGGTCAATAGTCCAAAAGTAGGCGTTTGTGTGATGGAATAAATCTGTCTAACCGCGCACAACAGCGACTTTATTCATGAATTCGCGCACACGGTTGGCATCCACATCATTCCAGATGTAACCATCCTGTTTGAAAGTTGTGCCGACGATAGCGCCATCCGCAACTGCCAGCATTTGCTCGACGTTGGAAAGTCGAACACCGGTATTCGCCAGCACGATGGTTTCGGGTACGGCGGCTTTGACCTGCCGCAGCGTGTCCAACGAGGCTTCTGCTCCAGCGGTGATACCGGATACGCAGAGGGCATCGGGTTTGGAGACAAAGACCGTCGATTTAGCAATGTCGACGATGTGGCGCTCGGCCATATACACGGCTGATTCGGGCACGATGTTGAATAAGAGCTTGACATGCTGCCCATGTACGGCATGTTGATGGCGAATGATCGCGCCGCAGTCCGTGTTCCACATACCGTAGTCGCTGGCATAGACGCCGGTGAAGATTTCGCGTACGAACTGCCCGCCCGTAGCAACGGCTAAATCAATTGAAGCGGCAGGGTCCCACAAGACGTTTACGCCGAAAGGTACATTGATTTCCGGTCGTAGTTCGGCAATCACCCGCGCCATACAGGTAGTGGTGATGGTTTCGACTTTGGTGAGATAGGGTAGACTGGCTTCGTTGGAGAACATGATGGCATCCACACCACCAGCTTGCAGCGCACGCAGATTCTTACGCGCCGACTCAACGATGTCCTCCATACCAAGCCGGGGATTGTAGCCGGGATCACCGGGCAGCGCCTTCAAATGGCACATGGCGATGATGGGTTTTTCGACATTGAAGAGATCTTTGAGCCAGGTCACGAATGATTTACCTTTCCAAAGTGCGTCCGATGAATGCAGGCCAAAGGCAGAGAGCCTCATTAAACATTCAGCCCCACTTTAACACCCGTTCAGGCTATTCGCCCACCCTGATTGGTACATTGGAATCTGAGATTGGTCATCCTCTATGCGTAAACTCCTTTTCGTTTTAACGCTGCTGTTTTTTGTGGTCATACCAGCGGCGGCACAAGATACAGGCCATGATCCGGCTGAGTTAGTGGATGCCGATGGTCAGTTTATGACCGTCGATGACACTAACATCTATTATCTGGATCGGGGGCCAGCCGATGGCACGCCGGTGATTTTGCTGCACGGGTTTTTGGGTTCAGTGGTGGATTGGACGAACACTATGCCCGCGCTGACCGATGCTGGCTACCGCGTGATCGCGTTTGACCGCCCACCATTTGGTTTATCGGATAAGCGCACGACTCTTGATTATTCCAATAAGGCCATGTCGATATTGACCGCAGATGTGATGGATGTGCTAAAGATCGATAAAGCTGTAATTATTGGACACAGTTTAGGCGGTGCAGTAGCGGCACAGTTCGTGTTGGATTATCCGGCGCGAGTGAGCAAGCTGGTACTGGTGGATGCAGCGGTGGGCATCATCGGTTCTAATCCACAGTTTGATATGCGCCCTAATGGTAATGGTGACAACACTATGGGTGCTGATTTCTTGCGGCGCGTGAACCCTGATTCGCCAGCCGCGCAGATGATTGTGCGGAATATGTTTAGTCCTGAAAACCTGAAGAAGTCGATGGAGGCGGATGGCGCGAGCAAGCGTCATATCAGCGCGGAGGAAATGAAGCTGCGGAGCCGCGGGTTCCAGGTTACTGGTTGGGAAGGCGGTCTGCTGGCCTTTGCACGAGATGCTTACACCGATAAAAGTGAAATTGATCTGAGTGCCCTGAAGACTGTGCAAACGCCCGTGCTGCTGGTGTGGGGCCAGGATGACCACGTCGTCAACATCAAGGTGGGGGAGGCGCTGCGCGATTTATTGCCTCACAATACCTGGATCAGCTATGCGGACGTCGGGCATACACCGATGGATGAAGTTACCACGCAATTTAACAGTGATCTTGTTGCCTATCTAGCGGGCAAATCATAGACTTTTCCCGCTATGAACGCACTGATGAGGAGCAGTGCGGCATGTTTCCCACCGCTTTTCATTTTCCTGTCAAAGCCTACGCTTAACCTCCGTTACGTTGTTCTGTTGTGCGACATACGTATAATCCCCATTCCTGACAACTCACAGTGAAGGAGAAATGTCATGCATAAACGCATCATCATCTGTAGTTTAGCTTTACTGGCGTTGGTTGCTGGTCTGCCTGTTATACGTCCATTGACTGCACAGGATTATCCGACAGCGAATGCCGCGACGATTGACGCGATGGTTCAACAGCGATTTGAAGCGACCAACGCATATGCTGCTTTTGGTACGCTGAACGCCACGATTGATGCTGCTTTTGTGGTGGCTCAAACGGCCACGAAAGCGGTGACGACCCCATCGATAACACCGAGCATCACGCCTGAAACATTCCCACTGACGCAAACGGTGATTGTCGCGACTCTGGCCGCACCTACTTCAACCTTTCCTACATCGGAGGCGGTGACCGATCTGTCTAGCCAATTTGTCTTGATTCCGGCTGTGGATAACTTCCAGATGGGGACGACCTTCGCGGAAGTGGCACAGGCTGTCAACCAATGCACGATTGATGAGCAGGGCAATTGTACAGTCGATATGGCACAAGACTCGATGCCTGTCCACACGGTTAAACTCAGGGCTTTTCGGATGCAGAGCAGCGAAGTTACGGTTAGCCAATATGTTAATTTCCTCAATATGCGTGGGGCAGGAAGCCACCTGAATAGCTGTGATGGTCAACCCTGCGCGCTGGTGCAAAATCAAGATCGCAGCAGCCCAATTAGCTATGATGGTAAAGCCTATAGTAATGTGCCGAATAATCTGCCTATGTATAAAGTGACGTGGTACGGCGCAAAGGCGTTTTGTGAAGCGGCGGGTGGGCGCTTACCGACTGAGGCCGAATGGGAATATGCCGCGCGGGGAACCGATGGAAGAATTTATCCGTGGGGCAGCACATGGGATCCGTTCAGCGCACGTACCAGCATTCCGGTCACTACTGAGGTCGGGCCGGTAGCGATTAACAGCTATCCCAGCGGACTGAGTCCGTTCGGTTTGAATGATATGGCGGGCAACGTGGCCGAGTGGGTGAGTGATTGGTATGAGCCAGGTTATTATAATCTGCCGGAAGCCAGTGGTACTGATCCGGTTGGACCCGCAGCAGGCACTCAGAAAGTGGTGCGCGGTGGTTCATGGGATTCGAAGCCGTTTTTCGCCCGTAGTGTTCACCGCCAGAGTCTATCACCAGATACAGCGACCAATGGTACGGGTTTCCGCTGCGCGGCTGATGTGTCTGCCGATACGGCGACCGCTACACCCGCTTTGACAGCTACAAAGGCAGTAACAGTTACGCCTTCACCCTCTTCACAGGCCAACCTGGTCGTCTCACCCACGGCTGCGCCGACCAACCTCCAGCCTACGATGACCGAAACCGCCGCAGGGTAATTTTATTACCAAGTATGGGGAAGCATTGACTTCCCCTCATCGCGTTCTTAGCTAAACCTTACATCACGTTCATCCTACCTACTTACTATTAGTTCAATATGTGGACAATATATGAAAAAGGACTGAACATGAATCGTGATGTTGTCAGGCAGTTTATCAATATAGTGGCACTGGTTTTCGTACTGGTGATGAATGGCATTTCGGAAGCTATTCCTTTAAATGGGCAAACTTCAGCCCAAATCTCTAACCGTTTGGCGATTTTCTTTGTTCCAGCTAATTATGTGTTTAGTATCTGGGGTGTCATCTACACGCTTTTGATCGTGTTTATTGTCTATCAGGCATTACCGTCACAGCGTGAAAACCCTTATCTGCGGAAGATCGGTTACTGGTTCGCACTGACCTGTATTGCCAACGGTACATGGCTGGTATTGTTCCATTACAACCAATTCGCGCTAAGCATGGTGGCGATGATCATTTTGCTGGCGGCATTGATCGTGATTTACACCCGCATCGAAGTTGGACGTGGTTCGGTCAGTAATGCGACCCGCTGGTGCATCCAGATTCCGTTCAGCACCTATATGGGTTGGATTACAGTGGCGACGGTCGCAAATGCGGCCTATGTATTGTACGATGCTAAATGGAATGGCTTCGGCATCAGCGGTGAAGTTTGGGCGGCGATTATGCTGGTTGTGGCAACGGTCATCACGCTCATTATCATTGTCACACGCCGCGACGTGGCCTATACAGCGGTTCTGCTGTGGGCATTAATTGGTATTGTCGTTAAGCAATCTAGCGTGCCGTTGGTGGCTGGTACAGCCGGGGTCGTGGCAGTGGTTATTTTGCTGACACTGGTCTGGCGGCTGTTCAAAGGGCAGGGTGGCAGCGCAGCCAAATTGACACCTGTGCGTGCTTAATCTCATTCATTGTCACACTTTACGGAGTCATTATGACTGACATCGCAGCACGTTTGAAAGCAGGCGATCCTGCTCCGCCGATTTCACTTGAGGATATTCATGGTCAGCCGGTCGAGCCGGCGCAGTATTGGGCAAAAGGACCAACCTTAATGAGCTTCCTGCGGCATTTTGGTTGAATTCACTGTCGAAATCGGCTTGCTCAGTTAGAGCGCCATCACGCAGAATTGCAGAATGCCGGATTACAACTATTGGCGGTTGGTTTAGGCGAGGCCAAACACGCTGAACGCAACTGTGGCAAACTCGCACCCAGTTTAACCTGTTTTGCCGCAACCACTAACGATCCCTATTATGCATGGGGGCTGCATCAAACTTCGGTCACAGAGATGCGCGCTAATGGGTTTAATATTTTGAAAGCCAGCGCCAAAGCCATGCTCAACGGGCAGACCCAAGGGGCAGCGACCGGAGATACCAGTATGCTAACCGGTACATTTATCGTTGATCGTAATGGCATCATTCGCTATGCCTATTACGGTAACTATGTTGGTGATGATCCAGCGACTGATGTGCTGCTTGAACAGGCGAAACTGCTGGCGTAAACATGATCCTCAATATGTAAGCAATAATACAAGTCTAAGCCCCTCATCTAACCCTTCTCCCGCGCAACTGAGGAGAGGACATGTTTGAAAATGAGGGAGACCGTAATCAAGAAAATTCAATTCGGGAGCACACATAGGTGCTCCCCTACGGGAAGACTTGTTCTTTAAAAATAACATTCCCGCAAAAGGTGTCCTCTCCTCAGCCCGCGCAAGCAAGGGAGAAGGGCTTTAAGGCGCTCATTTGGGGCAAAAACGGTGTGCAGAGAGGGTTACCAAAGATCACAATTCATCCTTACTCTACTGGTTATCAGTAATCACTGAAAGCATTTCCGAGCCGAATGGCCATGAAATCTGATTTCGGAATTGCTTCCCAATTTCACTGAATACAGGTTATGGCGCTGCGCGGACGAACAGAATCAGTGAGAAGCTGAGTAATATCCCCAACAGATAAGGCTGATTTTCCGCTTGCAAAATTGGCAGCCCCAAAGCATCATTTAGCCCATGTTGACCTTTCTTCGCACACGCCTACCGATCATCACTGCACTTATTCTGACCTTATTCGCATTTTATGCACTTTTGTCGCGCCAATCGTTTGACGCCGCGTGGATGCTTAAATGGAATCACGTCGATAGTGGGCAGGTGCAAGTTGCGTATGGCGTGTTGATTGTCGTGCTCATATTGGCGTTACCAGTTGCGATGCGCATCCAGGCTGTTCTGCGGCGGGGTAGGTTCATCGTCTTTATCGCTGCGGTAGCTGCCAGCTTCCTCAGTATAAGTTTACTGGAACCCAATCAGGAACATCGCCTGTTTGTCAGCCCATTTAGCATCTGGGTGATGATTGTTCATATTGTTAGTGTTTCGGCAGTGTTCGTATGGTTTACAACACAGCCTACTGATACGGCTGATCGATCGCTTTCAAATCATCGGCAGATGCTGCTTGGTTGTGCGCTGGTGATGATCATAGGCGTATTAGGGGTTTTGTACTACGCGAGTCGCGCTGACTTCATACCGCTTGATTTGCCCGACGAGCCTTTTAATGCCAGCATTGCGACCAACTATGCTGAGAACAATGATCTGAGCAGTACGTATATCGGCTCAGCTTATGGTAGTCCAGATGTTGTGTTCCCCCGCTACTATTGGGTCATGGGCGTATGGTTGAAGGTGGTTGGCAGTACTTCTTTAGCAGCACAACGATCTTTCCCTGTATTAGTTAGTTTCCTGGCGCTGGCAACATTGATGTTAGCCATGTGGAGGATGCGACATCAATATGGCTTGCGACCGCTTAATGTGGTGATCGCGGCTGTAGCGTTACTTTCCATGTCCACTTTTCTTCGCACGTCGCATGATCTTCGCATGGACATCCTGCTGGCGGTCTACAGCAGTTTAATGTTATGGGGGATGCTAGGGTTCTGGGGAAGTAACGGACAAACCGGCAAAGGGCGCTATTTGATCTTAATGGGTGTGGCGCTGTTCCTTGGAATGGAGTCCATTCCATTGGCCGCTGTGCCGATTAGTCTGGCAACGGGCATGATGCTCATGTTGTGGTGGGTTTGCCAACCTCAAAAAAGGGATCATTTGCATTATGTGATCATCTACGCTTCGGTTTGTATCGTCGGAATTTTGGCCTATTATCTGTTTCAATTTGTGCCGAATATTGCGGAAGGGTATGGGCGTTACCGTGCCTTTGTGCAGTCTTATTCAAGTGTGACAGGTGTTGGGAGCCTGCAATTACCGATTGCGAACCTCATCAATTATATCGGGCGCTTTAATCTGGTTTTGTCGCCGGTCGAGTTGTTGGCTGCGGTTGTGGCAATGGTCGCGCTGTGGCGGTTGAATGTGTCTGCCGAGCGCTGGATGTTGGCTACGGTGGGATTAGGCTTTGTGCTGCTGGCGGTGGTGTTCCGGCTGTCGTACAGCTACATGGTGGTTTTCGCCCCTTTTGTCGCTTATGCAATTGGGCGTGTCAGTTATCCCTGGCGTCGGGCGACCTCTCCCCTGATCGTGGTCTGTTTGGCGGCGCTGGTTGCCGTTCCCATCTTTGACCTTAAGTGGTCAATTGAGGCGCAACCCAATCAAACACGGCTGGAATCCTTGAGCGGATTGACGCCTCAGTTTCCACCCGGCACGACCATCGTCGGTGAAGATGTTTTTTGGTTTACGCTGCAAGACCAGCGTACCTATATAGGTATCAATGGTCTTGCGAATTATGTGGCGATCAAACAAGTTGATAATTTGACTGCACTCAAGACGTTGAAAGTCGATGCTCTTTTATGTGATAGCGGTACGGCTGAATGTAAGGCGCTGGTTGATACGGGCTATTTTGATCAGCCAACGGAATATAAGATCAACAATTCAACCTATCTTGTTTACTGGCATAGCAATTCTTAAAATCGCCCGGCTTTGGCGCTCGCAATATTTTGTTCAATTTTCTTGTGGACATTTTTGCTGTACTTGTGCGTCCGCAGCCGACTTTCCAGCCATGTGACCCCACCTTCAGGATCACCCGCGAGTACAGTTTCAGCCATGTAAATAATCTCGAAATCCTGTTTGCGACTGTCAAACAGTTTATGGATGAACGACACTACGCGTGGATCGCCGGGAGCGGCATCGGCCAGTGTTCCAGCGATGGCAACCTGTTCTTGATCGCCGGTTTTGCGAGCGGCCATTTCCAGCAGCGGTTCAACCACTACTGATCCAAAAGCCTCGATATAATCGGCAGTTGTACCATAAATAATCGTTTCCCAACTTTCTTCATCCAGAATTTGTATTAGACGGGGAAGCGCTGCTTCTACCTTCCACATGCACAACAGTTGAACAGCATTGACAGGTGCGTTACCACCACCTAAGGCGCTTTCGGGATAGAGTTCGCGTGAATTAAGCAGCAGTATGCAAAACCCCACCACATCATCTTTTTGAGCTTCTAGTCTCGATCCAGCAGAAGCCACGTCGAAATCCTTGCTGAATAGTGTCCATGCTGCACGATGCAGCGGATGTTTTTCATCTTTAATTGCTTGCCGCCAAATCGGCATTTCTTCGCTCATTAAGTTCCCTCTCTGTTCTGACCCTGGCGTTATTGTCGCCCTGACAGTTCAATAAAAATTGCGTCTACCTTAGAATGCACCTTTACCGGCAATGATTGCAAAAACGGTACGGAAGCAAATCTGTATATCCAGCCACAGTGAATAATTGCGGATATAAAACAAATCATCTTCAGTATGCAAATGCATCGGTTTATCTGACCGACCGTTGATTTGCCACCAACCCGTTAACCCCTGCGGTACTTCAAAGCGTTTGCGCTGCCACCAATCGTATCGGCTGACCAACCCCGGCATTTCGGGACGCGGGCCTACGATGCTCATATCACCGCGCAAAATGT
Source organism: Aggregatilineales bacterium (assembly GCA_044226325.1). Classification (GTDB taxonomy): domain Bacteria; phylum Chloroflexota; class Anaerolineae; order Aggregatilineales; family Phototrophicaceae; genus CFX2. Next base: position 65,302 of record JBGAHG010000028.1, read on the forward strand.
TCATAAACTGCGGCAGTTCATCCAGGCTGGTACGTCGCAAGAAACGTCCTACACGCGTCACACGCGGATCGAGGCGCTGCTTGCTGTATTCGTTATTCGGGTCACCGGCATCCGCATACATCGACCGGAACTTAAGCATGGTGAATAATTTGCCGTATTCGCCCACCCGTTTTTGCCTGTAAATGATGGAGCCGGGAGAGTCAAGCCGAATGGCAATCGTAATGATCAGCAAAACTGGTGAAATAACAATTAGGGCTGCGCCTGAAAACAGAATGTCGAACAACCGCTTAAAGATGCGCTGCGCCGGAGACAGGACTCGTTCGCGGACGCCAATCAACGGAATGCCGCTGAAGTCTTCCGCCGAGGCTTGAAAATAGGCTAAATCCGAGTAGTCCGGTGCTAAACGAATATTGACCGCTTGAGCATCCAACGCTCGCATGATGCTGCTGATTTGCTCGGAGGTTTCGCTATCAAACCATTTCAGCGGAATCACCACCTCATTGACTTGATATTGCTCGACCAGTGCGGGTAAATCATCAACCACACCCACAATCGGGGAGGGCAGTGTTTCCTCAGACGGGGTTATATCACCGTCTTGTGCCTTTGCCAGTAGGGTGACATGTGTTTGGTCACTCACATAACCTGCGAAGGATAATCCCGCCCAATCGTATTGCTTAACCGTGTCGGCGATATTAACCGCGCTGGCATCAGCACCAACGACCAAAACGCGCCGGACATCACTAATGGCGCTGCCGTAGCGCTGGTAAAAGAGACGTCCCGCCAGCCGGTAGACCACCAATCCGATGAGCGCGATAACGATGAAGTATGCGGCTTGCACGCGGGAAAAATCACGGTAGACCAAATAAAGGATGCCGAAGAAAATGAACGATGCGATGGTATGACCGATGAGAATATTCCACAGTTCACCCCAGATTTGTGGGCTGTGGCGGGGACCATATACATTGCTGCGGCTGAAAGCGAACAGCCAGATAACGCTGGCGATGGCATACAGTACAGCGGGATTGATGAAGGCTTCCGGCGCACCCGGTTTACCAAACTCAAGGCGGATACGTAGTGCGGACGACAACGCTAACGCGCTGCAAACCGTCAGCACATCCATCACGTATAAAAAGAGCAAGTATCGCAAACTATAATGTCGCATCATAATTCGGCATATGTAGGGACACGCTACAGCGCGTCCGTTTCAAAAACTTACCTTATCTCTGTATTCTTTGAGCCCTTATCATAAAACATTTTAAATACCTTCCCTCAGTACATGCCAGACAAACAACGGATTATACACGAGATACCGCCGGCCTAATCGGCGCGGTTCCTGCGCCAAGCGGAACGCCCACTCTAAGCCGCTGCGCTGCATCCAACGGGGCGCCTGAGACTTCACACCCGCCAGCATATCGAAGGCAGCACCCACGCCAATCAGCAGCGGGGCACGCAGGGCAGGGCGGTAACGCAGCATCCACATGTCCTGTTTGGGCGAACCTAATCCCACCCAGATCACATCCGCACCCGAGTCGTTGAGCCGTTTAACCACTGCCGGATCAGGTGTATCTCCGACGGCGCTCACAGGTGGTGAGTAGATTCCAGCAACTTTCAGCGCGGGATGCTGGGCTTGCATTCGCTGTACCAGTGTATCGGCTACGCCGGGTAATCCGCCCCAGAAATAGTGTTTGATAGAGGTGTCGGCTGTCCGCGCCAGCAAGGTTTCCATGACGTCCGGCCCATAGACACGCTCGGCCTGAGCATGGCCCCGCCGCCGCTGCACCCATACCACCGGCATCCCATCGGCTGTCACCATATCTGCGCCATTGACTGCTTGCATCACCAGCGGATTTTCGCGGCACATCATCAAGGTATAAACAGGGCAGGTGGACACATAACGGCCTTGTGAGTCCGCTGACCATGTTTGAAGTTGATTAATCGCCTGATCGAAACTTTGGGCGTCGGTCTGCACACCGAGTATGGATACCTTTACCATGCTGTCCTAATCTACATGTCAATAAGTCTCGGAATTATACCAACAAACACCGGACTTCCGCAGTTTCCAGAATAAGGTACTTGACATAGTTATAAAATAACTAGTATATTTATGTCTATGACAAAACAATTCAAACGCTCACCCCTCGCTTTAGCTGTTCTGGTTCTGCTGCATGAGTCACCGATGCATCCGTATAAGATGCAGCGATTGATTAAAGATCGGGGTAAGGATCAGGTCATTAATGTCGAGCAGCGCGCCAGCCTGTACCAGACCATCAACCAACTGCTGCGGGCAGAGTTAATTACCTTCTGGGAGAATACCCGCGAAGAAGGTTTCCCGGAGCGTACGCTCTACCGGCTGACTGACAAAGGTCATGACACTGCTGTAACGTGGCTGCGGGAAATGCTGTCGACACCCGCCCAGGACTATCCTGATTTCCCGGCGGCGATTTCTTTGCTGCCTTTGCTGACGCTTGAAGATGCTATTGAGCAAATGACGATTCGCGAAGTCAAACTGGTTGAACGCATAGGTACTCTCGATCAGGAAATGCAATCAATTGATTTACCGAGGCTGTTCCAACTCGAGTCCGAATATATGCGGACGGTTTTGGAAGCCGAATTGAAATGGGTACGCTCCCTCATCACAGATTTGCATAACGGTCAGATCACGTGGAATCATGACTGGATGCAACCCGCTATTCCACCTAATACCGAAGAATAAATAAGCACTCTCACGAAAATGTTTGTACAAAGGAGCATTCAATATGGCAGTTAAGACCGCAGCTTCGGCGACTCTAAATGCAGAACAGCACACTATTGTGACAAACACCTTCACATCTCAAGATGGTACATCCATCAGCTACCGCAAGGTCGGTCATGGACCAGGCATAGTCATGCTGCATGGCGCGATGGAGTCGTCTCAAAGCCACTTGCAGCTCGCCAAAGAATTGGCTGATGCGTTCACTGTTTATCTACCAGATCGACGTGGACACAATCTACCCGGTGCAATCCGCAAAGATTACAACATGCAAAAGGAAGTGGATGATCTCGATGCGCTTCTAACTCAAACCAATACACACAAGATCTTCGGCGTCAGCGCTGGTGGGATCATTTGCCTTCAGGCTGCACTCAAGCTGCCAGCTATTCAAAAAGTCACTGTCTATGAACCGGCTTTGATCGTTAACCATTCCATATCTACTGATTTTTTGCCGCGATACGACCGCGAAATTGCCGAAGGAAAGACGGCTGCCGCGCTTATTACCGGAATGCTTGGCGGGCAGTTGGGACCGTCATTTATGTACCGGATGCCGCGCTGGTTCCTTGAATTTGTGACAACACGATCCATGAAAAGTGAAGATAAATCAGCCAAAGGTGGTGATGTCACCATGCGGATGCTCGCGCCGACGCTGCATTATGATTTTCAATTGGTCGCAGAAATGGCTGAGACGGTGGGGACCTTCGAAGCTATAGAGGCTGATGTACTGTTACTCGGCGGCAGCGAGAGTCCCGCCTGGTTGAAACGGGCTCTTGATGCGCTGGAGAAAGTGCTACCCCATGTGAAACGTGTTGAGTTTCCCGGTCTGAATCATGGCAGTTCCAGCGACATGAGTGCGACTAATAGAGACAGCCGTCCCGAAATTGTGGCTCAAGAGATGCGCCGTTTCTTCGCTTGAACATGAGCATGATCTGAGGCCGTTGCTGAATAACTTGTCAGTGCTTGAAGAGTGTGTTAGCATAAAATTCTAGCATTTATTGGCTAGTTATTGACCACTTTTTGCAGATGACAGGCACAGTTGTATGAATGTTCTTAATCTTGCATCTGCCAGTGACGAGCCGCTTTACAATATCGGTATCGTATCACGCATGACTGGAATTCCGGTCGCGACCCTGCGGGTATGGGAGCGCCGTTACGGTTTCCCGAATGCCACCCGAACGCCGGGCGGTCATCGTCTCTGTTCCGAGCGCGAAGTGATGCGTCTGCGCTGGGTGAAAGCCCGTGTGGATGACGGGATGCAAACCGGACAGGCCATCCGCGCCTTGCAACATATGGAGACGGAGGGCCGCTTCTCTGAAATTACGCCTGCACCGGTTATCCGTCCCGCGATGATGGATACCTCACTCATGGCGTTCCATCAACGTTTATTTGATTTGCTTGCAGAAAATGAACTCCAACAGGCTGATCAAATGTTGGGTGAAGTTCTTACCCTTTATCCGCTCGAAGACCTCATTCTAGATGTCATTTCACCCACCATACATGCCATAGGCCAAGCATGGGAAGAGGGCAAGATTAGTGTGGCGACCGAGCATTTGGCGACCAATTTTTTGCGCCAACATTTATTAGTGTGGACGATGACCGGCCCTCCAACTTTTGATCGTGTCCCGCCGACGGTGTTTTCCTGTGCGCCCGATGAATGGCACGAAGGCAGCTTGCTCATTACGAGCGTACTGCTGCGTCGCCGCCGGTGGCCGATTGCCTATCTTGGGCAGGCTGTACCGCTGCCGGATTTGGCCGCGCTCGTACACAAAATTCATGCGCCTGCGATTGTTTTGGTCGCAATGGTCGAGCGAACAGCCGAATACTTAATCGACTGGCCGCATTTCTTCCCCGAAGCTAAAGAAACCGGACGTCCGGTTGTGGTTTTTGGTGGCGCGGTTTTTAGCGAAAAACCTGAATGGCGCGAAAAAGTACCCGGTGTTTTCCTTGGCGTTTCGATGCGCGAAGGTGTCGAAAAACTAGATTTGCTGCTGCACACGATGTTCTCGCCGGGCGAATAGCCACTGTCGCTCTAGACAATCACTTCCGCGCCGTTGGTTGCTTTGCACACATAAATCGCGGGTGTGAGTCCGGTGTTATTCTGATATGTACCCGCGACTGCTGTGGCAAAACGCTCGGCTTTATCCAAGTCGACTAAAGCCACCGCACATCCCGCAAAACCGCCGCCAGTCATGCGTGCGCCGTAGCAGCCTTCTTCGCGCCGTGCCGCATCCACAATCGCATTGAGCGCATCGCTGGAAATCTCAAAATCGTCGCGCATACTGACGTGGCTTTCGTCCATCAATTTGCCTAGCGCGGGTGCATCACCGCGTTTCATGGCCTCACCAGCTTCGAGCGTCCGTGCATTTTCGGTGATGACATGGCGCGCGCGGCGGCGCGTGATTGGATCAAGTAAGCTGGCTTTATCCTCGAACTGTTCAATCGTTAAATCACGCAGCGCTTTGACCGCGAAGAAATGCGCTGCACTTTCGCAGCTTTCGCGCCGTTCGTTATAGAGCGAGTCGACCAGGCCACGCCGTGTCGCTGTATCCAAAACCACAATCACTGTGCCGGGGGGTAGTGGAAACAATTGACAGTCCAGTGAACGACAGTCAATCAGCAGTGCGTGATCGGCTTTACCTGCTGCTGAAATCATCTGATCCATAATGCCGGTCTTTGCGCCTACCCAATTATTCTCGGCGGCCTGACCGATTTTCGCCATCACTGGAGCGCTCCACTCGAAACCAGATGTCACCGCGAAAGCTCGGGCTGTTGCCATCTCAATCGCGGCTGATGAGGAGAGTCCCGCACCACCCGGTACATCACTGGCGAGGACACCATCCCAGCCGTTTAAGGTATAGCCGTCGTTTTTGAGTACCCATGCCACGCCGCGCAAATATTCGATCCAGCCATCTTTGGCCGTCTCGAAATCATCCAGCGAAAAGGTGATGGTTTGTTCGTAGAAGGTCGAGTAAACCGCAACCTGCCTGTCAGTGCGCGGTCGCAGTGCGATCCACGCCGCCTTATCGATCGCCATGGGCAGCACAAAGCCGTCGTTGTAATCTGTATGTTCGCCGATCAAATTGACTCGCCCCGGTGCGCGGACGATATGGGCGGGTTGCTCGCCGTATAAGCGGACGAATTCGGCGGTAACAGTTTCTTGGAGTGACATGGATGACCTTCACACAATACTTGAGTATAAATATGCCATCCATTGTACCGCTTGCTATCGGAAGAGCAATCTGATAATCAGCGGACGGAATTTGGATATTGTATACGGTAGGGTGTGAATCGGGTAATCATAATGTTAGTCGATTGTAAAGTTATTATGCGAATATCTACTTGAATCTTATCTTCCCGCCGTGCATTGAAAACTTATGACACATATGGGTTATTTTATTCTACACTTGTGATCATAGATACTGGTGATACTCCTTTCGTCAGTTCGGAAAATATGATGGAAAGAGACGCGAAAGTATCATTAACACTTATGCCAGTTGTCTGCACCCTTTGGAGATACTATGATTGCCGAAAAAGCAACTTTGAAGAATTATGTTGATTTTATCCGCTCACCCACGCGAGGGTTCCTAATATGGGTTCTGGTGGCAATGAGTCTTATCATTGCTGGGATGGTTGTGTTCTTTCACGTTCCAGTATCGGAAACGCAACTCAAAATCAGTAAAGATTACTTTATTTTTCGCACTTCGAACAATAACGATTCCTGGGATCCTATGATATGGGCTGTGGACTATATGCAACATGACCATAGCGAATTATTGTATGATAAGCTGTTTTTTCATGACCAAATTAAGTTTCAGTATCCGCCCACTTCCTTACTAGTCATCCATTTATTGAAAACTGAGCCTTTTAGTGCGTTTTTGGAGTCGGTTCATATTTCACTTATTCGTTTATTGGACCTGGTGAATTGGATCGCAGTAGCCATATTGATTTGCATCTCTGTTCAGATCTTTCTTATCAGTCGGAAGCGATATTTGCCCGAGCTTGCGAGCCCAACAGGAATATTTAATAAACTACTGGATATAGGCTTGCCAATTTTGCTGTGTTTGTTCTTTGATCCTGTGATGCATGGGTTTGCTCTGGGACAAGCCCAGATTTGGATTGATGTGCTGTTTACCTTTGCCTGCCTCTGCTGGTTACGCGGAAATAGGAGGCTGTCGGGGATATTGGTAGCCTTAATGTGTCTAGTAAAACCACAGTATGGTTTGATAATCCTATGGGGATTGCTGCGACGACAATGGAAGTTCGTCGGTTCAGCCGTGATAGTTCTAATCGTTGGTTTTTCGATTTCGGTACTTGTCTATGGTTTAGACAACAATTTGAACTATCTTAAAGCGTTGTCATTTATTAGTCAGCGAGGCGAGACGTATTATTTTAATGACTCCGTCAATGGGATACTAAATAGACTGCTGTTCAACGGCGAGAACCTTAATTTCCTTGACAGGGAATTCCCTCCCTATAATGCCATCGTTTACTATGGCACACTATTGAGTTCACTCGTTTTTATAGGAGCGGCTCTTTTTCTGCCCCGTAAATGGAAGGGTGACTTATTGGATTTCTTTATTATTGCCTTATCAAGCACTATTGCATCACCAGTGGCTTGGCATCACCATTATGGAATCATGCTGCCGATGTTCTTGTTCCTCATACCCTTGGTAATTGCTAAAAAGCCGTTGGGACGCTTCAGTGCCATATATCTTGGAATTAGTTTTGTACTGTGCGCTAGTTTGCTACCTGTTTTCAATTTGCTTGCTTTTACCTATCTTAACATCCTCCAAGCATATGTCTTTTTTGGTGCTTTAATGCTGCTCATCCTCTTGTATATTTTGAGCTTAAACGCAGAAAATAGACGGTTTGCTTTTGACGCAGATTCTGACGGGGTTGAAATAAGCCATATATGAAAACGACACTTGGTTTAAATAAAAACTAAAATATTTCAGTAAATTTTGGATCAAAGAACACTTCTTAACCTGAGGCCGTTTCAATGCTTTTGAACAAAGCTATATGTTTGCGGCAGTGATATTCCAGTGTTGATCGTCGAACCAATCCAGTTGGATTAGAGGCCTGCAAAACAATAAAGTTGCTGTCCAAGTTTCCCCAGTCTATGTGTGCTAGCTTGTTTCGTTGAAGCTCATCTTCTTACTATGTGAGCAATCCCCCAATTCTATGGGTGGTGCTTGAAAGTACGCCTTGCGAAGACATATAGTAATCATGCACACATCTAAGTAAGGAGAAACTCATGCACCGTCGAATCTGGATCATCGCGGCTAGTTTATTAATGCTGGTTCCATTTTGGCCTGCTCTGGCTCAAACACCTGTTCCCTTGCCATTCATGGCGCAAACTGATCCGGCGTCGCTCATCGGTTCCTATTACAATGCCATTTCCCTCGGTGATTATGCACGTGCTTACAGCTACTGGGAAGCCGCACCGGGTAACACGACTGAAGCCCAGTTTGCAGCCGGTTTTGCGGATACGATCAGCGCTCAAGTGCTGGTTCAAATGCCTGTTTTCGAGGATGCAGGTGCCGGGAACGTTCATGCCTCGATCCCGACACTCGTTATCGCTAACCGCACCAATGGCACACAAGCCTACTTTGCAGGTTGCTTCATCACCCACAAGACCAATGTGCCAGTCGGCAACGCCACTCAACCTGACCCTAATTGGTATCTACAATCGGCTAAGCTCAAGCAGCAGGCGACACTTAACCTCACGGCTTTAGCCACTGCCTGCACACAGCCTGTTTCGCTCATGGATGGTCTTGTTCCACCAAGCCAGCTAGACCCGCTACAAACCGTCACATCCTACTTTACGGCGTTGGCAACTGGCGGTGTATCGACGACCTATTGGGATGACCCAACCAACGATATTGTCTATCAGACATATGGTAAGGAACTTACACATCAGTTGAGTTTGGATTTGTATGTGAATCCTGTTGTCGACGCACAGGGCGCAGCAGGCAGCTCCTATGCAGTGGTTCCCGCGCTGGTCGTTCTGAACGCGCCAGATGGCAACCATTCCTATCTCACTGCTTGCTATACCATGCGCCTTTCCAATGTTCCAGTGGGCAATGCCACCGAACCTGATCCTAACTGGCATTTCTTTAATGCGGCACTTGGTCCGCTCGGAAGCGATGTTGCCGCCGCCATCGCCACTGTCGCGCAGGGCTGCACACCCTAATTCTTTGCCGAAATGAAAAGGGGCGATGCGCCGACTTCGCCCCTGATTCTTTTAACATATTGCCAGGATAACCTGCATGTAACTTCTATCAATATACTTATATTAATAATTCACGTTCGCTCAAGATCAAAAACAATTGTTGTATATCGCTCATATTACACAGAACTGAAGGTGAACATGCTTTTCATGATTATTGAACGGTTTCGGGACAATGACATGATTCCCATTTATAAGCAGGTACGGGATGGCGGTCGTATGCTGCCGGAAGGTCTTAAATACATCGACAGTTGGATTGAACCGAACTTTAGCCGCTGCTTTCAATTGATGGAGTGTGACGATTTGCGTCTGCTTCAGGAATGGACTTTGCAGTGGAGAGGTTTCGGATCGACCTTTGAGATTGTGCCGGTTGTGACCAGCAAAGATACACGCGAAGTTGTCGCGCCGTATTTGGACAAATCCTAATAGCAGTCGATGGTTTTGTTGTAAGGCGCGCCGAACTTCTATAAACTCTACGCTATTGATCTTCTTATTTAGCCAAAGATAAAGACACAATGACGACTACAACTAGCTTGTATGCCTCAATTACGCATCCGACTTTATTGCTGGATGAGGCGCGCTGCCGGGCCAACATCGCACGGATGGTGGCCCATGCGAAGGCGAGTGGTGTGCGGCTGCGTCCACACTTCAAAACGCATCAATCGGCAAAAATAGGGGAGTGGATTCGGGCAGAAGGTGTGACAAGCATTGCCACGTCATCACTACGGATGGCGGCTTATTTCGCGGATGCAGGGTGGAATGATATTTTAGTGGCATTCCCCGCGAATTGGCGTGAGATCGACCTGATCAACAAACTGGCGAAGCGCATACAGTTAGGCGTAATTGTCGAGTCGCGGGAAACGGTGCGTTTTCTTGGGGCGAACCTTCAATATCCGGTTGATATCTGGTTGGACGTGGACACGGGTTATCACCGGACGGGAATTGACTGGCAGGCCAATGGCGAAGCAATTGCGCTGGCGACGTTGATTAACGCTGCGCCGATGCTGCGGCTGCGGGGGATGTTAACCCATTCGGGACATTCGTATAAAGGTCGGACTCCGGCGGAAATTCAAGCTGTGTACGATGAGACGGTCAATCATTTCAACAGCCTGCGGACTCACCTGGCGGCGGCTGGAATCACAGGACTGGAACTCTCGCTAGGGGATACACCAAGCTGTGCAGTGGTGGACGATTTGAGCGCAGTGGAGGAAATTCGCCCCGGCAACTTTGTGTACTTTGATTGGATGCAAGTGATTATTGGTTCGTGTAAGGTAGAAGATGTAGCGGTGGCGCTGGCTTGTCCGGTGGTGACGAAGAATGCAGCGCGCAACCAAATTGTAGTGTATGGGGGCGGTGTGCATCTGTCGAAAGACTTTACTGTGGATCGCAAAGGTCGGACCAGTTTTGGGGCGGTGTGCTTGCCGACCGAGACAGGGTGGTCAGCACCGTTTGAGGACACTTATGTGAGTTCGCTGTCGCAAGAACATGGCGTATTGCAAGTGGCTCCAGCAGATTTTGGACGTATCCAAATTGGTGATTTGTTGTGCATCCTGCCTGCTCATTCGTGCATGACCGCCGACCTCATGAAAACGGTTGTCACGCTAAATGGCGAGGAGATTTCGATGCTGCATCTGGAGGCGATTTAAGCCTATAATAGTTTTATCAGGTAATGACCGGAGTTCTTGCCATGACTGTACTTGAGCGGGTTAATACGGCCGAGGATTTGTGGGCTATTTCTCATGATCCCGAAAATGATCAGCGCCGCTTTGAACTGAGTGAAGGGATACTCGTTGAGATGACTCCTGCAGGTGTGCAGCATGGTAAATATGCGCTGAAGTTTGGTCGGCGGGTCGGTAATTTTGTCGAGGAACACCAATTGGGTGAAACGACTGCTGCTGAAACAGGTTATATCCTTTTTAAAAATCCTACTGGAAAAGATACGGTTCGTGCGCCTGATGTGGGGTTTATCACGTCGGCGCGTGTTCCGAAAACCGGATTGCCGGATGGTTATTTCCTCGGCGCGCCTGATCTCGCGGTAGAAGTCATCTCACCAAATGATGAAGCGGATGATGTTCAATTGCGGGTAACCCAATTCCTTAAATATGGGACGCGTATGGTGGTTCTGGTGTATCCAAAATCGCAGACGGTAGTTGTCCATACGCGAACAGGTTCAATAACACTCGACATCAATGGTGAATTTGATGGCGGTGATGTGCTGCCGGGATTTAAGTTAGCTGTGCGTGATATATTTGCCTAGTGGTTGATTGATCATCAACATTAATAACAGGGGCATTGTCGCCCCTGTTTTCATTTATGCTGAAGGCATTACCCGCGTGACTGTTTGTAGTAATTCATCAGGCCATTGGTGGACGAGTCATGCGAGGAAACAGGTTGAGTACCTTTTAGTTCCGGTTCGATGACTTTTGCCAACTGCTTGCCGAGTTCCACACCCCATTGATCGAATGAGTTGATGTCCCAGATGATGCCCTGCGTGAATATTTTGTGTTCGTACAAGGCGATGAGTGATCCGAGTGTCGCGGGATCAAGTGACTTATAGAGGAATGAATTCGATGGTTTGTTACCAGCAAAGGTCTTCGCAGCTACTAGCAGATCAGACGGATTCTTATCACCAGATGCGACGAGTTCCGCACGGGCTTCATCGGCTGTCTTGCCTTTCATCAGTGCCTCGGTTTGGGCGAGGAAATTGGCGATTAGGATTTCGTGATGGTTGCCGAGCTGATTATGAGTTTCAACTGACGCCAGGAAATCGCAGGGGATGAGTTTTGTACCCTGATGAATCAGTTGGTAGAAAGCATGTTGACCGTTGGTGCCGGGTTCGCCCCAGATAATCGGGCCGGTGCTGTAGTCGATTTTCTCACCGCTGCTGGTAACGCTCTTGCCATTGCTTTCCATGTCGCCCTGCTGGAAGTAGGCAGGAAAGCGTGACAGATACTGGTCGTAGGGCAGGATAGCCTGTGTTTGTGCGCCGAAGAAGTTGTTGTACCAGATGCCGACCAGCGCCATGATGACAGGAATGTTTTGCTCAAAAGGCGTGGTGCGGAAGTATTGATCCACTTTATGTGCGCCACCGAGCAGCGCTTCAAAATTATCCATGCCGACTGCCAGGGCGATGGATAGGCCGATGGCTGACCACAGTGAATAGCGTCCACCGACCCAATCCCAAAATTCAAACATATTGTTCGTGTCGATGCCAAACTGCTTGACCTTCTCAGTGTTGGTAGAGAGGGCGGCAAAATGCTTGGCGACAGCGTATTCATCTTTAGCCGTGGCGAGGAACCAATCCCGCGCGGAATGGGCATTGGTCATGGTTTCCTGAGTGGTGAAGGTTTTGGAGGCGATCAAGAAAAGGGTCGTCTCTGGATTAACCGTTTTGAGTGTTTCGGCCATATCCGTACCATCGACATTGGAGACGAAATGCGAGCGCAAATTGGCATTGGTGTAATGTTGCAGCGCTAACACCACCATCTTGGGGCCTAAATCCGAACCGCCGATGCCAATGTTGACTACATCGGTGATGGCTTTGCCTGTATAGCCTTTCCATGCGCCGGAGCGCACCCGTTCACTGAAGTCGCGCATTTTCGCCAATACACGGTTGACTTCGGGCATCACATTGACGCCATCAACCAGAATAGGTGTATTCGAACGGTTGCGAAGGGCGATGTGCAGCACGGCGCGGTCTTCGGTGCGGTTGATCTTTTGGCCCGTAAACATGGCCTCGATCTTCTCACTAAGTTTGGCCTGTTTCGCTAATTCCAGCAGCAGCTTGAGGGTGTCGGCAGTCATGCGATTCTTGGAATAATCGAACAGAATATCGTCCAGATGCAGCGAAAAATGCGCAAAACGATTTGAATCTTGAGCGAATAGGTCACGCATATGTACGTTACGCATGGCCTGATAGTGCTGTTCCAGTTGAGTCCAAATTGGGGTGTTATTTACGGTTGTCATTTAGGTTTGCCTCCTGAAAAGGAGCATAACCCACACATCCTTATTTTGCTACGTGATACATTTCAGGGTTTTTGATGTGGAAAAGGTTACGTAACCGGTGACTATTGGATCATGACCAGTATGGTCTAGCAATTCGTGATAGTTTTTGTTCAAAATGATTTCGTAATTGATAATACAGTTTTGTTATGTGTTTGATTTTCTTTTTAAAGTGTGCTAAGTTGACACTGCGCGTTGTTTCTCTCGATTAGGGGGAATGGCCGGAATGACAAAAGTCTTTATCAGTTACGCCCATGATGATGTAGAGTGTGCTTTATACCTCTACAATGCTTTTAGAAGCTGCGGCGTAGATGTTTGGATGGATGTTTACGATATTCCGCCCGGAACGCAAAATTGGGATCGTTTGATCCATTCAGCCCTCAGTGAATGCACTCACTTAGCCCTTATTCACACACAAAATTCCTTCAATTCGGATGAAGTCTGGAGCGAATGGAGACAGTTTCTCCGCTACGGCAAAACGGTCATTCCGCTCATTGCCGAGAATGTGGAACTCCCTTTCCGACTGAATAGTGTGCAGTTCGTTGATTTCTATACAACACCTTTTGAAGAAGCATTTGCGAAATTATTAGATGCGATTTTGAATCAGTTTCCAACTCCTCCCGACTGGACAGGGAGTTCTAAACTGCTGCCACTGTCTCATATAAATGCCGAAAGCGATTACACAACACCACTACCAGAAAATGATAGAGATGTCTTTAATCGTCTACCTTCCGAGCAAAGTAATAGAATTCATTGGGCGGCGGAAATACTTGCGAAACAACTGATACAAAGGAAATTACTCGAACAATATTCGCGTACTATTCTAAATCTTGAGAGTGATGATACACCGCCACCTAGAGATAATGTAATTCATTTTGATTTATCTCTTAGACAGTATCTATTTGATTGCTTAGACTTTGATCTACCACTTCGTCACCGCATATTTGCCGACAATAGCATCCACCCAGACAATATCAAACCGTTCATCTATCACGACTCTTTGCCGGACTCTAATGATCTAACTTTAACTTTGCCTGATACAGACTGTAAAGCTCAGTCAACTGTTAAATACAATCAATCCTTTTCTACGGGACAAATACGGCGACAATCCAGTCAATTTACTTTTAGTAGAGATAACAATAAGTACAGGGCTGAATCTGTATTTCATAAATCATTTGTTATCCCTATAAAAACGACTAGAGTCTATTCAAATTGAGTAAAACAAGCTGAGTCATGAGATCAAAAATCAAAAGATGTCGATAGGACATCTTTTTGATTGAGAAACCGCTGATTATTAAATGAATTTTTTATGACATATAAAATTATTTTTATAACCGATCTTGCGAGACGGCACGTTCGAGCAGGTGTCCAACAACATTAATGTTAAAAGCGCGGGTGAAAAGATATTTGCGTATCAAGACCACCACTGTATTCACGAAGCCGGGAATGATGGTCGATTTTCTACCGAGAGCATTGAGGCCGGTCAAGGCGGTGGTATCTGAATCCATATACGGCAAACCCAGTTGCGCCCAATGAATGCCACTGTTGGTCGCGAGAGGCGTGTCGGTCAAGCCGGGAGAAAGCACCAGCACATCGATACCTTTTGGTTTCAGTTCGTAATGAAGTGCTTCGCCTAAACTGATGATATAGGCTTTGGATGCACCATAGTTGGCGAGATAGGGAGCAGGGCTGTATCCGGCAATGCTGGAAACGAAGAGGATGCCGCCGTGTCGACGTTGGCTCATAAGGCGTCCATAATGATGGGCAAGATGGGCAGGTGCACTGATGTTCAGTTGGATGAGGCGCTGCTCATTGTCAAAGCTGTTCCTCAGAAAAGAACCGTTGGTTTCCATGCCGGCATTAGGAATCACCAGCCCAATTTCTAAGTCCCCAGTCGCTTGAATGAGCGCCTCCACTGTCCCCGGCAGACTCAAATCAGCTCGATGAGTACGCAGCTGAATGGTAGGGTTTTGGGCCTGGATTTCGGAAGCTTTTTGTTCAAGGCGTTCAGCGTTGCGCGCGACCAGCACAAGATTGATGCCACGTTCGGCTAATATCCACGCAAAAGCCTCACCGATTCCCGCGCTTCCGCCAGTTACGATGGCCCAGGGGCCGTAGTTTTCTCTAAAGACTCTGTATTTGTCCATACGGCTTTGCCTATCGGAAGCTTAATAACTCCCCATTCTTTGCCCGACTGAAAGAAAAGGGCGTACCATTCCGGCACGCCCAATCGGGAATGATTCTATCTGTCAGGCAGCTTTAGCGCCGCTTAATGCCCAAAACGCCGAGCAATCCGCGTGTGAGTTCCCGCGTGAGTTCGCGGCCAATCTGTTTGGCAACGCTGCTCTTGCCAATTTGTTCCAGCAATGTTGGATCGTCTTTCTGGTGTTTACTGGCTTGTTTGTCTTCTTTAGCGGATGCAGCGGCTTGTGCTGACGCTTGAGCAGACGCTTCGATTTTCTTGGAAAGCATTTCGTACGCACTGTCGCGATCAAGCACCGCACTATATTTACTCTTGATAGCCGATTTATTTACGATGTCGAGCAGTTCGCCATCCGTAATGGTATCCATGCGCGATTCGGGCGCACAAAGCATAGTGTGTGCCAGCGGAGTCGGGATGCCTTTTTCACTTAAGACGCTGACAAGGGCTTCACCGGTGCCCAACTGCGTGAGCAAATCCTCGATTTGATAGAACTCGCTGATAGGGTAGTTTTCGGCTGCCAGTTTAATGGCTTTGCGGTCATTAGCGGTGAAGGCACGCAGAGCATGTTGGATCTTGAGGCCAAGCTGGGCAAGGATGGAAGCCGGAATATCAATCGGGTTTTGGGTGCAAAAGTAAATGCCTACACCCTTTGATCGGATCAATTTGATAATAGTCTCGATTTGGTCGAGCAGGGCTTTGGAGGCTTCGTTGAAAATGAGATGGGCTTCGTCAATGATAAAGACCAGTTTGGGCTTTTCGATGTCGCCTTCTTCGGGAAATTTCTCGTAAATTTCAGCCATCAAGCACAGCATGAAGGTCGAGAATAATTTGGGTTTACTCTGCAAATCAGCTAAGCGCAACACACTGATATATCCATTACCATTACTGTCCGTGCGGCATAAGTCTTCCACATCAAATGAGGTTTCACCAAAGAATTGTTCCGCGCCCTGCTGCTCCAACTCGATCACTTTTCGCATGATGGCGCTGGTTGAAGCGGGGCTGATCGCGCCGTAATCTTTTTCAATATCGGCTCGACCTTCGTTGGTTAGAAATTGAAGTGTTTTCTTAAAGTCCTTGAGATCAAGCAGAGGCAGCTTGTTGTCATCACAATATTTAAAGATGAGCGCAACTACGCTTTCCTGCGTGTCGTTTAACTCCAATATTTTGCTAAACAATACCGGCCCAAACTCGGAAACTGTCGCACGGAGTTGAACACCTTTGTCGCCAGAAAGGGTCAAGAACTCGACGGGTAACTGTTTGGCACTCCAGGGTATGCCGATTTTTTGTTGGCGTTCGTCAATTTTAGGGTTGGAAACACCCGGTTGTGAGATACCACTGACATCACCTTTGATGTCCATAATCAGCACTGGAACACCATTAGTTGATAGACTTTCGGCCAGACGTTGAAGCGTTTTGGTCTTGCCTGTACCGGTTGCGCCCGCGATCAATCCATGACGGTTCATGGTTGCGAGGGGGACTTTTACCAGTGCGCCGCTGACAGGCGAACCGTCAAGTACTGAAATACCTAACGTAATGGCTTGGCCTTTGAAATCGTAACCCGATTGTATAGCCTGTAAAAATGTATCTTGATTGCTCATGTTAGTCCTTAGAGCCTATGTAATGTTTTGTTATAGTCAATTTACATTAGCATAGGCTAATGCTTTTTCCAAATGCAAAAGCCAAATCGTCTAATTGACCATGACAAGTAATTAGTTGACAAAAGCAACTAAATGGATTTAAGCTTTTTTCAATCCATTTATAGGAGGAAAAAGCTGGTGAATACAAATTCTACTTCTACGTCAATTGAATCAATCCGACGCTTTAACCGTTTTTATACCCGTCAAATAGGAGTTTTGGAAGAAGGTTTATTACAAAGTCCCTATTCGCTGACGGAAGCACGGATTATTTACGAACTGGCTCATCACGAGCAAACGACTGCTGCCGAACTTGCCAGCGAACTAAAGTTGGATGCCGGTTATCTCAGCCGAATTTTACGGGACTTTGCCCAGCGTGGATTGATCGATAAACAGCCTTCTGAGACAGATGGTCGTCAAACTGTGTTGAGTCTGACTGAAGCAGGGCAGGGCGCATTTGCCCTTTTGAACGGTCGATCACGCAACCAGATTGAGGCCATGTTGAACGCATTATCTCCGACTGACCAGAATCGCCTCATCGAGTCCATGAACACAATTCAAGCGCTGTTGGGCAGCACGCCGGAACGTTCAGTGCCGTATTTGCTGCGTCCGCATCAACCAGGTGATATGGGCTGGGTGGTCGCGCGGCACGGAATCTTCTACAACAGCGAATACGGCTTTGATGAAACTTTTGAAGGGTTGGTGGCAGAAATTACGGGCGAATTCATCAAGCATTTTGATCCGACACGCGAGCGCTGCTGGATGGCCGAGATGAATGGCGAAATCGTTGGATCGGTGTTTATAGTCAAGAAATCGGATGAAGTTGCTAAGCTGCGCCTGTTGATTGTTGACCCCAAGGCGCGCGGATTGGGAATCGGTAAGCGTCTGGTCGATGAGTGTATTCGTTACGCACGGCAGGTGGGCTACCGCAAAATCACGCTCTGGACAAATAATGTGCTCACGGCAGCACGTCATATTTACCAATCGGCGGGTTTCAAATTGGTGACAGAAGATCCACATCACAGCTTTGGTCGTGATTTGGTGGGCGAAACATGGGAGCTTGATCTTTAGCCAACCTGTGCAGCTTCACCCGCTAGATAAGCGCGTAAACCTGGCTCAAGCAGCGCAAGTACCTGGGCCGTCAACTGCTCCGAAGAGATTTTGCCCTTGTTCCAGGCTGCCTCAAGAATGGTGCCGAAGATCGCCCAACTGACAACCATTGCCGTGACCTCTATAGACGAAGCATTAGGTTGGCTAGGGGTTCGGCGCAGCCAGTCGAGAATAATGGCAAACATTTCGCGATGCACCTGCTGTACCATCAACGCTTCGTCGGTTCTAAACGCGACCGTAGCACAATGTACAGAAAAGTTGGCTAAGTATTGATGAGAGATCAGTGCGAGGATACGCAAATTCTCCAGTGTGAAGATCGGCTTTTCAGGCAGTTTTTCGTTCAGCAGGGATTGAAATGTTTCTCGAATACCTGCGTTAAGCAGCTCATACTTATCATCAAAATGCGCGTAGAAAGTCGCCCGATTGATTTCAGCCTTCGCTGTAATATCCTGCACCGATATTTCGTGAAACTTCTTTTGGCTCATTAAGTCGGATAAAGCCGTTTGCAATAGTCTGCGGGTGCGCTTGCTGCGCGGGTCATTTCTAAGTTCTTTTTCCAACACTTTCTCACTTTCGTTGCCTAAGCAACACTCTCGCATATTTGTTGGTTGTATTCAACATGCTCACTGCATAATATAAGCAACATGTGTAGTTTAGTCAACATGTGTTAGTTATATTGTAATAAAGGGGAAATACTATGAATGCTGCCGTTTGGATTGTACAGGTTTTACTAGCATTGGCCTTCGGTGCTGCCGGATTGATGAAGATGACGCAGCCGCGTGAAAAACTTCAAACCAATTTGAAGTGGGTTGAAGATTTTGCCCCCAATACCATCAAAGGCATTGGCGCATTAGAAGCATTGGCAGCAATTGGTCTCATTTTGCCGTTCCTGACGGGTATTTTGCCCGTTCTCACACCATTGGCTGCTGCTGGCCTTATTCTGACCATGATCGGCGCGATAATTACCCACATACGCCGGGGCGAGTCGCCTATGACCTTGATTAATCTGGTACTATTGGTACTAGCGGCCTTCGTCGCCTATGGACGATTTATGGCTGTCCCGTACGGCGCAGCTTAATTTTCGACATCCCTTCACTTTTCCATTCTCGACCACTCAACTAATGAAAGGTATAAGGCATCTGAACTTCGCCAATAGGCAGGGTAAGACGCCGCTTGAATATGACCGCTGCAACAACTCTCAATTACGCCGAACTCGCTCCTGCTGAACAAGTTAAGCAAACCGTCGCTGCCGTCGAAGCACGCGGGATCAAAGTTCATCTGGTCGATACGCCAGCTCAGGCTTTGGAAAAGATCCATGAACTCATACCGGCTGGCTCCGACATTATGACGGGTGGATCTCAGACGCTCCGCCACATTGGGCTAGAGGATTTGCTCATGAGCAAAACACACCCCTGGGTGAATCTTAAAGATGCGATTTTGGCTGAAAATAATCCTGAGAAACAGGGTAAACTGCGCGCTCAAAGTACACTTGCCCAGTATTTCCTCGGCAGCGTCCATGCCATTGCCGAAACTGGCGAAATTGTGATCGCCAGCGGTTCGGGCAGCCAGATTCCATCCTACGCATTTACCAGCCGCAATGTTATCTGGGTAGCAGGGACACAGAAAATTGTGCCGACTTTGGACGCGGCTTTGAAGCGTGTACGTGAGTATGCGCTGCCCCAAGAAGATAAGCGGATGAAGGCGCTGGGTTATCCTGGAAGCGCTATTACCAAGCTGCTGATCGTTGAAGCCGAGCCTGCGATGCTTCAGCGCAACGTCAACCTGATTCTGGTCAACCATCTGGTTGGTGTTTAAGGAAAAAGAAATCGCCGAAGAAAATGGGAAAGGTCATCCGATGAAGGTGACCTTTTTATGTAAGAAAGGGCGGGGATAGCTTCTCTAAGTGACACCTTGATTGGCTTAGTATGTTGAGGAGCTTTTATGAGCGCACCGATCATCGAATTGCGCGTAGCGTTGACGACACAGGATTACAACCAATTAGTCGCTTTTTACGAGAATGCGCTCGGTCTTGAAGCTGCTGACATCTGGACACAGGGTGACAATAAAGGCGTTCTGTACGACATGGGGCGTGCGACTTTGGAAATCCTTGATGAAAACAGTGCCGCTACAGTTGACCAGATCGAAGCTGGCAAAAGGGTGAGCGGGCAAATCCGGTTTGCACTCGAAGTTCCTGATCTGGAAGCGGCACTCGAACGGGCACTGGCAAAAGGGGCGATACTCGTTCATGAGCCGATTGTCACGCCCTGGCGGCACCATAATGTGCGTGTGCAAGCACCAGATGGGATGCAGATCACACTTTTTCAGGTCCTAGCGCCGGAAAATAATTAACTCAATTCACCCTTAAATATACGATTGTTTAGACAGCGTGATAATCAACAAAGGATGTGAGATGTGCGCATATCCTTTGTTGATTTCATGTATTTAATTTCAAAAATATTTAAGTAATATAAAAATTAATAGGCCAACTGGCTCACGTAAAATTTCCTCCCGGTCATTACATTCGCACCTGATATATGAAGAGATATGTTTAGTGATTTCTATATTACTAAACTATCTATTGCTCTAGCATATAATCGATCACTAAGGGAGGATTTTCTAATGACAGATTTACGTTTTGGGGGCTCTGTTTGGTGCAATCTTGATATTGCACTGCGTAAAGTTGATGAGATATACAAACACGAAATTAAAGATCTTAATGTATCTGTCATCGAATGGTATATCCTTCGGGAATTGTATGATCAGGATGGGCAGATGGCTAGCCGCTTAGCACAAGCAGTGGGGCGACCGCCAACATCGTTTACACCGATTTTGGATCAGTTAGAAGGTAGAGGGTTGACTGAGCGCCGTGTGCACCCTTCGGATCGACGGGGCGTACTCATCTACCTGACTGCTCGTGGGAAAGCGCTGCGCTCACAGGTAGAAACCAGTGCCGAACGTATTGAAAAGAAACTGTCTCAACGAGTTACGGATAAAGAATGGAAAAGTTACCAGCATGTACTTGCGAATTTCCAGACTTTAAATTCGTAATCACCGCTGAACGAACCAATCACTTGACTGGATCTCAATCTTTTCCGAAGGCATGAAAAACACGACCACTCCATTTTTAGCTGCGTTCGATGTTGGTTTCGAGCGGTTGAAAAGCCACCGGAGGGCGCAGCCTAGCGTGTGTAAATCGGGCGCGATAACGCACCAACACCAGTAGTACGATTGCCAGTAATATGCTATCCAAAACCACCGAGAATTGGTTGAAATAAAAGGATAGTGTATTGCTGACCGTGAGCGAAAGAATTAGCGCGGTCGAGCTGACCAGAATGGCGGTTCGGTCACTGTTGGTCAAGAATCCGATGACAGCGAAGGCATACAAAACACCGATTGTGCCTTCAATGGTTAGCAGCACCACATACCAATTGAAACTATAACCACTTTTGATCAGCGGATTGTCTTCCAATAAATTGGCAAGGGCCGGACTACTAAGCGTCCGTTGGTCAACCACAATGCTGAATAACACGGCAATCTTAAAAAGCGAAATTGCGCCTAAACCGGCGAAGGCCACAATCAATATCCGGTGGACGATGGCTTTGGGCAAAAAACGGTCTTCAAACTGTGCCAAACGGTCTAAAAAGAGGCTCCAATAAGTTGCTTTGGGCGGCTTAATATGTACCTGTTCGGATTTCAGGAATTGGAGCAGACTGTCGGTGAACGCCGCTAGATCGGGGCGCTGGCTTTCTCCAGACATATTTTCCAAACGATTGACAAGACTGGTATGCGTTTTGAGATCCAAATTGTCATCCAGCAGCATTTCCAAATCTTCCAGCACACCGTAGAGCGTGGCGCGAACATCCTCGGTGCGATGACGCCGGATGTAGAGAGCAGCAAATAGGCACAGGATAAAAGCTACATAGATGATTGGGGCGGCTAAAGGGAAAAAGTAGTCGTTACTCTGGGTAATGAATTTGCCAATTTCATCAATGAACAGGCCAATGCCGACCCCTGCCAGCACGGATGCCAGCGAGAATACCCATTCATTTAAATAGATAAGCATGAGGGCGGCAGCGATCGTTTGCAAAAGTCCACCCCACAAGGCGTGGGCAAAATGAAAGGTGGAATTGCCAAGCTGGGGGTAGCCCGTTATATCCAGATACAGCCGGGTTCCAACGACCGTGATGGCAAAGGCGATGACCATCGTTAGCATATACCATGCGGCATTGCGACCCGTTACAGTTCGCCTGTAAGCACGATGTGAAGGTAGCATAATATCCCATTCCGTTAGCTTGTCTCCATTATAACAAGCAACTCGGGCGGAATGAGTGACAGATGATCAGCTTAAGTGAGCTAATGTTGTCGATGTAAGTGGTTCATGCTGAATGTAATTTTCGCGCGGCACTCGTTCGCCAGCCAACATTTGCAGTGCAAGCTTTAATAAGTTGCGACCGTATTGTTCTGGATGATAGGCGACGGAAGCGACCATGCGTGGATTGAGATGTGACATTTCCTGTGCGATCAGGTTGCCGCCTTGTCCGACAGCGATGATATTGTTTTCGCGGCCTAGGCTGCGAGCCGCATCTAGCGCACCAACCGCTGTTTCATCGTTAAAGCCAATGACAGCGATTCGGTTAGTATCAGACCAGCGTTTCAAGATGTTGGTGACAGCATGTTTGCTCGGTTCGCGGTTATTGCCTCCATCCAGGTACATGATGTCTGATGGAGTGTATCCTAACCCATGAATCAAGGTGTCCAATGCAGATGTTGACCGCGCGCGAACAAAATCCAATACACGCGACTCTGTCAGAACCAGTAACTTATCGACTTTTCCACCCCAATGAGTGTTGATCCAGTCGGATAATTCCTTGCCCACAATCGAACCGGATTCTTTATTGTTCACGCCATAGTAAATGGCCCACGGCGGAATAGGAATATCAACCGCGATCATCTTGATCTTTTTCTTGAGCAATGTGCTGCTTAAGGTCGGGCCGATACGTTCGCCCAGATGATAGATAATTGCCAGGTCCACAGGAATAGCAGCGAATTCCTCAATGTTGGCTAGCGCGGTCGCATCATTCATATCGTTGTCACGGATGATCAGATTAACATTTGGATACTCGGCAGCTGCCGACTCCAAACTCTTGCGAACGGTAACCGCGAAATCGGCTTTTTCACTCTGGTTAGCAAATCCAATTGTGTAGGTTGTGGCTGACATTGTATTCCGTACCTCCGACAGCAACGATTAAATGCTGTCATAATTAATATCGTAATTATCGGTCTTGAATGGGCCGAGATGCATAAAGGTTCACAGCCAGGTGAGCCTTAAGTTAAGGAATTTACGTTTCTCATAACTTCCTTAATGCTATGCGGGTACGGAGATGGCGGTAGAAAAAGAAGATTTGAAGCGGTAGACCGTCGAACATTAAGCGTGTGAATAAGCCTGCTAAGCCCGGCTTGTGTTCGATGGTAACGTGATCGGTGAGCTCGACACCGCCCGCTACAGCTCGAAAAATGTGTTGGTGCTCCCAATATGCCATCGGCCCGGTGATCTGACGATCCATAAAGGAAGTGGGTGTTGGCCCCGGCTCGTGTCGGGCGACCCAATGCAGCGGAATAGGTCCGATCCACATCGTGAAATCTACCGTGCCGTCCGTCAGCGATTTAAGCTTATTCTCACGCATTCGGATGAAGATGGGCGGCGGCGTGAGGATGCCAAAAGCATTGGGCTGGGCGTGGAAATCCCATAACTGCTGCACTGTTGCCTTCATAACTGATCTTTTCTCAAATACTTTGCGAGGCATGTATATTCCTTTAGCAGTAAATCTTGGTTATATAGATGACATTATGCCTAAGAACTGTAAGTACAGAATGAGCGTAAAAGGGTAAATAATTGAGAAATGCGGGAAAACAAAGAGGAGAGTTTTATGCTCTCCTCTAAAAAGCTGCTGAGCTATTAGGTGTTTAGCCTGAGCAACTCACTGTAGCTTGAGGTTGGCTCTGGCCGGGATGACCGGTTTGTTGATCAGCTTCAAGTGTGACTGTCCCTGTGCCGCTGTATGTGATTTGGATAGACGACTCCCCGACAAGCTGGACGGAGCCAGTTTGAACCACAACGCCATCGACAATGATGCGGTATTGGGTAGCGCTGACCATATCACCTTCGCCAGCCTTACCGGTATTGCGGACGGTAAATACGGCCACACTATCCTGGCATGTGCCAGTGACCTGCAAACTGGAGCAGTCTTTGCGGTCAGGGTTATTCTTCTGGCAACCCAGCGTTCCAGTCGGAGCAGGGGTGGGCGTAACGGTTTCGGTCGGCTCGATAGTCGGTGTCACTTCAACAGTTGGTTCTAACGTAGGGGTAACATCCTGTGTAGGCTCAGCCGTTGGTTCCGGCGTCGGTGTGATTTCTGGAGTCGGTGGGATACATTCGGCATCCTGTACAATCACCAGACTTCCCATTGTCAATGTGAGGCGCGAATATCCCCAGTATTGAAGACTGGTTGATTCACCTGTCATCAACAGTAGCCAACCATCATCAACCAACAGGCTATCTGGATCGGTGACTGAGTAGTAAGCTGATTCCGGCATACTCTCGCCTGTGTTGGTAATCACAAATAGAATTGATCCGTCGTATTGGCAGGAAACGCTGCCGGCCAAAACGGAATTATCGACAGGCGGGGTCACTTCCAGCGTCGGTTCGGGTGTTCCCGTTCCACAATCAGGGCTGACGATGACCAAATCTCCCATCGTAAACGTCAGGCTGCTATAGCCTGTAAAGTAGAGCGAGAAATACTGTCCGGCCAAAATCTGAGCGTAGCCATCACTGATAACCGAATTGCTGCTATCGGTGACAGTATAATATTCAGAATCGGTCATATCTGAGCCATAGTTGTTAACCACAAATAAAATCGAACCGTCCATTTGACAGTAAGATTGTCCGTTGAGATCAGATCCGAGGGTTGGCTCGACCGTAGGCGTAACATCAGGGGGCGTTTGGGGCGTTGAGGGTACGCACTCCGGGGTTGAAACGACAACGAGATCACTAACGACCAGCGTCAGACCTGTTGTCACCCAATATTGTAAGGATGTTTGTGCGCCTGCGAGCAGTTGAATATTGCCGTTATCGATCACATTGCTATTTGGATCGGAGACGGTGAAAGCAGCTGAATCCAGCATATCCCCGCCGTTGCTGGTGATGATAAACAGTATCGAACCATCTTCCTTACAAATGACCTCTGCCGATAAATCCGGCTCGATAGGTGTGACGGTTTCTGTCGGCTGGACTGTTGGTGTGATTTCCTCGGTTGGTTCGACCGTTGGGGTTTGTGCAGGTTCGCCGCAGTCCAAAGTTACGCGCGGATGGCTGTTGCCGGGATGCCCCACCTGTTGATCCACTTCGAGTGTTACCGAACCACCTCCACTGTAAGTTACTTGTCCGCTGATGCTTCCAGCTAGTTGCACGGAGCCTGTTTCAACAACGATACCATCAACCAACAGGCGGTACTGGGTTGGCGCACGCATGTCGCCATTGCCCGGTTCTCCAGAATTATGAATGATGAAGATGGCTGTTCCACTATCGCACACGCCTTTGACGTCCAAACTGGAACAGTCCAGGCGGGTGGGATTATTTTTCTGACAGCCCAGTACTGATATAGTCTCCTGCTGCGGTACAGCCGTTGGTGCCAATTGATTCTCAGATGGTGCGGTTGTGGGGGCAGATTGATCGTTGTTGTTTTTGTTGCCTCCATTGCCGCCCCCATTCCCATTATTCCCACCCTCTTGATGATTGCCATTGTTGCCACTTTGAGTAGGTTGCACCTGCTGGCTGCCATTGTTGCTTCCATTTCCATTCCCATGGCCGTGACTATTATTGTCCTGGGCAAGAATGGTTCTCATCGCGAATACATATATAAGACCTAACGTTATAAGTAGGATGAAACGTTGTCGATGGTGCATCATAAGCCTCCTATAATTCACCGTTACAATGAATAAAACGTTTAGACTGCATCAATGTTACAAGTGGAATCAATGAAGTAGGTAGGAAGTCCTAGTGATGAATGTGGTGCGGTTTGGATCACATGCGTCTTTGCGTTACGCTTTATGTTGTGGTAATTTTGTGTGAACGGTCACAGATGCATTTTTGCGAAAAAGTCTTACTGCAAAGGAAAACATTTTATATGTACACAATAGGCGTTGATTTTGGTACCGAATCAGGCCGCGCTTTACTGGTCGATGTGCGTGATGGACGCGAAGTTGCTTCCGCCGTTCATGCTTATGGCGACGGTGTTATTGATCAGCATTTGCCGGGGAGCGATAAACCTCTGCCGCCAGATTGGGCGCTGCAAAATCCCTACGACTATATCGAAGTCTTCAAGCAGACCATTCCTGCTGTACTCAAGCAAGCAGGTGTTAAGGCTGAGGAAGTGGTTGGTGTAGCGATTGACTTCACCGCTTGTACTATGCTCCCCACGCTAAAAGATGGCACGCCTTTGTGTGGTGTTGACCAATGGCGCAGTAATCCGCATAGCTGGGTCAAGCTGTGGAAGCACCACGCTGCCCAACCCGAAGCGGATTTGATCAATGAGACTGCTCGTAAAATGGGGCAGGGCTGGTTGCAACGTTATGGTGGCAAGATTTCATCGGAATGGTTCTTTAGCAAAGCCCTCCAAATCCTCAATGAAGCGCCGGAAGTTTACGCGGCGGCTGATCGGCTAATCGAAGCTTGCGATTGGGTGATCTGGCAGTTAACGGGCGTGGAAATCCGTAATGCTTGTACAGCAGGTTACAAGGCGATGGTGCAGGAAGAAGGTTATCCTGACCGTGCTTATTTCGGCGCACTCAATCCGGCATTTGCTGATGTAGTTGATAGTAAGATGCAGCGCACATTCGGCGAATTGGGATCGAAGGCAGGTGGACTCACCGCGCAGGCTGCGGCATGGACAGGACTCAAAGAAGGCACAGCGGTTGCTGTTGCTAATGTTGATGCCCATGTCACATATCCAGCAGTCAAGGCCAAGAGCGGCACGATGGTCATGATTATGGGCACGTCGACCTGCCACATTTTGAACGGTGACAAGCTGCAAACAGTTGAAGGCATGTGTGGTGTGGTACGTGGTGGCATCACTCCCGGCTATTATGGTTACGAAGCGGGGCAGAGCGGTGTCGGTGATATTTTCGCATGGTTCGTCAATAATGCTGTACCGCCGGAATATCACGAAGCGGCCAAAGCAGCAGGTATGGATGTACATCAATATCTCGAGCAGGAAGCCTCCAAGCAAAAAGTGGGCGAACATGGGCTGATCGCTCTGGATTGGTGGAACGGCAATCGTTCGACCCTGGTGGATGTTGACCTGACTGGTTTGCTGGTCGGCGGCACACTGGCGACACGCGCGCCGGATATTTACCGTGCTTTGATTGAGGCGACCGCTTATGGTACGCGCGTGATTATCGAAGCCTTTGAACAGCAGGGCGTACCCGTCACTGAATTGATTTGTGCCGGTGGGTTGCCCGACAAAAATGCCATGCTGCGCCAAATTTATGCCGACGTTACCGGACGTTCGCTGCGCCTGGCGGGTTCATCACAAGGCCCCGCGCTTGGCTCGGCCATGCACGCAGCAGTAGCAGCAGGTGTTTACCCGAATATCGATGCCGCGGCAGATGTCATGGGTAAGCTCAAGGACGAAGTTGTGCATCCGATTGCGGCCAATAAGGCTATTTACGACCAACTGTATGCCGACTACAAAACGCTCTACGATTACTTTGGTCGCGGCAGCAATGATGTCATGAAGCGGCTGAAGAAAATTCGCCGTGAAGCGCGCGGGGAATGAGAACGACTTTAGCACAGTGGCTCAGAGATTTTTCACTAGGGAAAAGACATGTCTTTTCCCTATGGCTCCCTATGAAAACGGCCCTCAAAACTGATTAGCGTTACAGACTACGTGACAGCTACAATCTTTTTATCGCGATAATTAATAACTTTTTCAAGGAGTTTCGAACATGGTTCTTGCACAACCCCAAATGACCCCCGCATCGGCGCTCAACACGCGTCCGGTGACGCTGGCAGTCATCGTCGGTAATCGTGGTTTTTTCCCTGCTCATCTGGCGGGTGAGGGCCGTAATATTATCCTCGAAATTTTAGAGAAGGCTGGCATCCGCGCCATTATTACTCCCGAAGGCGACACCAATGTCGGCGCTATCGAGTCGCTCAAAGAGGCGCAAATGTGTGCTGATTTGTTCCGGCAGCACCGCGATGAAATTGACGGTGTGTTGGTGACACTGCCAAACTTCGGTGACGAACGCGCGATTGCCAACACTATCCGTTTGTCAGGGCTGAATGTACCGGTGCTGATTCACGCCTTCCCCGATGACGCTAAGAAGATGGATATCAACTACCGCCGTGACAGCTTCTGCGGCAAGATGAGCGCCTGTAACAATTTACGCCAGTACAACATCAAATATTCCATCACCAGCAACCATACGATGGATCCCAGTTCGCCAGAGTTTATGAACGACTTGCAGTCCTTCGTCGGTATTTGCCGCATTGTACGCGGGATGCGAACTGCACGCCTCGGTATGATGGGCGCGCGTCCTGAAGCCTTCAAAACGGTGCGTTTTAGTGAAAAACTGTTGGATCATTCCGGTATCAGCGTGGAAACGCTCGACCTCTCGGAAGTATTTGGTCGTATCGAGCGCTTACAAGATGCTGACCCGCTGGTGCAGACCAAACTCGGTGCCATTCGAGGATACGCCAGAACCAGCAACATCCCCGAAATTTCGTTGTATCGTATGGCGAAGTTTGGCGTCGTGCTGGATGGTTGGATGGATGACAATGCGCTGGACGCTACTGCGATTCAATGTTGGACTTCAATGGAAGAATACTTCGGTGTTGTCCCCTGTACCTTGATGAGCATGAGCAGCAATAAACTCAATCCCTCGGCTTGCGAAACAGACATTGTGGGCGCATTGTCGATGCTGGCGCTGCAACTTGGCTCAGGTCGTCCGTCGGCTTTGGTCGATTGGAATAATAACTACGGCGATGACCCCGATAAAGGTGTGGTCTTCCACTGCTCAAACCTCCCCAAAGATATTTTTGTGGAAGATATTCCGATCATGGATTATCAGGAGATTATCTCAAAGACAGTCGGCAGAGAAAACACCTATGGCACCATCTACGGGCGCGTGAAGAAGAGTCCGTTTAGCTACCTGCGTATTTCAACAGACGACTTGAGCGGTAAGATCGTGGCCTACACAGGGCAGGGTGATTTTACTGACGATCCGATTGACACCTTTGGTGGTTACGGCGTGGTTCAAGTGCCACGTTTCCAGGAACTGTTGGCTTATATCTGCGAAAACGGCTTCGAGCATCATGTGTCCATTAATCAATCACATGTTGCCAACATGCTTGATGAGGCGTTCAACAAATATCTCGGATGGTCAACTTACCACCACAAGTAAACGAATACTGAACGTAAGGGAGGTTTTCAGCGCCTCCCTTTTTTGATTGATCTACTGCCTAACCGGCAGCGTGATGATAAAGGTGCTGCCTGCATCGGGAATACTTTGGGCTTCGATCTTGCCGCCGTGCATTTCCACAATTCGATGAGCAATCGAAAGCCCTAAGCCTGTGCCACCCTGTCCACTGGGACGTGCCTCATTCGCTTTATAGAAGCGGTCGAAAATATGGGGCAGCGTTTCAGCCTCGATACCGATGCCAGAGTCCCGTATGGTGATTTGGACAGTTGCTGCCTGCGTCTGGCAGGTTTCAATATGAATATCGCCGCCATTTGGTGTGTACTGGATGGCGTTTTTCACCACATTGGTGATGGCTTTGCCCAGCATGAACTGATCAGCCACGATGAAGGGGCTGCCATCCATCGATTTGAAGATCAGATGTTGATTCTTAGTATTGGCGCCATTTTGCAGCGTGACCAGCAGATCACGGATGAGACCGTTCATATCGAGGCGAATAGGCGTCAATTCTGCGATCTCATCATCCAGCTTGGACATATCCAACATGTCTTCGACCACACGCTGCATATGAGAAGTCTGTTTTTCCAACGCGTCAAGATGGCGATTTTCTTCATCACCGAGCCTGTGGCGCAGCAGATAGAGTGAGGTGTTCATGACCGAAAGAGGTGTGCGTAAATCGTGCGAAACACCGGTCAAGAAATCTTTGAGCATCTCAACTGTCCGCGCTTTGAGCATCAAATCAAGTGCCTGTTTTTCCGCCTGTAGTCGTTCACTTATATCACTGGCTGTTCCACCAATTCCGACTAAACTGCCTTGGGCATTGTGAACTTGTTGAATGTGGACTTCAAGTTGAAACCGAGTTCCATCTTTTCTAACGACAGTGAGTTGATGGCGAACGTTATTTTGAGCGCCGCTGTATAGAATTTGACCTATCCTGATTACAGTTTCTCGTTCTTCAGGCGCTGCAAACTGCGAAAAATGTTTGCCAATGCTCTCTTCCAACGTATAACCGGAAAGCTGCACCCACGAATTATTCAAGAACGTAATAATCCCGTTTAGGTCAAATTGGAAGATCACCTCGTGGACGCTGTTGACGACCATTTCGTACTTCTTGTTACTTTCGACCACATCCATGAAGAGCTGTGCCCGTTCCACTGCAATCGTGACATGCTCACTCAGCGCGATCATTAAATTCAAGTCCGATTCCATGAGCATTTTGCTCTTGGATTCGACATTCATAATGCCTATAACGATCCCATTGTTAAGCAGTGGAACGCAAACCTCTGATGTCAGGGCGTTTATCGCATTGACGAAATCAGGATCATTACGGGTATCTTGAACCAGCGCAGGTATACCTGTTCGGGCGACACGTCCCGAAACGCCGACTGAAGTGTCGACCGGATCGAACATGATCTCATAACCGACCTGATGTTGCAGATAAAGCGTATCACCGCGCAGTAAATAGACGCTCACGAGGTCATAGCCGAAAGCCTCTGCCGTCGCTTCCACAATAGTACGGATGGTATCTTTCAAGTCCAGTTTACTGAAAATCGCAGCACGTACCTGGACCAATAACCCCAGTTCTTGTTCGCTTTTCCTGGCTTGAAGACGCTCACTGATATCGGTTGTGGTGCCGCCAATCCCAATCAACTTTCCATGAAGATCATAGATCCGCTGCAATTGTGTTTCTACGGGAATGATGGTGTTATCTGCTCTTATGATGCTGCTTTCGAAGCAGATATAAGGCTGGTCGGTTTGCATGATTTCCCGACCTTTTTGTTTGACATTCTCAATTTGATCGGGGGTAGCAAACGGTACAAAAGATTTATCCATACAGTCTTCGATGGCATATCCCGTGATTCGTTCCCATGACTTGCTCAGGAAAACAATTTTTCCGGCTAAGTCCGTTTGGAATATAACCTCTCGCACATTGTCTACTACCATCTGGTATTTTTGATTACTTTCCCTCAGCGCGGTATATAACTGAGCACGTTCGACCGCCACGCTGATCTGTTCACCCAAAGTAATCAGCATATTTAAGTCGGCTTGATTGAGCTCTTTTCCGGCACGGGCTTCAACGATTAATGTGCCAATGGCTTCACCGTGATTGATCAGCGGAATACACACTTCGGTAGTCAAACCATCTTCGGCTGCCAGAAAATCAGGCTCGCGAGAGGCATCTTCAATCAAAATGGGTTTTTGGGTGCGGATGACGCGACCAGCGATACCCTGCGTAATCGGGAATTGAGGGATAACGTTTTCATAGCCGACCTGATATTGCAGGTATAGCTCATCCCCATACAGGAGATAAATGCTGACCAACTCATAGCCAAAAATATCGGCAGTGGTTTCGACGACACTCCGAATCATGTCTTTAAGGTCGAATTTGCTGGAGATGGCTTCTTGTACCTGAACCAACAAACGCATCTCACGCGCTTGCTTTTCGGCCTGCAAACGGTCACTGGTATCAATGATCGTTCCGCCCCAGCCGCGTAATATGCCATTAGTGTCATAAACACGTTGAAGATGGGCTTCGACTGGTGCTAAACTGCCGTCGCGTCTCTTCACAAATGTTTGTAATCGGGTATCGATTATGCTGTCATTTTGAGGCATGGCCTGTTGTGCAGCATATAAGCGCTTGACTTCTGAATCAGCAATAAATTGAGGGTGGGGCATGAAGCCACCTGAAAGAAAGAGCCAATTCGGGTAAAGTCTGTAGCTCTCACACTCAGACATAACCCAAAAGGCTCAAGGAAATGATAACAGCGGATCATCCATTGATCCAATTATTGACACTGCTTGATATGGTCTGGATTGAAGTTGAACCGGGAGCGTTGAAACGGGGCGGACCAAAGCTTTATAGCGAAAAGACGATGTTCAAAGTGTATCTCGTCAGTTTGCTGAGGCAATTGTGGGCACACCGCTCGCTGTGGCGCTATCTATCGAGTATGCCACTGGTGGCATCGGCCTGTGATTTGGTGCATATTCCCGATCGACGCACCTTGGATCGTCGCTTGGCAGAAATCGCGCCGCAAGCTGAAGCGCAAATCCGAGCCTTGGGCTTGACCTTGTCGTTGGAAGCAGTGACGGATGCAACAGTTGCGGCGAGTGATGGTTCGGCCTTTGCCACCCCCGGCCCTATTTGGCACAAGAAGGACAAAAAAGCCGGAATTATCCCCGAAGGATTACATGGTTTGGATGTCGAAGCAGATTGGATTCAGTCGGACTATCATGGCTGGGTTTACGGCTACAAAGCCCATGTCTCGATCAGTGTGGCACCGACGACCGTTCGGGTTGTCTTAGGCGCATGTGTGACTGGCAGTGCCTGTGAAAGTCATGTCCTGCAAGCACGAACCAAAGATTTGCCACCTTTGCTGCGTACCTTGTTATTGGATGCCGGCTATGATGATGGCGATTTGATTGCAACCTGTGCCGAACGTGGCATTGAGGTATTAGCTCCCTTGTCTAAGCCAGTTGGCAAATCGACGCCTCAATCTCGACGTAACCGAGCCGACTATCTGGCTTCCCCTCAAGGCAAAGCCCGTTACCGGCAGCGCGGTTCCAGCATTGAGCCATTTTTTGCTACGAGGCAAAGCCAATGCATCCACCTTGATCCTACTGGCTTTATACGCTTGGAACTTGATTGTTTTGTTCAATTTTATCAATGATCGTCCTTTGGGTGTGATAAAACCATTGCTTGATCTGCTCTGATTTATGCCCCACCCTCAATAAATTGAGAAAAGTGTTTGCCGATACTTTCTTGTGCGGTATAACCACAGAGTTCGTACCAAGCTTTATTGAGAAACGTGAATTTCCCCTCTATATCCACTTGGAAGATTCCTTCGTGAATATTGTCGACCACCATTTCGTACTTTTGATTGCTTTCATGTACCGCTGAATAAAGTTCGGCACGTTCCAATGCGATCCCCAGATGTTCACCGAGGGTTGTCATCATCGCCAAATCGTTCGATGTGAGCTTCTGAGGCGCTTGAGTTTCAACGTTCAGAATACCAACCACCATTCCATTTTTTAGAATTGGCACACAAACTTCGGAGATTAGGCCACTCATTGCTGGAATGAAATCGGGGTCTTTGGAGCAATCTTCCACGAGAACTGCTTGGACAGTTCGGGCTACACGCCCCATAATGCCTTTGCTAATTGGCATTTTGTCAATCGTGCTGGCATATCCCACTTGGTGCTGTAGATAAAGCATATCCCCCTGCAACAAATAGACGCTGACCAGTCCATAACCAAAGGATTCTGATGTCACTTCGACGACAGTACGGATGATCGATTTTGCTTCGAGTTTGTTGGTCAGCGCTTCTCGTACCCGCACCATCAAACTTAGTTCCCGGGTTTGCCGCCAGGTCGAGTTATATAATTCTTCGTATAGGAGTTCACTCTGGCGCAAGTCCATTTCTGTGGCTTGATAATCAGTGTAAATAGTACTGACTTTTTCCAGCAACTGACGCCACTGTTCGGGTGTAGGCGGGGCAAAGGATTGGATACCGACTTCTGCCAATTGATATTCGAGCAATGGGTTTAACATAACCGTTTTTCCCAACATGGTGCTGCTACCGTCATCCTAATTTAGTTCGTCTTAAAGACTTAATTGTCCTATGGGTCACGATTCATCTTAACATTAAAAGACATGTTGTAATCTTAACTTTTGTGGGATTGACGCATCTCCTCTGTCTTTTCCTCCTATCCATCTGATAGAATATGGTTGTTATAATCACTTCTATATCTCCTGCTGCACTTTATCGGTCTACCTTTTAGCGTTCTGCTTACTCAATTAAGCAGCGCCCAAAAGACAGGGGCATGTAGAAAAATCCCGCTGAATACTAGGCCGTTGATAGGAATGTATCGTGACCCAAGTAAGAAATGACATCCGTAATATCGCAATTATCGCCCACGTCGATCATGGTAAAACCACCTTAGTCGACGGTATGCTCAAACAATCCCACGTTTTTCGTGAAGGGGCTGCATCGGTCGAGCGCATCATGGACTCCAACGATTTGGAGCGTGAGCGGGGCATTACCATTCTCGCCAAGAACACCGCTGTCCATTGGCACGATACCAAAATCAACATTGTCGACACTCCCGGCCACGCCGATTTCGGTGGTGAAGTCGAGCGCGTACTCAATATGGTTGATGGAGCCCTCCTGTTAGTTGACGCGGTTGAAGGCCCGATGCCGCAAACCCGTTTCGTGCTGCGTAAAGCATTGGGACTCGGGCTGCGCGTCATTGTGGTTATCAACAAGGTTGATCGCCCCTTTGCCCGTCCTGACCAGGCACTGAACGATACATTTGATTTGTTCATTGAATTGGGTGCCAGCGATTATCAGGCCGAGTTTCCGGTGGTTTACGCCGTTGGCCTGGTCGGTAAAGCCGGTTATGCTCCGGCTGGACTCCACAGTGATCTGACCCCCTTGTTTGAAACCATCATTAAAGAAGTCCCTGCTCCCGATGTTGATCTCGAAGCGCCTGCCAAACTATTGGTAACCACGCTCGAATGGGACACTTACAAGGGACAAATCGGTATCGGTCGTTTACTGGCGGGCAAGATGCGCCGCGGAATGCCTGCGGTTCGCTTGACTACCACTGGCGAACGCATTGCAGGCCGTATTGATTATCTCTTCACCTTCCGCAATTTGACTAAAGACGAAGTTGAAGAAGTACAGGCTGGTGATATTCTGGCCTTTGGTGGTTTTGATCCATTGGGCATCAGCGACACCATTGCTGATCCACTGGTGACCGAAGCCCTACCCCCGATCAGCGTTGAAGAACCCACTGTGCGGATGACCTTCGGGGTGAATACCTCGCCGCTTTCAGGCCGCGAAGGCAAGACCGGTTGGGGTACATCGCGTCGTTTGCGCCAACGTCTCTATGATGAAATTCGCAGTAATGTTGCCCTGCGCGTAGTGGACGGTGACTCGCCTGATAAATTTATCGTCAGTGGACGTGGTGAATTGCATCTGGGTATTCTGATCGAAACCATGCGCCGTGAAGGTTTTGAGTTCGAGGTCAGCAAGCCAGAAGTCATCTTCCGTACGGATCCTGAAACTGAAGAAGTGCTTGAGCCTATTGAAGAAGTACATATCGAAATTACCGAAAATCTGGTAGGTACGGTCGTCGAAATGCTCGGCGGTCGGCGCGGCATCATGACTGATATGCGTGCTGAAAGCGGTACCACCTACATCAAGTACCTCGTTCCCACACGCGGTATGCTCGGCTTTCGTGCTAACTTCATGCGTGCTACCAGCGGCATGGGGCAAATCCACAGCCTGCATCATGGCTACGATCCGCTCGCCGGTGAAGTTCCCGGTCGCCAATTTGGCAGCTTGGTCGCCAGCGATCAGGGTGTGGCAACGCCATACTCGATGGTTAATGTGCAGGCGCGCGGCACGTATTTCATCAGCCCCGGTGCTGAAGTCTATGAAGGCATGGTTGTGGGTGAACATATTCGCCCCGGCGACCTCGACCTGAACGTGGTCAAGGAAAAGCAGTTGAACAACTTCCGCGCCAAGCCCAGCGAAACCACGTCCGGCCTCAACACGCCGCGTG
The DNA here is from genome assembly GCA_044226325.1 of Aggregatilineales bacterium. Classification (GTDB taxonomy): domain Bacteria; phylum Chloroflexota; class Anaerolineae; order Aggregatilineales; family Phototrophicaceae; genus CFX2. The sequence continues at coordinate 101,271 of JBGAHG010000028.1, forward strand.
ACATGAGCTTGGATGACTGGATCGAGTTTATGGCTGCCGATGAACTTCTGGAAGTAACCCCGCAAAATCTGCGTTTGCGTAAGCGTATCCTCAACCAAGAGGATCGCTTGAAGGATCGTAAGCGCCGCGAAAAGCAAATCGAAAACGCTTAATCGCTTGCCGAATTTGAATAGAGTAGGGGGGCATCTACAGCAGATGCGCCCCTATTTTTTATCTATCGGACTCGCACGCTTCAATTTTGCTATAATAACCACAATGGCTTATGAGACTGAATAAGTTTGTGAGGTGCATCATGGTCGCACAACCTCAACTCCACATGATGACTCCCGATCCCGACGACTTTGATCGGTTTGCTCTGCTGCCGGAAAATCATGATCGTTTATTTGAATTTATCGCTGGGGAGATTATCGAAGTGGTATCCAATCCGCTGTCGTCCAATATTGGTTCCATCCTGAATGCCTTTATAAACATCTTTGTTTTGCAGCACAACTTGGGGCATGTAACGGGGGCGGACGGCGGGTATAAGATTGGGCGTGAACGCTATATCCCTGATGTGGGGTTCATTAGCTACCAGCGCCAACGTGTCCTTATGCATGTTGATGGCTATAATCCACTTGCACCTGATCTAGCTGTTGAGGTGTTATCCCCCGGCAATGTCGACGTGGATATGGACGTGAAAATCGCCAATTATCTCGCGGCTGGAACGGTCGTGTGGCGTGTCAAACCACTTGAACAACAAATTGCCGTTTTTGTTCCTGATAAACCAGTGACGATTCTCGGCATTGATGATGTTTTAGATGGGGGCAGTGTCCTACCTGGTTTTGCATTGCCACTGCGCGATATTTTCCGAACACCGCCTGCCAGTTAATTCGCCTTATCCGCCGCAGTTGCCTTTTGCCATTACAAACTCCGCACTGATCCAGCCATTCATTTCCCCATATGTGATGTGATACCAGCCCGTGACCTGCTCGATGGCTTGAAACGTCAATCCGTGTGTGACGACCGCCAATACGTTGCTCGCAGTATTGGGTTCTTCGCGCAATCGTATATCGCGTGTTGTCGTCACCTGGCAGATACTCACGGCTGTGGCTGCCGTTGATAATTCCACAAATTCATAGGCGCCAATATCACACTTTTCGCCCTGTGGACGTGCTGTACCGCGTTGATCCACTGCATCAGCCGGACATTCGCTGGCGGCATCAATCGCGTTGCTGTCGGACGCAATAGCGACAGTTTGTGTGAGTCCACCATTATTGGCTAAGGTCGCCACACCTGTTGCAACCGTTTCCCCACAGCCTGCATCCGAAAGGTTGTGATCGGATGTAATCGTGCCAGGCTGGGTAGTTGACTCGCAATCACTGGCTTTGCTGTTCGCGGTGTTGATACTGAATAAGCTGTTGCTGACTATGAGTGTGCCACCTTCGGTATATAACGCACCCCCCCACGTATCTGTGTTGTTTTCGCTGAAAGTGCTAAAGGAGATGGTGGTTTGTCCGCTGCCGTCGCTGCGAATGGCACCGCCGCTGTGACCGGCTGTGTTTTGGGCAAATGTGCTGTTTGATACCGTCAATACCCCATCGCCCGTGTTGTAGATGGCACCTCCCCAACCAAAGCGCCCCTGTGCATTGTTCTCGCTGAAAGTGCTGCCACTAATCGTCATTTTGCCGAGGTTATAAATTGCGCCACCATTGCTATCGCTCCAACTTTTGTTGTTGCTAAAAGTATTGTTACTGATAGTCATTTCTGCTTTCGCACTATTATAAATCGCGCCACCGCCCCGATAAGAGTTATTCCCTGAGAAGGTGCTGTTCTCGATATTTACATGTCCACCTTCGTGGTTACGAATGGCGTTGTCGTCATTACTGCTAAATGTCACGCCTGAAATTTGAAGCGTACCGCCGTTATTTTCGATTCCTCCGTTGAGCTGATCCTTGTTCCCTTGAATCGTCAGATTTTCCAACGTCAGCGAAATACCGGCATTCACGATAAATGCCCGACCATTAAGCGCCTCAAAAGTTATTTTTCGGCCTTCTGCCGGTTTGATGGTCGTATTAGCGGTGATGTGTCACTTTGAAAATTATTTGGCGTAAAATTTTCAAAGATAAATGGCGCAGCATGTTATGATGAACAACAATGTGCAAGCCTTCTCACTGTAGTTATTTCCCCTCACCAATCGAATTCCTCCTGATAGCAAATTGAG
>JBGAHG010000029.1:0-95362 GCA_044226325.1 Aggregatilineales bacterium
TTGGATGTGGAGAATGATGAAGGCTAAGGTATCAAGTTCCAAGAACGACTCCCGAGTGTTTTTGATACGTAGCTCATTAATTACTATACATCGGAATTGGCTGTCAGCTTTTAACAGTTAGCAATGGCTTCAATTAACACTATTGCGGATTATTACGAATAAAGCGCAAAATGCGGCAAATGCAGCACAAGCGGCAATTTCACTGTGCATATTGGCAAAATTGGCAGCAATTTCGGCAATGGCAAACTCTATTTTGGTGGAATGTTCGGCTAAAGCCGCTGCAATGTTGGTGATGGGGCTGCCGCTAAAATCGCCATAGGTTATTTTCTACCGCAGAGACGCGGAGGAAACTGAGAGAAAAATACAAGATCAGTATAGAACAAAAGGGCTACAAAAGTCAAGTTCGGGTTTGGTTTGAAAGTGGGGAGGGATGGGCGTTTTGGGGGCGATATTTAGCGTAATTATTGTGAGGTTGCGGCGCATCTGGCTAAAGCCGAGATACTAACGGGGGGACAAGTCTGCTCAAGCGACTAGGAAGAAGTAGGTCAGTAATTAGATATACTAGATAGCAGAAAAGGTTTTGTAGAGAAGGATAGGTTTTTCGATGCCCCATATTTTCCTAAGTCATTCAGCAGATGACAGCGAATTTATACATCAATTAGTAGACCAGATTAGATCTGAATTACCGGGAGTAACTATCTTTGCTAGCACCGAACCCGATGCAATAAAAAGTGGCGATTGGTTTACAAGTGTTTTAACCAATCTTGATAATTCGAATATTTTTATAGCTGTTATCACTCCATTGTCTGAAAAAAGCATATGGGTAGCATTTGAGTATGGTTATTTTTGGAAACAAAATGGAAAAGATAAAATCTTTATTCTGCGGCACCCCAAGGCTAAACTTTTCAGTCCTTTCAATGTTTTTCAGTCAAAAGACATATCAAACTCAGAAGAGCTAAGAGTATTCTTTAAATCGTTGTGTGAAAGTGTTGGGCAAACTTATCTCGGAAAAGAAAATTTAGCGTATCTTTTGGAAATAGCAAATAAGCTACCTATTCTTTCCAATGATGAACGTAAACAGCAAAAAGATCTTATTCGACAGATGGGAAGTCCTAACAATTTAACGGGGCTTGATGCAGTGAGAGAACTACGTGATATGGGCTGGCTTACGGACGGTTCTCTTAATGGAAAAGCTTTCTCGAACGCTAATTTACAAGAAGCTAATCTCAGTCATGCTGATTTACAACAAGCGAAACTGAATTGGGCAAATCTGAAAGAAGCTGATTTGACTGAGGCTAATTTAGAAGGTGCGGACTTAAGCGGCGCTCATTTTGAAAAAGCATCACAAATTGCAAAACGTGCGGCAACCCTTTGGTATGCAAACTTACGAAACGCAAATCTAAGTAGTGCAATCTTGACGGAGGTAAATTTCGGCGGATCTGATTTACGTGGAGCTAATTTAAGGGGTGCATATCTAGTGGCTGCTACCTTTGATAAAGCTACTAAGTTCGATACTGACACAATACTTCCTGATGGTCAATTGTGGACACCAAGCGCAGATATGAAAAAATATAAAGCGCCTCGAATTTAATAATCATAGTAGCTTGTTGATCTTTAGGCTTTGGCAAGATAGGCGAGGAGACAGAGGGTATTGCCGACCACGAGCAATGTGCTGCCTTCGCGGAGGACGATGGCGGTCGGGTAAGGTGCGGTTGAGGAACAGGAGTGTTGAGGCAACGTAACCGACGGCACAGCGCGGCTTGGTGAGAAGCGTGTAAGAAATGGGCGGTGGGCATGTCAGAGTTAGGTCAGGTGCACCCATCAGGGGATTTGCCAGCGGCATCTACGACCGTACACTGATGGCACACCTATAGAACACGGGGCATTGAGAAGATGATTTGAGGAGCTTAAACGATGACGACACCTTTTCCAGTACGACCGATTGTGCCGCTGACGATTTTGACAGGGTTCCTGGGGGCGGGTAAGACAACGCTGCTCAATCATTTATTACATTCGGATCACGGCCTGAAAATCGCGGTGCTGGTGAATGATTTCGGCGCGATCAATATTGACAGTCAATTGATCACGGCGGTGGATGGCGACACGGTGAGTTTATCCAACGGCTGTATTTGCTGCACGATACGCGGGGATTTGCTGAAGGCGACGACCAATTTGTTGAACCGTGAAGACCCACCGGAATATATCGTGGTGGAAACGAGCGGGGTATCCGACCCGTTAGAAGTGGCGCTGACGTTCGCAATTCCGCAGCTACAACACCGGCTGCAGGTGGACTCGATTATCACAGTGGTGGATGCCGAGAATGCGCGTCATCTTCAACAGCGTGAGTATGAAATTTTGTCGTTCGCGCAGATCGGCGTAGCGGATATTGTGGTGATTAATAAGGTGGATCTGGTAACGGCGGAAGAAAAAGCGCGCCTAGAGGCGTGGATCCGCGATATAACACCGTCGGCGCGGATTCTGGAGTCGGTACAGGGGGTGGTGCCGCCGGAGTTTGTGTTCGGGGTCGGCACCTATGATCCGATACGGCTGGCAGAACGTCGGTCACAAGAGGTGCATGTACATGAGAGCGGCGAGGAGCATGACCATGACCACGCACATACCGATCACAGTCTGGTGTTCAATACGTGGAGTTGGACGACGAGTGAACCCCTGCTTTTAAAGACCCTGCGCAAAGCGATTGAAACGCTGCCGGTGACGATTTTTCGGGCGAAGGGATTTGCTTATCTCGCTGATGTACCGGAGCGGCGGGCGGTTCTGCAAGTGGTCGGACGGCGGGTGACGCTGACAATGGGCGAGGCATGGGGTGATCAAGTGCCGTTCACACAAATTGTCGTGATCGGGACGCACGATGGGGTCGATGCGGCGGTGCTTCAGGCTCACTTCGAAAAGACTCTGGCGGCGAACGCACCGGTATCTGTGCCGCAGAAGCTGACGGGCGCGGCAATGGAGTGGTTAAGAAAACGGAATTGAACCACAGAGGCACGGAGCAATACAGAGAAAAGTTTAACCGCTGAGGCGGAGAGATTTTTAACACAAACTCCCACCCCCACCTTAATCCTCCCCCGCAGGCGAGGGAGGAGAGGACATGTTTGAAAATGAGGGAGATCGTAATTAAGAAAATTCAATTCGGGAGCACACATAGGTGCTCCCTCTACGGGAAGACTTGTTCTTTAAAAATAACATTCCCGCAAAAGGTGTCCTCTCCTCAGCGCAGGCGAGGGAGGAAACTAAGGCAGAGATTTTTAACACAGAGACACAATGACTCAAGGGCACAGCGGTTAAAGACCGGACTAAGGTTGGTTGCGCGGAGAGGGCGAAACTCCTTAATATTGGGATAGGTGTAAAAATTATAAGCGGATGAGGCACGCCTCATCCCTACATTTTATACGGTACATTTCCTGGTGGTAAGGAGTTGAGGTGACGTGAAGATGATGCGATGGGTGCGCGTAGTGACGGTGGGGTTGCTGGTAAGTGTGGTCAGCGGTGGGTTGGTGAAGGCACAACCACCGATTGGTGATGTTAAGCCAGTGGCGAAAGGTGAGGCCGTCATTGGTGAAAATCGAGGTGGATTTGATGAGGGCGGCGCAAATGTGTGGAAATACAGCGGTACAGCAGGTGAAGTACTGACATTGATGGCGGTCGCCGAAAATCCAGCCAATAACTCGGATCAAGCGACGCGTGAAAAAGACCGGTTACTGGATACGGTGCTGGTGGTTTATGACCCTACCAATCAGGTGATTGCCTACAACGATGATATTGTCGATGCCGTGCTGACTAATTCGTTTTTGCGGTATGTCGAACTGAAAACAGATGGTACTTATACCATCAAAGTCGCGAATTGGTACACCAAACAAGGTGATGAAACCGGTGGACATTTCAGCCTGATGATCTATTCGAATAAGAATCCTCCGAAGGATAAGAAACCCGCGACTAAGATTATCGGCAAGCTGGAAACGGCGACGGATGTGATGGACAAAGTGGATGCGATCATCAAAGATTTTGATACGCATACGGTTATGCTGATTAATCCGACCTTTTGCACGATTACAGGTGCGACATTTGGCGATTTGAAGTTTGATTTGAAGCCCTACAGCGGGATTATGGTGACTGTGCCGGTGGGAACCTACCGTTTGCGAGGCAAGGGCGATGCGTGTGATTTAAATACTGATGAAATCCTTGTGCCCGAAGCCAGTACCGTGATGGTCGTGCCGATTGACCCGGATCGGACACATCCGAGCGATGCTGTGCCCTTCCCAAGTGAACCGGATGCGCTGGCGAATTCATAACCCGTTATCGGGGTTGTATCTCTTTCATTGAGGCTAAAAGCTATGGGATCACATATCCCTGACTCGCACCGTTACTTATTGGAGAGTGGCATTCTGGCGGCGCTGGCGACCTTGATGCCGAACGGGCAAATTCAGGTGACGCCGGTTTGGTGCAGTTATGATGGCACACATGTTATCGTAAATGCGACGGCAGACCGTCAGAAGCACAAAAATATGGTGGATCGACCCAATGTGACGGTGATGGTGTTTGATCCGAAGAACCAATTTCGCTATTTAGAGGTTCGGGGCGTGGTGGAAGTGATCACGGCGGAGGGCGGCGGGGAACATATGAACGAACTGTCACTGCTGTATACCGGACAGCCGAAACGCTATGGTATCGAAGCACCGCCGAGGGAAGAATCCGAGCGAATCCTGTATAAGATTAAGCCAACGCATGTGAACTTTAGCGGCTAGGGATTAACCTTTGCGGCGGACGCCAAAGACATCGCGGTTGCCAGACACCATGATGAGGGCGCGACGCCAACTATCGGCTTCGGCACCAACCGCTTCATCGGCGTGGTTGACGTCGTATTTGTTGGCCAGCATGTCGAGTTCGGCTTTGAGGGCGCGCCATTTGGGTATCTGGATTTTCATGATCAGATCGGTGCGGCTGGCATCTGGCGCAGCACGCAAGACCTGACGGAAGTGCGGCAGGCAGAGGCCATCGGAAGCGACGTAGGCATCGTGCAAGGGCTGCTCGTTGATGTGTTCGGCAATCGAGCGGCTATGATGACTCTCGGAACGTTCCAATGCTTCACAGGCCATACAGTGGTCGGTGGGTTCGAGACGGTTAGCGAGGCTGCTGGCATTTGCGCCTAATAAACGTCCGAAAGCCGAGGTCACCGGTTTGGATTCGGCTGTTTTGAGGAGTTCATCCATGACGGCGGCATGAAGGATGGTGATGCCAAGGACGCTCGCGCCGAACTCGACCAAATGACCGGCATGGGTGGCACAAAGTCCACGTGAGGCACGGATATCGGCATGAGTTTCGGGCGTATTGACGTACTCATAAAGATGCGAGTCGAGAAAGCGATTGACATCGCGCTCGGTTAGATTGCAGACCACGCAGCCGGGGGCAGCAAAGGTTTCGATCAGGCTGTGGAAATTCATGGGCAAAGCGGGCATAGGTTGGCCTTGGCTATTTCTTAATTTATCTTGCGGGGTTTGTTAGCAACAAACCCCTACAACGGGCAAATATCGAGTTGTTTAGGAAGCATCATGGGGCGGGTGTGCTTTCGGGTGTCGCCTCAGGCGTCGCTTCGGCGGTGGCTTCCGGCTGCGTGCTGGTAAGCTGTGCGCTGAGTCCGTAGACGGCTGGAATATCGGTGGCGTCATTGATGCCAGAGACTGCCAACAGCAGCGTGTCATCGGCACCTAAATCAAATATCCATGTGCCGGTTGTGGCAGCATCATTGGGACCAATCAGACGTTCGACGCGGCTAGACTCCAGCCCGGTACTGCTGACTAAGGCGTATTGGACAATATAGCGCTGCGGAACGGCATTATCGATTTGCTGCCAGCCGTTGAGTGTCCAACCTTGAATACCCGACTCGGCGTCATCTTTGAAGTTGATTTGAGGAATAGCGATGTTATCAATGGCGATGCCTTTGTCGGGTTTGTCGTCGGCACTGACGTAATCGAAGCGCAGGGTGATTTGTTTGCCAGCATAGGCGTTGAGGTTGATTTCCTGCGGTGTCCAAATCGGGTCGGCAGGAATAACGCGGCTGGGATGCTTGCCGAGAACCACGTCAACGCTCAAGAATTTTGTATCACGCTGAAGATAAAGGCTGATGGTATCGCCGGGCTGGAACTGGCTGAGGTAGGCGGTGATGTCGGCTTTAGCCTGCCAGGGCTGCCCATCGTGTCCGGCGATGGTGTCGCCCACTTGAACATCTAATCCTTTGAGTGGACTGTTATCAGCAATGCTGGCGATGGTGATGCCGTTGGCTTCGAGGCCAATGCCGAGGTACGGGAAGGGACGCGACGGCTGCGGATTGCTGACACCGGTGAAGCCTGCACCATACGCGAGAGCGTTGGGATTGGTGGTGGTGGTGCCACTGCTGACCAACGCTTTATAGGTTTTGCCGCCGTCATCACTGACGCTGACGTAGCCATAGTTCCAACCATCCGAGAGTTGATGCCATGCGTCGAAGGTGAGGGTAGCAGATTGGACACCGGACAGATCGAAGGTGCGGCTGAAGGATGTATTCTGATAGAGGCCATTGCCTGACCAATAAAAATGATTATCGGGTTGGTCGGGCATGGGCAGGCGCGGAACAGATGGAACGCCATTAAAGTTTAACTGGAATTGTGCGGCTTTGGTGGCGCTGAACCCCAGGTAATTCGTACCATACTGTGCCACTGCCAAGCGGGGAACTTGAAACGAGAAATTATCTTGCAAGCCGGGTGTCGCGGCTCTTAACCCTTGAGCAGCCTGTGTGACATAGGCAAAGCGTGTGTCGCCGATGGGCGAGTTCAATGCGTTGGTCATGGCAAAATCAGCAAAGACGTCCTGCGCGGTGATGGGATTATCCGTCACAAGGTCGGTGATGCCATGTGAGGCTAAGATATTCGTCAACCCGGTCATGCCTGAGCCGGAAGTGGTGAAGAGTTCACGCAGTATGCCAGCACCAAAACGCTGTTGAATGTAACGCAGAAACATTTGCCCGACAGCGGTGATCGCGCTGCGTTCGGTATCAGTACTGGTGAGGGATAAATCCGGCGTGTTGAAGAAGGTTTGGAAATCGGATGGGCCGATGTCACTGCCGAGATATTGGAGCAGCATGTACCAACTCTGGGCTTCGCGCATCCAGGGGGCTTGAGACGGATTATTTTGCTCGATGAGCATACTGTTAAACGCACGCGCGAAAAGAGCGAAATAGGTTAAATCACTGAGGGCGAGGGAGGGTGTGGCGGAGGTATTAATGATGAACATGCCCTGCTGATTCGTCCAACCATTGGCGACCCAGGCGGTGGTGAGGTTATTAGCAGGATTGTAGATGATGTTACGGGTGGTGTTGAGGTCACTGGCGTAGAGGACGGTATAGCGTTGATCACCATCAACATCGGTGATAGGCAGACGGTCTTTGTCCTCGATGCCGGCGAAGGTGCGTGGAAAGGTGGTGAAGCCGCCCTGATTAGCGCGGATCTGGAAGTCCACGAAGGCAAGCTGCATCCGGTTCGCAATGGTATCCAGCGAACCGGGTTGGTAGTCCAGACCGTTTTCGACCCATACATCTAGAAAGGCTAATGACGAGGCCAGTGTGGCTGTGATCCGGGTGGGTGAGGCATGACCGGATTTGGTGACCCAGAATTGGGTGGTATCACCGACTTTATAAACTGGAAGCGGTGGTGGAACATCAGGACCGCCGGACCAACCCAGCCAACGCTGCGCCATAGCGGCGGGATCGCGCGTGGTAGAGGGGGTGTCCTGTGCGCGAAGTGGAACTACGAGAAGCATGAGCAACAAGAGTGAGATCAGCCCCGGCCACAGATGTTTACGGTTGGTCATATAGTGTTTGCCCTTAGTGAGTTTTGATCCTCACCCCTAAATCCCCTCTCTATTTCATGACTGAGGAGATTTAAATGCCAATTTCAAAGTTCAGATTATACAGCGTTGCGATTTCTTGCATCAGTGTAGATGCGGATATGAATTGAGGAAAGTTTTCTCATTAAGGGTTAAGTCGAACCGCTCGGCTTGTGGCAAGTGTCTGCTGAATCTATAATCAGGGATAGGGATCATTAATCCGCATAGGACATTACATGGATATTGGCAACGAGTTTTCGCATTATAAAGTTGTCGAGCATATCGGGCGCGGCGGTATGGCCGATGTGTGGTCGGCGCGTGACAAACGGCTAAACCGGACAGTCGCCATCAAAACGATTGCGCGGGATTTGTCGGCGGACAGTGGAACTGAGCCGATCAAATTGTTCGAGCGCGAGGCACAGACCATCGCTCAATTGGAGCATCCGCATATTCTACCGATTTATGATTTCGGTGAGCATGAGGGCCAGCTTTATATCGCGATGCGTTATGTGACGGGCGGATCGCTCGAACATATGCTGGTGGATGGGCCAATGACCACCGATATGGTGGTGCGTCAAGCCAAGAATATCGCCAGCGCCCTGGATTATGCCCATGCCAACCATGTGATTCACCTCGACCTGAAACCATCCAATATTTTGATGGACAGTAATTCGTCACCCTATCTGGCAGACTTCGGTCTGGCGACCGTGTTGGGGCCAGAGGGTAGGGCTGCTAATCCCGGTTATGGTACGCTGCTGTATATGGCGCCGGAACAGTTGACGGCGGGTGAACTGGATCACCGTGCTGATATTTACAGTTTCTCCATTCTGGTGTTCCAGATGTTGACGGGCGAACTGCCCTTTGATGCGACAACTTCACTGGCACTGAAGCAAATTCAGTGGCAGGAAGATTTGCCGGAAGCCGAAAAGATGGGCAGCGAATTGGCAGAAGTGCTGACACCGGTACTACGGCGTGGAACCGCGCTTAATCCGGATGATCGCCCCGACACGATGATGGAATTGGTGAATGAACTGGAAGAGGCGCTGGGCAAGGTTCAGGGTGCTGTGATGCCCGCTGCACGCGGGGACTTCGATGATGAGGACGGTGTAGGGCTTATCACGATTGACCTGAGCGGTGTGCAGACGATCGCTGATCAAGGGGCGATGGTTCGGCGCGAGGCGCAGGATATTTATAATCGGGCGCGGAAGGCATGGGCACACGGACAGGGCCGCTTCCTGCTGGGCGTGACGCACTTCATGGTCATGAATGATGTTTACATGAAGGCGGATGAGAACGGGTTGGAAATCGATGAAGCGGGGTTACAACTGCTCTTACGTGGCGCACTGGAATATGACCACGAAATTGATTATTGGTGGAACAAACTCGACAAAGATAATCGCAGGTGGGTCGCACTACATACTATCCGCAGCGAGAGCGCTCCCGCAAGGGCGCGGGCTTTTTACCGGCTGGAGACTATTCCCGACGGTGATCCTCCGCGCATTCCGACGTTGGTAGCACAGGCACTGGCGCTCGAAACCAATGATGATGCGAAACGAGCCGCCATCAACGTGCTGGCAACGCGGGCCAAGCGGGATTACTCAAGCGGAAATTACAAAGCAGTGCGACCTGGTTTGACGGGGCGACTGCTTACGACACAAACGCGGGCCGACATCCAACTGCTGACGCCATCGGATTGGCGCGCGTCGGTTTACAGCGATGAAATCGATGAGCTGCTGGCGCAAATCGCCCTTGATCCACGCAGTAGTGAAACGATCGCGGAACAGGCCGCGCGGACGGTGGGCCGCATTCGATCATTGGCTGCGGTCAAAAAGATCGCTGATGCTCAACGCAGTGGTTCGCGCGGGGCGCTGCGGGCGCTGGCCCTGGTGCGTGATGAAGCACCATCGCTGCCTTCTGTGGTCAGTCCACAGGGGCGAATCTACGCGTGGCTGGCGAATACATGGCGGCGTCTGACGGATGATCCACTGAAAAATGTGTGGCGGTTCGTATTCGCACTGTTGGGGGCGGCGCTGGCGATGGCGGTTTACGTATTCACCACATTCCGGTCGGAGGCGATCTTCAACGCGGAACGGTGGGGACGTACAATCTCAATCGGGTTGACCTTTGGCATGATGATTGCGATTTTGACGCTCATTGCCGGTGAAGTACCTGCGCGGCTACGGGGCTTCTGGCCGGGGTGGGCACGGTTGTTGTTTTCAGCTGCGGCAGGTTTCCTTTGGGGAACGCTGGCATGGGGCGCGTTCACGTGGTTCTTCCTGAATTATCCACCTGTGTGGGAAGTGATGGCTTATGCCGGCATTGGAACGGCGTTCGGCTTTGTCGTCGCATCCGTATTCGGGCTGCGCGGTTGGCTATCCTTCTTGATCACCGCTGTGGCGACTTACATTCCGATCTACCTGATGTTTCAATTCTTTTTTAACAGCGCGCCACCAATTTTGCCGCTTTCGAATGATGTGATTAATAACCCAACGGCCATTCTGTACTTCGATTATGCAGAGCAGATTTTTACGCTGGCGATTCCGGTTGTGATACTGATCGCACTGGGGGCGCACTTCGCGGCTGTGGTGGCCGATGTGCGCGCGTTGTGGAAATATCTGCGTACCAAAGCAGCATAAATACAACGGACACCAGGATTAAAACAGAGATCTACCGACCGTAAACCTCTATACCTTGGCGTAAAGTCGTCCGCCGAATTCGGCCACCAGTTTGTCATCCAGATCGTCGGCGTAGTTGGCGACGAGGTTGATGATGCTGTTGGCTTCGCTGCCATCCATGCCTTCCAGCGGACGTTCGCTGAAAATGTAAACCACATCAAGATAAACACCGAGGGCGGCGTTGGTCAGCTGTAGGTTGAGTTCCAACAGGCGGCGATACAGCGGCAGCAGGGCGTTACTGGGCAGATGCATAATCGGTGACAAGACCTGTAGATAGCCGATGCCATCTTGCTGCGAGACGAAAATTTCGATGACAGCGGAATTGCGTTGGAAGCTCCAGCCGAAACCGGTTTCAGTTCGCATCCGCGCTTTGGCAGGGTCAATGCCGATGCTGGCTAAGATTTGTTCGATGGTGGCGGCATAAGTTTCGAGCGCATTTTCGCCGGTCGCGCGGTTTCGTCCTCTGAAGTTGAGCATAATTAGTCCTTAGTCGATAGTCATCATTTTAAGATCCTCACCCCCGCCCCCTCTCCATTGCATAGAGAGGGGAGTCAAGGCGTTTGAGGATGTGAAAATAATCAAGGTCATTTTAAGTGCGGGTGGCGGGTTGGCCGCAGCGCAAACAGTTGTTGCGGTAGAAGCCGACATTCGCATTGCAATTCGGGCAGCTCATACTGTTGTGTTCGTAATAAAAAGCCTGTGTTTGTGCCTGCGGGAAGCGTACCAAGCCTTCGGCCTGTGGATGCAAGCCGCCGCAGCGTTCGCAGTAATACCCTCCCGACGACAGCGCGCGGCTGTAAAAGCCACAATGCCGGCAGTACGCTTTGGCACCTTCGGTCGTTTCTTGACGGAATAAATCCACCTGTGTGCGGATGGTGTTGATGTGGAGGCCGTAAACATAAGCAGACGTACTGGCTGTATTGCGTGTAATCATACCCACCAGATAGTGGTTGTCATCCAAAACGGGCGCGCCACCGGCATCGGGCAAATCCATAATGTCGGTCGGGAACCACTGGGCGGCGATGAGCCGTTTGGTGGCACGGCGTTTGCCTTGAAGAATATTGCCATTCGCGCAGACGATGGTGAGGCGCGTATCGTCGGTGATATTGGTAATCGGGCTGGGCGGGATGACTTCGCCAGTGGTTTGTTCGACATAGATGAAGGCCAGGTCCAACTCGGGATACGAGCGCAGGACGTATCCGGGTACCTGACGGCGGTTGGGTAGTTCCACGATGACTTGATCAGAACCGCCAACGGCATAGCGGGTGGTCGTTAGCAAGCCTTCGCGGGCAACAAAGAAACCCGTCGCAGGGCCGTTTGGGCCACCGTTAATGGCAACCACCTGCGGCGCTGAAGTCGTGATGTTCGGCTGGAGGACGGCAGGATTCAGGTTGCCAGTTTTGGGTAAGGCGGGTTGGACAGGTTGATAGGGATTAGGCGAGGCTAATGCACCCGGCAAGCTGGTGGGCATCGGCGGCGCAGCCTGGGCGGTCGTTTGGGTGCCGGTGGGTGGCATGAACTGTTGGGCGAGGAAACCTTCGACGCGCTGCTTGACCGCCGCATTAGTGGGATCGGCAGCGAGCGCATCCTTATAGTAGGCACGTTTTTCATTGGGATCGGTGCTGACTTCACCCAGCCATAGACAGGCGACTGCCCGCAGCGCACCGGTCAATTCGGGATTCTTAAGGGCGATTTTGAGCAGCCGAACACCTTCGTCGTGGTTACCCGCTTGAATGGCTCCAATGCCCTGCTCCACTGATTGAAACGACATGGTTGGCTCACCTTCAAATCGTTTGCGAAAAGATATTAAAGACCAGGTTGATTATAGCCTAAAAATACCCAATCAAACTCCAATACATTTTTACCATAAAGAACACAGAGGAGTGAACATAATGGGAAGGCGATGGGTAGATTAGCAAGGTTGTTTTCTATTCTCTGAGTTATGAGGACAAGATGGTAGCAAAAATTTCGTTATTCATAATCATGTTATTGCTGATAGGGAGTACTACAGTGGCACAAGAAGCGACTCCAGAACCAAAGGTGGGCGATACACGGATGGATGCGAAAGGCATCGCACAGGTTTATGTGCCAGGCGGATGTTTCATGATGGGCAGCAGTGATCAACAGCTTGAGGCCGCACAAGCCTTGAATCCGCCGGGATGGGCGAAGGCGACTGCTATCTATGAGAAGCCGCAGCATGAAGTATGTTTGACACAAGGCTATTGGATTGATCAATACGAGGTGACGAATGCGGCGTTTGCGGCCTTTGTCAAAGATGGCGGTTATAGCAATGCGGCTTATTGGTCGGAAAAAGGTGCGGCATGGCTCAAGCGGCAGGATGTGAGTAAGCTGCCGGTGACGTGCGAAGGCGAAGCGAAAGCGAATACACCGCAGGTATGCGTGACGTGGTATGAAGCGGAAGCATATGCGGCGTGGCGAGGTGGCAGTTTGCCCACAGAGGCGCAGTGGGAATTTGCCGCGCGTGGGCCAGAGTCGCACATTTATCCGTGGGGAGATGAGTGGGATGCGGCAAAGGCTAATGTGCTGGACAGCGAGGGGTTAACGGCTGTCGATGCTTACCCTGAGGGTGTCAGTTGGGTCGGGGCGTATGATATGGCGGGGAATGCGATGGAGTGGGTACAGGATTGGTTGAGCAGCCAATATTATAAAGACAGCCCGAAGGATGATCCGACGGGGCAAGCAACGGGTACAAAAAAGGTTGAAAAGGGCGGCTGGTGGGGCAGTAATGCTTATGTGGCGCGATCTGCTTACCGGCATTTTGAAGATCCACCAACCTACCAGGATCATCACATCGGGTTTCGGGTGGTGAGTACCGCAGTTTAATCGTAAACGACAGCATTATTGGACTGGCGACACCCGCATCCGCACAGGCTTATCAAATGCTAGGATAATCGGTGTACCTTTGGCAATTTCCGCCTCATCTAACAGGGTGATTTTTACCTGCTGCATGATGAGTGTCAATAACAATTGAGCTTCCATCATGGCGAAGCCGTTGCCAATACAAATACGCGCGCCGGTTGCAAAGGGTGTATAGGCTCCCTTCGGCAGATTTTTTTCAGCGTCGTTTGCCCAACGCTCTGGCATGAAGGTTGTGGGATTTGGGAAGATGGCAGAATTGTGATGATTAGCGTAGACCAAGATAAAGAACATGGCGTTCTTAGGGTAGCTGTGTCCGTTTATGGTCAAAGGCAGTGTGGATTGTCGCTGGAAAAACCAGACCGGAGGGCGCATTCGTAACGCCTCTTGCAGGATCATTTTGCTGTAAGGAAGACGTGGCAAATCTTCAACTGTTGGTGGTTTGCCTTCCAAAAGTGCAATTTCTGCCAATAGTTTTTGCGCCACTTCAGGGTCTTTTGCGATAAAAGAAATTGACCAAGATAACAGGTTAGCGGTTGTATCATGACCAGCGATGTAGAGGGTTAACAGTTCTCCGCGTAATTGTTCGTTATCCATTGTTTCGCCGGTATCAGGGTCTTTGCTAAACATCAAAGCGCTGAGCAAATCTTTTGGACTTTCGGCCTCAGCTAGTTTGCGTCGTTCGGCGATAAGCTTTTCTAGAAGATGGCGGAAGGTTTTTGCGCCACGCGCTTTTTGACGCAGGGCAGGTGCAGGAAACCAATCAGGCATGAGTGCCAGAAAAACGGATGACGCCTGCGCCGAAAAACCAATACCAATATCGTGTATGGCCTCGCGGATTTCATCAATATCACGGGTTGCATCGCCCGAAAAGAGCGTATCGACGACAATCCGTAGGGTTATGGCGTGCATTTCGTTTGCGAGATCGAGTGTGCTGTTGGGATTCCAGTTTGCCATATGCTTTAGGGCAATATTGATCATGCGTTCGCCATAGGCTTTGACGTGAGCATGATGAAAAACAGGCTGCATTAATTTGCGCTGACGTTTCCACACTGCTCCGTTGCTAAAGAGGATGCCATTGCCAAAGGTTGAACGCGCGATTCGCGCAACGAGTTCGACTTTTCCGGCTTCATCACTATGCTGTACAAGCAGTTCGTGAATATCTTCGGGTTTCGTCAGATAGAAAACACGCATAACGAAGGGAACACGCATTTCCCCAACGCCGGATGAGTCGATGTCAGAAAGGAGCGCTACGGTGCCTGCTGGCCCTTGTTCTTTTAAGATGCGCTGCATGTATCGAAGACTTAATCGGGTCATATTATTGTCTATGTTTTTTGAAAAAATATTATAACCCATAAATAACTAGAGCGGGTTGAAATCTACCAAACACAAAATGAGTTGTCCAAAAGGCGATACAAAGAAAAAAGACACTGTCTCAATAGATGAACAGTGCCTTTTGATTTAGATACGAGAATTTATTTCATGCCTGACCGAATTCGCGCTTGATGCCACCGTCCGTGTAGAAGAAATAAGCGAGGTACAAACCGCCAAGTAACCATATAATATTTAAGATGCCTCCACCGCCAAGGAGTTGTAGCAGGGAAACAATGGCACTGAGCGCTAATACAAAGGCTGCTCCCATACGCGACCAACCCGCACGTCGGAATAGACCCAGCGCCACAACAATAAGAGCGGGTGCCACAATTAAATATATTATGCCTGTAACGACCAATAAACCACTGACACCACCAGCCGCAGCTAATGCCTGTTGACCTTCTGTGCCAGCCGGAACAGCCGCACTTCCAACAGCAGCAAGTCCTCCTAAAAATGCGCCACCCAAGATAGCTGTGACACTTATGCAAAGGTTGGCAATACCTGCAACTAGTGCGTAGATTGCCACGTATCTGATCAGCTGGGCAGGGGCAATATTTCTCACAGAATCATTGATTGGCTTAAGTAACGTATCGAGCTGCTTCATTAAATCGTTCATGGCGCAAGCCTTTCTAAATTAACCTGTTCCATACACTGTAGTACACTTCCCTTTTTGGGGCAAATAAAGATTTGTCCAAAATTAGGCAAGAGTCTCATACTTTATTCTTATTCCATTTTAATCCACTCTTCCTGCGGATTTTGTTGGTTAGGCAGCTGCACAATCTGGAACCATGTTTGACCGGGCTTGAGCGGTAATACAGCTCCTTGAGCCGTGCGGAGTCCGATGATGGTGTTCTTATAATCGCGCACCCACTTGCCGTTGTACTGCTGACCATCACGGAAGAGGATGGCATCACCCTGACCTATGAGGTTGATCTGAATGCTGTAGCTCTTGCTGCCCTGAAACTCGCTTTCCACAATGTCGGTGAATTGGTGATCAGCATAAACGACTACAACGTTGGCTGCCGTGATCTGTTCGAGTGTGTTGGCGTCAAAGTGGCCTTGACCATCGGCACTGCGGCGATAGAGTCCGATGGTGGGATCGTATTTCCAGATAACACGGGTGGCACGGTAACGTATATCAATTTTGCTCACGACTGCTTTATTGCTGCCGGGTACAGTCGCGTCGAACGATAAGCCGCGCAGTACAGGGCGCTGATTTATCCCTTCCCCGGTGGCTTTTTCCCACACCGCGTTGGGGTTCATAAACATATTGTGCGGCACTTCGATGGTTTCATCCCGCCAAAAATAGGGCTGTCCGAACAGCACCCCCTTGAAAAGACGGTTGGCATAATCGGCATTATTCAGCAGCGTTTCCACGCCGGTACTCGCGCCAGAGAAAATTAACAGGCCACTAAACATGGGGATTAACTCGGTGTCAATCAGGCGGGCACTGCGGATCGAACCGACGCGATCCGGTGCTTGACTGTAGAAAATAGCGGAAAAGCGGGTAAGACCGCCTTCAGCATAATGCTCGAAGACAATGTCCGCCGCGCCGATTCCTGCCTGCGGTCGTACCAGAACGGGGGCGTTGGAAATTTTGATGACCTGCGGACGGCGGTTCAAAACGGCAGGGTCTTTGACCTGCAATCCAGTCAAAGGATTAACATCAGCAGGAAATTCCTCAAATGTTGGTGTAGTCTCAATTTTCGTTAACGGGGTTTCAGTTGTAAGATGAGGGAGTACAGTTGGTGATGATCTTAAATCTTGCGTCGAAGGGATGATACATCCCGATAAAAAGGTCGCAAGAAGGATGATCATTGTTAATCGTAATTGGGGTTTCATAAGCACTCCTGAACGTGCCTATTGGACAATGGTGAACTGCATTATAGTACACCTATCGGGTTTGGTTGACGTGCCTATAGGCGCAAGCTATAATGACTTTCAGGTTCGGTTTATACCCAAATTAAGATTTCCTGTATGATTAGAATTATCGTGTGGCCTTGCGTTGAACCTTTGTGAGGGGGCCTAAATGCCGCTTAAAGGCGAACTTCGGGATTTTAGTGTAACCCAACTGCTGAACCTGATTAATCTGGCGGGCAAAACTGGCACGCTGACGATTTTTCAGGCGAATAAAACCGGGCAGATGGAGCAGGTGAACGGATCGAAGCGCGAACGCATCGAGGCCGGGCCAGAACGTGCCCAGGTTTCGTTCAAAGCGGGCAAGCTGATTTTCGCCACCATGAAAGGTCAGGAAGGCAACCTGGTTTCCGTCTTGAATAAGGTTGGTAAGCTGACGGACGAACAGGCACGTGTCATTCGCGAAAGAGCGCGCGACAAGAGCGATAAGGCACTGGCGTTGCTGTTGATGAACGCCAATTACATTACACAAAATGATATTGTGGGGAGCATCCAGCAGCATATGCAGGATGTTGTTTACAGTATGATGAGTTGGAACGCCGAGCCGTTCCGCTTTGACGATAATGTTGTGCCGCCGAACGATCGTATTCAAGTCCCGATTGATCTAGAGAACATCATCATCGAGGGTTCGCGGCGAATGAAAGAGGTTGAAGAACTCAACCAACATTTGCCGAACTTAGACTTCGCCCTGCGTTTCCCTGGTAATCCACGCGAGAAATTGAAGGGGATTCACCTGAGCGTAGCCGAATGGCGCGTGGTGCAGTACGTTAACCCAAAGAACTCTATTCGCCAGATTGCCCGCGCCAATAATATGTCCGAAATTGAAATTCGGCGTGTGGTTTACGGGTTGGAGCAAGCGGGTTTGGTCGAACTGGTCAAGCCGCCGGGAATGGAACAACCTGCCAACTCGATGCAGCGGCGCCGCGCACAACCGCAGAAGCCGCAGGTTAAGGCAGATGTCGTTAATCGTTTGATCGATCGAATTCGGTCTATTTAACAAATCGCAATCGCTAGTCCATGATGGACGTTCAATACCGGGAAGAGTGAGCGCACCTTATGCAAACTGTAAAGATGGTTATCACAGGCCCGTTTAGCGCCGGTAAAACCGAGTTTATTCGTTCAATCAGCGAAATCGAAGTGGTTTCTACCGATCAGGCGATTACCTCGGCGGCAGAAAAAGAAGTTAAATCGGCAACTACCGTAGCGATGGACTTTGGTCGTATCACGGTAGACGATGATCTGGTGTTGTATCTGTTCGGTACACCCGGTCAGCGCCGCTTTGACTTCATGTGGGAAATTCTGGCAGAGGGTATGTTGGGTTTTGTGGTGATGGTTGACAGCGCCAAGCCGGAAACCTTCCGCGAAGCCAAGAGCATTCTCGAAACCTTCCGCGCCTATGCCCCGACACCCTACGTCGTGGCGGCCAACAAGCAGGATCACCCTGACGCGTGGGCGGCAGATGATCTACGGATTGCGCTGCGTATCGAAGAGGGTGTGAAACTGCTGCCGTGTGTGGCGAAGGACAAAGAGAGCGTCAAGAACGTGCTGCTGGAACTGCTCTACTCAATTCTGGAGGAAATGGATCGGCAGCAGTAATGCCTTTGCGCTGGAACACGTAAGGACTATAGCATCGTGGCATTACTGGTAACAGAGCAAGGAGTCGTGCATTACGAAACCTACGGACGAGGACGTCCGGTTCTGTTATTGCATGGTTGGCTTGGATCATGGGCCCTGTGGCGCAAAACCATTGAAGAGTTAGGCAAGGAATTCCGTACCTACGCCATCGACTTCTGGGGATTTGGTGAGTCGGGCGATCAGGCTGTTGATTTTTCGGTTGATAATTTCATTCTCCTCGTCAACCAATTCATGGATCGGCTGGGGATCGTCAAAGCGCCGCTGGTCGGGCATTCGATGGGCGGCACTGTATCTCTCGGCACAGCCATCCGTTACCCCGAAAAAGTTGTCAAAGTTATCGTCATTGGTTCACCGATTGTGGGCAGTTCGCTGCGTCCACTGATTAAGTTGGCGGGACGACGCACATGGATGGACTTGGCAGAAACCTCACCGGCATTATTCGATGTGTTCATGTCAGGGCTGCGTGTTTCACTACGCGGCTATTCGTATCTGCTGGCGAAGGATGGTAAGGCGCTGGGCAACATGTTCGCTTCGGATTTGTCCAAGCTGACGATGGGGCCGTTCTTTGAAAGTATCGCTACGCTGCGAACAACCGATTTACGTCCGCGTATGGGTGAAGTCAAAGTGCCGACGCTGGGGATTTACGGCAATAAAGATTTGATTGTGCATCCCAATCAAGCACAGGTGTTGAAGCAGTATGCCCCGCATAGCAAGATCGTGATGTTCCCGGATGCCGGACACTTCCCGATGTTGGATAACCCCGAACGGTTTCATCAAACGGTGCGTGACTTCTTGAACAGCGGGTGAGTTTACTTACCAAACGCTACCTATTATGGACTGTCAGATATGTTGAGAGGCTCTTTTAGAACTCAACCTTTTTGATTGCGTGTAAGTAAATATGTTCAGTATCATAACTATACATGACATAAAACGCTGGTGTATTGTCGTTGGGGAGGGTTAGATATGTTCGGAAATCGGGAAACACTTCCAACGGCTTTCCTTGGAATGGATTATCGAGCAGCGAGACCGTCATAGCCAGATAAACCGCATCCATTTCAGGATAATTCCGCTGATACATTTCTAAGTCTTGCGTAAAGATCGGAAATTGGACAATCTCTCTAAGAGGCACGATGTCGCTCTGCCAAGATGCGCTTGGCTTCGGCCTCTGCCCATGCAACAGCTTCAGGGGTTAAAGACGGTTGCTCTAAGGGTGTGTAGATGTGAAAGTCTTCTATTGTTTTCCATCCGCGTTTAGCCGCCAGCGCTTGTAGATGCGCCTTGTTTTCCTCAGTCAATATAATCTTGTCGGTTGTGTGGATGATCTTTGCCATGATGACTCCTTTTGACACTTCACACAAACGATTTTGTATTGTGCCAACACCTATTGTGATCGAATAAGTTCTACGAGTCAAGAATTTCAAGCTAGTGGAGATGCCTATCCAGCCTGCATTCCAACAGTTTCAAATCATGCTATACTTCCCCTAAACCTTATTCACGGTCAGAGGCATCACCATGTATCGTTATATCCTCGAAGACGCGCGCCATGTGCTGCCCTTCAATGAGCCAGCCAGCAAATTGGTCATTGGCACATCGACGCTGAGCTTTCATCACGACGAAGTATTCTCGCAGGTATTCAAAGGCGGGTTGAAGCTGGGCGACAGCTTCCAACTCGCAGGGCAGATGCATAATATCCGCGATGATGAACCGGCTTTTGTGTACCGCGACAGCCTGTGGTTTGACAGCGAATATGTGCGGGCTTTTGTTGATCGGGCAAAGGCTTCCGGTAAAGCCTGCCAGGCAGCGATTTTCACTGATGAGAAGGAACGGGCGTTTACATCGTATACACTGCCTCTTTCTACAACATTTGAGGCCGTGGGAACGGATGCGCAATCAGGTCGACCGATTGCGATGGTCGATATGTGGTATTTCCCGAAGGGTTATACCAAGGATGTGCTGCCGATAGCCATTGACAGCGAATCGGAGCCGCGCGGCTTTTACAGCGTGCCCGATTTTATGGCGCAGGATAAGGTCGAGGAACTCACCCATTATCTGCCGAAATATGCGCTGCTTTCGATTGAAAGTTGGGTGCATATTTTCTACGCCAGCGTCATATTCGGCGTGTTTACGCGGGGCTATCGCTTTGAAGAGCAAATTAAACATCACAACTTTACAGCACTCAAACTGCTGTGGCGCGGCATCATCGAACAACGCCAGGTGTTGACGACATCCGCAGCGGTGAAAGTGGGCAAAGATACCATTATTGATCCGTCGGCAGTTATCAGCGGCCCGACGACGATTGGTGAACGCTGTTATATCGGCCCCGGCGCGGTGATCGACAACTGTGCGATTGGTGACGATGTAACGGTTTCGCAGGGCTGCCAATTGATGCTCAGCACAGTGGCGAACAACTGCTTCTTGCCGTTTCGCGCGTCCTTGTTTATGACCAGCCTGATGAGTGGCACGATTATCGCGCAGAATACTTGCTTGCAGATGTGTGTGATCGGGCGGGATAGTTTTGTGGGTGCGGGGAATACCTTCACTGATTTCAACCTGATTGGTGAATCCGATGGGCGGGGCGGTGTGATACCCCGTACTATCAAGGCGTCGAATATTCGCGGTGAGTTGGAAGATGTGGGGCAGGTGGTATTGGGCGGGGCGGTCGGGCACAACTGCCGCATCGGTTCAGGGATGATCATTTTCCCCGGACGGATGATCGAGTCGGATGTGACCTTGTTCGCATCGGCACAGCGGCGGGTGATTACCCGCGATGTGCGCTACGAGGAAAGTGATCACTTCATGACGAAAGTAGCGGAGAAATTGGTGCAGCGCCAGTATCCGCGCCAGGATGAGCGTGATGAACGCACCGATCAGCACACATGGGAACGCTGGTAAGGGTTATTCTTTAAGAACGATGTCGAGGCTGTACAACAGCGCTATGGCCTCTGGTAATGAGAAGCGCGTTTTCTTGAGGGTGTTATCGGTAGCCGAGATGTTGTAGTGAGTCGCATCGGTAAAGTCGGCTTCAGTCAGGTTGGTGTGGTTGAAGCGGCTGTCGGTAAAATCAGTGCCAGTGCAATTGGCTTGCGTCAGATCGGCTTCAGCAAAATCCACATCTTTTGCCAGACAACGAATAAGCTGCATTTTCTTCAACGTCAGGCCAATGAAGGTGGAATAATTCAATGTGCAATCGGTAAAGTTAATTGAGCCGAGCAGGTTGCTTTTCCCCCACATGGCTTCCATCCAATTAACCCCGATAACCCTTGAGTTTTGAAATTCAACTTCAGAGAACACGCAGTTCTTGACCTTCATCAGATTCAAGTCGCATTCTTTGAAGACACATTTGAAGAATTTGCAGTTGTCAAACGCGACTTCATTTAGAGTGCATTGTGTGAAAATGCACTCCTGAAACGTTTTCTGCTTGATTTTTTGCTCGCGGATTTCGAGTTTCTTAAACGTGACCTGTTCGTATTCGAGCGCGGCATCAGTGGCAAAATTCAAAAGTGCCTCTTCCGGTTTAGGATCGTGCGCGGAAGTAGCCGCTGACGAAGCGGTACATTTCCAGGGTACTCTTGGGCTGGGCTGACGCTTCTTCCAGCTTACGTGCCAGCGAACCCGTTTCCATCGCTTTGGGATTGCCGGTTGCGGCGATTTGATAACAGAGTTCGCCTACACGCTGCAAATCGGTCGCAAATTCGCGCACAATTTCGCGCTGTTTTTCCAACGGAATCTCACCCCACAGGCTGTCCATTTCTTC
Source organism: Aggregatilineales bacterium (assembly GCA_044226325.1). Taxonomy (GTDB): domain Bacteria; phylum Chloroflexota; class Anaerolineae; order Aggregatilineales; family Phototrophicaceae; genus CFX2. Next base: position 22,105 of record JBGAHG010000029.1, read on the forward strand.
ACGGATAGCCTCGGCACTGATGGTCATTTTGTGGTTAGGGGGAAAAGCCGTCAAGGCACTTTGCAGCACGGCACCCACGATACGGGTTTCGTCCAGTACACGCGGCGCGGTACGTTCGCCAAAAATATGCTGGCTGAGAATACGCTGCATCTTAAGCGGCTGACGTTTTCCACGGGCCAGATAACCGGCGATAATCCAGAAGACATCCAGCGCGCTGGTGGGATCTTTGCGGCCTTGCAGCAAATTTTCAATGTGCTGATCGAGTTCGCGGGCTCGTGGCTGCCAGGGTTTAGCCAACTCCAATATATCCCTGCCGACCTGGTTCAGTTCATTGGCAAGCAGGATGCGGTCACTGCTGCTGAGGCTGCCGCCCAGGCTATCAAGGCTGTTCATAACCGCGCCTACGCTGGGGATTTTGGATTTATCCACATATGTCAGTACCGTATCATAGAGATACTCGGATGTGCTGTGCAGAAAGTCGGCATATTCGATGACATCAAGGTTATCGAACATACGACGCATGGCATAACTGGTTTCAGTAGCCTGTTGGATCGCAGCACCAAATTCGCGTCCAAATGCGTTAATGGCTTTTCGTGCTTCGGCATCCGGCGCAATACGGACATAACGACGCAGCAGTTCCAGCGCGGCGATACGAATTTTTTCGTCCCAATCCATCAGCTTATACATGCGTCCGATGAGGTTAATGCCGCGTGCGCCTTCACGGATGGCAACCTGTGGCATGAGGCTGGCAACACGGATGGTTTGGTCAATGTCTTTGCGGCTGATGTGGAATTTGAGCAGGGCTATCATGGCCGAAGCCGGAATAACCTTGGCAATATTCGGGCTTTCGAGCAGCATGACGGTGGATTGGTGCGCGATGCGATCCAGCGCCGACGACCATGAATGGGCTTCCAATATGCCGATGTAAGCCATGAGCAGTGGCAGCGACTTGACGCCTGCTTCGTTCAAGGCTTTGAGGGCGTGTGGAAGCTGCTGGATCGGAAGCGGCGTTTCGGCGAAGAGGCGCTGCACCATCGCGATGTAATCCGCCTGTGCTTCACCCGGGTAAAGTACGCGTGCTTGATGGATCATTTCGTTGGCGGCATCTTTGTAACCACCGGAAGCCAGCAGCAGCCGCAGCAGATAGGTTGGGCCAGGGAGTTCCAGCCGGGTGAGGGTTTCATCGCGGCAGAGCATGATGGCAATCCAGTTGAGAGTCTGGCTGTACTGTACACCCCAGGTGGTTCCGATCAAGCCGACCATGCCGCCGAGGGCCTGCGTATCGACAATATCGGGGCGCTTGGCACGAATAGATGATTCAGCCAGGCGAATCAGTACCGGATCGCGCCACTCGTCGCCAAAGTCAGAAGCCGCGCTCAAGAGCAAGCCGGTAGGAGCCATGCCGGAATCCTCACCGGTAAGATATGGAGCAAGCCGGCTGAGCGTGGGCGGTAACTGGGCTGTGAATTTTTGGGCGCTGATCAGCCGCCGCAGCACGTCACTTTCCAGATAATTGACTGCAATCAGGAAGACTGTCAAGTTCAAATCGCGATCCAGCACTGAAAGCGGCAGTGACATTTCGATGAGCCTGGGGATAATCTTGCCGATTTCCAAACCGGGGCTGGCATGGTGGATGTGCTCAAAGAAGGCGTTAATGCCTTTTAGGTCACGCTTTTGAACCAGTGTTTGCATATGGGTTTGGACCGCGCGGTGCGTTAGCTCAACCCAATGTGAACCCGTCGGCCCGAGTGGGTTCGCCATCCAGCGCGATAGCGCATCATAAACCAGCAGGGATTTACCGTCTTTGATGGCCTCATCAAATTGGCCTTGTATTGCCCATTCCAGATCACTGTTCTGGCGCAGCATGGGGGCAATCGGGTCGGCATGCTGCATATCACCCAGCGCCAGCGCGAACGCCAGGAGATGATGGGTATAAGAGATTTTGAGATCATCGGTGAGGGTTGGGTCTTCCGCCAGCACTTTGGAAACATCGGCCGTTTCGACGGGCTGGTTGTTGATAAGGGCATCATCTAACTTGAGGCGGTAAGAAGCGTAACCCAGGGCCTCGGCTAAGCCTTCACCGCGCTTGATGCGCCATGCCGCGACTGCTGTAAGCCCGCGTGTTTGTTGGCTGACGAGTTCGGCATCCAGGCGCAGTTGGCTGGCGACAAAGTGGCTGTAATCATCCGCGACCACGTTGCCCCCCAGCTTGCCTTTTTGCCAACCGTAAATGAGGGTTTGACGTGAAAGTTTTTCGCCGCCAAAGAAGCGAATCTGCGTATCAATTTTGGTGCTTTCGAGGGTGTGCGTGGCAAAGGTGACCCCAAAACGTGCCGATGGGGGCAGTAAAGCTAACAAGCCCTGAATGAATTGGACGCGGGTTTCCAGATCATTAGGCGCACCCTGTACGACGACCGGCACACCCTGAACGATGCCTGCCAGAAGCGACTCGATAATATCGATCTGGTTGTGGGTGTAGTTCATCAATTCCAGAATATCTTCGATTTGCTCATCGCTCGTTACGATTTGCGGATGATCAACCAGGAGCTGTTGCAGTTTGCCAACCGGTTTTTGGAAGGCGGGCATCTGCACCTGTGCCAACCCGATGATGGCCTTGAGGTTACCACCGATTGCGCGCAAGACATCCGTTGGCATGATGATGAAATGCCAGATGGTTTGGTTCGTAGCCGTCGTTTGCGCCTGCACCATGACGAAGGGAATAGCCTGCTTGCCGCGAATGAGTGCCCATGAACCGGTAGGCGTATCCGCCGGTGGAACAAGGGCATATTGAACAGCTTCGTCCACTTGCTCCTGTACAATACCCTGCGACTTCGCTAGCAGTTGAGGTTCAGGGTCAGGTTGCTCTAGCGATTGACCGTAATAAAAATGTTCGAGTGCATAAGTTACTGTCGACACAGCCCGATCTTTCTATACGTAGATGTTGTATAAGGTGCAAAATATCACAAGCGGAAACCGTAATAATATGGGATTAACTATAAATCATCCTTGATGATAGTACCACCGTACTATCGTACCGCTAACAGCCTCCCTAAACAAAACAGCGCCGACATTTCGACGCTGCAAGGTATTTTAGACATCAGGCTTACGAACGCAAGAGCGCCGATTATTGCCCCGTTTTGCGGTCGTAGGGAATGATTTTATCCCACTCGTCGGCGGCAGAACGGGCAACGATGGCGATAATGGGTTCGTCACCGATATTAAAGACTTCATGGGGAACACCCGGTTCGATGTAGATAAAATCTCCTGCCTCGTTCTCCAAAACCTTTTTGAGTCCATCACCATATTCGTGGCGGACTTTGCCTTGCAAGATATAGAGCATGACTTCGAAACCGTCATGAATGTGCGCCAGCGCAACACCGCCCACCGGAACCGTGGCTACGTTCATGGACAGTCCTTTGGAATTCACGTTCTTACCGGACATACCCTGTTTGTACTGGATATTGTTCCATTGACGTGATTTGCCGCCGCCGCGAATCGTCCATATGCCACCCGCATCTTCCACATGTTCCTTGAGTTCGGCGGGCGTAATATCTATTTTTACAAGTTCAGCCATGAGTTTTGCTCCTTCATATTTTGAGCCTAAACTATATCTCATAGTATATTCGGTTGGCAATTCCTCGATACCTTATTAATGTACGTCGCCCCGAAAAGATTCATCGACGATGGGGTTGGATCATTGCGTTGCCTGCTTTTTGCGTTGGTCTACGGCGGCGATGAAGTTGGGACGGTCTTTGGTCCATGCGGCCTGCGCCTGTGCGCTGTAACCGATCATAACCCACGGTAAACGCTGGGCAATCCCGCGTAAGGTTTCGTCGACTTGAGCTTCTTTGCCCGTGATGGTCGTCATTTGTCCATAGCGATCATAGACCAGCGCAGCATAGCGTTTGCCGCCGCGCCCGCTGGTGATTTTCTTGTAAATCCACATGATGTCTTTGAGCTGTGTAGCGCCCAGGGTTGATTTTTGAGAAGCGATCAGCCAATTCGTAGTGATTTGCGCCTTGCCAACCGTTTGTGTGCTGCCACTACTGGCCTCAGTTGCGATTTGGTCAGCTATACCGGCTGGTTCACCGAATCGTTCCAGTCCGCGCCAGATGGGATGGCGTTCATGGCTTACGATTCTGCCCATCGTGCGTAATACACCCCATAAGCACACGAGGAGCGCAAGAGCCGCCGCTGCCATTGCAGCAAGGGACTCGTTACGGAATTCGTTGGCTTCCAGCATGAAGGGGAAGAAAACATCTTTGACGTTCGGTGCTTCACGAATTATGGCATCTAACACTTCGCTCTTCTCATCACCCGGTATGTGTTTCAGTGCGCCGGAATAAGTGTCCTGATTTTCCGCATTGCCGGATTTTACAAGCAGCAAATAGTCGCCAATCACCAAAGCTTTGTAATAAGCTTTACCTGTTTGTATGCCGTTGGTCGTACTGGTTTCGGAAAAACCGGTGTCTAGCGTTTGATCGCCTTTGACCGTGACATAGAATTTGTCGAGATGTTCAACGTCTTTGATGCCTGTAATATATTCACGGCTGACGTTGAATGGGCCTGCCAGCAGGTTGTAGTACTGATTGACGCTCAACGCAATAGCGATCAGCACCAATATCAGCCCGATACCCCATAAGATGAGCTGATTGCGATTGGAACGACGGATAATATCGGTAATGAAATTAGAATCCATATGCTACCCCCTGGATGCCGATAAAATCAGATTAGCCTTCTTTCTTTCCCCAACCACCACCACCGGGTGTTTCGATCACTACACGATCACCGGCTGCGACGATGCCTGTGAATTTGCCGCTGATATTTTGAGTGGATTGGTCAACGTGAACAATTTGATTCTCGCCTTTTTTACCGGTTGCGCCTCCGTCCAGCCCATAAGGCGCATAGACACGGCGTTCGCTGTTGACGGTGACCGTAGCAGACGCCAGAAACTCATAGACTCGGCGAATACCGGCACCGCCCTGGAACGATCCCGCTCCACCCGAGTCTTCGCGCAAACTGTATTCCATCACGCGTACGGGTAAGGCATATTCAAGTGCCTCAATCGGTGTGTTACGGGTGTTGGTCATGTGGCTGTGCCGCCCGCTCATGCCGTCACCCATCACGCCCGCGCCGTGTCCTCCGGCGATGGTTTCGTAATAGACGAAAGCGCGACCATTTTGGTTCCCGCCGAAAGTGAAATTATTCATGCTGCCCTGACTGGCTGCCGGAATGCGTCCCGGTAGGGCTTGTGCCAGCGCACCCAAAACCACATCGACTACACGCTGTCCAGTTTCGGTATTGCCGACCGCGACCGCTGCCGGAAAGTCAGGATTGAGCAGGCTGTGTGGTGGGGTGATGACGGTAACAGGCGCAAAACAGCCATGATTGACAGATACGTCATCTTTTGCCAACAGCCGCACACAGTACCATGTAGCCGAGCGTACAATCGCCTCAACCGCGTTTATGTTGCCTGCAACCTGTGGTGCGCTGCCCGTGAAATCGACCGTCATATATGAACCGTTTACACGCACAGTGGCTTTGATGGGAATAAGAAACTCGCGCTGACCGTCACCTTCCATTGCGTCTTCGAAGCGGTATTCGCCATCAGGGATTGCAGCGATAACCGCTTCGGTCATGCGGCGGGAATAATCCAGCAGGGCAGCGGCATGGTCGCTAACCCGTGCTTCGCCGTGTTCGGCAACCATTGATAGCAGCCGTTTCTCACCCACTCTTTGAGATGCTAACTGCGCTTCAAGATCACCAAGCCGTTCTTCAGGGGCGCGGCTGTTGGCGGTAATTAGACCTAATACGCCTGCGTTCCGCTTGCCCGCATCAATTAACTTGATAGGCGGGATGATGATGCCTTCTTGATAAAGTTCGGTGCTGAGCGGCAGTGATCCCGGTGACATCCCCCCCACGTCGGCATGGTGGGCGCGGCTGGCGACGAAGAAGCGCACTTCACCATCCACGAACACAGGCGAAACCATCGTAATATCAGGCAGATGCGTGCCGCCGTGATAGGGATCATTGAGGATAATGACGTCGCCGAGAGCGAGAGTCTGGAACTCGCGCAGGGCATATTCGACGGATGCGGGCATACTACCGAGATGTACCGGAATATGGGCGGCTTGCGCGACCATCCGCGCCTGTGCATCGAAGACGGCGCAGCTAAAGTCCAACCGTTCGCGAATATTTGGGCTGAAACTCGCGCGTTGCAGAGTCACACCCATTTCTTCGGCAACGGCTGCGAACAGGTTCTTAAAGACTTCGAGAGAGATAGGGTCTACAACTGTAGTGGGCATAATAGATCAGTTCAATTATTATTGGAATATATTCGGATTAGATCTGATTTGTTCGATAATTTTTGCGAGTGCAGCTTTCTTCTTTTCACCCACTCCTTTAAAACGTGCATTATTGTGATATATGGATGTTAACAAAAACTGTCGATCATCAAGGTTTAACTTAACTATTTTCCCATAATCAATTTCGACCTTGAAATATTTATTGCAATACCACTGTGAAGTTCCACCTACCAAAACAACAACTTTGGCCTTTGATATATTAAGCAATGATTTGAGCCATCTCTCAACACAATGGGTAGCGGCACAAGCTACTCCCACTTCATTGGGTGATTTGCAGTGAACAATTTCCGTGCTGCAATAATCTTCTTGAGGATTAGCCTCATGGTCTAGGATGTCTGAGGCTATTTCCTTAATATAGTTGAAGAAAGCAGGATATGTTCCTGTCGGCCAACACGTATCCTCTAGCCGTTGCTCAAAGTGATCGAGTGCAATTTGATCGTCCCACTCTTTAGTAACTGTGTCTTCTTCCGGGTTATATCCGGGATTACTGCTCAAAAATAAAATTGGCGCATTGATATTCCCGTTCCAAGGTTCTGGTAACTGAAATGATTTATTTTGAGAATTTACAATCTCAGAACAAGCAAATTTGCTGTTGTCTTTTGCCTCCTTAATCATTGGGCAGTTCATAATTTGGAGGGCTAAAGTTTTTTGATCTTGGTTCATATTCTTTCAGTAAGCTTGTACGGCTAACTCACCTAGGAGAGGGGTGAAATGTTTTAAGTTGCGTGTATAAATTTGGATTTGCAATCGATAGGATGGGGCGGCAATGAGACAGTCGAGGACATCTATCCCATACTCAAGTCGAAACTGGAATAACTGCTTCATCGCCCATTCTTGATCTTCTTCGATTAGGTAAAACATATCGAATTGGTTCATGAATTTGAAAGCCTGATCGCGCTTAACCTTATTCTGTGCGCCATATATGACTTCCATCCATGTCACCGACGTAATACCTAATTTCAATTGTCTTGAATGCACCCATTGGGTTGCGGATGGATGAGCATTTAGTAAATCAATGATAATGTTAGTATCCAGCAGTGCGTCAACTGTCATTGACGTTCCTCGCGCTGTTTGCGTCGCATTTCTGCTACCCATTCGACGCTATCTGTAATTCCTAAATCTTCCCAACCACCGACGATTATTTGGTCAGATGAAACCGCTTCAAATTTGAAATCTTCAGTTAATAGGGAGTTGTCCAGATCTTCATCCAGGACGGGAATTTGAATTTTCACTTCTCCATCCGGGGTATTCGGCGGAATATGGATGTCCTCCAGCTTTCCATCTTTGATGCGGCCTTTAATCGTTACATAGTGGATTGCCATTTCCTAACCTCCTATTTCGGGTAGGTCAATTTTACTACATGACAGTTTCACACATTGAATCGTAGCATTATTTATCTGGAAGTGAGAAACACTGGTTTGGCATAATCTCTACCTGTCCGGTATTTTTGTTATTTGACAGGCGGCGATGGCCTCGGCGTCAGAAGTTGGATGTTCACTTTCTGGCGCATCAAGCCAGGGACAATAGAAATATACCGCAGGTAACTTTCCGGCTGCCCGGGTCGTTGTATCCTGTGGTTTTACATCCCAAACCATTTTGCGGAAGGCATAATACTCGATGGGCGGATTCGCGAATAAATTGGTCAGTACTGTTTCTTCTTTAGTCGTGTTCGCAGCGATGTAATCTGCGATATGCAGCACGATGTCGTCACGCGACTTGACATACCATGTATTTAAGATCACAGCGGCGCTTATAGTGGATAGGACAAACAGACTGGTCAATGCAGGTTGAGCGAAGCGCCGAATGCGCCGATTGCGGAACGAATAGACAACGGCATAGGCGGCAGTAATCGCCATAAACGGAATCAGATAGATTTTGTAGTAGTCGTGAACGTAGGAGGCGCTGCGGAAAACCAAAATATAAGCGAAACCGGATGCCGCGAAAGCCAGAATAGTCGCTTGTTGCAGTCGATTTTTGACATTTAAGGCGGGTATAAGCCCGATGAGGCACAAAATTATGAGCGCTAACGTGCCACTGGCGACAATGTGAACGAGCGTTTCCGTCGCAAATTCAACAAAGGTGAAGGATGGGCTGATTTCCGACACCGTACTGGTGCGCCAGGTAAAAGCTGAAATAAGATCATCAAAGGTTGCGGCATATTGGATGCGATAAAAGACAAGTAGGGCAATCACTGCCAGCAGCATGACGATACCCAAACCGATTAATGGCAAGCGTTGTTTAGGGCGCACAGCCCATAGTCCGAAGAAGCAAAATGCACCCACCACAAATACACAGGCCCATGTTGTCCATATCGAGGCGACCACCAGCCCCGCCATAAACCACCAGCGTTGAGATGTAGGTGAGCGTACCCATTTGACCAAGACTGCACCGAAAAGCATCAAAAACGCCAGCGACAACGGTTCATGATCCGGCATTCGTCCGAAATAAATAATCATCGGGGTGAAGGCGTACAGGATAGCACAGACTAACCCACTGGTCGGTTCGTAAAGGCGGCGACACATGACATAAAAAGCCGCGATACTAATGAGTGTCGAGAAAATCGAAACCAGCCGCGCCGACATTTCATGGGTGCCAAAAAGAATGTCGAATCCAGCGGTAATCCATACGATCAGCGGTGGATGGTGAACATAATAGTTCGGTAAATCCGGCGGTATCGGCGCACGATTTAATAAGGGTACAAGGCCGATTTGCGCTGGCCCGTATATCAATAGGTTCCGCGCCGCCGATCCGAGCCATACCCCATTTGCGTCGTGATGGCCCAGCCAGGGCATGTTGATGTACAGCAGCAAGAGCGCCCACATCAAGGCAAGCACTAGGATCATCCACTGATTGGGCTGAAGTTTCAAACGCTTGAACATACATGCTCCGATACGACGCGAACCACTGCTGACACATTCTTGAGATATATCACACGTCATGTGAAAGCAACAATTGAGGAAACGAATGAAATGTGTTTCATAAGTTTCCCATGCTGCGTATCGGACTTGCGCCAAATAATCTGCCGGCGTAATCCGTGAAAATAGCTAAAGGACGCGCTCTAGATCACTCCATGCCTGGGCGAGACCGGTTTGCAGGATGCGCGTATCCACACCCCAAACTTGAATCTGAGCATCCAAATCGCGGTGCAGAATCAGATCTTCTTCGGTGGCAGCCAGTGATCCCCACATCTTGCCATGTTGGCGGCAAATAGCGGCGATTTGCGCGATGGCTTTGTTGACGTGAATACCATCCGGTTGCAGCTTGAGCCGCAATCCCAAATCTGCCGGACCGACATACAAGCCATCTAGACCGGGGATGGCTGCCATTTGTTCGGCCTGTGCTAAAGCTTGTGGTGTTTCGATCTGCACCAGAATGAAGGTTTCGTGTAAAGCGTTTTCGACTAGGGCATCTTTAGTATCTAGGCCGAAACTGCCCTCGAGTCCGCCGCCGTGAATGCCACGATCACCAACCGGTGGGAACTTGACGCTCTGAACCAGATCGTGGGCTGTAGCGGCATCATTGACATGGGGGATAATCAGGCCGGTCGCGCCATCTTCGAGGTAGCGATAGAGACGGGCTTTTTCGCGGGTAGGAGGACGCAGCAGACAATCAATATCATATAAGTGGAAGTAAGTTAGGATGGCCTGCACTTCGCGGTTGTCAAAGTTGAAGTGTTCTAAATCCAGCCAGATACCGTCGAAACCCAATTTTGCAGCATAGGCGACAAAGGGTGGTATGAAAAAGTCCAGCTTCGCCAGCCGCGCGGGTTGACCTGCTCGTACTTTTGCCAGAATTTTACTTTTACGCATGATCGCTCTTTTCAGTAGATTGCGGAAATGAAGTTGCTGAATTATTGTCGCTCTAAAATTAAATTACGATAGCCATCCACAATGGCACGCCATCCACTCGCGATATAAACGGTACTGTCGAACTGGAAGGTCAGGGAAGGACCATCGAAAGTCGCGCCAATCGGCAGTCGATCCCGTTCGTAGAGGGCCATGTTTTCGCCGGTAGCTGACGTTTTAATGCCGAGAAAAGCGCTGTCTGGTGAGGTGCTTTCGGTCGCCTGTTCAGCTTGCAGCTCCGGTTTTTCGACGATGCCGATGGCCTGTAATCGCAAATTGACGACCTCGACAGCCCGATCGCGCAGTGCATGTCCATAGGTTTGCTCATGCAGGTTATGGAATAAATCGACCAAAGACGACTGATTATTAGAGGTGGATTGCAGCGGGACACTGAGTTCGTAAGCTTGCCCTTGATAGCGCATATCGATGGTCGGACGAAAGATCATGTCAGGCTCAGCAATGCCTTCCTGAGCAAGTTCGGCTTTTGCCTGTACCAGCATATCGGCGAGCAGCGCATCCAGTTTGGCTGGAGAGTCTTTGCTATACAACCCCAGCACCGAGCGGCTGTAATCCAGTGCCACATCTGCCACCAGCAGTCCAAAAGCACACAGCACACCCGGATAACGTGGGATCAGTACGCGCGGAATGTCCAGTCGTGCGGCGACTTCACATGCGTGTAATGGGCCAGCACCACCAAAAGCCAGCAGCGTAAAGCCGCGTGGATCATACCCGCGCGCGACCGATACCCGGCGCACAGCACGGTCGATGCTCACGTTGGCGATATTGATAATACCTGCGGCAGCTGCCTCAATCCTCAACTGCATGTCGGTGGCTAAGCTGTTGATGGCTGATTGTGCGCCAGTGAGATCCAGTGTCATGCTGCCGCCTAAGAAATGGTCAGGGTCGAGCCGCCCCAAGACTGCATTGGCATCACTAACGGTAATGCTGGTTCCGCCGCGTCCGTAGCAAATTGGCCCGGGTGTTGATCCAGCACTTTCTGGCCCGACACGTAATGCGCCCCCTGCGTCCAAACGGGCAATTGACCCGCCACCTGCGCCAATCGTTTCGATGTCCAGGAGGCGTATCCTTAAAGGTAAGCCATCAATTTCACTTTCAGGGCGGCGAACAGGCGCACCGGGGCAAATGGCAACATCCGTCGATGTACCACCGATGTCCAGTGTGATGATGTGGTCGAAGCCAGCGAGTTTGGCGATATGGAAGGCACCGATGACTCCAGCGGCTGGCCCACTGAGCGCTGTTTGTACGGCTTGCTGGCGGGCGCGTCCGGCACTCATCACGCCCCCATCGGATTTCATGATGCGGAGCGAGACGTGGTTGCCATTCGTGTTCAACCGATCTTCCAGTGTGGTCAGGTAGCGGCTCATCACCGGACGCACATAAGCATCCAGCGCGGCGGTACTGGCACGTTCGTATTCACGGAACTCCGGCAGCACATCACTCGATAATGCGACCTGCCAATCGTGCAGCAGACCGCGTTCCAGGATGCGCTGTTTCACTGCCTGTTCGTGGGCGGCATTCACATAACTGTAGAGGAAACACACCGCCACCGACTCGATGCCCTGCGTGGCAATATCATCGAGTACGGCGTCTAGCGCGACTGTGTCCAGAGGCGTTAGTACACTGCCGGTGTAATCCAGCCGTTCGGGAATCTCGTAACACCAACGGCGTGGAATCAAGGGTGGTGGAAGCTGCGGTTGCAGGGCATAAAGCTGTGGACGGTTTTGGCGACCAATGAACAGCAAATCACGGAAACCCCGGGTGGTAATCAGGGCTGTTTTCGCGCCTTTGCGTTCCAGAATAGCATTGGTGGCTACTGTAGAACCATGTGACACCCGTTGCAGTGCCGATAAACCCCCAGGGGTAATCGTTTCCAGTCCCGCTAACATGGCTTGTGCCGGATTAGCAGGTGTACTCAGTAATTTGTGGATTTTCAGGTGACCATCAATGCTGACTACCAGATCGGTGAAGGTTCCGCCAATGTCTACGCCAACTAACATTTTATTGAGATGACCTTTCAAGTTTTATCGTCAACTCATTTGGTAATGAATTGAGTAATCCATAGTCAAGAATATAAGATGCAGTTTTTACCTGAAAGCCATTTGCGCTGAAAGTAAAGTTAATGGGTTCACATTTGAAAAACGAAATGGTTTCTGGTCCAAAATCACCACTTTCATGAGCTAAGATTCTGTGTTTTGCAGGTGTTGAGTTATCCACAGGAGTGTTTTCAAAATAGATTTCGGCATTCGCAATTGGATTTCCGTGTGTATCAATCACGTTGCCCTTGAGAGTTGCTTTGGTCATCTCGCAATCTTGTGGCGGTATAGATAACCCATTAAGAAATCCTGATATCGCACAAAGAAACAAAATTGAATATACAACCGCTATTGGCGACAAGATCAGAAAAATGATCCCAACGATGGGATAATGTTTTAGAAATGACCGCATGAGTATACCTATGAGTAAAAGTATTTGAGGGTTCCGCCAATGTCTACGCCGACGAGCATACATTCCCCTTCAGATTGTGGACTGCTGTAATGCGAGAATTATAGACGGACAGCGGTTTGATTGTAATGTCATTCCCAATCGGCTAGAGTATGTGTTAAGTGAAAGCCAAGTAAAAAATGGTAATTGTGACATTTTTTCATAGAGGGAAGCAGCAATGATGCATGTGGGACGCCGTTTTGTAATCATCGGCGCATTTTTGGGGATGCTCGGTGTATTGATGGGAGCTTTCGGGGCACATGCTTTGGATGCCACACTGAAAGCCAACGGGCGGCAATCCGTTTATGAAACTGCGGTTCAATACCAATTTATTCATGCGTTGGCATTACTGTTCGTTTCGTCGGCTATCAGCCGCTGGCCGGGCCGCCTGACGCGCGCAGCGGGCATCCTGTTTGTGATCGGGATTGTATTCTTTTCAGGCAGCCTCTATATACTAGCGATCTTTAATGTACCGATCATGGGCGCGGTCGCACCGATTGGGGGTATCGCGCTGGTATTAGGCTGGTTGTGCCTCATCCTAATGGCGTGGCGAAATAATACCGCTGAGTAAGGTTCGCTTAAGATTCCGCTAGATTTGAAGCTGATGGTTCTGTTTGTGCTGCTTGTGCTTTAGCCCGTGACGCCAAAAAGTCTGAGTTAAGCCGTAAGTTTGATTTTTTGCATCCATTTGACCTATCCCTAAACTCCCCATGCGGTTGATGTCCTCGCCCATACTAAGCGTGTAATATTTTGCGTAACGTCAACGGACGCTCATGAATACTTAGTGTTGTGAGGAGCTTGAAAAATGACCTCTGTGGAAGCTTCCTTTGACATATTCAACGCGCTGCTGGATGAAGGTTATGATGATGCACAGGCTATTCCAATAGCGATTGCACAGGCGAAAAAATGGGCGCAAGGTCAGCGTCATGGGCAGGACTCCGGCTCACAATGTGTTCATGTCGTCCCTCATCCTGACGGATGGGCTGTGCGGCGGGCTGATGCTCACAAATCTAGTTTTGTTTTCAAGCGTATGGGCGATGCCAAAGCCAAGGCACTCGAGATTGGAAAACGCGAACAGATTGGTATTGTCCTTCACGATGAATATGGCGAAGTACAGCAGCACATTCGACCTGTCGGCGGCAGATAGAGCTATCCTTGCAGATTTGGCAAACATGTAATCGCTAGTTAGGAGGCTACAATGAACAGTTTCCTCAATCCTTTGATGAACCCCAATCTGGGTCCGTACCCGACTGCGGAATTAAGCATGAACCCGGATGAACACTATAACGATGAAGGACAAACGGGCGAGATATGGACGAGAGGCGACCTCATCGACTCCTTGAACCATCTGATACATGTTTGTCGTGATGGTCAGGAAAGCTATTTGCAAGCGGCTGAACATGTGCAGTCCGCATGGTTGCAGGCACTCTTCCAGAACTTCAGTGCGCAGCGAGAACAATTTGCTGTCGAGCTAACCAATTTGGTGGTCAGTTTGGGCGCGGAACCCACCACCGGCACCACCGTCGCGGGTGTACTGCATCGCACGTGGATTGATCTGCGAACGGCTGTCACAGGTGATAGCGGCGATGACACGCTCATTCTTGATGAGTGTGAACAGGCCGAAGACGAGGCCAGGCAGGCTTATGAACAGGAACTGGAAAAGGGTTTCCCTGAATATATAGACCGCGTGGTACAAAGCCAATATCAGGATATGTTGCGGACACACAGCCAGGTGCGTGAATCGCGAGATGCTTTCCTGTAGCCGAGGCTTCCAGGGAAATTAAAAGGGCGTGGCTATCACATAGTCACGCCCTTTTAATTTCACAAACTTATGGGATAACAGCGGTCGCTTCAATTTCGACGCGCGCTGCATCTTCGATCAAGGCGGTCACCTGCACAGCGGTCATGGCCGGATAGTGCTTCCCCATCACTTCGCGGTAAGCTGCGCCCAACGCTTTACCACTGGCTGCATACTCGGCTTTATCGACGACATACCATGTCAAGCGGGTAATGTGTTCGGGCTTGCCACCCGCTTCTGCCAATATGGCGATGATGTTCAGCAGTGCCTGGCGGGTTTGTTCAACAAAATCATCACTTTGAAAGGTACAGGTCGAATCCCAACCCACCTGGCCGCTGATAAATACGATTTGTCCGCTGCTTGCCACTCCGTTAGAGTAGCCACGCGGTTCTGCCCAATCGGGCGGTTGTAATATCCGCATCCTAAGTCACATTCCCACGCCGTTGGAATTCTGGCTTTTCCCATGTGCGGTCACGCAGAATGTTCGTCAGAATCGCTACCGTATCCCAGACATCTGTATAACTGACGTATAACGGTGTAAACCCAAATCGCAGTATATTCGGTTCACGGTAATCGCCAATAACACCGGCAGCGATCAGGGCCTGCATAATCGGGAAACCTTGCGGGTGACTGTATGAAACCTGACTGCCCCGCATCGAGCCGTCGCGGGGTGTCACCAGCTCCAGTCCATAATTGCCACAGTGTTGTTCGACCAACTGGATGAAAAGATCAGCCATCGCCACTGATTTTTGGCGCACCAGCGCTAAATCTGCTTGTAACATGATATCGATTCCGCATTCCAGTGCGATCATGCTCAATACAGGCTGTGTGCCTGCCAGATAGCGGGCAATCCCCTCCGCCGGTTGATACTTCCAGTCGAAGGCAAAAGGTTGGGCGTGTCCCATCCATCCGGCTAATGGTTGGCTAAAATTAGCCTGGTGACGCTGTGCCACATAGACGAAGGCTGGCGCACCTGGCCCCCCGTTCAGATACTTATAGCCGCATCCAATCGCGAAATCAGCGTTTGCGCCTGTCAGGTCGACTGGCATAGCTCCAGCCGAATGAGCCAGATCCCAGATGACCAGCGCACCCTTGGCGTGAGCATGGGCGGTGATAGCCTTCATGTCGTGCATCGCGCCCGTGCGATAATTGACGTGGGTCAGCATGACAATGGCGGTGTCGTCATCAATCGCATCCATAATCGCGGCGGCGGGTTTGAGCAGCAGTTGATGATTGCTGCCGAGCAGTTGGATGAGTCCCTGTGCCATGTAGAGGTCAGTAGGGAAGTTATCCGGCTCGGAGATGATGACACGCTTGTTGGGATTGAGTTTGACTGCCGCAGCCAGCACCTTGAACAAATTGACCGAGGTTGAGTCGGCAACCACGACTTCGCCGGGGTTTGCGCCGATGAGTCGGGCGATTTTGTCACCGACACGGCGCGGCATTTCATACCATCCAGCGGTGTTCCAACTGCGAACCAGTCCATCGCCCCACTCTTGAGTGATCGCTTTTTGCAGTCGCCCCTCAACCGTTTTGGGAACCGCGCCCAACGAATTCCCGTCGAAGTACAACACACCCTCCGGTATGTAAAATTTGTCACGAAAAGTGGCTAACGGATCACTGGCATCAATTGCCGTCAGCACATCACGTGTAATTTTTGTGGCGAGCGTTTCAATAAAGCTCATGGCATCCTCATTCCGGTTTGGCGCAAGGCAAATCGCTGCAATTTACCGGTATTCGTTCGGGGCAGGGCATCCAGGAATTCGATAGCACGCGGGTATTTATACGGCGCGATAATTTGCTTCACATAATCTTGCAGGGTTTTGACCATAGCCGCATCACGGGTATGTCCGGCTTTTAGGACCACGAAGGCTTTGATAATCTGTCCCCGTTCTTCATCCGGCGCACCTACGACTGCACATTCGGCTACTGCTTCATGTTTAAGCAGTGCTTCTTCGACTTCAGGCCCCGCGACATTGTAACCCGCCGTCAGGATAATATCGTCGGTACGGGCATGGAACCAGAAATAGCCATCTTCATCGAGTAGATAGGCATCCCCTGTAAGGTTCCAACCGTTCTTGACATAGTTCGCTTGACGGTCATCGGCCAGATAGCGGCAGCCAGTCGGCCCCTTTACGGCTAAACGGCCAATATTGCCACCCGGCAGTTGGTGACCTTCGGCATCAAGGATACAGGCATGGTAGCCAGGAATCGGTGTGCCGGTCGCGCCGGGTCGCACATCTTTTTCTGTGGCAGAAATAAAGATATGCAGCATTTCGGTCGCACCGATGCCATCAATCATTTCGATGCCGCTGGCTTCACGCCACATGGTTCGCGTGGAAACGGGCAGAGCTTCGCCCGCCGAGATGCATTTCCTGAGCGACGACAGATCGTAATTCTTTGCCAATGCCGACATCTGCCGGTAGAAAACTGGCGATGACCATATGTGAGTGATTTTAAAATCCTGAACCGCCTTGAGCAGGATCTCCGGTGATAGTTTTTCCAGCAGCACCGTCGAGCCGCCATAACGCATCGGGAACAGCAGGATGCCACCCAGACCGAAGGTAAAGGCCAGCGGTGGTGTGCCGATACAAACGTCATCAGGCGTCATATGCAAAATCGATTTGGGGAAGCAGTCGCATATTGCCAGCACATCGCGGTGAAAGTGCATCGTACCTTTGGGCTTGCCTGTCGTGCCAGAGGTAAAAGCAATTAATACGGTGTCATCGGCGGCAGTATCGACGGCTTTGAAATCAGCCGATTTGGTCGCCATACGCGCTTCCAAACCCTTGGCTGAAGGGTCGTTAAAATAGACAATTTGTGTCAGTGATGGACAGCGTTTTTGAGCCGCTAAAAGCTCCACATCCAATGCTTTGTCGGAAATCGCCGCGTTGATCTGTCCCTTGTCGATGACGTCCACCAGTTCCTTTTCGCGCAGCATCGCCATCGTTGCCACGACGATCATCCCCGCTTTGGCGACCGCATACCACAATACCGCCATCATGGCGCTGTTCGCCCCGCGCATCAGGACACGGTTTCCCGGTACAAGACCCATGTCTTCCGTCAGTACCTGCGCGACACGGTTAACCTGTTCCAACATCTGCGCGTAAGTAATCGTGCCGTTCGCATTGTGGATTACGGGATGGTCACCCCGGCCGTTCGCCACATGCTTATCCAAAAGTTCGACCGCACAGTTAATACGGTCGGGATACTGGACTTCCGGTATCTCGAAAATGAGTTCCGGCCACTGGTCGCGAGGGGGCAGGTTATCCCGCGCGAAGGTATCCACATGAGATGTGTAACTCATCGGCTTGACTCCTTTAACAATGATCGGGCGATAATCAATTTTTGAACTTCAGTTGCGCCTTCATAGATGCGGAGCGAACGAATTTCGCGGTATAAACGCTCGACGATTTCACCGCGTTTGACGCCCAATCCGCCAAAGATTTGTACTGCCGCATCGATCACCTGCTGGGCTGATTCGGTGGCGGTCATTTTTGCCATCGCGGCTTCGCGGGTGGTGATTGCGCCTTTGACGTCGCGCAGCCATGCCGCCTGATAGGTTAATAGGGCGGAGCTTTCCATAGCGGTTGCCATTTCGGCTAGTGTAGCTTGCGTCATCTGGAAGTCGGCCAGCGATTGACCGAACATCTGGCGCTGCTTGGCGCGGGTCAATGCTTCCGCCAATGCTCGTCGTCCAAAACCGAGCGCTGCCGCTGCCACCGAGGCACGGAAAATATCGAGTGTTTGCATGGCGACTTTGAAGCCTTCGCCTGCTGCTCCTAATCGATGGCTAATAGGTACACGGCAGTTATCAAAGTGGAGGGTTGCGAGTGGGTGTGGTGCGATGACCTCAATCCGTTCAGCGATTTGCAGCCCTGCGGTATTGGCAGGAACGACAAACGCCGAGATGCCTTTCGCACCGCTTATTGGTTCACTGCGCGCAAACACCGTGTAAAAATCAGCAATGCCGCCGTTAGAGATCCACGTTTTGGTGCCGTTAAGGACATAATCATCACCATCGAGTGTCGCGCTGGTGGTCATCGCCGCCACATCTGAACCCGCTTCTGGTTCGGATAGAGCAAAGGCCGCGATCCATTCACCTGCTGCCACTTTGGGCAAATAACGGTACTTCAGTTCATCCGAACCGTAGAGTGTGATCGCGCCGCTGCCCAAACCCTGCATGGCGAAGGTAAAATCGGCTAAGCCGTTATGATAAGCCAGTGTCTCGCGGATCAGGCACAGCGCCCGCGAGTCGAGCTTGTCCAGCGCCCCTCCGACCTCACCCGGTACGGCATAACGTAGCCAGCCCGCTTTGCCCAGGACAGCGACCAAATCGCGGCAGGCTTCATCCACATCATGCGGCTCGGTTTTGGGCAGATTCGACGCGCACCACTCATGCAAATCACTGGCAAGCTGGCGGTGAACATCATCGAAAAACGGAAGATCAGTAAACATTGTCAATCTCCCTCAAATACCGGCTGCTGCTTGGCGGCAAAGGCTTCATAAGCGCGGCGAAAATCGTTGGTTTGCATACAGATGGCTTGTGCTTGTGCCTCCGCTTCAATCGCTTCATCGATACCCATCGACCATTCTTGATGCAGCATCTTCTTGGTCATGGCGTGGGCGAAAGTCGGCCCGTGTGCCAATTGACTCGCCATCTGCTGTGCCCTGGTAAGCACTTCATCGGATGCGTACAGCGCGTTATAAAAGCCCCAGCGTTCGCCTTCTTCAGCGGTCATCGTGCGTCCGCTATAAAGCAGTTCGGAAGCGCGTCCTTGCCCGATGATGCGCGGCAAAATCGAACACGCACCCATATCGCAGCCCGCTAATCCCACTCGTGTAAATAGAAAGGCTGTTTTGCAAGCCGGGGTGCCGTAACGCAGATCAGACGCCATCGCCAAAATCGCGCCTGCGCCCACGCAGATGCCATCCACCGCGCTGATAATCGGCTGTGGACAGGCACGGATCGCTTTTATCAGATCACCAGTCATGCGTGTGAAATCGAGCAACTCAGGCATGGTCATTGCGGTCAGTGGGCCGATGATTTCGTGGACGTCACCGCCGGAACAGAAATTGCCGCCGGCCCCGGTCAACACGACCACCTTCACATCGCTGGCATAAACCAGATCGCGGAAAAGGTCGCGCAGTTCGGCATATGACTCGAACGTCAGTGGATTTTTCTTCTCCGGTCGGTCAAGTGTAATCGTGGCGACTTGATCAGTAAGCTGCCAGCGAAAATGGTGCGGTGCAGTGTCCGCGAATGAGCGTTTCATGCCTTAAGCCTCGCAGCCTTTGCCCTGCAAACTTTGTTTGAGCTTACCTAACATGGAATGCAGCAGATGTTGTTCGTCCGATGTCAGTTCGCTCATCCAGTCAACCATCCATTCTTCATGGACGGTTGCCATTGCCGCAAAACTCTCTGCGCCTTTGGCCGTCAACCGCACCCGCCATACGCGCCGGTCGCTCGGCAGTGTCATCCGTTCGACCAATCCTTCTTTTTCCAGTTGGTCGGTGATGCCGGTAATGTTGCCGCCTGATACCATCATGCGCTGTGAGAGTTCGCCCATTTTGAGGCCATCGGGATAACGGGCCAACTGTGCCATCAAGTCGAAACGCGGCAGCGTGGTTTGGAAGTCGTTCCGTAATCCCTTTTTGACACAATTTTCAATCATGGTGGTGCAGGTCAACAGCCGCAGCCAAAGCCGCAGCGATGTGTGGTCATGTTCCGTGCTGGCCGATTCGCGGTCAACCACACCTATTGAATTGTCTATTGTTCTGGCTCCCTCCTTTGCTTGCGGGGGAGGGCTGGGATGGGTGTTTTGTCTCTGAGTCACTTGTCTTCCTCCGGTGAGCTGGACGGCGCAGCTTGGAGTGCAGCCGCCTTTGCAAGATTGCGTTCGAGTTGGTCTTTGCCACGTAAATACGGGTTAGGCCAGGGCATATCCGTGTAGCCCAACTGCGCCGCCGCATGGAGCGTCCAATAGGGATCAGCCAGATGTGGACGGGCGAGAGCGCATAAATCGGCGCGTCCAGCAGCGATAATGCTGTTGACGTGATCGGGTTCGAAAATCGCGCCGACGGCCATCGTCGCAATACTGATTTCGTTGCGAATACGGTCGGAAAATGGTGTTTGATACATGCGTCCGTAAATCGGTCGCGCATGGCGGGTTGTTTGACCGGATGACACATCGATCAAATCAGCGCCCACTGCTCTAAACAACCTGGCGATTTCAACTGCGTCATCGGCTGTATTGCCGCCTTCTGCCCAATCATGTGCCGAAATACGCACCGACATGGGCTTATCGGCAGGCCACACATCCCGAATCGCGCTGAAAACCTCCAGCGGATAGCGGCAGCGATTTTCCAGGGAACCGCCATATTGATCGCTGCGTTGGTTCGTCAGTGGGCTGATAAACGCTGACAGCAAATAGCCGTGTGCACAGTGCAGTTCCAGCCAATCAAAACCACATTCCTGCGCCCATTCCGCTGCCCGCACGAAGTCAGCTTTCACGCCTTCCATATCCTCATAGGTCATCTCACGTGGCGTTTGATGATGTGGGCTGTAGGGCAGTGCTGATGGTGCAATCAGCGGCCAATTATCTGCGGATAAAGGTTCGCCATCTTCTTGCCATCCAAGCTGGGTCGAGCCTTTCGGTCCGGCATGTCCCAACTGCATGGCGATCTTAGCCGGTGTTCGTGTATGCACATAATCCACGATGCGCTTCCAGGCTGTTTTGTGCTCCGGTAGATACATGCCTGCACAGCCGGGAGAAATACGGGCATCGGCTGAAACACAGGTCATCTCGGTAAAAATCAACCCTGCGCCGCCGTGCGCTCTGCTGCCCAGATGCACCAGATAGAAATCGTCCGGTGTGCCATTCTCACACGAATACATCGCCATCGGTGAGACGACTACGCGGTTGGGCAGCGTCACCCCGCGCAGTGAGAACGGCGTGAACATCGGTGGAATCGTTTTCGCGTCAGCGGGCAGACCGCTTTGCTCGGCTAACCAGCGCTCCATACCCGCCACGTAATCTTTATCGCGCAGACGCAGATTTTCGTGCGAGATGCGCTGGCTGCGTGTCAGCAAGCTATAAGCAAATTGCTCGGCTTGCAATCCGGTATAACGGTCAACGTTCTCGAACCAGTCGGTACTGTTACGGGCGGCGTTCTGGATCTTCAACACCTCGACGCGCCGTTCTTCCTCATAAATTTTGAGTGCACTGTCAACACCCTGATGCCGTTCCATCGCTTTCGCCAGCGCAATCGCGTCTTCCAGTGCTAACTTTGTGCCAGATCCAATCGAGAAATGTGCTGTATGAGCCGCGTCACCCATTAGCACAATGTTGTTATGCGTCCAGTGGGCGGTAATAATGCGGTTGAAGTTAATCCAGGGCGATTTCAGGTGCTTGGCGTTGGTCATCAACGGATGACCGCCCAGATATTTGGCGAACAGCTTCTCGCAGAAGGCCACTGTTTCGTCAGCAGTCATCTTGTCCATGCCTGCTGCCAGCCAATTTTCTTCCGGTGTTTCGACGATAAACGTGCTCGTATCAGCATCAAACTGATAGGCATGTGCTTGGAACCAGCCCCATTGGGTTTCCTCGAAGGCAAAGGTGAACGCATCAAATTTCTGATGTGTCCCCAGCCACACGAACTTACAGGCCCGTTTATCAATATCTGGTTGGAAGTGTTCGGCATACTTGCGGCGGATGGCGCTGTTGGCTCCATCACTGGCGATGATCAGATCAGCGTCGGCATAAGCACTTTCGTCGGTCACTTCGGTTTGATAACACAGCTCGACGCCCAATTCTTGGCAGCGTTCTTGCAGCAAATTCAGTAACTGCATCCGTCCGATGCCGATAAATCCATGCCCACCGGACGTGATGGTACGTCCTTTGAAATGAATGTCGATGTTATCCCAGTGATGAAAGTTTTCGAGGATGCGTTGGTGACTGATCGGATCGGCTAGCTGGAGATTGCCGAGTGTTTGATCGCTGAAGACCACACCCCAGCCGAAGGTGTCATCCGGACGATTACGCTCTAGCACCGTCACGCGGTAATTGGGATTCGACTTTTTCGTCAGCAGCGCGAAGTACAATCCTGCTGGCCCACCACCGATACACACAATCCACATAAGATTTTTTCCGTAAAGCATACAATGTGGTATATTTATACCTAAAATGTTTAACCTTAAATATTTTAATTGTCAAGGAATCGCCATGCCAAACTTTTCGCTTGAGGGAAAAGTCGCCATTATTACCGGCGCATCGCGTGGGATTGGCGAGTCAGTTGCCCATACTTATGCTCAGGCGGGTGCGAAAGTCGTGGTCGTTAGCCGTAAGTTGGAAGGCGTTACAGCTGTTGCTAGATCAATCCAGCGCGCCGGCGGAGAAGCGCTGCCCGTTGCAGCCCATATGGGTGAACAAATCGCAGTCATGGCATTAGTCGAGCAGGCAGTGATGGCCTATGGTGGTGTGGATATTGTGGTCAACAATGCCGGAACCAATCCGCACTTTGGGCCGTTGCTTACCGCCGACGAAAGCGTGTGGGATAAAACGTTTGATGTCAACTTGCGCGGCTTCTTTCGCCTGATTCGTGCCGCTGCACCCTCCATGATTGGACGTGGTGGCGGCAAAATAATCAATGTTGCCTCGATTGCAGGGCTTACACCTATGCCGGGGGTTGGTCTTTATGGCATCTCCAAAGCTGCTGTCATTATGATGACCAAAACCCTTGCTGTCGAACTTGCCCCGCATAATGTTCAAGTCAATGCCATCGCCCCCGGTTTCGTCAAAACCAAATTTAGTCAGGCCATCTGGGGCGATGAAACGGTCAACGCCGCAGTCATCGCCAATACTCCCGCCGGACGCATCGCCACTGTTGAAGAGTTAGAGGGCATGATGCTCTATCTCGCCAGTTCCGCTAGCAATTTCCTCACCGGACAGGTGATTGTCATTGATGGTGGCTTAACCCTCTCACCGAGCAATTACAGCGGGTAGAGGCTATTGTTGGCGTTTTTGGGATTTATTATATAATTGTTTGCATTCGCCCATATTAGAGTAAAAGGCAACAGCGATATGGATATCATCATCTTTATTGTAGTTGCGATAATTACATGTTTCGTCCTTTTTGGCATTGGACAACTGTTGCGTGGACGGTCGCGCCTGGTTCAAATTCTCGTAATGGCAGCCGTCGCGGTTGTGGTGTTTCTATCCGTTGCGCTGTTTGGCAGCAGCATTGGCGTTGATCTTTATGAATCCGATCACGCACAAGCTTGTGAAGATTCGACTCCCAAATGTGTCGCCGAACGTGAGCAAATATCGACTTTCCGCTCCCGCGCTGCCAGTTTGATTCTGTGGAGGATTGTGCCGAAACCGCTTCGCCCTGCCTGTGAAACGATTTCGCCGGAATTCTGCGTCCTGGAAAAGAACTACGATATTGAATACATGGCCGATATTTTAGGACTCATCAGTGCGCCCATCGCTGTTTTCATGATTTACCTTGGATTGCGCCAAAAGCGTAAATTAGAGTTACACCTTACCGAACCCCTGCACTCCTAAAATAAGTGTCACCACCAGCAGCACCAGAGTGATCGCGATACTGGCAAACAGTGTCGCTAGTTTGAGTCGCTTGAATACGACTGCCATGCGAGCGAGACGCAGCCGCGCCTTTGGATAGTGGTTGATGATCACCACGAAGCACACGTTCTCTCCCCAATCGAATAGGGCAGGCAAAAATGCAAACAGCGGTGCATTCCAGCGCAGCAGTTGTTGGTAAAGTGGCATTTCTGATCGCGATAACAGCGCCGCCCACAATAGACTCAGGAACAGGGATGCCAACAGCGGAAAGAAAAAGTCGATCACAAAAAATTGGATATAGAGTTGCTTTGACTCTGGCGTGTAATCCGCAAGCTGAGTATAGATCTCAGTTGCAGTCAGCTTGTTTTGAAAGTCAAACGCTTCGTGCCCCGCGCTAACCTGTTGGAATCGTTTACCGGTTGTAGTCAGCAGTCGAAATGAGGCGAGTTGCAAACCCAACGCCACGAACACAGGCCATCCTAAACTTCCGACTTGAAACAGCATTTGGGTAAACGCTTGCAACATAAAATCGCTCGATCCTATTTGATAAATGAAAATAGTTACTATGCCTAATTACTTTACCCGATAAATATATTTGCGCTTCTTGTATGGCTTCTCCTTCACTTGCGTTCACGAGACGACACTTTTTACAGTCTAATGAGTTTTTCTCCCGTAGGGAAGGCTCTCAGAGCCTTCCGCTTTTCCCTCAATCGACCAAAACTGTCGTGTCGTAAATTCTCTTGCAGGGGAAGTTGGGTGGGGGTTCTCATAATGACGTGTTTTGCTCACAAACCTTCCGGTTGGAATTCAGTTAGGAAAATGTCGTCCTAACCAAAAATTCACAAAACCAGCCCTTGTGACCCTTTAAAACCTCAATTTTGCCTGATAAGTCCTGCTTATCAGGCAAAATTCAAAAGTTAGAATTTATAAAGCACTTGCCTTAAATCTCGCGCTTGAAAATCTTGGTCAATTTCTCGAAGTCAATGTTCCCACCCGACACGATACATACCACCTTGCCACCACCGGCCTTACCTGCCAAAGCCGCTGCCACTGATGTTGCACCTGCACCCTCGGCAATCACGCGGTTACGTTCTGCCAGCAGCCGAATTGCTTCCGCCACCTCGGCCAACGACATCACCAACGAACCATCCAGCAGTGACTTCGCCAACGGCCACATATCATCCAGCACACTGCCACTGCCGATGCCATCTACGAAACTCGCCTGATAGTTAATCGCTGTCTTCTCGCCTGCTGCCAACGCTCCGGCAAACGCCGCTGATGTTTCCACTTCGCCTGCATAAATCTTCGTATCCGGTTTCAATGCCCGTATTGCTGTCGCCACGCCACAGCTTAGCCCACCGCCGCCGTAAGGAATCACAATCGTATCCACATCCGGCAAATCTTCTAGAATTTCTAACCCGATTGTCCCGTTTCCCGCCATCACTGCCGGATCGCTCACCGGATGGACGAACAGCCCATCCAATCCCGCATACTGATGCGTCACCATCACGTTCCACCATTCGTCAAACGGCACTTTGATGATCTCGCCGCCCAATCGTTTGATCGCTGCCAGCTTGGTTTCCGGGGCATGATCTGGCACCACCGCTGTTGATGGAATCCCCAACCGCCTCGCATTCCACGCCACACCCTGGGCCATATTCCCGGCACTGCACGTATAGACACCTTTGGACAACTGCTCTTTCGTTGCCAGTGAAATGGCATTAGCCGCTCCTCGCAGCTTGAATGACCCGATCGGCTGTAAGTTTTCCAGCTTCAAGTAGATTTTTGCTGGTGCACTATCGACATTCAGCCGTATCAACGGTGTACGAATCACTGAACCTGCAATTCGCCCACGTGCTGCTTGTATATCCGCCAGCCCAATCGGATTAGTCGTCATGTCGGCTGCCTCCCAGTTCGACGGCAATGCCCATGTTGCGCTCCTTGGCTTTGACATAAATATGATGCGCCGATGCCACATCCTCGACGGCTAAACCCAGCGACTTGAACAGCGTAATTTCGTCATTGGACTCACGACCTTTGATTTTACCGAGCAGCACGTCACCAAGATCACCTTTAATATGGTCGTCATTAATGGCGCCTTCTTTCTTGGGAAACAAGAAATCACCCGCCTCGTTGATGGTCGATTCACGCCGGTCAACAAACAGCTTCGATTTGACGACCGCTGCCGTGTCTAGCTCCCGTGTAAAGGCTACACTTGACCCTACCGCGTTAATATGGACACCTGCTTGCAGCCATGCACCCTGTAAAATGGGTTCCGGTGATGAGGTTGTCGTGCAAATGATGTTTGCCCCTTCAACGGCTTGCTGTGCATCTGCAATTGCCTCAATCTTGATGTCATAGCGCTTTGATTCACGTTCGGCAAAGGCTTTGGCATGGTCACCGTTGCGGCTCCATACCCGCACTCGCCCGATATTCCGTGCTTCCAACATCGCCGCCAGATGTGATTTGGCCTGGATGCCTGCTCCCATAATCGCCAGATCGCCTGCATCCTCTCGCGCTAAGGTTCGTGTTGCGACACCACTCACGGCTGCTGTACGGATAGCTGTGATTTCGCTGGCATCGACAATTGCCAGCAGTTGACCATGCCTGGTTTCGTAGAGCATCACCGCGCCGATATGTGAGTCATATTCTGTGCCATGATTACCCGGAAACACACTCACGACTTTCAGGCCCATCATGCCTATGCTGCCCAAATAACTCGGCATCATCCCCAATGCGCCAACTTTTTCCGGCAGCCACATCACCGGACGCAGCGGCAAAATGGCATTGCCCTCGGATAAAGTTTTGAGCGTATCAGCCATCACATCCATACACTCGTCCATCGGCAAAAGCTGCCGGACTTCGTTCTGGTTAACCATCAAGACTTTCATCAATAAGACCTTTCTAATATTTAAGTTTGTGATTAGAAACCGGGAAACAAGGCAGTCAATTGACGTCGTTCTTCTTCATTCAGTTGCAAATCCAATGCCTCACGTACTGGCTGAAAATGAGACGGTTTACGTGGCCCGATGATTGGCGCTGTCACCAATGGATTGCTGAGTAACCATGCAATCGCCAGCCCGCCCATACTCACACCGCGTTTGTCGGCTTCAGCTTTGAATTTTGCCAGCCCATCAAACGTGCTCTGGTTGACCAATTTTTGGTACGGCTCAGGCCGCATCGCCATCCGTGACCCTTCGGAAAAATCCGCTGCCGACTGATATTTACCCGTCAGCCAGCCACCTGCCAACGGACTGAACGGCGTATAACCCAATCCTTGATCAGCGCACAAAGGCAGCACTTCACGGTCGTCTGTTCGTTCGAGGAGGCTGTAAGAATTTTGTACCCACTCAAAACGGTGCAGATTGTATTTATCGCTAATCCACAGCGCTTTGGTCATTAACCAACCCGGCATGTTAGACGCGCCGATGTAATGGACTTTACCCTGCCGTACGAGATCATCCATTGCCCGAATGGTTTCTTCTAACGGGGTCGTTGGATCAGGCTCGTGCATCAAATACATATCGATGTGGTCAACACCCAAACGCTGTAAGCTGCGTTCCACCTGCCGCAAGATGTGTCGCCGTGATAACCCGCGATCATTCGGCCCATCACCGACCGGGTTAAATACCTTTGAAGTCAGTATAAGCTGGTCACGTACAGCCGCGCCTTTGCCTTTCAGCCACTTACCAATGGCCGTTTCGCTGCGCCCACCACCGTAAGCATCGGCTGTATCAAAATTATTGATGCCCATCTCCCAGGCCGTGTCCATAATGGCGAAGGCTTCTTCTTCGGTGTCGCCTTTGCCAAAAAAAGCCGGTGAACTGCCAATGCCGCCAAAGTTGCCGCATCCCAGCCCGATCACCGATATTTGCAGGCCGGTTCGCCCTAAGTTGGTATAACGCACATTATTGCCCCTTCACTTACGGAATTTTTAGCAGAGTATAGCTTGTAGTCAAACGGGCTACATCCCAACATGGTCTGTTTCTTTTGTACACTTTCTTTCGATTCGACAATTACATCCCATTAAGTCTATACTCTCCAGTTGATTACTTTAGACCTAAAGGAATTATTTGCGTAGTGCATGATGTAAAGGTATAACATTATTCCTATGGTGCAGGCTTTGCCCATAAAACGGTCCTAAAGTGAGAAGTCGGGAAGTCGTTCATTCTTTTTTAGAAAGGTAAACGCTGTTATGAAGTTCCGAAAGTCTCTTATGGGTGTATTGGCACTTGCTGTCGTACCGATGGCTTTTAACTCTGTCGTTTTCGCCCAATCAGCGCCAACTGTGAAGGTGAAGATCGGCATTATGGCTCCGATCACCGGACCGGCAGCCTCCATCGGCACCGAGCAGTTGAACTGGGCAAAGTTAGCCGTTGAAGATTTCAACACTGAAACTGGTTGGAGTGTAGAAGCTGTCGAAGGTGACACCCAGCTCGATCCGTCGGTTGCCGTAACCGTCGCTGAGTCGTTGATTGCAGACGCCGATATTTACGGTGTGGTTGGTCCCGCCGGCAGCCAGGAAGTCGAAGGCACAGAGCCTAAGTTCAAAGACGCCGGTTTGGTACATGTGTCTGGTTCCGCCACTCGTCCTTCGCTGACGACTACTGGTTTCGATACCTTCTTCCGCACTGTGCCGAGCGACAATGACCAGGGCCCGGTCGTCGCGGCATTCATCATTAATGTGGTGAAGGCCAAGAGTGCTTTCTTGATTGATGATAAGACCAGCTACAGCACCAGCCTGGCCGATATTGCTGGCGAAGCTTTGACCGCTGCTGGTGTTACCGTTGAACGCGATCAGGTTAATCAGGCGGATACTGACTTCTCGTCACTCGTCACCAAGATTAAGACTGCTGGTTCGGAAGTCGTTTTCTTCCCCGGGCAGATTGCATCACAGGGCGCACTGATTGCCCAGCAATTGAAGGAACAGGGCGTGAAAACAACCCTGTTTGGTGCTGATGGCTTCTTCTCGGCAGATGACTTTATCAAGGGTGCTGCCGGTGCGACCGAAGGCGCATATGTCTCGTCATTTGCTAAGGATATTCATGCAGTCGAATCATCAGCCGATATTGTCAAACGCTTTACCGACAAATACGGCGATTTTGGCACCTTTGGCCCTCCCACCTATGCCGCGACTATGGTCGTCCTGGAAGCCATGCAGCGTGCAAATGACGCCGGTGACCTGAGCCGCGCCAAAGTCCTGGATGAAGTTAGCGAAACCGATATTGATGTCAGCGTCCTTGGTGATCCTCTGTCTTTCGCTGACAACGGTGACGTGGTCGGCGCACAGGAATACATCTTCCAGGTTAAGGGTGATAAGTTCGAGCAGGTTTCCAGCAGCAGCGAATTGGGCGTTACATCCGGAATGTCGACTGAAGCCACGCCGGAAGCAACACCTGCAAGTTAAGTTTGGTTTCTGAATTTACGTAATTTGGACTGTTCAGGGTGATGCACTTGCGTCACCCTGATTTATTACGCAAGAAGTTGATAACCTCATGGATGCTTTTCTCACCCAATTACCGCAGCAACTTATCAACGGCCTAACGTTGGGCGCGGTTTATGCCCTTATTGCCCTTGGCTATTCGATGGTCTACGGCGTGTTGCAATTGCTGAATTTTGCACACGGCGACGTATACATGGTCGGCGCGTTCATCGGCTATTTTGTAATGGTTGCACTGTTACCAGCCAGCGGCCCGATTATTGCGCCGGTTCTTATTATTATTTTTATGCTGGTAATCGCCATGCTTGGCTGCGGTGCCTTGGGCGTGGTCATCGAGCAGTTTGCTTATCGACCCCTGCGAAATGCGCCGCGTATCGCACCCCTTATTAGCGCCCTGGGCGTGTCCTTTTTTATTCAGAATGCGGTTCAGCTGACGCTTTCAGCCAAGTTTCGCACTTACGAAACAGGCAAGCTTATCCCGCCGGATTTAGGGTTTGACATTGGTAACGCCAGGCTGTCAGCGACCCGTGCGCTCGTAATTATCATCGCCATTGTTTTGATGATCGTCCTGCAATATCTCATTCGCCGTACCAAGTTAGGCAAGGCGATGCGCGCGGTGGCGATTGACCGTGAAGCCGCAGCCATGATGGGCGTGGACGTTGATCGTGTAATTATCTTCACCTTTTTTATCGGCAGTGCTTTGGCTGGAGCCGGCGGTGTATTGACGGGAATCGTCTTTACGCGTGTCTGGCATTTCATGGGTTTTGGTGCTGGTTTAAAAGGCTTTACAGCCGCCGTACTGGGTGGCATCGGCAACATCCCCGGCGCGATGCTCGGTGGGTTTATCCTTGGCCTGGCGGAAACTTTTGCAGTCGTGTTTGTGTCCTCGGCCTATAAAGACATTGTGGCTTTCGTCGTGTTGATTATCGTTTTATTGATACGCCCACGTGGCTTGCTTGGCGCTCGAATCGCGCAGAAAGTTTAAGCCATGTCACGCGATAAAATTGGTGTTGACCAGTGGGTAGAGCAGTACGATCAGCGGGTAAACCGCGCTAAGGGTATTCAACGCTTTATTGAGCAAACCAGCCGCCGTTTGCCTGTGTGGGCCTGGTTGATTGTGCTAGTCGTTCTCGGTTCATTATTACCGGTTGTGACCGCCAATACATTTGTTATCCGCATTGGCAGCAATATTGCTTTGATGGGCATATTAGCGCTCGGGTTGAATGTGGTAGTGGGTTATGCTGGATTGCTAGACCTCGGTTTCATCGCTTTCTACGGCATCGGTGCTTATACCTACGCTTATTTGTCATCAGATTTCACAGGTGTGCATCTGCCCACGTGGGCAACACTGCTGCTGATTATCTTAATTTCAGCTTTGTTCGGTTTATTGCTGGGATCGCCTTCGCTGCGTTTAATTGGCGACTATCTCGCTATCGTGACCTTAGGCTTCGGGCAGATGTTCGTGCAGTTGACGACCAGCCTAACCCGTGTCAATCTGCCGGGGAATGATAAACCGGTTGACCTGACTGGTGGCCCGAACGGAATTGTAAACCTCGATCCCCTCAGTATTTTTGGCCTTAGTGCGACTAGCATTTCGCATTACTATTTGATCTTTCTCGTGGTATTTGCCCTTTCGATATTGATTGTTTATCACCTGTATAGATCGCGTGTCGGTCGGGCGTGGCGGGCGCTGCGTGAAGATGAATTAGCGGCACAGGCGATGGGTATGCCGACGCGCCGACTCAAGCTGCAAGCCTTCGCGGTCGGTGCGGTTTTCGCGGGATTTAGTGGTGCGCTGTTCGCAGCACGTGATGGTGTCGTATTCCCCACCAACTTTGATACAACACTCTTGATTACCATTTATGCCATTATTGTGCTGGGTGGTTTAGGCAGTTTACCCGGTGTGGTGTTGGGCGCGGTGGTCATGATTGCTGTGCCTGATATTCTCCGTAACGCGCCGCTGGCCGGTACGCTGTTTTATATCGGTGTGGTGGTAACTCTGTTTGCAGTCATCAAGCCGCGCTGGCAGGCCGCAGTGCTGGTCGCCGCTATCGCTGTCTTCGGCTTGATCGTACGGGTTCTGGTGGTAGGCGCTGATCCTGCTGCTTTTACCACGCTCAAACCCGTCGGTGCATTGATCAGTGATGCTGTACGGAGTTGGCTGCCCATCCCAAACAATGCGACTGCTATAGGCAATTGGGCCTTTGCGTTGTTAATCGTGCTGGTGCTGGTTGTCAGCCGTATCAAGCGGCCGTTGTGGCGTTTGGCTGCGCTCGTCCCGACTCTTTATCTGCTGTTGTTCGTATGGGAAACACGGCTTGTCGCCGAACCGAGCATCACGCGTTTGCTGTTCGTCGGTGTGCTTCTGATTGTGTTGATGATTTATCGCCCCAACGGTTTGCTCGGTCAACGCCGTGTGGAGATTGCGTAAGCTATGGCTCTATTTGAACTTCAAAAAGTTTCCAAGCACTTTGGTGGCTTACAAGTTGTCAAAGATTTATCGTTCAAAGTCGAGAAGAACGAAATCGTCAGCCTGATCGGGCCGAATGGGGCGGGCAAGACGACCGTCCTTAACCTGATTACGGGTCTGTATAAAGTGGACACAGGCAAAATTGTGTTTGATGGACACTCACTTTCCGGGTTGGAAGTCCATCAGATCACACGTTTAGGTATCGCGCGAACTTTCCAGAATTTACGCCTGTTCTTAAATATGAGCATTATCGAAAATGTCATGAGTGCCGCCTATGCACGTACCCATGCCAATTGGTTTCAGATCGTGGCGCGGACTCCCGGCTTTTGGAAAGAAGAACAGCGTATCCGCCAGTTAGCGGAGCAGAAATTGGCCTTTTTTGGCGAACGCTTAGTGGGTTATCGCTACGATCAACCAGCCTATAGTTTGTCCTATGCTAACCGCCGACGCCTCGAAATTGCTCGGGCTATGATGACCGAGCCGAAGCTGCTGCTGTTGGACGAACCCGCTGCGGGCATGAATCCCAAAGAGACGCAGGAAGTGACGCAGCTTATCGGCCAACTGCGTGATGAACTCGATTTGACGATCATTCTAATCGAGCATGATATGGGCGTGGTCGGCGGTATCTCGGATCGTGTGATCGCGCTGGATCATGGTGAGAAGATTGCCGAAGGTTCATATGAGTCGGTCGCGACCGATCCGCTGGTGATTGAGGCCTATCTGGGGCGTAACGAAAATATGGTGCGTAAATGAGCAGCAACGGAAAAGGCGCACCGCTTCTAAGCTTGCGCGACATCAACACCCACTATGGGCAAATCCATATTCTTCAGGGTGTTAACCTGGAAGTATATCCCGGCGAGCTCATCTGCTTGCTGGGTGGTAACGCATCCGGCAAATCGACCACATTGAAAACCATCCTTGGCATCGTCCGACCGACCAGCGGCGTGGTCGAGTTCGCAGGTGAACCAGTACAAATGCGGCCGACTGGTTATCGTGTCGAGCGCGGTATGGCCGTCGTACCGGAAAACCGGCGCATATTTGGGCCAATGACGGTGCTTGAAAACTTGCAGATGGGTTCATACCTGCGACATGATAAACATGGCATCCAAGAAGATTTGGAGCGTATATTGAAGTTATTTCCACGCCTCAAAGAGCGGCTGAAACAATTGGGCGGCACCCTGAGCGGTGGTGAACAACAAATGCTGGCGATGGGGCGGGCGTTAATGTCGCGCCCTAAGCTGCTGTTGATGGATGAACCCTCAATGGGGTTAGCCCCCATCCTGGTGGAAAACAACTTCCAACTGATTCAACAGGTCAACCAGCAGGGAACCACCGTGTTTATGGTCGAGCAGAATGCCAACATGGCGCTTTCGATTGCCAATCGTGGTTATGTGGTGCAAACTGGACGTATCGTGCTGGCGGACGATGCCAAAAACTTGTTGAACAACGAACAATTACGTAAAGCCTATTTAGGACGTTAAGAGGCGAATTATGGTGTCTATTCGTGACCGTTTCCCGATTTTTAGAAGCAAAATTTATATGAACAGCTGCTCTCAAGGGGCGCTGTCGATTGATGTGCAGGATGCCTATGCCAGCTATCTGCGCGACTGGGACGAAAAAGGTTCGCCCTGGGAGTACTGGTCGGATCGCAACGAGGCTGCACGTCAGGCATTCGCTGGATTAGTAAACGCCGAACCAAATGAAGTAGCGGTTACGACTTCGCTTTCGGCAGGGGTGAGCGCACTAGCAAGCGCCCTCGACTTTAGCGGTGAGCGCAACAAAGTCGTCATCAGTGATTTTGAATTCCCGACGGTGGCGCAAATCTGGTACGCACAGGAACCGCGTGGGGCAAAGGTCGTACATGTTCCCGCAGCCGGAAACATCATCCCGCTCAGCCGCTTTGCGGATGCGATTGATGAGCAAACCTTGATTGTTTCGATCAGCCATGTGTGCTTCCGTAACGGCACGATGCTCGACATTGCGGCGATCATCGAACTGGCTCATGCTAAGGGCGCGTTGGTGCTGGTGGATAGTTATCAGGCACTTGGGACGACACCGATTGACGTCAAAAAGCTCAAGGTTGATTTTCTAGCGGGCGGTGTGCTGAAATATCTGCTGGCGTCGGCAGGGCTGGCTTATCTTTATGTGCGTAAAGAACTGCTGACCGACGATTTTAAACCGACGGCGATGGGTTGGTTCTCTCAAGCCAATATTTTCGCGATGGATATTTACGCCAACACGCCCCATCCGACGGCGCGGCGTTTCGAGTCCGGCACACCACCAGTGCCCAACACTTACGCGGCAGTAGCTGGAATTAAGCTGGTGCAGTCGGTCGGAGTAGAGAACATTGAACGTCAGTTAAAAGTGCTGACGGGTGCGCTCAAAGAGGGCATCATGAAGCGCGGCTTCAACCTCGTTTCTCCGGTTGATCCCAGCAAGCACGGCGCGATGATTACGGTGCGTTCACATAAGGTTGACCTGCTCACCAAATGGCTGGCGAACGATGGCATCATCGTTTCTCACCGTGATGATAACCTGCGGATTTCGCCCCACTTCTACAACGATATTCATGATGTGGACTGCGTGATTGATGGGCTGAGCAAGCACCGCGAGTTGTTGGTTTAAGAGCGCTAATTCATACAATTGAACCACAGAGACGCAGAGAACACAGAGTCCAATGCGGAGAATTTGACTAAAAGAGAGGATATACATCCTCTTTTTTGTTGTGTCATTTGTGTCAATTAGCCGCCGAAATGACAGGCGGGACGCTCGGCTGATGCCACCGAATTGACATTTTTGCATGGCGGTTGGCTCGGCTGTATCCGCCAGTGCAGCAATTCGCTCCCGTGTGTCCGCCACTGCACAATTGGCAAGGTCGCTTCAGCGGTTGTGAGGGAGAAACTTGCTGATTATGCAATACGTTTACCACTAAAACACAGAGAACACAGAGAGCGGGGAGAATAAATCGCCCGCTAGTGGATCTTATTTTAGGTCATATGTTCTTATGTGTCAATTTGAATTTGGTTAGAAGTCTATGGCTATACTAATGATGAGAAGAATCTCATGGTTCACGGACATGAAGTTGATCTTTAGTCGAAAAGTCACCCAGACTCACATAGCTGCTGCCAGCATTAATCCATCCCCCGCCATAACTTTCCATATAGTAAAACTTGCCTGATGGGTCGATTCCGCTAACAACGATTTGACCACTGATATGTCCTGTCGTTTCCGCGTTAAGTGATGGTTTCGCCCGCACAGCAATAACCTTTGGAACAACGGTGGCAGGAACAGACCTATAGGCCGGACGAATACTATCCGGAATGCCCAGTACGAGAACACTCTTACCGTAAAGCGACATTGAGGTTATCGTTGAGCCATCTGGACTAAAAGTTACGTTTTCGCAGAGACTTGGTGTATTAAGAAGCTCGCTGCCTGTTTGAACATCCCATAGTTGTAAACGGCATTGCGATAGACTATATCCATTAAACGGAACTACGGTCGCAAGCAGCTTGCTATCAGGACTAAACATAAGGAAATGAAAATCATTCTTAGTTGACGTTTTCGCGCGGATTGTTCCAGTCGATGTATCAATGAATTTCAGATCTGATCCATCACATGAAACCATTGTACGACCGTCAGGGCTGAGTGAGTTTGAGTTTCGGGTCCTGCTACCAATTCTATAGCATACTTCTTCCTGAGTGTGTGCGCTGATATTGCCTGTTGTCAAATCAATAATTTCGGTACCGGTGTCATTTTGAATCAAGCCGATACTTCCGTTCGCACTGGCATTCGCAATTTTTGCCGTAAAGATACGACCTTGCGCCGAGTCTGATAAATCCCATATGCCTATGTGCGAGCTGTCGCTTAAGTTCTTAACAAAATTTGCAGCGATTATATGGGTATTGTCGGGCGAAAAAGAAACGTAATCCGTGTTTTGTAAACCATGCAGAGTGGCAACTGGTTTAGCATTTTTAACATCCCACACTAGAACTTCTTTATCAGCGGCGACCGCGACATAGCGACTGTCAGAACTAAAAGCAATCCGCTTAAAAAATCCGAATGACGGACTCGTAAAATTGAATGAGTTCTGAATCTGCCCATTTGAAGCATCCCAAAAAGATAAGGTTGTTTCTGAGAACGTCACAATAGATCGACTGTCGGGACTATAGCGAATATCATCGGTCCACCGTCCGATGGTTGCGATACGCTTGCCAGTCGCTAAATCCCACCACTGAAAGCCGAAAAAATTATTCTGCATAAGAAGCTGCTGATTATTGGGACTTACTATGATATCGTCGATTGAGAAGTCCGAAGATGTAACGAGTTCATTGGTTTCTGTAAGCGTTTCTGTATTCCATATACGGACAACGGAACCATATGCTCCGGTATCAAACGTCACTAACAATGAGCCGTCAGGAGAAAAACGATGTTTTACTTCTGAACTTCCAGTGAGATATTGACTTGTATGCCATACTGCCGCAAGTAAGGTTACTTCGTGAGCATTCTCCGGTGTGATAATGATGCTTTGCGAAATGGCTCCCGCCTGACTATTTGCGGGCAAGGGGAGGCTTATGAACAGCAAAGCAAACATCACAAAACAATATTTTCTAGGCACACCGATTTTCTCCTAACAGCAGGTATTCTATTTTACTCTAGTTGTTGGCTCACGGCCTCCACATCAAAGGGGATGGTGGGCTGCTGGCCGATGCGCTGGGCATCTTCTGAGGCGAGGTTGGCATCTTTGAAACCCGCACCACTCATCACACAGACGATGCGCTCGTGGGATTGAATAATCCCTTGTTCGCGCAAAGATGCCAGCGCGGCAATCGGTGCTGCTCCTGCCGGTTCGATCCAGATGCCTTCTTCGGTGGCGAGGCGCTTCTGCATGGCGAAGGCGGCTTCATCGGTGATGCCAACTGCTGTGCCACCAGAATGATGAACGGCTGCCAGCGCATGATCGCCTGTGAAGGGTACATTGATGCCTGAAATCTTGGATCTGGCATAGGGTAGGGTTGCCACACTGCGCAGCTTTTGCTGAACGGCTTCCAAAAGCGGTGGGGCATTTTCTGATTGCACACCGATCATACGTGGCAGCTTATCAATCACACCTGCGCGTTTGAGTTCGTTATAGCCGCGCCACTGTGCCGCGAACATATCACCACCGCCAACCGGCGTCAGCACCACATCCGGTACGTTGTTCAACTGTCCTACGACTTCATAGGCGATGGTCTTAATGCCTTCGAGAATGTAGGGATTGATCGGTGCCCAGACGAAGCCCAGATAGTAATTGGTACGTATGGCGACTTCGGTGAGGAAGGTTGCCAGCGCTTCCGGGCCATGCGCGAAAATACCTTCGACCAGCAGCACCGTTGCACCAGTGGCTAGAGTCTGGCGCAGCTTAGCCGGAGGATTGCCCGGTTCCATCAGGATGACACATTTGAGTCCGGCTGCCGCACAGTAAGCCGCGATGGCAGAACTGGCATTTCCCGACGATGCGCTGACGACGCCAGATGCGCCTGCTTCGAGGGCTAAAGCCGCGACCATCGCTCCGGCGCGGTCTTTAAAAGCACCGCTGGGGTTTAAACCTTCGTTTTTAAAGTACAGATTGTCGAGTCCCAGCGATTCGCCCAAACGTTTGCTGCGGATCAGCGGGGTATCGCCTTCACCGAGGTAGGGCAGCTGTGTCGCTTCTACGGGTAACACAGCACGATAGCGATCAATGCCGCGCCCGGGTGTGATATAACGCAGCTGCTCGATTTGCTCATCATCGTAATCGGGCTGTAGGATGCCACCACATACGCCGCAGCGTCCGAGTACACCCCATGTCGCTTCCGTGCCACAATCCATACATAAAAGGCGCATCTTTTTTATCCCTGGTGTTGATTCAAAAGAGCGAACTGAAGATGGTTATCAGTTCGCCCATTGTTGAAATCGTTTTGCTGATACTAAATGTCTGATTATTCTGCTGGTACGAGTGCGATCACACGCTGCGGACTGCCCGATCCGTTGACGATCTTGAGCGGCGCGGCGATGAGGATGGCTCCGGTGGGTGGCAGTTGGTCGAGGTTGGTCAGACTCGCCAGCCCGAACTTTCCTGCGCCATGCATCAGGGTGTGGCAGGGGAAGGGGACATCAAAGCCACCGGCTTGTCCCGCATCAGTGCCGACCGTTTCCACACCTACGCCCAACACATCCCGCTCATTGGCGAGGAAGCTGACACAATCTTTGTGCCAACCGGGTGAATGTGCGCCATCGGCCTTGACGTTCAAGAATGCCTCGCGTCCAATGCGCTTTGACCAGTCACTCCGCAGCAGCACCCATGAACCCGGTTGAATTTTGCCGTGTTCACCTTCCCATGCCAGCACGTTTTGTTTCGTCAGCAGGAAGTCTTCGTACTGCGCTACTTCCTTGCTCACATCGATAACACAGGCTGGACCGACCAGCTTGCGCGCCGGAATGGTATCCAGGGCGTTATTGGCATAGTCTTTGCCAGTAATCCAGTGAATAGGTGCGTCAAAATGCGTGCCGGTATGTTCGCCAAGGTGAATGGTGTTCCAGTACCAGGCGGGGCCTTTGTCGTCATATTTAGAGATGGTTTGCATCGAAAAGCCGGGTGAGGCGGCAAACATCGGTGGCAGATCAATGACAGGCGTATCTTTATCCAAAGGCTGCGTCAGGTCAACCACTTTCACCCGACCATTATTCAGTTCTTCCACCAGCAGTGATAAAACGGTCACTTTTGCAGCCATGACAAACTCCTATTAAAAAGATAAATCAATCGAACCGCCAAGACGCAAAGAACGCCAAGAAATTCAATAAAATCTCTGTGTCTCTGTGGTGAATTATGATTTCAGTTTTTCGCGCATTTGTCGACGTTCTTTGATGTAACGCTCGAAACGGAACGCGTTCTCCGGCAGCTTGAGATCCATGCCAAAGTGATCCGGCCCAACGGCTTCGACTTTGGCGACGACCACGCTAAATTCATCGCGCTCGAAAGCGTCTGCCACCGCGCCGATAAAATCCATCGGGGTGCTGACAGATGCCACATTGGCGATACCCGCGCCTCTGGCAATCGCCGCCAAATCGGTGATGCCCGACGTCGTATGCGAGGCGAAACCCCCGGTTGAAAGCAAGCTACCGTTGTCGAAGATGATATGTGTCATATTGGCGGGTTTATACCGTGCCAGCGTGGTTAACGTGCCGAGGTTCATCAAGACTGAACCGTCACCATCCATCACCACCACTTTTTCCTGTGGTTCGCTGAGCGCTAATCCCAACCCGATAGATGAGGCTAACCCCATCGCATGTTGTAGATAAAAGAAGTTCTCGCAGTGACCGAGATCATACAGTTCCTGGGCACAGGCTCCCATGATCGTCACCACCAGCTTATCTTGCAGTTCGGGATAAATCGCTTCGATACACTTGGCGCGTTTCATGTGGTTAATCCTCCATCAAATCGCGGCTGAGCAGCAGCGCTACCGGTGACAGTGCGCTCAAGGAATAGGTATAGGCCTGTTTGATCTGCTTGCCAACCAGTTTGGGGTCGCGGGCATAATCAAAGGGGATATTCAGTGCGCGCAGCACTGGCTCGGTGACGATGCCGCCCTGCGTATGCCAGGGATAAGGTTCGCCCATATGCCCGCGATGGGCGATCAGCATACACAACGGTATGCGGTACAACATCGCCAGCGACACAATGCCGTTGATGGCTGCCAGAAAGCCGTGATTTTGCATCAGCAGGACGTGAGGCGTGCCGGCGAAGTGTGCGCCAGCCGCGATGCCGATGGCTTCTTCTTCCTTTGCCACCTCGACCAGCCGCATGTCGGGATCTTCTTCGGCGAGCTGCAGCAAATAAACCAGCCATGTTTCCGGCAGCGCGGTGATGAAATGCACCCCTGCGTCTTTGATGCCCTGATAAACAGCTTTCGAATTATCCAGCGAAACCGTCATCGCCAAATCCTATTATAAAGAAAGTATTATTGATCTAGCCGCGTAGTGTAGATCAATGCCGGATTCGCGTCAAATAGTTCAG
Organism: Aggregatilineales bacterium; assembly: GCA_044226325.1. GTDB lineage: Bacteria > Chloroflexota > Anaerolineae > Aggregatilineales > Phototrophicaceae > CFX2. The sequence continues at coordinate 62,141 of JBGAHG010000029.1, forward strand.
GATTCATAAGTTTGCGCGTCATGAAATTTCTAATCTTATCGTTTGGAGCCACATACGTTATGATCTACCGCGATTTTGTGGATGAGATCGAAATCGCTGCATGGGGCAAGTTGGATCGGTATTGGTCTGGCTTTGTTCAGTGTTGTAGTGCTAATCTATGTTCTGGGGGCCGTTTTAGCTTTGGTATCATAAAGTCAATATTTGAGGCGGATAGATTTGCGACTGCATAATCTTCCGAAGACCTGAACCGTACCACCGATTTGCATAGTGAGAAGGCAGACCAGCAATATGAGTGATTACAAAATTCCGTTTAACCGCGCCACGTTGATGGGCAATGAAATGGCTTATATTACCGAGGCGGTTGTCAAAGGGCATATTTCAGGTGACGGTGGTTTTACCAAACGCTGCCACACCATTTTGGAAACGGCGCTTAATGTGCCGAAAGTGCTGCTGACCACCAACTGCACCCACGCCCTTGAGATGGCGGCAATTCTGCTGGATATTCAACCCGGCGACGAGGTTATTTTTCCGGCGTTCACCTTTGTGACCACTGTGAATGCCTTTGTGCTGCGCGGGGCGCGCCCGATATTTGCCGATATTCGTCCGGACACGCTCAACCTTGATGAAACCAAGCTCGAAAGTTTGATTACAGAACGTACCAGAGCGATTGTGCCAGTGCATTATGCTGGCGTCGGTTGTGAGATGACGGCCATCATGAGCATCGCCCAACGTCATAATCTGGTGGTGGTGGAGGATAACGCACACGGTTTATTCGGTCGTTATAAAGGCAAGTATCTCGGAACCTTTGGCAGCCTCGCCACACAGAGTTTCCACGAAACCAAGAATTTCACCTGCGGGGAGGGTGGGGCACTTCTGATTAATGATCCGAAATATATTGAACGCGCCGAAATTATCCGCGAAAAGGGCACGAACCGCAGCCGTTTCTTCCGCGGTCAGGTCGATAAATACACATGGGTCGACGTTGGCTCCAGTTATCTGCCTTCGGATATATTGGCTGGCTTCCTCTGTGCCCAGCTTGAAGCGCGTAATCTGATACAGGAACAGCGTCAGGATATATGGACCTATTACAACACTAATTTAGCTGATTGGGCAGCCGAACGCGGCGTACAATTACCTGTTATCCCCGGCGATTGTGAGCAGTCGTTCCACATGTTTTATCTGCTGATGCCCTCGCTGGATGAGCGTCAGGCGATGATCGAGTACCTCAAGTCGCATGGCATCTACAGTGTGTTTCATTATCTGCCGCTGCATCTGTCCGATATGGGCATAAAGTTCGGTGGCAAAGTCGGTGATTGCCCGGTGACCGAAGACATTAGTGATCGCTTGTTACGGCTGCCGTTCTATAACAGCCTGACTGAATCGGATCTGGCAACCGTGGTCGAGAAAATCAAAGCCTTTCGCTACGAGCCGCTGTCAGTGTAGCTTGGGATTTCATGTCTTCTTTGCGCCATGGGCTTATTAAGTCTTTGCGTTGAGTTTTTTCTGTTCACGGTTGGCGAGAATTTGTTCCAGGCTGATGCCGTGCCGCCGTGCAATTTCCCGTGCATAACTTTGGCCCAGCGGAAGCCCGCGTATGATCTGATACGTGGGCGTTCCCTCACCGGCATCACCAATGGTTATCCCGGCGACCAAACTATAGAGCCTACTATCGCCGCTAACCGCACGCTCAATACTGTCGATTCTTTCGGCCAGTTCGATAAGATGAGTCGCGAAAATGGCCCGCGCCCCAATAGCCCGCAGTCCACATAATATGTCCTCTGCCAGATAAATTGCCTCGCCGGATGATGTGCTGGAAAAAGTTTCGTTCAACAGCACCAGACTATGCCCGGTCGCTTCCTGGAAAACACCCCGCAGTCGCGCGGCTTCTTCGGCCAGTCGGCCCTCCTGACGGGTTTCGAGAGCAGGGAAGTGCGTAAACATTTTGTCTATGGGGCTAAGACGGGCTGATTTAGCTGGCAGCAGCAAACCCGCTTGAAATAACACCTGTGCCAAACCGACACTGCGCAGATAAGTCGTTTTGCCTCCGCTGTTGGGTCCCGTCAAAATAGCGATACGCCCACTATCATCGAAGAGGACATCACTTGGTACCACGCGTTCCGGCTGCGTCAATACCAGCGCCATATTCGTCAGATGACTAATTTGCATCAGCCGTTCATCCGCCTCAGCAACTTCAGGTACGCAGAATGCTACCCCTTTGGTTCTAGCCTTTTGAATCATCTGTGCGGCCGCTGCGAAAAACGCCAGCTCGTATTCGAGATAGGCCAGAGCGCCGCTGCCTGTCCGCGCGTATTTGTTCAGCACGCGTGCGATGGGCTGTGCAATCTGCGTCAATAAACGGTCTAAATCTTGAAACAGTGGTGATAATGGTCGCTGGCTCAACTCTTCGGGAACACGGTGTAAATGGCCGATTCCGGCATCATCCATATCATCTTGCCCGATGCCCATCACACGCAGCACCCATGATGCGTTGCTGCCGACTTTGTAATCATTGATGCTGAGCAGCACCGCCGACTCAGGCCGAAGCTCCACGTCCAGATTGATGCCAACCGTTAAGCTGGTGATGCGATCCAGCGGGCCGCGTAGCTCCGGTAACTCGGCTTGCAACGCTTTGAAGTTCGGGTCGGCCACCAATGCGCCCAGATTTTGCCGTACCTCTCGCAGCGCGTCGGATTGCAAATTTGCAGTGGTTAATGCGGCGTGTAAGTCTTCTACCACCTGCACAAACGAGTCCAGTTCTGCCAGATGATCCGCTGTTTCCAGTAATAAATTACGCTGACGTTTACCCAATAAAGGGCTTCCCGCTTGTAAACTCGCCAACCGTTTGAGCAAGCCAATCGCAGTTTCGACCAGCGCCGGATTAGCCAGAAAATCTGTCAGCACTGCCTGTCGCCAGCGGATGACCGCACCATCAGTGGTGAGCGCCGTTAATATTTGTCGTACATAAGAGGTATAACGCGCGTTCAATGCCAACACTTTTACGAGGTCGTTTAATCCCAGGTCACCTTCCCACGCCGCGCCGCCTGGCAGTTGAGGGGTTTTTCCATCCGGCCACATCAAGCTTGTAAGCGGAATGTCGAGTACGGCGCGTTGACGAGTCGCCAGCGGTAACTTACGCTTTTCTTTAGAGGGCATCAAATTCACCAGTATAAATAATGACTCTATTGACCTTAACCCGCCGATGGGCGTCTGGCAAACTTCTGTGCCGTATAGGGAGTGTTGCGGCTTCCTATAAGCGCGGGATGAGTGAAAATGCGCCTGTAAGCGTAGTTATAATAGGTCTTGTGGGCGATGTCCTATCCAATCTCTTATGGTCAGATTAAAGACACCTGAGTATCACTCATTTGTGAGTAAACTATCGAGGATGTCTTTATGGAATATATGACCAAGTTTCAACATATGCCCCGCGAAATACAACAGTGCATTGAAAATTGCTTTGAATGTCATCAGCTTTGTTTGGCAACGGTTTACCATTGTATGGAACTCAGTGGAAATTACGCGCTGCCCGGTCAGATAACGTTGCTGCTGGATTGTGCCGAAAGCTGCCAGACCAACGCTAATTTCTTGCTGCGTAATTCGGAACTGCAAGGATTAACGGCTGCTCTATGTGGCGACTCGTGTACGCGCTGCGCTCAGGCGTGTGAACGGTTAGCAAATGGTGATCGTCAACTGCTGGATTGTGCCGAGATTTGCCGCTGTACCGCCAATACCTGTGACCGTATGGTACGTTTGTCTTCGACTATCCCGCTTGAAACACTCCCTGTATTTCGGGCCAGCTAATTATCTCCATCGTTAACTCCAAGCTGTCGGCATAGAACAACAAGCACCCTATCAGGCTGGTATGGTGCTATCCTCCCCCTTCTAATAGCGTTACAATCCCGCAGACACAGCAACTTTTTGTTACCTAATATGGGAGCGCTCCCCTATTTAAAAACACTTTTTAGAAAAGGAGTTTGATATGAAATTTAGTGTGGCTTCTTACAGCTTTCACCGGGAACTTGAGTCCGGTCGCCAGGATATGTTCAAATACATCACCGACTGCAAAGCGCTGGGCTGTACGCAGTTAGATCCCTGGAACGGTCATCTCGTCCCGTTGATTATCGAAGATGAACAAATCCGCGCGAGTAACAATCCCGCGCAGGCGACTTTTTCTCCGGCGGGATTGGATTATGTGGCTCGTGTCAAAGTGGCTGCCGATATTGTTGGTTTACCTTTTGGCTGTCTGGCCGCTGACGGATCGCATGTTTGGGAGCCGACTATGGAGGCACGTGTCGCCAACCGCGCTTGTGCCTACCGATGGTTGGATGTCGCGCGTCGTTTGGGTGCCGAGTCCATGCGTACCGATACCGGCGGCAAACCTGAACTGCCTGACGACATGTTTGAAATTATCGGCGATGGCCTTCAGGATATTGTCAATCACGGTCGGGCAGCAGGGGTGCGGGTCAGCATCGAAAATCATTGGGGCGCATCTAATATCCCCAAGAATGTCATCCGTGTGTTAGACGCGGTCGATGGATTGACGCTGCTGTTTGACTCGCGTAACTGGGCGAAGGGAACGCGTGAAGAAGGCTGGCAGTTAGGGGTATCTCGCGCTAAGGATGTCCACATCGACCTATTCCGAACACAGGAAAACAGTCAAACCCTTGAGGAAGATCTTGCCCGGTTGATCAAAATGTTGGTTAAAGCAGGTTACAATGGCTGCTGGGGTATTGAATCCCTTCCTTCGGACGATGACGAATATGGCGCGGTTCGCAAATCAATGGCCTTCATAGAAAAGGTTGTTGCTGCTGTTTAATTACGTTTCTTTGTATTTTCTGGAGTTTAAAAATGGCTGATGCACCAATACGTATCGGGGTGATAGGGGTTGGGCAAATTGGCAAACACCACCTCGAACGCTACAGCAAGATTCCCAATGCCAATATCGTGGCGATTTCAGATATTAACGAGGCCGAAGCCCGCCGTGTGGCCGCGCTTTACAACATCCCCGATGTGTATAAGGATTACAAGGATTTATTGAAGCGCGAGGACATCGAAGCCGTCGATGTCTGCCTGCACAATAACATGCATATGCCCATGACTGTTGCGGCGCTGCAAGCGGGTAAGCATGTCTACTGCGAAAAGCCGATGGCAGGTGCTTATGTCGATGCCGAAAAAATGCTGGCGACCGCCCACGAAGTAAATCGTAAACTTGCCATTCAATTCTTCTCGCTCTATTCGGATGAAACCAAAGCTGCTAAAGCGTTGATCGACGGCGGTCAGCTCGGCAAGCTGTATCATGCGCGTTCAGTCGGGCATCGTCGGCGTGGACGTCCCTATGTTGATGGCTACGGCACACCGCTTTTCGTCCAAAAAACACATGCCAGCGGCGGTGCGCTCTATGATATGGGCGTTTATCACATCGCCCAGGTTCTCTATTTGCTCGGCAACCCCGCGCCCCTAACCATATCGGGCCAAACCCATCAAGAAATCGCGATGGACGAAAAGCGTCAAAAGCTCAGTAACTATGACGTAGAAGAACTGGGCCTGGGTTTCATCCGTCTGACAGGTGGCGTCAGCCTGGACATTATCGAAGCCTGGGCTATCAACCTCGATACCCTTGGCGGCTCGGTGGTGGTCGGTTCGGAAGGCGGCGTCCGGCTTGATCCGTTCGGCTATTTCCGCAGCGTCGGTGATCTTGATCTCGACAGCAAATCTGACCTTGGGGGATTCAATTGGCGCATCCACAATGTGGGTGATACCGGTGATGCCTATGATAGTTCGCAGCATCATTGGGTGGCCGCACTGCAAGGCCGCGTAGAATTATTACCCTCGGCGGAAATTGCCCTCAACACCATGCTCATCTCGGAAGGCATTTACCTCTCCAGCCTACAGGGGCATGAAGTCACTGCCGAAGAAGTCAAAGCCGCTTCTCAATCAACAGCCTTGCCGCTGCCCTGATTGGAATTGATTGCTTAAACGCGCTGTATAGTTGGGAGAGCATAAAGGTTTAGGGTCACGCTTCAATCTTATTGAACGTGACCCCGCTCCCCAACCTATAATCGTTGTATGACTGACCATTTTCTGATCCTTATTCCTACTAACCCTGAACATATTCCGCCGCCTGATCGCGCACAGGCCGCTAATGACTATTTGCTGTCGTTGCTGCCCGAAGCCACGGACATCGTTTGGATGTCATTGGATACAGTCACGTTTGTCGATCAAGGTTCGAATTTCGAGCGTGTTGATTGCCCCGTTTGTGGTACCGAACTCTCAACGTCGGACTGGAATCAAATGATGGATGCCGCCTACGCAGCCCACTTTTCTGATCTGGGTATTACCATGCCGTGCTGCGGCGCAGGTACCTCTTTGAATGATCTCAACTATCAATGGCCTGCCGGTTTCGCCCGTTTCTCGCTCGAAACTTTCAACCCCAAAGCCGACCTCGACGACCAGCAGCTTCATACTGTCGAGGATATTCTCGGCTGTCACGTCCGCAAAATCTGGCGCAGTCTGTAGAGAACAGGCTTTGTTTGCCGTCGCAGTAATCGGAATCAGTGCTTGCATATCCGTCAGAATTTGTTGTGCCCAACCATCTGCAGCACCCTTTCGGCTGCATCCTTCACCATTTCCCGTAGGGCTACGGGCTGTACGATCACAAATGGGCAGGGGATACGCAGTGTCCATTGGGCGATCCAATCGAGTTGGTTGGTATAACAGCGCATCACCACCTCGTCGCCATCGACTTCCAATAACGCCATCGTGGGCGAGAAAACCCTCCGCGCCTCTTCCAGAGTGGTTTTCATGCGGATTTCGATGGTCCAACTCCCCGGCTGCTGGGCAATCGCATCCAGCACATGACCGAGCACATCAAAATCCTTCGGGCGCTTAAATGTATCGTCCATTAATCGCGCGGCGTGGATGCGGTCGAGCCGGAATGTCCGCAAATCGTGCCTGAGGTGGCAGTAACCAGCCGCATACCAGATGCCCGTGTGTACCGCGATGCCATACGGATCAATCACGCGCTCAGTAATCTCATGGGTGTACGATTCGTACTCAATTACCAACTGTTTGCGTTCATGGGCAGCCATCGTTACGGCTGTGACAATCGTGGTTGAAGGTGGCGACTCGCGCGTATCTAGATTAAACACCAGCGTTTCTTGCAGCGCCCACACTTGCTGCCGCAGTTCCAATGGCAGCACCCGTTCAATCTTAGCCGCCGCGCTTTCAACGCCGCTGCTTTGCGTAGCCGCTGCCTTCCGCGCCAGCATCAAGCCCAGACTCACCGCCATAATTTCGTCATTGCTGAACATCAACGGTGGCAGGCGAAACCCCGGCCTCAGATAATAATTTCCGTAGCGCCCCGGTTCGCTTTCCACCGGAATCCCCATATCGCGCAGCATTGTGACGTAGCGCCGTACACTGCGTACTTTCACTTCCAGCTTTTTGGCAAGCTCCGGCCCACTTACCGCCGGCTTCGACTGGAGGACTTCTAAAACAGTCAATAAACGTGTTGTCGGGCTGTACATGGGTTATCCCATCCATCGCGGTTGAATGGGGTCTGATTATAACCGCCTTTGATAGGGGAACTACGATAAGGGGCAGTCCTGAAAACCGTCATTTCCTGGTAACGTAACGGCTTCCGGCCACCATCGCACGTCGTTTTCATAAATATGCCCGGCTTGAGGAACATCCAATTCACACAGCAGTTTCCCGCTGTCCATGTTAAAGACGCGGGCAAAACCATCTCGATCACCACCTTGACCGGGCATCGCAAACGTTGGCAGTGAATAACCATAGATGATGACTTCATACTGCTGATAAGTGAACGTTTTTATGGCCGTTGCTCCGAGTTTGGGAAAGATCAATATCGCTATAACCGCGACGATGGTTAGAACGACGATCATAACAATGGCTGTGATAATACGCTTAAGTGCGCTCATAAGGTTTACTCATAGATGATATTCAGTTGCATATGAACTATATCCCATATTGGGAAGTTATTTCCCATCGGGCAATTAGCCTGTTCATTCCCTCGGATACCACGTCTCTCGTTCATCTTCATAAACGCGTTTCAATGAGGACTGATTCTCACCGCATTCGAGATGACACTGTAAATAGTGACCGATTTTCATTACAGCCGAAGGACACTTTTGAATGACTGAAACACACCTTATTCGCGACGGATCGCACGATTTCGACTTTTTTATTGGCTCATGGAAAGTGCATCACACCCGCCTGCGTGAACGGCTGGTAGGCTGCACCGATTGGGAGGAATTCGACGGCACCTGCGACGCACAATACATACTGGGCGGCGCGGCTAATTTTGACGAGAGCGTGATGCACCGCGCAATTGGTACTGGAAATGGCATGACCATGCGCCTCTACGATGCAAAAACCGGCGAATGGAGTCTGTATTGGGCGGCTACCGGCAGCGCCATGCTCGATATTCCGATGATTGGCTCTTTCAAAGAGAAAAACGGAATCGGCGCATTTTACGCTCAGGAAACCCATCAAGGTCAGCATGTCTACAGCCGCTTCATCTGGTCGAAAATCTCCCCAACTTTTTGTCAGTGGGAACAAGCGCTTTCCATCGATGGCGGCAAAACATGGGAAACCAACTGGATTATGGAACACACCCGCGTATAGCGCTTTTGATAGACATTTAAAAGGACAACTTCTCATGACTGACACACGCAGTTTCCGTGATGGTTCGCGCGATTTTGACTTTTTCGTTGGCAAATGGAAAGGGCATAATCGACGTCTGCGCGAACGGCTGGTAGGCTGTACCGAGTGGGATGAATTCGAGGGCGTATCCGATGTTTGCAATATTCTGGGCGGTGAAGCCAACTTTGATGAAGTGGTATTCCAGCGCGAAAATGGCCCTGTACAGGGTGTTACGCTTCGCCTCTACGACCAAAAAACGGGTGAATGGCGGCTTTATTGGGCAGCAACCGGCAGCGGCTTCATCGACATTCCCATGATCGGCTCATTTGACGCGAAAAATGGCACTGGCAAATTTTATGCCCACGAACCGCATAACGGTCGCTATATCTACAGTCGCTACCTCTGGTCGAACATCACGCCGAATTCGGTTCGGTGGGAACAGGCCCTGTCTGCCGATGGTGGTGCGACCTGGGAAACAAATTGGATCACAGACTTCACACGTATCGAATAATCTTAAATTTGAATGTTTCCCACCTCACGTGCGGGTTAGGGCGGGAGATAAACTTCCCTCACAAAATATTCTTCTAATAGGTGTAAATCATGTCACTCAACGTCTTCGAAATTCGTAACTATCTGCTGAAGCCGAATATGCGCGAACACTTCATTGACTACTTTGAAGCCAATTTCGTCACGACTCTAGAAGCTGAGAATATGCACGTCCTCGGTCAATTTCGTCTCCTGGGCGTACCGGATCATTACGTTTGGATGCGTGCCTATAAAAACATGCAAACGCGCGGCGATAGCCTCCACGCCTTTTATGATGGGCCGGTCTGGAAAAAGCATCGTGCCACGACAAACGGCATGATTATCGACTCGGATAACGTACATCTTCTGCGTCCGCTCGACACCAGCCTTGATCTGACTTGCGGACAAACCTCACAGACCATGTCCGCAGCGCTGGCCGATGCCACAATCTCGCCGGATACTGGCCTGATCGCAGTAGACATCTACCGGGCCAATTCCGGTCAGCGGGATGCTCTGATTGGCGCTTTTCAATCTCAGGTCATGCCAGCCTATTCGAGCGCTGGAATACAACTGCGCGGTTTATTCGTTGCCGAGATGAGTCCGAACACCTTTCCGCGTCATCCGGCTTTTCAAAACGCCGATGAATTAGTGGTCATTACCGCCTATGCCAGCGAATCCTTCGCTCACCAACAACGTGCTCAGGTCGCTCCAATAGTCGATCAAGCACTTTCACCTGATCTCAGTATTGCGCCTGAAATCCTGTTCCTCAGCCCGACCTTACGTTCGCCCCTGCGTTATCAACCGGATTAGAAGTCTGATTTTCCGGTAGCGGGCATAGGGTAGTCTCAATACAAATGCACTGCGTTGTCGTAAGGGAGGATCACAGATCCTCCCGCTGGGATTTAACGACGTTGTTATAACGTCATCTCCATAAAACAAATATGCCGTTTCAACGCCTCCGACATATCGAGGTACGGCTCGATATCATAAAACCCCATCGACTTGTACAACTTTTGGGCGCTCTCCATAAAACGCAGTGTATCCAGCCGCATCGTTTGATAACCCAATCTTCGCGCCTCATTCAAACACGCTTGCGCCAAGCGCCGTCCAACGCCCGCGCCGCGCCCCTCTGGTCGGACGTACAGCGTCCGCATTTCGCAAATCGTAGGCGTCAGCTTTGCTAGCGCGATACACCCGCAAACCTGTTTATCCTGCATTGCGAGCAGCATACAGCCGTAGGGTGGCACATGTTCACCCGGATATTTCTTGCGCACATCATCATAAGTGTGTTCGGAGGCAAATTCGTTTGTGTCCAAAACAGGGTACCGTGCCTCAACTTCAGCCATCATCCAGTTCACGTATTCCTGTGCAAGCTTGATCATTTCTTCTAACGCATCGCCGGTTTGGACAGAAACAATTTCAATCATGAACAGCAACTTTCAGCGCCTATTGATTTTCATTTATTGTAAGATAGTACTGATGAACTGTCATAGACTGTGGAGTCGAATTGGATGAGTCATCTTAAACAGCCCCAAACATCTGGCGGCCTTCGCCTCAGAGCCTTGCGTGAAGCCTGCGGCAAAACGCAGCTTGATGTCGAACTGGACGCCAATTTGGGCATCGGCTACCTCCAGCGTCTGGAACTTGGCAAAGTCCAGCAACCTGAACAGGACACGTTGAACCGCATCCTCGACGCGCTCGGCACACGTTTCATCGAACGGCGTGAGGTGCTTGCCTTATTTGGCTACTCTATTCCCATCACGCTGCCCGACGACGCCGAAATTCAATGGGCGGTAGACATCTTCCATGCACAGGTGAAAGGGCAGACCATTCCGGTGTATTTATTGGATTGTGGTCATCGCCTGCTGGCATGGAACGATCAGACCGCCCATATGTTTCATGGATTGAATACGCGCGTTCGCACGCCGTTGTTACCGCGTCTCATTTTTGATTCGGTCGCTGGGATTGCGGATGCTATCCTCAATACCGGCACTTTTTTCTCAGCGCAGATTCGCGTTATCCAATACGAGCATCAGCGCTGCGGCAATCAATTACTCTATAACACGCTTATTGATGAAATGCGTACCGTTCCAGCCTTTGTGCAGTATTGGGAGAATGGCAGTTTGGCGGCTCGTGTACAGGTTCCAATGCGTCCGCTCGTGCCTATGCAGCTTGTGACCCGCAGCGGCCTCGCTCAGTTTCGCTTGATTGCCGAAAACTTTGTCCAGGACCCGCGCTTTCGGGTGATCTATTATCTGCCTGACGATCCCGCCACCCTGCGCCAATGCCTGAATGGACAACTCGAAGTTCTGTTTTGATAGACCCTCAAAAGTTGGAAAACTCGAACTGAACTGGCTTGACGATGTAATACAAATGTTCTAAAATGAATTATAATTCAAGTGAGGCATCACCTCACTAAACGGTGGAGATAGTTTTAGCCGAAAAACAGCCATTTTGCAACCGAATTTTGCGAACAATGAATACTATTTTTGTGGCAGAAAAGCATTCAATTGCGCCTTCCACTGACGACTGCGAAGACTTTTCCGACATTTGCCAATTTGCCATTGCCGAAATTGCTGCCAATTTTGCCATATGTGTAATGTTTCGTAATAAAAAGAGGGATGAACCTCTCATCCCTCTTGCCTTTTCTCTTTGTGTTTTGTGGTTAGCCTTGCATGTCCCACTCTTTGAGCATACCCGCCAGCAGCGTCGCGCGTCGCGGTAAACTCGCCACTACAACCTGTTCATGCAGCGCATGTAAGCCGTCACCCTGAGGCCCAAGTCCATCCAGAGTCGGGATGCCCATCATCGCCGTAAAGTTCCCGTCTGAACCGCCACCGCTGCCGTCCTCGCGGATAGTCAGCCCATAGCGCTCACCAATCGCCTTACATTGGGCGAACGAGCGCACCATCTGTTCGTTATGCTCCATCGGACCACGAGCGTGCCCGGGTGTGACGCTCACCTTTGCGCCGGGGATAAACGGTGTCACATCCATGAGTTTTTCCTGGATGTTGTTCCAATCTTTTTCGGTCAGTGTTCGCACATCGACTTCCGCTGTAGCCTTCGCCGGAATCACATTGGTCGCCGATCCACCATGAAACACCGTCACGGAAACGGACGTGCCATTCTTGAGATCGTTTAGCTGGTTAATCTTGAGCGCTTGCTGCGCCAGTTCAATCACGGCGTTGATGCCCTGCTCCGGCGCATTACCGGCATGTGAGGGGCGTCCTTCAACCGTCACCGTGTAATTGCCTACACCTTTGCGCCATGTTTTGAGGGCTTCTTCCTTGGTTGCAGGCTCCATCACCAGCACCAGTCCGGCCTTTGCAGCGACTTCGCGAATGGTCGCTTCCGAGTAGATGCTGCCCACTTCTTCATCGCTGGTCATCAGTATCCAGATTGGACGGTTGGGCAGCTCGCCGCGCTCAACCAGTCCCCGAATCGACCACACGGCGAGAGTGATACCACCTTTCATATCGACCGCGCCGGGGCCAAATAGCACGCCATTTTCATCAATCTTGACCGGACGCTCGGCCAGTGTTCCCAGCGGCCACACGGTATCAATGTGGATCAGGAACATAATTGGCTTGCCGGGAGCATCTTCGTTCCACTTAGCGAGCAGCATATCGCCAACTTTTTCTTGCGCGTAGCGGGTGACCGATGTAGCACCCAACGAGCGGAACTGCTCCTCCAAAAATGCGCCTAGCTTATCAACATGCACCTTGTCCAATGTTGGTGTTTCAAAATTCACCAACGTGGTCAGAAAATCAACCATTTCTTGCTGACGGGTCTGGTAATATTTCAACAAATCAGACATGAATAGCCTCTAAATGTAGATTGGCATCAATCCTCAATGACTGCTAACCGTCTAAACACTTCTAGAACTGTTGACTGCCCACTGATAACTGATGACTAAAACGGACACAAATCCTGTGCCGCAATTGCCGGACTGCGGCTGCCGTAGCGGTTGAGCAGCCCGACTGCATCAGGACGTGCGCTGATTATAGCCTGCACTTCCTGACACGCGCTATGTAAATTGTTCGTCACTTGGTATCCATTCCAAAAGCTGTTAATCATCGCCACATAAACGGGCGCGTTATTCGGGTCGGGATAGGCAGCTAAAGCAGTTTGAAAAGTGTTGAGTAAGCCTTTATCATCGGCATAGGCTTGTGCCAACAGCAGCTTGTAGTAAATATAACTCTTGATGTAAGTTGGCTCGTCGTTCAGCCAATAACGCAGCGAACTACTGGAAAGCGCCTGCTGATACAGTGGAATGGCCTTATCCATCGCCTGTCGGGCGAAGTTGCTGTCGCCTTCCTGCACCACCTGGATGAGGAATTGTGGGGGATCAAGCTGTACGATGGAAAGCACGTAACCTGTCCCGTTCCAGTCGTAGATGTTGACCCCCGTACGCAGCGGGCCTGTGCTGGCATTGCCGGTATCAGTCAGCTTGACGACCAATTCCTGTATACGGTCATTATCCACGTCTTTGAAAGTGAGTGGCTCAGTGCTGATAATCGGCCCATTGAGGACACTGATAAATTGTCCGTCTTCCGGCTGCCACGTGATTAATTGAGTACGATAGGTACAATTTTTCTTGTCTTCGCTGCTGCATCCGTAACTGTCGAACAGAACATCGGGCTTGTTATCCGCGTTCATATCCGCGATGTCCATGATTTGCGGCGCGTCTCCACCCGTAATGATCTGATACAAGATTGTGAATTGACCCGCCACGCAGCTTAAAATGGTCAGTGTTCCGCCATCATCCGGTGCCACATAGCTCATCAAGACATCGGGCGTTCCTTCGCCGGTGAAGTCCACGTCTGACCGAACAATCCCGTTCTTACCCAGAAAATCCCATGAACTCAACACGTTGCTGACAGTGGATGGCGCGCCCCCGTTCGTCAGATAAGACAATATCGCGGCCACTGTCGTGCGCCCGTTGGTCGGTCGTGATCGTTGGTCAATGGTTGGATTACCGGCAGCGGGGCAGGCTTTGTAATCAGGTGTAGCGGTCGGCTGGTTCGCCAGCGCTACCGCTGTTGCCGGATTGGATAACCCCACGCCGTTCAGCGGAATGCCGACTACTTCCGGCAGTACACCTTTGATCTGTCGTCCTGGAGTCACTGTAGGGAAGGGTACGGCGGTTGGTGGCAAATTCTGCTCAGCAGTCGCATTTGGTTGGCAGCCGACCAACACTAAACAGGCGGTCAGCAGTCCAGCAGCGAATAATCGGTTCCCGCTAAAAAACGTTTTTATGTTGAATTGGTATGTCATACGGAAAAGTATATATCGGGGAAGGGTAAACGCAATGTCTGATGTTTACCTTTATACTGTGTCGCCAAATGAAAAGAGATGAGCTTTACCCTCATCTCTCCTCGAATTTGTGAATATCAACCCGCTTTATTTGTCGTCGCGCAGTTGTTCCATGACCTGTAAATCTTTATGCAGGTTGCGGAACCGGAGAACGATGCTGCCGATGAACCCGACGCCGATTACGGCGACGACTGCCAATCCCAGATAAAGATATGAAACGGTATCAGGTGTTGTCCCATTCATGTTAGCGCTCCTGTCCTGATAAAACCTGTGTCTTAACCGCACGTACCCGTTCTGCCAGATTTTCCAGGCGGATGCGCCACCAGATAAGTGTCAGCGGTACGAAGATGCTCCAAATGGTTGAGTTGATGCCGATGGTCGAGCCGATCCGCTGAGTCATTTCGAAGCCGCCCTCAGTGTTCTGTGGGCTGGGGCCAATCACGACCGGGTGAATAGTATCGGGGCGAATACGGGTGATAACCAATACAGCAATGACGGTTGTCATGGCGAGTATGCCGTACACCGAAGCAAAACGCCGACGCTGTTCGGGATTTTCAACACCATTACGCAGCATCAGATAAGCCGCGTACGTCAAAATCATGATGGCTTCCGATGTCAGTCGCGGGTCCCATGTCCACCATGTGTTCCAGATTGGACGCGCCCAAATCATGCCTGTAACCAGATTCATCAGAGCCAGTGCCATACCGACTTCAACACCTGCCAGTGCTAGTGTGTCCCATTTGACTTTGCGCGTTCGCAAATATAAGGCTGCACCCACGACCGTTGTACTAAAGGCAATAAACGAGCCGGCAAAAGCTGAAAGGTGGATGTAGAAAATACGCTGTACTTCGCCCTGCGCGGCTTCGGTTGGTGCGTAAGCGAGGGCCATTGCTACTCCCAGCGCCACCAATACAACGGTCACAATGGTTAACCCGATTAAAATTCGTGTGCGGGTGACGTTGGTTGGAACGACCTCCGCCGCTTGCAGTGGGAAATTCTGTACTGCACTCATAACTTATAACTCCTTATTCCATATCCCCAAAATTCTAGCTGGTCGGTTCAAAATCTGCAAAAATCTATACTTTCCTTAAGAGTGTTTTCAGAAAACTACTCCTCAATCACAAATTCAAATAAGAGGAAACTGGCTGCTAAATACACCACATCCAGCACTATGAGAATCTGCGGCCATGTCACACCATCATCCTGTGGAGAGCCATTTAAAACGCCCGTTGTGGCACGCACCGCTGCCAGCATCATCGGCAGCGTAATAGGCAGCATGACAATCGGCAGCAAACTTTCTCGAGCGCGGGTTTGGACGGTCATTGTCGCCAGCAGCGTTCCCACCGTCGAAAAACCTACTGTGCCGAGTAATAAAATCGCAAGAACAGCCGGAATGACGAGAGATTTGTTATAAAGGATGGTCATGATTGGCAGCAGGATTAGCCCAACAATCACTGCAAAAATGAGATTACCCGCTAACTTGCCGAAGAAAATTGCTGTTCGGTCAACCGGAGCAATCAACATCCCGTCCAGGTTAGCCTGCTCTCGTTCCATCGCCATGCTGCGGTTCAGGCCAATTGTGCTGGCATAAATCACCGTTACCCACAGCACCCCGCTAATCGCCGATTCACGCGCTTCACGATCCAGCTCTAACGCGAAACTAAATATGAGGATGCTCAACAGTGCAAACAAGGCCATCGAACTGATGAGTTCGCGGCTTCGGAGTTCAGCCCGTAAATCCTTCCGAACAACGGCCAAGACGGTTCGCAAAAAAGGTGTTTTCATACTGGCAGTATCTTATTCCTTGGCCCTTAAACCGCGACACGTAAATCATTTTTACACAAGTTATCTAAACGGAAACGTACAATTTGTAATGTGCTTATTATCTAGATGTCACCATTGACGTGATTTCGGTATACAGTGCTGCCAGCTCGATTGATCCAATTCCAGCGGGTTGGTCATAGCCGATAACGCCACGTGACAGAATGACAATGCGTGTGGGCAGCGTCGCCGCACGGTGCAAATCGTGGGTTGTCATGACAATGGTGCGCCCATCAGCATGAGCTGCCAGCAAAAGACCATCCAATACCGATGAGGCATCTTGATCAAGTCCGGTGTAGGGTTCATCCAATAGGAGAATATCGGGGTTGTGGAGTAGTGCGCGTGCGATGCTCAGACGTTGCAGCATCCCGCGTGAAAAAGTTCGCACGAGGTCATGGGTTCGCTTGTGCAGCCCCACTTCTGTCATTAAGGTACGAATACGGGCTTCGATCTGGTTATCGGGCAGGTTATAGAGCTTGGCGAAAAAGCGCAGGTTTTCGTGGGCGCTCAGATTGTCGTACAGCAGAGATTTGTGACTGACCAGCCCAATTTGCGCCCGTACTGCTGCCGATTCGCGTGGGAGTTCCCAACCGCCGATGCGAATGATGCCACCAGTCGGGCGGCTTAAACCGCACAGCATCCGCAGCAGGGTCGATTTCCCGCTGCCGTTTGGCCCTAAGAGCGCTACAAATTCTCCGCGCGTGACTTGTAACGTGAGCTGCCGCAGCACAGGTATCAAGTCATAAGCTTTCACCAGATTTTGGATGTCGATTAAGTAATTGGGTGTCGGTGCGGTTAACGTGTCCATAAATGCCTGTCAATACGATGTCTGACGGGAGCTAATTTGTCCGATCAGTTATTTCCTTGAAGTTCTTCCAATCGCGCTTGCAGCGGTTTTCTTTGTTGATGCCACATGTCATGGGGCAGTTCACCCGCCGCATGTTTTTGATCGAGCAGCGCGATTTGGCGTGTGAGTGCATCAATCAACTGGTCGGGACGGGCAGGTTGATTTTGCTGCCGCTGCCGCAGCACCAACGCCAATATGGTAGCCGCTATGCCTATGCCGATGAGCGCTGTCAAAATGAAGAGAATGGTGTTGCTGCCACCATCCGGAACCGGAACCTTGGTGACTTTGTTGGCCGAGAAATTGGTGACACCTGCCGAACCGTTAATCTCATAGCGAATCACTTCGCCGGCTTTGAGTTTCAAGGTTCCCGAATAACGCTTGTAGACGGTTTCGGCTACTGGTTGGCTGCCCACATCCGGCATCTGCTGACTTTTTACTTGAAGCGTATCCGGTGAGACGACTAAGCGTACCTGTCCCTCAAATGGATAATTCATAGGCTGTTCAATGAGCGCTGCCTTACCATCATAGGGTATGATGTAGGCAATGATGACCACATGCTCATCTCCGGGTAGCACTGCGGTCGTATCAAGTACCGAAAAATCCCTCGGTGAAACGATGTAGCGGGTCTGGTTATCGAGGCTGACCACCTGCGCCCCCGGTGGTAAGGAAATCAGCACCGACCCGAATCGTCCATCCCCAAGGTCTTTACTAGTGGTAAATAGGCGATCCGAACTGTTGTGAAAATGAAGCACCTGACGCACTTCCAGTGTGTTGCCCTGTGCATCCAATTGAGCTTCACTGCTGCTGATAGACAAAACCGAAGGATCTTCAGTAAGTTCATAAATCCTTATTGGTAAATCGAGCGCGGTTGAGTCAGCATCACCTACTTTAAATGCGCTGTTAAAAATACGATCGCGGTAAAGGGCCGCTGTAACATAGTCGTAACCGGTTACGATCGGTACATCATTGAATTGAAAACTGCCATCGGCTGCTGTTTGCGTGTCCATGTGCAAGAGGGTGGCATTTTCATGGTTGATGAGCAGGCTAACACTGATGTTAGCGGGTGCGGGGGATGCTGCCGTCCCGTTGGTGACTTTGCCCGTGACCATTCCACGTGGCGCGGTTGCCATCAGATTGGGAGTTGCTGTAGGCGTACCTTGCGCTGATATGTAGCCGCTTCCGATAAATACAATACACAACAGCAATGTAAGTCGATGAAGAAAGCGAAACGGGGGCATTAAGTGTTTGCCTTTGCACGGTAAGCCGCAACGGCGGCCTCAATCCTAATATCAATCGCACGGTCAATGTCTTCTGCGACAGGTGAAGTCGTCAGGATTTGTTTACTGTTCAATGCATCCAGTGTCTTTAGTACCTGAATTCCGCGTTGTACCCACACCTCACGCTCGTTTGCGTAATCGGTTTCCGACATCTTGTTAGTCGTCAAATCTTCGTCCAAATCACGTATATTACCGAGGACGCGTTCGTAAACCATCAACAATCGTTCACGCTGTTTTTCAACCAACACATCAACGGGCGTACCAGGCTCTGCCGGACGCAGCAATGGTGCTACCACGAACAGCAGCAAGCCCACTAGAATCACCAAACCCATGAACAGTCCTGGCAAACTCATGCGCCACTTCCTAGTGCAGCGTCTATCGCGTCTGTTAGCTGTTTTCCACCATCAAAGTTTTGCTGAGTATCCTCGACAAATGGTACTTTGAAAAACCGTGATACATTACCCTTACGGTCAATAATGAAGGTTTCTGGCACACCTTGAATGTTATACATTTCAGAAATCTTCGTGCCAATGTCGAGCCCGTTGGGATATGTGTTACCAAATTGCTGCAAATAGGCTTTGGCATTCTTTTCGGTATCGGTGTAGGCGACCCCAACAATAAGGACATCTTTATCTTTGTACTGCTGCCATACGCGCTCAAGCACGGGTGCTTCTTCGCGGCATGGACCGCACCAGCTCGCCCAGAAGTTGACGACCACGACCCGGCCTTTAAGTGATGCCAGATTAATTTGCCCACCATCAAGTGTCGTGAGTGTGAAATCAGGAGCAGGGCCAGCCGTGGGCTGTGTCTGGTTTTTGCGGGCTAAGGCTAACCCGAATACGAGCGCGATTGCCGCCACAGCCAGCAGCAGCAGAATACTTCCTAATCCCAAGCCTTTTCGGTCGGGCGGTGTTTCAGTCAAATCCGGTTCAATCAGCATGTCTGTCATAACCTGAAGTCCATTATCGCTATTGTTTACTGCTGTTCTGTTGATCCCATAACTGCCGTGTAATCTGGGCATGACCAAGGTGCAGCGCCGTATGTTGGAGGGCGTGCATGAGCGCCCAACCCACGGTCAGCGCTTCCAGTGCGCTGGGCGGTTTGGTCGCCCCCGGCGGTAATTGTCGGATGCTAATTAAATCTTCTAATGTGAAGCTGGATAGTGTTTCGCGTACAAAAGCCAATGTATCATCCAGCCGTGTAATGAGTGCTGCTTCGTCCAATCCTTTTGCCTGGAATTCGGCTGCGCGTACCCGATTTGATGGAATGAGAGACGCCATATCGCCAACCATGAAACGTTCCACGGCTGTCACATGTACGATCATGACACAAAGCGAATTCATATCCGCGCCGGGAACCCAATCTAACGTTTCAAGGCTTAATCCAGCAATCGCCTTTTTGTAATCATTATGCAGGGATTGCAAACGGTCTATGTAGTCTTCAAAATAGCGTATCATTTCGATGTCCGTTCTTCTCTGATTAGGTTTACCGCCGACTGAGTAAATCTTGTTCCAAACGTGCCCGATAATCATCCTCAGAACCTGAGCCTGTGCTGCTGGCAGTAAGTTTTGGCGTGATTTGTCGATTGCGGCGCCAGCGAAGCACAATCCATCCAGCAATGATGATGGCAATCACTGCCACGATCCAGGGAGTTACCAGTGATAAAGCACGCAGAGTAGGATCTTCAGGTGTACCTACTACGCGATCCCCATAGCGAGCTACGAAGTTAGCCTTGATTTCGTCAGGCGATTTCCCTTCAGATAGTTGTATACCAATCTCCTGCCGCCACTGTTGGCAGGCATCGGTCGGGCAAACATCCAATGGGATATTCTCGCAAACCGGACAGTACATTTGCTTAGCGACCGCGTTGATGTCGTCGGCGGTGACGGGCGTACTTGGTGTTGCGTCCTGTGCTAACGCAGGGATGGCAGCCGCGATGCATAGAAGCACTAACAGGATGACGCGGCACCACAGGCCAAATTCGGCTTGAACCGATGCGTTATTGAGCGTAATGCGGTTCAAGGGTTAAGTCTCCGCACCTAATGGTTTTCGGACAACGGCTGGCGCTTGTTGTGTTACTGTGGCCTGCTCCGTGGGCCACGCGGCCACAAACGTACCCAGCATCAGAATCAACCCTCCCCACCAAATCAGATTGATAAGCGGGTTAATATAGATTTTGAACGTTGCACTATCCGCGCTGACACTTTCCCAACCCACCAGCAGCACGTAAAAATCCGATTCTAAGGTGCTGTATGAACCGGCGATGGTCATGGGTTGGTCGGGGTAGAGGTCATGACGTGGACGAATATGAGCTAAAGTTTGACCACCGCGCGAAATGGTCACATCAGCGATTTGCATTTGGCGGCCGTCGTCAGCAATCGCTTCGGTGAAATTATCATAGCGCATGGTGTAGCCGCCGAAGTCCAGACTTTGACCCTTTGCTAAGGTTTGCTGCGTCTCCTGCTGGAACATGCTGCTGCCAATAACGCCCAAGCCGATGACGGTAATACCCAAATGTACCAGATAACCACCATAGCGCCGACGATTACGGGCAAACAGTGCGAATGTCGCCGTCCCCCAATCTTCACCGATGGTTTTATGACGGGCTGCTGCACCGCGATAAATTTCGTAAATGGCGACAAAGCCTGCTAGTGCTGCGATACCATAACCAAATAAGGCGGCGGGTTCGGTTGTGTGCTGCATGATTGCTAAAACCGCTACCAATATCATGGCAAGTACCAACGGAACAATTAATGCGCGCCCCAATCGTCGCAGTGATGTTGCGCCCCATGCCGAGAGTGGTGCCACACCCATCAGAATATACATGGCGACAAAGAGCGGGGGTGTCACCCGCAAGAAATATTCTTTGCCAAGCGTAATTTCCTGGTTAAGGAACAGGCTGGACACAATCGGAGCGCCGAAACTGCCCCAGAAAATCGCTACGAACAACAGCACAAAAATGACGTTATTCAGAACGAACAACGACTCGCGGCTGAGAATATTGGCGAAGGCGTGGTCATCTTTCAGTTCACCCCGATTCCAGCGCCACAAAATCAAACCTACCGAAATCACAGTAATGGTCGCCCAGAAGATAAACATGGGCGTACCAATTTCGCTGCGTGCAAAAGCATGGACGCTATCAATCAAGCCGCTGCGGGTCGCAAACGTGCCGAATATGACCGCTGCAAAGGTGCTGATGACAAGGAACATGTTCCAGACCTTGAGCATCCCGCGCTTTTCCTGAATCATGACGCTGTGGAGGAAGGCAGTACCGATCAACCAGGGTAGGAACGCCGCGTTCTCAACCGGATCCCAGCCCCAGTAGCCCCCCCATCCCAATACGTCATATGCCCAGCGCCCACCGAGTATGAGGCCCAGGCTAAGGAACAACCACGCGATGAGCGCCCAGCGTCGAGAGGCTTTAATCCAGTTCGTTGATAGATCACCGGAGGCCAACGCTGCCATCGCAAAAGCGAAGGGGATAACCATGCCCACGAAGCCCAGATAGAGCATAGGCGGATGGATAATCATGCCTACATGACGCAGCAGTGGGTTCAGCCCTTTGGCTGTGTCGGCTAATCGTTGTGCATCAGGCGCTTGTCCGTTAGCCGGAATGAGCGCTGCTTCTTGAACACAGTCGGTATAAGGTGTTTGAATAACGGCTGTTATGCCAGCTTTTGACAGCGCATCACGCACTTGGGCAGCGCGACCGTCATCGACACAACTTACAGCGGACACACCGCTATTGGTGCCACCAATATTCGTGGTGGTATCTGCTTTGAGTTCATTTAGGACATTATTGAGCGATGTTTTTTGTTGTGCAGTTAAAGATGTTTCGTTCCACGCCACATCTTTGCCCGGCCACAACCACCAGCGCTGGAAAGGATTCTCGTAGAACAGCACCAAAACGAGAAAGAAGGCGATGACCGCCATCAAATAGGTGATGACATAGGGCATCAGACGGCGGTGACTGCGCCAATTGAAAACCAGTGCCCCGAATGAGAACAGACTCATCAGCAGTGTCCAAAAGAGCAGTGAACCTTTTTGCGATCCCCACAATGCCGTTATCCGATAGAAGATAGGCGTAGAAGGGTTACTGACAGTCCATACATAACTCATCTGGTAAGCGCCATTGATCAGCCCTAACCAAAGTGCCAGCGCCGCTGTCAATAACAACGGAAAGGTGAGTAAGGCGGCGTTACGCGCACTGATAAGCGCGACTTCCGAATGTTTACGTCCCGCATAGAATGAGGCGCAGATGGCATACAACGCCGCTACAAATGCTAAAAAGGTAGTAATCAGACCCAGTTCAGCCAGCATGGTTTAGGCACCCGGCTGTACGATAGTTTGTCCGGGGTTGGCCTCTTGGAATTTGGTAGGGCATTTCAGCAGCAGTTCGGTGGCCTGGAATACACCATTCTTGTCAAGTGAACCGGTGAGGATCGCTTGCGCCTCATGTTTCAGTAAGTCCGGCTTGACTTGTCCAACGATATGAACAGGTATACGTATGCTGTTCGGATCGTTGACTGACTCATATAAGGCTTTTGATAAATTGGTGTAATCCGAGGGGATGTTGGCGATGGCGAAATCGATCACCAGATTTTTCTCGTCGTATTGGATAGTGTCACCAATCACCGCGCCGGAGATGCGGATCGTTTTATTGATATATTGCGAGTCATTCTTTAACTCCTGGACGGTGATGAAATACCGGGCACCAGCCGTAGTGCTGCTAACAATCAAATAGGATACTGCCGCTAAAATCAACAGCCCGCCGATCAAGAATTTCCAGCGTCCGCCGCCGATCCGTGTGACCGGTAGTGCTAAACGCTGCGGTTTTTCCCAAGTGGCTTCAGTCATACCACGTCCCTTTCACTCGCATTGGTGTCCCAATATTAACATTCTATCTATTTGGAAGTCACAGATTGCTGTGGTTCGTCTGGAATATTTAAGCCATTTGTCACATTAATCTGAATCTTGTGAAAAATCTTACAAAAAAGCCCGTAGAATCGCAACTCTTCGGGCTAAACTCTCATATGATTATTCGATTTGTGGATGCTCAATAGGTGATCAGCCCACTATCGCTAACATGGGGATGAAGTGTCAATCAACTTCTTTACCGTTCTTGTTATTTTCTCTCATGTAGATCATGCCGCCAACTGCAAACATGGCACCCAGTCCCGCAAGAATCACCAGTGTGGTAATACCTGTTGGTCCGCTGGTATCGGCAGGCGTGGCACTGGCCGTATCCTGAGCCAGCACCGGCAGGGCTGTCAAACAAACCAATAAAGCAGCCATTAACAATACCTGTTTCATCCGCAGCATCATAATTCTCCTCATTTGAACAAGCGTCATTTTGCTGTTAAACGCCTGCGACCATGCATTATAGGGTTATTGTACCGCAGCCCAAGCGTTTCGTCTTTAGCTATCCTGACTTTCCAGGAAGGCGATTAAGTCTGCTAAGTCTTGTAAGGTCAGGCGATCACCAAAGTTGTTGATCATCACATTTTTGAAATTGGGTACAACGTAATGGGCTGGCTCAACAATGCTTTCCACCAAATATTGCTCAGGTGTATAGCCTGCCAACAATGGATCCATGAGGCGCACTTCTTCGACGCGTGTAAATGTTCCTTCTGCCGGTGGGGCGATTGGTGCATCACCGAGATGACAGCCTGAACAGCCTAAATCACCGTTATAGAGGATTTGTCCATTAATTGGATCGCCATAGACTGTGTCCAGCGTTTTTAGGATACGGGCAACGTCTTTGCCGACTGTTCGGGTGGCTGCGTCTGCCGGAATGTAACCGCAGTTCAGTGCCAGTTCCTGATAAGCCTCTCCAACCTTGAAGAGTTTATCGAGCGATTGACCAGCAGCATCACTCGTGTCGAGCTTTAATGCCGCGAGTTGTGCTGCGAGATCCGTTTGTTGCTTGAGTAAAGTTGCCGGATCACAGGTTAACTCGACGGGCGATGGTGTTCCGGTCGGTAAAGCGGGTGTCGGGCTAGAGGTGGCCGTTTCCTGTGCTGCAACTAGACCACCACTGATCAGGATCAGACCGAGAAGTACGAGTATCCCTAATTTAGTTGTGTCTTTAAAAGTCACACGATCTCCGTTTCTGCCAGCCAGTAGTGAACCCGTTTGCTATGAAGCTGGCTTGGATGATGCTACACCCATCCAAAGTGCAGCGACAAGGCACAAAAAACCCCCGGTACATCACCGAGGGTTTCGACTAGCGTCATACTGAAGTGAGAACTACTGGTTCATCGTCTTGACGTAAGCGATGATGTCCGCCAAATCCTGAGCGTTTAATACTTCCGTACCCAAGTTCTTGACCATGAGGTCCTGGAAACCGGGAACGATATAATCTGATGGATTGACAATGCTATCAATCAGATATTCTTCCGGTGTGTAACCCGCGAATTGGGCTACTTTAAGACGCTCATTGTTCACACGGATAAATGTGCCATTGGTCATTGGGCCAACACCATTTGCAGCCTGTTGATGGCAGCCTGTGCAGGGCAGTGCTTGTCCTGTTAAGGTTGCAGGAGCTTTTCCATGATAAAGTTGCTCGCCACGCGCAGGGTCACCTGTGAGTTTGGCAATTTGTGCCGAAATGGCTTTTACATCAGTGCCAACTGGTTCAGGGAGCACACCACCTGATTGTTGCAAGATCTGAATTTGTTTGATGTACGGTGCTGGATCTTTCGGCAAAATCGGGAACTGATTGACCGCATACAGGTCATCAAGCGTCCACTCGTCGCCTTTGTCCCAATTCTTGATGTAGGCCACAATATCTTCCAACTGATCGGTACGCAGTGGGCCACCTGCGGTCTGTGACCATGCAGGCATGGGCTGCGGCCAGTAGTTGCTGCTGACCGGACGACCATGAATGAGCGTAGTCAGAATGAAAGAGTCCAACGTTCCACCCCATCCGACTTCGAGTAGGCGACTATAGCTTACACCGGTTGGGTTATAACCTTTGTCTACAGCAGCTTTAACATCTGAAGTGCGTTTGGCATCCAAATCGGCAATGCTCTTGTCGATTTCAGCAACACGTGCATCAATTTCGGTTTTACGGGCGTCGGTTACCCCTGCTTTTTCCTCGTCTGTGAGGGTTTTTCGCTCACCAGTCAAGTTGCTGATTTGCTTGGTCGTATCCGCAAAGAAGTCATGCCCAAACAACATCGGGCTGTTCAATCCCGGTGCTTTACCGGCTAGACCGCGTCCATCCAAACCATGACAGGTGGTGCAGTTCGAGGCGAAGAGCGCGGCGCCGTTTTCAATTGAACGGGCTCCTTCCATCTGCTGGAAGGCTTGCATACGTCCACCTTCGTTGATTGCTGCCCAGCCTAGAAACACCATTGTCAACACGAGGGAGATTAACCCGACGGTGATACGGTTTTCAATTTTTCCTACAAGCATTCGTTCAAACATATTCAATTATTCCTGAGTACAACCAAGAGAGGTATTGGTTAATGATTGCTAAAGGGCGCTTGTTTCAGCGCCCTTAATATGCCTTTTTAGTGCCCGAAGTACAACGAGTCCTTGTGAATGAACACATGGTCGGTCTTATAGCGCACAATCGGATTGCCATTCGGATCAAGTGCCAAGATTGGTTTGCCGCTGGCGTCCAGTTTCGGCTTACCATTCTCAACCTGTACTTCATTCCAGCTAATAACCAAATCAGCACGTTTGAGGTTATTCTGATTTTGGGTGATCACAATTGCGCCCCAACCGTTTACGAGGTAATTGCTGTTGGCAGCGATGTCCTCTTCCATGATTTTTAGTACGTGGAGCAGCTCAGGTGCATCACTCGGTACTTCACGGAAGCTGGCACCCGTTATAGCCAGTTTTTGGTCGGAGAGAACATCAACCAGACCGTCGCCAACTGTTTTCTTGGCATTGGCTGCACCGGTTGTGTAAGCAGGCGAATTGATCAAGCCAGTATAGGGTTGGGCAATTTCCTGATTGAAGGCAGCAACGATATTCGCACCGTCTGCAGCGTCACCGGCGGCTTGACGGGTGATATACATACCCGGTACAAGCTGCTCATAAGGTACTGGCAGCAGCGCACCAACGTGGCTGTGCTGCGGTGGATACAGGAGTTCATGGAGAATTTCTGTATCGGGCGACGTTTCTACACCGAACTTCGACAACCCCATATAACTGAGGCAGGTGATGAACGAAATCAGCGCCAGGAAGAAGGTGATCGCAAAACGCCGATCTGCAAAGCGGCGACTGGGTGTCACGTCAAGGTAAGGCCAAACAGCCAGTACACCGAGAATGATTGTCGGGAAAATGATACCGAAGAACACTTTATCGCCCAGTTTCAACGCGCCCTGAATCCAGAGGAAGTACCAGGGAGCCGTTGTACCAAGTGGCGTAATCTGCGGGTCGGCATGATGTTCCAGCGGTGCATCGTAGAACCAGATACACAAGACAATGAAAATCAGCGTGGTAACAGCAATCCACATGAGTTCGCTGGTGAGGACATCAGGCGTGAAATAGACACGCTTATCCAAAGGAACGCGTTTAGCCGTATCTTCGCCGATGTTTTCTTTCTTGGGTGGCAAACTGTGACCGTGTACGATGACCTTATAATAATGGACACCCGTAAACACGAACAGCAGAGCAGGCAAAGCCAGCACATGCAGTAAATAGAAGCGCAATAGACCATTTGCACCGATGTCCGGGCCACCGCGCAGCAGCAGGTTCAGATTATCACCGACGATTTGCGGTGGTGTCGCTTCGATCATAGAAGCACCGATGGTTACGGCCCAGAGTGCTAATTGATCCCAAGGGAGCAAGTAACCGCTGAAGCTCAAGAAGCCGGTGATTGCCAGCAGGATAAGCCCTGTGAACCACGTAAATTGTCGCGGCTTTTTATATGACCCGGTGAAGAACGTTCGGGCCATATGGAGCGAAACAATTAACACCATCGCTTCCGCGCCCAGACGGTGCAAATCGCGCATGAGCTGGCCCATTGGCACATTGCTGAGCATGGCAAGCATGTTGGTGTAGGCGACATCCGGTGAGGGTGTGTACCATACCATCAACAGAATACCGGTGATGGTCTCGAAAAACACGAGATAAGTCGAAAGCCAGCCCAACCGGAATTCAGGGTAAAGACCCGTCATATCCGCATGGAAGTAGCTGGGACGCATGTGCAACCAGAAGCCATCAGCGTGCGGTTGTAAGCGGGGGTTTGGCTTGCGGCTGGCAGGTTCACCGCGAAGAGCCTCGCGAATGTCCTGAATATTCAGACCGGCTGTTAAACGTTCCACCGATTCATCAACGAGTTCAAAGACGGCCTTCTTAAGACCTTTTTCTTTTACGTCATCCAGAAACGATGGAAAAGGCAATACAGACATAAGACGCTCCACGTTCAGTTCAAAGTGCCGAACGAAATTAAGTGCTGATAAACCTTATACGTGACCGTTGCGGCGAATGCGCGCACCGGTATTAATATCCACTTTCAGAATCTTTTTACCGTTCAGCGGGATCGGGTCACCCACATCATTGGTCGAGGCTGTAGAACCATCTTCAAAGGTAATCGTGGTTTTGAAGCGGTCAAGGCTGCGGGGTGCAGGGCCTTCAATCCAGTGACCGTCGAGCTGATATTTCGAACCATGACACGGGCATTCAAAACGGTGGTTGGTATCGACCCACTTGGGCAGGCAGCCAAGGTGCGTACACACACCATAGAGAGCCACAAAGCCTTCGCTACCTGGATTGGATAACCAGAAACGACCAGAAGGAATATTTAGAGGCGCGGCGTCGGCTTCTGGAATATCCTTAGCTTCGTAGGTGAAAACACCACCAAATTGACCTGCTTTGAAACGTGGCAGCGCGAACCATATAATGCCGGCTACCGCTTCACCCGTAATCAATGCAATTGAAGCGCCCCAGATGTAATATAAAAATTCACGCCGGGTTGGTGCGCTTACATCAACGGCAGTTTGCGTCTGGATCGGCTTGTCTGCCTGCGCTTTTGTCACACTTGCTGTAGCCATCTCGGCAACTCCTCAAACGTCTTACTAAAAACAGGCGATAGTTTAGCGCAATTCAGCAAAAAACACATCTTTTCTTCCGAATAGAATGTATTACGTTGCTGGTAAGAAATTAAATCATCGGTGCGGGGCTTCACCGTGTGTAAAATATATCACAATCCCATAGTCAAGTCAAAATAGACTTATGTGCAATTTCAAGATTTGCTGATGTCGTCCCAAGCGCCTGCCAGTCGTTGTGGTTAAGCTCCGGGAATTGCACAAAACAGCACCATAGTACTATCTACTAAAAGACAATTTGTTTGCCCTTGAAGACACTGCTTTATGCTTTTATAGTTATTAGCGTCCCAATGTTCATCACATCGATAAACCAGTTGTTATTTGCTGGCAGCGAAAGTTGTAATTGTTATCTATGGATTGGCCGTTTCCTCCTGCACTTTACATTGAGCATGACAAAAACCTCAAACAGCTTGTTAAGAAACTGCGAAATGAGAGTTTGCTCGCCATCGACACTGAGTCCAACAGCCTGTATGCCTATCAAGAGCGTGTCTGTCTGATTCAATTGTCGACCCGCACCCACGACTATATTATTGATCCCCTGCGGATTGCTGACATGAGTCCTTTGGGAGAGTTGTTGACTAATCCCAAAATTGAAAAGGTTTTCCACGCAGCTGAGTATGACCTGATGTGTCTCAAACGGGACTACGGTTTTACTGTGGTCAACTTATTTGACACGATGATTGCCGCACGGATTTGTGGTGTTAAGGCATTGGGTTTGAATCGTTTGTTGGCGGAATACTGCGGTGTGGACGCAGATAAGAGCCATCAGCGTGATGATTGGGGGCAGCGGCCCTTATCTGAAGAAGGCCTGCTCTATGCCCAAATGGATACCCATTACTTGCCGACACTGCGCGATAAACTCAGCGAACTTTTAGTGAATACAAACCGGATCGAAGAAGCCAAAGAAACATTCATCGAAGCCTGTGAGGTTACGCCGCCTGAACACACTTTTGATCCTGAAGGTTATTGGCGGATGGCTATTCCATCTGCATTGAATCGACGTCAGTCGGCCATTCTTCGGGAGCTTTATATTCTCCGTGAAGAACTGGCTAAGGAACGAGACTGCCCACCATTTAAGGTGCTTACGGACAAAATGCTGCTTGCGATTGCCGAAACTTCTCCACGAAGTGTGAATGAGGTTGAGCATGTGAAAGGGCTGCCGGTAGCGATAGCGCATCGTTACGCACAAGAATTGCTCCAAGCAGTTGAACGCGGAAGCCGCACTCAATTACCACGCCGCCCTCGACGAACCTCGGATATTGATCCGGTAGTTGCCGAACGATTCACGGCTTTGCGGGATTGGCGGCGGGAGCGAGCCGAATTACGCGGAGTTGAGTCAGACGTTATTTTGTCCAAGGAAGCTTTATGGGGATTGGCGATTAAAGCCCCGACAACGCTCGATGGACTTCAAGGGATTCGTGGGATCGGCCCCTGGCGTTTGGCGACTTACGGTGAGGAAATTGTCTCGCTGATCGTTCGGCTGCTCTCCGAAGCATTATAGATAAGTGCCGATGTACGGGTGCTGCGGTTAACTTCTAAATAATTACAAAAGCAATATAGTCAGGTTAAGAACTGGTTTATTACCGTTGTTTTCGTGTTAGATCATGCCTCCGCATCTTTCCTTCCTCAATGGTTTGCGTTAAGTTCTGTATTATTTCATGGTTCAATACTGGACTTAATCATGCAAATTACCTTTTATGGCGCTGCTCAAACGGTTACTGGTTCCCAGCATATGATCGAGGTCAACGGTTTGCGCTTACTGCTGGACTGCGGTTTATATCAAGGTAAGCGATCTGAAGCAACTGAGCGCAACCGGCATTTGCCCTTTGATGCCAGTAAAGTCGATATGCTGATTCTTTCGCACGCACATATCGATCATTCCGGCAATATCCCCAATCTCGTCAAAAGTGGTTTTAAGGGCGATATTATTTGTACTCATGCCACGCGTGATTTGTGCGGGGTGATGCTCATGGACAGTGGGCATATCCAGGAACGAGATGTGGAGTTCGTCAATAAACGGAAAAAGAAGCGCGGCGAACCCCCTGTCGAACCGATTTATACGCAGGCTGATTCGGCTGCCAGCTTGAACCATTTTACTTCGCAGAGTTATGATCGTCCGCGCTTGATCGCCCCCGGTATCACACTGACTTTCATTGACGCGGGACATATGCTGGGCAGCGCTTCGGTGGTACTCGATATAGAGGATAAGCAAGAAGGCAAAAGCATTCGACTGGTGTTTAGTGGGGATATTGGGCGCAAAGGGATTCCTATCATTCGTGATCCGAAATCGCCCGACTTTGCCGACATCCTTATTATGGAAAGCACCTATGGCGGACGCTCACATGAACCTTATCTTGACTCTGAGAAAGACCTGGAGCGTATCATCAACAATACCTACCGTCGCGGTGGGAAGATTATTATTCCGGCGTTTGCAGTAGGGCGTACCCAACAATTGGTTTACAGTCTTAATCAACTCGCAGCCAAAGGTGATATTCCACGTCTGCCGATTTACGTGGACAGCCCTCTAGCGGTAAACAGTACCGATGTGTTTCGCACCCACCCGGAATGTTTCGATGCTGAAACCCAGCAGTTCGTGATGCAAACGGGCACTAAGCGTGATCCATTCGGTTTCGAAGAACTGCACTATACCCGTTCATTAGAGGATAGCAAGCGACTGAATTTCTTGCTCGAGCCAGCTATTATCATCAGTGCGAGTGGGATGGCGGAAACCGGACGCATTTTACATCACCTTAAAAACAACATTGAAGATCGACGCACAACTGTCATGATTGTGGGCTGGCAAGCACCCGAAACATTGGGCCGGCGGCTGGTTGATGGCGAGAAAATCGTCAATATTTTCGGTGAGAAGTATCATGTTAATGCGCAGGTCGAAGTGCTGAATGGTTTTAGTGGTCATGCCGACCATGAAGAATTGTTATCGTGGGTCGCACCCATGTCCCGTATGCCGCGCCGAACTTTTCTGGTACATGGAGAACAGGAGGCCGCAAGCGCATTGGCAAGCAGCCTCCGTCAGCGCTTTGGCCTACAGGTCGATATTCCGGCTTTCAAGCAGTCGTTTGAAGTTCATTCCAGTGGTTATGAACAGTTCCGGCTTGGATTGTAAATATCATGGTGTAAGATCTGGTAGCAGCCTGTTTTTGGCTGTAAACTAAAAATCATCGCTGATCAAATGAGCTAGGCATTTTCTATGACTGAGAATATTTTTGCTAACGAGTGGGTAGAATGCCTTGAGGCCCATTATATGCATGTGATCCGTATCAACGATAAAGTGACCGAACCGTCACTTTCGATTGTGATGCACAGTGCAGGGTTTAGTGACGCTCAGCTTGCCGAACTGCGTGTTCGTGCAACAATGCATGTTGATCAGGTCAGCCCTGATTTTGTGCCAGATTTGAATGTTTTGGAAGCGCATGATCATGGCGCTCCTGATGTAGTTGAGGGGCATGTTTACAATATCCCACTTGACGTTGTGCCGGTTCCGGCTGAAGTGGTTGAGGCTGCACCGCCTGTAGCAGCCGATTTGTGCCAGATTTGAATGTTTTGGAAGCGCATGATCATGGCGCTCCTGATGTAGTTGAGGGGCATGTTTACAATATCCCACTTGACGTTGTGCCGGTTCCGGCTGAAGTGGTTGAGGCTGCACCGCCTGTAGCAGCCGAGCTAGTGAATGAGCATGAAGATGTGTTAGAAGCGGACCTTGAACCGGAAACGCTCGAAGACGATGCGCCTGTGGAACAAGAACCTGAGATTAAAGACCCCGACGCTCCGCAACAATTAAGCCTGTTTTAGCACAGCACGGTTGTATCCTTATTTTTAGAAGGATATAAATCTGGTGAGGTGCTGAGTGAAGCGTTTCCGTCGAATTGTGTTTAATGCCGCTCTTATTGTTTTTATCGTTTCTATTCTTTTGTTGTTGAATATCACTGCATCTAATCCTACTCATAGACGTTATTCCAGTCAGATGCCACTTACGACCGGGCAGGGTAATGGGAAGGCGCTCGGTGACAGCGCAGAAATTATCCTCGCGGCAGATTTAAGTTTGCCCAACAACAATGCGGCTGATCAGCGCCAATGCCTCTGCAAAAATATGAGTTCGGCCAACGGGAAAGCCTGTAATTTGTGTTTGCCAGTCAATGATTTACAGTCGGATTTTCGCGTTCCAGACTTCATTTCACCTAATTTTATGGCTGAGTCCAAAAATACCCAGAATTTGCTCTATACCGGACGCGAGTATGACCAGATTAGCGATTATGCTTTGGCGGCGAAACTGCTCAATCGTCCACTGTGGGTTTATATTCGTGTCGATACAATCGTTGCAGCCGACTTTTATGAAATCGTTCATGCAACGGGTGGGAATGTCATTCCTTATTTTACGGTTCCCGGTTATGTTGATTTGGTCGATGATGCGGCTCGTAAATCAGGAGCCATATCAATTTGTATCCTACTCAGTTTTGGTTTGATGAAGTTGTACTCTGGGCAGTCAAGAAATGATATGCCCACACCAGCGGCGACTATGGTTCATTCGACAAAAAATCCAGATGATGGAGCAGCACGCAAAATTGCTCATGGTGAAGATTTTGCCGCCCGAGCCAAGGAGCGATTGCAGGCCAAGGTGGATGAAGAGGATGCATGGAACGACCTGTAATGGATGACGCTTATTTTATGCGGGTAGCGCTGGACGAGGCTTTGA
>JBGAHG010000030.1:0-89998 GCA_044226325.1 Aggregatilineales bacterium
AGTTTTCGATGAGTTGATCACGCTCAGGTTTGCCGAGTTTGATCGATTCATGGACAGGAATACTTTCAATCACGAGCCACTGTAAGCCCATCGACTCGATGATTTTCTTGCGTTGTTCGAGGCGCTCAATCGAAAGAACCTCGCCGGATTTCAAATCATGCAAGGCGCTCACAATACCGGTCATGCCCGGCACCTGAAGGATATTCTGCAAAGTCACAGGATCATCAGGGCCGTACCATCTCATCGTCATTTTCATCATCGTGAGTATCCTTATTAGGTGGCGTGGTAAAACAATCAACCAGTCGATTATTTTAACGCCAATTCAAGGATATAGTTTTGTGGCGGTGGGTGAATGATCGATAGCCACTATCTAATTGGCAAAAGTTATGGCGAAAATGTCAAAAATGTCATCATTTTCTGCACGTTCACTGTAAATCTTAGACGGGGTGAGGGAAGATTCACAGCGATTATTGGCAATCCTGGCAACTTTGGCAAAAGGGACTGCCGCCGCCATCTTTGCCAAAGAATTATTCGTTCACGGTCAACCGTTCCACACCAAAAACAAACATTTGAAAGGATAGACCGTTCGAAGCACAATCACTACGAAGCCGTTTGAAAAGTCTGAAAGTTCTGGACGACATATATGTCGTCCCTACAAAAGACAATGATTTGAGTGGAAATTTGACATGTAGGCACGCGATATATCGCGTCTGTTTACCAATAACCACTTTTCAAACGATCTCCTACCAGCTCCCATTTTAGAACAAAAGTTCATATTTTGTCAATGCGATTCGGTTCGAGTTTCAAATTTTAGGGTGTTTCCAATCCATCAACGCCAAAGAGTTGACATAGAACATTTTTTCACTTATATTATGTGTAACCTTTTAGTTACACATAGGAGTGAGCAGATGGGCCCAATCGTAGTAGAACGCAGTGTGTGGATCAATACACCACGGGAACGTATCTGGAACGCGGTTAGTGAACCGGATCAAATCATCCAGTGGTTTGTGCCTAACTTGGTCGTCGCGCAAGCGCAGATGAAGCGTGAAAGCGATGGCAAACTCGTCATCCTGCTAGGGCCGATGAGCGTCGACTTTGCGATGGTCGAATCAGCTATCGAGCAGCAGCAGTTCTCGTTTCGCACTCTACCAGACAGATTGATTACGACGACCTATACGTTGAAAGAAGAAAATGGTGGGACATCGGTTAGCGTCAAGGCAAGCGGGTTTGAAGCTCTCAGTGAGAATGCCCAACAAGAACGGGTGAAGTTGGGTGAGGCGGGTTGGGAAAAAGTTTTACAGAATTTGAATGCCTTTGCTATGGGCGATCCCTTACCAAATCCGCAGGCATATATCAGTCCATTGTTCGGCTATTGGCGCGAAACGAAGAAAACATTGGCGGCTGAACGCAGTATTTGGATCAATTCGCCAAGGGAACGGGTGTGGCGTGCTATTACCGATCCAAAGCAACTTCAGCAGTGGTTCTCGCCAGCGACAGCTTGGGAATTGTCCGCCCTCGAAATCGGTGGCCGGATGTATGTCAAGGATGCTGAAACCGGTGCAGAGAAGTACGGGCAAATCATCGAACTACTTGATCCGCCCCACCAACTCGTGACGCGGCAAGTGCCGGAAGCGCCGTCTACAGTCGTAAAAGGCACTACATACACCTTGAAGGAAGAAGATGGGGGAACGCGCCTTACGATAACACTGTCCGGTTATGAGCAGGAACCGGAAGAGTCACGTTGGGGTCAGATCGAGCAGGATACCTTCGGATTTGGTATGATGCTGCAAAATACCAAAGCCTATGTTGAAGGGCAGGAACTTCCGTTTCCGTTCGGATTTTAATTGGCATAAATACCCTACCCTAGCCCTCCCTCGTAGCAACAGGTTTACGACACGACATTTTGGTCGATTGAGGGAAAAGCGGAAGGCTCTGAGAGCCTTCCCTACGGGAGAAAACCGCATTAGACTGTAAAAGTGTCGTCTCGTGAATAGCAACAGGGGAAGGAACAAATTCAAATACAAGGGGTTCGTTTCATAAGTTTCGGCAATACATGGATATTAAAGACTAGAGTTGTAATGTGAACAATGTAACCATTTTCACGGCGTTGGCTGATCCAACGCGCAGACAGTTGCTGCTCGATTTGGCTAAAGAAAGCCCTAAGACGGCTACTCAACTGGCAAAAGTATATCCCATTTCCAGACCGGGGATTATCAAACATCTCAATATTCTGGAGGAAGCCGGTTTGGTTAAGATACAGCAGAAGGGACGCGACAAAGGCTACATCTTCACACCTGACCCTCTAAATGAGTTGGAAATGTGGTTGCAAGAAATCAACACAGTATGGGTAGGTAAGCTCTCACGGCTTAAGACCATGCTCGAAAGCGAAATACCTGAGGAATAAATGGTAATTCGTCCGCGGACACGAATTTAGTTCGAGTTTTGTAATCTAAAACCGCTGATTTCTGATCAGAAAAACATGTGTTATGGTTAGCTGCCACACGGTGCCTAAACATATACGCAAATTAATAGTGATTTCACGGTAGTATTATTGAATAAAACTCTCCTGTTCAATAATTCCTACTTAGGGTCATATCATGACAAGTTTAACGAACAAAAACATAGAATTTCTTTCAGATCGTGAATTCATTAGTATATTGTTATCAGTACTCAACGAAATTGATATGGTAGCAAATCTTGGAGCATATAGATCTACAACCTATTTGGCTGTATCAACAATTGAGGGTCTTTTCAGCGAAGTACTTCGTCTGAAACAAATAGTTTCAGAAAAACAATCTAATGAGCTTGCGCTCAAAGTGAAATATGACAAACTCCAAACTGCTAAGGTTATATCCGAGGATTTCCAATCGCTTTTTGTACCTCTCATTAAGTATCGAAATTACGTGCATCCCCATCTTGAAGATGGTGAATTTCCAATAACACAATCTGTTGCTCAGCGTGCACTTGCTTCGCTGAATTCTCTCATTGAGCAATATGAGAAGTTGCGATTTATTGCAAATCAAGAATGGCATCTCGAATATGGTCTCGCTCAAGTACCAGCAAATAATGTGGTTTATATGCCACAAAATAATGATGATCCTGTTTCCTTGCTAGTGAGCCAACTGCCTGCACAACATTTCCAAGAAATAACATTCCGAGTCAGGATACCACCTCATGCAATCTTCAATTTTATCTATAATTTCGTGTCGCTTGACAAGTTCATGGGAGCAAGGATTGAAGGACGTATTGGTGAGGATGGTGGAGGACTCGCCAATGGGCGAATTGTGTGTAGAAAATGGCGCAAGGTGGATATCAGTGGTCGTTATACAAAGGAAACTGAACCTAATCCACAAAAATTAGATCATTTAGTAAAAATTGTATTGAATCCACCAATAGATTTCTCTGTAAGTGTAGATGGTGTTCAAATTGAATTAGAAAATAAACTGAATTGGGGTCTCAGGCCAAAAGAAAAGATTGGGTTCATGACGGAATGCGGAGATGTATCGATACTCGATTTAAAAGTAAAGCCTGTCCAATAAATAGGGCAATCCCATAATGGAACTGCCCCACTTATGATTTTCGACTTACGGATACTTGCGGTTCAGGAAACGGGCGTAGGGGATGGTCTCGCGGATGTGCGGCAGGCCACAGATCCACGCAACGGTGCGTTCCAAGCCGATGCCAAAACCCGCGTGAGGGACGCTGCCAAAGCGCCGCAAATCCAGATACCACGCATAGGCCTCGCGCCCCAAACCCATCTTCTTGACCTGTTTTTCGATCAAGGCTGAGTCGGAGATGCGTTCGCTGCCGCCTGTGACCTCGCCGTAGCCTTCCGGCGCCAACAGATCGACGCTGCGGCAAACTTCAGGACGACCTTCAACCGGCTGCATATAAAATGCCTTGAAGACCGACGGGAAGTTGTAGACGAAGACGGGCTTATCGAACATCTCGGCAACGGCTGTTTCGTGCGGGCTGCCGAAGTCCGTACCCCAATCGATATGCAGAAGCTGCTTCTGCTCGGGGTCGGCTGCCGCGTCCGAGAGTTTGTTCAGGCGTTCCACACATTCGTCATAGCTGATGCGGGGGAATGGCGGCAGCACCCGTTCCAAACTGGAGGTATCACGTTCCAAAATCTTGAGTTCGGCCTGGTGCTTGTCCAAAACGGTCTGCACGACATGGCTGATGAAGCTCTGCTCCATATCCATTAGATCTTCGAGGCTGAAGAAGGCCATTTCCGGCTCGAGCATCCA
Organism: Aggregatilineales bacterium; assembly: GCA_044226325.1. Taxonomy (GTDB): domain Bacteria; phylum Chloroflexota; class Anaerolineae; order Aggregatilineales; family Phototrophicaceae; genus CFX2. The sequence continues at coordinate 4,251 of JBGAHG010000030.1, forward strand.
GAACTCCATCAGATGCCGACGAGTCTTGGATTTCTCGGCGCGGAAGGTCGGGCCGAAACTGTAGACTTTGCCGAAGGCCGCCATGTTGGCCTCGTTATACAACTGTCCGGTCTGCGCCAGATAAGCCTTCTCGCCGTAATAATCCAGCTCGAACAAACTGGTCGAGTCTTCACCTGCCGATGGGGTAATAATCGGCGTGTCTACCAGCATGTAACCATCGTTATCCAGCCAATTTCGCATGGCGCTGATAATCGTCGCGCGGATGCGGATAATAGCCCACTGGCGGGACGAACGCAGCCACAAATGGCGGTTGTCCATCAAAAACTCGACACCATGATCCTTGGGTGTAATCGGATATTCGTCCGCCATCTGAATCAGTTCCAGAGTCTTGATACCCACCTCAAAGCCGCCGGGGATACCAGGTGCGCGTTCGTCTTTACGCACGCTGCCGGTAATAATCACCGAAGACTCCTGCGTCAACTTACCCGCGATTTCAAATTGGGCAGGGTCCATATCCTTTTTGAAGGCTACCGCCTGTGTAATACCGGTACCATCGCGCAGTTGGATGAACTGCAGCTTGCCCTTGTCGGTACGGTTATAGACCCATCCGCGTAAGGTGATCTCTTGCCCATCATATTGGGCTATATTCTGGATACTAATGTTAGGTGCCAAAATGATTAATCCTTAACTAAACAACAGGGGTTATAATCAGGCTAGTAACTTCCCAATCGTCCTGTGTAAACAATGACTTTTGAGCGTGATTATACCACGCCACGTTCTTGTGTAATTCATCACAATGATGCTTTGTCATTTTTGTAATTATTCACAAAAGCATTATCTGTTGTAGTGATTATACTTAATGGAAATTTCAATGCTGTCCCACATCAACCTTAAACTTCATCTAATAATGTTTTAGTTAACTCTCCCCATTACTATCAGGTGAATCACCATAAGGGGCACGCCAATGAAAAAACTGATCCAAAACCTTACCGACTACCACTTTGCCTATCAAGACCTTTACCGCCACTGGCACGCAGACTCGGAGCGGTATACCGGTGGTGATGCTCTCAACACTGCCATGGATGAGGGCTGGATCATCAATGATGTCGTCAACTTCCAAGAGGTCGATCACATTGGCGCACGCGGCACCGTGATTTATCACTTTGAACTCGTCCGCCGTGACGAAACCGTGATCATGCCGGTGATTGGCAATCCGTATGTGGATCGCCTCGTGATGGTCATGCAGTTCAAGCTTGTTCCGTTGGCGAAGGCCAGCTAATAACCCCAATACAGGTTGGGCGAATTGCCGTATTCGCCCGTTTTATTCCGCGCACAACGTTCTGATTTGTGCTGCAATTGCCGCGTTTACATCAAAATATGCCTCTAAAAATTCAAGAATGGCTAGAGCCGACTCAGGGCTGCGCTCGTAACCCTGTATAAACGACGCCAAATGGGCAGCAGTAAGCGGAAAACGCTGCTCAAATCGCCGTTCGATGTTATAAGCATCTACCAGTGCAGGCCCTACCGACTCAGTGTGTGAGGCTAAGTTCAGCACTTGATCAACGGCATAGTTCTGAATAAAACGCGCTGCGGATAATTTTTCCCCACGCCGGAAGCGTCCCATGCCGACATACAAGTTGGTCAACGCCTCGCCCAAGCGCCATTCCACCGCCGGTTCATGGTGGCGAGTTGACTGACGCTGCTCGCAAACTGACTCATCAAAATCCGGCACCTTCCAAACAATGCGTCCTGCGCTAAACGGAATATGAGCCATCTCCTGCGGCTCGAAGACGGCGAACTCACAGAAAATACCATCCTCAAACAGCACCTTGTAACCATCGACGGTATTCCGAAAGGCGTAAGCAATAGGCTGAGTCGTGGATAGCCAATCGAGGTTGTCAATGTATCGCCCTTTAAATCCGGGCTGAACAATCGCGAAAAAGTCGAGGTCGGAGTAGGCATCCAGACGGGACGTTTCCGTCCCGACCGATCCTAATCCCAGCAGGGCTAAGGCGTTTCCACTTGTCTTTAATGACTCCCCGATTGCGTCGAGCCGTTGCAATAACTGCTGCGGGTTTTTCATAGATTCTGGTTCACCTCATGTTGTTAGTTTTAAGTCTTACGGGACGATTGCCCACTTGACCCATGTGTATCGCAATTAAAAGAGTATAGTCATGAGTCGTGGATGCATTCTACTCATTCACTTAAGGAGAATGCCATATGCCAAACAAGAATCTCGCTCCGATCAAAAGTGTGGCCTTCATTGGCAGCTACTCGCCGCGCCAATGTGGTATCGCCACCTTTACCACTGATCTATTAAAAGCAATTTCGGAGAAAAATCCAAACCTTAATTGCTTCGTGGTTCCGGTCAACGACAATGACGAGGGATACGCTTACCCTCCCGAAGTGCGCTTCGAGATACAAGAACAGAACATTGATACCTATCGTACTGCCGCCGATTTTTTGAATATTAACGGCGTCGATCTGGTTTGCTTGCAGCACGAATATGGGATTTATGGTGGTACAGCGGGCAGCCACATTCTCGCCTTGCTGCGTGAGCTGCGGATGCCGATTGTCACTACCTTTCACACGGTTTTGAAAGATCCCGACTCCTACCAGCGTAAAGTGTTGATGGACATCGCCCGTTTATCCGAGCGGGTTGTGGTCATGAGCCAGATTGCGGTTGATTTCTTAAAGGATATTTACGAAATCCCTGCCGAAAAAATCGTACTCATTCATCACGGTATACCGGATGTTCCGTTTGTAGACCCGCACTTCTATAAAGATCAATTTGGCGTCGAAGGCAAACCCTTACTGCTGACCTTTGGTCTACTTTCAGCCAATAAGGGCATCGAGAACGTCATTAACGCCCTGCCAAAGATATTGGAAAAGTATCCCAATGTAGTTTACTTCGTGGTGGGCGCGACACATCCTAATGTACTGCGTCATGATGGCGAGGACTATCGACTGCGTTTACGCTACATGGCACGTCAAAAAGGCGTGAGTGACCATCTCGTGTTCTATAACCGCTTCGTGAGCATGAAAGAACTGATCGAGTTTATCGGCGCGACTGATATCTATATCACCCCGTATCTCAATCAGGCACAGATCGTTTCCGGCACGCTGGCCTATACGGTTGGTGCGGGCAAAGCCGTCATTTCGACACCTTATTGGTATGCCGAAGAACTATTGGCGGACGGGCGCGGCAGCCTCGTACCCTTTGCCGATTCAGATGCGATTGCGGAGCAGGTGATTTACCTTCTCGATAACGAATCTGAGCGCCACGCCATGCGTAAGAAAGCCTATATGTTTGGGCGGGAAATGATCTGGCCGGTCAGCGCCCAGCATTACCTCGATACTTTTGAAGCAGCATCGCATACCCGCGCCCTCGCACCCAGACCGTTCGCTGGCAAAACAGTGGGACGACCTATCGATCTACCTGCGATGAAGCTCGATCATGTAGAACGTATGACGGATAGTACCGGCATCTTCCAACATGCCCTGTTCGACATCCCGAACTTCCAGGAAGGCTACACCACCGACGATAACGCCCGCGCACTGATTCTGTGTATCATGCTCGAAAATTCAGATGCACAGTTGCAGAAAAAGTCGCACAAACTGGCCGGTCCTTATATGGCTTTTCTCAATTACGCCTATAACGAGTCAACCGGGCGATTCCGCAACTTCATGGCCTTCGACCGTCATTGGCTCGAAGAAGTCGGCTCTGAAGACAGTCACGGTCGGGCACTGTGGGCATTGGGTACCGTGTTGGGTCAAACGAACAGCCAGGGTATGGCCGGCCTTTCCAGCCGAATATTTGGTAACGCGCTGCCAATCGTCAAAACCTTTACATCGCCTCGCGCCTGGGCCTATACCATCCTGGGTATTCACGAATATCTGAAGCGTTTTAACGGTGATCGTGTTGCCAATGACATACTAACCCATCTTGGTGAACAACTGCTGCGGCTCTATAACACCGTCAGTTCGCCCGATTGGTCGTGGTATGAAGATGTAGTCAGCTATGGCAATGCCATTCTTCCCCACGCGCTACTGATCTGCGCGTCAGCACTAGACCGCCCTGATATGAAAGAAGCAGCGCTCAAGTCGCTGAAATGGTTGATTGATCTGCAACATACAGATCAAGGCTATTTCAGCTTTATCGGCAATAAGGGACTATACCGCCGCAACCGTGAACGCAACACGTCCGATCAACAGCCGATTGAAGCACAGTCGATGGTATCTGCCTGTCTTTATGCCTACAGTGTGACCAATGATATGCAGTGGTATCACGAAGGTCGCAGTGCCTTCGAATGGCTACTCGGTCGCAATCACCTGGGCCAACTGCTGTACGTGCCCCATACGGGCGGCTGCCGCGATGGTTTGCATCCCAATGCCGTTAACCAGAATCAAGGTGCCGAATCAACACTGGCTTACTTGATTTCCAGCGTCGAAATCGAACACTTCGAATCCATGATGGAATTCACCACGACCTACCACGACAACGGTAAGTTAGAACACGCTCCTGTAGCTTAACCGACTTATCGTATCGGGAGATGATCACATGATTGCACGCAACAAGCATCACGCCAAGCTCTTTCAGCGTTATGAGCATAACCCTATCCTCACCGCCAATGACTGGCATTATCCGGTGAATACTGTTTTCAATCCGGGGGCAACCCTTCTTAAAGATGGCACAACCCTTCTGTTGTGCCGTGCAGAGGATTTTCGCGGTCATTCACACCTTACCGCTGCCCGTTCCGTCAATGGCATCGACAACTGGCAAATCGACACTGAACCGACGTTATTTGCCGATGTTGAAAATCATCCCGAAGAAACGTGGGGTGTTGAAGACCCACGCATCACCTATGTGCCGGAGATGGATCAGTACGCGGTCGTTTATACGTCCTATTCGCGGGGCGGTCCCGGTGTATCCTTAGCCATGACCAAAGATTTTCACAGCTTCGAACGTTACGGTGTCATTATGTCACCCGAAGATAAAGACGCAGCGCTACTGCCACGCCGTATCAATGGCCGTTGGGTGCTTATTCACCGTCCGGTTTCCGGTAACGTCGCCAATGTCTGGATTTCCTACTCAAATGACCTGCGCTATTGGGGCGAACAAAAGATGATCCTCGAAGCACGCCGCGGCGCATGGTGGGATGCCAACAAAATTGGACTCTCACCCCCGCCGATTGAGACGGCTGAAGGTTGGCTCTTTATCTATCATGGTGTTCGCCAAACCCCTTCCGGTTGTATTTACAGGTTGGGATTGGCACTCATGGAATTAGAAAATCCCGAACGCTGCATCTGCCGGGGCAATACATGGATCTTCGGGCCGGAAACCTCCTATGAGCATAATGGCGATGTGAACAACGTGGTCTTCCCTTGTGGTTACACGGTTGGCGAGGATGGCGACAAACTCAACATCTATTACGGTGCTGCCGATAACTCGATTGCGCTGGCAACCAGCAGTATTCGTATGTTGTTGGATTGGCTACGCGAAGATTCTTCAAACTCGGATTTCGCTATCAAATCCAACTTATCGATCAATTCTGCACCCGGCTAGAATTACGCGCATCTAAGCTCAATTCCCAGGCAGCGAGAGGCGAACACAACCGTTCGCCTCTTTTTGCGTACAGAGGTTCAACATCTTCATATCATCTGGAAACAAAAATGCGACTGCGCGAATTCATTCGAGTCATGTTCATCATAGCTGTGGCATATTTGGCGCTGCTGACCGCCTTCGCCTACAGCCCCGACGCTGATGCACCTGCACGCGCGATTGTGAAAATGGCGTGGGGCTTGTTCCTGTTGTGGGTCATCATGGGCGGAGCATTGATGCTGCGTTATCGAGATAGAATTCGCCAGCGGGTGCTAAGTATCGGCATAAATTGGCAGTTCAAGTTTGTCATTTTCGCTACCGTATTGGCCCTGCTCGAAGAACTCATCACCACCGCCATGACCAATCTTGCGCCGTTTTTTGGCGTCAAAATGGGCGAGGCTTTTATCACGGCTTCATCCAATTATTTCGAGGTGATTTTCTTTCATAGTGTGATCGTTTTTATACCCATGTTTATGGGATGGACGTGGCTGTTAGGGCGTTATGATTTTTCGCCGAATGCGGTATTTATCCTGTTTGGGGTAACCGGCACATTCGCCGAATGGATTGCTTTTGGCCCTGGCACGCCGATCAGTTTTGCCTTCTGGTTGTTTGTTTATGGATTGATGGTCTACTTACCGACCTACAGCTTGCCGTCTAATCGCATTATCCGACCTGTGCGCTTCTGGCACATTCCTTTGGCAGTGGTGTTCCCCATTCTATGCAGCGTCCCTGTAGCAATAATGGTGATGCTGGTTAACCAACTGCGCCATGTGCCTTGAATATAACACTAAGGAAAGCTTTAGCCGTTCCCACTTCAAGAATCCTGTTTTGGGAGAATTATCTTACCAAATTCATTGATGATTGTTTGCCCATAATCCTTATCCTTTATGGCGAACTCACCGATACCTTCCTCTGCGTTCAGATGCATATAAACCTCGCTCGAAGGCACGCCTACTGCTATTTTCACAGGCATCCAATTGCCTCGTTTTTCGCCTGAGAATCCCCCACTATTACGCTGAAGATTAACCCCAAGTATTACGGCGGAAAATGGTAATTCTTGACTTAGCTCAACGTCCTTAGGGAAACTCGACACTTCCAACACACGCATCAATTCACGCAAGAACCACGAACCATCCCAAGGAGCAGGAAAATCATTAACCCGTATGAATTTTCCCGTTGTAAAGGCCATTGGCGGAAATCCTTGTGGACGCTTTACAAACATCTGTATCTTAAAGATACAGGCTTGATTTGAGCGAGTCGCAAAAGCCGTCCATAGAATGTCCAACTCATCGCCTTTTTGAACACCGTCAATCTCGTCAATACGAAACGTAGCAGGTTGCTTAAGAAAATCCACTTATCATCCTCCAATAAAATATTTACATCTCAGTCAATGCTGCTGCCACCTTGACCGTCGCCAGATGAATATCCGCGATGTCCTCGACATTGCGGGCATAGCCACCCGCCATGGTGATGGCTACCGGCAGTCGACGCGCTTTACAGAGTTCCAACACCAGTTCATCACGCTGGCGCAAACCGTCCTTGGTCAATTTCAGCCGCCCCAAACGATCACCTTCATATGGATCAGCCCCCGCCAAATAAATCGCCAAATCAGCGTGACTCATGGCTAAGGCGCGCTGTATGCCTTCTTCCAATATATCCAGATACACTTTATCACCCGTGCCATCCAATAGCTCAATATCCAGATCACTTTGCTCTTTGTGATACGGAAAATTCTTTTCACCGTGTATCGAGAACGTGAAAATAGTCGAGTCACCTTGTAGGATAGCTGCCGTTCCATTGCCTTGATGAACGTCGCAATCCAAAACCACGATGCGCCGCGCCCATCCCTCGGCCTGCATCGCTCGTGCCGCAATCGCGCTGTCATTAAACACACAGTAGCCCTCGCCATGATCGCGGAAAGCATGGTGTGTTCCACCCGCCAGATTAACCGCGAATCCTTCCACCAACGCGGTTCGGCAGGCCGCGATGGTCGCACCTGATGATCGCCGTGAGCGTTCGACCATCTCCGGCGTCCACGGGAATCCGATCCGTCGAATTTCCTTGGCCGTCAACGTTCCGGTTTTTACCTTTTCCAAATAGTCCGCGTCATGCGCCCGCAAAATCTGCTCATCACTCGCCGCCTCCGGTATGATCATATCCTCCGGTCGAATAACCCCTTCTGTTACCACCCGCTCACGCAGACGGCTGTATTTGGGCATGGGGAAGCGATGTTCCGCAGGCAGCGGCAGCACGAAATGATCCGTGTAAAAACATTTAAGCGGCATAGTTGACGTCAACTCATTACTCACTGGAAAGCGGCTTTATTGTCGCTTTCAAAAAGCATCTTGTCCATTCGTCCTAATATCCAATCAACCACTCGTATGATTAGACCGTTGGAAGGTTAGATTATGATTGGAATTGGGTTTGTTTAACCTACCGTCCAGATGTATTTATGACAGAATTAATGGTTTGTTTGTGTTCAACAGGCGTTTTCCGTCAAATTGAATACGGTTTTACGTGAAACTTCGTATACATTTGACAGGCATGATTAATGCTTTTGCAATAGATTCTGCCGTATAGTATGAGTCAAAGGCTGTTCTATACGATTAATTAAAGTTATTTATCTCCATGAACAGAGCCTTGGACATAAAAATATACCTTCGGGCGGTCGTTAGTTCCATTAGGCAGTACGAGGAGAATATGATGGCTGCGACAACAAATCCTTTAATTCTTGAAGACGTTGGTTTTTACCGCCATTGGCATCACAAATCGGAGCGTTTCGCTGGCGGAGATTGCCTCGCCACTGCACTCATGATGGGTTGGGTTCTTAAAGTACCCATCGTCATGGATATTTACTGGTGTATGGGTTCACGTCAGGTGAATGTTTACCACTGTGACCTTGTCCGTGGCGAAGAACGAATGCACATGCCGGTGTTGGGCAATCCGTATATGGATCGGCTTGTTCAGCAAATGGAGCTGCCTGTCATCGTTTCTGAGGAGCCGAAACAATTCTTACTTCAAGCTGTAGCACCCGCACAGGTTGTGCAAGAAAAAGTATCCGTTTAAACGCGAATCGTTGCTCACTCAAAGGGTGCGACCAATCCAGTCGCACCCTTTTTATTTCCTCATCTATTCAATTTCGTAGTGCAATTTATTTATAATCGTTTCGTGAGAATATAGTGCTGTTCACCAACCGGATAATCATCCAATGTTGCGATGATCTCATACCCTAAACGTTGATAAAACGATGGTGCTTGAAAGCTGAACGTTTCGACCTGTACGTGGTGGCATCCATGCGTCCGCGCCTCATCTTCCGCCGCTTCGATAAGCCGGGTGCCATAATCTTGCCCGCGCAGCGCTTCCTCAATCCAAAGATAGGTGATGTGCATCCATCCACCCCACAAATCAGCAGTGATCCCACCGCATAACGCATTCGCCTCATCACGCAAAAAGATGCGTACCGGACGATAATTGCGGTCACCTGTATAACGCATATTGAATTCGTCGATGGCCGTTTCGATTGCGGCGACATCTTCAGGTCGTGCATCCACTTCAGAACTCAGATGGATTTCGCCCATAACCGACAGCCTTCTTAGAACTATACATGCATCAACGCCAGGGCCATAACGGCTGCCCAGGGGAGCAGTTTAAATGCCCCTGCGCGCAGTGCGGCCTCGACCTCGGGACGGTCAAGCATGACCATTTGCTGTTCTTCCAGATCATCTGCATTGATTTCTTGTGTCTTGACGACACCTTTCGCGAGGAAAAAATGCGCCACACCGGCCCCGCGATTGCCATCTACCGCGTAATTACCGAGATTTAACCAATCAGTTGAGCTGTAACCCGTCTCTTCAAGGAGTTCGCGTTGGGCTGCCACTAATGGCACTTCGCCCGCCTCGATATAACCCCCAACTGGAGCGAGGGTCACGCCCTCTACCGCATACTTCACCTGTTCGAAGCACAGAAAACGCCCTAGCTCGGTCACTGCTACGACATTCACATATTCCGGTAGGATGACCCACGCCCAATCTTCGATGGTCTGTCCGTTCGGCAGTTCTAACGTCCGATATTCAACAGTGACCCATTTGCCATTTTCCAACACGGTTCGTTTGTTCAGCGTTTTCCATGCTTGCATCATCCATCCTTACGGAATCGTTTGATATTCCCCAACTACCCGCTTAGGCTCCACTTCATAGCCGTTCAATGTGTTCAAGACAATCAATTCCAGCGCAGTTTGATCAACCGATGTACAAACCCGCACTGGACTACCTGCGGGGTCTTCAACCACACGCCCTATTGTAACCGCATCAGTCTGTTCTACACGAAGGTGGCGCATCTCAAATTGTGCCGTTTCGGGATGTGTGGCAATCGCCGCCGCTGCCAGATCCCATAAGTAAAGTGTGCGCTTGCCGGAAAGGGTCTTGAGCCGTTTGACCACGCGCATCACAAAATCAGCCGCGGGAGTTCTCGGTTTATAGATGAGCCGCGCATAAAACGAGTCGGTCAAGGGAACCTGATAGGTTGCATCCAGAGGAATCAACGTCACCGGAGCGCCGGATCGCAGCACCACATCAGCCGCATAATAATCCACATAGATGTTCCATTCCGCAAAATGATTTTTGGTTTTAGGCAGCATCTCGGCTAGATTACCCGGTACATGCAGCGCCCCGCCCATGATGTAAATCATCTCGATCTTATCGACCAGTTCAGGATACGCGATCAGCACTTCCGCAATATTCGTCAACGGCGCTAATGTCAATAAAGTAACTTTTTCGGGCGCGAACCGGATCATATCTGCCAGAAGTGATTTGCTATCCTGGGGCGCGCGCACGAATTTGGTCTTCGGCAAGGCGATCCCCAACCGGAAATCCATCACCAACCGCACGAACAGCGGAAAGCAATGGTCACCTTTCAAGGGCTTTTCGCGTCCACTTGTCACTGGCACATCGATGTCTCGAAGCCCTAAGATGCCCAGTGCGGTAGCCACACCTGCTTTGGCATGAGCCTCACCTGTGGCTGCATGGGTTACCGCTTTCAGTTCCACCCGGGGCGATTGAACCAAATAAGCCAGCGCCAACCAATCATCAAACGCGGAATCAGTATCCACAAGAAGAGGTATTGTCATAAAAATATCCTGGTTAAAAAAGACCTATATTGTGTGTACACCATTTAACCTTGCGTGGAATTATGGAGCAATTTACATATTACTGTTAGTCAGTTCGTAAACCTGCGTCGGCAGTCCGTCGGCGTCCGCCACAGTCATAGTATGACGAAAGCCGATCTTGTACGCAACCTGAATGGACGCCGTGTTTGCCGGATCAATTGTGGCGATAATCCGCTTCAATCCGCACGACTGTTTCCCATAGGCTAACATCGCTCGCCCCACCTCGGTTGCTAAGCCCTGCCCCCAATACGGCTTTCGCAGCGCGTAAATCAATTCCGCATCATCCGGCGGTTCGGCAAGCTCTGACCGCACCAACCCACAAAAGCCAATAAATGCGCCATCCTGTTTATCTATCACCGCTGAACAACCATACCCTTTGGTCGTGTAGTTGTTGATCGACACATCAATCCATTTGGCCGTGAGTTCACGCGAAAGCGGTTGTCCATCACCCATGTAGCGCATCAATTCCGCGTCGCCTGTTACAGCATACAGATTTTCGATGTCGTCCACCTGCAAATGACGCACCAGCAAGCGTTCCGTCTCAAAAATGATCATTGAGTCTTATCCCTGTTTTGCATCGCGGTAACGCCGCCGTGACCGGTCACGATCCATACAGGCTGTACTGCACCAATGCCGCGTACCACTCTTGGTTGTGTCGTAAAACAGGAGGACACATTGGTTGCTCTGGCATTTATGCAAACGGCTTAAGTCGGCTTGTGTCAGCAGCCGCAGCGCCGATAAAGCCGCGGGCAGCAGCACGCAGGCAGCAGGTTCACGGGATGCCGCATAGCTCATTCGTGCGCGATCTTCCCAATTTAAGGTTGGATGACCGGTAGCCAGTGCCCGATTAAGTGCTGCTAAATCGTCTACCTGTGGGGGCTGACCGTCAATCACGCTCAGGAATAAATCATGTAGATGGTCACGCACGTCTTTAACCGTTGCCAATATGCTTTCGTCAAATGCCGCTGCCGCGCCCGTTACCATCTCAATTTGAGTATGATGTTGACGTGCCAATGACCACCACCATCTCAAATCGTCAGGCGTTTGCAGCGTATCGATGATTTCACCCCGCACGAACTTAACCGTGTTGATTAAATCCAGTACCAGTGCATCACCTACAAACATAAAAGGGCTGTCGTCACTCATCAGTCTTACCTCATGGCCTATATCCATATCATTAGACGTATTGACATGGATACAAATTTCCTGTACGATCCATTTATCCAAATCAAAAACGTTTTAGACATGGATATTTAACTCTAGGTCCCACTTTTCCACAAGGAGCATCTCAAAATGTCAAACTTTGGACACGTCGGCTTAAACGTCAGTGACGTAAGCCGTTCGCAACAATTTTACCAGCAAGTTTTCGGCTTCGATGTCGTAAAAGAATCCCGTGACGCCAATCAGCGATTCGTCTTGCTGGGCAAGGACGGTCAACCTATCGTCACGCTGTGGCAGCAAAGCACCGGCAAATTCAAGAAGGACATTCCCGGTCTGCATCATCTGGCCTTTTGGGTTGATGACATGACCGCCGTTGAAAACATCGAACGTCAGCTCCGCGATATGAAAGTCAACTTCCTTTACGATGGCATCGTTGCCCATTCCGAGCGCGCAAACTCAGGCGGCATATTCTTTGAAGATCCTGATGGCATCCGCCTCGAAATTTTCAGCCCCACCGGCGGTGACCAACTCGAAGCGCCTGAGCATGGAGCAGCCTGCGGTTTATTTTAGTTTACGCCGTTTTGTGCAGGGGCGCATGGTGTGCGCCCTCAGTCTACCGATGTACCGATCTCAATTTGAGGAGCGATAATGGCCTACCACGAAGGTGAAATTGCGGTGCAAAGCCGCGCCGGAGTCCGTACAATGGCCGCGCGTATTGGTCGGGGTATTTATCCCACTATGCCCGCCCTGGCGCAGGATTTTCTGGGCCAGCAGACGATTGCCGCCGTGTCATCCGTAGATGCGGCAGGTCATGTTTGGGCATCACTGCTGACAGGCACTCCCGGCTTTCTCGATCCTGTGGATGAACAAACGCTGCATATCCACGCCTTGCCCAACCTCGATGATCCTTTGTCCGAAAATTTAGCTGCCAATCCACACCTCGGCCTCGTCGCCATCGACTTCGCTTCCCGCAGTCGCGTACGTGTGAATGGCATCGCCAGTCTTCAGGCAGATGGAATCCATATACAGGTCGAGCAGGCTTATTCCAACTGCCCCAAGTACATTCAGGCCCGCACGTCGCTGCCTATCTCGTATCTTTCGCAGCCTGCCGTTATGCGCTCAAATCAGCTTACTGCCGATCAATCCACCTTCATCACACAGGCCGACACGTTTTTCATCGGCAGCTATCATCCCGACGGTGGCGCGGACGCATCCCATCGCGGTGGCAATCCCGGCTTTGTCCATGTGATTGATGAGGGTTTGTTGGAGTTTCCCGACTACAGCGGCAACACGATGTTCAATACCCTGGGCAATCTGACAGCCTATCCGCGCGCGGGTTTAATTTTCCTGGATTTTGATCGGGGCGCAACCATCCAACTGACCGGAGAAACCGGGATCGTGTGGGACGAGGATCGTCTCGCAGCTTTTCCCGGTGCTGAGCGGATTGTTATCTTTCGCATCGGGCAGGTTATCGAGCATCCTAACGCGCTGCCCTTTAACTTTCAACTGCACCAGTACTCGCCCTACAATCCAACCTAGATTGCTCGCAGAGGAAGGTTTACGGCCTTCCCTCTGTGTCTCTGTGGTTAACTCTTTGCAGTGAACTTGGCGTCTTGGCGGCTCAACTCAGTCTGTGGTTTCAGTCTCACCATGATTGCTTGCCCCTGAAACCCGTTCCAACTCTGCGACCGCTTCTACAATCAACTGGCGCAGTGCAGGCTTTTCGACCTCGGCCATCGAGCGCACTTTCACATGCCGCAGCAGCTTACCCGTGCCTTCCAATAAGCCGTCGGCATCTTTCAACACCACACCGCGATAGAAGCCAAGATTAATCCGATCTTTCAGCGGCGCGATATAACAGAACATGGCTTCCATCTTCGTCCCGCTGCCGTAGCCAATGGTCTTATACGCCTCGTACACCTGCTCCTGCACATCCGGCACAATCGCTTTAACCAACTCGCGCGTTTTCTGCGCCAGTTCGCGGACTTCCGGAGGATAAGTGGAAAGGAATTGCTCAACGGTTTGGGACATAGTTTTATCGCAATCTTTCAAATAGAAATGACGCAATTATGTTTAGCCCAATTGGTAACAAAATAAAACTTGTTATCCATTTGAGCCGAGTTCGAAAAATATGACTAGGATCCGTTAATTTTCCCGAAAATTCAACAGCGGGAAATGCGCGTTTTAATGCGTGTGTGATTGGAACACCACTTGCGAGTAAAGTTACAAGAACAAAAATTAGACCTACTATTACAAGTAGGTTGTGAATACTTGAACCCCAGAACTCTGGCAATATTTTCGCTATTGATCGCAGAATAAAATCAAAAGCCGAATACATAGCAAATGCAGAAAGTAAACTAATCAACACATAACCTAATAATGTGTCAAGGAAATAAAAAATATTTTTGTCCCATAACTGTCGCGGTTCAAGTTCTCGCAATATTTCTCGATATGTTCCTGCTACCAGATTAGGATCAGATCCACTAATAGACACTTCGGCAGTTCCATAATCATACCATTTTTGCCTTGAAGCAGAACCGAATTCGACAGTGAGAGAGGGCACAAAGCTTTTGTCGTAACATTTCATTGAAACCGACTGGATATTGTTTGGCATAGTTAAAGATAAAAAGAAACTTTTATCTGTTGTTTCAAGTATATCTTCGCCATCACCAGTTACTATATATATGTCGAGTTTACTTCCAAGAGCGTTTACATAGGGTTCTAATATATTTGCCAAACGAAACAGATCATTTTCGTTTAGGCGGAGACGATAAAGCTTTTTATTAAGCGTTTTATTAATCTTTGTAGTCGCGTCAATTGACATTAATTACCTCAGTTTTGCGCAGACTATGCTTAGTTATATAAAATGTCCATTAACACCGCCTATTATATAATCAACTGATGATTTTCGCTTGACAAATTATAACATTTGTTCTAAAATAAGTCTATAATCGAATGTATTAGAGATGCTTCCATGCCTATTACTGTTTCATGGCTCACACCCAACCGCGCTCTACTCATTGTCATGGCAGGTGATATTACCCTTGCCGAAATCCCCCTGCCGCAAATTCAGGATATGCTCGTCAATGCGCCGCATAAATTGGATGTGCTGCATGATCTTAGTGCGCTGTCGGCTCTCCACATCGATTGGACGCACTTACCCGCCACAGTACGCGGTTTGCGTCATCCCAATATCGGCAGCGCTTATTATATCGGTGGCAGTCCCAACCCGATCTTAGTTGCCATCATGCGCTTCACAGCCGCCCTCGCCCGTCAGCGTGTCTATGTCTTTAGCACGATGGAAGCCGCCGTGCATCATCTCCAAAAACGGCAGATAGTCTAATGTTTATGGCAGTTGAATGTGCACATGCAGCGCCAACTTCACTCGTTTCCGCCGAATCAGCACAATCTGCAATGCAGCGGCGGTCACACAGGAGCCACTCGCTGCACCTGTGTCATTTCAGCGGTTGCAGCCGGAGTACTCGCGGCACAAAAATGTCAATTCAGCGGTTTCTCTCCTGCTTCCCGCCTGCTATTTCAGCGGAACTTTTGCAAATTGCGCATTTTGTGCATCAGTCTCTGCATTGATCCTGGCGACTGTGCGAAGTCTCCATGTGGGATGGCGGTTCAACCCGTATTTTCGACTCTACGCCGCTGCGTCAATTTCTTAAACGGTAGAATCGGGGCCAACCGTTCCATCTCATCCGCGTCCAACGGCTTTAGCGCCAACAGTACCCCCACGTACACCACAACCCCGGCTATCACGGCTAATATTTGCGAGATATTCGCCATCAACAGCACCACAGCGACCATCGCTCCGACAGCCACTACCGGCTTCCACAACAGCCGTACCCAATCGATGCGCCCAACTGCCCCTTGCAGCAGCAGCGCGAACGGAATCAACAGCGCCAGTTCGGAAAGTATGGTCGTCACCGCAGCCGCCCGATAGCTGTAAATCGGAATAAAGATCAGGTTACTGATAATGTTGAAACCCACCGCGATAAAGAACGCCCGTGTAATCCGCCGTTGTAAATCCAGTGCGATCAACACATATTGGGTCAGGCTGTTAATCCACCCGATTGGGATGCTCCATATCATCAACTGTGTCGCAATCGCCCCATCGGGCAAAAATTGGCTGCCACCCAAAATTCCGGTCAGCACGAACGCCAGCGCAGTGAACACCACCGCTACCGGTAACGCTGTACTCACCAGCAGCTTAATCGCCAGTCCATAATTGCGCTTCAACGCCGCTTTGTCTTCATGGGCTTGACGGGACATCACCGGAAGTAAGGCCATCGTGAAGAATGCCGGTATCACATTCAAGGCGTTGATCCACTTGTACGCCACGCCGTACTCACCTACCACCGTATCCCCATGAAAATACTGAATAATCACCACATCGATCTGGAAGAATATCGTCGCGAGGAAGTGGTTCAGCATCAACGGCCAACCCTCGTTCACCATCCCCCGTATCAATTTCCGATCAGGCTTGTAATCTCTCTGATCCCCTCCCCTGCTTGCGGGGGAGGGTTGAGGTGGGGGTTCCGCTGCCCTCAACAGTCCGCGTCCAACCCACACCATCACCACCAGCGTGATGGTATTGGTCACAATACTCGCCGCTGCCAACCCGATTACACCGTAGCCCAGCACCAGCGCTGCCAGCCCAAATATCACCTTACAAATCGTCGCGACGGTCGAAATCGCTGCCGGATATTCCGCCTGTTGAAACGCGTAAAACAACGCCGACATCCCCGTACTCAAGCTGTTCGGCAGTAAACCGATATAGAGCAGCCCAATTGCGATCAGTGCCTCTTGTGTCAATGGCGTGCTGCCTGCCAATCCCTGCCGCACACTTAGGAAGCCCAGCAGTAACACCACACCCACTACCATCAACAACAAGCGCAGTACACTCGTGTTATAAAAATAGCGCCATGCCTTACCTGGATCGCGCGCTACTTCCCGTGTCAGGAACACGTTCAATCCAAAGTTGGTGAAGATGTCAAACCAGCCGAAAATGAAACCAGCATAGGTATAAATACCGCTGCCTTCCGGCCCCAAAATACGCAGCATGATAAAGGCGAAGCCGAAGTCGATACCACGATTAAACAAATTCAGGATGATTGGTGCCAGGCTGTTCCGCGCCACCACCTGTACCCCTTCGGTCTGCCCGCCAGCGCTCACAAACAAGCGCCACAGATAAATCCCACCCATGAACACCAGCAGAATCCCGCTGATGAAAAAGGCAAATAAACCAATCTGGAAACTCGGAGGGCTGTAGCTCACCCGCAGCGTAAGCTGTCCGTTATCGAGCGCCACACGCATCGCCTCTGGCAGCTTGTCATGAATATCCGCGAAAGCTTTTTGCACCACATCCGGCGACACATTCACACCGACAAAATTGTCCATCACCTTCTCGGCTGCCAACGGACGCTCGGTATCTTTATTTCCACCCAGTGGTCGCGCAAATGCCCGCCAACCGGGTACATAGGTTTCGCTAATGACTAATAGTTGCAGCCCGGTACGCGGTTTCCCATCGGAATATTGAGTATCCAGATCGATTAGCTTTTCGCGTCCGCTATCTTGTTGGATAGTGACCGCATAAGCATTTGAATCACTCGAATCTATCGCCGAAGAATGTACCGGGGTCGTCCCCATCAAATAAGCGCGCGGCAGATAAGCATGTTCCCAAATCCGCACGGCCTCATCTTCGTAAGCCAGCGTCCAACGCACCTGCGGATCGCTGCTGCTGGTCAATGCGACAGGCATCGCAAACTGCTTGGCGGTCATTACATAACGTACATTCAGCGCCTTTAACAACCCTGAGTTAAGTGCGTCAGCCAGTTTGAAGTTCTGGCCCATCGCCGCGTACTGCTTATCACTATATAACGGCGCAACGCGGTTATAGTCCAACTGGACTTGTGGCGCGAGTTGTCCCATAAAATCCACATACTGCTTGGGGATGATGCTCTCGTAGCCACGAATGTCATCCAACCCGTAACGCCAACCCATATTGGCGTTCATGATCTTGCCGCGTTCGCCCATTGTTGGGTCGTCAACTGTAGTCGAGTCAATCGTCGTGTAACGCCACTCCCCCGGCTGCTGCTTCAACCACTGTATGGCAGGCGGCGTAAAGTCCAACAGCGCCGGATCACTCGCCGGATTAAAGCTCCACGAGGCCGCCATCAAATCTACTGCCACTAAGATAACGGCAAAGATCTGCCAAAGTCGTATTTTTCTCCCCTCCCTATTGCTATGGGGAGGGGTTGGGGGTGGGGTAGAATTTCTCCCTGCCCACAAAAACACCACGCCTGCCCCCAGCAGCATCAAACCCAGCATGGCGACATTCACAAACTGATAGCTGTAAAACATGCGAGCGTCGCTGAAAGCCCGATCAGCTTGTGCTAGATTATTGACGACACGTTGAATCATCGGTTCAAAAGTGGGGAATAGGAGCCGCGTCACCAGCAATCCAATTACGATCAAGCCACCACTAATGGCGCCGATGTAGCCGAACAAACGTGTTAACCGCACCGATTTCGCCTCGTTTGCCAGTGCATCTGCGCCAAAACCCGCCAGCACAGCTATGCCCACTGTTACCCCAAATATCCAACGGAAGGGCGAGTGAAGCTGGTTAATACCCGGGAACCCATAATACAAAATGGCGTAGGTTGGCAGCCCGAACATAAACGTCAGCGCCACAACCGTCAGCACCGCAAATATCCCCTTGTAAGGTGGTTTTTTCTCCATGCTAAACTTGGCGTCCTGGCGGTTTAAAATCCCATATACCACCAGCACCAGCGGCAGTATGCCCAGATACAGCGCGCCTTCCACATAATTCTTGATGCCCCAATCAATCGTCGTGATTGGATGGCCACCGGCATCCGTAAATTGTGTAACAGTCTGTCCTGTGAATATATCGAAGTAACTATGATGAGACGGATTACCATAGAAGTTCGGCAGCAAGAACTGCACCGCATCCCGCATCGGATGCGCCCAACCGCGTACCTGTTCTAGTGTGGCCCGTCCATCACGGTAATTCATACTCGCCAGTTCGAACAGTGGCACAAATTGGATCGCACCGATCCCTAACCCCAGCACCACCATACCCACCAGCCATATCCCGCGCTGGAAAATCCACATTAAACTGCGGGTTTGCGTTTGCCTCCCTGCCAACCACTGGAAGATCAACCGCGCCGCCGCATAATATCCGGCGATAATCAGCACATAATAAGTAATCTCGACGTGCCCCGCCAGCACATTACAACCGAGTGCGAGTGCCCCTAATACCACCCAGGGTATCGTTGCGGGTCTGCCACGTAATGCGGGTCGCTGTTGAATAATGAGTTCCACCGCCAGCAGCACCAGGGGCAGCCAGGCTGCCGACGCGATTATCATCGGAAACACAGCGCTGATTACGAAGAAGGCACTCAGTTGATACACCACACCTGCCAGCGTACTACCGAATCGTCCCACGTTTATTCCGCGTAGAAACACGTACATGAACGCGCCGGCTAACCATAACTGCACCACCGTAAACCAACCGTATGCCGCAGGCAGTGGCAGCACGTAATACAGCACACTAAACGGATATAACGTCGACTGCTGCCCCGCCGCTAAAAACGGAATCCCGCTGAACTGGTGTGGATTCCACAGCGGAACATCACGGTTGCTGATACTTTCACGAATAAAACTTTTCCACTGGAAGTTCTCCAGCACCAGATCAGAAAGCAGCGCGTTATAAGGTACATCCGGCGCTTTCACAACCTCGCGGTAGGTAGCAAACGGTTCATATTGATAAAGGTTTTCAGTAGGAAGTAAGGTGCGTCCGCCGATGGTTTGCTGCCAAAACAAGATTAGGGGCAGTACAAAAAGCAGCGTGATCACCGCGAAATCAGGTGTATGACGGCGTATCAAATAAATCTTCCTTCGCTATACAGCTTCACACGTCCGGCACCCACTATACACGCTGCTTTATATTTTTTCGATTGACGTTTCCCCGACGCTGACCGTTCGAGCCAGGTGCATACCTTGTATATCGGGCTACCAGATCATAGCCACTTTTCCTATAAAAAAACCCCCCAACACACGGATATAGTTGCTTCGAAATAAGCCTATGATGATGACAGTTAGCGAGTTCAAATAATCAGTAACAAAGGGGAAATAAATATGGACGGTGTAAACTTAATCGCTTGGATCATCGTAGGCGCAATTGCAGGTTGGCTTGCCAGCATTGTAATGAGTACCAATCGTTCGCAGGGTCTGTTGATGGACATCATCGTGGGTATCATCGGTGGTTTCATCGGCGGTTTCGTCTTGAATGCGCTGAACATTGGTGGCGCGGTGACCGGTTTGAATATCGGTAGTGTCGTGGTCGCCTTCATCGGTGCAGTCATCTTGCTTGCCCTCCTACGTATGGTTCGGGGAAGCGCGCGCGTCTAAGCTATTACTGCTAAGACTGAAAAAAAGCCGTTGGCAACTTTGCAGCGGCTTTTTGATTCTGGTTTAAATCGCTTATCTCCAGTATTAATAGTCTTTGAGGAGGGATGTAAGTTATAATGACAACAACACAAAATATAGGGAACACTGTATCAAAGTTCTTGCCATTGGTAATGTTTACCAATCTTCCGCAAGTTGATACATCCCCGACCAATGCCTTTTACTTTTTCTGGAGTCTTTCCATGGTTGACCGTGCAATGATTTTCGGACTGGTTGCTGGTATCGGAACCTTCATATTCGTACTGGAACTGGTGCGTCGCCGCCGACTAAAAGAGGAATATTCGCTCCTGTGGCTGGCAACGGCTGCTGCACTCATCATCCTCAGTTTGTCACGCCCGGTACTCGATACACTAGCCAGCACTGTCGGCATTATCTACCCGCCCAGTGCCTTATTTTTGGTCGCCGTCATTTTTGTGTTGTTTATCTTGCTGCACTTTTCGGTTGTCCTTACGCGCCTCACCCAGGAAAACAAAGAGAACGCTCAACAGTTAGCGCTTTTGCGCTGGCAAATCGAACAAATGCAAAAGACCTTAGCGACGGGACAGGAAAACCCCAACGAACGTCAGAATGACCAGAACAGTCGCGTAAATCGAGACAAACCAGTAGTGTTTACGCAAGGGGTTGATGTCCTCGCCCAATAATTCGCCGGGATGGTCGGGATGCTGGCGCAAATTCAAAATTGGGCTGATGACCCACGAGAGGATTAAGCCACCGATTAAACCGCCTGCGTGCCCCCAGTTGTCGATCAGCACATCGCTCCCCGGTAGCTGGGAGATAAGCCCACCGATAAACGTCAGTACGGCAAAGACGATGAGTGTCTGTCGGCGTGCGCGTCCCGCTGCACCCATCAATTGCCGGTGATGCCACAGGTAAACGAACTCTGCCGCCAAAATCGCGAATACCGCGCCAGACGCGCCTACTGCGTAAACATTCTCGCCGCCAAACAAGGCACTCGCGACTGAACCCGCCAATCCACCGAGCAAATAGACAATCAAGAAGCGGGTATGCCCGAACAACCGCTCCATCGACACACCAACGGCGTACAGCACATACATATTCGAGAAGATATGAAAACTGTTTTGCAGCGCATACTTCCCCACTTCATTAAAAATACCTGCGTGCAAAAACATTGCCGTGAACAGCCGGTAATATTCCCCATGCAGAAATATATCTGGCCCATGATTCGCGCCCCACAGGAAAACCTGCTCGTCGATTTGCGCCGAAAACGCCCGTATCAAAAATACGATGACATTAATGGCAATCAGTGTATAAGTGGCTGTTGGGGATACTGATGGAATACGTAAATTCACACGCTGCCGGGGTTCTCCAGCAGGCCGCACCGGTGCTTGTTCCAGCGGGTGACGTTTACGTGGTTGTTCTTGTTCCAACGGATGTTTATCCGCTTGTGGATCATTCATCAGGCAGCAGCTTTCGATTATAATTAGGTCATCACAATGCAGCATACTGTTCAATATGGTATGCGTGAAAGAGGCTATTGTATTATGCCGAGTTACGACTACCGATGCAATCACTGTGGGCGCAGCTTCGCCCTCTTCTTCAAATCCATTAAGGATTATGATCCTGCCGCGACGCAAATTTGCCCGAACTGCCAGAGTACCGATGTGATCCGCCGCATCAAACGTATCGCCATCCAAAAACCGGGACGCGACCTCAGCCAGTTGTCATCCGGTGAAATGCTGAATGTCTTTAACTCGGGCGATTCCAAAGAAGTTGGCAAGATGTTCGAGCAGGTCACACAAACCACCGGCGTGGATGCAGGTTCAACCTACAATGAAGCTACTCAACGTCTGCTCAAAGGCGAAAGTATGGACAGCGTCGAGCGCGACCTCAGCAGTCGGCCATCATCCGGCGGCGATGCGGATTAATCACCCTATTTGATTTTCGCTGACATCAGATGGGTTTGCCAACGGCGACCCGCTGCTCACTTAATGATTTAGCGCCTGAACTGCCCGCAGCAGTAGTTTCTGGCAGCAGCTATCCACGTGATACGAGAGTTCCATCTGGTCGGCATCTGTCGAATACGTTCCGGTCACAGTTACTTTCGGATGCCCTCCATGTTCCTCACACTGCATCTCACCGATTTGGCGCTCTACCTGCCGCGATCATCCACTTCATATTGAACAATTACTTCGACCAAAAGGATATTCCTCATTTACACAACTCATATTGCCACGACACTACCACAACTGCATTACACCTCGCCACTCACCGATTAGCCTTCGCGCGTCCACCTTCCCCCGCCCCAAATGCCCGACTTCCGCTATAATCGGCGGCATGATGACTCAACTACGCTCTAAACGTCCCGGTCGCCGCGTGTGGATCGGCCTCATGATCCTGATTTTGCTTGCAGGTGGTTTTGCGCTTGACCTCGCCAAACACGGCCTCGTCTGGAATATTTTCTGGTCGCTGACGGGTGAGGAAACGCCGCTCTCACAGGTGCGCGGCATGGTCGAATGGGCAGGCAACTTCATTCGTCCGCAGCCCCAAACCGCGCCCGATGTGCCTATCAGTCACACCGATGTAGCACCCTATGGCATCAACACTTTCTTGCAGCAGGAAGTCGAAATCGCCAAGCGTGATCGCAGCTTGCAAATGATTGCGGACGCCGGTTTCAAAATGATCCGTCAGCAGTTCCCCTGGGATGACATCGAAATCAGTGGACGGGATAACTTCACCGACCAACGGAATGACCTCAACAGCGACGGTGTTATCGATGATAAAGATGCGGTATCGGCCTGGGCAAAATACGACAACATTGTTGACCTTGCCGAAAAATATGGCATCCAAATTCAGGCGCGGCTCGATAATCCACCCAGGTGGACACGTGCCAACCCTGATGCCGGTGATAAAGCCCCACCGGATGATTATCAGGATTTCGTGAATTATGCGGTTGCAGTGGCTAAGCGTTACGAAGGACGCATTTACTACTACCAGATTTGGAACGAACCCAACGCCAACGACGAATGGGGTACGCAGCCCGTTAATCCGGAAGCTTATACTGATTTACTCTGCCGCACCTATAAAGCCCTTAAGGCAGTTGATCCAAAACTGGTCGTCATTAGTGGGCCATTGTCGCCTACAGTCTCGCTGACAGATCGTAACTTGAACGACTTCATTTTTCTCCAGCGTATGTACGATGCAGGCGCGAAAGATTGCTTCGATGTCATGTCCGCGCAGGGCTATGGTTTCTTCAGCGGGCCAACTGATCACCGGCTGCGGCCCATGACACTCACCTATGTTCGCCATATCTACATCCGCGACATCATGGTTGCCAACGGGGATGCCAATAAAGCCATTTGGATCAGCGAGGCCGCCTGGAATCCGCAGCCAAATGATCCGGGTATTAGCCTGAGTGGAGCATATGGTATCGTCACCGAGAATCAAGCTGCCCGTTACATGCCAATAGCGTACCAACGCGCCCAGGAAGAATGGCCCTGGATTGGAAATATCTCTTACTGGTTCTTCAAACGCCCTGCTGACTACGAGAAAAACCAGGCTTTCTACTATTTCCGTATGGTCGAGCCGGATTTCACACCTTTACCCGTCTATGACTCGATGAAACAGTATATTACTTCTCAGGTGCCTGTTTTATCCGAGGGTGTTCATCAAGCAGAAAGTTGGGCGGTCACTAAATCCGCTGATGCTAAAGTGATGAGTGAAGAGAACGCCCAATTCGGGCAGATGCTTTATGCGACTCAGGTTAATTTCACCGTTAAAGGCACGGATGTCATATTTCGCTGGAAAAGCCGTTTGGCGTGGCAAATACTGCTCGATGGACAGGACTATAAAACAGGCTTTTTCCGCCAATTTCAGCCTTATGAATGGCATGATCAACCGGTAGCACTGGGTATGATCACCCAAAATCACACGATCCAGCTCAATCAAGTGGACCCGTTTGACACCCTTGACTCGATCACCGTGCTTGATCGCACCGTACAAAATATACTCCCAATAGTAGCTGGTGTATCAGGTGTTTTCGTGATTACGCTCTATGTCATTTTCAGCGCATGGCGGGAGCGCCGTAAGTGATCCCTGTTCGACGTGGTGACTATGGGCAAAAACGCTCTATAACCTTGCCCCTTGGCGTCTTTGTGTTGAGTCTTTGTATAGTCTTCCTCGCGGCGGCATTACGCTTCCATCACCTCGGCACACAATCGTTGTGGAATGATGAAGGCAATGCCTACGTGCAAGCTACCCGTTCCTTCGCCGACATTGCCTCAAATGCCGCCCGCGATATTCATCCACCCGGTTACTACTGGTTACTTGCCATCTGGCAACAATTGGCTGGCAGCAGTGAAATAGCCCTGCGTGCGTTCTCAACACTTGCTAGTGTTCTCAGCGTGGCCTTTACCTACGCAATCGGCAAACGTCTCTTCAATCCAGCCGCTGGATTAGCCTCCGCGACACTGGTGGCACTCAATACATTCAGCATTTACTACGCCCAGGAAGCGCGCATGTACGCGCTTTTAGCTCTGTGGGGCGCGGCGGGCATGTGGGCGCTGGTTGGTCTGATCAAAAATAAACCTCTCGCAAATACTCCCTCCCCTGTATACGGGGGAGGGTCGGGGTGGGGGTTGTATTCCTCCGCCCTCAAATGGGGAATTGTACTTGCCCTGATTAACACGGCAGGACTCTATACCCAATACGCATACCCCTTTATCATGCTGGCACAGGGTGTAATCTTTCTGCTGTGGTTCGCAGTTCTTAGTCTCCATAACACCCGTTCTAATCAGCACATTTCTGTGTTGATCAAGTATATTCTCTCCAACATCCTAACCATTCTCCTCTTCATCCCCTGGTTACCGACTGCCTTGCGCCAGGTTACTCAGTGGCCGAGTACGGGCACGCCCATTCCGGCAGCGGAGGCCCTCGGAATCATCGGCGGTTGGTTTACGCTTGGCATTACCTATGAATTTGTCCCCAATGCCATTAATTACCTGCCCTTTGCTTTGCTCTTACTCGGTGTAGGTATTTTCGGCAGCTGGTGGGTGAAGGGAAAAGCGGCGCTCTGGCCTACGCTGCTGCCCATCATCTGGGCAGGTTTGCCTGTAGCAGTATTCTTGGCACTTGGACTCTTTCGTCCTGCCAACCTCAAATTTCTGCTACCCGCGCAAATTGGTTTCGCGCTATTGATGGGCGCAGGTATCGGTGGGTGGTGGACACTCGCACGTCGTAATTATCGGATGGACCGGATTACGCTCATTCTCACGTTGTTGCAGGCATTGTGGCTGTTGGTCTACCTCTACAATGCACTCCAACCACTTTATAGCGACCCTCATTTCCAGCGTGCGGATTATCGCAGTATGGTTCAAGCCATCACCACGAATCCACGTGCCGGTGATGCCATCATTTTGGATGCACCTAATCAGGAAGAAGTGTTTCGCTATTATTATCATGGCGATGCCACCGTATATCCGTTACCTGCGGGTTTGGGAGGCGACGACAATCAAACATTAGCCGCTATTCAGGATATCATCAAGCAGCATCAGCGCATCTTCGTGCTGTTCTGGGGAGAAGCCGAGCGCGACCCCAACCACGTTATCGAGCAAACCTTAGACAGCACCACATTCGAGGCCGGGCAAGATACCTGGTACGGCGATGTGCGTTTTGCTGAGTACGTCACACCTGTGACCATGCCCGATTCCAAGCCGATCTATAAACGATTTGGCGACTCAATCATGCTAGAACGTGCAGCCGTTAGCGCACGAACTTTCCGCCCCGGTGATGTCGTGCAAGTACGGTTAGAATGGCGCAGCGACGCACCCTTAAATAAGCGCTACAAAGTCTTTGTCCAGTTGCTCAATACAGGTGGCATACTTGTCGCCCAGCGCGATAGTGAACCTGCTGGCGGATCACAACCCACCACGAGTTGGCAGCCAGATACGGTCATTAACGATCAACATGGCATTGCTCTACCTATTGATCTCACTCCCGGTAATTATCAAATCATTGTCGGTTTGTACGACCCCGACGATCCCAACCAGCGCTTACCTGTCGCGGACAAAACCTACGTCACACTCGATTACATTGCTGTCATCGCATCAGCAAACTGAACAACCTATGAGCAATTATTGACGCATGTTCCAGGCGAACGATACAATCAGGGTAAGGGGAGATTATTCTATCTATTGACCGGAGGCAGATTGAAATGCGCGTTATTATTACCGGAGGAACAGGGCTAATTGGCAGTGCAATAGCCAACAGCTTAGCGCACGATCATCACGAAGTAATCGTCCTCAGCCGTAATACCAATAAAACCAGCGGTCTCGATGGCAGTGTAAAAGTGGTTCAATGGGATGCACGTACAGCCCAGGGTTGGGGTTCATTGGTGGATGGTGCAGGTGCAATTATCAATCTGGCGGGTGAAAGTATCGCTGGCGAAGGTTTTCCACCCAGCCGTTGGACGCCAGAGCGCAAGAAGAGAATTCTTGAAAGCCGGCTTAACGCAGGCAGAGCTATCGTCGAAGCCATCAGTGCGGCAGCAACCAAGCCCGAAGTGTTGATTCAGTCCTCGGCGGTCGGCTACTACGGCACACATGGTTCTGAAGACATTACCGAAGATCATGCTCCCGGCGATGACTTTTTAGCGAGAACCTGTGTTCAATGGGAAGCTGTTACTGCACCCGTCGAGAAGATGGGGGTACGCCGCGTCATTATTCGTACGGGAATTTTGATGTCGACCAAAGGTGGCGTCTTGCCGCAGCTTTCGCTGCCCTTTAAGTTATTTGTGGGCGGTCGTATCGGCAGCGGCAAACAGCAAATGCCATGGATACATATTGATGATGAAATTGGCGCGATCCGCTTCTTACTCGAAAACAAGGGTGCCAGCGGCGCATATAATCTCTCGGCTCCTGAAGTACTGAGCAACGCAGAACTCGCCACGGTGATGGGGCGTGTTCTCAAGCGTCCATCCTTCTTTCCGACACCTGCTTTCGCATTTAAGCTGGCCTTTGGCGAGCTTGCCATCCTGTTGACGGAAGGCCAACGCGCTGTTCCCAAACGTCTGGAAGAAGCGGGTTACAAGTTTCTCTATCCAAAAGCTG
Source organism: Aggregatilineales bacterium (assembly GCA_044226325.1). Taxonomy (GTDB): domain Bacteria; phylum Chloroflexota; class Anaerolineae; order Aggregatilineales; family Phototrophicaceae; genus CFX2. The sequence continues at coordinate 31,738 of JBGAHG010000030.1, forward strand.
AACCAGCCCTCAAAGATCTGGTTACCAGCGGCAAATAAGGGCAGCGAACACCTCACTCTTTGATCTAAATCAGCGAGTGGGGTGTAATATAGGCATTCGGACACTATATAATCACTGGAACGAGATAGTCAGAACCATGTACCAGACCGTGCTCTTCATTGATCTCGATGGCACATTAATGACAAATCCTTTCGAGTCGGCGGTCTGGCCGGCAGTTGTTGGAGAACTGGCGCAAAAGACCGGCCTGAGGTCTTCTGCCATCCTCCAGATGATTGATGATGAAAATGCCGCCCGCCAGCGAGATGATACTGTATCACCGATTTTGGCGATGGACTGGGATGATATTACGCTGACCGTTGCCCGCCAAATGGGCGTAACCCTCACAGCCAACTGTACCGCATTGGTGCGTGCCCACGCCGCTTCACATTCTGCCCTACTCGATTACACGCTTGAAGCGCTGCGTGAATTGGCTGCGCCCCACCGCGCTTTAGTCGTCGCCACCAAGGGCTTAGCCAAATATCAACGTCCTGTCATGGATGCGCTTGGCCTCACGCCGCACTTTACCGACATCATCTCACCGGATACGCACAACGGATTGAAAAAGCATCGCCATTTCTTCGGGGATTGGCCGCAGCGTGCCCAACACGTAATTATGGTGGGCGACTTGTACGATGATGATGTGATGTACCCAAGCGGTCATGGCTTTAAGACCATTTGGAAGCCGCGTGCTACTCTAATCCCTGATGAACTTTATCATCTCAACCCGTTCGCCCGCGCGCAGGATTTCCCCTATAACGCCCAACAATCTGCACATGCCAGTGCCATCTTAACCTCATTGCGTGAACTCCCTGCCGCAGTCACGTATATTGAACAACACTGTCTCTGATGGATTATTCCGACGCGCTCAAACTTATCGCACAACCTATTCGCTCAGCTAACCTGCCGCACACGCTCGACCATATGAAACGGCTGTTGGCTGCGCTAAATAACCCTGAGAAAACCTTTCCCTGCATAGTGGCAGCGGGTTCTGTCGGCAAAGGGACAACCTGCCATCAAATCGCGGCGCTGATGAACGATCATCTCAAAGTCGGCCTGTATATCAGCCCACATATACACAATTTCCGGGAACGTTTTAGCATCAATGGACATCATATTTCGCAAGAAGAATTTGCAGCGGGTGTCGAAATTGTTCAGCAAGCGGCTGACAGGCTGGACACACACTACAGCACTTTTGAACTAGCGACTGCCCTCGCTTTGTATTGGTTTCGACAACAAGCGGTTGATATTGCCGTTCTCGAAATTGGAATCGGTGGGCGTTACGATGCGGTCAATGCGGTGTCGAATGTGCTGGCTCTGATTACGCCTATTGAACGCGAACATGCCGCTATGCTGGGTGGCACATTATCCGCGATTGCTGCCCACAAAGCAGGTATCATCCAGACTCACGGTGACGCCATCGCCGCCCCGCAAATACCTGACGTTGAAAAGGTATTACGCCACGAAGCTCAGGCTCAGCAGGCTGCAATTACTTTTGAACCCATCGATACGCTGGCTGTCGCTGCTTGCGCCAATTTGATGCAGCGCCATATCATCCCAACTTTTTTACTTCCCCAAAGTTCACCATCAGTTTATCTACCGGGACGCATGGAGCAAATAGAACGACAGGGTAAAAAGCTGCTGATTGATGGCGCACACACACCCGGCAGCGCCGGACGATTACGTGCGGCCATCGAACAACTTACCTCTGAGCATCCGGTTCATTTGGTTATTGGAATGCTGCGTGATAAATCGGCACATGAGTTCCTTTCCGAATTTGATGCACCACGTTATCACATTACCTTGACGCAGGCGTCCGGCAGCCATCGCGCCTTAACTACTAATGAAATCCAACATATGGCCGACTTGCACAGTGCACAGGTCACCACCCAGCCTGATCTACATGCAGCCGTTAGTGGTGCATTAGAAAGTTCAGACTCACTGATTGTCATTACAGGATCACTCCGCATCGTCGCTGCTGCCCGCGAAATGCTCGGCCTTTTGAGAACCGACGACCTTGAAGAAGCACATCTCACAAAGGCCATTTTTGAGGGGAAAGATTACCTGACTAAGCTGCGTTGAACTTCTCGCAACACTTTAACGTGGTACTAATCGCAGAGGTTAGGTCATCTTCATTTTCTACAAAGTGCAGATAGAAGACTGGTCAAGTCTCTAACAGAAATTTAAACAACCGTACATCTAATTTCACTAAACCTGTGCTAGAGTGAGGGCTATGGCTCAAAATGTCTGGCACAATTATCTCCAGCACTATTGGTATTTTACCGAGGAACAAATATTGAATGCTTCCTCCTACATGAACGCCCGATGGGCGCGTGTCATTTCTAACTTGCTCAGCCCACCGATGGTCTGGAGCATATTGGTCTTCTTCATCGCATTTCATTATGCCGAAAATCGCTTACAAGGATTAATGTGGGCACTGACCTACGGCATCCTGGTCTGCCTGATGCCCATCCTCTTTATTGCGTGGCGTGTTCATGGTGGCAAAATCAGCGACCTGCACATGAAAGAACGGCAGGAACGCATCGTCCCTTTTGCGGTATCGATTGTCTGTGCCATTCTGGCATGGGAAGTGCTGCGCTTGATGAATGCCCCTTCGATATTGCCGCTGATCGCCGCTGTAACCCTGGTGGAACTGATCGTCATGCTGGTGATTACGTTCGCATGGCAAATTAGTATGCACGCCATGAGCATCAGTGTAGCCGTTGTAGCCACCGGTATTGTGTTTGGCGCGGCGCCCGCCTTATTTGTATCGCCACTGCTGCCTATTGTGGGTGCGGCACGGCTGCGTCTGGAACGACATACACTCGCCCAGGTTGTAGCTGGCGCAATTGTTGGAGCATTGATTCCGCTGGTTGTACTCGCCGTTATGTAAAAGCAAACGGGGCGACTACTGTCACCCCGTTCTCTAGTAACGCAATTCACCTTCAAACTTAGCCGGTTATCGGAATCTGTGCGACAACCGCACCACCTTGAATACGGGCATAGGTTGAGCTGACCCAACCGACAGTACCATTATAATTGACCTGCCACCACGAATTATTAGCCGTGCGACCAACAATACGGGCAATTTCATTGCGCTGCATCTTAGCCAGAATGGTCGTCCCGCGCGTATTCGGTGCGTTTCGTACGTTAACTTTGGTCAAAGCGGTCGCATTAAATCCGGTATCGACCGGTTGAGCAACGGATTGAGCCGGAGTCACGACATTGACACTCTGGTTTCCAGCGACAGTCACAAATCGCGATGACACCCAACCAGTAATGCCATTAACATTGATTTGATACCACGATGAGTCACCATTCTTGCCTACGACCGGATAAACATCACCTCGACTTACCTTTAACAGAATAGTGGCATTGGCATTAGGGTTGTCACGCACATTCAAACGTGCAGCAGTCACAGTGGCAATCGTACCGGTGTTGACCGTACCACCACCCTGATTAGGCTGCGTTACAATAGCCGATGTAATACGGTTCAAGTTGTAACTGATAAAGGCATTTCCGCCGGCCTCATAATATTCAATGACGATCGTATGCTGGCCCGCGCCGAGATTCAGGTTGGCGGTATAGGTGTTAGTCGTTGCCGGATGGAACTCATTGATAACTAACGCGCCATCGACAAAAACACGCACACCATCATCCGCTTGTAGTGTGAGCTGATAATTCGAAGCGTCTAGGCCCTGTGTGCTTGTCCAACGGGCCGAGAAGTTATCAGCAGGAACACTGGCACCCGGAGAACCTGCTCCCCAATTATGACTGGGGCTGCCTTCACTCTGGGTCAAAACGGGTGAACCGGAAAGTGCGGCATTATTAAAATACTGCGCTGCCCACTGACCATTATTGATATTCGAGTACGATATCTGTGGAACCGGGAAGTTCGGTCCAGTGGGGTTACTTGCAAGACTGGCCCAATTTACATAAGCGTACGCGCTGCCCGAAACCTCTTGATAATCCACACGAATCTTATGAACACCTGCACTCATCGGGACATCAGCCGAAACAATCTGCCCAATTTGTGTTTGTCCGAACGTGTTCAAAATCGGTGTATAACCATCATCCAGAGTGATTTTGATGTTATCGTCAGCCAATGCCCAAAAACGATAGGTTCCACCACCAAAAGCAGCTAATGCCGTCCAACGAATGGAAAAACCATCGCTGCCAACACCACTCACGGGCGCATTGTTGCCGAAATCAAATGCCAGTACATTATCGGTTCGTGTAACAGCCGGTGTTCCCTGCAAATAGGGATTGTTGTAATATTCGCCCGTCCATGAATAACCTTGAGCCGCAACCCACATACTCGGTTGCAAGGTGAACAGACTGAACATGGCGAACAACACGCCAGGGACACTCCATTTTCGCCACTTCATCGTTAGCCTCCTTCTCGTCAGATCAAAACTGTGTAATCTATTTCATTATAGGTAAATTTAGGGAGCAATAGTGCATCCCGTAGAGCAATCGTCAGGTTCGCGTGGCAGAACTGTACCAGAGGACAACCACGGCTAGTACCTTTAACCTACTGCCAGCACAATGACGCCTATCATCATAACGACAGCAGCGGCAATGCGCCTGCGACCGCCTTCTTCGGACAGTAAACGCGTACCCAAAAATGCGCCGATTAAAATGCTGGTTTGGCGAAGGGGCGAAAGCTGCGCCACTGCTCCGGTCGAAAGTGCAACCAGAAACAGAATATAGGACAGTGAATCGAGGATGCCAATACCGAAGGCTTCGCGTTTGTTCTGCCGCCAATAAAACTCTACACGATCCCAATGACGCAGGGCGTAAGGTGCGAGTATGACTGCCTGAAACATATTACCCACCCACGTCAAAATCAACGGAGGTACAAGATAGTAGCTAACGACCTGTTTATCCTGAAGTGTATAGGCTCCAATGGCGACGGCAGTCAGCAATCCGTACGTAACTCCCATCCATAGACTGCCTTTCCGGCCTGAATGGGGGCTCGTCGTTAAAATAATGATGCCCGCCGAAATAAGCAGCATGCCGCCTATGGCAAACAGCGATGGACGTTCCCCCAATAGGATCACTGCGCCTATCACCGCTAAAACTGGACCTGCCCCTCGCGCAATCGGATAAACCAGCGACAAATCACCGATTTGATATCCCCAGCTCAGGAACAAATAGTAGGCGATATGCAATAAGCAGGTGATACCAAGAGCGGTGAGTTCAGGCGCGCCCAACTGTGGCTTTTGGACAACCAAAACTACAATCGCCAGCGGTAAATAAATGAGTGTAGCAATCGTACTGAACAGCCACACGAATGCGGTATCACCACCCGCCCGCTTTGCCAGAAAATTCCAGGTGGCATGTAAAGATGCTGACACCAATACCAGCACAAAGGCGATTGTTGTCAAAGTTATTCACATGCCTTGGTAGCGTTTAAGTCAATCAGCCACAAGCCGCCTTGAATGCCTTCGGCTGCCAGCGCAATCGTGTTATGGTCAGGCGATAACCACCACCATGCACGTTCATCGGATGTCAATTGGAGCGGCAAAGACGTCAAATCACGTGTGGCTTTGGTCTGCACGTTATAACAAACCAATGCTGATCCCTCGCCTTTGGGAACTGCCGCATAGATAAATGAGGCATTATCAGTATCTTGTTCATAAAGTGGCCCCGGCCAATTATTCCCCGGCAGCGGTGACTCAAATAACAGGGTGGTCGTTTCGTACGCCGCACGTTTATCGTAGTAGCCAGTTTTGCCATCGATTTCCAGGCCGATGATGACGTCCTGCCCATCGGGGCTGGCTCCCGGTGTAATCAGGGAAGGTGTGCTGTTGACAGGGGTTTCACTCAAAATACGATTATCAACGTTAGCTGTAAAATACGTTACCAGGTCACCAAATGCTCCGTAGTAGTAGGCGAGAAAAATGCCCTTATCAAGCCAGCTAATCCCCTGTAACGTCCTATCAGATAACTTATCGAGCATACGCCGCTTGAATGAGCCATCACTTTCCGCGCTGAGCACGGTGTTTAACTCGGTTTGATAGACCAGTCGCCGCCCATTCGGATCGAAGGTCAACATTGAATTTTCGAAATACAACGGTTCGATCAGACCCAATTGGCGGCGAAGCGCTTCGGTGACCAATTCGGCTTTTGGATGCGCCTCAAGGCTGACGGTTCCAGTTCGTAAATTATAGGTGCGCCACGTCCACTCGGTAAATAAATTGCGGTGACAGCCTTCGCCATAGCGTAAGTTCTGGTCGTCAATCCATTCGACCTGTGTCACTTCGCGCTTATCAATCTGCTTGACACCTGTTCCCGTCGCAACATTGGTTGGCGCTGATGGTTCAGCCGGCGAGGAGTCGATGGTAATATCCACACGATCAACTTTTGCGTCCGCGTCATAAAGTTCGACAGGTATGACATAAAATTGGCTTGCACCGGGATTGAGTACGAAATCAGAGGGCAACGATGCCCCGCAGACATTCGCAAGATAGCCAAGCCCTTCACCAACCTCGGCTCCGTCCGCATCGTAAGCAATGGCTTCCAGATCGATGCCCGTGAATGCCTTGTCGCCAGATTTATTAGTCAGCATACCGTTTGCGTAAAGCGTCGATTGTCCGTAAACGTCTTGCTTGGTCGCTAAAGTGGGTTTACTGGCACTAAGTACGGCATCCTGTGCTAAAACCACTCTGCCCCACAGCAAGCAGATCAATAGTATCCAAATTCGGCGCATACTTCATTCCTTTCAAGCGTCTCACATTGCGGATTGTAAACGACTACCCTGATTTGTCGAGGGCAGTGGGCTTATACCAATCGCCACAGAATACAGAATCAGATTAAGAAGCACATAAGTTACGTACCAAGCGACAGAAGAGTGTGGTAGCATATAAACAAATATCATGCTCGATAGTTATAAGGTCTATAGGGATTGATATGGATTATGGAACTCGTCGTAACGCCTCTCGCCGCGCCCGTGAACGGCAGATGGCCCGTCAACATCGCACCGCATCAGCCGCGCCCTTAAAGGATGCCCTAAAGGGGCAGCTTTCCGGTATGGCAATGCCCAACATCGAAGCGGGTTGGATTTTGCGCGTCCGCATGGTACTGAGCGATTTATTTTGGTATATCACCCATACACGCCAAATCATAATGGGTATCATTGGCCTGATTGTTATTGTTGGCTTGTTATTCATCGGCAGCCATATGGTTACCGGGCGAGTTTTCCCTAACGTCTGGGCGCTTAATGTTCCGTTGGGTGATCTCACAGTCGATGAAGCTGCTGCCGCACTGCAAAATGCATGGGTCAACCAATACCAGATTCAGCTGGTAGATGGCGACCGTCATTGGACGGTCAAACCTGCGGACATTGGCTTACAATTAGATGCCCGTAAAACAGCCGAAGCTGCGCGCAGCGTGGGGCTAAGTGGTTTGCCTTTCGGTATCGGAGTCAAACCAACCTTAAGCGTGGAATACAATACCGCTAATAATTATCTGCTTAATCTGACGACCGCCACCGACATCGCACCTTTTAACGCAGGTTACCAATGGAAAGATAACCAGGTTACTGGTTTAGCGGGTCAAAATGGGCGTATGTTGGATACCTCCTTGACGATGGATACCCTGCAAAATAAAACCGTAGAGGTCGTCCAACAAGGGCGGCTTGAACTGACGATGTCGGTTATTCCGCCCCAGCAGAGTGATCCCGAACCTTATTTGAAAGCGGCGACCAGGTTTGTCGAGCAACCGTTCACCCTCAACGGCTATGATCCATTTACCGACCAAACGACTACATGGACCACGACCAAAGAATCATTGGCTTCGTGGTTAGCAGTGGGCGACAACGGCCTGGTTCTGCGCGACGCGAATTATGCCGCATTTTTAAATGCCCAGATTCAGTCGCTTAATCCCCCAAACGCGGCTGAAGCTCGTTATCTTGACCCGCGCGAAACACAGGACAAGATGAACAAGGCCATCAGCGATCAGGCCCCTTCGGTTACGCTGCGGGTTCGTTATCGTGACACGCGCTACACAGTAGAGGCCGGTGACCGGGCCTATTTTATCTCACGCAAGACGGGTATCCCGTTCTATCTAATCCAGGAAGCCAACCCCGGACGTAATCTGGATGTGCTTTCACCAGGCGACATTTTGAACTTGCCCTCCAAAGATAAAGCTGTGCCACTTGATCCTGTACCCAATAAGCGGATTGTGGTTGATCTGGATACCCAGAGCATGAAGGCTTTTGAAAATGGTCAGGAAAAGTTCAGTTGGTTGATCTCATCCGGTATGGATAAATATCCGACTTCACCCGGTATTTACCAGATTTTGACCCACAATGACGAAGCCGCCGGAGGCAGCTTTACCCTGTGCAACGACAGTGGTTTGAACTGCGGTAGTTGGACGATGTACTGGTTCATGGGGATGTACGAAGTCGTACCGGGGTTGATGAATGGTTTTCACGGTGCGGTGCTGCTTCCCAACGGCAATTTGCTGGGTGGTGGCAGTGTTGGACACGAATATACCTTTGGCTGTGTAATGGCAGAAAACGATAACGCGAAAATGTTGTACGATTGGGCCGATGAGGGAACAGTCGTTGAAATTATCTCCCATGAATTTGCGCCCCAGAGCGATCTGGGACAGAAGGTTTTAGCCGCTGACAACGGGACGACCTAAGCAGCAGTTTATCTAAACGAAAACGGGGCGATTTAGTGCCCCGTTTTTATTTTGACTCGCTGACTATCCAAATTAACTTCGCAGTTTATCCAATGTGTTTTGCAGGCCAGCAGGAAGCGGTGACTCGAACTTCAATCGTTCGCCTGTGCTGGGATGATCAAAAGATAATTCGGCAGCATGTAGAAATTGGCGCTTGAGTTTGATACGCTGCTTGCGGAAACCATAAACGCTGTCACCCACAATCGGGCAGCCGATAAAAGCCATATGCACCCGAATCTGATGCGTGCGGCCCGTATGGAGGGTTACTCGAACCAGCGCTTGATCGCCTATGAAATGATGGTCGATCACCTGATATTCGGTAATGGCTGGTTTACCACCACGCATGACCGCCATGCGTTTGCGTTGGTTAGGGTCGCGGGCAATCGGCGCTTCGACGCGTCCGGTGACGGTGGCAGGCATCCTCTCCAGCAGAGCCATATACACTTTGCTGACCGTTCGCGATTGGAACTGTGCCTGTAACTTGATCCGCGCCGCGTCATTCTTGGCGATTACGATTAAACCACTGGTATCTTTATCCAGGCGGTGGACAATGCCCACCCGTTTCTCGACGATATTCATCTTGGCGACTTCCGGCCAGCGCGAAAGCAGTGCGCTCACCAGTGTGCCTTTTTCGTTGCCCACACCGGGGTGAACGGTCATACCGGCAGGCTTATCGATCACCGCGAAGTCAGGATCATCATAGACCACGACCAGCGGAATGGCTTCCGCCTGTACTGTTTCGGTTTCTTCGCGCGTCTCGATGGTCACACTGATTTGTTCACCACCCTTGAGCTTGACACCGGATTTAACCTGCGCGCCGTTGACGGTGACTTTACCGTCTTTAATCATCGCCTGAATTTGAGCGCGGGAAAGGCTGTCACCCACCTGCTCAACCACCAATTTGTCCAACCGTTCTCCGGCTAGCGCGACAGTAAATTCGATTTGTTGTTCGGTCATGGGGTTTTCTTTGCTGCTTAATCTGGATCTTCATAATATCAGACCGCAGGTGAAATGAGAACCGACAAGGCTTTAGGCTCGAAGCCAGTCAAGTGCTTTTTGCCGGTCAGTGAAGTAGTTCAATTCAAAGGTCAATCGACCCAACGAGGCGAAAAAGATGCGGGAATAATAAGGTGCGACACGGCTGGAAAAGAGAAAGGCGTAGCGTCCATGTCGGGTACGGTAGCGGGTGAAAAGTTCGACGGTGCGCTGGCGAGCGCGGGGTGTAAAGCTTACAGTTTTATCAGACACATCCATCAATACACGGAAGGTGGAATGAACAGGGGTGCTTTCCAGATAGGCGGCTAAAGCTGTGGCCCACGCATCGACGGCGGCATCATCCGAATGGGTAAAACCATAGACCATGACCTCTCCCTGCTGTTCGCAATAAAATCCGTCTGACATCGTTTGCCTCACCACTCGATAATTTAGCCCTATGGAATTATAGCAAATGGAGAGCGATTGACTCTTAACGCATTCAAAATGCGAAACTTTTGCCGATTGTGCATATAATCCGCCGAATTAGCAGGCGGGAAGCGAGAGAGAATGCCGCCGAATTGGCACAATTGCAACGCAGCTCACCCGGCTAATGCCGCTGAGTGCAGCAAGTGGATCGCGTATGACCGCCGCTGCACAACTGGCATTGCTGATTCAGCGGATCGTCGGGAGATAGCCGCTGTAGATGCCCAAGACAGTATCTGAAAGGGTTGTGACATAGAGCCGAAAAGTTTAGCGGTAAAGTGTGAGATCATGGGTTAACGGGACTCCGATAAGGTACGGCCTAAGAACAGGGTAGCACACTTAAGGAGGCATCGGGTTACAATTTGGAAGACCATTTTGTAACTCATTTTAAGGCTTGTCGTTAACTTAACAGGCGAGGATTCTTCAAATGCGGTTCATGGGTGGTTTGAAAATGGTATGTCGGCAAACCCTATTTAAACGTTGATACTAATATATCAATATGAGTAAAGCTCCTGTGGGCAATTATGGAGTGGCATCGCAGGCAGAACTTGCAACCCAGCCCTCCTACACAACTGTTTACAAGACGACACTTTCATAGCGACAAAGAGAAATTACACGGGATGATCTGGGACCATCCCCTACGGAACGCAGTTCTAACAACTTTTAACTTGGTTAGCCGATAACGCGGTCATTCATGCCAGCGAGCTGACGGAGTAGTTCAAGATTGCCGAGATGATAGGCTTCGTGCCACAACAAGAACTCCATCCAATCCCAGATCGGCGCGGCATCCGCAGGTATATTGTGCGGAATGGTCTCTACGGCCAAATCTTCAGGTCTGGCCTTATCGAGCCATATGTGTATCCGTTCCTGTGATGTCACCAAATCAGCGGCGATCTTCTCAAACGGCAGCGCGTCTTGATCATCCACAATAGGCTCGGAACCCCGTTCGTAGCGGGTGCGCTGCTCCTGTGTCCATAAAGTCAGCTGACCGGTCATAATCAAAATGCGTTCGCGGCTCATCACCAAATGTCCTAGAACCCAATTCATACAATTGCCCCGAAAAGGCGGTTGAATCAGGCTTTGCTCATGCGTAATATCCTTGATCTGGCGCTGAATGACGCCAAAGTTGCGCTGCAAGATCATGTCTAAACCGGCTGCATCAATCATGTTTGGTGTCCTTTATTTGAGTTTATGGGCGTTGTTATAAGCCTGATGCACATATTCGGTCAACTGGTCGTCCACGTCAGTCGGAGCTGCGATTTCGACCATATGGGTCAAATTGGGCATCGCGCCGAGGCTGCGCGCCTTCTGTACATAGGTATCAAAGGGCAAATCACCCAAATCCAGACCCACACGAATAGTGTTTTTGGTCATCGTGGCGCAGGCAAAACAGCGTTTGGCTTCGATGGAGATATAGGTTTTGGTTGGGATAAATAGGGCATCGGGCAACCGGTTTTGTATCGCTGATTCGAGGGGTTGGTAAACAGCAAGCAGCAGTTCTTTGCCATCGAATAATTTAGCGAACAGCACTTTGTGGTCAAAAACGGGTTTGCCATCGTTCAGGTAGATACCGGAAAGAAAATTGGCCTGCATATGATTGAGGTTGTGGGTTTGCTTGAGCCAGTTGAGAATAGCATTTGGCTTACTTTCACCGCTGCCAGCAATTAGGCTCATCCATCCGGCCAGGTCTTTGCCTGTTTTTTCACGTACGGTTGTTATGAATTCACGCTCTAATCGTTCGGATTCTTTTGCCATTGGCCTCGCTCCTCGTTATGTTGGCAGACAGAAAATACATTCGATAGACCAAATGTACGACTTAAAGCTAACTTTAAGTCAAGAACGAGTTTTGAGATGGGTGAATTATGGTGTTTGGCCGTTTTCAACCTGATCGAGTTCAAATTGCAGGGCGTCACTTCTGAGGGCTTCTTCCAGGAGTGCTTTCATATCTTGAGCGCGGGTGATAACCATTTCCAGTTCGTGTATTTTGGCGGCTGCGAGCGTTTGCCAGCGCTGCGAAAGCCCTTCCCCGTCCGTCTGCGAATACAAAAGCGTATGAATTTCGGGAAGTGAAAAGCTGGCTTCTTTCGCCATTTGAATGACAGCCAGAACCGGCAGAATGGCAGTGGTATAACGGCGCTGTCCACTGACGCGTTTGGCAGGTGGTAGCAAGCCAATACTCTCGTAGTAGCGCAGCGTTGAGGCGTGCAAACCCGCCATCGCCGCGACTTCACCGATGGTCAACCACTCGCCTGAGGATGCATTGTCCGGCTGCACTTTTCATTTCCTCATCATTCGAAGATACTAAGGCATGTTATAATTCCAATATGATAGCAAGTCGATCCGCACTTAACCTTCATTATAACCGTCAGGGTGATGGTCCTGATGTCTTATTAGTGCATGGTTGGGCCAGTTCCGGCCAAATGTGGTCACGCTTGATGCGCGATTTGGGACATATGGCCTGTTTCTGGGCAGTCGATTTATACGGATTCGGATTATCGCCGCGTCCAACCGAAAACGAGCCGCTTCACATCCAGCATCATGCGGACATGCTGCTCGAATTCTGCGCTCATTACCACATTCGCCCCAAAGCTATCGTCGGACATTCGATGGGCGGCATGTTAGCGCTCAAACTGGCGGCTTCGCAACCTGACTTAATCGAAAAACTCATTCTGATGTCACCGGTGGTCACAGGACGATTCGGGCATCCGATCGAGTTTAGCTGGTTATTCAACAACGACATCGGCACGTTTACCCTATCGAAATCCAAACCGCTGTGGACACTGGCGCAAACGGTCATTAGCCCAATATTTACGCGCCCTGCCCACTGGTATCTGGATCAAGCCACTGCCGCACGCATCCAACTTGACTTCCAACGGGCATCATGGCAGGCCAGCACCCATGCGCTGCACAGCATCGCCCGCGAGAATATGCACCCCCATTTGCACAACATTCACCATCCGACTCTGGTGATTCTGGGCAGCAAAGATACAACCGTTTCACCCACTGAGGGTCGATTGGCCGCCAGCCATCTGCCCCATGCTCAACTGTTGGAACTGCCGCATACGCATCACCAGCCTCTGGACGAACAGCCAGAGCGCGTAGTCAAAGCCATACAGGACTTCCTGCAATAACCCACCCGTTGCTTCCTATTCACATTATGCTACAATGCAAAATGGATGCCGAACATTTTTGTTGGCACAATCTCTGTAGACATTAGGTAGGAGTTTTACTCTGGAATCAATTGAACTCGCCCGTTTTATCGTCGATTCGGTAGAAGATAAAAAGGCCGAAAATATCGTTCTGCTCGATCTGCGACCGGATGCCATCATCGCGGATTACTTCGTCATTTGTACCGGTAACAGTGACCGTCAACTGCGCGCGTTAGCCGATGGTGTGCGCGAACAGGTCAAAGAAAAGTACGCCAAGCTGCCAGCCTCGGTTGAAGGCACACCCGAAAGCGGTTGGATGTTGATGGATTACGGCGACACGGTCGTGCATCTCTTCCAGGAAGACAAACGCCATTACTATGATTTGGAAGGCATGTGGCGCAGCGCCCATGTCCTGTTACAGATTCAGTAATTCACAGGGGATGTGACGCAATCGCATCCCATATTCCCCATTAACTGCTCGCTACCACCACCGCCGATGCATATTCGTCGGTGTGTGTCAGGCTGACATCCCACTGTACCAGTCCCATGTCTTTGGCTAATTCGGCGGCTGCACCGTGAAGATGCAGTGTCGGGCGACCGCGTTCATCACATCGAATTTCAATCTCCACCCAACTGACGTCACCAATGCCAGTCCCCAGCGCCTTACTGACGGCTTCTTTCCCTGCCAGCCGGGCGGCCAAACGGTGCGGTTTATCGTTGCAATCTTCGCGTTCACCAGCCGTAAAGAAACGATTGAGAAACCGTTCGCCTAATCGGGCAATACCGTGTTCCACCCGTTTGTTTTCGATCATATCAATCCCGCAGCGCAGCATTTAATTTCCTTTGTGATTCATTTGCATTCAGCCTCACCTTTAAAACCCGCTGGACTCCATATTGGTGGCGTATTTGCTAATGGCAAATTGGTCAGCGTCCACTGTTTGCTGGTCACATCCACCAACGCCAGCGCATATTCGCTCCGCAGCGCCAACCAATGCCCATCGGCGCTAAAACGGGGGTAATCGGCAAAGGTCAGGTTCGGGTCGGGAATATATTGTTTGGCGTCAGTATCGGCATTGCCTACTAAGGGTACCTGCCACATCGTATTGTCGGTGATCTTCTGGAAGTCTCGCGCCACACCAAGTATGGAGGCACTGTCAGGAAGCCAGGTGGTATCCATGATTTCGCTCCACTGGTAGCTTAACTCGGTGGCAATCGCACCATCAGCATTACCGATCATCCAGAACGTGTCGTTGTTAGGGCTGGGCGAGTAGATGAAGCTGATGAGGAATCCATCCGGCGACCAGCGCGGCGCACGCACACTGCCTGTCGGGAAATTCGTCAGGCGGTATTTGGTTTTGCCATCGGCGCTGACCACCCACAAGTCAGCCTCACGCAGCAGCGTTCCGGCAGTGGCATCCTGGCCCTGAGGCGTGGGGACAGCCGTTGAATTGACGTCCGCACCGGGCACACGTTCGGTAAATGAAATGTAGGCCAGCCACTTGCCATCCGGTGACCAGCGGGGTTCATACTCACTGCCGCTGACGCTGTAAATGGTAGGCGCTCCACCATTAGCATCCACCACTGCGAGGTGGCTGGTCGTCTTGCCGGACTTGACATCTTTTCGCAGCAAGTTGAACGCGATGAGCGAACCATCCGGTGACGCTTGTGGTTCCCAAACACCCCATTGATCAGGTGGCAGATCGTTAAACTGCACCAGCGAACGTTTATCACTGCCATCGAGTTTCGCACTGTAGGCACGTCCCAATGCCAACCCATCGCTCGAGGTGTAGATGATTCGGCAGCCATCCGCCGAGAAATCCCAGGGCATGAGCCAGCCGTTACCAGGACTGAGCGAACGCTGTGTGCCATTACTGACGTCATACAGCACGATATGATCCTGCGCCGCTGTATTGACGGCAATCAACGGGCCAGTCAAGGGAATCGTGCTTTGCGCCTGCACGCCACCGTACACACACAACAACGTGATCCCAACTGCAATAATCCACTTTCGCATAACCGCACAGCCTGTATCTAAATGCATAAGGGCGACTCGTGAGCCGCCCCTACATTATAACAATGACCTAAAACGGATAAATTACGGTGCAGTTACCGGCAATATGGTTCCGGCTGGTGCGCGGAAGGCACCCGACTCGGCAGCCAGCCAGCCCTTGACCAACGCATTGTCGCAGGTTGCCTGTATTTCATAAAAATCGGTAGCCTTGGTACGACCCGTTAGGATGTATTCGGTATCGCCAGCAATGTTGCACAGCGGCACAGCCCCGGCCGTCGGAGCAGACAGCAGCGCACTCTTACTATAAACAAACAAGGTCGCCGGTGTAATCTCGCCTTCCGATGGAACGACCTTTACACTGGTCAGGTCGCCACGTGCCACCAGGAACTCGGCCTTCGCCCAGCCCACAATGTCACCAGCTTGCACCAACCACCATGAGAACTTAAGGTTACGTCCCAATGGGATCAACTTGGTGCCGCCATCGACGATGCCGACGAGCGTATATTCCGGGCCATCGCCACTGCGAAGTGATAGGTTATCGGTGTTCACCACCAGGAAACCGGGCAGCTTTTCGGTAACGGCATCGTCATTGGTCGGACGCGGCGGAACCGCATTAATATCAACCGAATTGGACGTGATGCCGGTAATGACCGTCGGCAGCGCACCCAGGCTGGACAAACCATCACAACTGCCCGTCGCTACGACAATGGTTTGTTCACCAAAGTTATTGCCTGCCAGGCTCACGACGCGCAGTGTCAATGGGTTATACTCAGGGCTAGACGTCCACTTGACCACGTTAGTCGCTGTCCACGAAACCGTACCACCAACAAAGAAACTATCTACAACAGGCTTATAAATAATATTGCCGACACCATCTGTAACAACAACTTGGAACGCTTCGCGCAGTGAGCCGGTGTTATCCCGGTCAAGCAGGATTTGTCCACTGCCGGAGAAGCCGTCACAACCCAGCGAAAAACTCGCATCAGCAGTGCTTCCAGCGCTAGCCGGTAGTACAGCCGCGCCCAATACCAGTACCATCACAACGAGGATCAACGTTGAACGCCGCAGCATAAGTTTGCCCCCAAATTCATATATCCAAATCATCACGCTTCCATTAATGATAACCAGATTATAGTTTTCCGCAATTCATGATTCTCTAAGCGACCCGTAGGATTTCCGTAGGGATGGCGTAGTTTACGACTCATGTTTACCTGTTATATTGGCACATGTTCGGTGGCAGATACCCCCACTTGCCGCCGGACAGGCTGCCCCGAATACCAAACGCCTCCGCCCCCCGGAGGCGTTTGGCATTTGATAATGCGCGAATTTGCCCTAAAACTTTTCCTGATGACATACGTATAATCAGTAACATTTTGTTCGATAGTTCGTTTACTGAGGGAAAAGGTTATGGCATCTGCAAATCCACGCGTTGTGCTACCGACGACAAGTAATCGACGTCTAGAGGGGTATCCGGCTCACAGTCGCTGGCTGGATATTCTGGCTGTCGTTACATCAGGTTTATTTTTACTGGGTTTGTTTCTTGATGGCTGGGCACATAATAGTATTCCGAATCTTGAAACATTTTTCACGCCTTGGCACGCGGTCTTGTATTCCGGTTACTTTTCGGTCGCCATTTTGATCGGCATTACCCAGTATCGCAACGTTGGCAAAGGCTATGCCTGGTCACGGGCACTGCCGCGCGGCTATGGGCTTTCGCTGTTAGGCGTGACGCTGTTCTTTATCGGCGGCGCTGGTGATATGGTCTGGCACACGGTTTTTGGCATCGAGCAAAATTTGGAAGCACTCTTCAGCCCGACACATTTACTGTTGGCGACAGGTGCTTTCTTATTCATGGCTGGCCCTTTGCGTTCGGCATGGCAGCGTACGGGTTTGCACGGTTGGCGTGATCTGTTCCCGGCTATCTTGTCAGTGACGTTGTTATTCACGTTATTCAGCTTTTTCACCCAATATGCCAATGTCTTCGGTAATGCGGGCGTCATGAACATGCCTGCTCCCGGTGGCAGCTCGCGCTACTTCACCGAAGTCGCCAGCATTGTGTACATTCTTGTCCCTGCTGCTTTGATGATGGGATCGCTGTTCTTTCTCATGCGCCGCTGGCAGTTGCCCTTCGGCAGTGCAACACTGATGTTCACCTTCAATGCACTGTTAATGCTGTTGATGCGCATTAATTTTAACGATCATTATTGGCTGATTATCGTGGCGGCGGCCTTGGGGGGTCTGTTGGCTGATATCCTGATTGCACGGCTGCAACCCTCGGCAGCGCGACCAAACGCTTTGCGCGTATTCGCCTTTGTGGTGCCAGTCGTCTATTTTCTCCTCACATTAGGGGCAATCGCGCTCAGTGGACCGCGCGGCCTGTGGTGGGAAATCCACACATGGCTAGGTGTACCCTTCATCGCCGGAGCCATCGGTATCGGCCTGAGCTTTTTACTGGTGCCGCCGCCCATACCAACCGAATAACTTGATCGGCTGCTAAAGCAAGACTATAGCTGCGCCTGCCCATGCTATTCTATTTTGGGTAGCGGTGACATGATACGTGATGAAATCATCACTGTACGAATAAAATCGCGCATTTTGTAGGGACAGGTCTGTGACCTGTCCGGCATTTCCCAAACCGCCTTTCACGTACTTCGCAATCATCTCCCGTCACAAAGTATCGGTCATTTAGTACCTGTTATTTACCTGATATTAACATTATCACGTAAATAACAGGCGATGATCAGCCCTCAAAAAATCGCATTTGTAGGTTGCCGTCCACGCCTAAACACCACTCAATAAATCAACATCATCCTGTCCGGTATCTCGCAATCTGCCCTCCCCACCTTTGCAACTATCCTCCAAAATCATCATCTCTCTGCCTTGAACTTGGCGTTCTGTGCGACGCCTCCTGGGGATGGCATCTTGGCGGTTTATTTTTCCTGTCGAAACCAACAATTTAGCACAAAAGTTCTTACAAAACAATTGGTTTTGGGTTTGATTTTCGCACATCTTTTCAAACATTTCGAGCTTTTTTCGTAATATTTTCTGTAATTATTACCTGTTATCACCTGTTTATCAGGTCTTTTATCATCATTAGCCACGTTAATCAGAATTTCATCCTGACTTTTCATCCCAACCGCTGTCAACGTGCTATAATTCCTTCGGCAATATTAATCAACTTACCCTTGTCGTAATATCGGCATCCTCGAATGCCATCCGAAATATTCATAATCAAACGTTCTTATTCGTTTGTCTCACCTTACTGAAGGAGCAAAAACGTGAATTCTGATCTGCAAACGCTGGCAATTAACACCATTCGCACCCTCTCGATTGATGCTGTCCAAAAAGCCGACAGTGGACATCCCGGCCTGCCGATGGGTGCTGCACCGATGGCTTACGCCCTGTGGACCAACTATCTGCATCACAACCCGCATAATCCACATTGGGCCAACCGTGACCGTTTTGTGCTCAGTGCTGGTCATGGTTCGATGCTGCTGTACTCATTACTGCATCTGACCGGATACGATTTGTCGCTAGATGAAATCAAGAACTTTCGCCAATGGGGCAGCAAAACCCCCGGCCATCCCGAAACCCATGAAACCCCCGGTGTCGAAACAACCACTGGCCCATTAGGGCAAGGTGCTGCCAATGCAGTAGGTTTCGCATTAGCCGAAGCTTTCCTCGCCAGCCATTTCAACCGGCTCGGTTTTCCGGTCGTTGATCATTACACCTACTGCCTGGTCGGTGATGGTGACTTGATGGAAGGCGTCAGTTCGGAAGCCTGTTCAATCGCTGGCACATGGGGTTTAAATAAACTGATTTTCCTGTATGACGACAACAAGATCACACTTGATGGTGAAACGTCGATGACATTCACCGAAGATGTGGCTGCCCGCTTCCGCGCTTACGGTTGGCATACGCTGGATGTTGCAGACGGTAATGATGTCAGTGCTATCAACAGCGCCATTGAAAAGGCCAAATCAAACAAAGACGCGCCGACAATTATCCTGATTCACACCATTATTGGTTACGGCAGTCCGAATAAACAAGGCACCAGTAAAGCGCATGGATCGCCGTTGGGCAAAGATGAAATCAAGCTGGTTAAAGAAGGTTTCGGCTGGCCGCAAGAAGATTTCTTCATCCCCGGTCAAGCCCTTGAACACTTCCGTGAAGCGGTTGAACGTGGTGCTGCTTACGAAGGTGATTGGAACAAGCTGTTTACGGATTATCGCCATCAATATCCTGAACTCGGTGCTGAATGGGATCAGGTGATGAATGGTCAACTACCGGATGGTTGGGACAAGGACATTCCGGTTTATGCCGAAGGCAAAAAATATGCTACCCGTAACGCATCCGGCGAAGTCCTCAACGCCATCGCCCAGCATATCCCGACGATGATCGGTGGCGATGCGGATCTGGCTGGCAGCACCAAGACTCTTCTAAAAGGGTCAGACAACACCGGTAAAGGTAAAGTCACGGGCCGCAACGTTCGCTTCGGTGTCCGCGAATTCGCAATGGGCGCAATTGTCAACGGTTTGGCCCTGCACGGTGGCATCATTAAGCCCTACAGTGCCACCTTCTTAACCTTCAGTGACTACATGCGGAATGCCATTCGTATGGGTGCATTAATGGGCATCCCGACGATCTATGTGTTCACACACGACAGTATCGGCCTCGGTGAAGATGGCCCGACGCATCAGCCCGTAGAGCACACAGTCGCGCTCTCCACTATTCCACAACTGACAGTTATCCGTCCGGCAGACGCCAATGAAACGGCTGCCGCATGGCATACAGCGATGACACTGAAGCATCCAGTAGCGCTGATTTTCACACGCCAGGATTTGCCGGTGCTGGTTGGTGATCATGTACGTGCCGGTGTGGCTAAAGGCGGTTATATTCTGGCCGAAACCGGTGGCACGCCCGATATTATCTTAATGGGCCGTGGCAGCGAGGTGCATCTCGCCCACGAAGCGTATACGGCTCTGGTAAAAGAAGGTGTCAAAGTTCGACTGGTGTCCATGCCATCGTGGAATTTATTTGACCAACAGGACGCCGCCTACCGTGAAAGTGTCCTGCCTCGCAGCGTCACCCGCCGCGTTAGTATCGAAGCCGGTGTGACAGTCGGTTGGGATCGCTACGTTGGCTTGGATGGTGTCGCCATCGGGCTGGATCGGTTTGGTAGCAGTGCTCCTTATGAAGTGCTGTATCGCGAATTCGGCCTAACAGGCGAAGCAGTGCTAAAGGCCGCCCGCGATTTGCTCTCGAAGTAAAGTATCGTTTTATTCTGATAAGGGCTGGCTATAGGTCAGCCCTTTTTGTTAGAAATTATAGAGATAAATTATGACCGTTCTTCTTGGTATTGATATTGGGACTTCAAGTGCGAAGGCCGTTTTATTTAATGTAGACAGCAGCCAGATTATCGCAGTAGCTGGACAAGAATATCCCATTAACCACCCCGCGCCGGATCGGGCAGAGCAAGATCCAGATGATTGGTGGCGGGCAACAGTATCTATTGTGAGACAAGTCACTTCTGAAGCGAAGATTGATTCGGTGGCGGGCATCAGCTTCAGCGGACAGATGCACGGTGTGGTTATGGTGGATCAAGCTCTGAAGCCTTTCGCTCCGGCTATCATCTGGGCTGACCAGCGGACAGGATCAACCGTTGCCGAATTAATTCCGCTTTTCGGGGTGGAAGCCTATGCGGCGACTGCCGGAACACTGCCTGCCGCGGGATTCATGGCTGTGACGCTGTTGTGGTTGAAACAGCATGATCCAGCCTTATTAGGACGTATCCATAAAGTGATGCTGCCCAAGGATTATGTGCGGATGCGGATGACGGGCGAAATCGCGACAGATCCCAGTGACGCAGCGGCTACAGCGCTCTTTAACGTCACAACACGCGAATGGGCCAGCAACATCATCAACAAAGCAGGATTGCCAGCAGACATACTGCCTGCAATACGCGCATCAGTGGCAGTAGCGGGGTATTTACGGGCTGATGCGGCGGCTGAATTGGGATTGAAGGCAGGAACACCGATCATCATGGGATGCGCTGACCAACCGGCGCAGCAAATTGGCAACGGGTTGATTAAACCGGGGCGCGGTTCGGTGACGACCGGCAGTGGTGGACAAGTATCGATACCGTTTGTTCGTCAACCAGGCGAAGCCCTACGTACTGACTCACGGTTACACGTCCTAAATCATGCGGTGCCCGATACATGGTATGTGCTGGGTGCGATTTTGTCGGCGGGATTGTCACTACGCTGGCTGCGTGATCTCGTAGGATTAAGGGGCGTAGCCGATGCCTATCCACAATTGAGCGCGGAAGCCGCGACCATTCCAGCCGGTGCAGATGGATTGATATTTTTGCCGTATCTTTCCGGCGAGCGCACACCCCATATGGACGCGTTGGCGCGAGGGAGCTTCATCGGCTTGAGCGCACATCATACGCGAGGGCATCTGGCACGTGCAGTGATGGAAGGCGTAACATTCGCGCTGAGGGAAGCACTCGAAATCAGCCGCGAGTTGGGTGTGAGTGCCGATACGCTGATCGCTGCCGGTGGCGCTATGGAAAGCGATGTATGGCGTCATATTCAGGCAGATGTATTTGGTCTGCCCCTTCAACGAACACTCCTTAAAGAACAGGCTAGTGTGGGCGCAGCGCTTATTGCAGGTGTGGGTGTCGGTGTGTACCACGATTTTTCAGAGGCTTGCCAGCGCACCGTTCAGTACGGTGATATTACCGAGCCAGATGCAGCACGCCATGCCCGATACGATGTACTATATGCCCACTTCCGTGAACTCTATCCTCGTTTGAAAGGTGACTTTCACCGGCTGGCAGAGGGCTGGTGAAATCGTTGGCAGGTACATAAAGCGAAACGGGGGTGCGTTAACATCGCATCCCCGTTTATTAGCTGATTTTGTATCAGCGTCCGTTATCGCAAGGTCCGACTAACGCCCCTTCACCGGGTGCAACCCAACCAGAACCCACAAATCCCAGGTTCACACTCATCCAACTGTCAGCATTCTGCTGCACGAAAGGTATGGGATTAAACTCATTCATGGTTGAGAGAACCTTTGAGTCACGTCGCGGCTCAGCATAGACATTAACGACGCTACCAATGGGTGCTTGTACGCTGCATACGACAGGCTTTGTAAGTGGGGCACAATCGCCTTCAATGGTTACACGATTACCATTTACCCAACCCACAAGCTGCTGCTTCCCAACAGAAAAATTGACGGCATAGCGACCTGATTGGAAGGCGAAGGCCACCAGACCACCGTGAGGAATAAGTGTGGCGATAATAGGCGGCAGATCTTCTGGCGAACTGAATACGGGCACATCATCACCACCACCTGTTACGACACAAGCGCCTGCGCCGGAGGGTTTTAGCCCAACAAATCCCACGCGAGGCACTGCTGATGGGGCAGCGGTCGGCGGCACGATGCCACTTTGGACGCAACTGTCCGGTGTGCAGATACAGGGCTGTTGAAGTGTGACGACAGTACTGGAAATCCAACCACCGTTAACGACGGTTCCTGTCGCAGCAATTTGATACCAACCATCATTGGTCAAGCGGCTGGCTATCACCCAGTTCCCTGAAAGCATAACGCCAATAACCGGGAAATTCGTTCCTGCGCCACTGCGGATATTGGCGGCATCTACAGACGGCACAACCGAGCAAATAAAAGCCGGCAGTGGTTGTGTGAGGTGATAAACCGGTTTCGCTGTAGACTGCGGTTGAGTCGGGGGTTTGGTGGTCGTTGCTGTTACCGTAGCGGTAGCGTTCGGTGTTGCAGTACTCAGCTTCACCGTTGGGCTGGCGGTCGGGAAAGGTGTATTTGTTGGATCAACCGTTGTCAGGTTACAGGCAAGTGGCAGCAAAAAAGCTAGGCCGAGGATCAACCTCTGCCATAGAGGAAGTCGTGACATGATAGATACATACTCCTAACGATTCGGATAGAATGATTCAATCATTACAAAATAGATAACAGATAGCAACCAGCATAAGGCCTACGAAAATCTCAGCCTTTTGGCCTATGCATTAATGTCGAAAACAGCATAAATTAGATAACAAGGCGCTTTACCCCGATTAGTCGCGCATCTTGTTGTGCAGGTTGTACGAACTTTGGATTCTTTTTTTGTCACTAAAAAACGGCTGATAATGATTGGGCTCTAAAAACAATAGATTTCCTCAACTGTTAAACAACGATACATTCATCATTAAATGCAGTTAACCTGTTTTTCACATATTCCTCATAATTCGTCGTTGATTGTGCGATTCAGAATTAACGATAATTCTACTTTGCACAATGTCTGCGCTGTTTAAGATCAGTTGACTCTGTGATTTAAGGTTCGTATACTGATCGTAGAAAAATGAAACAGACGCAGAGAATAAAATTCTTTCTTTAATAAATTTCTTTCCCTCTGCGTCAGCAAACTCAACGCCTCGTGATGAACGGGGCGTTTTTTATTTCTCCCCTCTTGATTACAATTAGGTGCGCCTGATTTTCCCACGCAAAACGGAGGTTTTATCTTATGACCAAAACAACCAGAGCTTACGGTTTATGGCAGAGTCCTATTTCACCTCATTCTCTGGCTGAATCACTGACGCTGACCGATGTGCAATGGGATACCACGTCAGACACATTGGTATGGCATGAGCGGCGTGGTGCAAAGGGTGTGATAGTTGCACAGGCTGGTGAGCAAGCCCCACGCGATCTGACCGATGACCAATCAGTTCGTGCGCGGGTCGGTTACGGTGGGGGTGATTTCACAGTCAGTCAAGGCCATGTCTATTTTGTTGGTAACGGCGGACGAATATATAAGCAGAACCTGATTGCTGGCAGTGCAAAGCCGATTACACCAGCATTTGGTGATGCGGCTGCACCCTCTGTTTCGGCAGACGGCAAATGGCTGATTTATGTTCACAGTTATGAAGGTGTCGATACACTGGCCCTCGTTGATACTGACGGAAAGAAATGGCCGCGCATCTTCGCCGAAGGCACTGACTTCGTGATGCAACCCAAGTGGCATCCTGATGGTGAGTATGTTGCTTATGTAGCATGGGATCATCCGCAAATGCCCTGGGATGGCGCGGAACTACGCTTGGTAACGATTGAATATGACCGTGACGGTATACCCTATCCAGCACAAACGCTTACGATTGCGGGCAATACCGATACTTCGGTGTTTCAGCCTGAATTTTCGCCAGATGGGCGTTATCTCGCCTATGTGAGTGATGCGACCGGCTGGAATCAATTGTACTTATATGACATTCCTAACCAGAAACATACACAGTTAACCACTGCCGAAGCGGATCATGGTCAACCAGCATGGGGACAGGGAATGCGCGTATTCGGATGGTCGCCCGACAGCCAACAGATCATCTACACCTATAATTTAGCGGGTTCACGCTATTTGAAGTACCTCAACATCCATAAACCAAGCAAATCGAGTTTGTGGGAGGGATTAGCTGCCTACACCGACATGAACCATGTAGCAGTATCGCGTTTTAACGGAAAGGTAGCGGTTATTGCTTCGTCAGCAAAAATCCCGCCGCGTATTGTCAGCTATTCACCCGAAACGAATGATGTGCCGCCAACGATTGGGCTGGCAAACACTAATCCATTAAGTATGCAAGTGATTGTCGATGACGCCTCACGACACGTACTTATTCACCGCCGCTCGAGCACCGAGAATGTGCCTACCAGCGCATTGTCCGCAGCCGAAGCTATTTCATGGATTAGTCATGATGGGGGAACGGCCTATGGTTTATATTACGCGCCAACCAGTGAACACTATGAAGGCGTGGGCGCGCCACCGCTAATTGTTTATGTGCACGGCGGCCCGACCTCACAGGTAATGGCTCATTACTACGGCGAAGTACAGCTCTTCGCGACGATGGGCTACGCGGTACTGATGGTTAATCATCGCGGTGGAACAGGTTACGGCAGAGAATACATGAATAAGCTGCGCGGGAATTGGGGTATCTATGATGTGGAAGATTCGGCTTCTGGGGCGGCTTACCTGGCCTCAAAAGGCCTGGCCGATCCTAAGAAGTTTGTGATTTTAGGTGGTAGTGCCGGTGGTTATACAGTGCTGCAATCGATGGTGAGCAAACCGGGCTTTTATAAGGTCGGTGTTTGTTTGTACGGGGTGAGCAACCAATTCGGGCTGGCGATGGACACGCACAAATTTGAGGCGCATTATAGCGATACTCTGCTTGGGCCATTGCCACAGGCGGCTGATTTATACCGTGAGCGTTCACCCTTGTTCCATGCCGATAAAATCGTGGACACCATGATCGTGTTCCAGGGAGAAGATGATAATGTTGTACCGCGCAACCAATCGGACTCGATTGTCGAATCATTAAAGCAGCGGGGCATTCCATATGAATATCATGTATATGCTGGCGAAGGACACGGTTGGCGCAAACCGGAAACCATTGAACATTATCACAATGCTGTTATTCGTTTTCTTACACAACATGTTGTATATGCTTAGTGTAAGCTAACGGAGCATTTGTCTGTGGATATTCTTTTTCTGGTGGTTGCGCTGGTTCTAGTCGGTCTAGTCGGTTATATGGCCTATGCCAAATCACAGCACGATCAACGGATGTTTTACAGTTTGTATAAGCCAGCAGACGAACGCCTCTTAAATGACCAAACTGAACTCGATGAAAGTGGCAGTATCGCATTTGAAGGTGAAGCCGATTTCGTCACACAGCCCTTTTCGATGGCTGCGGGCAATTACAGATTGATGTATTGGTTCCCTGAGTCGGTGCTGGTGAAAGTTGAACTTTACAGCGAAGATGGCAGTGACAAAGAGGTTATTGCCATCAAAAGCGGTGAAGGCGAAGTTGGTTTTTCGGTTGAGAGCAGCGGACGCTACTTCTGTAAAATCGAACCTGCGAAAGATAATAAGTGGGAAATCGAGATCAGGCGATTAGGCCGGCCGGCATCAAGACACTGATGGTGTAGCAAGCATGGCGCGTGCATCATCTAGATTATCAGCAAACGTGAAAGGTCGCCCTTCAAGTTTACTTCCGTAGACTTTAAGGAAACCTTTGTAAGCCATACGGATCAGCGTCCCTGCTCCAACCACAATTTTTTGACCTTCATTGGAACGTGCCTCGCCCTGGGCAAACAACTCACCTGCCCGACTGATAAAGTCACCCGGAATACCACCCGCATCATGAATATCGATCACCAGATGCACCAGATGCGGTTCACTGACAATTAGTTGGTCGGCCTGATGAATGGCTTGACGTAAATCCTGCCATGTCCAGCCACGCTGAAATACAATCCGCACGATCCGGTGATCGTTGTTATCCCACGCCACGTTTATTTGCATAATAAACCCTCCGTGCTTTTATACGCATTGGCAACGCGTCTAGTTGCATCTATAGCACAGAGTAATCCATAACAAAGACCCAAATTAGGGGTTGTGAACGGCTAGGTTTCATCCGCTTGATCCTGCTGCCGCAGCTTGGATGCTAAAACTAGCTTGTGCGCCGCTTACCGGTGTGCCATTGATTAACAACTCCACCCGATAACTTCCCGCGTTGAACGGGAAATCAACTGGCTCGGCATAAAACCAAATGCAATTATTGTTAATGTCTTTCTCAGGTGCAAATTCCTGCTTGGTAAGGAGCGTATCACCCAAATACCATTGTGCGCCCAATTTCGTACCCGCTGGAATATTGGCGGCGGTAGCAACCACATAAATTTGCGGCGTGTCTGCTGCAAATGACGTTACTGATGCCAGCGCACAGTCATTCGAACCAACCCCCTCGGCGGTGATGAGATTAAAGAGCATCGGCTCTCCAATGGTCGCTGTAGCCAAACCACCGGTTGATCCTGATGACAAATCGGCTTCGGAAGGTGTCGGTGCAGCAAGGCGTGTGCCTTCAACAATGATAGCTGGCTGCTGGACAGAACCACTGGACGAAGAGGGTGGTGGTGCTGTTACCAATGCGAAAGCTGGGTCGGATTCCACGGGATGGAGCGTAACATCAATGCCGGCGGCTTGTAAGGTACTAGCCATTTCATCCCGAAGAC
Organism: Aggregatilineales bacterium; assembly: GCA_044226325.1. Classification (GTDB taxonomy): domain Bacteria; phylum Chloroflexota; class Anaerolineae; order Aggregatilineales; family Phototrophicaceae; genus CFX2. Next base: position 59,146 of record JBGAHG010000030.1, read on the forward strand.
GATTGGCTCTGGGAACAATCGTTTCGATGTATTCTTGAGTTTGCTTAAGCTGATCAGATTGAAAAGTCGCTGTGGTACGGAGGTCGATAATCTGGGTGCTGAGCATTGCGTTTTCGGCTACCAATGTTTGTTGGGGTTCATTGCTGGAACAAGCGCCTATGAGCAGCGCGGCAGCAATTGTGATAATCTGGATATGAGTTGATCGCATCCTAGACTCCTGTATTTTTGACGCCATAAGTCTAGCAGCGATGACGAAAGGATCAAGTTAACGTATGGTAAACGGTGGCAATTGAAGATTTCGTTCGCCGTGAAGAAAAATCCGCATTATACTCAATATAACTTTTTAATAACCTTTTGCTTGGTTTGCTGATGGTCATTGGCTTTTCTTTTGTGGAGTGAATTATGACGCATTCAACCGCTTCTGGTCCCTTTAAGAGATCAACCCGAGCCTGGTACGCCGATTTGTTTTTCAATCGCCGCCGTCCTCATCTGCGCGCACTCCCAATGGAATGGGAAAAACCGGATGATGACGATGCTTACCAACAGATTATCCATAGTGATGGTTTCGTATCACCCAAATATTTTGACGAAGGGGATCTGACCCAGCATCCTGTAATTGTGCGCGACGCCGAGGATCTGGCAGAATATTTGCTGCCAACCTATTTCGAGTACAGTCAAAAATCGAAGTACTATCAAGACCGCTTCTATTTCTACCAATGGGTATTCGTGTTCGGGGCTTTTTTGACCACTGTGGCTGGCTCAATCGCCACCTTGCTGTATATCCCACCCGGTTTGACTACTGCCCAGGCCAACCAGATTGTACAAGCACAGGATTTCAATTCAGTGAATTGGCAGCAGGTTTTTAGTATTATTACGGCGGCTATAGGAGCCATAACAGCTTTCTTTACGGCTGTGAGCAACCGCGGCGAGCCGCAAAAAAGATGGGGCAAAACACGCCGTCTGACCGAAGAGCTGCGCATGCATTACTTCACCTACCTTTCTCATCTTCCCCCCTACGATACTGTTGATCGCTTGAAGGTCATGCGTCGCAATGTCGTGGATATCCGTGTGAAGGAGCAACAAAATGGTTGATGCCCAAGGGAATGCCACACAGGCGACTGCCCCTAATACTGCTGGCGGTCAACCCATGTCGGATCATGACCGTAGTGACATTGCACTCTTGTATAAGATCTACGTTGATAAACGCCTACAATCGCAGGCTGATTTTTATAGAAGCCGTGTACGGGAAAACCAATCAAATGCGAATTTCACCTTTTTGGTAAGTACCGCCGTCATGTCTATTTCGGCCCTTGTAGCGGCGGTTAGCGCAGTCGTAAGTTCACCATTTTTCTCATTATTGTCAGCTATCCTCCCAGCTTTAGCAGCTTTATTAGCAGCATTCCGCCAGCTCTACGGTTGGGAACGACAAAGCAGTATCTATCAAGATGCATTGATGGGATTAGAGCGTGTCAAACTGCTAACACCGGATAAAGACGAAATGCCGGTAGCAGATTTAGCTACGATTTATCCCCAAATTGTTTCGGGTGTTGAAGAAGTATTTACCGGTGAGGTCAATCAGTGGGGGCAGTTTGTTCAAAATGCTGATAAAAACGCCCCAGATGATTCAGCAGATTCGCGCGTGACAAATGCGTTGATGAGCGATTTGCGCTTATCGGATGAGCAAATTGATACCATTCGCAAAATTGTCGCAGCAGGAGCGCCGAAAGCAGCCTTTAGCGAACAACATACAATTACCGTCCATCCTGAGGAAACCAGCGCCTTACCATCAGGCGCCACCGTTGCGACTCCGGCGGCAACCCAATCAAATCAAGCTGCCGCAACACCTGCTCCAATAACTGACACAGCTCCGATCACCGTAACGACCACACGCACGGACACGACCACGATTCAACCCCAGGAAACGACCAATATGTTTCCGACAGACGAACATACTGCGTCTGAAGCGGCGGCATCTGCTCCTCTGTCGGTGACGACCAGCCGAGTAGAATCGACGGTCATTGAGCAGCACATTCCCGCACTCGAACCTACGCCTGCCGTAGAAACAGTATCAGATTCAGCGGCTACAGCCGACAACGAACCACCTGCACAAGAAGGGGAAAACGCTTTAACGCCAGGAGCGATGCACGTCGACGCGCCACAAGCATCCGAAGAAACCGACGCACTGACAAATCATTATGAATTTGCGAATGAGCCACCGCCACCAGAAGCACTTAGCTCACTTGCGCCGGGTGCTATGCATGTGGATACACCGCAAGCACCACCAGACAATCCGAATCCCGACGCTGATCCAAACGCCAACGGCTAACCGAACTTCAAGAAAACAAAACAGCCCGATTAATCAGGCTGTTTTCATATATGGAGGTGACCGGAATTGCACCGGTGTCCAAAAGATTCGTGGACGTGCGTCTACAAGCGTATCCAATTCTTTAGTTTCACCGCCGATAGCCCTAATTGGCGAGGTATGTCGACGGCTAACCGATATTTTCTTTGACCTACCTTATCGGTGTGGGTAGTGCCGCACGCTATGATTGATTACGCCCACCGATCCATCCGCATAGCGACGACTGGGGTGAACGGTTAGCCCCGCAGGGCTAACACTCTAGCGCAGGAGCTTAGGCTGCTGCGGGTAGAGCGAATGTGTTATTGTTGGCAGTTAATGCCTTGCCTGTTTTTACGTGGACATGCTCCACGGCTTGCAACACGGACACAGCCTCCCCTGTCGAATCTGATACACCCCCGTGTCCAAATATCATTATAGCAGAAACAGGGTGTATATCAATCAGGGTGTGTCAGCGATACGTTAGAACGCATCCACTAGACCGGATGAAAACGGACGAAGTGTATTTTCGCAGCGGCTTTCATGAGGTCGTCACCACTGACCTCGGCGGGAATGCCAAAGAAGCGTGGCAGCATCGTGGGTTGTTCACGTTTATAGAGTTCGAGGATACGGCGAATTTCGTCGGTATCTGTGACGTAAGCACCGCGCATTTTGTAGGTTTTCTTCTTGATTTCGAGTGTGACCAGGGGGTTCTGAGCAATATTTTTATACCAGTTGGAGATGCCACCAACGTTGAAGGCCAGTACGGTATCACCATCGTACTGATAGCCAATCGGCGTGGTAAATGATTTACCGGATTTGCGTCCGGTGGTTGTAATCACCATGATGATACTGCCAGCAGGCCCCATCCAATTGCGGCGCAGCAAGAAAATTTGGGCTTTGAAGGCCAGTTTGGCAAGGCCTGAAACACGGCGCGACTCAGTATTTATTTGGGTCATGATCAACGCTTTCTTACAGTAAAGAGAGGTACACAGCAACTTATTGTAACGCGAGGGGGAATTTAAGAAATATTCACCTATCGATTATTAATCTTCCCGATTAGCATCTGATTGGACTTAATTGGCTTTAATACCGATAAGGAAGAATTTATGTAGTCTGTGTAGGTTAAACCTTAGACATTTCGACAACATATCTTCGGGTGATCAACGATTCTATGACGGCAGTAACTTCTCCACGAAGCAGTACACTTTCGGCGCTTAAAAGTCCTAATTTTCGTCTGTATTTTATCGGCCAGCTGGTATCGGTATCCGGTACATGGATGCAGAATGTGGCCGAAGGGTATCTGGTTTTCAAACTAACCCATTCGGAATTGTGGTTGGGGTTAGTAGCCTGTGCAGCCGGATTGCCACTGATCCTGTTAGCACCTGTGGCGGGTGCGATTGTGGATCGGGTGCCGCGTCGAAGGCTGATGATGTTTACGCAAACAGCACAGATGCTTTTAGCGTTTATATCGGCCTATTTAACCTTTACCGAACAGATTCAGGTCGTACATATCATGGTGCTGGCCTTCTGTTTAGGCATCACCAATGCGCTGGATGCACCTGCACGGCAGACTTTTGTGGTGGAAATGGTCGGACGGGAAGATTTACAAAGTGGGATTGCTCTAAACTCGATTTTGAACAGTGCGTCACGTGTGCTGGGGCCGACTGCGGCAGGTTTAGCATTGGTCCAATTTGGGCCAGCCGTATGCTTTTTAATCAACGGATTGAGCTTTCTAGCGGTGCTGATCAGCCTGTTTTTCATGAGTGTGCCCTATGCCATCAAATATGTGGCCGGAACGTCGGCGATGCAGCAAATTCGTGAGGGATTTCAATTTGCACGGCAGCATGAGGTGGTAGCACCACTGCTACTGCTGACGGCGGCTGTCGGTTTGTTCACGGTGCCGATTATCCGCTTATTTCCGGCCTATGCGGATCTGGTGCTGCATTCACCAACTGACGGTTATGCCCTTATAAGCGCGGCACAGGGTGTGGGGTCAATCATCGGTGGTGCATTAGTGGGCTGGATATCACATCGGTTAGGACGTGGACGTGTCGTTTTCGTATCGGTCATTTTAGGGGCAATTTCAACCGTTGTGTTCGCGTTTCAATCGAATATGGCGGTGTCGGCCTTTATGTGTACGTTGACTGGCGTGTTTCTCATTCTGGAAGTGGTTGACCTGAATACACTGCTGCAAGCGGTGGTGCCGGATAACTATCGTGGACGGGTTTTGAGTTTATATACGCTAACGTTTTTGGGATTAGCACCGTTTAGTTCAGTGGCATTGGGTGGTTTAGCCACATGGCTGGGAACGTCGGAGGCCATTGCCATCTACGGGGTTTTAGGCGGCGTGATGGGTATCGTCGTTTTGCTGCGATGGCGGACGGTGGTACGGCAGCAGTGACGGTAGTAAGCCGTGTTAAATCATCTGTACCGCCAAAAGGTATATTGCCCAGATTGATCCTACAGCAGACGGACTTTTAAGGGTGGAATAGTCAATTTTAGCTATCTAGACAAGCGTTTGCACAACAAATAGATTTTCCAAGTATTATATATCTGCCTCCTTCGCTCACCTCTGATTGCCGCTTAGTTTCGCATCTTATAGTTTTATTTTTGTAATAAGCTTCACTTACATCAAATCAAATATCTTCTATCATGAAGATATATCTACTCTTATTTAGAGGAAATCCTCTTATGGAATCCATAATTCCTATTATCACATTCGTTGTCGGCACTATATTTGGCGCGTTGGTCATGTATTTTGTTGCCCTACAAAATGAAGCAAAACGCCAAACAAACGAGAAGAATTTGCTTGAATTCCTCAAAAACAAATTTGGAAGCATGTCTCTTGAGGCTCTCAATAAATCCAGTGATCAATTCCTAAAATTGGCAGATCAACGCTTCAAATCACAAACGCAGACACATACATCAGAGTTAGACTCTAGGAAGTTACTGATTGACTCACAACTTCAAAATATGAATTCTGAGTTAGGAAAAGTCACAAGCTTAGTCAAGGAATTTGAGGAAAAACGAAGTGAAAAACTTGGTGCTTTGAGCAGTGAGTTGGATAAGCTCAGTAAAACATCTACACTGCTGCAACAAGCCCTTGCGGACAACCGCTCCAGAGGGCAATGGGGTGAGCGCATAGCCGAAGATATATTGCGTCTTTCAGGATTTGTAGAAAATGTTAACTACACGAAACAAGCTTCGATCGAGGTAGATGGCAAAAGAACAAGACCCGACTTTACCTTTAGCTTGCCAAATTCTATGACTGTAAACATGGACTGCAAATTCCCTCTCGATAATTACTTGCAGTTTCTTGAAGTTGAGGCGCAAGCAGATAAAGAACTGTATCGTAAGAAGTTCCTCGGTGATATTCGTAGTCGTGTCAAAGAAATTGGGAAGAGAAGTTATATAACTGCCGAACAGAGTACGATCGATTGTGTGCTAATTTTCATTCCGAATGAACAAATCTATCGTTTTATCCACGAGCAAGATAGTTCAATTATAGACGAAGCATTACAAGAAAAAGTCATTATCTGCTCACCCATAACGCTTTATGTAGTGCTGGCAGTCATTCGGCAATCAGTTGAAAATTTCAAGTTGGAGCAATCGTCCAAAGAGATTTTGAAACTTTTGACAGAATTTACGAAGCAATGGGAAGCCTATGTCAAAAAGATGGGAGATATTGGATCTTCTCTAGAAAAAGCACGCGAAGCATACGACGATTTAATGGGAAGAAGAACAAAAGCACTCGAAAAACCTATTAAGAAAATCGAAGCGCTGCGCCTCCAAAACGGAATCAAGGATGAAGAAATCCTAGATTTGGTTGAAGCCTAGTCTCTATTCAGGAATCAACAGTTTCCATAGTCTTCAATGATTTTGCGAATGATGTCAGGTGGCAAATCAGATCGTGATGCTTTTGGGTATAGCAAGAGAAGAAACGTTCGCGTATGCAAATAATACAAAACACGGAAGCCACCCTGTTTGCCTTTGGCTTGGTCAAGGATAGCAATACAGACTTTGAAAAGCGTGTATCCAAATCTGAGGTACTTGATCTCTAGGAGTTTCGCCCATCTCTAGTTGATCAATAAGAGATTGAACATCATCACGGATGTGGTGGTATTTCTCTGGTATCTGTTTCAGATCGCGCTTAAACTGTCTATACAGGTGGCTTATTCATCATCCATATTGTCCCAGAGAGTAGAAATAGGATGAGCTTGGTTCGTCATTGTCTCTTGCTATGATTGGCGAAAGGCCGCTTCAGGATCGCGATCGAAATTAACATCAACTTCATCAACAATCGAGTCAGCATCCACCAAGGATAACAAATATGCCTGCACTGACTCAAAACCATGTTCGCGTGCCCATGCCTTGATGCGTTCACATTCTGTACGAGTGATTTTGTGTGTCAGCGCCGCTCATTCGATCATGGATTCTTCCCCACAATTTCTTGTTATTAACAGGATAGCACACAGAATAGCTAAGTTATCGGTTGTCGAAATTTCTACCATTGACAAGTATATCCAAACCAAACTCTAACTTGATATTATAGCCCTTTTGTTCTATGGTATTTATTGTTTGTTTACCTGTTCGGATCAAAGAACTAATTAGAGTTTCTGAAGGCAAAAACATACTTTGCCATTGCCGAAATTGCTGCCAAATTTGCCACCGACGGCGACATTAGCGACATTTCTCCCTCAAATCTTGTAACTGAAATGTCATCGCCGATATTAATGGCTAGGAAATACCTATTTTTGCGGCAACCATTGCAGCGGCAAGGCATTCATGAATTGCCGCAGCAACCTTCACCGAACCTTCCGCCGAAACTGCACAACATACAAAAGTGCAAGTTGTGAAATTGAAGAATGTGAAGAAATTTGTGAATTATCCGCCTGCTATACTTCTAAAAAGGTAATCAGTCCCCGAATGACAGGACTTTTGGTCTATTTAATGGAAATTGTCGTAAATTGCCCCTATACAACATCAAGCAAATGTGGGATGCTTAATTGTGGTAGGGTATGAGAACGTCTTGGTTTCCACTGCACATTGAGTTTCACTTCACTTCTGCACTGTTTGCCACCTCAGCTTATTTGCCTTATCACTCATATTTCGTGTATCGTGTATCTAGGAGAAAGCCCAAATGGGAACCAAGCTGTACGTCGGCAACCTGTCTTATTCAACAACCGAAGATCAAATCCGCACCCTGTTTTCACAGGCTGGGGACATCGCTGAGATCGCTTTCATTATGGACCGTGACACTGGCCGCCCGAAGGGGTTTGGTTTCGTGACAATGGCAACCGAAGAAGGCGCCCAAGAAGCCATCAAGCGTTTCAACGGTCAGACCGTTGACAACCGTGCCCTGACTGTTAACGAAGCTCGTCCTCGTGAAGAGCGTTCGAACAGTGGTGGTGGCTACGGTGGTGGCAACAACCGTGGTGGTGGCGGACGTGGCCGCTTCTAATCGAAGCGCCCGCTTAAATCGCTAAGCAAATTAAACCGTGCCGGTCAAACGAAGCTCGTCCTCGTGAAGAGCGTTCGAACAGTGGTGGTGGCTACGGTGGTGGCAACAACCGTGGTGGTGGCGGACGTGGCCGCTTCTAATCGAAGCGCCCGCTTAAATCGCTAAGCAAATTAAACCGTGCCGGTCACAAGCCTGCACGGTTTTTTATTTGTCTACTTTCAGTGCTTTTAGGTGAGATCGTCGCTGTCCATTGTGCGCTTGTTGATGCGTTCGATCTTCATGATGAGGCGTTCATCAGGGTCGGGGCAAGCGATGAGCGAATCGCGTTCCAGCCAATCCCCTGCTTCGAGATGGCGCTGCTTGGCTGCCAAAAAGGGCATCAGGCTGTTGAGGGCATAAATGCAGAAGTGTTTGCCGGGGGGCAGACGCAGCTGGTTGCTTTCGGTCAGATCGAAATAATCACCGACCTGCATACTGCATACCGAGCGGCCTTCGATGGCGGTTACGGTCACGCGCAGGTCGTAGAGTTCAAAGTTATGGGGCATGTGTCCAATCCTCGGTTAAGATGGGATGGCGTTGGCCCTGCCCATCGTCAAGCAGAAATTACTTCGCGCGCCTTGATGATCTTTTTACGAGCAAAGATCAAAGCGTCGGTGACATCATGAAACGTGGGTATCATTATGCCGCCAAACTGGGGCTGCTGCAACGCGGTGCGTGCCAGGCTAATCCACTGGCTGGTGCCGACGTAAATGGTCTGGATGCGCGGGTCCGCTGTTGATCCGGCGGCATGAGTCGAGGCTACCTTGACCGTTTTGATGATGTCCATAAACGAGCTGTCGGCTGCCGTATAATCGGCGATGCGGTAGACTTTACCGTCGATACCATCGATCATTGCGGCCACTTTGTCGAACATCATTTTGAAGTCGTCAGCCGTGATTAGGCCGTTGGCTGTTGCGATAAGAATTGGTTCGTTAGGAACCCACTCGATATTAAACCCCATTGATATTCATTACCTCAAGTAGACTATCTTGCTAAACTTCAACGACCGACTCGGTCGCGATATTGGCTATCTGGGTGCGGGCGTAGACTAAGGCATCGTCAAGATTCACCAATGTCGGCAAGCGCATGGCTGAATACTGCGGCTGTTCGAAAATGGTACGTGCGAGGCTAACCCAGTGCGATGTGCCGACCAAAATGGCTTTGATGCGGGGATCGGTGGTGGTACCGATGCTGCCCTTCGAGGCCACCTGCGACATCCGAATAAGGTCTATGAATGAGCTGCTGGCATCGCGAAAATCAGAAATACGGTAGATGGTGTGATCCATGCCGTCAAGCAGTCTAGCCGATTCCTTAAACATATTGGCAAAATCCTCTGCCGCCAACATGCCGACCGCGGTCGCGATCAGAATCGGTTCATCCGGTAACAATTCCAGCTTAAAGCCCATGAGCACACTTTCTTGATATAACTGACCATGACAATCACATGTTCAGTTTTACCATAGGTATGCAGACCGAAGTACAAAGATTCACGCAGAAAAGGTAAATTTTAAGGGAAGATGCACACTAGAAGAGCAAACACAGGCGGTGATTTGCTCTTGATACTGATTTTCGGTGAAAATTAGGCCCCCGAAGCAGCCGCTTACTGTGTACGGGCATAGATCAAGGCATCTTCCAGTGATGCCACGGTAGGGAAATGCAGAGCGGAAAACTGAGGCTGTTCAAAAATGGTTCGGCCCAAACTTACCCATTGAGTCGTCCCTACGACTACCGCTTTGATACGCGGGTCGGTGGTTGAACCCTCGGTGCCTTTGGTGGCAATCTGAGTTGTACGGATCAAATCGATAAACGATGTGGTCGATTCACGAAAGTCGACGATCCGATATATAGGGCCATTCATACCGGCTAATAGTACCCGTGACTCTGCAAACATCGCGTTAAAATCCTGTACAGTCAGTGCCCCTTTGCCGGTGACAATCATTATTGGTTCATCGGGGAGCAGTTCTAACGTAAAACCCATTTTGCCAATGCCTCTTAATATGACTTGAAATAGAACCTGTTCCTTATTTTACCATTATTATTAAATTTACAAAGGTAAATAAATCAATTCTTTATTGACGTTAAAAACAAAAATCGAGGACAGGCGGTGGGCTGTCCTCGTTAACCAATAGCAGCCGTTAAGGAATATACAGCCGGTTCAGGGTGTTGGGACGGCAGGTTGGTTATCACCGCCCAAACGACGTCGTGCCGTTTCGCGGCGTCCGACCGCCGGAACATGGGCAGTGGCATGGGCCAGGCCAAAGACCGGCATATTGCCATAAACCGCTTCATATTTGCCGGGTTCAATCATATACGTTTCGTGGAAGATGCCAACTGTGCCATCCACACCTACTGATTGGTTAAAGCGTTTCCATGCGGCGAGGTGCGGATCAGACGGCTGTCGGGCAAAGCGTTCAAGATCCTCAAATGATCGCCAATACTGTACTAGAGTGACACCCGGCCAATAGACGAAGAATTCGCCGCCGAGAAAACCCTTTTCGGGGTGCGTGTACAAATCACGAAGCATCGGCCCCATCGCGTTTGCTACGGGCAGCCATTTGCGTAGGGCTAAGAGTTTGTTGACGCGCATCCCGATAATGAACACAACAAAAGGATCATCCATCTGGGCAGTAAAACGTCCGGGCATTACGGGTGACATACTTTATTCTCCGTGATATATATGTACAGTTTCATATATGTACGCACATACATAGAAGGAGTTGCACCAGCATGTGAAATTTCTGACCGAAATTTTTCAACTAAAGCGTGTGGTACAGTGGATTTCAGCCGCTGAGGTCAAAGTTACACGGCTAATTTCCAGAAAAGATCGCTGATAGTGATTTACTCATTAGTAGTGCGTTTAGTCAGCGGATGAGGCGTGCCTCATCCTCACTACAAATTTCTTGACATCTGGTTACTGCATATAGAAGTTAAGAACCATGAGCAGCTTCAAGTGCCGGTGATTGTAGTGTGATTTGAGGGCGAAGATGGCTGACGGAGCAGCGCGATTAGGGTGATTAGTTGGAACAAGATCGCACCAGACGAACCGAAGACCACCCAACCCATTTGGACATTATCTTTGATGACCAAGCCCGTGACGGGCCAGGCGACGGTATACGCCAACGCTACCGCAACTGCCCATATCATTGAGGCACCGCCCTTGCGATGCAACATATAAGCCTGTGCCACACCTAAAATGACACCGGTTACAGCCGCGCGGTTGATGATGGTCGCGGAATCGGCGGCTGTGCCGAACAGTGCTGTGCTCAGGCCGACGCCTGCTGCCAATCCAGCACTGGTCACAGCAATCCATCGCGTATCAACCGGATGGCTTTTGCGGAGCGCCAACCACTGCGCTCCACCCAGGAATACCCCAGCAACTGCCCCACCAGCTAAGCCTTTTAAGGGGTCATCCACCGCGCCAATGACGAGATAGGTTATGCTACCGCCGATGGGAAAGCCTAGAAAGGCGAGCAACCAGCGTCCGATTAAACCCCATCTGGTATTTGATGTTGAGATCGTCATGATGCATGTGCCTCCGTCTTGGGGTGCGCCTTGAAGAAAGCAACCGTTTCGCGAACAGCCTGATCAATTGGCGTGGCTTTCATACCAAAGGTTTTCTCGAACTTGGAACTATCGAGGATAAAGGGCTTCTCGAACTCATACAACATTTCGACAATTTCACGCACACTCGGATTAAAGAGTCCCATGACGCTCAATATCAATCGACCACCGGCCCGAACCTTCAATGGTTGGCCAGCTTCTTTGTAGATCATGGCGGCCAACTGGCGTTGAGTCAGCGGCGCAGGGCTGGGAATATGCCACACCTGACCGAAGGCTTCATCATGTGTACCAAGAATGGCGAGAGCTTTACCAATATCCGGCACAAAGGTAAAACTGTGCAGCGCATCCAGATCACCAAGGGCATTGGCGGTTTTGCCTTCGATAGCGGGATAAACAAGTTGATTCGCACCAATATAATACTCAGGGCCGATAAAGTCTGAGGCGCGCCCAATGGCAACCCGAACCTTGCCGCTGCGGTCGGCGTTCATCAGAGCTTCGCTCATGGCAGCGCGAATTTTGCCTTTTTTGGTATGCGCATCGTAAGGCAGTGTTTCAGTGATCGGACGGCCATTAGGATCACCATACATGTAGACGTTTTCCATCACAACCAACCTGGTACCACTGGCGGCGACACCTTCCAAAACGGCGGCTTGTAAGGCAGGAAACTTTTCGGCCCATTCGTGGTAAGCCGGTTGAGCACATTGGTAAACGGTGACTGCGCCCCTTGTCAATTCGGCAACATTGGCGGCGTTATAGACATCGCCCTTTACCACTTCAACGCTGGCTGGCAACTCGGCCGCTTTGCCGCTACGGTTGACCATACGGACAGTCTTACCCAGCTTGACCAGCTCGCGAGCGATGCCCTTACCGACCGGACCCGTTCCTAACACGACGTGCAATTCATTCGGACTCATGCTATTTCTCCTTGCGCTAAAGCGCATCAAATACAAGCCTGTGGATTTACAGGCCTATTAACGATATTAGATTGTTCGTGAAAATAGGAGACCCCACCCTAGCCGCGCCGCCTCGATCCTTCGAGGGAGCGTTGTCGCACTTTCAAAAGTGTCATCTGCTAAAGCGCGTGGCAGAGAGGGTTTTAAAACCTACATTTTTAGCCCCATCGTAATCAGCATGTTACGGATCTGGGTTTCATAGAAAACCGCCACATCGCCCACGTTATACTGAATATGATTGAAGATTTCGAGATAGATCACCCCATGCATCTGCGTCCACAAAATCATAGCGAGATAAAAGGATATGAGCGTGATGGGATAGCCGCCATCAGCGATAAGTTCCTTCAGGCGTGCCTCAACCACCGGCGGGATTTGGTCATAGGGTGCTTTGGGTATTAATTCACCTGATTGCAGAGCCTCCTCTACTAACGAAACTGAGACGACAAAGGTGCGGACGACTGCCGGAACAGTCACACCACCCGGAGCAACATAGCCGGGGATCGGATTGCCGTAGATCAGTTGGAAATCAACCGGGTGATTAGTTGCCCAGCGACGATAAGCCAACAGAACTTCAAATAACTTTTCCCCCGCAGTCCCGTTGACACCATTACTGGTGATCTCCAAAGTTTCTGCTAATGCATTAAAGGAATCAACAATCAAGTCTGTGATAAGGTCGTCTAACTTATCGTAATAGTTATACAGGGCAGTAGCACTTAAACCCATTTCTCGTGTAATACCTCTTATGGATAGTCCTGCCGTCCCATTTTTTACCATTTGTTGCCTAGCAACAGCTTTTATTTGGCTCCGAACTAACTGATATTGTTCTTCTTTTTCCCGGAGCTTTATCAGACTGCTTCCGAGTTTAGGAGATAGTTTGAGAGGAATGTCAGGAATATTCTCGGGAACTTCAATAACAATTAACATCACAAGGTAATGTTCACAAAGACGAATAATATTTTCAGTTAAAACATGTGCCGGAACGGCATATGCAGCCTTACTAGCTGATATTTGACGAACATAATCAAGTAACTGAATAATAGAGCGCCCATCTTTAGCGCTTTCATCAGTTTTACATTCAACTATCAAAACACCCTCGTTATCCCGTTGGGCAACAAAGTCAGCGCGACCATATTCAGGCATCCTAACTTCATATTGATATTCATATTTATTGACTTTCAACCATTCTGCAACTAGCGGGTGGAAGTGTTTACGTTCATCAAGTTGCATTACTTATTTACACCGTAAGTTAATTTGATTTACAGTGTAAATATAGGCTATTTTGATGATACTGTCAAGCAGCAAAATCTGACGCTTACCCAACGCATCTTGCAGAGTGCATAGGACGGTGGGATACTTGGCAAATGCTTCCTATCTTATAGCTCATTGGTTTTCGTAATGCACTTATCCCTCAAACGTATCACGCTGCTCAGCCTAACCGGTCTGCTCATCGCCCTGTTTATACTGCCCGTAACAGCACAAGATGCGGCTGGAACGACCATGCCGCCGCCTGTCGCACCTGCCACACCGACGCCGATTCCGCGTCCTCAACCCACGAATGTACTGACACAAGACAGAGCGACGCTGGAGGTGTATTTCGGCAGTTTGGCGCAGGGAAGTACAGGGCTGCTGCATGTCACGGGCACAGGGATCGCAGGCGCAAAATCCAGCTTTTTAGACAATCTAGTCGATTTTTTCCCGATGCCGAACGATGGCTTTTATGGCCTGGTATCGGTCAGCATGGAGCAAACTGCACGCAACTATGGTCTGGATGTGCTGGTGTGGTACGAGGACGGTACACGGCAGACGATCAGCACGAAGGTTGATGTGACGATCGGAACATTTATCAAGCAGGTTGTGACGCTGGCTCCCGATAAAGCTTTTCTGGCTGATCCTGAAATCGAGCGCAACGAATTCGCCAAATTGGAAAGTATTTTCAGCACCAAAACGCCGCAACGCATGTGGGACAGCAGCGGCTTCCAACTGCCCATCCCCGGTGGTGAACTAACCTCCCCTTTCGGAGCGTTTCGCAACTTTAACGGGACCATGGATACACGCCATACCGGTTGGGATATCCGCGCCACGCTGGGGCAGCCGGTCATGGCAAGCGCGGCTGGCAAAGTCGCCTACACCGGATTGATGGATATTCGCGGCAATATTGTGGTCGTGGATCATGGCATGAATGTCTTTACGACTTACAACCATTTTTCACAAACGCACGTGACGCGCGGACAGTCGATCAGCGCGGGACAAGTTCTTGGGGTGGTGGGCAATACGGGGCGTACCAGCGGCCCACACTTCCACTGGGAAATCATCGTGAATGGTAACTTCGTCGATGCAATCCAGTTCATCCAGATGTGGAAACCGGGGTAAGTGGGAACAAGGCAGCATCCATTTCAAGTGGTGACGATTTAAAGATCATTTAACGACTTCGGGGTATGATGTGGGCTTCCAAAATTGATTCAGTAGGAAGCGGCATGACGACAATATCAACCCCACCGTTAGCACCAACACCCGTATCCTACGGCGAACTCATCAGATTATTTTTGCGGCTGAGCCTGACGGCGATCGGCGGTCCCATCGCGCACATCGCCATTGCCGAAGATGAAATCGTCACACGGCGCGGATGGATGACACGAGATCATTATTTGGATCTGGTGGCGGCGACCAACTTAATCCCCGGCCCGAATTCGACCGAGGTGATGATCCATGTGGGTTATGTGACGCGAGGCATCCCCGGCGCACTGGTGGCGGGCGCGTGTTTCATCGGGCCAGCCTTTCTGCTAACGCTGATGCTGGCGGTTTTGTACAGCAGCACAGGACAGATCCCTCAGATTGAAGCGATCCTGTGGGGCATCAAACCGGTGATCGTAGCGATTATCGCACAGGCGGGTTACCGATTAGCCGTGACGGCGCTCAAAAATCGGGCGTTGTGGGCGCTGCTGATCGTATCGGTCGCGGTGGTTATATTGACCCCCATACCTGAAGTCATCGTCATGATTGCGGCAGGTGTAATCTATGGGCTGTACACAGCGGAAATGAGAAATACGACAATCGGTATATTGGCATTTATACCGAGGATTACGGACATGATATATCGTGTCCCTACATTCAAAGCAGATCTGTTTCAATCGATTTTATTGGCCGCACCACCCAGTTTGTGGGACATCTTTTTCTATTTCTTCAAGATTGGTTCGGTGCTGTTCGGAAGCGGTTACGTGCTGATTTCCTACATTCAGCAAGATGTAGTCAACGGATTTGGCTGGCTGACGGGCAGACAGTTATTGGATGCGGTGGCAATCGGACAGATTACACCCGGCCCAGTATCGACAACGGTGGCGGTAGTGGGTTATATCGTCGCGGGACTGCCGGGGGCATTTGTAGCGACGCTGGGAATTTTCCTGCCGTCGTTTGTGCTGGTGATATTGACTGCGCCATTGATCCCCAAGATGCGACAGAGCAAATTTTTGGGCGGGTTTCTTTCGGGCGTCAATGTGGGTGTGATCGCCGCCATATTAATAACGTTGATCGAACTGACAGGTGCAGCACTACGAACCCTCGATGGCGCAGCATGGAGCCCGCTAGCAATCCTGTTGGCATTGGTCGCATTAGCGCTGCTGGTGCGCTACAAGATTAATGCGACATGGCTGATCCTGATGGGCGGCGTGGTGGGATTAGCAGCGTCCGTCTTACATATCGTGTGATGCTGGTTAGTCACGTCCACATGGCTTATACTCAAATCTCATCAATTTCTAGCAATGGGGCACATACTCATGGATGTCGGATTTATCGGATTGGGCGCGATGGGTCAGGTGATGGCGCACAATTTGTGCAAAGCAGGTCACAAAGTCACGGTTTATAACCGCACACGCAGCCGAGCCGAAGTGTTGCTGACGGATGGCGCAGTCATAGCCGATACACCAGCCGAAGCCTGCGCGAACGAGGTGGTCATTTCGCTGCTTTCGGATGATAAGGCGGTGGAAGCGGTTGTCTTTGGTGAAAACGGCATCCTGGCGGCAATGCGTCCAGACACGGTACATGTGTGTATGAGCACGATTAGCACAACACTGGCCGAACGGCTGACGGATTCTCATGCACAGGCCCACCGCGCTTATGTATCTGCGCCCGTATTTGGTCGTCCTGATGCGGCGGCAGCAGCCAAGTTATTTATCGTCGCGGCGGGGGATGAACCTGTTATTACACGCTGCCAGCCAGTATTTGACACATTAGGTCAAAAGACATTTGTGGTGGGCACAAAACCGGTTAGCGCGAACATCATCAAGATCAGTGGAAACTTCCTGATCGCATCAGTGATTGAAAGCCTGAGCGAGGCCTTCGCATTGGTGCGAAAGTACGACATTGAGCCGCAAACGTATCTCGATTTGCTAACCAGCACACTTTTCTCAGCGCCCGTGTATAAAAATTATGGTGGTCTGATCGCACGGCAAGCATTCGAGCCAGCGGGGTTTAAGCTGCCATTGGGTTTGAAGGATGTACGGCTGGCCTTAGCCGCTGGTGATGCAACTGATACCCCGCTGCCTATTGCCAGTTTAATACGTGACCATCTGGTAGCGGCAATGGCAAAAGGTTATGAGGAGTTGGATTGGTCGGTGCTGGGGCGGATTGCCGCACAGAATGCGGGATTGGAGTAGGTCGATTAAGCTATCCCCCATCTTACCTGTATACGAGGCCAGACTAATGTGAATTCTCGAAAGAAATGAGAAAAACCCTCCCCCGTTACCGAGGGAGGTCGCAATTCCAGTTTATCAGTTTTCGGCAAAATGTTCGACAGATCACATCCAGCAGGATTAGTTGGAACTCTTGCTTGGGAGCTTGGGCGAGAGCCAACCGACAAAGGCGCTGACGGAACGTGACTGCATCAAGACGCGTCCCGGCCCGGTCAAATTACACACCAAGCCTTCGCCACCAAGGATAGTCGATTTCCAACTGCCGGATTTTTCCACGCTGAACTTGACGCTGGTGTCCATGCCAACGATATGATCGGTATCGACCACATAGGTTTCGCCTGCGGCTAAGGTTTTGTCAAAAATCGCCCCATAGGAGCATGCGATCATTTTTCCCTTGCCACTGACCTTAAGCAGGATCAGGCCGCCACCGCCGAAAAACCCTTTAGCGCCGCCCCAACTGGCATCCACAGTCAGGCTCATTTCGCTGGCGACATAAGCACCGCTTGCCAGCAGAAACTCACCGCTAACCGGTATAACGAACATATCACCGGCAACAGCAGGTGCAAGCGTAATTTCGCCGCCTTGAGCGGGGGCTTTCCACGTGTTTTGGAAGAAGCTCTCGCCTGCAACCATACGCTTGAGGCCACCGAATAAGCCGCCTTCAGCTTTGGTATTCATGGTCATACCGGCGGTATGGCTCACCATCGCACCGGGTTCGACGCGGATTTCTTCATTGGCTTCGGCTTTTACAACCGCTAAAGAAAAGGCAGGTTGAAATTTAAGGGTAACATCCATACTGATCGCTCCTCTAGATAAGCAAATATAATCGCGGCGAGTCGCACGAAACGAAATTACCTGGATCATGTTTATTGTACGGTGCGATTGAGACTAGACGCTGTTAAGGTTTATTTGGTTCCAGCTGAAAGGGGTCGGCGGCGGGTTCTTAAATGATGCGAGAGGCCATAAGACGAGCAGTGTTAGGTTCCGTAGTAGTTGGGATTTATTCAGGCCATCCCTTTCCTGATTCATTTCACAAGATGACCGCTTTGTAGCGAAGAAAAAAGAGAATTATACGGGATGATCTGAGACCATCCCGTACAAAGAGAAATTCTGATAAGCTTTTTAACGTCCGCGACGGGGTTTACGCGGAGTCTTAAGCGGTTTGGTTTGTTCTTTGATTTTTGCCAACTTATCGGTGTACTCGTCAATAAAATCACCGCGATCTGTAGCAACCAGCAAACCGGAAAGCGTATTGACGGTTAATTCACCGAAATGATCAATCAAGCGACCAATTTGTTCGCGGACGATCATCATCATTTCATCCCAGTTTACGCCTTGCGGTAGTTCAGCCTCACGCACGCTGCGGGTACTGTTGAGGTAAGCGAGGGCTGGTTCAGCACTTGGGAAAACCAACGAACGGGGAAGATCGTAACGAACAACCGCAAAAAAATGACGGCAGAACAGGCGCGTTCCACTTTCAAGGGTGAAAGGATCGGTATGCTGTCCCGGTACGCGGACATTGGCAGTTCCGGGCGGGGAAAGCAAGGTAATCGCACGGCGCATCAATGCCTGAAATTCGGGCATGGTATGGATGCTGTTAGTGGTTGCCATGATGAAACCGCCCGGTTTGACCACACGGCGGAGTTCACGCAAGGCGCGTTCAACATCGTACACATGGAAAAGCATGTGGTTCGCCATCACCACATCAAAGGTAGAATCGGGATACGGTAAACGCTGGGCATCGGCCAACGCGAGTGTATTTTTAGCGGGGTGCGTCTGCACCATGCCAGCGTATAAATCACAGGCATAATATTCAATATCAGGATAACGGGCGTGAAGTGCGTCGTAATAACGCCCCGGGCCGCTCCCAACGTCCAATACAACCTCGTCACCCTGCCATTTCACCGAACCAATTGCCCACTCCGTAAAGTCCAGTTTAGGCTGGCTGTAAAGCTCATGTGTCTCCTGACGTATACGAAGTGCTTCGTCGGTGGTATACATGCGCCCAACCGCTTGCGGGTCATTGGCAAAGTTGAACATCAAATCGTCCGTTCTCATCAAGTCAAACATAAGGCAACATTCACTCGTGTGTTATGAATATTAACATCGAAACTCAATTTGCGGCTATTGTCTGTGATTAAGGATAACACACGCCTAAATTTAGGAATATAAGCTTTTGGTCAATTATATCCCGCCTGCGTCCATAAAACGCTTGCCAACCTGCTCCAAATAGCGAGGGGCGATCAATTTAAGCCAGGGAAACAGCCAGCCGGGAAGGCCGCTCACAGATGTGTAGACGCTACGCTTTCGCAAAATTGTCGCATTGGCAATCAATCGGGCTGAGTCGGCAGGTGACATTTGCTTTGTTTTTTCTAACTGACGGCTGATTCCGCCGGATGGTTTGCCACTGGCATCCAACATGCGCCCTGCAAATCCGGTGTCGATAAAACCCAAATAAAGCATGGTCACACTGATGCCATCGTCAATCACTTCGCCCCGCAGCGACTCGAAGAAGGCTTCCATCGCGTGTTTGCTGGCGACATAACCCGTGCTGCCGGGGGTAATGATCTTATCCGCCATACTAGAGATATTGGCAATGCGCCCATGCGATTGCTTTAAATGTGGCAGCACGTAATAGGTGCAGTACATCGCGCCCAAAAAGTTGACCTTCATAACTTGCTCTATGAGCACAGGATCCTTGAGGTCAGCGAAACGCGCCCACATGGTAATGCCCGCGTTATTGATGAGGGTATCGATACGCCCATAAGTCGACATCGATTGCTGAATCAGGTTTTCACAATCAGCCTGCTGGCTAATGTCACAGGCGACAGCCAAGGCTTTGCCACCCAAGTCACGGCATTTAGCAGCTACGGTTTCAAGTTGATCGAGCCGCCGTGCGCCAAGTGTTAGGTAAGCACCTTGAGCCGCGAGTTCGTAGGCTAATGCCTCACCGATCCCGCTGCTGGCTCCAGTGATGATGGTGACGTTCTGGTGGTAGGGTTGAGTCATAAATTGGTTACCACAAACCGGCGATGATCATGCTACGTCTCGCTTCAATCTGGCTGGGGTCATTCATTTGCAGTAGCCGTATTGTTACACGTCCGATAGGAGTTAAGCCTACGACACGAGCCATTTCCAAACTGAAATCATCATCCCATTTGTCTTTTCGAGGATTGAAAAAGCGCGTCAAATTTTTAGTTACAGTATCATATGATGCAATATCAGTTCCCTTACAGATATTGCATTCATAACATGCCCAGGCCAGATTATCTAGTTCGGTCAGACCATCGTGTTTTTGAGCAATGATATGATCAACATGAAATCCGTATGTTCCAAAGAAGTCAACTTTACGACAGTACTCACAGCGATGATTGGCACGCTGCTGGATTTGCTACCTAACAGTATTTGAAACAACACTCACGATTTACCGTGTAGTGCTACGAGTGCTTTTGATTTTAAGACTGTCATCATTCGTTCGAATTGGAGGATTTGCTGCACATCATTTTCTTCTTCGGCACTTAAAATTCCCGCATTATTTCGTTCGATAAGCTCCCGCGCGTATGCTTGATCCTCTTCTGAAACTTGAAAATCAAGAATTTCCTGAGGGCTTAATTTCTGGAGTAAATAATCCGCGAATGTATTTAGTGCAGGTGCGGGGTGATTGAGAGCCATATCTGTTCCTCACAATACTTTTCCACAATCAGATTGTAACATAATCATTATTCACTCCTCAAAGCGCGGCTGGTGACGAGTTTGCCCAATTTATAGGCGGGGTAGATGCCAGCTGCCAGTGATGCGATAACGGCTACGGCGAAGGCCTGTATAAATTCTCCGGGTGGCAAATGAAGCTGCATTGTCCAACCAAAGGAACGCACATTGATGACATAGATGAGGACGAGGGCGAGAGCCAAACCAATCGGAAGCGCCAATACACCCGCCGTGAAGCCCATCAAACCGGTTTGGATGAGGGTGTAGCGCCAGAGTTGGGCTGGTGTCATACCGGTGGCGCGCATGACGCCATATTGGCGAGTCTGCTCTAATTGCAGGGACATTAGGGCGCTCAAGACACCGATGAAAGCCACAACCGTCGCCAGCAGTTGTAAGGCGATGGTGATCGAAAAGGCCTGCTCGAAGATAGCGAACACACCCGAGCGTAAATCGGTATAACTTTGTACACGTAAATCGTAGCCTTTAAGTGTGTCGGTTTGCAGCTGGTTGATAATCTGCTGACGGTCAACATTGGACTTAAGGAACACAGCGATATTGGTGGTATAGGGATCATTAAAATATGAGCGATAGATAGGATCAGCCATCAACACCGACCCCTGATCGGTCGAATAGTCGTAATAAACACCGACGATGGTAAAGGTCTGTTCACCTTTATCCGTGAGCAGCCTGAGCGTGTTCTTCTCGGGCGTGATACCGCGATGGAAAGCAAAGGGTTCGCTGACCACCACCTGACCTTCGGTGAGTGATTTGCGATAATCGCTATCGGGCGCGTTATTCCAAATGAAATTGCGCTTGCCGTTAGAAGTATCCTCACTAATGGCGAGTAAGTTGACCGGCGGCAAATCAGGATAGTCGGGCGCGATGGCATTGACTTCACGCACAGTCGCAACGTGATCTACCCCTTCTACTTTGCTGACCAAAGCAGTGGCTTTTGGGTCGGTATTTGGTGTAGCACTGATGACCGTCAATAATGGCGGCGAGATAAATATGTCCGCGCCGAGGGTGGTATCCAACCAATCGGATACAGTCGTGCGGAAGCTGCCGATCATGACACTGACGCCGACAATCACGCTGACAGCGATGGTCAAGGCGGCTACGGCAATCGAGGTGCGGCTGAGGGAGCGCGTCACGGCACGGGGAGCCATGCGGCCTAAAACGCCGAAGATGCGAGTCGTCAGCGGTGCGGCCAAACGCATCATCATAATCAACACAATGGGCGTGAAAAGCGCACTACCGATGACGATGCAGAACAACGCACCAAAGCTGATATATAAATTGGTGGTAGGGACGCGCAGCAGGATCAAGCCTAACAGATTCGATGCGATTGCTCCGCCAGTGGTCAGTGGAACCAGACGCAAGGCGCGCTGCTCGACATCCGAACGGCGCATGGTTCCGGCGGGTGGCGTGCGGGTAGCTTCGTAGGATGGGATTAAGGCAGCGGCGATGCTGGCGAATACGCCGATGGCTGCGCCTTTCAATAACGTCAGTGGGGCAACCGTGATAGTCTGCACATTGATGGTGAAATACAAATCGCTGATGGTTTTAGCGACCAATCCGACTGAGGCGCGTCCCATGATGATACCGAGCGCCAACCCTATCACCGTACCGACAACTCCGAGTACCAGCGCTTCTCCCAGGATCAGGGTGAAGATTTGTCCACGTGTCGCACCAAGCGCACGCAGCACGCCAATAATCGGGCGACGTTGGATGACGCTAAAAGTGACGGTGTTGTAAATCAAAAAGACACCCACGACCAAAGCCAATAAACTTAGCGCTTGCAGATTCAGGTTGAAGGCAGCGGTCATCTGGTTGATGGCGCTATTTTCGGCATTGGGTGTGGTTAAGGCCGTACCCTGCGGCAAGATGGCTTTGATCTTTTGGAGGTCATAGCCAGCGGGCAAGATCAAATCGATTCGGCTGATATGACCGGGTGTGCCTGCGATTTCCTGCGCGGTAGCAATGTCGGTTAACAGCAGGTTATCAACTGCCTGAGCGCTGGCTTGATCCGGCACTTGAAGTAAGCCAACAATACGAACAGATACCTGCTGATCGTTGGCGCGAACCTTCAGAGTGTCGCCTGTTTTCAAACCGAAGCGTTTGGCAAGCGTGGCGCTCATCAGGGCGGTACGCGGTTCGGCAATAAAGGCGTTGATGGCATCAGTGGTAGTACCATTCGATCCGCCATTAGTGGCGGTTTCACCTGCACTTTGAGCGGAAGCTGCCGACAGATAATTGCGAAAAGGCGGTTCGGCAAAGGGATCGACGCCCAATAAGCGCAGCGGTTGGTCACCCACATTCACGCCACGCACATACTGTTCAACAATCGGCGCAACAGCCTCCAATCCGAGGTCAAGGCGCAGCTGGCGGTATAGTACGGTGGGGATACCGTTTGGCCCGCCCAATATTTGATGGGTGGCCTTACCAGAAATACTCTGGGCGCTCAAATCAAAAGCGCGGCTGGAAGAGGTATTGGCAATATCAATGGCGATGACCATTGCCACGCCCAATGCCACCCCGACCACGAACAAGACACTTTGAAGCAAACGGCGGCTGATATATCGCCGTCCTAACCGGAAGATCGCAATCGACATAGTGAAATTGGCTTTTCGCAGTTTGCAGCCAGCCATAGGAA
Source organism: Aggregatilineales bacterium (assembly GCA_044226325.1). GTDB lineage: Bacteria > Chloroflexota > Anaerolineae > Aggregatilineales > Phototrophicaceae > CFX2. Next base: position 82,547 of record JBGAHG010000030.1, read on the forward strand.
GACGCGCTGCAGCGGATGAAGGTATCAAAAAAGTTACAAACGTATTTGTTTATTATAACCGTGATTACACGCCTATACGGGAGATATTTAGGGAATGCTTAACCAGTTCACAGGTGGAGCGTCACAACATTGTAACCTTATCATGCTCTATTGGCGCAGTTACTCGCATACGGGCCTTTTGTCCTGTGTTCCCACATAAACAGAATTGCACTATAATAGGTCAAAATCACTCTCCAAGGAGTCCGGGTATGCAGAAACCGGAGCATGGCATAAGCCTCCGCAGCAGCGCACGTACGAGCACAGGGCAAGTGCGTCAGAACAATGAAGACAGCATTCACCTATGGGCAGGGGACGATTTCGTCCTTGCGATCATCGCTGATGGCATGGGTGGAGCAGCAGCCGGTGAAGAAGCCAGTCGCATTGCCGTTGAAACTATTAAAGCCGGTTTTAATCCCAACGACTCTGAAGACACACCTGTTACGGAACGTCTACAAGACACGATCCGTACTGCTAATTTGAATATTGTCCGCAAAGCGGCGAATGCGCCGGAAATGCGGGGTATGGGTACAACGTTGACACTGGTGTTCATTCGTGGAACCTATGCCACATTTGCCCATGTGGGCGACAGCCGTGCTTATCTGGTTGAACCGGATGACGAATCAATCACGCAGATCACCATTGATCATAGTTATGTTCAAGCGCTGGTGATGGCAGGACACATTACACCCGAACAGGCCGAAACACATTCGATGGGCAATGTGCTCTATCGGGCGCTGGGCCAAAACGAAGATGTGGATGTCGATATTTATTACAAGCGACTGCATATCGGTGACCGTCTGGTCTTATGTTCCGATGGTCTGACGCGGCATGTCAAAGCACCGGAGCTGGCAAAAATCGCCAGTGCTGATCCAAATCCGGATGTCATTAGCCAAAAGATGATTGACCTGGCTAACCAGCGCGGCGGCGAAGACAATATCAGCGTGATTGTGATCGCTGTCGAAGGCGACCCGAACGCTGTGAATGCAGAAGATACAACAGGATTGAGTACGCCTTTCGCCAGTGAGGACGACCGCGACGCGACTATCATACTCAAGAATAATCCACTTAAACGCTCGCGGGAAACAATCGAAGTTCCGAATGTCGATGGTGATCCGCATGATACGCTGCGTCTACCCAAACAAGGCAAAGAAGAATGGTTAGAAACCTCCACAAACGGTTCAAAACCGTTGCATGAGCCTGAGGTTTTGCCGGATGATCCCACCAAACCGACCATCCCTGTTTCAGTCTCGGATGTGGATACGCTCAAAATACGCGTACCGAGCGGCAACCTTGACGGCGCTACTGAAGGACGCGATACGCTTACACCCGATCAATAACTAATCGGGTCTGTATCCTCATTGAGTTCTCGTGTGCTTTTGCGCCTCATAAGCGTGCTCATCGTCCGGAACTTATTTTGTGCTACAATTCCCCGCGCATCACTCATGCTTAAAGTGAATGGATGACCCTCGTGAACCCTACTGTGCGCCGCTGGCTGCGCTTGTTAATCATCGTCGGGCTCGTACTGGCTCTCGACCAGATCACCAAACGAATGGTCGTCAATGACCTGATACTCGGTGAAACCCGCCGTATCATTCCCTTTCTGAGTCCGCTCTTCCAGATTGTTCGTAGTCACAATACGGGCGCGTCCTTCGGCTTACTCCCGAATGCCGGTGATTTATTCGCCATCGTCGCTGTGATTGTGGTTCTGGTGCTACTGTATATGTATCCGCGCATTCCGGACGATAAACGGCTTCAATGGTTCGCCACCGGACTGATCATCGGCGGGGCACTCGGCAATGTGCTCGACCGTCTGACGTATGGTTACGTGGTCGATTTTATCAACTATCAGATTCCCGGCGTGATTTCGAATGTGTCTAATTTGGCTGACCACGCGATAGTGTTGGGCGTGATTTTGTTTTTCATCAGCAGTTGGCGTGACGAACAAAGCCATTCGGCGCAACAATCACAAACCCCACAGCCGAATGCTGAACCACCGTCTCAACCACCAATAGATTAGTTAGGCAGAAACAAATCTAGAACCCTCCGCCGCAAGCAAGAATAGCAACTAAAAAGGCGAGTCGCAGTGACTCGCCTTTTTTATTCTTATGTGCGGAAACCTCGATTTACGGTGAGGTTTGCGGCGTGACCACCGGTAAGAATGGCAGCGGTGCGGTGGTGGCAAAACCGTTATTGCCGGAGTTTTGGGCACTGCCATCAATCACGCCGCCAAAAGGTGTGGCGGTGACAAACAATGGAATACTGGATGTCGGCTGGATGATTTGCGGCACAGGTGTCGGTACTGCATTAACGATATTCACGTTGACAGTACGATAGAGATAACCACCGCTGTTCGAGAACATTGCCAGCCGCAAAATATAAGCACCATTCGGCAGCTGCTGCGTATTCCATGTGCCGAGCAAGCCGCTGTTCTGGGGTGTCGTCGATGGCGCGCCGATAATGGTAAAGACCGTTGGCTGCGCAGCCGAGGCATACTCTAACTGGAAGCGGTTAAAAGTCTGTGTGGCCGAAGCCGTACCGAAAACCTGCGTCGGTCCGGTTGTCAGTACCTGCCCTTCGGTGGGCGACAAGATGCGGGCAATCGGCACTTCGGTATTGACGCTGCATACGTCCGTCGGGACAGTTGTCACTGTTCCAGCGGTGATACCTAACCGCTGAGCATCGGCAGCACCTTGTGGGCTGTTGAGCCATGCTACGGCTGTGGGGTCACTGATATTGAGTACGGTTGCACTCACACGGTTATCCGGGCAGAACTCGTTGGCGCGTAAGCCCGTCCATGTATCAACTGCCACCTGCTGCACAAATGCCTGATTGGCTGCGGGCGGTTCCTGCCCCTGTACGAACAATTCAGTCCGCAAGGATGAGCAAGTTTGCGGTGGCAATGTACCTGTATCCGAGCAAATCTGCGCCTGAATAAGACCCGGCGGATTCGGGAACGGATTGGGACGTCCCTGAACTTGCAAGGAAGCGGTCATTACGCGATTCCACAACGGCGCAGCACTGCCATACCCTCCGTCACGGACGGCGGTAGGATTATTATCGGGACGACCGAGCCAGACACCGACGACCGTATTAGTGGTACCACCCATTGTCCACAAATCGCGGGCGTCATTGGTTGTACCAGTTTTGGCGGCGACATAACCGCTGGTCGGGATGCCACTGATGGTCAAAGGACCGTTGACACCGAAAGCGGTGGCGCGAGCAGTGTCATCGCTGAGGATATTTTCCATTAGATAAGCGATTTGCGGCTGGATGGCTTGTGCAGGTTGAGCACGAGCGGGCAGATCAACGGCAACGCCGGATGCGTCGGTGATGCTGTCCACCACGTACAAGGGTACACGTACGCCGCTGTTGGCGATGGTACCGAAAGCGGACATCATCCCGTACAGCGTGACTTCAGCCGCACCGATAGCCGTCGGTAAACCGAACTGTGCGCCATCGGGGAAACTCAAGCCAAGCCGCCCTGCCATATCCTTGAAGCCGGCGTCGCCTACAAATTGGTAGGTCTTGACGGCGGGTACGTTATAGCTATTTTGCAGTGCATAACGCAGTGCCAGTGGGCCATGATAGCGGTTATCGAAATTGGTGGGTGTATATGACGGATTCTGGAAGGTGGTGGGCACATCCCAAAGAATTGTGGCGGGTGTGTACCAGCGGTCAGGCCGCCCATCACCGTTATCATCGACACCTTCCAAGGCTTTGGCATATTCCACCACTTTGATGGAAGAACCAGGCTGCTGCCATGTGAGCGCACCGTTGACCTGACCATCAATGGTGGTGTCATTGAAGTTCGGACTGCCAACCATTGCTTTGATGGCGCCGGTACGCGGGTCAGTGACCATGACTGAGCCGGTGTTTACGCCGGTATTAATCAAGGTGGTCATGGTTTGCTTAAGTGCTGTTTCGGCGGCATCCTGAATGGCTGCATTTAGGGTCGTCTTGATGACGAAACCACGCCGGTACATTTCACCGGAACCGTAAACAGACTCGACATACTGCGTCACGAACTGGACGAAGTGTGGGTACTTGAACTTCACATCACGCGGGCTGAAGGTCGTCGCATTAATCTGTGCCTTTTGCACCGTTGCCTGCTTGACGACATTGTTATCGACGCAGAAAGGCTGCGCGCCTGATTGAAGCGTCAGACAGCCTACCGCTTGCATCCGCTGAATGACGTAATCCATACGGGCAAACGTCGCAGCACGTCGCTGCTTATAATCCTGCTCGGTATCGGTACTGAGGCGCACGGGATTGTACTGCACCGGTGAAGCGATCATACCCGCCAGCATCGCCGCTTGCGGCAGGTTGAGATCATTGGCGCTGATGTTGTAATAAAACTGTGAGGCAGCTTCCACACCATAGTTTTGGTTGCCGAAGAAAATTTCATTCAGGTACAGTTCGAGGATTTTCTCCTTGCTGTACTGCTTGGAAATTTCGGCGGCGATAACCAACTCTTGCAGTTTGAGTGCTGGCGTGTTGGTCGGTGTTTTGAGGATCAACTGCTCGGCAATTTGCTGGGTGATGGTGCTTGCGCCCGATTCGACCTGTCCAGCGCTGATGTTTTGAATGATGGCGCGGCCAATCGCCACCCAGTCCCAACCGGGATCTTCAAAGAAACGCTCATTTTCCAGCGACACAACTGCGTGGATCATGAACGGAGAAATCTTACCAAGCGGAACAGTCGTGCGCGCACCGCCATTCTGACTGTTGAGGGTGGCAATCACGTTGCCGTTGATGTCCACAATCTTGGCCGTCTGGAAGGCAGGCCGGTAATTCGCCAAAGCGGCGATTTGTGCCTGATACTGGCTGGCAAGACCATTGTACTGCACCAGTACGAAGCCAATACCACAGGCGACCAACAGCAAAAGCGCACCGATACCCAAAGCGGTAATCGTAATAACAGTGCGGATTGTCCGCTGCTGCTGACGCTTGGCCGCATCTTCAAAGGTCGGGCCGGGCGCTTCCAGTTGATAATCCGGCAAGACTTCGGCCTGCCCTACAATCGGTGCGGGTGTGGCAGGACCATAACCATAAGGATCGTAGGCCGGATTAACCTGCGTTTGGGCAGTAGCAGGGTTATAGGGCGAGAGATTTGGTACAGTCGGCGCGCTGGTGGATTGTACAGGCGACAAATAGGTTCCCGCCGTACTGACGACCGTCCGTTCAGGGTCTTGAATTGGGATATTCTGGCGCGGCAGTCCCAGTTCTTCGGTGATACCGAAGCCGCTGGTCTGGCTGGTGTCCTGCGTGAAGCCGCCCACCTGCGGCGCGTTTGCACCGGTCGGGAAATAAGGCAGCGATCCCTGAATCACCTGACTCGGATCAATTTCAGAAGTCAAAGTGGGAGCGGGTGTGCGTCCACCAGTCAATGGTGCGGTGGCAGTATATGGCGGCGTGGCGACCACCCATTCATTATTCTGGAAGCGATACCATGTGTCGGTTTCGACACCCATCATCCACCACGTATTGTTTCCGTCCAGAATCATGAGGCGCTTCAGTTGTTCCTGAAGTTGGTCGCGTGTCAACTGCCCGGATTGATACTGTGCTCGAAGTGCGCGTACCTGTGTTTCGGTGTCACTGAACTTCTGTGCCAGTTCTTGCTGACGTCCAGTTAAGGCTGGCTCGGAAGGGGTAACTACAACCGGTACATCCGCTTCAGTGGATGCTAATCCGAGGGCAGCCAACTGCTGCTGGGCATAAGCTGCCGGATCGGTGCTGGCAGTAGAGGGTGACGGTGTGGGTGCAATAACCGGCGTCGAGGCCGCACCTGTATTGCCACCCTGTAAGGCCTCAAGCTGGCGGCGGGCATATTCAGCCGGATCATCCGCGGCAGCAGGTACAGGTGTGCCAGCAGTTGTCGCTGCCGGTTGTGCGGCGGTGACTTCGGCAGGCTGTGAACCGGTTTGGCTCGATGTTTTCGGCACAATGGTCGCAGGGCGTGATTTTTCGACAAGGCTCGACAGCGCCAGCAGTTCGCTCATGCTGAACGCATCTTCTTCGTCATCTTCCGCAGCGCCAGTATCTTTGACCACATCGCTCAATTCAAGGTCGAGCAAACTCTGCGAGTCTGTTTTCTCGGCAGCGGGTTCCGCAACCGCTTCTGTGGTTGTGGAAGACTGTGAATCACCTACTTGCAGGCTTTCGAGAAAATCCTCAGGACGCGCCTCGATCACCTGTTTCCGCTCAGGGGTGATCTCGGTTTCGCTTTCCTCAGTAAAAACCGTATCTTCGGGGCGCGGCAAATGCCAGTCACCCTGATTTTGGGGCTGAGCCGGCATATTTTGTGGCAGCGCCGGAACACGCCACCCGCTGCTTGTTTGCGTCCGCGTAGGTGCTTCCGTCACTGGCTCAATCGTAGCCGTTTGTGGCATATACCAGCCGCTTCGACTCTTGCCGTCAGCTTTAAGATCGTCTTTTTTCGACGGATTATCGGACATACGCCCCACCCCTACCATGTCTACAAGGTTAGTAAACGGTTTGTGATAACGCGCATATTATACACGGATTTATCCTTTTGCCGCGAATGCAACCCGGCCCATTTTTTAGGTGTAATCACGTCGATTTTGGACTCTCAAATTTGCACGAGTAGTGACGTCTAAATGGTTGCCGAACTGGCATCCTACAATGCGCTAGGATTCCCAGGTTTGACCCTCTTTTAACAAGCTCTGGAAAATAGTCGCGGCGCGGCTTAAAGGGCGCTGTGCAACGACAACTTGACTCATAGTACGCGTGAGTATGAAATCCGGCACATCTAAAACGACTAATGTGCCAACGGTGCGTTCCAATTTAATAGTCGCTTCGGAGACAATTGAAATACCCAAACCTGCCGCAACTGCTTCCTTAATAGCAGAAGTCCCACCCAATTCCATCGCGATATTCAATTGAAGCCCGCGCGCTTTTAGTGCCATTTCGATATTTTCGCGTGTGCCTGATCCTTCCTCCCGCATAATGAACGGTTCAGACAGAATTTCTGCTGCCGAAAGCGGCTGCTTCGTCACCAGGGGATGATCAGGTGCAGCAATCACCACCAGTGTATCCACGACGCCAGGGTGTTATAAGCAGATTAGGCAGATCGACCGGCCCTTCGACAAAGGCCAAATCAAGGGGCGCACTGATTAACCGTTCGATGATTTGATGGGTATTGAGAATATCCAGCATCAGGCGCACCCCGGGATACTGACGGTGAAACTGGCGGAGCAACGGCGGCAGCAAGTATGTACCGATGGTTTGGCTGGCCCCCAGTGCCAATTGGCCGCGAACCAATCCATGTAGTTCTTCTAGAGCGATTTCAGCAGCCCGCTCGGCGGCGAAAATATGCAGACCATGTTGATAAAGCAGCCGACCGCCTTCGGTCAATGTAAAGCTGGTCATGGAACGGTCAATCAGTACCAGATC
>JBGAHG010000031.1:0-89828 GCA_044226325.1 Aggregatilineales bacterium
CAGCAATCCGGAAGCCGTCGTTCAAGTGTTGGAGAGCAGCAGCCTTGAGACACTCGGTACGGCTTTTAGCTTAACGGGTATACCAGCCATCAACCGCCCGGTGATGCACGTCCGCATCAAGACATCGGATGGGCAAGTGGCTAAACATCATGTTCCCGGTGGACACCTGTGGGTGTTCCCGCTGGGTATCGGCAAGACCGCGACTGTTGATGTGAGCGTCGGACGCGGCCTGAACATTGGTGGTAAGGGGCGCGTCAAGGTGACAGCCGAGGGGGGTACAGTCGGCTTGATTTTTGACGGGCGTGGACGACCTCTACCGCTGGCTCTGAACGCTCAAGGACGAGCGGCACAGCTGCCCATGTGGATTGCCGAAATAACAGGTAACCCACAGATCGAGGTTGGCAGCGATTGGTTAACTGACGCGAAGGACGACAGCGCGGCGGTCGAAATGGAGGCCGAAGAGTCGGTGCGTAAGGCTAAAGATCGTGGTGGTTTATTCGGGGCTGGTCGACGCAAAGCTGCACCTGAACCCGCAGCAAAACCAACTAAGCAGAAGCAAGTGCGACCGCCAGCGGAACCGGTTGATCCCGAAAAGGCCAAGGCCGCCGTACAAAATGAACTTGACGATCTGAGAGGCGGGTAAAATGCCTTATTATCCCGATCAACGACATGTGCTGGAACTGACGACCATCCAGCGCGAACAAGCCTTACCCGAAGACGCTATTGGCTCGGTCGAAGTACGGCAGGGCGCAAGCGTCAATTTACGTGATATTGTGGCGCGCGGCATTATGCCCTCGCGTTATTTGATCATCGATGCAGCCGGGGCGCTGCGTCTTAAACAGACGTCGGAGTTAGGCGAGTATTTGCGGGTGAGCGTCGGCGATGATGTTAACCCCAAGACAGTGCTGGCAGAAGTACCCAAGCAGCGCAACCGTCGTGTGCTGTCGCCGGTTGATGGCGTCGTAGCGGATGTCAACGATGGGCGAATCATCTTGCAGATCGAACCGGAGGCGGTCGAACTGGAAGCCGGTTTGGATGGACAGGTGATTAAGGTGCAGCCCGGCCAAGGGGTGGTGATCGAAACTTATGGCTCGGTGGTACAGGGCGCGTGGGGAAACAACCGCCGCGTTATCGGTACGCTGCGGACGGAACCGAGCGCGGGTTTGGAAAGTTTATACGGCGAAGACCTCGACATTCAATTTCGCGGGGCGATTGTGCTCACACGGCGTCCGCTGCGGCAAACTGGATTGGATGTCATGGAAGATCAGAACCTCGGTGGTATCATTGCACCGAGCATTGAAGCGGACTTGATTGAGTCGGCGCTGGCTGTCAAAGGCGCGGTGATGCTGACTGAAGGGTTCGGTTCGCTCCGTATGAGCGGTCTAGTGTACAATATGCTTAATAACTTTAATGGGCGACAAGCCACCCTGGAAGCTGTGCAGCCGAACCGCTGGCAAACACGGCGACCCGAAGTGATTGTAAACCCTTCCGGACGGGGTGCGTCGCGCGCGGTACGTCCGAACGTGAATCAGGCATTGGCGATTGGTACGAGCGTGCGTTTGACGCGCATTCCACACGCGGGTGATGTCGGTACTGTCGTCAACTTGCCAAAAATGCCTATTCTGTTAGAGAATGGGTTAAAAGTATTTTGTGCTGAAGTCGAAAGTGTAACCGGTGAGAAGATTACCGTACCACTGGCGAACTTAGAGGTATTCGGTAGATAATAGTGCGTTATACTAGAATAGCGCCGCGCCAGCTTTGAGGAGAACAATATGGGCTTCAATAGAAAAGACTTGCAAGACGACGACGATTTTAATTTTGACGACGACGACTTCAAGTTTGATGATAAGCCGAATGGCGACGACTTCAAGTTTGATGACGACGCGCCAGATATTGATCTAGACGACGGTAAAGATACCGGTTTCGGCTTCGAGTCGGACGATATGCCGGAACTGAATGAGGAAGGTACACCGCCAACACGTACCAACCGCACGTTCATTTATATTGCCGCGCTGATGATCATTTTATTTTTACTTGGTTTGGGCGCGGTACTCTTCTTAGCGACACGTCCAACAGGGCCAACACCCGGTCAGTTGACGGCTACAGCGATTGTGGCGACCAACCAGGCGGTGGAAGTTTTCCTCCAGCAGACTGGTACGGCTAGTGTACAAATCGCACTGGCACAAACTCAAACGGCCAGTGTGCCGACGGCTACGTTGACTCCGGTTCCGCCAACGCGGGAACCGACTCAAACTCCCACACCCGAACCGCCGACGCTGGATGCTACAGCCGCCTTTGCTAATGCACTGCTGACGCAGGTGGCGAATGAGGCGACTCAGACGGCTGTCGCTGCCCAGATTACACCGACCGTTGCTGCGCCGGATACGAATGCGGTGGCGGCGACCGGTACCGCGCTGGCGATTTTGCTTGGTCAAGGTGGTGGTGCGGTGACCGAAGTGGCTGGCATTGCTTCACCGACAGCCGAAGGCGGTGTGATTGGTCCCGTACCGACACAGCTCCCGAATACCGGTTTCTTTGATGACGTCGGCGCTGGCAGCAACGTGGGTTTGATCGCCCTGCTGGCGATAGGCTTGTTCGGTGTGATCGGTGTCACACGCGTGGTGCGAGCCGCCAACAAGTAGTCTTCAATAGGTGTACTGAGTCCGATAGAAAAATCGATAAAAGTTGCAAGAAGGGGTGCGTAAGCGCTCCTTTTTGTTTGATGGTCGTTTAGCCAAGCAATATCGTCAGTGCCGGCAATTAGCCGTTAGCGACTCGCTTCTAGCCCATGCCCAAAAGGACGCTGTGGATACTATTGGCAAATTTAGCAGCAAAAGCAGCAAATGCGGCAAATGCAAAGTTCGTTTTTGTGCCAAATTTGCCATGACTGTTGAAAGTGTTCGAAGTACTGCCACTGTATGTGACCCTTCGACGATTGGTGGATGTTAAGGTGCGTGGAGAACCCCCACCTCAATCCTCCACCACAAGCGTTGACAAGACGACAGTCTTGGTCGATTGAGGGGAAGCGGAAGGCTCTCAGAGCCTTCCCTACGGGAGAAAAACTCATAAGACTACCATGATTGCTAGTCGTGGAAACCTCACTCAGAACCTCACCCCTAGCCCCTCTCCGTGTACAGCGAGGGGAATTGAGCGAAGATTTGAGATGTCGATAAACCAACTAGCAATCAAGGTAAGACTGTAAAACTGTCGTCTCCTGAACCCGTAAACGGATGGAGGAAGCCATACGGGATTGCTCCAATCGTTATCGTACAACAAATGAGGTGGGAATGGGTTACATTTTGGAAGACCATTTTGTAACTCTTGCGAGGGATTGGCGTTAACCATTTTGAGGGAGCTAGATTGTTAATGGGGTTGGTGGATGGTTGGTGAACGGTTTGCCGACAAACCTAATCTAAACTTTTGTCATAATACTAAGGTCGAGGAGGAACAAAAATGATCGCTCGTATATGGAAAGCACAGGCCGAGGCGGCACGCGTTAAAGATTATGTGGCCCATTTTGAGACGCGTGTGTTCCCTGAACTGCGGCAGATTATGGGCTTTCAAGGGGTATATGTTCTGGAACATGCGCTGGCGGACGTCACCGAAATTCAGGTGGTGACGTTATGGGAGTCGATGGAGGCTATCCGCGAATTCGCGGGTGAGCAGGTCGATCAGGCGGTGGTTGAGCCGGAAGCACAGGCGGTTTTGCAGTCATTTGATACAACGGTGAGCCATCATGAGGTGCTGGTGAAGCATTGAAGCCTGCAAAATTATGAGGTGGGTTGCCTATCGGTACAGGGAGGGTCTTTGACCTTCCCCGACGAAGCTTTACGACACAACAGTTTTGGTCGATTGAGGGAAAAGCGGAAGGCTCTCAGAGCCTTCCCTACGGGAGAAAAACCCATAAGACTGTAAAAGTGTCGTCTCGTGAACCTACGAAGCAGAGTTCCCGCTTTTTATCCTCAATTGATGTTAATCCGCGTCGTAGGGTTCGACGTAATAGCTGGTAATGTGTTGTCCGTCAGTGTGCAGGGAAAGGTATTCAGTTGAAATCGAATCTAGATGTAAACCTACTTGAAAGTTGTGCTCAGATGGCTAAAGAAATTCAGGATTGGCTCGCTAGTAAGAATCGTCCTGAACAGTATAAAGATGTTAAGGATCTAGAATCGACGCGTAATTTTCTTCACACTCTTGATCTTCTGGAAACGGCCTTGGTACGTTTTGAAATAAGCACTTTTATTGCTAGACAAATCTTTAATCAAGTAGCAATACCTGCTGCAAAAGATTCTCTTATGTATAAGTTTGACCAAATCGATGTTGAAGAATATTTCGCATCTAGTTTCTTGGAATTTTGCTATCAATTAGATAAGGCATGTAGAGAAATTTGCAAAAAATGAGAAAGAAATTTTTATTTTCAAAGATAATCTGCCAACCTTCGGTAAAATTCATCTAGCCCGACATAAAGCCACACATTTTCGTCCAGATCAATTTCAGGAGCATGAATTTGCAAAGAAATATTCTATTCTGCGGAGGCCGTATACAGTCATAAATGGGAAACTGGAGAAGGAATTAGCTCGCGATACGATGCAACGAGTCCGCACATTACTTAAAGACTCTATTGCAGAAAGCCATCGATGTTTGACTCTATTGCGAGCAGCCACCAACGTGTAAATAATCTAATCCGCGCCATAGGGTTCGACGTAGTAACTGGTGAGGTCACCTTCGGCCAGCCAGCCGGTGGCTTCGCGGTAATGGACTTTGTACCACTGGAAGCCATCCGCACAGACCGGGCCATCCAACACCATAAATAGTCCGTTAATTGGAATGACCGTCACCAATGAGTGTTCAGTCCCCGGCAAGCGGCGGACATTCACTGAGCGCGGATCATCCGGCAAGACGCGTCCACGTTCCCCAATAATCAAGCGTTCGCGGGGCGCTCCGGCACAACTGGCGGTGGGTGCGGGTGGCGCGGTGGGCATGATGAAGGGCGCAGGCGCAGGTGTATCGGTAATGAGGCGCAAGGGCGTCGGCGTCAGGGTAGCGATATTGGCTGGTTGTAAGACGCATCCCGCAAGCAGGCTGACCAGCAAGAACAGTTTCAAAAAGGGCGGGGCAAAAAAGAGTTTCATTGCATGACTGGTTGTGAAGGGTTTAGGTGATCCTCTATTGCGGCGTATTTTCTGGTAGACCAATGTGCGCGATGTCGATTTCACAGAGCGACGGTTTCACCACGCTCAGGGCAGATGGCAGGACGGTAATGACCATACGGCGCGCTTTTGACTCCAGTTCGGGGATCAGTTCACCGTCGATATGGATGGGAAGGGGCTGCTTAGCAATGACAGTCATGGTGGTGATGCGTTCCAATATAACGGCTTTGGAATGGGTATGGGCTTTGCGGCTGATTTGCAGGGCTAACAAGACTAAACGCGGGAAGGACACGGGCCGAACGATGCACACATCCAGGTAGCCATCATTGATTTTGGCCTGCGGCGTCAATGGTATGCCTCCGGCGATGAGGGGCGAGTTGTTGACGACGATGGACAAGATACGCCGTGAACGGAATCGCTTGCCGTTCTCGGATATACGTGCGTTAGGTAAGAAGTGATAACCAAGGATGGTTGAGATGGCGGCTGGCAAATGGGCAAAACGCCTGCCAAAGCGGCGGCTGGCATCCAGATATTGTTCGTTGGCCCAACTAAAGATGCCAAGGCCGGTGGTGAGGCAAAAATAACGCTTCACGTCATCAAAGACGACCTGCCCGATGTCGAGCGGCATGGTTGGCTGATTGGCGTCCGCCGTTTTCTGAGCGACCTCGGCTACCTTCAAGGCGGCGAAAAAATCATTGCTGGTGCCAAAGGGCAGCACACCAAAGATCGGGTATTTCGATGGATCGGGCACAGTCATGATACCGTTCAGCACTTCGTTAATCGTGCCATCGCCACCGCCCGCGAAAACATAGTCATAACCAGTTTGGGCGGCATCATGCGCCAGTACAGTGGCGTGACTGGGGTGTTTAGTTTCCAGCCAGTCGGCGGCGTCCAGATGGAGGGCTTGCTGGAGGTGCTGCAAAACTTCTTGATGACCGGCACTGATGCGTTGGGCGGTTTCCCCACTGTGGGCATGAGGATTGAAGATCACGGCTGCTTTCATAACATCACCTATTTATAGGACGCGTTTGAAACCCTTCACACGCTAACATACTTCTGCACTTTTGGAAATGGGTTCACCGGTGGATGACAACAGGATTAAACGGGTGTTGTGGTTCGTGGCGCAGAGGGTTAAAGGATTCGTGTGGTATTTGGTCAGCGGATGGGGCGGGCCACATCCCTACAGGAGTTCAAAAGTAAAGTAGTTACCGTACCGGATAAGCCTTAAATGACTTATCATGAGCCAGCAGTGAACCGAACTTAAGTATCATACGTATAGGTATATATCACCATCCAACATGTTTAGGAGCGCCATTGATGTTTGAGTTCAATCCACTCTCACCTGAGTTCAAAGCGAATCCTTATCCTTTTTACGATATGCTGCGGGCATCGGCACCGTTATTTCATTGGGAACAGTGGAATATGTGGTTCGCGACCGAGTATGAAGCGTGTGTTGCATTGCTTAAAGATAACCGATTGGGTCATGAACTGTTGAGTGTCATGACGCGTGAGGAACTGGGCTGGGCAGAACCGCCTGCTCATCAAATGCCGCTGGTGGAAATGCAGAGCAGTTGGATGTTGTTTCGTGATCCGCCGACGCATACCCGTTTGCGGATGCTGGTGCATAAAGCGTTCACACCGCGCATGATCGAACAACTGCGTACACGCATCCAGAGTATGACTGATCATCTGTTGGATTCGGCTCTGGCGAAGGGCGAGATGGATATTGTGGCTGATCTGGCGGTACCACTGCCGGTGATGGTGATCGCGGATATGCTAGGCGTGCCAGAAGATGAACGGCATCTGTTCCGGGCGTGGTCGCGTGATCTGGCGCATACGCTGGAGTTGACCGACTCGGCAGAGATTTATGATCGCGGCGCGTTGGCGACGGTCGATTTCTCGGCTTATCTGCGCGATCTGGCGAATGAACGGCGCAAACGTCCGCAGCAGGATTTGATGAGCGCGCTAGTCGAGGCGGAAGATCAAGGTGATAAGCTGACCGAGCAGGAGTTGATTTCCACCTGTATCCTGCTGCTGGTGGCGGGACATGAGACGACCACCAATTTGATCGGCAACGGCATGTTGGCGCTGCTGCGTAATCCCGATCAATTGGAGCAGTTGAAAGCCCAACCGGAACTGGGACGCACGGCCATCGAAGAACTGCTGCGCTATGATAGTCCGGTGCAGATGACCTCGCGGGTGGTGCTGCACGAGGCCGATTATAACGGGCAGACGCTGCGACAAGGGATGCAAGTGTCGTTCATGCTGGGCGCGGCTAATCATGATCCGGCGGTGTTTGAAAACCCGTCCAAGTTGGACATCACGCGCGACCCGAATCCACATCTGTCGTTTAGCAACGGTATCCATTACTGCCTCGGTGCGCCATTGGCCCGGCTGGAAGGGCAGATTGCTATTCAAACGCTGCTGCGGTGTGCGCCGGAAATTCGTCTGCTTAACGGCAATCCGACCTACCGCGAAACGTGGGTGCTGCGTGGGTTGGAGTCTCTGCCGGTGAAGGTGAGCTAAGGTAAGTTTCTGTACGATCATTTGAAAGATCAGCCGATGTGCGGCGGCGATGGTGACGACAACCGCTGTGTCATCCTGGTTAGCCTGTGGGAGCCGAAAACCTTAGCGTACTATCGCTTAAGTGTAAAAGTTTTGAAACGCTAATTAAATGCAGAGATAGGGCGTTATCGGGTATCATCAAGGCCATCATGCAGGGATATGATCTTAAAGGGGGCGTTGATGGATACGATTGGCAAGATTCTGGTGGCGCTGGTCGCGATTGAACATGTTTATATTCTTTATATGGAAATGTTCCTGTGGACGACGCCACGAGTGAGAAAAACATTCGGCACAACGGAAGCGTTTGCAAACGAGTCAAAGGCGCTGGCGGCTAATCAGGGGTTATACAACGGCTTTTTAGCAGTCGGGTTAGCGTGGGGTGTGGTTCATCCCAACCCGGTTTTCGGGCATCAGATTCAAGAATTCTTTCTCGTGTGCGTGATTGTGGCAGCTATATATGGCAGTCTGACCGCCAAGCGCTCGATCCTGTATGTACAAGGGTTGCCCGCGTTGATCGCGCTGATTGTGATTCTGGTCGCTGGCTAACCTGTTTATTCCACTTCGTGCTTGCTGCCGGATGACTCGTCTTCGTCCTCTTCATCGAAGGCGGTCAGGCGCATGAAGGCCCGTTCCTGCGGGGTCATATCAGTCGCGTATTCGACATCATCATGGGCTTCCAAAATGCGGTAGCCCTCTTTGATGTATCCCCTAATGGTGTGCAGGCTGATGCCCATTTCATCGGCGGCAAGGTGCGCGGGAAGGCCATCCAGCACACACAGCTTAAGCGCCTGCCCGATGCGTCCGGTCAATTCGGGGAACTTACGCATTCCGGGCAGCACCGCCGCATGGAAAATCCGGTGGTTGAAACGGTCGGCACAGGCATGGGCGATGGTCGGCGTGATGGTGAATTCGTGGTTGAGCGAGTAAACGATGCCCCACGCAATTTGCAGGCGGACATCATGCTTAAGAAAGTATCCTGCCGCGCCTGAATCGGCGGCTGCTTCCACGAGATTGACAGTGGGTTCTTGCCCCATGCAAATCACGCGCACCTGAGCAATCCGTTTATATAAGTCGGTAATCGTTCTGGCGAGTCCGTCTGGCCCACCAATATGGTCGGCTTCCAGCAGGATGATATTGGGCATCTCGGCCAGCGGGGTGCTGTTGATGTAAAGCCACATATCCTTCAACGACTCGGCAAGGTGAGTGACGCGTGTGCGCCGATCCCACGCTAGAAAGCTGTTGATCGCATGGGACGCGTAGAAATCCGTATCCAGAATAACGACTTTGAGGTTAATCTCGTGATGAGCAGGTGTAGCCACGCAAAACCCCCGTAAGTTGACAAAGAGCCTTCATCAGTTTAAGTGAGATTTGCTGATAGAGCAACCCGGCTCACCTCATTGCAGCGCAGGCATGACACCGGCTGACTTCCAGGTGACTTCAAAGGTGTAAGGCCAATACTTGCCCGTGACGAGGAAATGACCGGTAGCAGGATCGTAGGCGATGCCGTTGAGGTATTGGCGGGCGTCAGCTTGAATGGGCGCATCCGCTGGCAGCAGCTTTGAACCGTCAATCACGCCGGTGACGATGCCACTGTTCTTATCGATGCGGAGGATGAAGGTGGTCGGCCAGATGTTGGCATAAACTGTGTCGCCCACGACTTCCAATTCGTTCAGTCCTGCGTTCAGGCCGATCAATGGTTGATTATGATCAGTGATGGTATCAAGCGCCAAGCCTTGCAGCGTGACGGGCACTTCGCCCAGGATGGCAAAGGTTTTGGGATCACGCTTGAACAATGCAGCGGAACCATTGCTCATCCATAACACGTTATCGGCGGTGTCATAGGTTAAGCCCCAGCCTTCACCCTTATATTTGAGGGTATCCGGCAGCAGCTTCAAGGTTTTCCAATCGTACTGATAGGCGATTTCCTGTTTATAGGTCATCTGGATCAGGCGGTCGCCTACAATCGAGATGCCTTCGGCGTAATCATCTTTGCCCATGTCGTACTGCTGCACGACTTCACCGGTCATGGGATCTACTTTCCGCACCGACGAGTGTTCGGTTTCGCCCACGCTCTCGTAGAAGAAACCATCTTGCAGCAGCAGCCCTTCCGTCCATGCCTTGGGGTCATGGGGACGGGTGGAAATGATTTCCGGTGTGAGCAGTTCAACATGTGTGGGATCAACGGTCGCTTCGGGTGTCGCTTCAGCAGTCGAGTCGGGGGTTATGGGGGTGGGAGTGGCCGTTTGGGCAGCGACCGTCCACGTCATAACCAATAGGATCAGTACAGCAATCAGTATCGATTTTGAGCGTAAATTCATGGTGATTATTTTGAGTGGGTTGTTAAACAATTCGCCTATTTTAGCATAAGCGGCAGTCTGATGCGGAAGATACTGCCCTGGCCCGGTGTGCTTTCGGCTTCAATGGTGCCATCATGCACTTCAACGATTTTGCGCGCCAGCGACAATCCTAAGCCCACGCCGCCAATATCCGTTTTACGGGCCCGGTCGGAACGGTAGAAGCGGTCAAATATCAAATCGATCTCCGAGGGTTGAATCCCGATACCAGTATCTGTGACCTCGATCAAAGCATCAGTCGCATTCGGGGCGCAGACGCGTATGGTGACGCTGCCTCCACCGGGTGTGTACTGCACCGCGTTGTTGACGACATGCGTCAGCGCCATAATTAGATATTCTTTGTCGGCCATAACCTCAACCGGTGCTTCGGACGGAAAATAATGCAGCTGTACCTGCTTTTTGATGGCAAGCGATTTCTGGGTGCTCAACACGTTGTCTATCACCAGATTAAGATCCAGCCGATTCTTTTCGACATAACTTTCGGGCGAATCAAGGCGTGACATGGTGAAGAGATCATCCAGAACACGGTTGAGATGGGCCGTCTGGGTTTCGAGCGTATTCAAATAACGGCTGATGTTTTCGTCCGGTGGACTCACCCGGCGCAGCAAATAGAGGCTGGTATAGAGTGTTGCCAGCGGCGTTCGCAAATCGTGCGATGCATCGGTAATAAACTGCCGCAGTACCAGACTGCGTTCGCGTTCGGCCTGAAGTTCGCGCTGCTCAGCTTCGATCTGACGGCGCTCGGTGATGTCGGTTATCAATCCGTCAAAACGGGTACGTTCACCGGCGGCGTTAAATACCGGAATCGTCACCATTTCAACCCAACGAACCGTGCCATCCTTACGGACAATACGGAAGGGGCGAAGCTCGTGCTGATCCTGAGTCACTTGTGTCATATCTTCTGCAAATTGTGGCATATCATCAGGATAAACAAGATTCGGCCAGATCGAAATGTCGTCATAAAGCGCTTGCTGCGAATAGCCAAGGATTTTTTCGCAAGTAGGCGAGATTTGCAGTAGTTTTCTCTCGACTATGCTAAATGAGTAAAATACCCGATCCAGATTATTGAAGAGATTCTTGATTTGATCGCTGGCTTGTTTGCTCTGGGTGATGTCGCGCATGACAACCACCCGCACAACCTGCCCCTGATAGGTGATGGTTCGCGAACGGATTTCTGCGTCAATCCGGCGTCCGTCCTTATGTTGGATGACCGTTTGAT
The DNA here is from genome assembly GCA_044226325.1 of Aggregatilineales bacterium. Lineage (GTDB taxonomy): Bacteria > Chloroflexota > Anaerolineae > Aggregatilineales > Phototrophicaceae > CFX2. The sequence continues at coordinate 11,286 of JBGAHG010000031.1, forward strand.
AAACCAGATTGTCTGGTGGACGTTCGGCATACAGTTTAGCGATGGCCGGACGCGCATCCGGCGTCAGCAAATCAATGGTCATCTTACCAATGATCTGATCGACAGAGGTGTAGCCAGTCATATGAAGGACGGTATCATTTACATCGAGTATGTGTCCGTTGTCGTGGATGACCACGGCCTCAAAGCCTGCATTGAGCAGCGTGCGGTAACGGGCTTCACTGGTTTTTAAATCCACCGTTTGCTGGCTGATGCGCTGTAAATCCCGTTGGCGCAAAATGGCGGTAACGGTAATTAGCGCAACCATGCCGATGATGAATTCCAGCGAAAAGCGCACATCATAAATCGTCAAACCCGGTACGATGATAGGGAAAAGCGCCAACCCAACGACAAATGCCGCTGCCAATACCAGCATGATTTGCCACGAAACCACCAGACCACCAATTAATACCATTCCTACTGCCCACACCGCTGAATCGGTCAGATGAACTGGATTGGTATAGGCACGATACACGGCCTGGATGTAAATCACGGACATCACCGCTGCGATACCTACGATGACGCCGGTACGGTAGTATCGCGTACGGCTGAGTATGTAGCACAGTGTCATCACGAGGATGTTGACGGCGAAGGTGTTAATATTGAAGGCCGATTCGGGTACCTGAAGCGCAGTACGCAATATCCGTACCACAATCAGCATGACAATCGACATTAAGAATAAGGCGGAAATCAAGCGGGCATTACGGCGGTCTACGGGTTGGACTAACCCTGAAACCGGTTCAGTTAGCCAATGCCAAAGTGTATTAAGAAAGGGAGGTGGGCGGATTTGAGCGGGCAGCAAACAGTCCAACCTTCTATTATGAAACTATCTTCCCTATTATCTTACGACCACTTGCTTTTCGCACGCATTAGAATTGCATTTATCGAGATATTGTTACATTTGTCCAGTCAGAGACGTGATTTTGCAGCCGCCACTGCCACCCAACCGGATAACCGAGCATTTTCGCCACATCTCCCACCACGCGAATGACCAGTACCATCACCGCCAGATAGGCTAATTCAACAGTGGTATAGCGCTTAGTGGCCTTGCTTTCTCCCTCGCTTGTGGGGGAGAGTTTACTTGTAACCAGCTTGTTTAGCCGCTGATAAGGCTGACGCATATAGATGTAACCCCCTGGCAGTACCAACAACCAAAGCAGCGGATGGAGCAGCACACCGAGTAATAAAACGACCGGCAGCGCCATTAAATAGGTCAGATAACGGGCAGCATGGCGTTTGCGCCACAAATCGGCCTTACCATCTCCACGCGCGTATAAGTAATACTGCTTGAAAAAACTGCGCAGCGATCCGCGCGGCCTAAAAGCCACTATCGCATCCGGCACGAAGGCGAGGGGTAGAGCATTGGCTTTGCCCAGCACTATTTTGAGGCGCAGATCGAATACCAGATCTTCGCAGTAATCCAACCATTCGGGATAACCCTCCACTGCCGCCCAAACCGTCTTGCGGAAAGCGACACTGCGGCTGGTGGGTAAGAAGGTCGCGGGATTGATTTCATCCTGCAGCGGCAGGACGGTAGCGCTCATCGCCAGTTCAAATAGATTGGTGTAATCCGCTTTAAAGAAGCCACCGACGACGTTACAGTGTGGATCGTTAATCAGCGGACGTGTGATCTTATCCAGCCAATCGGGATCGACTTCAACACCGGCGTCCGTCACCGCAATGATGTCGCCCAAGGCGGCGGCAATCGCGCGGTTGCGTCCCTGGCTGATGTTGCATCCCTGCTCGACCAGCACCCGCAGCGGTAAGCGATCTGCGTAGCTCTGGATGATACTGACGGTTTCATCACGGCTGCCGCCATCCACAATCACGATTTCTTCCGGTAGGCGCGTTTGTGCCACCAGCGAACGCATCAGCCGGTGCATACTTTCGCCTTCGTTTAATACCGTCGCGATCAAAGTAATCATGAACTGAAAAACCTGCCAGCATATCCAATAAGATTTGTCGCGCTGTTATGATAATTCATCCCTATCGAATGCAGTAGGTTATGCTGTCCCTTAAAGCTAGACTATAATCAGATCATTGTGTTATGGGCTTTGGCTCTGAAAACAGTCTGCATTAGCGTTTTCGAGGTTCGACATGGATTTACCCGCGCATCAATACCTTGACCAACTCGGTATTCCTTACCGCCGTATGAGTTTCCCCGAAACTACCGAAAAAGGCGCTGCCAATGTGGCGCGCGCCCTGGGCTTCAGTGAGCGTCAGATGATCAAAACGCTGATTTTTGAGGTCATTGACACGGGCGAGCGTGTCCTGATTATGGTCGGTGGGGATCAATCCGCGAAGTCAGGCTTCCTCAAGAAAACGCTTGGCTCGCGCAATATCCAGATGGCGAAACCAGAGGCAGTACTGGCACTTACCGGTTATGTCATCGGATCGATTCCGCCCTTCCACTGGCAGCCTCAAGACTTCCGATCTTTTATTGATCAATCGCTCATGAGCCAACATGAATTGGGCGTCGGAGCAGGACAGTGGGGCGAGGAAATTATTATCACCCCGGCTGATCTGGTGAAGGCTGCCCGCGCTCAAGTGGTCGAATTAGTCGAGATAGTGTAATCCCCGTCAGTCGTTCTGCGCCTACCATCCTAGCCTTGAATCTCCGCCACGAACAAATATTCTAACCGTATTCTATCTAAACTCATACCGTAAAGAGATAGAATTAACGTTCTAAACCGTGTTATTATGGCTGTGTGTTGGAAAATTGTTATATCACCAACCAAAGCGCAGATTAACTTGCGCTATTGGTGTCTCTTACCTACGGCTTGCGATACGGGTTGAGCAACCATCCCTGATGTTGTGTGGGGCTGGGGGGAGCTGACCGGAATAGAATGGATGGTTGTGAACAACGATGCGACGATTAAAATCGAGTCTCGACCCACAAACACTGGAAGACGTGTTTAATTTTTTGTGCCATTATAATAAACAGTTTGGTTACTCTCCGACCATGCGTGAAGTCGCCGACGCCTGTTATATGTCACGCCCGAACATATACCGCTATCTTGACAGGCTTGAAGGTCAAGGACGGATTGTACGATCTTCGGGCATCGCGCGCGGCATCACAGTCGTCGCCCCCTGCCCAGAGGAATAAAGAAGATACTTTTGGGGAGAAGTTGGGATAGATTTTAGACAAGGGGTATGCTTTCCTTAAACCCAACTTTATAAATGCTTTAGTCTTGTGAGGTTGTCTGCGAAAGCGGACTGTTCCTAACCTTCCAGAAAGTGCCATCGTGTCACACCATCGCCCGACCACACTTTTTATAAGGCTCATACTCTGCGGAGTAGCAGCGAGTCTCATCTTTTATTTTGGCTTCGCCAGCCGTTATAGTCTGATGCAATATGGCGACCTAACCCGCCAGACAATTGCGACGCTTAATCACTATTCGAATGAGGGCGCGCTGCTGTATATCGTGGCCTTCGTGCTGCTTTTTGCCTGCTACTGGTTGGGTTACCGCATCCTGCGCGCCACATCCCAGCGCCAACTGCTGCTGGTCATCGTGGGTTTTAGCATGGTATTTAATCTCATCCTGCTGCGGATGTATCCGGCAGATGCCACCGACATCTATGACTACATCATCCGGGGACGGATGACGTCGATTTATGGTCTGAATCCACTGAAAGATGTACCCAACCAAATCGAGCAGGACGAATTTTACCCTTTCATCTCGTGGCATACTGTCCCTTCGGCTTACGGCCCATTGTGGGAGTCGTTAGCAGGACTAACAACCAAACTGGCAGGTAATGATCGCACGACCAACGTTTTTGCCTTTAAATCGCTCGCCATCGGGGGATACGGTCTGGCATCCCTTTTTATCGCATTAGCATTAATGAAGATAGCGCCGCGCCGGTTGCTGAGCGGTCTGTATTTGTTCATGTGGAATCCGTTAGTGATCTTCATGACAGCCGGAATTGGTCATCATGACGCATTGATGGCCGCCGCTATCGCTTTAGCCTTGTACTGCCTGACACGACGGTGGTACGCTGCCGCAACCACAGCCCTTATCCTCGGTGCCTTACTCAAATTTATTCCGCTGATGCTGGTTCCTATCGTCGCTGTTGTCGCCTTACGTCGACTGCGCGGATGGCTGTGCTGGCGTTATCTGATTCTATCGGCAGTCTTAGGTGTTTTGCTGGGCGTGGCTGCTTATGCCCCTTATTGGCATGGCCTGGAAACGATGCGCTTAGAACGGCGCGACCGCATGTACACCGGCTCGGTCGCCACTGTGCTGCGCGAATTACTGCTCCCCACGTTGGATAATATGCCGATTGAAACCAGCCCCGCCGAGACACCGATCACCAACGCCCTGATGGCGAACGGCTCACTTATCCTGTTTGGCCTATTTTACCTGTGGCAGATCGTCTTATTGTGGCGTGCAGACCATGACGATGCCCTATTGCCAGTGCGGATAATTGGACGGGTGATGTTATTTTATCTGCTGGTGGTTTCCTTATGGTTCTTCGGCTGGTACGTCATCTGGATTCTGCCCGTGGCTGTTTTGTTGGAAGATACGCCGTTACGACGCTTAACTTTGCGGTTCAGCTATTTAGTGACGTGGCAGTCGTTCCTCTACAATTATTTAGCGGTGACGACCAAGGGTGGCGATTGGCTTCCCTGGCTTGATCTGGCACCGGTAGCCATCTATATGGGATATGCATGGGGATATGTGGCGTGGTACCAGGTTGCAGGTTGGCTGCGGCGGCACAATACTGATCCGCTACATGTGACAATGGGCGCAAGTCTACAGCACGCGCGGGCAGCCGCCGGATTGAGCAAAAATGAGTTAAGCGACGAATTGGATATTCGCTATGATCTGGTCGAGCAGTATGAGCGGGGCGAACGCGCCCTAAACCTCGACCACGCCTATAAGCTGGCCAAGCGTTTGGGCTTGTCGCTGGCTGATTGGATTGCGCCGAAGGATGAGCCTCACCACTGACGACTACCCTTTGAGCGCCCCATCCAGCATCGCCCTAAAGAACACATTCCGCATCGCCATAAATAACGCCAGCACCGGAATCATGATGATAATCGCGGCAGCGGCCCACACATGGTAGGCTACTTCAAATGAGGATTGGAAGTCGTATAACCCTACCGTCGCGGTCTTGCTGCCAATTGCCAGCACGACTGCGAACAGGAACTCGTTCCACGTATCCACAAAGTTCAACAGGAAGGCCGCGAATAACCCCGGCAGCGCCAACGGAACCACAATCCGCCAAAGCGCTCCAAACGGTGTACAGCCATCAATCAAGGCCGCTTCTTCCATCTCGGTGGGGATGGCGTCGAAGAACGCACGAATAATCCAGATGCTGAAGGGCAGCGCACCCGCCGTGTAAATCGCTACCATCAACTCGTGTGTATTAAGCGCACCCACATCACTTGCCATGCGGTATAACGGCAGCAGGTTGGTTAAGCGCGGGATCATCATCAAACTGAGTATCAGGAGTTCAAGTGTTCGGCTGCCCCGAAAACGGTAACGCGAGAAGGTATAAGCGGCTAGGCCTGCCAACGGTACAACCAGTATCGACGAGAAAAAAGAGTTGATAAACGTATTGGGCAGATAATGGGTCAGCATATCACTGCTATTGATGACCGTGTCGTAGCCTTCAAGCGAAAAGCTGCGTGGGAGGATGCTCGGCGGAGTCGTCAGCACATCCCCTTTGGATTTAAATGAGGTTGTGAGCGTGTAAAACACAGGGAAGATGAACACCAGCCCAATGATCAATAGGATGGTATGGGTGCTGAGTGTATCCAAACGTTTTTCGCGCGGACTGCGAACCATCCCGTTCATACTTGCTGCTCACTCCGGTCGGTAATCACGCGTAGATAGATTACCGTGATGACCACATTCGCCAGGAACAACAATACCGAAACGGCTGCTCCCCGTGCGAAGTTCGACTCGCCCCACGCCGAGCGGTACAAATACACCGAAGCAGTGGTCGTGGCATATCCCGGCCCACCGCGCGTCGTTGCCAGTATCAGACCAACCGTATTGATGCTCCGCATCGAGGTCAGCAGGATGGCTATTAGAAATGTGGGACGTATGAGTGGGAAAATCATTCGTATAAAGATTTGTCGCCGGTTGGCCCCATCCAACGCAGCGCTTTCTTCCACCTCACGCGGAACGGTCTGCAATGCGCCGAGGAATAATACGGCTGTGAAGGCGACGGCCCGCCATGCCGAGGCCAAGATCACGATGCCCATCGCTCCGGCTGGATTGACATAAATCGACGGTCCAAACAAGGGACTAAGCCACTGTTGAATTAGCCCATAATCTTTCAGAAACATCCAGCGCCACATGGTTCCGGCGACCACGTCCGAAAGCACCCAGGGAATAAAGATCACCACCAGATACCCGCTGGTGTACTTTACACGCCGGTTGATGAGGAGTGCCACCAGCAGACCCAGACCGATTACGAGCGCGATATACCACACCGAGAAAATGAGCGTACGGCCAAAGCTCTCGCGAAAGGTGCTTTGCCCTAATAACAGTTGGAAGTTTTGCAGTCCGACGAACTCGAATCCGCCGCGCCGTTGACGCATGACACTCAATATGAAGGCGTAAATTGTCGGGTAAACCTGTAGCACCAGCAGCACCAGCATGGCGGGCAGCAAAAACCACAGCGGTACGAACCGCCCCGAAAACAGGTTTGGTCGCCTTGTATCTGATTTCTGCACACGTTCCCTATTAAATGCCGTATCCATCCCTTCGCTCCCGCATCTCTCGACCGTACACAACAAGGGCGAACCCCCGGCTCGCCCTTAAAATTTTCACTGATATACGCTTGAGTTGAATAATTAGCTCAACTCTAATTCGTCCAAAACCAAAACCTGTATTTCACTCACGCGCTTCAAGCTTATATCATTGGTCAAAAATGCTTGACAGTCGTTTTCCAAAGCGGTTGCGATATGTAAAGCATCTGGTGTTTTCAAACTATATTTAGCTCGTAATTCGGCGGCGCGGCGAGCGATTTGCTCATCATCGTAGGATAAACACCATTCGGTCAATATAGCTTGGATGCTTCTCGACTAAATGAATCAACGGAGCCGAATCAACACCCAATAACCGAACACCACGTAGAGCATCGGGCAACATCATGGACGGTGATCCCACTCACTGCGGAGTTGATTCACATAGTCCTGGGCATCAATTCCTTCCCAAATTTCCGCACCTAACCCTGCTAATTCTAATAGATTGCGCTTCTTTGGGGCTTGCGATGCTGGCTCATTGACAATGTCGACCAGCGCTTTAATGAGCTGCTTGCGCTCTTCTACGGAAAGCGCCCGCGCCTCTTGAATCATCTCTTGAATGGTCATCGCATCTGCTCCCTTCTTTCGCGCTTATTATACTCCTGCTTCCTGCTCACACCTGTGACCCTATACAACAAGGGCGAACCCCCGGCTCGCCCCTCTCTGATTCTCAGCTTGGTGTCGCTCTGTGCCCCGGTGGTCTTTACCCACCCCGCGCAGCCGCGACCTCAGCATTATATTCCTCTTGCGCGGTTTTTAACGTACCTAGAATATCCTCGTCGGGATGCTGGATCAGGTCAACCACGGTATCAGCAAACTTCTGCTTGGCAGCGCTGGCGTCAAAGAAAGCGGGCGGCGGTGCGCCATACTGCTCCAGAATGTCGGCCACGCCCATCCAATAGGGAGTCTTGAAGGCTGCATCCGATAAACCAGATTTCAAAGTGGGCAGGCCTCCATAGGAAATGGCATAAGCCACATTACGCGTGGTCGTCATATCCCAATTGATGAAGGCCTTCGCGCCATCGGCATTCTTTGAGTCCTTGGGGATCGCCCAGCCGTTCAACACCAGCAGAGTGGCCGGCTTACCTGTATTGGTATGGATGGGTGGCGCGAGTTGCAAATCACCAGCGGCTAAAGCTTTCTCTACAGCGGTCGAATCGGCTGGATATTCCGTTCCACCGGGCGTTTTTAGTGGGTTGAGAAACACATACGACCACGATCCGGCCATAAATGCGCCTGCCGAACCATCCTTAAAGTTGTTCTCGTAATCGAATCCGGTTGCCAGCGCCGTATCCGGTATTTTCTGAGCGGCAAACAGGGCGCGGATGGCTTCAACGCCTTTGACCGCTTCGGGTGATGCCCAGCTTGCCAACCCCTTGTCATCCGCGAACTTCACACCGTAGCTGGTCATGAGCGGGAAGAAAAATACATCAAAACCAAAAACGTCGGCACTCTTGCCGGTGATGGCATATTGAGTGGTCGTATCGGCTGCCAGCCCTTCGACGCTGCCATCAAAGCCGTTGGGATAGGCATCTTTCCAATAATAGGTCAGGGTGGTTGCCATTGTCGTGGGAATGCACAGCACTTCGCCTGTCGGAGCGGTACAGGCCGACAGCGCTACAGGATCGAGGTCATCTTTCCACGACGCCTGGCTGATGAAATCGCGCAAATCGGTCAGCGTACCGTTGATGGCAAAGGGACTCAAAGCTGCCGCACTCACATAGGAGACATCCGGCACATCACCACCGGCCAGCAGCGCCAAATTCAGATCAGTGCTGATGGTATCAAATGGCCGTGTAACATTTTTGAGCGTCACACCTTCTGCTTTGTAGTCTTCGATCAGCGCCGCCATCCACTTATCTTGATCATTTTGTGGACTGTCCGAGTTATAAACTGTCCAAATCGTCAGGGATTTGTCCTGCGCCCCAACCGCACTGACGCCTATTGATATGAGAACCAACAGAAATGCTAGAACGCCATTCTGAATACGAATCGTCATCCGATCACTCCCTGTAGTATTTCATTGTTCATTGAGATTTGGGTGATAATCGAAATATTACCGTAATCTGATGGCAAACGGTATGGACAAGCCGCACAGGTTAGCAACTTCCTAATGGGAATTATCGCTCAAATGATATGGAGTTCAGACACCAATCCGCCTGGCGAACGCGTCGAGCTGTGTTCCCGCCTGACCAACAATCGGATTACCGTGACCAAACAACAGGCTATCCGGTTTTAGCGCCATCACCTTCTTGATAGAACGCTTATTTTCTTCGGCATCGACGGTCAGCATGGCGAGAGGTTGTGTCATGCGATTGAAGAAGTAAAAGATCACGTCACCGGTGATCAACATACGGTGCTGGGGATGCCAGAACGAGATGTGACCGGGCGCATGACCGGGTGTGAAGATAACCTGCAACCCGCCGAGAACCGGCAGCATGTCACCGTCATCTAGCGTGCGCGCCACGGGAACGGGCGGAAACTTCATATCGGGTGGACGCAAGCCGGACGGACGGCGCGGAACGGCTGCTTTACCCTCGATAACCGGTTTGTCCAACGCATGACACCACACTTCAGCGCCGGTCGCTTGCTGGAGTTTCGGCAGGCTGCCAATATGATCGGGATGGGCATGGGTAATCAGGATGCGTTTGACGTCGGTGGGCGCATGTCCAGCCTGTTGAAGCTGCGCCAGAATTTTATCACCTGCGTTGCTAATACTGGTATCAACCAATGTTAGTCCATCTGCATCTTGTAGGGCGTAGACCCGACCAGCGATCAAACCTGTGAATGTGAAAACCTGTGGCATAACCTGCTGCATTGTTCGCTCCCATTTTCCCGCTGAAATATCCCTCTTTGCATTATAGAGGCATCGTGACAATTTCAACGTAAACGATGGGTATGTTCGCGCTTATTGATCCGATTGAAGGAAATAAAAAACGAGTACGCTTTTTAGCCATACCCGCCTGTTTTGAACCGCTTGAAATAATCGGATCAGAGGAAGAAACGAATGGTGATGGGGATACCACTGGCAACAGCCGCGAAATAGCCGACCATTATCAGGGACACGACACCCACAAAGCACACCAGACGGTGCTTCATTTTATCATCCCAGACCCCACTGAAGTTAATCATATTCGTCCTCCTTTATGCAGCCTGCCGTCAGGCGCATCCAATTGCTTATATATAGCATACACCCCATTTGGTGATTAATGACATAAAAAAGTCATCAAGATTTAGTTACTTTACACCATGTTAAGGTGAGAAAACACTCATCTAAGCTAACGATAGCACGAGAGGCAGCCGAGAAGACGTAAGTTTCTGAAATCTTAATGAAGATCGGGTTTTAGGGGGTGCGGGGGAAAAAGACCAACCGCCGTTCCCGGGTTGACCAAACCGGGATGTTATTTTTCTGGCCTGTCACTTCAAGATGGACGAACTGCATCCGGCTGACATCCATGAGCCAGACATCGGTGGTTTGATAGGCAGTCGTGGTAAAGGCGCTGATGGTACTGCCTGATGATAATGCGCCCAGCAGCAGGCAGGCCAGGAGGGCGGCTACCATCACCAGTGCGACCAATAGGGTCAGGCGCAAGATAAAATGACGGTAGCCTGTAACACGTTTCATGTAAATCGAATCGCTCGACTAGGTTGTTTTATTCTTCACAGTATCATCCGTGACGGTCGTGCCATCGGCTGATTTGAAGCTGATCTTCTGGAAAACAAACTCAACTTCCTCGACCGCATCCGGTGTTTCATCGCCTTCGGGAACACTGTGCTGGATGCTGGTAATCGTCGCCCGATCCAGCGTGACGGTGAAGAAGGTTTTTGTCCCGCGTACCAGTTCAATCGTTACCGTTTTGAGCGCTTCGCCCGTGAGGAGCGCCTTCATCAAGCGCGGCGAACTGTTGCCGATGGTTTTGTGGATGATGACAGGGGTACGGTGGGCTTTGCCAGCCGACGAACCTCCACCGCCGCCGCTGGTATGCAGTTCCACATTGGCCTCGTAACTATAATAGGAACAGTGGATAACATTCGGTTTTGTCTTACTGGTGCTGTCCCCCTTGATCGGACCCTGTGCCGTTTCGATGGTCATGTAAATTGTTGTCGCAGCCATCATCAGACCCCTTTTCAAAGTCACATAATCGTGACAGATGAACCTGAGCATTGCATAAGACTCATTGTAGACCGAAACGAATAATTTGAAACTCTCGTATAAGGTTCGTACAATACAATCACTTCGTCCAATATAGCGGCGGGATGCGTTTGCAGATTAAGCAAGCCTCGCGCCGATCAAGATTTTAAAAACCTATGAATTTTGTTCGGCCTCTCGATTCGACAACTGGCTCTCTGGAATTGCGGCTTAGCGGCGACTGGCAGGTGTGCCCTGCCGCGCTCGATTCGGACACGATAAAACCATCCGGCGATTGGATCAACGTGCCGGAATGCGCCCATTTGCAAACGGTTTTGTATCCCGACCGTCCCTATTGGGGCGGCCATCTGCGCGAAATCAATAAGAGCGCGTGGATCTATAAACGTCAATTCGATGTGCCTGGTGTCCCGCCGCGCCGCGCCCGTTTGCGTTTCGAGGCGGTTGACTACTTCGCGTCGGTGTGGGTCAATGACCAATTTGTGGGGCAGCATGAAGGCAACTTCGCCCCCTTCGAATTCGATATCAGCAACGTTGTTCAATGGGGTAAGCAAAATACGCTGATCGTGCGTGTGACTTCGCCCTGGGATGAACCAAATCCTCGCGGCAGCTATCCGATTGACCATGTAATTCGCGGTTTGGTGAAGGGCTTATATGAGCATGGTGAAGGTGTCATTCCACCGGATGTTAATCCGATTGGTATCTGGCGACCGCTGAGCCTGCTGCTGGATGACAGCCTGAGCATTGACCACATCACCATCCGCACCCAACTCGATGGACAAATTGATCTCAAGCTAACGGTCACCAATGCTACCGGCGCGGCGTTTGCTGGCACATTGGATATGGTTGTCAAAGCCGACAATCACAGCGGCGAGGGTGTAAGCCTGCGCTGCCCTATGAGTCTTCAATCAGGTACCCAGATTATCGAGCAGCGGTTCAAGGTTGCTGATCCTCATTTGTGGTGGTCATGGGATCATGGTTCGCCTGATCTTTACCGCCTGGAATGCGCGGTGCAAGATACCACAGGTCGCACACTTACCAGCCACAGCGAAACCTTTGGCATTCGCACACTACGCTTGGAACGCGCGGCAGATCACTTCACTTATTATCTCAACGAACGCCCGATTTATCTGCGCGGCTCATCCTATATACCCGCCCTGTACCTGTCGACCTGTACGCCGGAAACCCTTGAACGGGACATCAACTTGGCAAAGCAGGCCAACCTCAATTTGCTGCGGGTACATGTGCATGTCTCCCCGCGTGAGGTTTATGAATTATGCGACCGGATGGGCGTGTTGATCTGGCAAGATTTTGAGTTGAATTGGGTACAGGCCTACTCGGTCGAATTCGAAGCGCGCGCCCGTAACATGCAGCGCGAGATGATTGATTTATTGGGCAACCATCCTTCGGTGATCGCCTGGGTCTGCCACAACGAGCCGACGATGGTTTTCACCCGCCGCCAGAATTTGGAGCAGCATCCCGATCCGGCTCTGTATGCCGATGCCTGCCAGCAAGACCCGACGCGTCCGGTATTCATTTGTTCGGGTCAGATCGAAGACGATTGGCAGCGCGGCGGTGATGTACATTCCTATTACGGCTCAATCTGGACCGCCCGTTATACCGACATTGCCAAACACAGCTTCCGGTTGAACACCGAATTCGGGTTTGAAGCGCCCGCCGCACTTTCTACCCTCCAACAATATCCCGATTTGTGGGAACGGCTGAAACATCTCGAAAATCAGATTGACAGCCTGTGGGATTATCAGGCCGAGTTGATCCAATATCAGGTGGAATATTTGCGCCAGTTGCGGGCGACAACCTGTACCGGATTCATCCACTTCTGGCTGGCGGATATGGTTCCACAGGTCGGCTGCGGGGTGCTGGATTCGAGCCGCATTCCTAAAGGTGGCTACGAGGCACTGCGCCGTGCTTCACAGCCAGTACATGTAGCGATGGAACATGATGGACGGCAGCCTGCCGCTTTGTGGGTCTTCAACGATACCATGCAAACCTATCCCAACGCGACTGTGCGCTGGACCGTGTGGGATACCAAAGGCAGTGTCCTATTCGAGGGCCAGCAGTCTTTCAATGTGGCGGCTAATGCCTCACAAAAGGTATGTGTTACAGTCTGGGATGTGACACCGGACGCGCGTGTCGAGTTGACCCTTGTTACGGCAGAAGGTGACGTGATCGCCGAGAATTTATATGTGCATCCCTTTACGTTAACGCCGCGCCCATCAGGCTATCCCTGGAAGTTTGATCCTTATTTGGGGACGAAAGTATTTAACCGGCCTGATGCACCCAGTCTGGCCGATTACAATATCAACCGTGCTTTAAAGTTGATTCCGCTGAGTGCGCGCGAACAGTTAGCCGAATGGGGAATGCGGCAAAAGATGCCGCTGTGGTTGGTGTCGCGAATTGCGCTGATTAGTGAGTTGATATTGTAAAGGGGCACATTCCGGACGTGCCCCCAACTGCGGAGAATTAGTTGTGTGACGCGGTGTGATCGACCACCGGAATAGCTTCAGGAGCAATCACCACTTCACCGGCTGCATCGTGTTGGCGGCGCTGCGGCATAATGTAATTACCGTACAAACGCCACTCGTCCATGCGGCAGGAATGAACCAGTTTGCCATCCCAAACGGTCATATCGGGGCAGCTTTCGCACATGTCCACGCGGCCATCTTCCAGCAAATCCGGCCCTTGAATGATGCCGATGCTCTGCACGTAAAGCGGTTGGAACAGGCGCGCCGGATGACGCAGCACATCTTTCCAGAAGTTACGGCTGGTTTCGCGTACGCCTTTGTCGAACAGGCCCATCAGGAAGGCGATTTTCGGGATCTTATTGCTGGGTGAATAGACGACATAGGTGCCATAACGGACGTGGTGTAAGGTTTGGAAGAGTTCCATGACCTTTTTGCCAATCGAACCGTACATCTGCCCCTTAACGCCCAACTGTGCCGATACCAACCATGTCAATTTATCCTTGACCTGCGAACCGCCCATATAGGCCGATGTTTCGTAGTGCGGGAAGTTCTTCTTGATCTCGGCGTAAATATCGCGTGAGGTCAGGTACGACTCGGAATTCGAATCCGCGGCGTAGCTGGTCTTCAAATCGACCTTTTGCCCGTTTGCATAGTAATCGTAATCGCCTTCCATCAGCGCATTGCGGAAGCCGATGAAGACTAGGCCATGAACACGATCAATATTCTTATTCGCCCACTTGACCATCTCGGGAACCATATACAGGTTGCCGGGATAAACAGTCATACCGAAGCTGACGAATAACCCGCCGACTTCTTTCGCCATATCGGCATATTTTTGACGCAGTTCGAACAGTTCAATCTCGGTCTTGCCCTTCCAGTGCGGACGCGCCTGTTCGCTGTCGATATGGAATGTGAAACCAACCGCGCCGGCTTTCTTCAATTCGCGCATGAATTCGATATTGTTTTCCAGTTTGATGCCGTTGGTGAGGATGAGCGGTTTCATGCCCAAACTGCGAATGTGGGCGACGATTTCAAGAATATTGGGGTGGATGAGCGGCTCACCACCAGCGATAGAGATATTGTCACAGTTGCGCCATTTTTTCAGAAGCGTAACTTCTTCTTTGATTTGTTCAAGTGATTTATGACCCTGCATCCCATTGATGCGGTAGCAGCCGCGGCAGTAGGTATTGCATTTATCAGTGACTTCTAACCACCCGATGGGGTTGTCGTTACCCGACCAGGGGAACCGAAACATATTATCTTTAGAAAGTTCCATTTTTAATTCACTCCCTACATCTGAAAACTTCCCTCTCAGAAGTTATTTAGCGATGCTAAATATTGTAACGCGTTTATTTAGCATCGCAAAGCAATTCCATTTTTGATGCTCCTTCAGTCTCGAAAGTGGCTGAGCGGAGGTAAGGGAAAAAGCTGTTATGGTGATCATCCAGTGCGAATTATCACGACATCACATGCGCTTCAGTTAGTGAACTCGAACGGATTCATTGACCATCAAAGAAGTTTTGTTCTAAAACGAGATGAGTGGTGACTGCAAATACCGCAACAACTGCCCTATTTTGAACATCGATTGGATCTGCGCCGAAGGTGTACAGGGTGAGAAAATTACGGAAAAAGGATGCCTTCAAGCAGGATATAAACGCCGAGAAGGATGAATACGTATGGGACGAGCCATTCGCCGTACCGCTCCAAAAGCCGTGCCACCGACGGATAACGCACCAGCCGGTAGCCCGCGTAAAGCCATACGCCGACCAAAAGGCCGAAAATCACGATGATCAACCCTACCTCCGGCAAACGGTGGTTCGCAAACAAAGGTACGTACACGCTGATATTATCTGCGCCGTTAGCCAGTGTGACTCCCGCTACGCTCAGCGTGTGAGCACTGAGCAAACTGCCGATCAAACCCCGTGCAGGCTCCAGGTGGGAAACGTCAGGCGCTTCGTCATCATCCTCAGATTTACGAAAAAGCTGATAGAGGCCAAGCGCAATCGGCACAAGACCCAACAGCCCGATGACATTGTGGGGCAAGATCAATGCTCCGGCGAAACCGAGCAGGCTGATGAGAACAATCACACCAAAACCGAGATAATGTCCGGCAATAATGTGGCGCTTACGAAAGCTGCTGTTGACCTGCGCGAAAAATAACATCAATAACAGAATATCGTCAATGTTGGTGGTGATAAACGCGATGGCTGCGGTGGCGATGGTGAGCAGCATTCAGACTCAGTTTTGGCTGGATTTATCGGCGGGTGGCACTTCAAAAGTCGTACGCGAAGCCGTCTGGTTACTCAGATGAATGTCACGCGCGATTTCATCAACCGCGTCACGGGCGGTATAGGCATCCACACCCGCAAACTTCTGATAGATTTCGACGGCTTCATCCAGCTGACCTTCCACGATCAAATCGCGGATTCCGGCGTCCTGCGCGTCATAAGCAGCTTTCTTCTTTTTCTGACCGCGCTCATTTGGATGCAGCATAGCGTAATCAATCGCATCTTTGGACTCTTTCAGTCCTAACCCTGTGAGCTGGCGGTAGCGTTTGATGGCTTCGATCTTATTACCACTCGCCATCGCGCTTTGAACGGTTTCATCCTCAAGGGCATCCCAATCAATCTCGGCTAATGGACGCAGGGGATTGGTACGCTCATGGCGTGAGGCAGTGAGATAATTGAAAGCAATAAGAAAGCCAACGATGAGGGCGATTACAAATAATATACCAAGTGGACCCATAATAGTCCTACCCTTTCATTTTGCGCTCAAGCTGGTCAGCAATGGCTAACCATGCGGCAGTATCACGTGCGGCCACTTCATCGTCCATCCAGAAGGAGGCATATACGATTTGGCTAATCGGCTCACCCGTTTCCTCATCGATTTCGCTGCCGTGTATCTGTTGAAAATCCCACATGTCATCATTTTCGCTGTACCAGTAAGCCGCCAGATCCGCCACGATTAAGTTCCCAATGGCGTTTGCCAGAAAGCGGATGCGATTCATATAGGGGGTTTTGCGCTCGGTGCTGCGTGCTAATTCGACCAGCGCCGTGACGAAATTATTCGCACCGGGGCTGTCGTGCGGTAAGCCCGCATCCATCGGTAAGTCGGCTGGTGGGGCACCGTATGATGCCAACCACACCAGCAAGGCGCGTGCCCAACTGGCATCAGGGTGATGCTGCTCGAAGATCGGAAGATGGTCATGGGCGCGCGTCAGCCCGATTTCCAACCCGGCAAAATATTCAACCTCGCCCAAAGCATCCGCCAGTGTATCTTGTAGAACGCTCCAATCGCGCTCGCGTGCTGCCGCCCGCAGACGGTTCAAAGCCTCACTCATCCTATGAGCCTACTGCTGTTCTTCACTAACCGACTTCATCGTTCCGGTTTCGGTTTGCAGGCGGTCAACATTGATGTGCAAACGGCTGAGATGGTTCACCAGCAGTTCTTCCATTTTATCGACCTTGTTATGCAGATCACGGATTTCCACCTCGGCCTTGATGTTAACCTCGTATTCAATATCGTTCCGTACTTTCTCACGCTCGGTTTGGCGATTCTGACTGATCAGCACGAACAGTGACAAGAAGATCGCCAGCAGTGAAACGATCAGTGTGAGCAAACCATAAGGCGACGGATCAAAGGGCGCAATACCGGGAATGAATCCATCATTAACCACAATCCAGATGAAAAACCAGATAAAGCAAAAGTAGACGAAACGAATATCACCAGCGACCATCGTCAGAAAATCAGAGAGACGTGTACCGAAGTTGACAGGCAGCGCTGCTTCCTCGTTAACATTACGGGCGACGACTCGCTGCCGTACCAATACATCAGCATCACGGATGCGGCGGCTGAGCATAGCCATTATGTCCAACGCCGCGTGCTGGTGCTTTTGAAAGAGCATTTCGAGATCATGACGATCAATGATGAATAAGAAACTATCCTCTAGCGCCTTTGCGCCAGCCGAGCGGGGTTCATTATCCAGCAGCGATAGTTCCCCGAAGATGCCTCCGCTTTCCACGATGCTCAGGATTACTTTTTCGCCGGTATCGTCCTTGAGGAAGATTTCAACTCTGCCGGATTGGACAACATACATGGTCCCGCCACCATCACCCTGATTAAAGACCATTTGTCCGGCATAGACCTGCTTCTGGTCAAGTTGTTCGGCCAGAGCTTTAACCTCGTCATTGTCTAACAGTTCGAACAAGGGTATTTTTCGCAGCAGATCAGCGTTCACAATCGGCATGGCAGATGATCCTCATATTTCATAGATTACAACAGATGTTTGAGATAACATGTATTGTAGTCCTCAAAATTGAAATGCGCTCATAATTTCAGAACGGCTTCAGCAGCCAACCACAACAGCTTCTCGCGGGTAGAGGTTTGCGACAGCCAATCACGATGATCCCACAGGTCACCGCTCAGGTCATCCCCACCATATAAAATTTGGGCAAAATCCACGCCCCGAAATTGTGCGACTGCAAAAAAGGCCGAGGCTTCCATCTCGACGGTCAGGCAGCCCGCGGCTTTGCGCTTTTCCATACGACCACGTGTTTCGCGGTAGAGGCCATCGGTCGTCCATGTCTTGCCCAACACATAGGGAACCTCATGCTTATCCAGTACGGACGTAATCGCCGCCACACCGGCTGCACTGGGTAGAGCTTCCTGCTCCGGCGGCAGATAATGATAGGATGTTCCCTCGTCGCGGATGGCGCTGGTGGGTACGACCACATGCCCGACTGTCAGTTCGCTGTTGAGGACTCCTGCGCCGCCGCAGGCGATAAACTTGCGACAGCCGAGTGCGATCAGTTCTTCGGTGAAGCCGACTGCCAGCGGTGCGCCGACCCCGGGATGCACAACCGCGACACGTTCACCATCCAACTCCAACTCGTAAATGGGGTTTTTACCCATTTCGCTGCCGAGGTGGGCAATCACGCGCCGTCCGCCATCGTGGCAAACGCTGGTGATGACATCCTGAAAGAAGCACAGGACGCAGCGTTCGGGAATCTCTATCGGCTTAATAACTTTGCTCGGCTCGATGATGGCTTCCAGGGCGGGGTCGAAATCGATTATCGGATAAAGTGAGTTGGTCATCATAATCCTCTTCCTGTTTCAATCCAATAGGCCCAATCTTCGCGTCCATTTTGGCGACAAGCGGCTGCGGCTTGCGCCCAATCGTAAGTTAAGGCGATGTGCTGTACGTTCCACTGACTTTTGTCGTGTTGATCAAGGATGGCATAACGTGCGTGTGGGCTGCCCGTTTCCATCACATGTGGATAAGGTGTGTCATCCGTGTAGGCAGGCCAACCCACGCTGCCGGGATTAAACACCAGCCATTTATGAGGTACATAAACCGTGCGCGGGATATGGCTGTGACCACACATAACCTGCGACTGTGTAATGCCCTTGAGATGATCGCAGATTGTTTCGTCCGGTGTAAGCGACACACCGTGTTCGGTGACGGTTTCCAGGAGGTAGGTGCTATTTGAATCCGGTGTGCCATGACAGCAAAAAATATCGTCGACGATAACGGTTTGAGGCAGCGCTTCCAGCCAAGCCATCTGCCTGCCATTCAACTGCGAACGGACGAAGTGATAACTGGAAAACTGCTGCGCTTCATTTTTGGGGAGAAAGAGGCAGCGGTCTTCGTTGCCAGAAATATTGATCATCGGTTCGCGCATGATACGCTCGATGGTAGCGGCGGGCGCAATCGGGCCATAGACGTGGTCGCCTAAATTAATAATGGTCGTGATGCCACGCTGTTTGATGTCGGCTAAAACAGCCTCCAGCGCCCAAATATTGCCGTGAATATCGGCAATTACTGCGATAGTCGTCAAATCACATCCCCCTATCCTGACAAATAAAAGCGCCCCTTCATCAGGATAGAAGGAGCGCATTGTTATCAGAACTGGTCGCTCATCGATCTACCGATGAATGAGCACGTTCCCGACGCTTCAGGTGTTGCTATGGATTGCCGAGCATCCTAGCACAAAAAACGCTTGCCCGTCAACCACAGTCCAAATGGGCGATGCTGCTCATGAGGATGTCACGCATATGTTGGTCGCCAAGGGTGTAATAGACATGTCGCCCGTGTTTTTGCCAGCGCACGAGATTCATTTCACGCAGATACTTCAATTGGTGGGACACAGCGGGTTGATCCATGCCCAACGCGGAAGTGAGGTCGCTCACACACCATTCGCCATGTGCCAAAGCCGTAAGCATCCGTACGCGGGTGGGGTCAGCCAGAGCTTGAAAGAAGCGCGCCACAGTACGCGCGTCAGGGGCGGATAAAACCGTGTCACGTTTAGGGATGGCTGTGGCGTACTGCGTGCTAGTCATATATTTGTCCTGACGCTAGAAAACCTAGTAACACGGTATCAAGAATTCTGGTTTGGTGTCAATAGGTCGGAGGGAAATGTCAAGACTCCGGCTAGCAGCCATCGGGTTTTGAGGTAAAGGGTCAAATCAGCGCGGGTTTAATGGTGAATGCCCTGGTATGGGCTACCGCGTGTCACATCACCTTGTCAAACTGGTTTGGTGATGTGGACACGGATAATGAAGTGAGGTCACTTGTACACCCATCGAAGACAAATACGAGCAATAAGGATCATCAATCAGGTTCACACAGCTAGCAGTAGATAATATCGCGTTCAGAACTGTTCGTTTAAGGGTTCGTTACTGGTGTAGAGCCAAATCCCACCCTACTCCCGATTTGTAAAAGCCAACTTGCTTATGCTTAATCCGTCGCTTGGTATGTCATTACTATACGAGAGATTGAAAGATTGTTCCTCCGCCTTATGGCGGATTTACGCCCCGTCCATCCGTCTTAATTTTTTTCATCACTACATTTAGCAGTTGTGGCTTTCCCTGCGATCCTCTATCGTTTGTATAAAAAAATCCTGCTGGCAAAGGCCGGGCAGGATTTGAAGCTTTCGTATTCTAGATGAGCGTTATTTGGCGTTCAGGCTGCGGATATAGGCAATGACATTTGTAAGATCCTTATCCGTCAGTGTAGGGCGACCACCACGCGCTGGCATCATGACACCGGTTGTATTCAAAGGATCGTTTACGGGACGACCTTTTTGAAGAAATGCCAGCAGTTCGGTATCCGTGTGTCCATTAAAGAAAACGCTGCCAATCAGCGGCTTGCCCAGGCCCTGAATCCCGGTTGCCTTCGGGTTGTGGCAGGCAGCACAAACCGTCATGAAAATTATTCTTCCGGCTTTGACGGCTGCCGGATCAAGCGCGGTTGCAACAACCTGATTGCTGCTTTGCACGAGATGTATCTGTGTGACTGCCCATACCATCAACGCGGTGAGCAAGCCGATAACGATGATACCCGGTATGACCCATGATGATTGGTTGTTGCTTGGTCTTGATAAGGCGGACATGATTTCACAATCCTTGGTTCTGAACACTTCTTCTATGGTAGCGGTACATTTTGACTGAATGACTCAAGAAATAGGGATGAACGTAAAGGGGCGGACGTTCTATCCACCCCTTTGATGACAGTTATTAGCTAGCTGGTTCGACCACGACCACACCATTCATACCGGGGTGAATATGGCAGTTATAGGCATACACACCGGGGTCTTTAAAGGTTAGGGTAAAAGTGTCGCCTGGAGCTATGGCCGTGCTGTTGAAGGTATTCCCCTTGGCGACGGTTGCGCCTGTCAGAGTATCACCTAAGAAGCCAGGGCCAGCAGCGATGATCGGTGGTTGACCTTCGGCCGCAGGCGGCATGGGTGCAAAATCGGGCAATGCTTTATCGTCATAGGGCGTCGAATTGATGAAGTGCACTTCTATGCTGTCGGCAGGGTTTTCCCATGTGACGCTTTCACCGGCCTTGATGCTGGTAAAGTACGGCAGGAATTGACCGACATAGACACGTCCAATATTACCGACACCAAGAGAGACTTTGGCATTACCGGCAGTAGCGACGGGTTGAGCAGCAGCAGACTTTTCCATCACAGCGGGAAAAATCGTGTTGAATTGACTGGCGACCTCGTCCTGTGTGGAGACATCAACCTGAGCAGGTGTCGGGATTTCTTCATCATCAGCGACGACTTCAATCACACCGGTCATGCCCGCATGAATATCGCAGAAGTAGTTGTAGATGCCGACTGGCATATCAATGACCACCGTAAAGATCGGTGATGCGTCCGGTCCCATGCCCAGTCCATTGCTGACATCGCCGCCCGTATAAGTTTCGCCGGTCTTGATATTGCCGAAAGCAACTACGGGATTGACAACGGGGGTTGGTTTGCCACCCACATCCTGTACAACAACCATCTCGGCAGGCTTTTCGCCAATATGAACGTTGTGGAAGCTGTTGATGTGCCACATCACGCTATCACCACGATGCACTTTGAGGTAAGCGGGGGCAAAAGCCAGCAATTCGGCATTTCCACCACTATAAGCGCCTGCTTGCACCATATAGGTGTTATGAACGACTTCTTGAGCCAATGCGCGTGATGGACGGTTGAGCAATCCGGCGGCGAACACGCCGATTCCCAGAACGGCCACTGTTCCTAACTTCAATAACCGTTGTCTAGCTGCCTGTTTCATTTTTGACTCCTCCTCAGGATTCGCCACATATTTTTATTTTGTAGTGGAGTGTGCTGGTTGTGGCGGCCAGTCACGTTGAACAAAAACACTATAGGTCGATTTGAAAAGCCGATCATCCATCCAAAGGCGGAGTTTGGATCATGCCTTAGATGCGACTTTTATCCTGTACCAATGAACGATTCTGGTGGGCTAGAACATCGCAATAGCTGCCTTCCTTCACGGATAAAATGCTGTCGGAACATGTGCCAAACGATATACACACTATGCTTCCATGTGGTAGCTAGTATCCAGTTCAATCACTATTCATTTTTTGTTCAATCTGATGCCAAAATTCGGCAGGCTAACCTGTCATTGCTGCCCCTGAACATATTGATGAGAATGGGGGCTCCATCGCAGTACACAGACATCAGGGTAATGTGTGGGGTTCCATGAGGCATATTATTTGCCTGATATGTAGAGGACGGTATTTCAAACGCGTCACAGGCATCCTCATGGTATGTTCAATCATGTCTGTTGAGCGATGATCGACCTGCCGCGCGCTCATAAAGAGCTTATGATGTGGAAGGAAGCAGGATCTCAAAACCATAGCGCTTTCCCACCGTCACCAGCTTTTCTAAGTCGGGAGGCTCTGTCGAAAATGGTGCTGACGGGCTGGCTTTGAGTTCGCCTGCCTCGGCGAAGAACCGTTCATGCCCGCCCGCTGGCAGGGTTATGATCAACAGACGTCCTTCTTGCATACTCGGATTAAAAAACGTATGTGGCGTATTTTTTGGCACGAAGAAAAATTCGCCAACACCCCGTTGCAAACGCTGCTCCTCAAGCTGGAATTCAAACGTTCCTTCCATGACGAGAAATGCTTCATCGTCACTATGAAGGTGAAGTGGTGCCCCTTGCTGTGGTGCAATCCGACACTCGAACAGGGAAAAGTTGCCGCCGGTATCTGCTGCTACTGCGAGGAAAGTCACAATCGTACTGGGGAGCTCGAAAGTTTGCCCCTTTTTTGGCGTTTCAGACTGCATGATGTTACGCTTCCTTTCACTAGTTAATGTTCTTGCCGAGTCATATGCTGTCGAGGGGATGAAGCCATTGATCCATATACAATCAGTAGTTTCCTAGCTCTCGACCAGTATGCTTCTCCAGCTAAGCCTATGCTGAGGGATATATAGCGGACAATCCCAGAAATCTGGGATTTCTTGATGGGTTTGCCGGGTGCATAATGTTTATAAGGAGGTGATGAGATGAAGAGTGGAAAATTAACCGAATTCAGCAGGCGAGAGATTATTCAGCTTTGTCACAGTGCCCTTGACTCGCGAACGCTCAGGCTTGAACTACTCAAACGCTTGCGAACGGTCATTCCGTCTGATTATGTCTTTTTTTCCACTACTGATCCCACCACACAACTCTTCACCAGTTCGGTACTAGATGATGCTCCCACACAGGTACTAGGGCAATTCCTTGAGAATGAGCTCCTGCACGATGACTTCAATAAATTTCTTTTTTTGCTCAGGAATCATTTACCAGTTGGCATACTCAGTGAGCAAACCCGGAACGAATTGCATCGCAGCCGACGTTATCGGGACATCCTCGAGCCAATGGATCTCGGAGATGAGATGCGTGCCATCTTTGTCAATGATGAAGCCTGTTGGGGAACGTTGTGCTTGCACCGAGAACAGGCCGAGGCTGGCTATACGCGTGCCGAGGCGGACTTCCTCTCTCAACTCACGCCACACATAGCGGATGGTTTGCGTAAAGCCCTGCTCCTTGATCATGCCTCATTGGCAAAAACGTTGGATGGTCCTGGTACATTAATCTTGACTGATGATCTTTCCGTGGTGGCAATGACGGCTGTTGCTGAATACTGGCTGATGGAACTTGCGGATATGGATCAAGGAGAGAAACATCCGCTTCCGCTTGCTGTCCGCAGTGTCGTCGCTAGTCTACAAGGCATTGAGCGAGGAATAGGGGCAGCGGATTCGACGCCGAAAGTACGCCTAAGAACACCGTCCGGGCATTGGTTAATGCTGTACGCATCACGTTTGAGAAGTTCAGGAAGTCTGGAGCAGATCAGCGTGATTTTTGAGATTGCGCAGCCAGCGGATATTGCCCCGGTCATCATGCAGGCCTATCGCCTCACGAAACGTGAAGGGGAAGTCACACAATGCGTTCTGCGCGGATGGTCAACCACCGAGATTGCAACCAGACTCCATATCTCATCAAACACGGTACAGGATCATCTAAAAGCAATCTTTGAGAAAGTCGATGTCGGCAGTCGAAGAGAGCTGGCGGGGCGCATTTTTTCGCAGCAATACCAATCGCACTTTCTAGCAGGTGCGCCTGCTCCTCAGGATACATCCGGGCGGCTCACCTTTCCGCATCATTCCTCATTTCACAATAGAGCGGGATTATTCCAGGCACCAGATGAAACGAAGTAGAATACATGCGAAGATGGCGCTAGTAGGGGCAGCTTAAATGATATAGGTGAAGTTGTGGTACAGAGAAGGGTATTGTGAACTTCCATACATTCCCTTCCTTGTTTACGGGGGAGGGAATGTATCAAAAATAGATACTTCGTATTTAATATTTAACGTCTGTTTGAACGCCTAGCCGCCAATGTTCAATACGAGTTTGCCACGGACATGGCGGTCTTGGCTCAGTTTAAGCGCGTCTTGGATTTGCTCAATTTGCAATACTTGGTCGATAGAAGGTTTGACCTGTCCGGCATCGATTAGATGTGTGATTTCAGCAAGTTGTTTAGGATCAGGATGGGCACCATACATCGAAACCTGAATATTATATTGTTTAGCAGCTTCGGCATCCGGCGGATTGACGATGGAAACCAACATGCCTCCGGGCTTGACGACCTGATACGAGCGTGCGGTTGTGTCATATCCGACGGTATCAAAGACCACATCGACATCTTTCACAACACTTTCAAAGGGCACACTGGTGTAATCCACAAATTCGTCCGCGCCTAATTCGCGTACGAAAGCTTCATTTTTCGCAGAAGCCGTCCCGATGACATAAGCGCCTTTTAGTTTGGCAAACTGTACGGCATAGTGGCCTACGCCACCGGCTGCCGCATGAATCAGTACCCGTTGGCCTTGGCTCAAATGAGCCACATCAAACAGCGACTGCCATGCGGTTAAGGCGGCATGGGGTACGGCTGCGGCTTCTTGATAACTGAGGGTTTGCGGTTTTATCGCCAATTCATCGGGATGCATGGTGGTATATTCGGCAAAAGCTCCGCCCTTTATACCTTTCATGCCATAAATTGCGGTGCCAACTTGTAAGCCTTCCACACCCTCACCAAGTGCCTCAATATCGCCGGCAACATCTGAACCCAGCATATAAGGCAGCGAAACGTACGCCTGCATGTAGCCTTCGCGAATGGCCCAATCTATTGGATTGACACTGGTCGCTTTCACCCGAACCAGCACTTCTCCGGCCTTAGGTTGAGGACGCTCAACATCTTCGATATTGGCGGCATCCCGCCCGCCCCACTGGCGAACCTGTACAGCTTTCATGGCCTGGCACCCTTCTTTATTTTGTTAAGTTACTTCCCTTATTGCAGCGAACACCGTGATTATAGCGCGAAAAAACAAATCGTCATCTTAATTGTAATTTTTGAAATAATTCGCGGTACGTGTGGTAGTCTCAAATGAATTCTGATCAGATTTGAGTGGCTTGGAACCTTTTTTGTAGCTTCGGCGTCTATGCATATACACTGAGGGAAAACACATCAAGGAGGATTGAAATGGCTGAAGTCCCAGAATCAAACATGTTCGGTTGTTTTCCGGCAGTGTTTATCGCTCTGATCTTCGGACTATTTGCGTTTTTGGGTGTGCGGCAAAGTGCAGTAGTAGTTGCACCAGTTGAAGCACAAGCCCAACAAGCGCAAACAGGAGAGGTGGTCGATGGGAAGGAAAGTTTTACGGTTATTGAGAAGATCGAAACACAGGTCAGCACTGGTCTACCTGCTACCGTGACCATGCAAATTAGTGGTTACCACCCTGATGGCTGTAGGTTTCCGGCACAGGTACAGCAGACACGCAGCGGTGACCAGGTGACCGTCAAGATTTTTCGCATCGTGCCCAAGGATGTCCTGTGTACGATGGACTTGAACCCTTATAACGACACCATCATCCTGGATGGGACATTCGACAGCGGCACCTACACAGTGGATGTTAACGGAACAGTAGTTGTTGTGAAGGTGTAGCGAAAATAGCAGGTCAGATAACGAATAGAACGGTACGAGCTTATCAAATTTGTTTTGAAAAACGAGCATAAGGAGTTTGTCATGAAAAAAGCCAAATGGGTTAGTGTAGTTGCCGCAGGGCTGATGCTAACTGGAATGGTAGTGGGTACAGCAGGCGCACAAGACGCGACTGCTACGCCGACACCTGTGGTACTACCTGCCACTGATGTTCCCCAATCAGATGGTGTAAACCTGACCATCTACAATCAAGGAACCGCGCTGGTACAGGACCGCCGGACGTTTACGCTTCAGCAAGGGATCGGCACACTGGACTTCACCGATGTAGCCGCCAGCATTGACGCGACTTCGGTCAGTTTTAAATCGCTGACTGATCCGGCAGGTACGAGTGTGTTGGAACAAAATTACGTCTATGATCTGGTGGGCAGCAGTGCTTTGCTAGAGCGTTATCTCGACCAACAGATTGATATTGTTACCAATGATGGCACGGCTTTTAGTGGGCAACTTCTGAGCGGACGCAACGGCGAAATTATTCTGAAGCAGGCTGATGGACAGGTGACTGTTCTTAGCCAAACCAATATCCGTGATGTGCGCTTCCCGGCACTGCCGGATGGGTTGATTACCCGCCCCACACTGCGCTGGATGCTGGATAGTAAAGGCGGCTCTCAGCAGGTCGAACTGACCTATCTCACAGGTGGCATGAACTGGACATCTGATTACACTTTCTTGCTGGCGAACGACAACAGCAAACTTGATTTAAACGGCTGGGTAACGTTGACCAATACCAGCGGCGCGGCTTTCAAAGATGCCAAAGTCAAGCTGGTAGCGGGTGACGTCAACCGACTGCCGCAGCAGCAGGGACAGTTTGCTTCTGGCATGGTCGCCAATGAAGCAATGAGTGATGCCTCGGTTGAAAAAGTTCAACAGCGCAATTTTAACGAATACAAACTCTATGAAATTCAGCGCCCGGTAACTGTGAGCGATAACGAAACCAAGCAGGTCGAGTTCGTTAGCGGCACGAACATTCCCGCGCACACCTTCTTCGTCTATGAAGGCGGCGGTGGTTTCGGCGGTTATTATGGCCCGATCACTGACCAATATTATGGACAAACTGGCATTACAGATGTCCAAAACTGGCTGGAGTTCACCACTGGCAAAGAGAATAATCTGGATGCGGCACTGCCTGCCGGGCGGGTACGTGTTTACCAGCAAGATACGGATGGCTCGGCACTGTTGATCGGTGAAAACAGTATCGACCACACGCCCAAGGGCGAACAGATTAAGATGTTCCTCGGCAACGCTTTTGATCTGGTGGGCGAACGCAAGCAGACTGATTTCAAGTACATTGCTTCTAACGTCATTGAAGAAACATTCGAGATTCGCCTGCGTAATCGCAAGGAAAATCAGGCTGTCGAAATCCGTGTGCCGGAACATCTATATCGCTGGAGCAACTGGGAAATCATCAACAGCAGCGACTCTTATACCAAAACCAACAGCGCCACCATCGAATACCGTTTGACAGTACAGCCCGGTGAGGAAAAAGTGTTGACCTACACCGTGCGTTATACCTGGCCTAATTAGTTCCTTACAGGGGATGGTCTGAGACTATCCCCTTCAGCAAAGCTTTCACTTCGAAAAGGTTTTGAAAATGCGTAGACTACCCATTCTTATGGTTACGGCGCTGGCGACTGTGATCACTGTAGGTGTACTCGGTCAGAGAACATCCGAGATGAACGCACAGGATATGACGCTTACACCTACAACCCTGCAAACTGCCGCGACAACCACTCCGCCACCGACGCCTGCCCCCGATGTACCCCGGTCGGATGGCGTGAATCTGACCATCTACAATCAAGGGACGGCACTGGTGCAGGACAGGCGGACATTCACGCTCAAACGCGGCATTAGTATGTTGGACTTCACCGATGTAGCTGCCAGTATCGACTCGACTTCGGTCAGCTTCAAATCGTTGACCGATCCAACCGGCACAAGTGTGTTGGAACAAAATTATGTCTATGATCTGGTGGGCAGCAGCGCGTTATTGGAACGCTATCTTGATCAGCAGATTGATATTGTCACCAACGATGGCACCGAATTTAGCGGTCAATTGCTTAGCGGTCGCAACGGGGAAATTATCCTCAAGCAAGCTGATGGCAAGGTGATTGTCATTAGCCAGACCAACGCTCGCGACATTCGCTTCCCGGCGCTGCCGGATGGGTTGATTACCCGCCCGACGCTGCGTTGGATGCTGGATAGTAAAGGCGGCTCACAGCAGGTCGAATTGACCTATCTCACCGGCGGCATGAATTGGACAGCAGATTACACCTTCTTGCTGGCGAACGATAACAACAAACTCGATTTGAATGGTTGGGTGACGCTAACCAACACCAGCGGCGCGACTTTCAAAGACGCCAAAGTCAAGCTGGTCGCGGGGGATGTCAACCGGATTACGGTCGACGACGGACTCAATGCCCCGACTGCTGCGCCCGCGCCGACTCTCGCTGAGTATGACCGACGTGAAGCGGTACAGCAGCGCAACTTCAATGAATATAAACTGTACGAAATTCAGCGCCCGGTAACCGTGGGCGACAACGAAACCAAACAAGTCGAATTCGTCAGCGGCACGAATATTCCCGCGCATACGTTCTTCGTGTATGAAGGTGGCTCTCCATTCTACGGCTACTCTGGCCCGATTACTGACCAATATTACGGACAAACAGGCATTACTGATGTTCAGAATTGGCTGGAGTTCACCACCGGTAAAGAGAATAATCTGGATGCTGCTTTACCTGCCGGACGTGTGCGTGTTTACCAGCAAGATACGGATGGCTCGGCACTGCTGATCGGCGAGAACAGCATTGACCATACGCCCAAGGGTGAACAGATTAAGATGTTCCTCGGCAATGCGTTTGATCTGGTCGGCGAGCGTAAACAGACTGACTTCAAATACATTGCGAACAACGTCATTGAAGAAACATTCGAGATTCGCCTGCGTAACCGCAAGGAAAATCAGGCCGTCGAAATCCGTGTGCCAGAACACCTTTATCGTTGGAGCAATTGGGAAATCATTAACAGCAGCGATCCGTCTAATAAGTTGGATAGCAGCACCATCGAATACCGCGTGACAGTGCAGCCGGGTGAGGAAAAAGTTATCACCTACACTGTGCGTTATACTTGGCCGAATTAACCCTCGTGGAGATGATCTGGAAAGGGGTACAGCCTGTACTCCTTTTCCGGATCAGCGGTAACTAACTCAAAATGTGATCAGCTTGTTGGTCGATGATGGCATAGGCTTCGTCAAGCGAGTTAACAAAATGCAAATCGGCAAGTGCCTGAGGTGCAAATACTCGTGCTACTTTTAACATCGATTTGATATAAACGTTGGCTTTAATCAGGATAGCCAGACGATGGTTATTATTCAGCTCACTTTCCATTTTCTCAGCGGTCGAAAGTAAATTTTTCGGTGAGAATGTGGAATGTGAAAAATCAAATATCGAATCTACCGGATGATCAACACATTCGAGCATACTAATGCCTTTATTGATCATGCGGTAAATATCATCAGCGCTCCAAACCCCATCAAATGTCACCCGGATAATCGTCCTTTCGGTATTATCCCAATCCATACTCACAGGCACACAGGACTCTTTCGTTACAAAAAGTAGGTCATCACTATCCGGTTTTGGATGACAAGAAACGACCTGGCAGATGTCCCTTGAAGATTACCCGGTTGATCAACAGCGGCTTGTCGCGTAAGCTAGACCGAGACTGCGGTCACTTCGCGGGCAATCGCGTTGTAGGCTTCGTTAATGCTATCCACGAAGACCAGGTTAGCAAAAGTCCTGGGGGCTAATTTACGTGCAATATTGCACAGGGCTTTAATATAACTGCTGGCATTCACGATAATCGTCAAACGTTCTTTTTCGCTGTGGGTGCTTTCCATGCGCCCCAGGGTCGCTAACGTACTGGTTGGTGAACTCGTGGAACGCGTAAAATCAAAAATACTGTCCACAATATGATCAACCGAGTCGATCATACTAACACCCTTGTTCACCATACGATAAAGATCATCAGTATCCCACTGCCCGTCAAACGTCACCCGGATAACTGTCTTTTCGGTATTATCCCAATCCATACTTACTGGCACAAAACGACCTTTCCCTGCAAAAATTGACTAAGTATTACAACCACATTGTACTCTTTTTTGTATAGGGAATGCGCACAAAATCACATATTTCGGAAAAATTTCACAATGCTTTGAAACAGCATAAATTTACCTTTCAGATACTCCTTTACTAATAAAAAAGGGAACCTTCACAGGCTCCCTAGGATTTTGGTACAGGGTCTTGAACAGCCTGTTTAACGATTAGTAACAGGGCGCAGAAAAACGAAAGCGTTTATCAAACACGCTCACCGAAGTGTTCCCCGATCTTTGAATAGGCAGCATCCACACTGTCGACGAAATAGATACCGTCAAACAGCTGTGGTGAAAGTCGGCGCATGATACTGGCGACCGATTGAATATAATTGCTGGCATTGACCACCAATACCAAACTGCCCTTCTTGTTAGCCGGTAGTTCTGATCGGCCTGTAACTGAGAGCAGATTATTAGGCGCGCTGGTGGAATCGGTCATGTCCAGAATTTGATGTACATGATGATTGACACATTCCATCATGCTATTGCGTTTGGTAATCATGCGGTGAATATCATCAACATCCCATTCACCAAAAAACGTCACGCGAATAATCCTGCGTTCTGGTGAGTCCCAATCCATTGTAACCGGCATAACGCGACCCTTATTACTTTTTCGACCAATTTCTTACATTGTATCGCTTTCGAAAAATTTGTCGAGTAAAAAGTGCGTAAATTTCGTGAATTTTTCACATTAGTTATCAGTGGGTAGCCCTGCACTTTTCCATGCGTCGATGCCCCCGCTCAAATTGCGGATGTTGGTGTAGCCGACACGCTGCAACATACTGGCGACGATCTGTGAACGCAGCCCTCCACCACACTGGACAATGACCTGCTGGCGCGGAGGAACCAACTCCAACTTTTTGAACAGTGATCCCATCGGTAAAGAAATAGCATGAGGGATATGCCCCGCGCGAAATTCGTCCGGGCCACGTACATCGATCAGTGTGGCTTTGCCGGTTTGCAGCAGACTCGATGCTTGTGCAACGCTCACACCTCGAATAACACCGTTATAATCCGCTACAACTTCCGGTGTAAAATAACCGGGTACGTCATCCACACCAACGGCGTGCAGCAGAACCATAATGTGTGTTAGCTCACCTTCATCACAAATGATGTAAGTCGGTAGATCATAATCTACATACCAACCAATGTGGGTGTTGAAGCGGCTGCTGCTCAACGGTACGTTGACCGTGCCGGGGATATGACGGGCGGCGAACTGCTCGACTGAACCGGTGTCGAACACAAGGAACATTTGCAGGATTTTATCGAGGGCTTCACGATTATGGATGTGCATCGGTTCGGGCAAATCGGCCATGAGCGGTGCGCCGGTTTTATTAAGCTGCTTCACATGGGTGAAATATCGTGGTACTTCCGGTTGGTCGGTCAGCAGCCAGGTGACGAAGGCGGCTTCGTCCGTGAATTGGAAAGCCGGATTGACCAGCTTTTCGTAGCCCAGTGTGCTAGAGGGCAGAGAGCCTAAGCCTTTGCCGCAAGCACTACCAGTACCATGTCCCGGCCAAACTTGCATATAATCCGGCATGGCTTTCAGACGTTGAACGTTGGCGAATTGGGCGCGCGCACCGGGTTCTTTGCTGTCAACCACACCTATAACTTCTTCAAGCAGATCCGGCCGTCCGACGGTGCCCACAAATAGGCAGTCACCCGTAAATAAACCCAATGGTTTTTCGCTATGTACCGTGTCTGTAAGCTGATACATCAAGTGTTCGGGGGAATGACCGGGGGTGTGGATAGCTTCAAGCTGGATGTTCCCAACCTTCCACGAGTCGCCATCATGCAGCAGAATTATGGACGGGCCAGTAATCGCATACTGCCAATCCTCGCCACCCATCGCGCTCAGGTAAAGTACAGCGCCGGTGGCCTCGGCCAATTCGCGCGAACCACTGACAAAATCGGCATGAATATGGGTTTCGGCGATATGGGTAATCCGCAGCCCTTCGTCACGTGCTACCTGTAAATAAGGGCTGATGTCGCGAGCCGGATCAATGACAAGTGCCTCGCCAGTTTCCACACTTCCCACCATGTAGGAGGCTTGTGCCAGCGTCTTATCGTAGAAATATTTGAAAAGCATTGTGAATCGTCTCCAGTTATCAACTACCAACCAACGATTAATAGGCGCATAAAGCGCCATAAGGGTTGGCGTACTCCACCCACGTTATTTATATTGTAATAGCGAAGTGACAACTGAAAACGTGAGCTATCGATCCAACGGCAGACGGCGCATCATCCAGCCGTGTGTGCCTTCCTCAAGGTTGTATACCTCCGGAAAACCGATCCCCAACAAATATTGGGACACCATCATACTGCGTGAACCGTGCGCGCAAACCACAACCACCGGTTTATCCAATGGGATTTCGGTGTGGCGCAATGGAATGGTGTTCATGGGAATGTGAATAGCACCGGGGACATGCCCCATTGCCCATTCTTCGCTCTCACGCACGTCTACTAGTGTGTGGTCGCCGGGATGAAAAAGTTCTTGATAGGTATCGATGCGGATACTGCGGAAATGCCCTTCGGCGGGCGACGATTCGGTACTCAAGATGAAATCTCCACTCGGTAATTACTTTGCTTTGGATTGAAGTCAACTCAGCCTAATGGCTGAGAAAAAGATCAATTGTCCGCCTGATGAATGCACGGCTGACCTAATTTAAGATTTATTCAATTGATTATAACAGCACTGACCGGCGAAATTGAACAGAAAATGAGCAGCGATTGATCTGTTGCATGATGGCTGCAAATCATATGCTTAGATCAGCTCAGCATTCAATCTTATTCGTCCAGCAGCAGTGCAGTGAGTTAAAAAGGTTGTTGCCATGTCACGCATTCTGATTTGTACTCATCCGATCACAGGTCACGTCAATCCGGCTTTGGTGATTGCCCGTAAGCTGGTGCTGCGTGGACATGAGGTTCGCTTTTATACCGGTTCCAAATTTAAGGCCAAAGTGGAAGCCACCGGCGCACAGTACCTCGCTATGACCCATGCATATGATTACGATGATGTCGACCTGGATAAAGCGTTCCCACCACGTGCCAAAGCTGATGGTCTGAAGCGCATTAAGTTTGACTTCAAGCATGTTTTCATTGAACAAATGAGCGGTGAAGCCGAAGATCTGCGTGAGCTTTTTAAAACGTGGACACCTGACGCGGTAGTATCCGACCCTGCTTTTACCGGCGCACGAGTTCTTTACAGCCTCGGTGAAATTAAGGCTTGGGCGGTCTTCAATATCACGGTATTAGGATTGGCAAGCCGCGATTTGCCGCCATTCGGGCTGGGTATCATGCCGGATTATTCGATGCTGGGCAAACTCAAGAACCGTTTGCTGAACTTCATGGCGACACACGTGGTTTTCCGTGACCTGAACGCTTTCCTACATCAACAACTGGCGAAGATGGGTTTGCCACCTGAGCCGTTTCAACCTATGTTTTCACCGATGTTGTATTTACAGCCCACCGTTCCATCTTTTGAATATCCACGTACCGATTTACCGGAAAGTGTGCATTTTATCGGCCCCCTGCTGCCTAACTTGAAAGCCGATTTCCAGACTCCGGCGTGGTGGGATGATGTGGAACATGCCAGGAAACCTGTGGTATTGGTCACCCAGGGCACAATTGCCACACAGGCCGATGAATTGATCGAGCCGACATTGCAAGCGCTGGCGAATGAAGATGTACTGGTAATCGCTACGGTTGATCCGAAGCTGTTGAACATTCCGATACCGGCCAACGTAAGGATGGAAAAGTTCATCCCGTTCGACAAGCTGATGCCGCACGTGGATGTAATGGTCACCAATGGTGGTTACGGTGGTGTGACGCTGGCATTGGCTGATGGTGTGCCGGTGATTTGTGCAGGCAACACCGAGGACAAGCCGGAAGTGGGCAACCGCGCGGCTTATACGGGTGTTGGCATTAACCTGAAAACCAACCGCCCGACAATCGACCAGATTCAAACGGCAGTCAAAACTGTTTTGACGGATGCACGTTACAAGATGAACGCCGATTACATGAAAGAAGACTTCGCCAAGCAGGACGCAGCCGTTGAAGCCGCAGTATTGATCGAAAAGTTGATAGCGACGCGCCAACCGGTTGTTAATCCGCTGCATAACCGGATTTGGACGGCTCAATATCGCGCCATATCGCATTCTGTAGAACCGATTAAAGAGTAAAAGCGGCATTGAATCGCCAAAGACGCTACTATCAATCGCGAGAGTTCAGATCACTTTCAGAGCAGTATTGTAAGGAAAAACCTGATGTGTGTCATTCACAAGAATATCATCATCAATACGCCGGCTACCGATGTGTGGGAAGTGCTAGGTGATCCGTCACAATGGGGGAAGCTCAATCCCAACATCAGCGAATATAAGTACACCAATTGTCCAGACGGTGGGTACGAGGGTGAATGGGATTATGCACTGGATAAGCTCAAGCTGCACAGTAAAATACGCACCAATATTGTTGAGCCGGGGCGGCGTTTGGTGGTGGAAACCAGCGGCCAGATGAAGGCCAAGTGGATCTGGTGGCTGGAAACGGACGGTGAATGGACACACCTCGCACTGACAGTCGATTACTCGGCTAAATGGTCAGGTGTGGGTGCGGTGCTGCACGAACTGGTGCTGGAATATTTGCACGGCGAGGCACTGAACACCTATCTGGGAAACATCAAGCGCAAGGCCGAGAAAATACATGCACACTAGTCAGCCTTTTGGGGCGTTGTAGGGGGATGGGGAGAGGGTTAGCCTTCTCCCTTTTGATTCCCGGTAAAGCCTTTCTTACGCAGGATGTCGTCAATACGGGCGCGGTGGGCGGCTTCCCAGCTTTCGAGCGTTTCGGCGGCATCTTTAGCGGCACGAGTTTGAGCCGCTTTTAAGACGCGCTCGACATCCGCCAGCGGTACGACCACGATTCCTTCTTCATCAGCGACAACCACATCACCGGGCGCGACTAAAACGCCGCCACAGTTCACCGGTTGATTCAAGGCTTCTAAGACATCTTTGCCACCGGGGATAGGACTGACTCCCCGCGCGAACACCGGAAAGCGATTCTGGCGCACTTCAGCTAAATCACGGATGACACCATCGACTACAAAGGCGGCGATACCATTCTTCTGAGCGACCGCGCATACATTTCCACCGGCTACGGCGTAATCCACATCACCCGCCTCGACCATGATGACCGAACCGGCTGGTGCGCGGTGAATGGCGGCGTGCAGCATCAGATTATCACCGGGGGCGCAGCGCACCGGATAGGCAGGACCAGCCACACGCGGCATCCCCGTCCATAAGGGGCGAATACCGATGTCCATGACATGGGCGCGGGTTAACACATCGGCCAGGGTGGTGGGTGAAAGTGCTTGAAAAGCAGCGTGATCGATCATATACCCTCTGTGCATTCCGCAAATGACAGCCACTATACCGTAGGCTATTGAGCACAGCAACTTCCTTTTTTCCCGTGATAAACATCCTGCTTTTCTACGACAAATGTCACCCTGAACGCTGGTGTGTGAAAGATATAGGCTGACGAAACACTCCACCATTTATAGATATTCGCATATGCACATATAAGGAGTGGTCATTATGCAACTCATGAAATATCTGGCAAGCACACAGGGACGATGGATACGCGGTGTGGCGGGCGCAATCATCATCGCGATAGGGCTGCTGGTTGTAAAAGACACCGGTGGACTGATTCTGGCGATTGTCGGGTTGGTGCCACTGTTGGCTGGTTTGCTGGACTTTTGTGTTTTCTCGCCGCTGTTTGGCGGATCATTTTCCGGCAAGGCCATCCGCGAAGGCAAATAACTAGATTTAACTAACCTATAAAATAAGTGAGGATTTGATGACCCCGATAACAGTACGTTTGGACCAGGGCTATATAACTGCCATCAATATTCGCCATCACACGGTCATTGCCGATGAACTCATTCAGGACGGTGGTACCGATGAAGGCCCGACTCCGATGGAAATTTTGCTCGGCACGGTGGGCGCATGTGTAGCGGTAACGACGCAGGCATATGCCAAACGCAAGAATTGGCCGTTGGAAGGTGTATCAGTCGAACTCGATATGGAGCGCATCAAGAGCGCCGATTATCCAGCCTACACGGGTGATGCGGCTTTCATCCATGAAATCCGCGAGTCGATCCACTTTGACGGCCCATTGACCGACGAACAACGTGCGCGATTGATGGCGATTGCGGGCAAATGTCCGGTGCATCTCACACTCGAAAATCCAGTGTTCTTCGTCGAAAAGGACACCGAACCCAGCATCAAAGCCTGATTGAAAAGTTTGTTTCACGCTCACAAAAATGCTCTTTTACAGGGCATTTTTATTTTGGTGATGCGGTTCGGTATGAATCGTTAGAATGTGCAAATCCGCTTGCGATCCGCTAAACACACTTACAGTTTTAATTCGCTGATGGCTGTATACTGGTCATAATTCTTTTTGTAATCAGGATATGATCATGAACAATCGCAATGGGTTGATTGCAGCCAGCGTGATAGCAGTCCTTGCTATTATTTTCGCCCTTATCCAATCCGGCAACGTGTCGCAGAGTGAAGGTAAATTATCTGCAATGCAAAGCACGGCGACCGCGCAGCAAGCAGTGATAACCGATGAATGGGTCAAAGGACAGGCCACGTTAAGCGCGGCAAATACTCAGGCGGCGGATACCCAACAAAAAGCAGTTTCAGATGCGGCTACCGCGCAAGCCAGCGCTGTAGCAGATGCCAAAAATGCAGCGGCGACTGCCCAGGCCAAAGCATTGGGTGATGCAGCCAATGTAGCGAGTACGATGCAGGCACAGGTGCTCGCAGCAGCCAGCGAAGCCGCCGCAACTGAAGAAGCCAATGCGCGTAAAGAGGTCGCAAATGCAGCGGCGACCGCCCAGGCCAGCGCCATCGCAGATACCAAAAATACGGCAGCGACCGCCCAGGCGAAGGCCTTCGGGGAACAGAAAAACGCTGCCGCGACCCAAAAAGCGGACAGCATCGCGACATTACAGGCTGGTGCAACGGCTACTCTGGGAGCGGCCCTGAACGCGGCTGCGACGACTCAGGCCGGGGCGGTTGCCGATACGCTGAATGCGGGTGCGACTGCTCAGGCACAAGCCATCATGACGGTGCAGGCTCAGGCGACAGCTACTATGAGCGCGATGGTCATACAAGCTGCGACGGATCGCGCGGATATGCAAACGCAGTATCAGGTCACAAGTGTGGCAGTTGAAACGGAGATTGCGAGGATTAATGCTCAGTTGGCGACGGCACAAGCCATCGCGACTAACGCGGTCAAGCCGACGGCTGTTCCGACCTCAGAAGCGACTGCGATAAGTACGACCAATCCAATACCGGAAGCAACACTAGAGGCGACAGAGGCGGTCAGCGGTGTTCCGGCTGGTTGGAAGCGCTATGTGGGTAAAGGGGTCGCCATTCAACTTCCGAAGACCTATCTTGGCACCGAGTTAGGATCTGATCCGGCAGCATTGGCTAAGATTCTGCGCGCGCTCGGTCCGGATTTTGAGTCGGCAGCCGCACTGATGGAATCCAACCCTGAAATCTTATCGTTCATTGCGGTTGATCAGGGTGATGGGGATAAGAATCCGGCGGCCAGTGTAATTATCGTGAGCGTTCCACTGCCGACAACTATCCCGATTGACGCGCTGCTGGAGGCAACGATTAACCAGCTCCCAAGCGGATCGAAGATACTGGAAAAGAGCGTCGTCCAGTTTCAGGGGCATGACGCGGGGCGTATGATCGTCGAAACACATGTGGGTACGATTATTTCCACCCAGCTTCAATACTATATCATCGCCAATAACATCCTGTATCTGGTCGGGTTTACGGGTGCGCCCGCACACTTTAATGAACAGATACCGTCGTTCGAGCAAAGTATGAAAACCTTCGAGATTTTGGCGAAACCGGGCATCTAATATCCACCGAACAATTCACAAAACAGGGATGCACTGTATGAAACATCCCTGTTTATGAAAGTCAGCGGCGAAATTGCGAATTTGGCCCGACTCAACAACGGGATTAACCCTTACAATTAACATAACAATCACTTCCATGCTTGCAATGCGCCGTCTTAGATCAAGTGAGTGTTGTGTGTATCCTATTTTGCTTGATTAACAAGGGCGGTTCAGTATATGGGATGCAGAAACGAATGGGCCGACGACACTCACCTGATTATGGATTTATATGTCGAGGCACCGTGGACATGGGGTGAATTTATGACCCACGCGGAGCAATCATTTTCGATTATTAAAAAGTTAGGTACACCCTGCGCCACCACGGTTGATGTTTCGCAAATCGGAACCTTGCCCAAGGGAAATGTGCTGCGCTACATGACCGAAATTGAAAAGCAGATGCCGGAAAATGTTTTTGCTTCTGCCCTGATTGGCGCGCCGTATATGGTGATGGTGTTTATGGAGATCATCATGCGGATGCGTCCGCGCGCCCAACGGATCGCGCTGTTCGCCAAAACGCGCGAAGAAGCCCACGCAAAAATATTGGAACGCTACGCCAAGATCAACGCCTCAGCCGAGAAAAGTTCTTAAATTCAATACAGTAATGCATTTGGAATCAAAACAGGGATGCCCCGCGTGGAGCATCCCTGTTTGCGTTTTAGGACTGGGGCGGGACGTTCTTGACCACATCCAGCAGGACATCTTTGATGAGGTCGCGGAGTTGATCGGGCGCGGGCGATTGAGCTTCGCGTCCGGCACGGGCAGCATCCTCCAGCGAGTAGCCGCCGATGACCGCTAGCGCCAGGGTGATGAGCAGCGTCATGAGTTCAGTGTGGACAGGGCGCAGGTCAGGGATGGCGAGGGTCAATAGGCCGACGATGAGGACGCACAGGGCGACCAATACACGGCGGGATTTGAGCGCCAGCAGCAGCGGATCAATCAACGGGCGGCGGGCGGATTTATCGGTAAGCAGGTTCATGCAGTTCTCCTTTATGAGCAGCGATTAGTGACAGGTAGCTGATTACGGCGAATACAGGGGAGTGGTGTACCCAAAATTCTTCACATTCTTCAATTTCACCGTGAGATGATGATCAGGTGTTTTTGCGGAGGGCGTGGATTTCGCGTTCCAGCCAGGTGATTTTCTCCGCCAGTTTTTGCAGCAGGGCGTCTTTGCCTTGATAGACGCTCAGATCAAGCTCGATAATGGCATAATCCTTACGGGCTTGATCCAGTTTAGCGGTTTGCAGAATTTCGGCCTGCTGATCCGGCGTGAGTTTGGCGGGATCATGCGTGGTGACAATGTTTTTCGCCTGTTTCATCTCGCTGGCGGTAACGGCTTCATCCAGCACCAAAGTCACCTGCTTGCCGTCATAGGTCAAACCGTAGAAGTGTGCGGTGAGGGCGGCACGCAAGTCATAATCCAAGGCGGTAACGTTGGCTGCTGTGAGTTCAAGTGTGAGTGTTCTCATGGTTAAATCTCCCGTACCCAGAATTGGGCGTTATAACCGGCGCTGTTGGAATAGATGGTGGCTGAACCGGCGCTGACCATAGCCCGCAGTTTGAAGGTATGTAATCCGGCTGTTTTTGGGCTGACGTAAAAGACGAACGAGCCATTAAAGCCCGTGCCCGTTCCGGTTCCGTTGACGAAAGCGATGCCCGTAGAACCGCCCTGACTGACACCATCGACCTGTAAATCGAAGGTGGCGATGATGGCGGCTGCCGAGCAGGACATACCGGCTTGCATCCCGACGAGGAATGCGCCTCCGGCTGAGGTTATGGTGATGGGTGAGAAAATATCGGCCATAGAAGTACTGGTGATAGCGATGGATGTCGGCGGGGTATAAATACCCTGCGGCGGTGTTTTCAGCCAATCAAGGTTGTCGCGCAGATGTTGATTCATGAGGGCGGCGGTGGTGAGTTCCCCCACGCTCCACGAACGTGGTTGAGTCCAGATGGCGGTCATAGGTGTTCCTTTCGGTAGATCGTTGGCAGATTGAGGTTTGCCAGCAGCAAACCCGTACGGGAGGACGGCAAGCACTGAAGTTACAAAGTGGTTACTTGAAACAGATGAGATTACCCCCTGATGAGATAGCAAAAATGGCGGCAATGGCGGCAATGGCAAAAGGCAAATTAATGCCGAATTTGCCAATCGCTCATCAATAGGCGAGGACA
Organism: Aggregatilineales bacterium; assembly: GCA_044226325.1. Lineage (GTDB taxonomy): Bacteria > Chloroflexota > Anaerolineae > Aggregatilineales > Phototrophicaceae > CFX2. The sequence continues at coordinate 51,835 of JBGAHG010000031.1, forward strand.
GTGGTTTGGTCGAGGGTGCAGGTATCGAGTATCCAGAAGTTGTTGGCGGCAGCGGGTTCTAAAACCCAACGGGTATGATGACGCGTACCGCCCAGATCGACCGTGTGTTCTTCAGCCACGATGAAATAATCGCCGGTGTGGTTGGTTTGTGAGTCATGAATAGTGATGCGATCAAATAGGGTGCGGCTGAGCATTTGTGACAGGTGAAGCGTGCTGCTTAGTTCGATGGTGTGTAATGTGCCGCGCGGATCTTTACGGCGCGCCAGCTCATAACGCGCTAACTGATCAGCTTCCTCGATGCTGGTCAGCGCAGGTGTATCCAAACTGAAACGCCGCAGACCATACCGATTAGCGCTGGCATAATCCACTGCCATGACCAGTGCCGGATCGCCACTCATCAAGGGTGTGCCGCGTAACTGTGCGCCCGCCAGCAAGTAAAGTGGTGTGCTGCCTGTATTGCGAATTTCCAGCACTGCCGCAGAGGCGTTGGCTTCCATCAACACCACATTAAGAAAGACGGTACGGTCGGCACCGCTTCCATCCGCGAGGGCGTTGGCTTGATAATCGACAAGCGGTACAGGCGCAATGACGACTGCCGCACCGGTACGTTTATTGGCTGCATCGCGATAAGGCGCGATCAAACGGCGGATGCCCGCTTCACCGGGTTGGATCAACTGGACGTTTGCCAGCTTCCAGAGGACAGTCGTGGGTAATCCGAGACTGCGCGGCAGCAGCGTGACCTCAATCTGGTTGGCGATGTCCGCCCCGTAGGCATACTCTAGACCATCCATGTTGTCGCTGAAGCTGGCGACGGCGGTGGTGGCGAGAAGCGTATGATGCCGGTTGTAGAACGTCAGTTGACCGAAGCGGTCGGTGAAGAAGCGTCCGCGTTCGCTGTCGGTCATCTGGCGAATGGCTTCCAGCGCTGTGACTCCCACGTCCCATGTATCAGCCGTGTAAGCAAAAGTCGAACGCCCGCTTTCCAGCGTTCGGGCAGCTGATCCGGCAATATGGGTGTTGCTGTCCAATTCGGCGTGACCGGTAATATCCAGCAGCCAGTATCCCGTCAGTGGGCTATAGCGAAAAAGTGTGGTGTCCAACACTTTGCTGATGACACTATCGGCGGTGACGCTGACCTGCGGCGGCAAACGAATACGCTGTTGACCGAGTACCGCTTCCGCCCCGACCGCATGGATTATCGCCAACCGTTCGCCCTGATTACCCGCCAGCGGTTCGATGTGATCAATGAAGCCTGTGAAATGGGTGCGGGTGGTGACACCATCATTGGATTGGATGCGGATCGGTTTGCCCGGTTTGAGGTCGTCGCTGCTGTATTCAGATGAATAGACGCGGCTGGTATTACGCAGGGTGATACGGGCGGATGAAGGCGCAGCGACCGTATCATAGGGATGTGACATACCTAAACGCCAATCGAGTTTCAGGAGATCGGTGATACGGTTTTCGCCTGTGTCGCCAAAACTGCCGTTGTCGTCGTAGTCGATGCTCACGGTGTAGGTGGCTGGGGGCATACAAGTCCTTTCGTAAGTGCTGCGTTAAATGCAGGTGAGATATGACTATTTGATCTGATTAAGGCCATTGGCTACACCTGAATGACCCATGTATGACGGAAAGCACAACCGTGATAGGTGATGTGTCCGTAGGCGAAAACGCCGGGTTCGACCTGCACACGCGCCGGTTCGAGCAGGCCGTTATTGAGGAGAGGATCGGCGGCGAGCGCGGTGCAGTAAGCGTCCATGAGATCGACCACTTTGGGAAGATGAGTCCGCGCACCACGTCCGGCTTCGGTCGGGGCGACCAGCAGCAGATGGGTGATACTCACAGTGACGGTGCGCGGTCCGCTGCTGAAGCCGATGCTCTGAAAGCCTTCGCCCGATGTGCGTGTGAGCTTGCTGGTAGGCGGGGTGATGGGCAGTACCAGCAAAGCCGGTAACTGCACCCGATTGAGGCTGTCCGGCACACTATCCACATCAAAGTTGTGGCTGACACCAGACACGGTCAAACTGGCGAGGCGTGTGAGCGCAGCGCGTATGGTCATGTGTAAACTCCTTTTACACTATTGTGTTGTGCGTTATGGGACGAGTGGAATTACCGGCAGATCATGGGCATGATGCGTGAATACCAGAACCGGGGTCAGCGGACCGTACATATCAGCATGTACGTGTATTCGTAATCCAGCAACGAAATTTCTTTATGGAAAGTTACTGCCGAATAGGTATTAAAATGATATTACACCGGAAGTAGAGGAGAATTGCAATGGGTATACGTGTCGGATGGGAAAGTGATGCCCACAAAACCATTGTGGTGACATACGAACGGATATGGACGTGGGAGGAATTTGCAGCCTCCAAGGTTCAAATCGATTCACTGTTGCAATCGGTTGATCATACCGTCAATATCATTTCCGACTCGCGTCAAAGTGCAGGACTGCCGCGCGGGAATGCCCTGGCGGTACTGTCGCGTTCATTCCAATCTGCGCCGGGTAACATTGGTGTGGTAGCAGTCCTGGGTGCCAATCCTTTCTTCAAGTCACTGCTGCAAATCCTGCAAACGGTTTCGCTCAACCGCGCAGCAAAAAACATCCGCTTTGTAAGGTCCGAAGAAGATGCCCAGATGCTCACGCGCGCTGCGTAAGTTTTGAGTGCGGCGCTTGCACACCTCATTCATCCACGCCGCACGAGCCAATCCGAAAGATAACGCTACAACCTCGTATCACACTTTAACTTCCACACGGCGGAAAGCTGACAATGCCTCTTGCAGTGCAGAGGGTACGGCGAAGGCCACCGACTCGGCTTCCTTATATAACCAACTCGCCCAGCGCTGTGCCAGATCATTGACCTCGGCAGGAGGCTGATACGTATAAATCGGCGTGTTGAGGGTATGGCTGGCGGCGGTTGTGCCGTTGGCCGCACGTAATACGGTCAGCACATTGGTGAGGGTGTTGACGGCTGTCACACGCAGATATTCACTATCGATCTTGAGCAGATGCCCAACCTGAAAGCGTGGGAAACTGCCTTCATTGTCCGCGCCATCAGCATCCGTCACTGTCAGGGTAGCCGCACTGATGCCGAACGGATTGTTCTGCACAGTATCGCCGCTGGTGCGCCACATCTCCGTTGGACGGTCATGCCAGCCCCAGATGCCGCTGATTGTCACCGCTTGCAAAGGCGACATGTTCCATGTGAAGGCACTGCTGCCTGTTAAGCGCAGGTAGCTGTAGGGCGCTTCATCCGGCACGGGGATGACATCGGTCAGGTTCATGAGGCTGCCATCGCCATTGATGAGGCTGGTGAGTTCGAGCAGGTCATCATCCAACAGGAGTTCGAGGCTGCTGCTGTAGTTGTGCTGGATGGCCTTCTGGCGCGGGCAGAAACGGCGTCCGGTCGCCCGTTCGATCTGGGCGGCACTGGCTTGCAGCACTCCGATTAAGCGTTGGTCATCGGCAGTATCGATGGTGGTGAGTCCGAGGCGGGTGCGAAGTTGGTCGAGGGTCGCGAACATATACATAGCAAATCCTCCTGAATAGATATTTGTTACAAACTTCACATATGACATTTGCTGGATTTTGGATACTAAACGGGGCTAGAAAGGTTACATTCGGCACTATTGCCATTTCACGAAAAGAGGGTCAATGAAGCTAAGAAAGTAATGGAGGTGGGTTATGCGAGTCAAAATTAACCGAGACTTCTGCTCCGCACATCTCGCTTTCTGCGAACGATGTTTTGGGCAGTTCCTGAAGTATCCGATGGGTTATGAGCGCCGCTGTTTTGAAGAATTTGAAGATGATGGCAAGGATATATTGACGATTGAGATGCACACTGGCGGCCATGATGTCGTGCTGGAGTTGGACGAAACCCAGCGCAAACTGATCGCAAACGATGGCTGGGCCAATTTTGTGGATTTTGCTGTACCCATGTACCGCGAGAAAGTGAAGGTTACCCGGTAAAGCAGCCGGTATCCACCTGAATCGGTTCCGAATAACCAAAACGCTCATCCATACGATGGGCGTTTTGATTTTAAGGGGAGCGGCTTACACCTGCGGAGTAGGCGGATTGACCTGCTCGACAGCAATCGGCAGTATACCGATTTCAGTATCATCAACCTGTATTTCAAAGTCGTACTGTCCCGCGTTGGGAAGCATCAAGTTTTGCACTTGAATGATGAAGTTGACTTCGGGGATGGGCATGGCCTTCGGATTGACCGAGAAGTTCATAGTGGGCAGCGCCAATAACACTTTGCCGTCGGCGTCCCGAAAGTGAACGGTGAGCGTTCTGGGCTGACCGTAATCCTCAAAATCCGCGCCGAGCTTGATTACCAAATACATCGAGGCGTGGACAGCCGGAAACTGCGTGGCATAAAGCCGCCCGAACGCGCCGAGCACATTGAGCTTGCCACCCTGATCGACATTGGCATAATCGGCTACGAGGAGGATTAGTTTTTCCATTTCAAGCATTCCATAAATGTGTTGAAAGAAATCATAACTCATTTATCTTCATTTGCTTAGCCTGCCTGAGAAGCCATTTGAATATTCGGATTGCAGCATTCTCTATGTCACATTATCTCTCACGGGATGTTGTTTTGCTCCCTTTTTCTCCATGCAATGGGGAAAGAGGGTTGGGGAGATAGGGGAGCATTGGTATTATTCAAATGGCTTCTGAGAAGTTTAATGAGACTTTTTCGCACTCTGTTTAAGGTTTTAAACCTCTCGAAAAGCCATGACCAATTCCTCAACGCTTTAAAGCGGGGTTGGGTTTTAAGATTCTATGGAATATTCGTGATTAGCATGGAGCGTTGCGACAGTGCATATGGTCAAAGATGGATTCGAGATTTATTGGATGAAGCGGCTGATTGAACGCGACAACGCGCAGCTATCCGTTTTGAACAAGCTGATTGGCGGCTATTATCTGATCGCTAATTACGCGGGAGATGCCACCTATTTTCCGGCGACTCAAGAAATCGCTGATGAACGGATCGGCATCTGGCAAGCCTTCCTCGGTGGTGACTGCATACCGATGCGCAATTACCTCGAAAACCGTGAATTCAATGAAAAATGGGGTCAGGCTGCGTTTTAACCATCTGACATCTCTCTCATTATTTGAAGGGCGTATCGAAGTGGATACGCCCTTATTTACTAACTGTTCGTGCTTAGATGTTATACAGCGCGGCGGCGACGTCGGTGTCGAAGTTGATGAGCGCCAAACGCACAGTGGCGGTGAGTTGGTAGCTGTCGTAGTACGGCAGATAATCCACGCTCACAGCGATCTTGCGGCGGTAGCCCACGAACCAGCCGGGACGATACACACACAGCGCTGTACCTTTGGTGTTGTTGGCAGGTGTGGTGAAGTTCACCTTACCGTTCGCACCATCACTCAACGCCATTTCGGATGACACAATTACCTGCGCACCATCCGCAAAACCGATTTGTCCGGTTTGGGCGGTGGCTAATGCTCCAGCCTTTTCCATCGTCAGGAACTCGCTCAAGCCGAGCAGCTGCCGCCATCCACAATCCATGCCAGATCGTTCGGGCGGGCGCTGTAGGTGCCGCCATCCACAATCCATGCCAGATCGTTCGGGCGGGCGCTGTACTGTGCTGCCATTGTAAAGCGTGTCTGCCGCAGCAGAGCCAGCGTCATGGCGGCGGCGGCATCCACACGGTTGGGCGGCGTATCGGCATTGGTGACCAGCGCCAGTTTGCGGAGGCCGTTGAAGGCCATGTAACGGTCGGTCGCGCCGGGTGTGCCGCCGTTCTTGTTGATGTTGCCGCTGCTGGCTGTATCCCCGTTGAGCAGCACATTGTCGATGCTGGTCAGAATAGCTTTCATGGCTTGATCGCGGTACAGGTTCAGCACCGGAACGACGCTGTCCTCCACCAATTCGGCGCTGAAACCCACCCGCAGCGCTAACTTTTGGGCGCTGAGCGTCACCTTGCCCGAACCGACTTTGCTGTCGGGGATGGGATTGGTGCTGCCGGAGATGGTCAGGTCGGTTTCGTTTTTGGTTTCCGGCACGAAGTAGACGGTCGGGTCCGCTCCTTCAATGGGCAGTTCAAATGGATTGCTGGGCATTTCGATGTTGCGGAACAGCGGCAGAATGGCGTTTTCCAGCCGTGCCCGATTCCAGATTTGGGCGCTCCACAGGTCAGGAACCCATTCGTCACCGAAACCAGCCTGTGTGCTGTAGGTCAATTCGTCGGCTTTGATGGCGCTCAGGCCAGCCTTCTGCACCTTATGCGCCAGCGCATTGGCATAACGCTGGCTGACACCCTGAAAGCTCTTGCCCTGCCGCAGCAACACATAACCGTGCAGCATGTCGAGCGCATCGAGGTTATCGTAGGGGCTGGTGACGGTGATGTGCGATTTCATGGCGTCATCACGGTCAGCGATGGGTAAGTGTTTACGGGCGGGGGTCTGTGGTTGCAAATCATCAATGCTAAGGTTGTTATCGGTCATGGGATTTTCTCCTTGAAATGTCGTCTTTGTCGTCAGTGTCGGGGTGGGGTTTGTGTCATTGGGGAGGGTCACAGATCCTCCTTTATAGTTCATTTCCAAACCTAACCGTTTTGTATCCAGGCCCAGCGCGGCGTAAGCGCTCTTGAGGGTGTGGACATCAGTGCGGCGTGGTTCGGCAGGTGTCGGTGTGAGGCTGCCTTCGACAATCGGCCAGCGTTTGATGTGACCATCATCGGCTACATCGACCAGATGCGGCAGGCTGCCAGATGACCAACCGAGGATGCCTTTCTCGACCAACTTCAACACGGTACTGACATACCGTTGACGAAGGTCAAGCTGTGCTTCGGCCCAGACTCCGGTGGTGTCGGCCTTTAAGCGGTCGATCACGCCGATCACCGCCGCCTTCATATTGCCGTCTAATCCGTGATGATAAAGAACCGGACGCTGGTCATACCAATCCAAACCCAGTTCGCTATCGGGTGAAAAATACTCGCCCTGTAAGTCGCGCTGCTGCGGATTCCCCCATACCACGAGGTATCCGCCGACGCGTCCTTCTGCGGCGTTGATGGCTTTTAAAGTGGTGTGCATGATTTCTCCTTTGAGGGCGGTTAATGGAACTGTCGTGAAATGGGCTGCCAGCAGCAAACCTTCAACACATAACCACGCATCGCTGTAATGCCGCTGTCTCAATCCGTCCACACGCGTTATCCCTATCAGTGGTGCAGAGGCGGACAGCGATTTAGGCCACTTGGTTCCCCATCCGTTCGCCCGAAAGCGCGGTGGACTACTGCTCTGTTGCCATTGTTAAAGAAGCAATTGGCGCCTAGCGACTGCGTATTGTGGGATTGAGTCCCTACAAGTGGCTAAGAGTGCATTGCTAAAAACACTGTAGCACGCCAGTTCTATGAATGGGTTACATTTTGGAAGAACATTTTGTAACTCTTTCGGCGTGTTGGCGTTAACTTTCCAGAGGAGGAATCATGAGCAAATGTTCTATTCCGGTTGGTGAATGGTAAGCCGACAAACCAAAGACAAACGTTCAGGAATCAGTAATAGGCCGTCTGTGGTGTGCCGAAGCCATTATGAGTACTATGTGCAGATCACTAGTTGTAAAAGCGATTATTTGAAGGTCGAGGTTAACGATGTCGGACTGATCATCAGGCGTGGGATTGACATCAACGGACACCGAAGGCATTCATGAAAACCTGAATCGGTACATCACCGGGAAAAAAGTTCCCGGTATGCTTGTGGCGGTCGAGCGTTTTGGTAAAACAGCCGATTCAGTTGAGGATTTGCAGGCTGCGAACCTGGATAATAAAGATGGGCACAGATTATCCGTCTGCGCCCATCCAAATCAGGTCACTTCGAAGCCGTGATCGAGAGGGTATAGTCACCAAGGAAAGTGTCAAAAGATGAAGCCGCTTCTATGACGTAGCTCCCTTTATCGAGCTTGAGTCCTTTGAAGCCTGCATCTGTTCCTTCTTTAAATCTGTCAAAATCATCATTCTGAGCGACGAGCGTACCTTTGGTATCATAAATGCGTAGGACAGAGTCGGCACCGGACTCCGGGCCGCCACCTTTTAGGCTCATATCGAGCACTGAATTCTTATCGAGCACAAGCTTGTAATTGTAACGCAAGCCTGCTTCCGACAAGTTCACTTTAATCGAATCACCAACGGCAATCGAACCACCATCACGGAAAACTGGCTTACCAATGTAATTACCAGCATACGGGATGGTATAGTCTTCCCACAATGTTCCTGGATAGTTGCCAGCGATACCAAAGAAAGCAATCGTTTGGGCTGGTCCCGGGATCGCATCAGGAAGTTCAAAGAGTATCGTCTTAGGGTCGTTATGCGGCGTAGGAAGTTCAAAGAGTATCGTCTTAGGGTCGTTATGCGGCGTAAATTTACTGCCAAGGCCCTCGGCTGGATCCTGAGCGACAACATAATCGCCGTAAGCGAGGTTTTCCGACATGAGCTTACCTGCAAAGTACAAATCGACCGCAGGAAGACCGTGAAGATTATTGATGACGAATGACACCGCGCCTAATTTGGTATCGTACGCCGCAAGGGCCGCAGTTTCGTCGAGCAATATAAAATGCAAATCTTTGGCTTCTATATTGCCCATGACCACCAGCGCATAATTGCTCCCTGCTTTAAGTGTGAAGGCCTCGGGCTTGAAAAGTACTTTATCGACAGTCTTACCTGCCTCAACCACAGCGAATGTATGTGCGGTATCGGCGCTCAGGTCTAGATATTGTCGCGAAAAGTCGAAGGCGTTCAGCCCGTAGGCTTTACCGTCCTCGCCGTTAAATATCGTTTCATCTGCAAAAATATTGATTTGTGGACCATTAAAAACATAATGTGCGAACCGGACGTGTGAGGGTTCCTGTGCTGCTGCGGGGATTACGACAATGAAGCACAGAATAACCATCACGATCAAGAAACTAAGTTTCTTTAACATGACAGTCTTCTTTCTGTAAGTCGCGGTGCAACATCGCACTGCTTATTTATGAAGCGTACCGTCGATGTCACCAGCCTGACAGTGACAAATATCACAATCTATAAAAAAAGTTGATCAATATAATTGTTGTGAAGTTATTGAAGCGCGAGGTCGGCAGATGAAGACTGCTGAGGACTATATTCATCAATCACTTGCAGGATGGCGTTGATTTGCTGCTGTACCATCTTATAACGCTCAATGCGTTCGTCTTCGCCGTTGGCACGGAGCAGTAAATATACCTCGGCAGAAATCAATGTGAGATGTTGTCGTAGTTCATACTTCTCATCAGAAGTGATCATCTTAGCGTCCCGTTGATATTCATTGTTTCCTTTTTGCTATTAACTACTGTACACCGACAGATAGGGTCAATCCCCTGACAACCATCACCTCTTTAACCCTGTAAACGACCGTAATATTTGTCATATACTGTGGGCTGTGCGCCGGTCAGCAAGTCTGTTTTTAAGCAATGCCCCTCAAAACAGGTGTATGCTGGTTTCAGGAGGCGGAATGTCATATTTGCTTACGGGTTAAGCGTACATTCCGATTACCGCCATGAAAAATGATCTATTCCCCGGTCAGAGTTTCCCACTGGGTGCAACCGTTCAGTCAAACGGTGTCAATTTCTGTGTCTTCTCCAAAAACTGCGAGGCCGTTGAACTGCTGCTGTTTGATCAACCTACTGATCCGACGCCTGCCCGCGTCATCCTGCTTGATCCTCAGGTCAATCGTACCTTCTATTATTGGCATATCTTCGTTCATGGCCTGAAAGCCGGTCAAGTCTATGGCTACCGGGTCTACGGTCAAACCCGCATACAACTCGGGATGCGCTTCGATGGTGCCAAACTGCTGCTCGATCCCTATGCCCGGGCAGTCGTCACTGATTGCTACGACCGTGAAGCCGCCCGCCGCCCCGGTGATAACTGTGCCCAAGCCCTGCGTGCTGTGGTGGTTGATCCGCTGGCCTACAATTGGCACGGTGACCGCCCCCTGCATATACCCTACTCACGTTCACTCATCTACGAAATGCACGTTGCCGGTTTCACGCGCCATCCCAACTCCGGTTTGCCAGCCGAACAGCGCGGCACCTATGCTGGATTGATCGAGAAAATCCCGTACCTGAAAGAACTTGGCGTCACGGCGGTTGAACTGCTGCCCGTTCAACAATTCGACAGTCAGGATGCGCCGCAGCAGCTTGGTAATTATTGGGGTTACAGTCCGCTGGCCTTATTCGCCCCGCACAGTCAGTATGCCCAACGCCGCGATCCGTTGGGTGCGGTGGATGAATTCCGCGATATGGTCAAAGCGCTGCACAAAGCTGGAATCGAAGTGATTCTGGATGTGGTTTTTAACCATACCGCCGAAGATGACGAAACAGGCCCGATGCTCTCCCTGCGGGGTTTTGAAAACCGCGCTTATTACATCCTCGAACAAGATCAATCCCACTACGCCAACTACACCGGCTGTGGCAATACCCTCAATGGTAACCAATCCATCGTCCGCCGCCTGATTATGGACTGCTTGCGCTACTGGGTCACCGACATGCATGTCGACGGATTCCGCTTTGATCTGGCCTCGGTGCTGGCGCGTGATGAATGGGGACAGCCCTTACGCAGTCCGCCGATATTATGGGAAATCGAATCCGAACCTGCCTTGGCCGGAACCAAAATTATCGCCGAAGCATGGGACGCCGCCGGTTTGTATCAGGTCGGTGTCTTCGTGGGACACCGCTGGGCAGAATGGAATGGCAAATTCCGTGATGATGTTCGCCGCTTCGTCAAAGGTGATCGGCAAACGGTCATGTCGCTGGCGAACCGCCTGACGGCCAGTAGTGACGTCTTTAACCAGCTTCAGCGTGATCCGAACCGCACCATCAACTTTGTCACCTGTCACGATGGCTTTACCCTCAATGATCTGGTGTCATATAACACCAAACATAATGAGGCTAACGGCGAAAATAACCTCGACGGCAGCGATACCAATTTCAGTTGGAACTGCGGCGTGGAAGGCCAAACGGATGATCCGGCGCTGGAAGCGCTGCGGCTGCGGCAGATCAAGAACTTACTCACCATCTTATTGATCGCGCAGGGTACACCTATGCTGCAAATGGGCGACGAGGTTCGCCGTACCCAGCACGGCAACAACAATGCCTACTGCCAGAATAACGAAGGCTCATGGTTCGATTGGCACCAGCTTGACCAACATGCGGAACTACTGCATTTCATGCGTGGCCTCATCACCTTCACCCAACAGTCCAGCCTTTTCCGCGAAGCCTATTTTTGGAACCTCAACGTCAATCCATTGTCATCGTACATCACGTGGCATGGCACACACCTCGACCAGCCGGATTGGGGTGACGATTCGCACAGCTTAGCCTTCAGTCTCCATCATCCCAAAACCGGCGACCACATCCATGTCATGTTGAATGCCTATTGGGAACCGCTATCCTTTGAAGTTCCACCGCTGCCGGCTAGTCAATCATGGCGTCGGATTGTGGATACCAGTTTGCCCTCGCCTGATGACTTCTGTGATCCGGCTGCCGCCCCGCGTTGGGATGGCATTCCTTATCCGGTTGAGGCACGTTCGTCGGTGATGCTCCTGGCACGGCGCAACCGCTGATCGTAATGATGATAGGGTAGTTGTCATCGGGTAGCGCCACAACAGGATGAATCTGTTCCGGACTTCAACCGGCAGCTTTCAGCACGCGTAAGGCACGCAATGTCACCCATTTGTTAGGCTGTTTTTTCGATCCAAAATCGCCCCACGTTTTCCCTGCATAATCGTATTCTAATACCCATCGCCCATGTGCATCCCGTTTTTCGTGGATCACATTCAGCGCGTTATTTAGCCTGTGGTCATTGCCGTAGCCCAATCCAACTAAGCCTTCGACATTTTGTAGAAGATCAGTAACATAAAACACCGGAAAACCAAACTTCCACCAGTTTCCACTTGGCTTGGCACTATATCCTGATGGATAGTCCGCTAATGCAGGGTCTGTGCTGAACAGAAAGTCGATCCCCTCCTGAACCGCGCGTCTTATCACAGGTGTGTGGCGCTCCTTCGGCCATTTACCGAATGCCAACATAACTTTGACTGCACCCCAGGCACAGGCCAGCTTATTATTGGAGCCACAAGCGAAACGTGGTCCGCATTTGCCTGCATAATAACGTACCGTAGCTTGGCGATCATGTACTGAAGCAACGCCTTCACCGGTCACGCTTCGCGCCATCCAGTCAAAGGCATTTTCAAGGCGAGGATCATCGCAACCAAGATCTAATAATGCGGCGCAGAGATTCCCCTGTAAACAATCGGCAGTACCGGATGGGGATCCCGTTACCGAGAACTGACCACCTGCTGTGAGAGTATGATCCAGCACATAGGCACATGCGCGCCCAATACGCTCATCATATGCGGCGGACGCTCCTAATTGGGCGAGCAAGATAATAGACCAAACCGTTCCATGATACTTGGGGTAATACCCCGGACCGGGTTCGATCCAATACCCTGCATTCTCCATTTTAGTGAGGATTATGGCAATCGGGCCTTTTGTGTGTGCTTCCACACAAGCAGCTCTTAGTTCTTTGTCATCTGGTTGATGCTCGAGCAAGTCACGCAAGACGAGATATCGGATGCCTGGATCAGTCTTCTCTAACAACCAATCGAGTAAATTGCTCGTCAGCAGGTTTTGCGAGATCATGGTCGCATCTCCTACAAATACATCATGTTTACTACCAGCATAGGCTTTCGTCCCAATATTTCAGTAGTGTGCTAGATCATGCTTTTTGGATGAGAAAAGGAGAGGAGGGAAAAGGTGTGCCTTTTCCGCTGCAATTCGTTTCACTACCCATTGTGCGATACAGCAATAACGCTAGTTTTCCCCAAAAACAATTAACGTAAAGTGAACAACAACGGTGTACATTCATTATTGTCAACTTTCCGTGATAGACTGGAGTTATTCCGTCTAATAACAAGTCATGACTGCCTGTGCCGCTTAACCACAAACTCATCACTACAAGCAAATGGTCGCGTTCGCTGCTGATTTTATTCTTCAGTTTCATCATGCTCGGCAGCATGACGGCCTTCGTCGTCGCAGACTGCCGACCTCAGTCCGGCAAACCGACGAACCAAACCCTCTGTAACGGCATCATCGGCGGCGCCGGTGATCAACAGATCACCGTCGATAAAGATCAAACGGTGATCGGTGCCTTCTTCGGTGATGGCGTCATCGGTAACGGCGGCAACGACACCATCATCAACAACGGCACGACCGTATCCGAAAACGGTGGCACAGGCCGCAACGGCGACATCGAAGGCGATGTAGCGACTGGCAGCGGCGGCGATGATGTCATCGTCAATAACGGCACTGTCGCCGGTGATATGGATGGTGATACCGCACTCGTCAACGGCGGGAATGATGTCATCGTCAACAACGGTACGGTCGGCGATGATATGGATGGTGACAATGCCCGCAAAAATGGCGGCAGCGACCTCATCATCAACAACGGTACGGTCGGCGGTGATATTCAAGCCGACGACAACGAAGATGTGGATGGCAGTGTGGGCGGCAACGACACGATTGTCATTAACGGCACGGTCGAAGGTTCAGTGGATGGCGACGCGGGTGTCAAAACGGGCGGCGACGACCTCGTTATCCTGCAAAACGGCGCGAACGGCGGTGCGGATCACACCCTTTATATCAATGGCAATGATGGCGACGACACACTGGCTTTCAACTTCTTCGTGTCTGACCAGGCAGCAATCGATGCTCTCAAAAAAGAAATCACTGCTGCTAACCCGGCCAAAGGTTCATTGACGTTTAACGGTCAAACTTTTGAATGGGAAAATTTCGAGCACTTGAACAGTAACCTGATGCAGGCATGGCCTACTAGCAGTCAAATCACCACCAACGGACAACCGCGCGCGCTGAACATTACCAGCTATGACCGGCACGTTATGTTCTATTGTACGACCAGCGGAATGACCATCCTTGGCGGCGACAGCCAGAGCAGCTACATGTTCAACCTGAAGGCCAAAACGGTAGCCGACGCCTTTCAAAAAGCCACCACGACCAAAACCTGGGTAGAAATCGAAACGGTGGTGACCAACGGCAAAAAGCATACCTTGTATGTGAGGGACGTTGGTGATTTGGATATCATCTCATATGATCATTTTGGGCGGTACGATTTCAGCCCCGCTGGCACCGTCTGCACAAAGTAAGCCGCGATACGGAACCTCACGCCGGAATGGTGAAGAAAAACGTCGTCCCTTCGCCCACTTTCGACTCGACCCAGATGCGCCCGCCGTGATGTTCCACCACTTTTTTGCACACGGCCAAACCGATGCCCGTCCCCGGATATTCATTTCGAGCGTGTAACCGTTGGAAAATCACAAAGATTCGTTCGAGGTCTTTGGCATCAATCCCGATGCCGTTATCCTTCACCGAAAACAACCAATCCTTGTTCTGTCGTGCCGCATTCACATGAACCGTCGGCTTATTGTCTTTCTGATATTTAATGGCGTTACTGACCAGGTTCTGAAGAAGCTGGACGATCATCGCCTCATTGGCTTTAATTTTGGGCAGTGGATCATTGACGATGGTGGCACCACTTTCCTCGATGCTGACTTTCAAAAGATTTCGCACGTCATCCAATATCTTTTGCGTATCCACCGTCGCAAAATTCTGCACCTGCGTTTCCACCCGCGAATAGGCCAGTAACCCCTCAATCAGGTTCTTCATCCGCTTGGCGCCGTCCACCGCAAACCCGATGAATTCCCGCGCATCGTTATCCAATTGGCTGACGTAACGCGAGTCAATCAGTTGTAAATAACTGACGACCATCCGCAGCGGCTCCTGTAAGTCGTGTGAAGCGATATAGGCAAATTGGCGCAGTTCATCATTCGAGCGTTTTAGCGCTTCGGTACGGGCTTGTACCGTGCGCTCCAAATCCTGGGAATACATACGCTGGTCGTCCAATATACGGAAGTTCTCGAGCAACATGGCCGTTTGTTGGGCAAAAATGGTGAGCAGGTTGAGGTCATCATCCACAAACAGCGAGGCGAATTCCAGGAAAACCAACAGCAGCCCGACTGCCCCTTCATTGGTCGCAAACGGCACAAAAAACATCATCTCGGCATCAAGCGTCTTCATCAACCGGATGTCGTCGGCGCTTAATCTGGCGGTGTTGTAAACCATCGTCGGCTCTGGCTGCCGCCAAACCTGTTTGAAGATGCCTTCGTTCAAATTGAAATCCCGCAGCGCTGCCGCTTCAGGGACGTTTTCCAGCACCAGCTTATTGCCTTCACGATCCCATAGGGCGACGAAAACCTTGTCCGTTCCGACTGCCCGCATCACCGCCTGCCGCAGCCGGACCAATACACTGGATGCTGATTGAGTATGCAGGGTGGGCAAATCTTGCAGTAAATAATTCCGCAGTTCCATAAACTGCCAGCTTTGTCGCAGCCAGCGGGGCGGCGCAAATCCGAGGTAATACGTCAGCACCGTCAAAATGGACAGCGTTTGCACCACCGGTGTAATATCCGGCCATGCCTTGGGTAAGGCTAACCGTGCCCCCGCTACCACAAACAAGAAAACCAGCAGAGCCGAACCCGCCGCCGCGAAGCGCAGTCGGTGACGGGCGACACCCGTACTGGAGAATGCACCCCGTATGAACGCCCACACCGCATAACCATTAATCACGATGAAGTACAGCAGCACTGGCAGTGTCACCGCCGGAGGCAGTGGAGCCGTGAAGAAGACCACCACCGCCGCCGAAACCACCCAGCCCACAATCGCCAGCCACTTGATATTACGCGGTACAGTCCGGAAGTAAGCCACTAATCGCAGCAGCAGGTAGGGTTGGCTGACGACCCCTACCTGACCAATCTTGAGCAGCAGCGGCACTTGCAAGCCCAGAATCCCCAGAATGACCGTGATGATCGTGGTGCTGGCAAGCGATATAAACACGAGGGCAATATCACGCCGGATGCGGTCGCCGTGTCGCACAAAGTCAACGAAGGTGATGATGGCGAGCGAAACAAAGAATACCCGTGTGAGCAAGACCAGAAGATCGTTCACCAGCATGATAAATTGCCCTAAATCTTTATACTAACAATATTAAGAACCGCTGTTACGGGCGCGCAGGACTCCCATCTGGCAGGCGCGTTTGCGTCCATTCAAGCACTTCATCCTTGCAGGGATATTTCGCCGCCAGCTTTTCATCAATGTCGATGCCTAAACCGGGTTTGTCATTGGGATATAAATAGCCGTTCCGACATTCCGGTAGGCCGGGGAACATCTCGTACATAAACTCGGGGAAACGGCACCATTCCTGAATGCCGAAGTTCGGCGCCCACACATCCAGATGCACGTTCGCCGCGTGCCCCACCGGTGAAGTGTCCGCTGGCCCGTGCCACGCCGTCCGCACACCATACGTCTGGGCCAAGATCGCCGCGTTACGAGCCGGTGTGATGCCGCCCATCTGGCTGATATGCATCCGGATAAAATCGATCAATCCGCGCTGCACCAACGACCGCCATTCCAACGGGTTATTAAACAATTCGCCCATCGCCAGCGGTACGGTTGAGTGTGCCCGTATATGCGTAAACCATTCAATGTCCTCCGGCGCCAGTGCATCCTCAAGGAAAAATAACTTCAGCGGCTCCACCATTTTGGCAAATCCCACCGCGTCAATCGGTGTCAGCCGCTCGTGAATATCATGCAGCAGTTCGACCTCATCGCCCACCGTCGCCCGTACATGTTCCAAAGCCTTGAGCGCGTTCCGCATGTAGGCTTTCGGATCATAATAAGTGCCGTGTTCCGATCCTTCCGGACTCACATTAGCTGAATATTTTCCGCCGTAGCCGCCGTTCTGCACACGGATATAACGGTAGCCCTGCTCCATAAACTTTTGGACGCTCTCGGTAATTTCTTCGATACTGTTGCCATCCGCATGGGTATAAACGGCTGCTGCCTCACGACATTTGCCACCCAGCAGTTGGTAAACAGGCATGTTCGCCAGCTTGCCCTTAATATCCCACAGCGCCTCATCAATCCCCGAGATGGCATTGTTCAGCACGGGCCCGTTGCGCCAATAGCTGTTGACAATACTCATGTTCCAAATGTCTTCAATCCGCTGCACATCCCGCCCGATGACATACGGGATAACATGATGTTCCAGTGCCGCCACCACCGCGTGAAAACGCTGCGTAAAGGTCGCGCATCCCACACCGTATAAACCCGGCTCGGATGTGATCACCTTAACGATCACCAGCCGCTGATTAGCATAAGGCTGTGTCGTAATCACTTTGACGTCTTGAATCGTAATCGGAGTCATATTGGCTTTCCTTAGAAAATAAAAAGAGTATAGTGAGCCACCACCGGACAATCAACCTATTTTCATACGGATGGCCTTAGCTGTATATTATTTTTATACCAGATGAATGGTCGTAGGGAGGCGCATCGCGCTCACTTACGCGAGTGAGATTATAGTGCGTCTTTGCCGGGAGCTTATAGGCCGAGTGGACAATTTACAGATTGAAGATTAGCGTTGCTTTCAACCCTACATCTTTTTGAGAATCTCGGACCGCTTCTGGTTGTACTCGTCATAGGTAATCAAACCGGCCTTCTTAGCCTCCTCCAACTGCCCGAGTTGATCACTTAGGCTCAATGGCATAAGCGTCGCTGGCTGTTGAACTGGCCTATACACATCTCTGGGCCTCACTGCCCGCACAATCCGGCGTCGGATAGCGTTCAGAATCAATACAACTTCTAATACCGTACTGAACAAAAAGGTGAACGCGAATCCAGCCAGGCCGATGGTCAACCAGCGCGTCGTCACATCCCGCCGCTGCTGCCCATTGATACAGGTCGGCGTCATGGCTACGCCGAACCGGCTCAACAATGGATTAGTACTTTGCGCGCGTATCAGCCGTTCCCCCGGATTGCACAACACCGCCGCCATCACCGTATCGACGCGGCTGTCGTTCTTGAACTGTGGCACAATCGGCAGCAAGATCACCACCAGCACAAAACCGATCCCGATAACGTTCAGGAGTATCGTAAACAGAAATTTGATCATGATCCTACATCAACCCATTTAACCGTGCCCACATTGAACACTGAAATGGATCATGTAGCAAATCGGAGCGGCTGCATAAAGCCCTGGCGATATTAATTGCCAGTTCGTTTCCTTCAGTTCCATCACTGAAGAACAAAGAATGTTTTGAAGTCCCCTCGCTGCGCAGCGAAAAGGGGATTTAGAGGAGAGGATGGTTTAGCAAGACTTAACCCTCGCTCAGTCTGTCCCCTGAAGGCTGGCTTTTGTGGAGGGCACAGCCGTTTCTTGACTCGCCTGGACGTGCGCGGGCAAAATAATAAACGTGATGACTGCCGCCGCCAGCAAAATCCCTGCGCCGACGAACAACGCATCTTTCATACCGGTGACGAAAGCCGCGTTAGCGGTATCCGTTAACTGTTTCGCCATAGCCGCCACCGGAATTTGCTCCGCGACCACATGCGCGCCGGTGATGCTGGCTCGAATGGCTTCGACGCCTTTATCCGGCAGCAGCTTGAACAGTGGATTGGTCGCCAGCAGATTATTCACGCTGACCAGATACGTCCGGTTCATGATCGTACCGAGGATTGCGATCCCCAGCGCCCCGCCGATTTGCCGTGTCGTGTCATTCATAGCACTGCCGACTCCAGCTTTATCCACCGGCACTGATCCCATAATCGAGTCGGTCGCTACCGGCATCGCCAGCCCGATTCCAAGCGCGGTAATCGACAATCCCACTACCGCCACGCCATAAGGAATGTCCGCGACCGCCAGACTTGCCATATACAGAAAACCACATGCCGAAATCAATAAGCCTATTGAGGTGACGATCTTGATCCCAAACCGCTCCGACAGGCGCGACGACAAACCGGATGCGACCATCGCCATCAGCGCCATTGGCAGGATGCGAACCCCGGCTTCCAGCGGCGAATACCCTTGCACCGATTGGAAAAACTGGCTCAGGAAAAATAATGCCCCGAACAGGCAGAAGGTCAGCATAGCGACCGCGATATTCGCGCCGGTAAATGACAAATTACGAAAGAAACGGATCGGCAGCATCGGATGAGACGTATGGCTTTCCCACCACCCGAATAAACCGAGCAGGACGATAGATGCACCAAAAGCGGTCAATACCGTCGTATCCGTCCAACTGGTTTGCCCCGCCTCGATAATCCCATAAACCAGGGCGAACAACCCGACGATCGACAGCAGTACACCGGGGACGTCCGGTTTGGGTGCGTTTTCATCCCGCGAATCAGTGATGAAAATCTGTCCGCTGATCAGTGCCACCGCCGCAATCGGCAAATTGACCATGAACACTGAACCCCACTCGAATCGCTCCAGCAGCCAGCCGCCAATCACCGGCCCGATGCCCACACCCAGTGCAAACACCGCCGCCCAGATGCCAATCGCTTTGGAACGTTCTTTGCGATCAGGAAAACTCGCCGTGATAATCGAAAGTGTCGATGGCATGATCGTCGCGCCGCCAATCCCCAGAAAGGCCCGCGTCAGGATGAGCATGTTGGTCGTGGCCGAGAGTGCCGCCGCCAGCGATCCGGCTGCGAACCACACCAATCCAAATTGAAGTGCCCGTTTGCGTCCGACCCGATCCCCGATTGATCCCATTGTCAGCAGCATCGCCGCGAACACCAGCACATAAGCATCCAATACCCATTGCAGTTGGCTGGCACTGGCTCCCAGCGACCGGCTGATGGCAGGAAGCGCCACATTTAAGATCGTATTATCCAGGCTGATAACGATCAGCGAAATGCAGACGCACACCAGACTCCACCAGCGATTATTCCTTTTGTTCCACATGAAACGGCGCTCCATGTAGCGGCGTAAGTCAGATGCGCCTCTACCCATAACGACCCACAAAAATCGTGTTAATAGCACCCTAGCCTTAGATTGTTGGCCTGACAAGTGAGCTAAATCACAAATGCCTACTGACATTGAAGCCTCTGCCTTCGCCCGGATGTTACAAATCGCTGGCAATGATGTATCAGTTGTAATGGACGAATTCCCTCGGACGGCTGATAATCTAGGCTTATACAAAAAATCTTTGGAAAGTTATAGTTTTGAATTGGAGAGAAAAAATGTCCGGTTGGTTATCAGGCGATCTTCAGGTCAATGGATTGCGTTTACACTATACGCGCACTGGCGGAAAGAAACCGCCGCTGGTATTGGTACATGGCTTCAGTGACGATGGCACGTGCTGGATACCTGTCGCCGAAGCGCTCGAATCGGACTATGACATCATCATGCCCGATGCGCGTGGTCACGGTTTTTCAGATGCCCCCGAGCGTGGCTATACCCCTCAAGAACAGGCCACCGATCTCAAAGGCATTATCACAACACTGGGCTTACACAAACCGCTGATCCTCGGACACTCGATGGGTGCGGTAACAACCTTGACCTTAGCCGCTATGGTGCCGGATATGCCCGGTGCAATCCTTTTAGAAGACCCACCGGCCTGGTGGCACGCGAAAGGTGTACCCCCACCAACCAACCCCCAACAACTCGCCAAAATGCGTGATGGTTTTGCCGAGCGGAAGAATCAGTCCCGCACTGAACTCATTGCTGAACAACGGCTGGTGAGGCCAACTTGGTCGGAAGCCGAGCTTGGGCCTTGGGCGGATTCAAAATTGCGGCTCAGTCCCAACATCATCGATTTGTTTGAAACCAGCATCCCGACCAGTATGGATTGGAAAGTGATTTTGGCGCGCATCACCTGTCCGGTACTGCTGATCACCGCCGATAACGAACTTGGAGCGATTGTGACAACCGAAGGTGAGGCAGCACTGAAAGCCCTCATTCCGCAGCTTCAGGTTGCCCATATTCCCGATGCCGGTCACAGCATCCACCGCGAACAGATGACCGTTTATATGGATGCTGTGCGGTCATTTCTCGCTGCCCTTTAAGGCTACCCAACAAAAAGGCGCATGTCCCCACGCGCCTTGTATGTCGTAGCTGAGGAGAGGACACCTTTTGCGGGAATGTTATTTTTAAAGAACAAGTCTTCCCGTAGGGGAGCACCTATGTGTGCTCCCGAATTGAATTTTCTTGATTACGGTCTCCCTCATTTTCAAACATGTCCTCTCCTCAGGTATGTCGTAGGGGAAGGTCACAGACCTTCCCGCCTTCTTACCCTAATTTTGTAAGGATGGGCACATCATGTCCACCTTTATCTACCCGCAGCGTATTTCTGTTACTCTCGTCATCTAACACCAGAGCGATTGCAAGATACCTTGGCCGCTTGCTTTTTGTATTCCTCGTTATTCTCGGTACATTTCCTCTGAAATATTTTGACGATATAATACGTAATTTAGATATCTTGCGTATCAATAATTTGGTGAGTAGCTTGAATACAGATCGCCATGTTAGCGCTGCGTTGGGATCAAATAATAAAGAACAGTGATGACACCAGAACCCGCGACCATACTTGCCAGCGAAGTGCGTATGATAGAATCGAAACACACAGGCAGACAATATCGCATCACAATCAGTCTGCCATATGCTTATTCCAAATCGCCCGATGCAGGCTGGCCCTTCGACGATACGCCTGCTAGGTGGCCCGTCGTGTATCTCCTTAATGCGAACTGGTACTTTGGCCTCGTCACGGATATGGTTCGAATTACCGCATGGTGCGGCAGTACCACCGATGCCATCGTTGTTGGCATTGGCTATCCCGAAGATGAAGACCCGATTGAGTCATTCAAAATTGCGTATTCCCGGCGAAGCCCCGACCTGACGCCTGTTCGCAGTGTGGAGGTGGAAGAAACACTCGCAAATAGGAGCAACTGTCCATCACCAACGGGCGATGCAAGCAACTTTCTTCAATTCATCAAAAATGAATTGATACCTACTATCGACCAAGATTATCGTACGGATCCATCAAAGCGCGTGTTAGTAGGACAATCGACAGGAGGGTTATTCGCGACACTTGCCATGTTTGAACAGCCAGATCTTTTCGATACATATATCGCTGGTGCTCCTGCTTTGGCGTATGGCGACAGGTTCGCATTTAAGCACGAAGAAGCGTTTGCCAAGGAACATCAGAGTCTTCCAGCTAGACTATACATTTATGTGGGTGAACTTGAAGAAAGTGCCGATAACACTACATTGACCGATGCCATTCGCTTTGCGGCAATTCTCGAAAGTCGCAACTATCAGGGGCTGACTTTAGTGAAACAAGTGGTCGCTAATCATAATCATTGTGAAGTGGTTGCCCCGGGTTTTCAAGGGGGATTGAAGTTCGCACTAAAGAAGTAAAGGACGCATGTCTCCACGCGTCCTGTATGTCGTAGGGGAAGGTCTGTAACCTTCCCACCTTTTCCTGTACTAACTTAACGGACAACCGAGATCGTTATCCGCGTCCAATGCTGAACCGAGCGTGAGCATGGTATCGCGGTCATTGCTGGCAAGCGCAGCATTGACGTCTGCGATAATTTGATCTGTTTTTCGTGGGTAATTCACACCGGGATGGGCTGAGTTTAAGAGTGCTGCCACAGCCGCTCGAAAGAGAACCGGTGCCGCCCCGGTTGTGCCGGAGCCACCACTTAAATCTAATGCTTGGGGTAGTGTAGTGTTATCGAGTCCAAAGGCATCCGGCACATCAAATACACTTTCCAAAGTCTGCCTGATCGAGAATCCTGCTGCTGTCCACGTATGATAATGCTTGGGCATTTTCCAGTAGAACAGGGTACAACCCTCAAAAGGCTTTGGCGTAACCGTTGACGTAATAGCCAGCGCTTCACCTTCGTAACAGAATGAAATATGGTTAATGGCTATTAATTGGCCGCTGGAACCGGACACACTTTTTAGATTATGATCATCCTGAATTTCGGGATTATAAATATACAGGTTGCCCTGATCGCCAGCACTGACAAGAACTGCCTTAACCCCGACAGTGGATTGAAAGTCAAAAGAAGTACTATTGTAATTTGTGACCGTGACGGTGCGCGTGCCATCGCTAAATGAGCTGGCTTGTGGTTGGTTCACGATGAGTTCCGTTGTTCCCGGCACAAGTTGATTACAGCTTGCACTTCCATCAACGAGGATGGGTGAAACGCTCCCCTGAAAAGATGGGATAACTCTTGGCAGGATGAGTCCAATAATCACCCCTGCCAGGAATCCAAGTAATATTCCCCAAGGCGATTTTGTGATTCGCTTCATAGCTCACCTCCTCATTACTGGATGAGAATCACATGCTTAGAGTGTTATAACTGGAAAAGCCGCGTGCTTAACGGCGAAGAGGTTAAAAATGTTAGTTTTAAATACAGTGATATGTTATATTATCGCTAAGTTAATTATCGCGCAGCCATCCCCTAAATGAATAAACCTCTCTACCAGCTCATATAAGCACTATAGCAAACATTTCAAATCAAAGCCAATTGGGTACTTTTACCGGGAAATTCCGCCCGGCAGCACATCACTGCATCTGTTGAGGAACATTTTTAAACATATAAAAGCCCAAACAAGAGGATGATGTATCCACTTGCTTGGGCTTCTGATAGTCTTACCCGGTACTTCTTTTTCCGGTCTTATTTCGCGAAATCGACCGCCCGTGTTTCGCGGATCACCTGTACCTTGATCTGACCCGGATACTGCATACTCTCTTCGATCTTGCGTGCGATGTCCCGCGCCAGTTGCAGCGATGAATAATCGTCCACCACATCCGGTCGCACGATGATACGCACTTCGCGTCCGGCTTGCAGGGCGTAGCTTTGTTCTACGCCTTCAAAACTGTTGGCGATGTCTTCCAGAGTCTTGACACGCTTGATGTAAGTTTCCATGCTTTCACGTCGCGCGCCGGGACGAGCGCCGGAGATGGCGTCTGCCGCCTCGACGATATACGACTCGACGAATTCTTGCTCAACTTCATGGTGATGGCTGGCAATTGCATTCACAATGCGAGCGTTCACACCATACCGTTTAGCAAAGTCCGCACCGATCAGCGCGTGTGTTCCTTCGATCTCATGATCCAGCGCTTTACCGATGTCATGCAGCAAACCGCCTGCCTTGGCGATCTGGACATCCGCGCCCAGTTCCGCCGCGATCATCCCCGCGATGTGCGAGGTTTCAATCGAGTGAGCGTGTTGGTTCTGCCCGTAACTGGTGCGGAACTTCAACCGTCCCAGCAGCTTGATCACTTCCGGATGCAAACCGGGGATACCGGCTTCATAGGCCGCGCGTTCGCCTTCTTCGCGGATACTGTTTTCGACTTCAACCTTCGAGTCTTCTACCAGCTGTTCGATACGTGCCGGATGAATGCGTCCATCCACCACCAGCTTCGCCAGCGCCCGTTTGGCGACTTCACGCCGCACCGGATCAAAGCTGCTGATCGTCACCGATTCAGGCGTGTCGTCCACCACCACATCGACGCCGGTCGCGATCTCAAACGCGCGGATATTACGGCCCGCACGTCCGATGATACGTCCCTTCATTTCGTCGCTCGGGAGCTGTACCACGCTCACCGAAATTTCGCTGACGTGTTCGGAGGCCAAACGTTGTACCGCCAGTGCGATCACGTCACGGGCGCGGTTGTCGGCTTCTTCACGCGCTTCGGCTTCCACCTGCCGGATTACACGCGCCATATCGCTGCGTGAATCGCGTTCGACGTTAGCCAAAATTTCCTTCTTGGCTTCATCGGTGGTCATCTGTGCGATGCGCTGGAGTTCAGCGGCACGTTGTTCTTCCAACTTTTGCAAATCGCTCTGCTGTTTGTCCATCCGGCTCTGACGCTTATTCAGGTTCTGTTCACGCTGCTCCATTCGTTCGCGCAGGTTATCGACTTCTTCACGCCGTTTCGTCATCCGCTCGTCTTCTTTATCCAATTCACGGCGGCGGCGCAGCGAGGCCTGTTCACTTTCTTCGGTCGTTGCACGGGCTTTGGCTTCGGCGTTCTTGAGCAAAGTCTCGCTCTGAATGCGTGCCTGATCGACAATCGAACGGGCTTCAGCATCTGCCAGTTCCTTGCGGTTCTTACCCTGTGAATTCTGGTAGGATCGTAGGCCGTAAAACCCGATTCCCAGTCCCACCCCCAGCCCGATAATCAAAGCGATTACGATGCCAACAAGTGTACTTCCTTCCATAACGGTTTATTCCTCATCGTTATTATTGTCCCGGTTAAAATAGTCGGGGTCATCAGTTTCAAGCGTTTCGATCAACTGCCTGACGACATCCTGAGTGGTGCTGTAGGAAAATCCCCGACGCTGTAAAAAGGCATTTATCTTTGTTTTAAAGTCCTTCACACTGCGGTTGCGGAGCTTTCGCAGTTGTGTAGTTGCGGCTTTATACGCCAGATCAGATTCACTGAGTTCGCCCAACGCCTCATCAATCACTGCGTCGGCCAATCCCTTTTGGCGGAGTTCCTGCCGCAGCGCTCGATGGCTTAACGGCTTGAATTGGTTGCGGTTATCTACCCAATAACGCGCGAAGGCCGCGTCATCGAGGTAACCCATCCCCGTCATTTTTTCGATTGCGGCATCAATGACGCCTTCCGGTGTTTCTTTTTCTTTTAGGTTACGGCGGATTTCTTGGGTACTGCGCGGGCGGTAGCTCAGGAAATGGGCAGCCGTATTCACCGCCTGCACCACTGCATCCGCGTCCCGCAGCGCGGCGATCTCTGCCTCGGATAGCACTTGCCCCTTCCGCAAACGGGCGGCATCGAGCAAGTTAAGGCCGAAAGCAAATTCGCCGTCGATATATACGTTGACCCGTTCTTTATCGCGCTTTTGCACTTCGAGCGCGGTAACAACACCTTTTCCCAACCGTCAGCCCTTTAAAAGCAAACAGCCGTCGCTGTACGAATGCAGCCACGGCTGTTGCGTTTGAAGGCACTTGAGAACGTTAAATGTCGCGCCTGAAAGCGGTGCGCCCGTTTAATAAAGGTCGAATCGGCCTCATCCTTCGAGGTTCTATTCCCGATTCGCCGCTTTACGGTGGGCTCATGTCCCGTACAGACCATTTACGAATACAAAGTTTCATCGTTAATGTTGACGGCTACAAGAGCCGGAAGTCCTGTTTCAGCGCCATTTCACATCCGCCCAAAACGGGGGCGGGTTGGGTTGCATATTGGTCGTTCTTCAATGTCAGCCGTGGTTTTGATGAATTGTTTACAACACCACTTATCGTATATTATGCACATTTTAAGGCGTTTGCACAACTAACAAAAACCTCTGACCATACTGCGCTTTCCTGACCCTTACTACCCCACCTATACTTGCTTCCTATTCGGTAGTTATGGCTGACATCCTGATTCCAAAGCCCTAAAAGTGGTCTTATGACTCTGCCTTCCACGTCCACCCCCAAACCTCCGCCTTGACCTCAAACCCTAGTGACACATTCACCGCCCGCGCTGCCACATTCGTCACCTCGGTATACAGCAGACAGTGCTTCACCCCCCGCCCTGCATGATACTGTAGCTGTGCCCCCAACAAGCGCCGCCCCAATCCTCGCCGTTGATAGGCCTCCTCGACACCCAACCACTCGATCTCTATCCACTCCTCATAACCCGCGCACCCGTTAAACTCCGGCGGAATCCCCCACGACTGGCACTCCCCGATCATCACCTCGCCATCGTAAATCTGCACATCCCACTCCAACCGCCCCCCATCCACCCGCCACCGCATCGCTTGGCTCCCCCTCTCTGTATACGGAGAGGGGGGCGGGGGGTGAGGTTGAACACTTGCGTGGGAGGACTGAGGAGTGGGTTCAGTGCCTTCTGTGCTTTCTCTGCGTCTGTGCGGTTCAATTTCTGCTTCAATCTCCGCCGTCATGATCACCCACTTCTGGAACGGCACGAATCCCTTCGCCGCCAGCACGCCCATCACCACCGCATCCGTTATCGGCACACCGCTCCAACCCACCCCAAAATCACTGCGTCCATTGACCATGACCTCAACCGCATCCCCACTCTGTTTCGCCAGCAATCTATCCACCAGCATTCCCACCGCTTGATCGGCCTCGCCCACCAACCACCGACCGAAGATCAATCCCAAACGTCCTTCATCATAACGATAGGTAAAGCGTCCCGCCGCCAGCATCCGTGCATCTTCCACCACGCACAGCGTCTCCGTATGCCATGTCCAGGGCGACGGCTCATCATCTTCGTAATGAATTTCCCACAGCGACTCTTTTTGCAGAATATCCCACACGGCATCCTCGCTAAGCTGCCAGTAAGGCGGCACAGATGCGATCTGCGCGTTCACCAACCGTGTTACACCCGCCACATGTCCCGCCTCAAACGGTACAATCTCCATCCCCACCTCGACTTATGAAAAGAGGCAAGGGCATTTACCCTCACCTCTCCGTATTATCTCCGCGCTCTCTGCGTCTCTGCGGTTAAATTTCTTGTATTTCCTGTCTTAATTAGGCCAACCTCGCCGCCCGCCGCCGCGCACATCATCCCCGCCCGGACGCCGTTCGTCGCCACCACCACGCCGGCTGAGCGGATGTCCACCACTGCCGCTTGCCAGTGCCCGTTTGGCCTTCTGCACATCGCTCTCATGCTTCAGCAGCACCGTTAGCGTTGTCTCCAACGTCTGCTTGTCGAGGCTGTCGGCATTCAACATCACCAGCGACTTCGCCCAATCAATCGTCTCCGACACACTCGGATTTTTCTTGAGATCCATCTGCCGGAGCTGCTGCACCACCTCGACCGCTTGCTGTGCCAGTTTGGCGTTCAACTCCGGCACACGCATCTTGACGATTCGCAGTTCCGACTCGTGGCTCGGGTAATCAATGAACAGGTACAGGCAGCGCCGCTTCAACGCTTCCGAAAGTTCGCGCGTGTTGTTACTGGTCAGGATCACCGTTGGCTTATGCGTCGCCGTGATCGTCCCCAACTCCGGCACCGACACCTGGAAGTCGCTCAGAATTTCCAGCAGGAACGCCTCGAACTCGGCATCCGCGCGGTCAATTTCGTCGATCAGAAGCACCACCGGCTCCGATGAGGTGATGGCTTGCAGCAAAGGACGTGCCAGCAAAAACCGCTGCGAGAAGAATACGTTCTCCTCTTTGCCCAATCGGTCTGCCGCTTCGCTCAAACTTTCGGCATTCGCCAGCACTTCGCTCAACTTATCCCGCAGCAGTTGCGTATACAACATCTGCTTGGCATATTCCCACTCATAGAGAGCCTTGCTCTCGTCCAGTCCTTCATAACATTGCAGCCGGATCAGCTTGCGTCCGTTCGCGTTGGCCCACGCCTTCGCCAATTCCGTCTTGCCCACACCCGCTGGCCCTTCCGTCAATACCGGCTTATCCAGCTTATCGGCCAAAAACATGACCGTCGATATTTCATCTGTCGAAATGTACTGCTGCCCACTTAACGCCTGTGTAATCTGCCCGAAATCCTTAAACATTGATGCTATTCTCCCATCACTAAGTGATCCGGCATGTAGTTTGGTACGCGCATCATCCCTATCGTGTATCACGCTGCTTTCTGAAAACGATCCCCTATGCGCTGCTCGAAAATGGCTGTTTCGGAAGGCTTAGCGTCCTCCATCACCTGCGGGCGATCAACGAACGGGCCTGCCAGGGTAACTGATGAAGGGTTCGGGTGGCGGTTTCTGATCGTGACCATCTACGCACAGCATACATCGAATCAAAAGCCGTGTCGAACAAAATAGCCTGCACTTTAGGGTAGGAACGGCTGATTTATAGGCAACCTCTAATCCAACAATTGCCCTTCGCGCCAAATTGTCCCGACCATAATCGGGACATATGCACCTTATCCTCATTTCCCCATCGCGATACAGTATGCACAAGTTGATAAGACAACAAAAAAATAAATTTGGAGGATAAAATGCATATCACCGATCGTGAACTCTGGACTCTCGTACATGGAATGGGATTTGGCGCGGCTTACTTACTGGCCTTCGCCGGTGGCCTCGCTGGATTGTACAGCCTTCGTCCGAAGTGGGTTACACCTGAAGGCATCAGCGAACGTATTATGCGTCTGCGCTGGGGCATGGTGTTTATGGCCGTCATCATCTGGCTCACCGTTATTGTCGGCACCTATGTCGTTTATCCCTGGTATCGTGCCAACCCACCCAAGACCGTTGATACTACTACCCAGACCCAGGAACTGCGTGAGTATCCTCGTTATTGGCTGCTGGCTGGTGAACAAACGGCTGAGTACCACAACTTCGGTATGGAATGGAAAGAACACGTTGCCTGGATTGCTCCCTTCCTCGCCACTATCGTTGCCTTCGCTGTCATGCGCTTTGGCAATCAGCTAGCCGAAAACCGCCGCGCTCGTAACATGATTATCGCACTCTTCTTACTCTCCTTTAGCATCGCGGGTATTGCCGGAGTATTGGGGGCGTTGATTACCAAAGCAGCGCCAGTCACCTAATCGAAATACCAAACCAACTTTAACAACCAACCTGCATAACCTTTAGAGGAGAACAATAATCATGGCAACACGAGTAGACACTCACAATCAACCCGTTATCGAAAGCAAACTAACCGTCAGTGAAAAGGTAACCGAATTGGATCGTGCCGTGGGCGCAGCCTTTATCGCCGCTGGCATTGGCAGCTTCGTCCTAGCCCTCATGATCGTCCTAACCGAGATGAAAGCTGGTGCTGGCCTCAAGACCTTCTTGACCTTCGTAGGGCCGGTCGGCGCGCTCAGTGGCAAGACCACCGTCGCCGTCATCGCCTTCGTCGTAAGCTGGGTCGGCCTGCACTTCGCTTTTAAGAACCGCGCTGTTACCCTGACGCGTGCCTTCACCATCGCCATAATCCTGATCGTACTTAGCGTGATCTTCAGCTTCCCACCCGTCTTTGATCTGTTTGCAGTCTAATCAGGTACAATAAACCAACAATTTGCAGAGAGCCTACCGCTTAGTAGGCTTTCTGCTTTGGATCACTATGGATACCATTCGCCAATTTTTTAGCGTCAACCGCCCCATAGTCCTTTTTGTTTATGGACTGACCTTCTTCGTCATGGGCTTGGCGATCTTTCTGCAATCACGGCGGCACAGTCGTCTCCGTCTCGCCCGTGATCTGTACTGGCTTGCGGCCTTTGGTATCTTGCATGGCGTCCACGAATGGGGCGCGATGTTTATTCCCATTCAATCCGCCTATATGCCCCGCATCTACATTGATCTGTTATCGACCTTTCAAAACATCCTGCTGGCATTGTCTTTCATGTGCTTGCTGATCTTTGGCGCAGTCAGCCTGGAACATCGCTACCCGTGGTTGAAAAAAGGCGTCATCATTCTCGGTGCAATCTGGGGAATCACTTTTTGGGCAGCCTTGTATCTGCTTCCTTCTTTAGAAATTTGGCAGTTGGAGTCCAACATCTGGGCGCGCTATCTGCTTGGTTTACCCGGTAGCCTCCTCGCCGCCTACGGTCTGCGCTATCAGGCACAAACCAATATCGCCCCGCTCAACATCGGTCACATCTATAAAACCCTGCGGATTGTCGGTGGAGCGCTGCTTGCGTATGCTTTCTTCGGCGGCCTGATCGTTCCCTCAAACGGATTCTTTCCTGCCAACACCCTCAATTACACCCTCGTTGAAAATACTGTTGGCGTTCCCGTACAGGTCTTGCGTTCGCTCACCGGGCTCGTCCTTGCCATAGCCATCATTCGTGCCTTGGAAATCTTCGAAATTGAACTGGATTACCTCATCGAACAAATGGAAGTCCAGCGCATCCAAGCCGGCGAACGCGAACGCATTGGTCAGGAAATTCACGATGGCGCGATTCAAGGGGTGTATTCTGCCAGCCTCATCTTAGAGTCAATGGAGTCACTTATCGAACGAGACAGTGATGCTTCCCGCCGCCTTCAGCAAGCCAAAAATGTCTTGAACGCCGTGAATACCGATTTACGCAGCTATATGGTTTCACTCCGTACCGAGTCGCCCACCGACCCACTCATTCCCAGCTTGCAAAAGCTTATCACCAACCCGCGCTTTCACGGTCTGCTTGACATCGAAATGTCCTATGATCTTGAACCTGTCCTCAAGCCCATGCAGATTCATCATGTCCTCGCCATCGTTCAGGAGAGTCTGTCGAATACCCTCCGGCACGCCCGCGCTCGGCATGTGAATATTTCCCTTCAATGTCAAAATGGACAGCTTACCCTGAACATTCAAGACGATGGACGGGGCGTATCAATGGATACTGTTCGTCTCGGCTATGGACTGCGCTCCATGCGTGACCGCGCCCGATTGCTCGGCGGCCAATTGGATATTGATAGCGCCCTCGGCAAAGGCACCAAAATTATGCTCACCTTAGCAGAAGAAAAAACCTTATGAACAACCTGAATCTGCTTTTAGTCGATGATCACGAAGTCGTCAGAATGGGACTGCGGATGCTCTTGGAACAGGTCCCCGATGTCAAAATCGTGGCCGAAGCCGGTTCCGCCGATGAAGCTATCCACGCCTGCGAACGCTTCCAACCCGATGTCGTTATTATGGACATTCGGATGCCCCCCGGCAGCAGTGGCATCGATGCCTGTCGTACCATCTGCCAGCGTTGGCCTCAAACACAGGTCATCATGCTCACCTCGTATGCCAGCGACGATCTTATTGCCGATGCCATTACCGCTGGCGCGGTTGGCTACGTTCTCAAGCAGGTCGGCACAGGTGAACTCGTCAATGCCCTCAATGCTGTCCGTCAAGGCGCTGCTCTCCTCGATCCGGCTGTCACCCGCCGCGTTCTCGCCATGATGCGCCAGCAGGGTGAAAATAAACCAGATCCCTTCAAAGACCTCACCGAGCGCGAAATCGATGTCCTGCGCCTGCTGGCCGAAGGCAAAACCAACGCCGATATTGCCGGATCGCTCTTTCTCAGCGACAAAACGGTTCGGAACCACGTCAGTGTCATCTTGGATAAATTACAGTTGACCAACCGTGTCGAAGCGGCTACCTATGCTGTTGCCCACGACATCCGCAGTTACCGCTCACCCAAATCCTAGCCACAGCCCTACTGATAACGCACATAATTAAAAACGTGATTTTTGTAATAATTAAGATGGATTCTTTATACTAAATTACATCTTCCTGCCCCTATAATTTATGTAATGACACATTTGGGTGTCATCACGCGGGTAGTCGAATCAACGGTATCCCACCCGCAAACTATTTTGGAATGAAACTGCAAATGCTCGAGGAGACTCCCAAATGACCCGTGTACTCATTATCGACGATGATCTTGACGTTTGAGATCAGGTCGCCACCACCTTGCTCGCCGCCTATTACGAAACCTACACCGCCACCGATGGTCGTGATGGTGTCGAAAAAGCCTTAAACCTTGTCCCTGACCTCATCGTCTGCGATATGATGATGCCCTATATGGATGGTCAGCAGGTGTTGGCCGAATTGCGCCAGCATTCTGAAACAGCCACCGTTCCCTTTATCTTCTTGACCGCAGTCGATAGCCGCGATACCGTCCGTTCCAGCATGAATCTCGGCGCGGATGACTATCTCTTCAAACCGTTCTCCGTCAAAGAACTCTTAAAAACGGTTAGCGTTCGCCTCAAACATCATGACCAGATTGTCTCTACCACCGAGCAGCAGCTTGAAGCTATCAAAATGCGTTTGGCCCGTACGGTAACGCATGAACTCCGCACCCCCGTTGGGCTTGTGGTCAGCGCGCTCCAGATGTTGGAATGGCATGGTGACGCCGCCTTTTCCGAGGAAACCACCGATCTCATTGACACCATGTCCCGGGGTGCCACGCGCCTCGCCCATGTCGTCGAGCAGATGGTTTATGCTACCCACCTCACCACCGGTGTCTACACCGCCGAAACAGTTGCCGATAATGGTTTCCCGATTGATGTCAGCGAGCTAATCTCGGCTTCCCATAAACTAGCGCGCCAATTTACCAGCCGCCAACCCGACAACGTAGAAGTAAAGGTCGCTGAACTCAAGGACACACTCTATGTAAAAGCCGAACCCGGTGCCTTAAAGCAGGCCTTCGCTGAAGTCATTTCCAACGCCATCGCTTTTTCGCCGGTCAATGGCAGCATCCGCATCGTCTATAAACTGGTCGATAACGACGTTCGCATCACGGTCACCGACAGCGGTCAGGGCATTGGAGAAGTACAACTAAAAGAAGCGATGGCCTGGTTCGGGCAGGTGGATCGCGAACAACAGGAGCAGCAGGGTATGGGTATGGGACTGCCCCTCGCCAGCCAGCTCATCGCCGTTCATGGTGGCACACTCGATGTGCGTTCGATCATTGGCAAAGGGACGCAAGCCGTCATCACCTTGCCCGCTGTCGAGGGATCGTATACGCTTTAACCGACTTCCACCTATCTTCGACCGCCATCCACCCTATCGATGGCGGTTTTCATTTCTGCCACGGGTACTGTTGGCGAATCGTTTTTTCGGCTCTAACGATTGCATTTTTATCCCCTCTGCCATGAAATTTCACGGGACGACACTTTTACAGTCTAATAAGTTTTTCTCCCGTAGTGAAGGCTCTCAGAGCCTTCCGCTTTTCCCTCAATCGACAAAAACTGTCGTGTCGTAAAGCCATGAAATGGAGAGGGGCGGGGGTGAGGATTTGAATTCGCCAACAGCAACTATCACAACCCTAACAACCACGCTTCGCTCATGGCCTTTGCAGGGCATACCGCTGTTCGTCTCACACTAAACGGTGTCGGCGGCTTTTGAAAGGAAATTTATCTGATCTCTGGTCTCTATATACGCTTAAAGAACCTCATAATATTTGGTTCAGGAGATAACACTTTTCACATGGATAAAATATTCTTCGCGTAGGGGAAGGTCTGTGACAATCCGTTTTTCACTAACTCGCAATCCGGGTAGCCAGCGCCTTCTCCGGATGATAAACCGGCATCTTGAACCCGAACGTACTGCCCTGATGATACGCGCTGTTGAAAATGATTTCCCCGTCCTGCTGCTCAATGATCGTCTTCGTCAGATGCAGCCCCAGACCCGTACCTTCAATATTGGCAGTTTCTTCGGTTTGCGAACGGTAAAATGGCTGAAAAAGTTTGGCCTGATTTTCTTCAGGGATGCCGAAACCGTTATCCGTAATCTCCAGTTGAACAACATCATGATCAGCCGCTAACATCACGCTGATATGTCCGCCCTCCGGCGTGTACTTGATCGCATTACCGACAAAGTTGGAAACCGCCTCATAAATTTGTGCCGAATCGCCCCGCACCACACATTCGAAGTCCGGGATCAGCACATCCACCCATTGTGATTTCTGGACGGCGCGTGGCATATATTCTTCGACAGCCGCTTCCACCACTTTGCCCAGATCGAACGGTTCCATCGTCTGGAGCTTTGCCGCCTTTTCAATGCGATCCATCGATAGGAAATTCTGGATAATCTGGATCATGCGCTCCGACGAACGCAGCATCGATGGATAAACCTTGTCCAAATCCAGTTCGAGTTCCGGCGACTCAATCAACATCGTCAGGTAGTTGCGGATAACCCCCAGCGGATTTTTCAGATCATGCGCTGCGACCCGTATCATATCCGTCTTGAACTTTTCGAGGTAGCTGACCTTCCCGTACAGGATTTCGAATTCGTTGGCACGTTCGCGTACACGGTTGACCAGTTCCACATTTTGCAGGGCAATCGCCGCCCGATCGCG
Organism: Aggregatilineales bacterium; assembly: GCA_044226325.1. Taxonomy (GTDB): domain Bacteria; phylum Chloroflexota; class Anaerolineae; order Aggregatilineales; family Phototrophicaceae; genus CFX2. Next base: position 86,442 of record JBGAHG010000031.1, read on the forward strand.
GATCAGGTCGAGCAGTTGCAGCCGGTCTTCGGTAAATCGCGATGGCTTCTTGGTCTCTAAGACAATCAACCCGTAGAAATTTTCATTGCCATCGGCATCCGCTGTGAACACCGGTAACGCGATCTGTGCCTGCACATCCGGATAACCCGACTCAAGCGTGTTCGGCAGCTGCATGACCAGTGTCCGCTTCCCTACGACCGTCTGCTGGACAATACCCGACTGTTTATCCAGTATCTCGCGTAGACGCACCTCATCATAATTGCCGTAGAGATTAGCGAGATGCAGCTGATCGCCTTTCATCAGGGCTACATAACCTGCGTCGGCCCTTGAAATACGCAGCGCCGCATCCAGTATCAATTGCAGCAGGGTATCACTGTCAATCGAGAAACCGATGTCCTTGTATACCTGCTGTGTAATCATCAGCGAACTGACGCGGCTCTTGAGTTCCTCGGCTTGCTGCCGTGTCTGATCGTACAATTGCGCGTTCTTAATGGCTAAAGCCGCTTGTTGTCCGAAGATCTGTAAGCGGCTTGTCAGTTCAGGTGTAAATACATCCGGTCTGGAACAGTCAATGTTGATAAATCCCATCGGCTGACCATCCGCCATGATCGATATGGTGGCGAACGCATCCATCGGCTCGCTGCCCTTGAAATGCTGCACATCAATGTCAGTCCGCACGTTTGGCGCGATGTGTAGTGCCGGAGCCAGTACCGATTCCGTCAGCAGCGGCGAAATCCGGTAATCAAAAACCATTTCTTCATGCAGCGCGGTTACGTCCGGCGAATAACCCCGTTGTTGTGCCACCCGTGTGGAAAATCCGTCCTCATCGATCAGCATGATATTCAAGCGGCTGTTGGGGATCAGTTGGTCAAGGCTGTCAAGGATCGACGCCGTTATCAGCCTTACATCCAGTGAACTGTTTAGCGTTGACCCCAATCGGTTAATCATGTCCGAAAATTCGCGTTCGGCTTGCTTGGTTTGTTCGGCTTGTACTTCCGCTGTGATGTCGCTAAACGCAAAAAGATTGCCGCGCTCTTTCCCGTCGTTGGTATAAGCTGTCGAAACGCTGACTTCATAAATCCGGTCATGCGTTTTAAAATGTCCCTTACGGTCAGGGCTTTGCTGGATTCGAGCCAATTCCGGCGCACAGAACGGCAGCGCCACACTCAACGACTGCCCGATAATGTCTTCATAGGGCGATTGTAAAACCGTCTTGATACTCTCGTTAACCGCTAGAATCCGGTTCCGTAAATCCACCACCAGAATGCCCGCAGGAATATTATTCAGGATCGTCTCATAGGCCAGCGGCGTCACATCCAATAACCGCAGCCGCAGCAGGCCGAACGACAGGCATAATACGCATAAACCCACCAGTACCCCGTTGATATAGATATAGGGCAGCGGGTTCAACCGGTCGAAAATCACCAGCAAATTGCCGATCCAGGGGATCGCCGTTCCTGCTAGAATCAACAGAGCTTGCATACGGTAGACATGCCACGTACCCAGCGCATGACGCACCAGAATGACACTGCCAATCAAGAACACGGTATAAGAATAGGTGAAGTTTACCCAGAACCACGAACCGTAAATCGGTGTATAAACCGGAGAATTAGCGATTAAAGTGAAATGCGGTTGCGCCCAGATCAGACCATGATACTCATTGGTAAAGGCGAGTAAGATCGTTGCCAGTGGTACGATTACCAGCCCTAACTGCTGCACCATCGTAAATGGACGTTCGCGTCCGCTGTTGCGAAGTGCAAACCGCAGCCAGAGAAATGGTATAAACACACCGCCCACATATTCCAGCTTGCTCAGTGAAATATAGGCATTCAAATCCGTACCGGCAATCGCCTCAAACGCGTTCCACCAGCCCACCCACGCGAACGCCGCTAGTAACCATGTAAACCACAGCGTACCCTGTGTCCGGCGCTGACGCCAGGCAAACAAGCCCAATAACAGCGACATCGACGAAACGATGATGCTGATTGTGAAGTTAATGAGCTCAATCTGTAACATGACGTGTGATCTTCTTCCGTGAATGTCCGATCACACACACGGATAATTGAGATAAAATTTATGATGCGCCTCAAACATCAATATAAATCATTTTTACCGCAATTTTCATTAAGAGAATAGCCCAAAAATAACGATTTCAGTTTTCCTTAATACTTTTTCTCTTTTCTTAAGTAATTATCCCGCTAAACCAATCGGCCTGGCAGCACCACCTTAAACGGTGAAGACATTTTCGAGCCGAAAACAGTCATTTAAGCACCCGAATTTGATATTTCCCCTCTCCCTGACGCTTCGGTTCACGAGACGACACTTTTACAGTCTTATGCGTTTTTCTCCCGTAGGGAAGGCTCTCAGAGCCTTCCGCTTTTCCCTCAATCGACCAAAACTGTCGTGTCGTAAACTAATACTTTGGGGAGGGGTTCTGACCACATACCGTTCCGGTTTGTAACTCGCCATCAGCCCACAGCGAGATAAACTACACCCGCTTACTGGTCTGTCACGCCTCACCGCCGCCGCAGCAGTGACGCGATCAGCGTATTCGACAACCACATCTGATAATCATCGCCTGACCAATGCCGCTCGACCACCATCATCCGGTAGGTATCACCCGCTCCCAACGTCCATAGAATATCGCTCGCTTTATCGATACTCAGGTCAGGCAGCAGCGCGTCCTTTGCCGACAATGAAACCGCCACTGATCGCACATCGTCCCAACGCCCATCTTGGAGGATCTTCCGCATCGCCGCGATTTCAACATCTGCCGCGGCTGCCTTGCCTATAATCTCGGCAATCCCCATCGTTCGCTCATGAACAATCCGGATGGTTTTGACATAAGCGCGCACTTGTGTCGCTGCATCCGGTTCCTGTAATATCGCCTGCCACCATGTCCGGCTGGAGATGGCCGTTGGGCTGTCATCACCACGGGTGTACACCTTTGCCAGCGTATCCAGCAGCATGAACTTCGTACCAAATTGGGAGGTGATCGTCGCAAGCGGTACATCGGCTTCTTGGGCAATCTTCACTAATGGAGTGGCGATATAACCCTCGTCTCTGAACAAGCGATAAGCCGTCTCGATAATTTTCCGGCGCGCAGCCTCTTTTTCCTGTTGGCGTGATGTGGGTTGGGTATATTTGCTTTTTGTGGTCGCCATCATTTTCACCATAACTCAAATTATTTGAATATTGTGGAGCACCACCCTAAACAGTGGAGATATTTTCGAGCCGAAAAACAGTCTTTGGTAGATACCGTCTTGAAAGTCAAGAGATTGGAAGTTGGTGATCAAGAAAATGAGGATCAAAGGGTTGCCCAGACTTGAGAATGCCAAAGACGAGATGCAAAAGTTTACGCATGACGGCAGCGACGACTTGCATTTT
>JBGAHG010000032.1:0-89230 GCA_044226325.1 Aggregatilineales bacterium
AGAGCTGTGAGGGTACACCCGGTCCCATTCCGAACCCGGTCGTTAAGCTCACAAGCGCGGATGGTACTGCCATGGTAACGTGGTGGGAGAGTACGCCGCTGCCAACCCCCTTCACTCCTCCTTTCCTCTTTTTCGTCCCCCTACCCCCTTTCCTTGTTAAATGTTTATTTCCAAACTCAATCTTAATAAGAACAAAAAGGACACCTGTGTGCCCTTTTCGCATATTCAAATCGTAAATCGCTACCCGGTCATAAATGCCACAATTCCATATTGATCACTCATGTGACCAGGTGGCTGCTTGCCGTAGACCATACGCGTCACAGAGCGATCCAAGGTGAGGTTGTGACGTTCGGCGATTTCGTGTGCATTCCTATTCGGTTCGGGGATGCTGACGTGCAATTTAACGCCACTTTCAGCGGCTAGCGTACTGCCGAGTTGAAAAAGGGATTCGGCAGTTGTTGTATCCTTCGCGTTCCACGCCACCATGCGCAGCGGGTCGAGCTGAGTTCTTGTGAACGTGTAGCCAGTGATCTTGCCTGCATCAGCAGCGATAAAACCATTACCGGTTTGAAATAGCCAATTTATAACCTGTGGACGTGATACGCCGACCACATCCCCATCCATATTCACGATTGTTGAGAGATCCCCGGCGGTCATAGGACGGATTGTAGGAGAAACTTCAAATTTCTGGGCAGCACCGACATAGACATTGACTTTATAGAGGGATTGAAATCCCATATTGTCGTAGAGGGGGAAACCGAGCGTTGAGGCGTCGAGCATGACACTCTCGATAGAACTGAGATATTGCATGACATGATTCATCAACCTGCGCGCAAACCCACGCCGTTGATAAGCTGGATCGCTGACGACTAACCCCACCCAGGCTAACCGGTCACTATATTTTAGGGCAATAGCGGTCGCGATAATCTCTTTATCAAACGCGAGGCAAAAGCTGCCTGACCCTCCCCATGTGATATTTTGCCGGGTTTGCTCTAGTGGATGGTCCCAGCCAATTTTACGCATGAGTGTGATGACGGCTGGCGCTTCATCGGGTGTCATAACCCGCAGTTGTGGTTCAGCTTGTGCCATCGTTAACCACCTGTGGCTGCGGCGCGACCGGACGCCGGAAGATATTTCCCAGCTTCAAATTGACGATACCAATGCTGCCCATAATCAATGCTGCGCCAATCAGCAGTCTGATATCCACTGCTTCACCAAGGAAAATCGCTCCTAAAAGCAAGCCAACCGCCGGAATAACGTAGGTCACCATGGATGTGCGGGCAGCGCCGAGCGCGGGAATTAAAGCGTAGAAAATAATGTAGGCGACAAAGGTGTTCACCAGACCTAAGACTAACATGGCACCCGCGACACGGGGAGTGAGCGCACCCAGCGGGGTTGGCGTCGGCCCACCGAGCAGGGGAGCTGCATAGGTTAAGATGCCGGAAATAATGGCGGTGACGGTCATGGCACCGGCAGCGGCAATAATCGGCTCAATGCGGTTCTGGATGGCTTTACGGCTGTAGGTTCCACCCAACGCATAGCAGAAAGAAGCAGCAACAATCGCAAGCTGTCCCAATAAATGAAGTGTCGCATCCGACGCGACGACTTCGCCTTCGGCGCTGCGGCTGGCTAGAATAACGACGCCTAAAAAGCCGATGATCAATCCGACGATTTTGCGGAGTGTCATACGCTCATCAGCAAAGACGAAGTGGGCGACGACCATCGTGAATAGGGCAGCCGTACCCTGTAAAATAGCGGCTAAACTGCTTTCGATACTCTTCTCGCCCCATGTGATGAGTACAAATGGGAATACCGTATTCACCACGCCCAATATCAACAAGTCGCGGATACCTTTCCAATCGGTTGGAAGGCGTTTACCGCGCATGTAGGCGGCAATATTCAAGCCTATGGCCGCGATACCGGTACGAATAAATACGACTTGAAAGGTCGTTAATTGTTCAACACCGATGCGAATAAAAAGAAAAGATGATCCCCATATTAGAGCCAGAATCCAAAAGCCAATCCATGCCTGTTTTTTGGTCACACTATCCCCTTACACTTGATTATGACGAACAATTAAACATCGTTCGGTCAGTTTAATATATGTCCGTTTGTGGTTGACTATAAGCGCCACTTTTTGACGTCCGAATGGTACCACTTGCACACTATGGCCCATTATTATGTTCATCTTATAGGGAAACCAGAATAGAAATATATCCGTTTATTGCCACTTCATGACAGCCTTTTCAGGCGCTCTAAACGAGCTGCTTCATTGGCAACCAGCCACACATCTTTAGATAGTTCGCTATATGCCTGCGCAAAATAGGGACGAGACTCGTCTGAGCGGCCCAGCTCAAGTAAGCATTCACCGATTTCTTCACTGACATAACCGTCACTGCTGCCAGCGGCTCGATGGTCTGCCAGTAGAGCAAGCTGTTGATCGAGCGCTTCCTGCGTGCGACCCAATGAACGCAGTGTTCGGGCGATGCACCATCTGGCGACGCGGATGCTTTTGGCTTCGCCCTGTTTTTCACGGAACTGAAGGGCTTTTTCAAAAATAGCTAGTGCTTTGTCGTACTGTTTGGCATCGTGGTAAGTCCAACCGATGTTGTTATAAAGCGAACCAAGCCACTTTTGAGCGCGGGGTCGGGTGCTGGATTCGGCTAAAGCTACCGCTTTGAGATTCCATTCCATTTGCTCATTGGAAGGGGCGACGATAGCAAGCATGTGGGCAGCATCGACCGCATAAAAATCTTCGTGTCCAACTTGCGCCAGTTCCCACGCCTGTAAAAATAAAGGACGAGCTTCGCTTGGCTTTCCCGAAGAGTTAAAGACGCGGCCCCGTTCGAGCAGCAAACGGATGTGCGCTGTTTGGAGGTTATCGGTCAGCAATTTGGCAGCTTGATCGAGCGTCTGGTGAGCAGCTTCAAACTGGCGTTGTAAGCCTTGCGCCCGCGTGATCTGGGTGAGCAGTTGGAGATGATAAGATTTATCTCCACTGGATTCGGCAGCCGGTAACAGTTGGCGAAACTGCTGTTCGGTGGCGGCAGCATCGTCATAATTCCAGAGGGAGTCGAAGTCAAGCATTTGTGCGACCGTCACTTTCAAAGACCTTTAATAAAAGATGACTAAGGCATTATGGCGAAGTTGGCAATTTTAACAAGGGAATGTCCGACGCCAACTTTGCCAATAAACGGCTATCCCCATGCCCCTTCCAGCCGTTTATGGGGTGCAGTGAGGGAGGCAAAGCCCGCTTTATAGAGCAAAATGTTATTACCGTAGACTTCACGCGTGGCAGACAATTGGCGATTTTGCCAATTCCGATCCAGCAATTGGGGATATTCACGCTCAAGATATTGTAAGAAGAGTGACGGAGTATTGGCCGAATCAGTAGCTTTTTTGAAAAACAAGGTGGTGATGTAGGGAATATTCCACGCCTTAAATTGTTCAAGCGTGCCGGCCAAATCATCCCACAAACCAAATGGGCTAAGCGTAGGAACCACCCAGATACCCGATTCGCGCAGCGTTTGAATGGCTGTCATGCGCTGCTTATAAGAAGGCGTTGCGCGTTCCCACGACTTAATGAGGTCTTCGCGGTCGGTGCCGATGCTGTAGCTGACTACAACCGCCGGACCATCATCTTCACTATGGGTTGATCGCACATAATCGGCTATGGCCGCAGCATCACGGTCGGGACGATAACGGGTTTGGATGGCAATGCGGCGTGGGCGTAAATGAGCCGGTGCATGGTTCAGAATTTCCCAGATGGCGCGGGTTTCGGCAGGACGCGTAGCATAAGGATCGGTGACACCGCTCCAATAAATGGTTTTGTCGGCCAAATCACCTTTTTGCAAATGGGCGGCAAACTTCTTTTCCACATCACGTTTGGGGCGGACTTCAAAACCCCATTGACCGCCGCGTAAATTTTCGGAGGTGAGCATTCTCCCGGAAGGGACATAACAGAATAAACATCCGCCGGGGCAGCCGACTTGTGTTTGCATAGTGATGTCGAAGCCTTCGATGAAGCCTCGCGCCTCGCGCATGATGTCGGTGCTGGACTCGTGATACTGGATTTGTTCGGGCGGCGGCACGTTGAAAAAGCGCTGATAAATTTGATCATATGTCTGGCTCATGTAAACCCCTTTTTGCGCTCATTTGTTCTTATTTTAGCACAAAAATTCTGGATGAGCCAGATAAGATTAGGACATTCTTGACAACTACTTGTGTTTTAAATCGCTAATGCTTTGTTCGATGCGTGTGAGCCGCTGCAATAATTCCCCGATTTCGAGTTCGGCCTTGATGTTGATGTCGTACTCAATATCGTTGCGTACTTTTTCGCGGGTTGCCTGACGATTCTGGCTGATCAACACAAATAACGACAGGAAGATGGCTTCCAAAGAAACGATCATCGTTAGCAAGCCAAAGGGGAAGGGATCGAAGGCTTGCAGCCCACGAATAATGCCCGTATTGAAGATGATCCAGAAGACAAACCAGGCCAAATTGAAATAAACAAAGCGGATGTCACCCGCTACCATTGTGAGGAAATCTGAGAGTTTTTCGCCAAACGTAGGCAGTGTCTTAATTTCGTTGTTTGGATTGCGGATGACACGGGTTCGCATCAGTTCATGGGTAGCGCGCAACTGTTTTTCAATCATAGTCATCATATCTAGTCCGGCCATCGGCTTCTTTTGGAGCAGGGTGCTGATGTCATTGCGGTCAATTTCGATGGCGCAGGTGGGTTCAACGGCAACGGCAGTCGTCAGATGATTGGAATTTGACAGTAAGGATGACATTCCTAACATGCCACCGATTTCGACCACGTCAACTTTCAACTCTTCGTTGGCGATATCGATCATCATGACATCGACTTTACCTTGTTGTATCAGGTAAGCATGTCCACCGGGTTCACCAATCTTATAAATCGTTTCGCCTTTTTCAAAATTCTTTACTCCGACTTGCTGGGCGAGAACCAAACGCTCATCTGAATCCAATAAAGCAAATATGGGTACATCATTGAAAATATTCGGATCTACCATGATTAACCGTCCTCATTTTTACAAATAAATGTTTAAGCAGAGAGCAATAGTCAGGGTTCGTATTCGTGGGTAAGGATGAACGGCAGCAGAGTAATGATGCCTAACTGATGTGCTTCTATCATACCGAATTTCTCTGATTCGCGATTGTGATTTGACAAATAGTAGTCTGTGCAGTAGAACATTTGTATATTTTGCGAGGAGATGCCATGAACGAGATTTTGTCGAATATCTACGAAGTTTTGCCTTCCAAACAAACACCGAAAAAATATCGTTCGTTTTTTATCCGGAGGGATGAAGGTAACCTGCTGATACCCTGTTTTTCTTCTAGCAGCACAATTGAGGCGCACTTTGACCGGATCGCCTCAATGGGTGGACTCAATCGCCAATTGCTAGGCGATTCACACTTCAAATCTGCTCATTGTGATGTAGTGGCGGAACGATTTGATGCGCCGTTGTATTGCAGCGAGGTGGAAGCACCGGATGTAACCCGCGTGTTGAAGCAGGTGATTCTGTTTCCGTTCAAGCGGCACATATTGGATGCAAACGTGGAGGTTATCCCGACACCCGGACATCGCGACGGAGGTGTTTGCTATCTGGTGACGATAGGTGGTAAGCGCTATTTGTTTGTGGGCGATTTCATCTGGCATGATGGCACACGCTGGATTCCGACTGCCCGAAAAGCAACCCTGCGGGCTTACGCTGACAGTTTGCGCTTACTCGAAACAACTGACTTTGATGTACTGCTGGCGAATTCTCAGCTCGACAATCCTACTTGTTACCTTGAACTTGATCGGGAATCGCGCAAGGATTTTATCAGGGATGTGTTGGCACAGTTGGCTTAACATGAATCAGGAAGGTCATATCTCATGCTCAGTAAAACAATACTCCTCAAAATGTTTGATTTCAATTATCGGCGGAATACGAGGGTGCTGGATTTTGCAGCCAAACTCAGCGCCGAACAGTGTAACGCGGCACAGGATATTGGCCGGCGCACCAGTCTGCACGAGACCTTATTTCATATCCTGATGGTTGAGGAAGAGTGGTTCTATTTTTGTGAGCATGGCGTGACCAACTTTCGCAGTCATGCTATTGATGAGTTCCCTGATGTAGCGGTACTGCGAACATTTTCTGACCGGAACTATGGCTTGATGCAAATGTATCTGGAAAGTCTTGACGAGGATCAGTTGATGGCGACGGTAACGGGACAAGTGGGGGACGATCCACAGCGGACGTTAACCATCTGGTACATTTTGTCACATGTGTTGTTTCACAGCACCCAACATCGCAGCGAGGCTGCCGAGATGTTGACGCGCTTCGGCCATTCACCGGGTTTCATCGACTTTATGAATTACGATCTGTAGGGAGCGGCTGCTTCCACAAAATAAAATGTTCCAGCAGTGCGCCAGCGATGATGCCAATGGTATACATGGCGAGGTCGCTCCAGAGGAAGGTGTAGCCGAGGATGAGACCGATCAGCTTGACACTGCGGAGCTGGTTGATCCAATCGGCCTGATAGCGTTGGCTGAATTCGATGGCATAGGTGATTGCGAGCATGATGATGACTAATCGACGGGTCGAGGCTGAGCGGAACACCACCCCTAACATGAAGAAGATCGCCATCGCCCACAGACCGTCGCCGACATAATTGACATAGAAATCCGGCAACGATTGTGGGATGAGGCGACTGGGCAAGCCAAACAGAAACAAGGCCGCGATGGCGATCAGGTAAAGACAGCGGTTGCGCTTAGTGGGCATTGAGCCAGTTGATGATGTTGTCGATCACCATACCCTGTTCGGGTTCGTTATGCGTTTCGTGACGCAGTCCATCGTAGAATTTCAAGGTTTTGTCGGTCGAACCTGCACCATCGTACAGGATCTGACTGCCAGCGGGTGGACAAAGCTTGTCATCCGCGCCGTGAAAGATGAATAGTGGAAGTTTGAGGTCGCTTAAGTGGGCTTTAACATACCGGCTGGTGCTGAAAATCTGGTGGCCCATACGCACGCGTACATTGCCATGTTCGACCAATGGATCGGTGTCATAGGCGCGCATGACAGCCTCATCACGCGAGAGGACGCTGGAGGGCAGCGGCGGACTGATGGCAAGTTTGGGGGCAATGGAGTTGAGGATTCCGGCGGCACTAACCAACAAAGCAGGTTGGGTTGTTTCGGCGGCCAGGGTTGCACCGGAAAGAACTAAGCCTGCTAATCCCTGTTGATACTTCAGGGCGAAAGCCAATGTAATCAGCGAACCCAGGCTGTGCCCATACATGAATATTTTCTTGCCGGTCTGAGCCGCTTTTATGGTGTCAAAATACTGTTTGAGATCATTAATCGGTTGGTCAAAACTGTCGAAGTAGGTGCGGGGATCACCGCCTGTTTTGCCGTGGGCGTGATGGTCAAGCCCATAGACGGCGTAACCGGTATCGACCAATTTGGGTGCCACATGACTATACCGTCCGATATGTTCGCCAAGACCATGCACGATGATGACGACGGCTTTGGCAGCACCGTCAGGCAGCCACGACTCGGTATAAATTTTAGTGCCATCCGCACTCTGGAAGCTGCCTGTAGAGTGGTTCATAATTATTTTCTCTTTCCAATGAAATTTAGTTAAGGGTTCGTAATCAGGGTCAGGGTCGGCTGTGCAGTAACAGCGGACGATTGACCGCCTGACTGCTGCTGGCTGCCGATATAGGCCAGGGCCAGGATCACCAGAACTAAGACGACAACCGCCGCGATCAAACCCCAGCGGGGCGGGGTCGAGGATGCAGTCGTTGTGGTCGCGGTTTGTAACTCGGCATGTTGCAGCAGCCAGATTTGCATCAAACTGGATCGCAGCCCAAGGTTTCCTTTATTGCTCTCGATGAGTTCATCGTATTCCAACCCACGAACAGCCGCGTTGATAGTCGTCAAATCGAGCGGGAAATCGGACTCGATCAACCACGTGGCGATGGCATTGGTGTTGACAGGTGTGAGAGGATCAGCGTACATCAAGCGCGTCAGCGCGGTAAGTACCAGCCGTTCATTTCGGGCTGTTTCATCCCAAATCTTTTGGAAATCCGCCTCGCTTTGCTGCTGAACAGTGCCAGTAACTGATTTGACATCTTCCATTCCGAGGACCGTGCGCGGGGTGTCTGTCACCTGATGATAATCATATAAGGCGGCACCGAAACGCTGTACCAGGCGCGGTTGTCCGGCTGTGGCAGCGAAAATGAGTGCTGCTGCATCGTCATTGACACGGTATTGGTTCTGGATGGGCTGCTGTACCAGTGCGCGGGTTTCTTCCGTGGTCAAATTGGTTAAGCGGTAAACATCGGTCACGTTCACCAGCGGACTCATGACGGGAATTTGCAGCTCGTAGCGGCTGTCCATCGCCAGGATGATGCCGAGGTTTTGAAACTGCTTGACCAATCCGTCCAGATACGTGAAATGATCTTTGGGCAGCTTGCCTGCTTTTGCCCATTTAATCAAGCTGCCAGTATCATCTAATAACCAGACTAATCGCCGTCCCTTGATGATGTCGAACATCTCGGGTAAATACTGGCTTAACATCCAACGGCGCATATCCTGATCTTCGGCGTTTTGTTTGGGCAGTTTGTAAAGGCTGAAATCCTTTTGGCTGAGGACTTGCATGGTGCTAAGCGCCAAGGTATTTAGCCAGTCGCTCTCGGATCCAAAGTTCTGGTTTTTCAGAGGGAGATAAACCCCAACGAAGCTGTCATCAAAGTAAGAATTGAAGTGTCGTAACAGAGCCGTTTTACCAATGTCACGCCGCCCCAGGATAATACTGACTCCGGCGCTGGCGGGGTCAGTCAACTGCTGGTACAGATGCTCGAAGGCTTTCTGCCGACCGGCAAAAGGAGCCAGTGTGGCTGCGAGAGCATCCCCTTCGATTGGGCGGTATGGATTGGCTAAGAGGGATTGATTTTCGGACATCGTCATCTGCCGATTTAGGTAGATAATCAAGAATATGGAATGGTTGGCATTATAGCACGAAAGCCGTAGGCTGAACGTTCACCGCTTTCACATGTAAATCACGGCTAGTCGGGGTATGATTAGTCTGACGCAATGACGCCGCATTTCACTCACGCAGGAGGCAACAATGTCGTTTCGTAAGTTGACTTTCCGGCCTCCTATCCCTTCGTTACGCCTCTTTAACCTGAGTGATGTGGTAGCCCTGCTGCTGGTTGGCGTTCTCATTTTTCTCGGCATCAAACTGGCCTTTAATACACCTGCTGTTGTTGTCGGGCCAGACATCAGCCTGTCAGCGAGTGCGCTGCCGTATTATGCGCTGCTGTCATTAGGGCGGATGCTGGCGGCCTATGCGCTTTCGATGACCTTTTCACTCGTCTATGGCTATACAGCGGCTCGCCGCCCCGGCGCTGAGCGTTGGCTGCTGCCGGTTCTCGATATTTTACAATCAGTGCCGATTCTCTCGTTTTTGCCAGTGGTGCTGCTGGCCTTGATCGCCATTTTGCCGCAGCGTATGGCAGTTGAGATGGCGGCGATTATCCTGATTTTCACCAGTCAGGCGTGGAACCTTACGTTTAGTTTCTACCAGTCGATGACGACCATTCCGACCGAGTTGCGCGAGGCGGCGGCTGTATTCCGGTTTAGTCCCTGGCTGCGATTCCGCACTCTGGAGCTGCCATTCGCTATGCTGCCATTGATCTGGAACAGTGTGATGTCATGGGCTGGTGGTTGGTTCTTCTTGATGGCGGCGGAGATTTTTACATTAGGGAATCGGGATTTTCGTCTGCCGGGGTTAGGTGCATATCTGCAAACAGCGGCATCAAAAGGCGATTCGACAGCGCTGCTGCTGGGGATCGCGACGCTGGTGCTGCTCATTGTGCTGCTCGACCAATTGGTGTGGCGTCCTTTATTGGCGTGGGCGGAACGATTCAAAGTATCGCAGGTAACCAGTGATAATCCGGCGGGGTCGTGGTTTCTGGATGGCCTGCGCCGGTCACATTTGGCTGAAGTCGTTATGAGCCGGGTATTTAATCCGGTGTTCAGCCGTGTGAATGCGCGGCTGAGCCGACCACAAGCCTATGTGCCAAGTTTGGAACCTGCGACTCAGCCATCGCGGCGATCTGCCGTACGCTGGCTGCTGATTATCATTTTTCTGCTGGTGGCTGCATATGCGATTGTGTCTGCGGTAGGGCTGTTACTCACGCTGCCAGCGGATACCTGGGGGCAGATCGTCATCGGGGCAGGGGCGACACTGGCAAGGGTGGCGCTGGCAATTGTCATTGCGCTGTTGTGGACCATTCCCGTGGGCGTGTGGATCGGGACGAGCGCACGTGCGGCCCGGGTGCTGCAACCGGTTGTACAGATATTGGCGGCGATTCCGGCGACCGCCTTGTTTCCGGTGCTGCTGCTGGGTCTGTTGAGCGTTCCCGCAGGTGGGAATATTGCTGCAATATTGCTGATGCTGCTCGGTACACAGTGGTATTTATTGTTCAATATCATTGCGGGGGCATCTGCTATACCACAGGATTTGAAGTACACCAGTGATTTGCTGCAACTCAAAGGCTGGCGACGCTGGCGCACCTTGATTTTACCGGGGTTGTTTCCGTATATTATCACCGGACTGATAACTGCCAGCGGCGGCGCGTGGAATGCCAGCATCGTGGCTGAATATACCAATTTCGCCGGACAAACCAATAAGGTCGTCGGCTTAGGTGCGCTCATCACCTCGGCAACGGCAAACGCTAATTACGCGCTGCTGCTGGCCTCGACACTAACGATGATCGTGATTGTCGTCTTGATTAACCGCTTTTTCTGGCGGCGTTTGTTCAATATCGCTGAAACGCGCTACCGCATGGATCAATAGAAAGGCGCACACTTATGACATCCGAAATCTTGCTTCATCTGGATCATGTCACGCGCACCTTTGGCAAAGCCGATCGTTTATTTACGGCGGTAAAAGACATCAACCTTGATATTCATAAGGGGGAATTTGTAGCGCTGCTCGGTCCGTCTGGTTGCGGTAAAAGTACGCTGCTGCGGATGATTACCGGACTGATTGCACCGAGCAGCGGTGTAGTGTCGTATCGGGACAAGCCGGTGGAGGGTATCAATCCTTATGCGACGATGGTCTTTCAGAGTTTTGCGCTTTATCCGTGGCTAAGCGTGCTCGATAATGTCGTGTTGGCGCTCGAAGCACGGGGTGTGCCGAACGATGAACAAAAGACGAAAGCCGAAAAGCTGATTGACCTTGTTGGTATGGACGGTTTCGAGTCGGCCTATCCACGTGAGCTTTCCGGCGGGATGCGGCAGAAGGTCGGGTTTGCACGGGCGCTGGCAGTCGAGCCGGAATTGCTGTGTTTAGATGAACCGTTTAGCGCGTTAGATGTGTTGAGCGCAGAGGCACTACGCGGCGAACTGATGGAACTGTGGACATCGGGCAAACTGCCGACCAAAGCGGTGTTGATGGTCAGCCATAACATTGAAGAAGCGATTGCGATGGCTGATCGCATCGTGGTCATGGGTAAGGAACCGGGGCATATTGTAACCGAGTTCCGTGTTGATTTGTCACAGCCGCGCCAGCGCAAAGATGTGGCATTTGAAGCGTTAGTTGACCGGATTTATGGGGCGATCGCTGGACACACCGAACCGGAAGCTAAGGAAGTGGGGACGCCGCCCGGTGCGCCGGGGATGACGCGTATTTTGCCGCGTTCGTCAGTCGATGAACTTTCCGGTATGCTGGAAGTGATTAATCAGGGTTCGGGACATTATGACCTATATCGTTTGGAAGGCGATCTCGGCATCGAAATGGCTGACCTGATGCAGACTGTTGAAATGGGTGAAATGCTGGGGTTTGTGGATGTTAAAGAAGGTGATATTCATATCACACCCCTGGGGCAAACCTTTGCTGAAGCCTCGATTTTGACGCGCAAAGAAATTTTTGCGAACCGCGCCCGCCGTCTGCCGATGATCCGGTGGGTGATGGACATGCTGCATTCTGCTCCAGATGGATTGCTGCCCTGGAAGTTGTTTTATACGGCTCTTTCGCCCGAATTTCCGGATGAATTGGCCGAGCGCCAACTGGATATTGCAATTGATTGGGGACGCTACGCCGAGTTGATTGATTATGATGATCGTGACCAGACCCTCAGCCTTGATCCGTCTGATGGTAAAACGGTTGCAACTGCCGATAAGACAGCATAACGGAGAGAAATTATGTCGTGTCCACATTGTCAGGGTGCTGAGAAATTTTTTGATGCAGGCGTCGCACGCGGCGAACTTGAAGATTACCGCCGGAATGGTCCCGCTAAAACGACAGGCTTGCTGCTGAAAGCCATTCGCGGCGCAGCACGCCCGAGTGAAACCCTGCTCGACATTGGCGGTGGAGTGGGTGCGATCCAGCACGAGCTTCTTGCTAATGCAGTGCAATCCGCTGTACACGTCGACGCCTCAACCGCTTATCTCGGTGCATCACAAGAAGAAGCCGATAAACGCGGGCATCGGGATCGGGTGAAATACTTATTCGGCAATTTTGTCGAACTTGCGCCGGAAATCGAACCTGCCGACATTGTCACTCTGGATCGCGTATTGTGCTGCTACCCTGATATGCCTGCACTGGTGGCGGCGTCCACATCCCATGCACGCCAACTTTACGGCGTCATTTATCCGCGTGATACATGGTGGATGCGGTTGGGTGGGCGGGTGATGAATGTGTGGTTCTGGCTGCGGCGGAATCCGTTTCGCTTTTTCGTGCATCCGGCAAATGCCGTGGACGCCGCTATCCGTGCGGGCGGATTTATCCCGCGCTACCATCAAAACAGCGGCGTGTGGCAGGTGGTCTTGTACGGGCGTTGACGTTTTAGTGTGGAGGTCTTCGCCCCTATTACGAGGATGAAGCCTCAGTTATAATCCCCCTATTCATTGTTACCATTACTTGAGGGACTAGATGACCATTACTGAAAAGCCTCGCGCTCTGGCGTTGGTTGGGATGCCGGGCGCAGGGAAGACCCTGTGCGCGCACCATCTGCAAATGCGTGGGTTTTTCCAGTTCCGTTTCGGTGGGATTGTTGTGGATGAAGTGGTGCGGCGTGGTTTGGTCATTAACCCCGAAAATGAGCGCATCGTGCGCGAAGAGTTCCGCCGCAATGAAGGCATGGCAGCCATCGCGTTGCGCGCACTGCCGCATCTCAAAGGCGCACTTTCCACCTATAACAGCATCATTATTGACGGACTCTACAGCTTCAGCGAATACAAAATCCTGTCGCCGGAATTAGGCGCGAGTATGGTCGTAGTGGCGATTGTCAGCAGCCGTGCGCTGCGTTACCAACGGCTTGCCAGCCGCGAGGATCGCCCGCTGACCGTCCACGAAGCCGAAACGCGCGACTATCAGGAAATTGAACGGCTCGAAAAAGGCGGCCCGATTGCTATTGCTGATTACACGCTGCTCAACAATGGCGAGTCGGATGAGCTTTTAAAGTCGCTCGATGCGTTGGTGGATACCCTCGGTCTGCTCCCTTGAAGCATTGATCCTTAGGGATAATGAACCGCAAAGTGTTTTTGTAAGAGCTGTCTCGCTTCTTCTAAGGTTTCTGCAAAATAGGGCTGGTCAAAGGCTTTTGGAGCGAGCGATTTGCCGACATCTTGAATCATCTTTTTATAGGTGAGGCCGTTTTTATCCACGATCACCACCACCGCACCCTGATTCTCGGGCACATTCGTTTCAAGGTATTTGATGTCGGTATAGCTCAAAGTGACTTTGATCGGGCGTTCATCGATAATCAGGTGGACTCGATGCGAAACACTTTTTAACATTTGGGCAGATTGTTTAGATAAATCATAAAGGTCATCTTTAACGGCTTTTTCGGTGTATTGTTGTAATACAACTGTCTTTTCGGCATTGTCCCATCGAATCAAATGATTCATAGCATCCTCCTATGCTTTATCCCCTCGCTTTATTGTAATAGGCGATGTAAGGAATTGAGCCTTAATACAATTCGGAATGTTCAGCGAAGATAATTCTGGCGAATGCTGTTGAGATGGTGCAGTTCGTGTCCAGCAATGTGGTAAGCCGCAGCGCGTACACTCATCAGATGGTCGTTGGCGAGGCTGGCACGGGCGAGGGCTTCATCGGGTAAGTTGTTGAAAAGGGTTATGGTAGCGGCACGGACCGAGACGTATTCTTCTATGATACTTTCGAGGCTGCGCTGATTAGCTGCCGAGTGAACTGTAAACAGATCCTGGTCGAAACCGGGTAACCCGGTTTTGTCATTACGGGCGGCACGTAAAGCACGGTAGGCATAGATACGTTCGTCATCAACGATGTGGACGAGGACTTCTTTGATCGTCCACTCACCGTCAGCAAAAGGCGTTGTCAACCGGGCTTCGGAGAGGGGACGCACCAAATCAGTGATGATTTTCAGATTTTCCTGCATGTGTGTGAGAACTAGTCCATCATCAGGCAGTAAACCGATATACAGGATGGCGTAAGGAGCGAATTCACCTTCAAGTGGTTTGGGAATGCTTCGCATAAGTGGACGCTCTTTTACTCGTTGATCTGGTTGTGCAGCAGTTCACGCATGGCACTGACTGTCAGATCACTCAGGTCTGAGACATGCGCTTTGGGATTGTCGTTGAGGTTTTCGAGCGCGGCTGTCCAGATGCGGCGGGCTTTATCAATCGCACCGGACTGGGCATAAAGATTACCGAGCATCACGGCGGTCAGCGGATGACCTTTATGACAGTAAAGGGCAGACCTAAAGGCGTCTTCGGCAGCCGCTTGTTGATGACTTTCCAGGTACAACATACCCTTGAGGTAATGCGCGTCGGCTTGCAATGGATTATCGTTGAGCGCAACATCCAGTTCGGCATGGGCGTCGTTAATCTGGCGACGGTTGGCGAGGATACAGCCCAGTAGGATATGCGCGCGTGCGTCATCCATTTGGCTTGCCAGTATCTCACGCAGCGTATTTTCGGCGTCCTCGGTTTGCTTGGCGCGGAGCAGGGTTACAGCTTCATCATACATCGAACGGGGTTCGATTTCCTCGGGAACCATTGGCGCGGGCTGCGATGTCTGCGCCTGATGATAGACAATCCGGTTACGGGCGGTGGCTTCTAATGGTTTCTGATAGGCGACGCCGCCCGGATACAAATGGGTGAGCCAGCGCTCGCGCTCGGTGCGTACCGTTTCAGCCTGGCCGAGCAGGAGCCAGCCACCGGGAGTTAAGGCATCAAAAAACTGATCTTCGACCCGCTGAATGGCTTTGTCATGGAGATACAATAGAACGTTGCAGCAGCAGATGACATCCAGCTTATTGATGGGTGTGCCGCGCATCAGATTGTTGGGGGTAAAAGTAACCATCTGCCGGATGAACGATTTGATTTGTGCGCCACTGTCGACCATATCAAAATAGTGGTCGCGGAAGTCGGCGTCAGTGTGGCGGAACGACCATTCGCGATATACGCCCCGCCGTGCCATATCCAAAGCCGTACGGTTTATATCACTGCCGATGAGGTGGATGCCATAGCGTTGGGCCGGTACGGTGTTTTCGTGAAGGGTGATGGCAATTGAATACACTTCTTCGCCGCTGGCACAACCCGCACTCCACAAAGCAATACTGTTGGAATGGCGTTTCAGGACATCTGGCATCACCGTTTGCCGCAGCCAATTGAGCTGCGCCCGCTGCCGGAAAAAGTATGTTTCTCCAATCATCAACGTCCGCATGATGGCCTGCCATGTCGGACTGCTGTCGTCGCTGTTTTCCAAAGCACGGAACAGCGCGCCCAGATCATCACCGCCGACTTCTTCGATGGCATCGTGAAGGGCTTTACCGGGCATTAAGCCGATGCGCTCGGCAACCAGATTGGAAATGCTGGTTATAAGGGGTTTGGCGGACGAAATCGACATTGCAGAGTTCTTAATATCAATAGAATATGATTTAAAGTATAGTGGTAGTGACACCAAACTTAGTTTGCGAACATTTACGGCTGGGTTTACTATTCAATATTAACTGACCTCATCAGATACGTTAATTAGGAGACTGTCTTGCGCCGCTTTCTACAAATGCTTATTGCCTTGTTGGTGGTTTGCGTCGCGTTATCCACTGTAGCAGTCGGTGCGCAGGGTGGGCGACTAAAGCCGGGTGACCCGCCTACGGCTGCATTGATTTCTGTCTCCCAACCGGACGCCGATGGTAATGTCACCATCTCCGGTGCAGCAGGATCGGTTTTCCCTGCGGCCCAACTTGCCATTCGCAATTTATACACCGGTGATACCGTTTACACATTGGCCGGTATCACCGGTACTTTCACAGCAATATTATACGGCCCCGGTGATACGCCTTTCTGGATTAGTCCGGCACAAAATATTCCCGTCGAACTGCGGGATAAACCCGGATCGCTCCCCGGTGGCCCCGGAACTATAGTATACGGTGTGTTTTCCCAAACGCCTACCCAATTAGGAGTAAGTACCCAGATCAATATCGATGGCAACTTTGATGACTGGGATCATTATACGAATGCGGCGCTCATAACGGATTCTGATCCGGCTGTCCATGCCCTGATGAATAACAACAGCATCTATGTCGGCATCACGGGTAAAACACTGCCCACTGATTATGACCATATGGACATCCAAATGACCATTGATGGGACTGACCATAGTGTGTCGCTGGATCCACGCGGCCCGGGAAGTGGTGATCTCAGTCGCGGACAGCCTACCTTGCGCGAGGTTGGGACGTTTGCTCTGGCAGCTAGTCAAGGTTCAGCCATTGAAGTACGGATGCCACGTGCCGCATTCCTCTCTCAAGAAAATCCCACCATCGAGCAAGTGATTTTACGACAGGTTCGTTTCGTGGCGGCGGATGGCAGTGAAGTAGCAGGGCTTCCGGTCGAAAAACAGGTGCCGGCGGTCGCTGAGGCTGATGGAGTCACGCGCAGTAATGCTCAATCTGCACCACAGGATGTCACGCATTTTACACTATCAGGCGCATTGGGCGGTGATAACCGCTGGCAAGCACAAGGCCGTATCAATACGCTGACTTTTAAAGCGGGCGACACGCTGGCCCTACAAATGGATGTCCAGTTAGATGCGCCTGCTTTGCCCGCTGGATTGATTGGCCTGAAGATGCTGGGGCGTATACGTTTGCAGCCCATCGTCGGCGCGGATGGCACACAGGTTGGCGGTGGGCTAGACAGCAACAACGGATGGTCGGATGTAAAAACAGCTTCTGGCCTCGCGATTACCAATTTACGCAGCGATTTCCAGTTGGCACAGGCGACCACCGAGGCCAATCAAATCGTTCGGCAAGATGGCAAACTGTTGTTTCCACTGGACTTTAGTGTTCAACTGCCTGCCGATTTTCCTGCCGGGATGTATGTGCCGATGTTTGAGGGTTTCGGGCAGGTTGAAGATGGTGATGTCTTTGGCTGGCAAGATAGCCCGCTGGGTATTAGCACCGGGACAGCTTTATCACCGCTAACACGGATTCCCGTAACCTTGAATGTCGGCGCTGTCCAAGCGGGACACCTGTTCTGGACATTGTTCCAGGACAATCCCTCGGATGGCAGCCGGGGTGTCGTAGCGGTTGAAGATCAAGCTAAATATGGGTTGTCGAACCGTGTCCATTTTGACAGCTCAACGTATATCCTTCCCAGGACATCCAGTGATAGCACGGACCCGATTGCCTATCCAATTGAACCTTATTTGCTCGATCAGATGCCTAACAGCTATGACGCGAGTGATGCGCCCTTGATTCCGTTCTTGCTTCCCGGTGGCCGCTTGAGCGCCCGTATCACACGCCCCGATGGACAGGTGGATGATCTGGGCAGTATGCCAATCGTGCAGAATCAGCTATCCACATCTCTGTTGGATGAACGCACCCGTTTCGGACCTGAATCGCCGGTTGATATTTACCGTTTGACGACGCTCAATCCCAGTTTTGCGAGTTATATTTTCCCTCAATATGGCGCATACAAGATCGAACTGAGTGGTAATCTCGAAGATGTATGGGGCAATCGCTATACCGGTGGCGGTACGTATAACGTGTTGATCGCTGATCCAGTGCATTTACTGCCTGCGGTGCTGCCCGGTACACCGTTTGAAGTTGGCAACGCTTTCAACCCCGGTCTGCATATTGCCCCCGGTGTGGCGGCTGATGTGACCATTAACGCACATATTTATCCGTTGGATGGCAGCGCGGTTATCGACAAGAAAATCGAAGGCAAAGCCAACAGCGCCGGTATATTTGCTCCGGCGGCAGGCGCTTTCACTTTTGATGCTGCCGGTGAATATGTGGTCGATTATGAGGTGCGCTATACCGACACGGATAATCGCTTGTGGGCTGGCAGCCTGCGTAGTGCTGGCGTGATTGCATCACCCAATGGGGATTTGATCGCACATGGGAAACGCGGGGTTGATGGTGTGAACACAATGCCGCGTCCGGCGTGGTTTACACTGTCGCAGTATGCTTCGGATGTGCTGGCGCGGCTGAATATTCCTTATTATACGGGTGATGTGTTGTGGCTACCTGACGGTCGTGATGGTCAGCTTAATCCACTTATAAATGTGCAGGATAAAGGCAATAGTTACGCCGATTGGCTGGCGGCTAACCAGTCCGACTATGTGGCTCCTGATGGCGCGCCATTCAATCAACTCTTAACCGAGGAAACGCTGCCAGCCGTTTTGTTCCCGCCTAAAGACTCGCCATACGCGGTGGGAATGCAGCCCGACAAAGCGATTAATCGGGCTTACAGTTACGTCAGTGTGATGTCGCCTGCCGTTAGTGCCCGCCAATTTGTGCGTGGCGGTACGGATGGTGGCTTATCTTTCTACTTTGATAGTGATGATCCTTATAATCAGCAAAGTGGAGCTGGCTTGAATGGCAGTCGTCCGGGCGACTATCTCTTCCTGTTCGGTGGGGCGGTTGTCGAAAACAAGGATGCCAAACTCAGTAGCGCTGCTATATACGGATCGCTGGCTGTGGTGATTGATCCGCGTACGGACGGAGTAGGCGCGCGCGTTTACCCACCCTATAACGGGCAGGCTGGTGGCGCTACAGGTGGGCCATTGTTAACCGACAACGGGCAGCCTGTCGATATGTTCTTCCATCCGACTGCTGTACGTCCTGGTGATGTGCTGCGCGTCGGTGACACCTTTTCGATAGCAGGGCAAGTCGCGCCGACTTTACCCTCGCAGGTCAACGTAACGATTACTGCGCCTGATGGCAGCATCAGTAAACAATTCAGTGGTATCGCCAACGCCATCGGTTATTTCTATGATCCGGCAAATGACTTCAAGCTGGAAACACCGGGTGTTTGGACAGTCAATATTCAGGTGCAGCATAATGGTCTGACATCAGTGGGTGCGATTGAGCCGCCGCCGCCAACTGGTAGGGTGTTGGGTACAGGGGATGGGCACTTCAACATCTATGTGCTGCCGGAAACCAGTGATGCCTTATCGTGGAGTGATAATCGAACTGATTTCGATATTCCACCTGCGCTGCCCTATAATTTCCGCTTTGGAGTGCCACAAGATTGGACGAACGTCCAGATTTACCACACCCTCAGTATTCCGGGGCAGGTTTTGGAACAAGGCTTGCTGCGTCCTTCCGGAGCAACTTTGAGCTTCCAATACAGTCCGCCCATTCTGGGTAAAGCCTTCCCGAACATTGAGAATGGTGAACAAGGTGCAGGGCCATCCGCCGGGGATACTTTCACGCTGACGATTGTTATGACCGGAACGGATTCCAGCGGGCAGTCGCAAATTCGCAGCCGAACCTTTACGATCGCTTTTGATCGCCTGTTTACATTTGGATGAAAACCATGCCTATTTTGAAGCTGACCAGATGGATTTCTGCTTTGCTGTCATTGGGCGTGTTGCTCATGCTGGCGGGTGTTGTTTTGCTGGTGGTGCCGCCTAATCCGGTGAGCGCTCAACCCCAACCGACACCGTTTCCGTTATACTCGCTGCCTGATACCCGTTTAGCGACTCCTATATCCTCGAACCTTTTGGCGTTGGGCAAAGATAACCGCACACTGGTAGCGGCCAATACCTTTAATAATTCAATTTCGGTCATCACCCTGCCTGCCGCGAAATTGTTGGTGGAAATCCCTGTGGGTAATGATCCGCGCTCGGTGGCTTTAACCGCTGATGGTCTGCGTGCTGTGACAGCCAACCGTGCCGATGGTACGCTGTCGGTCGTGGATTTGGCGACCCGGCAAGTGACAACCATCAAACTCAATGGTGTCTATCCGTATGGCCTGGTGCTGGGTGATGATGACACGGCCTATGTTTCGTTGGAAGGTAGCAACGCCATCGATGTGGTGGATCTCAAAACGGCTGCGATTCTGGCAACCATTCCCGTTCCGGCTGCACCTGCGGGTTTAGCGCTGCTGGGTGATTTCCTGTATGTGACGCACTTTTGGAGCGGTCAAATCAGCCTTGTTTATCTGCCCGATGCGCGGGTTGTGCAAACCTCTAGCACTGGCTTGGATACCTCCATTTCACAGGGTATCGAGTTAGATGTGACGCGCGGATTGGCTTATTTGCCACAAACGCGCAGTAATGCTCAGAATACCGCTCTGACCTATGACTCGGTTGTTTTTCCTGTAGTCAACCGTGTTGAATTGCGTAACCTTTCTGTGCTGCGTTCCAACCGGATTGCGCTCGACAGCGCTGATCGTCCGGTCAATATGCCCTTTGGCATCGCATTGGATCGGTTCCGCCAGTGGATTTATGTTGCTAACGCGGGTAGTAACGATGTTTCTGTCATCGATCTCAACACCGGCGCGATGCGTGGGCATATCGCAGTCGGTTATAGTCCGCGTGGCATTTTGCTCAACCGTGACAACAGCCTGCTCTTCGTCAATAATGCGCTGGAAGGTTCGCTCTCCATCATCGAAACGCGCAATTTTACGGTGGTGGATAAGCTGCCGATCAGCGACTTTAAACTGTCGGTTGATACGATTGTGGCGGCGCAGTTGTTTTATGGCGCGGTTGATCCGCGAATGTCCTTTGGCAATTGGTTAAGCTGTGCCAACTGTCATTTCGATGGGATGTCCGATGGGCGTGTGTGGCAGGGTATGGTCGATGGGCCGCGTAACACGCCGGTACTCTACAACCTGCTCGAAACACCGCCATATAATTGGTCGGGGAATTGGGATGAGCTGGCAGATGTTGAGATCAAAATACGGCATCTGCAAGGCGGTACGGGTTTGATTGCAGATCAACCGCTGTCGCCTGCACTTGGCACTGCCCACGCCGGACTGTCGCTGGATCTTGATTCGCTGGCAGCTTATATCGCCACTTTCACAGGGCCATCGTCAATGCCGGTTAAAGATGCCGCACTGGTTAAACATGGCGAGGATGTCTTCGCTCAACAGAACTGTGCCAGCTGTCACGTCGGCGCGGCGGGTACGGATCTCAAGCCGCATGATGTAGGTACGGGTGCATCAGCCAATGAAAAAGCCGGTACAGCGTTTGATACGCCAACACTGCGATGGTTGGCTGGAAGTGCGCCTTACTTCCATGACGGGTCGGCGGCCACCTTGCGTGATATATTCACCATGTCCGGCGCGCACCAGCTTATCGGCAAAGTTTCGCTGGAAGATATCGACGCGCTCACGGCGTATCTGCTGTCATTGCCGCAATAAAAGGGCAGTGACGCGATTTACACTTGCAGTCTAACCCGAATTGCGCCACCATTGCGCCTATAGTTTATCGTCATTTAAAAGGTTTCTATTACATGGCTCGCGATATTTCGATCACATTCATGAGTGGCCCGATGGATGGCAAGACACTCAACTTTGCACAACCAGAAGTAGGTGAGGAAACAGTTCTGCTCATCGGGCGGCGCGAAGGATGTGATATTCATTTGCATTTTGACAGCCAGGCTTCCCGTATTCATGCCAAAGTGGGCATCCTTTCCATTCCCGTAACCGCTTCAGAATCGGTTGAAAATCCTTATATGCTGGGCTTCTGGCTGGAAGACGGCAACAGCCGCAATGGTACGTTTGTAGAAAAGGACAGCAACCGCATCAAAGGCCGCCTGAGCTTACGACCTGGAACGCTCTTTCGCGTCGGACGTACCTGGCTGCGTTTAGATGTTCCCTTGACCTACGAAGCCGACAGCGACGAATCGCGCGGGTAATCCGGCCGTTCTTGTACAACTTAGTAGGTTTGTGTCGTTTTCAAGGCCATATCGGTAAACGACGCAGCACCTTCCGAGATGAAAACGCCGAAGTCACCCGCTTGATGCTCATAGCCGCGAGTGCTGAGTGCGACTTCATTATTCACATAGACCACAATCACACTTCCCTCAACCAGTACCCGTACCTGTACAGGCTGGTTGTTGCTTAACGTCAACGGGCGCTCCATGATCGGCGGTTCATCGCCGGGACGCGGGAATCGTTCGAAGATCATACGCTGACGACCGGGTTCAAGCCGCAGCAAATAACCGGAGTCGAGTGTTTGATCGGCTTGCAAGACCAGTCCACAACTTCGTGTATTGTCTTCAAATCGGATGGTTGCTTCGATGCAGCTTGCAGACGTGACCGTCCCGAGACGGCACCATGCGAATGCATCCGGCACATCCGCTGCCAAAGAACCGTTTTGGATATCCCAATCGCCAATTTGGGGTGCCGGAGTTACCGTGCCATTGACAGTGAAACTGTCCCGTACTTCTGGTGGGGGCGCGACGGTTAGCGACCCATCGTGCTGTTGGAAAATTTCGTGAACGACCAGATGCCCACCCCAATTCCAGCCACCCGTATCGGTTTCGCCGGTACGCGAAGGGTCCCACCCGAAGGCAAAACGCCGCTTTCCGTCTGATGCGGTTTTGGCGGCATAAAAGGCGCGACCATCAAACGAGTCGTTGGTGGGGGCTGTCCAGGGACCAGCCAGACTCCGGCTCATCCGGTAGTGGGTTATCATACGCTCGGAAAAGGTCGAATAGACCAGATACCACCACTCGCCCCAGCGAAATAGATCAGGACATTCATGGGTGAAGTACAGATCAGGCGACCAGAAGTTGTCTCGAATCTCCCAGTTTTTTAAATCTTTTGAAGCCGCAAGAGCTGTTACGCCGCGCCGGTTGCCGGGGCCGGTTTTATTGCGTGCCGCCAGCAGCATCCAGAATTCCTGCACCTCTTCATTCCAGAACACAAACGGATCACGCCAGTCGTGTGGTTCGTAGCGCTCGAAATCGGCAAACAGGATCGGATTCGCCGGATCTTTTTCCCACGTTATCAAGTCGTTACTGGTGGCGTGCATGACCGCTTGCTCAGGTTTGCCTGCTGCCCTGAAATGTGGGTTATGCCCCGTGTAAAAGATGTGATACAACCCATCATGCTCATAGGTGCATCCGGTGAAGACATATAAATCTTGTTCCTGCTCCGTTCCACGTGGCAGCGCCTCGCCGTGATCCACAAAATGGACAAAATCGCGCGTAGACAGATGAAACCAGGGTGTGCCTTCTCCATACTTGGCTTTGTCACGGTAATCCTTCAGATAGAAAAGGTGATATTCGCCGTTCACGTATAAGGGAATGAAATCGGCTGCCCAACCATCAGCGGGTTTGAAGAATACGGACATAACAAATTTTACCTTTCGGGGCGTATTAACTACCGGCTCGGATAGGCGATAGATGCAATACTTTTAAGTAGGGTAATCGCGCATGAATTTAACCAGATTCTCCTATTATGTCGATGACAAACGTCACCTCGCCGTGATTAGGCACTCTCCCGTGTAGGGGACGGTGTACAATCGTCGCACTTGCGGAGGCTCATAGACCAAATCGCGCTCACCAAATAGGTTCTAATGAGTTTAATCAGTATATTCATTAGGAGAATATTCATGTTAAAGCGATTCCGCCCACTATTTTTGTGTTTGGTCGTCACGCTCCTGGTTATCGCCAGTATTCCGATGGCTGCTGTGAACGCGCAATCATCCGCTCCTTTTCGTGTTTATATGACCTTCGAAGATGGGCCAACCGATGCTTATACGCCCCAGATTCTGGATGTACTGGCGCAGTACCACGCCAGAGCCACTTTCTTGATTGCCGGTGATCAAATCGCCGGACATGAGGGGTTGATGCAGCGTGAAGTCCGCGAAGGTCATGCGCTGGTTAATCACTTGTGGTCAGAACCCGGTTTGTATGCGGGTGCGCCCGATCAAGCGGTAATCGACTCCTACCTGAAAACTGAGGATGCCATCCGTGCGGCTTTGGGTGATCAACTGCCGCGTTATGATTCCCAGATTAAACTCTTCTGGCAGCCCGGTGGTGGTGCTAAACCATTTCCGGTTGTCGATGGTGTGCATGTGATCTCGTATGCCTGGAGCGTTAACAGCGATGACTGCGGTTGGGCGCTGCATGGTATCGATCTTGATACCGTCGCTTTTGACAAAGCGGTGATCGATAACGTCCTTAATCGTCCCCAATCCGCCGGACAAACTTATAATGCGTACGACTACGGTGATGGTGTGGTGATTGCTTTTCACGACATCAACCGCGTAACGGGGCGTGTCTTGCCGACCATTATGAGTGAATTGCAATCGGCAGGCGCGACCTTCGAAGCCTTACCCCGTCCGTGGGATAGCATTGATACCATGCCGGTTAAGTTGGGTGTGGCGCCAAATGGTGGAGATGGTCAATCAGGCTTGACGCTTTCAGCCGTTGTTCTCGAAGCGGCTAAGCTGCGTTCGACGCCGGAACGCAACCATAATGTTATTGCCTCAGTGCCTGCCAATGCCACCTTGACCGCGACCGGCCGTAATCGTAAGGGCTGGATACAAGTCCAATATGAAGGGCAGGTTGGCTGGGTGCTGGGCAGCCTCATTAAAATCTACGGCCCTATACCGAGTTTGCCTGTAGCGTAAACAAAACGGGCGCGGAGTTTCTTGCTCCGCGCCCGCGTTTATCTGCTGAAGCGCTCTACTTGGGATCGAACGTGCATTCACCCGCGCTAATGGAGCAGGTTGCCAGTACCGCGCTGCCACGCCGGACTTCAAAGGTCGCATCCGCCACCGTACTGACCCAGAACAAACGCCGGATTGATATTTGCCGCCATGCTTGCACAAAGTCGCAGTAATCCGGCTTGGTGTTGCTGGCCGACAGGAAGCGATCATTGCGGATGACCTGGAGGCAGTCTCCCGGTTGTAACACTGAAATGTTTCGGTTGCTGATGGCCGCCCACTCTTGCGATGTAAATTGTGGCGCGCTGCTGCTTGATGACATCTGGACGAAAGACAGGTTCGCTACGTCCACGTTGCGTTTCCCTTGATTAAACAGGGTTAGCACCTGGTCGTCATAGCGTAAGATCACCGGTTGCGTATTATCACCGATGGCGACGATAGTGGGTGCTCCAAAAGTAGCCGGTTCTGCGCTGGGGCTAACCGTTGTCGGCTCTACCGCTTGCGTGTCTGTGACAATCAATAAGGGTGTGACGGTCGGCGCATCCGTATTTGCATTTGTCGCAGCTTCGGTAGCTGCCACTTTTGGTGTCACTGAAACGGTCGTCGCGCTCGCTTCGACGGTCTGTGTTGGCTCAGTTGTGAGGGCAGCCGCAACGCTGGTTGAATCAGTCACCACTGTCGCAAATGGAACCGCACCGGATTTGGTTGCTGCGTCGTTAATGACCTTATTGCTGTTGCTTGAAAGCAGCGCTAAACCGGCTATCAACGCAATCAGAATAACAA
The DNA here is from genome assembly GCA_044226325.1 of Aggregatilineales bacterium. Taxonomy (GTDB): domain Bacteria; phylum Chloroflexota; class Anaerolineae; order Aggregatilineales; family Phototrophicaceae; genus CFX2. Next base: position 25,696 of record JBGAHG010000032.1, read on the forward strand.
GGATCGGAATAGCCTGACGCAATCGCTTACTGCTGCGATTTTGCTGGCCCGGTTTACTCCACGCCTCGAGCATGGCTTTACGGGTAGCGACCGAGGCTTTCGAGTCGGTTATGGTTGGCCCGTCGAGGCCCGTCGTGGGTGGATAAACATTGGTTTCAAAACCATTTGGTGCTTTGACTCCGGTTGCCTCGGTCGTATCTTTGATCGGGTCAACTTTTACTTCGGCTGGTTTTTCAGGTGTCGGCGTCAAGGGGGTCGTCTTGAGGGGCATCTTGGTCGTCGAGTTGCCCTCGTCATACATGCCCAGCGCTTTTTCCAGCGCCTTGAGCATTTCAGCGCACGAGTTAAAGCGTTTCTTGGGATCTTTGTCTAACGCTTGAATAACCACACGGTCGATCTGCGGCGACAGCGTAGGATTAATCCGACTGGGTGGTGGCGGTGGATCGGTCAAGTGTTTCATGGCGACCGCCATCGCTGATGGATCATCAAACGGTACCCGGTTGGTCAGCATTTCGAACAGGACGATACCCAATGAGTAAATATCGCTCTGGGCGACCGCCTGTGCCGAGTTTACGGCTTGCTCCGGTGCGACATAATGAGCGCTGCCAAAGGTATTGCCAATCGTGCCTTCGGGAACACTTAATGCCAACCCGAAGTCTGTCAGAATAGCTTTGCCGCTGCTCGTGACCATGATATTGGACGGTTTAATATCGCGGTGGATAACGCCTTCACTGTGAGCATAATCCAGCGCTGCGCCGATGTCCCGCACAATCCCCCGGATTTCGGCACCACTCATGCGCGAACCATTGCGATCATGCGTTTTGATGATACTCCGCAGGTCGCGCCCTTCGATAAAGCTCATCGCCATGTAATACAACGTATCGGCCTGATCAAATTGGTAGATGCCGACGATGTTCGGATGGTTCAGGCGGGCGACAGCCCGGGCTTCCCCTTGAAAACGCTTGCGATATTCGGCTTCATCTTCGCGGATCGAACTCGCGTCAATGACTTTGACAGCGGCATAGCGGTTGAGCTTTTTGTCCAACCCACGATAGACGCGCGCCATCCCACCTTGGCCGAGGATGTCTACAATTAGATAGTCGCCTAATTTCTTGCCGATAATTGGATCGCTGCTCATATGGTTTCCACTGCTGCGTTGGGCGTAATCAATAAATGAATGGCTCTTGAATGCACCTTTGTTAATGATCCTCATTCACCCGTCTAATGCAGGGTAGTTATGATCAATAACGTAGCGCCTTACATGCTACTCTGTTAAACCTATGCTACAACGAAAGAGGGCATTTTCCCAATAATGTTTCTTGGAATTTCATGCGATAGCCATGTTGGGGTATACTTTCATATGGATGGCGACAAACTGATTTCAAATTGGTTTGAGATATATCGTACTTTAATCATGAGTTTCTATTATTAGATGAAGCAAAAGGATGAGTGAAGATTGACCCCTTCACCGGATATTCCCGAAAAAGAAATACGCGAACGCTGTTCTGAAATTTTAAGCCAGGCAGCGGAAGAAGCACGGCGGCTTGACCATAATTACATCGGCGTTGAGCATTTGTTCATGGCGCTCACCCGCAATGATCGCGGTTTAACGACGCTGCTCATCAAAAAAGCAGGGCTTGATCCGCGTTTTGTCCGCAACGAGATCCGCAAGGAGATTGGTACGGGGGATGCCAAGGTCGGCGATGTGCTGCCTATGACGCCGCGCGCCGAATTGGTGCTGGCATTGACCATTTTTCTATCTGACCGTGACGAAGAAGGCAGCGGACAGGTCGAAGAAGTGCATCTGCTGGTGGCGATCTTGCAGGAAGGCGAGAGCATTCCGGTTCGCAAGCTGACCGAGATGGGCTTCGACCTCAACCTGTGGTTGCAGCGTTTGGTGCTGGAAGCCGACTCGCTCAAGAATGATCCGCTCAACGTTGATAACGAAAATGGGATGCTGGAATTCCCCGACGTGCCCAGCAATGAATTTGACTTTGACGATGATGAGATTTCCAACGATAAAGTGCGTGACCCTGCCCGTATCCCCACGCCGCTGCTGGATAAATATGGACGTGATCTTACCTCACAGGCCAACAGTGGCAAGATTGGCCCCGCCATTGCCCGTGAGAGTGAAATTCGCTCATTGGCACGTACTCTTGCCCGTAATAAGAAGAATAATCCGCTGCTGCTGGGCGATGCCGGTGTCGGTAAAACGGCAGTGGTCGAAGGCTTGGCCTATGCCATCACACATGGTACAGCGCCCAAGTCGCTGCTCAACCGCCGTATTGTGCAAATCGAAATCGGTACGCTGGTTGCAGGCACGAGCTTGCGCGGGCAGTTTGAAGAACGTCTCATCGGAATTGTCGATGAAGTCAAACATGCCGGCAACGTCATCATGTTCATTGATGAAATCCATACCATCGTCGGCGCAGGCGATACCATTGACAGCAATCTGGATGCCGCCAATATCCTCAAGCCCGCTTTGGCGCGGGGTGATTTAATGTGTATCGGCGCAACGACACACGAAGAATATCGCCGTGCCATCGCGGCTGATCCTGCCCTCGACCGCCGCTTTCGTACCATTGATATTGAAGAACCGTCACAGGCCGATACCAGGCTCATCCTGCAAGGGCAGAAAGCCAAGCTGGAAGAGCATCATGGTGTGCTGATTAACTCCGAAACGCTGGATGCCGCTATAAATCTATCTGTGCGCTTCTTGCCGGATCGCCGTTTGCCCGACAAAGCGCTCGATCTGTTGGATGAAGCCTGTACCCGTGTGATTATTCGCACGGTGTCACCGGACGAAAATGAATCGGGCATTCCAGAAGTCGAGACTGAAAATGTTGCCGCTGTTTTGTCCGATTGGACGGGCATTCCGGTCACTGAACTGACCAAAGATGAAAAACGCCGTTTGGTGGGTTTAGAGCAGTCACTAATGAAGCGCGTCATCGGTCAGGAATTGGCAGTCAAAACCGTTTCCGAGGCCATTAAAACATCGCGCGCGGGTTTGGGTAATCCCCAACGACCGATTGGCGTGTTCTTATTTCTCGGTCCATCGGGCGTAGGCAAAACTGAATTGGCGCGGGCCTTGGCCTCTTTCCTGTTTGGTAGTGATGACGCCATGCTCCGTTTGGATATGTCCGAATTCCACGACTCGCATACCGTCGCCCGTTTGATAGGTGCGCCCCCCGGTTATAAAGACACCCAGCGTGGCGGTCAGTTAACCGATGGCTTGCGTCGCCGCCCTTACAGCGTGGTGCTGCTGGATGAAGTCGAAAAGGCCGCGCCCGAAGTGTTCGATGTTTTCTTACAGGTTTTCGATGAAGGTCGCTTGAGTGACGCGCATGGTCGCCATGTTGATGCTCGCCATTCCGTGTTCATCATGACCAGCAACATCGGCACCGAAGAAACCAGCGTCAAATCGCTGGGTTTTACCGGCGGTGGGGTGGAGTCTTTACCGGATTACAGTGCCTATCTCAAACGCTTCTTCCGGCCAGAATTTATCAACCGTATTGATGAAGTCATTACCTTCCGTCCGCTGCACAACGAGTCACTCAGCGGTATTCTGGATTTGAAACTTGGCGATTTGCACGACCGTCTGGCACAGCAAAAGCTCAAGCTGGAATTGGCTGACGATGCCCGCGCGATCATTTTGGAAAAGGGTTATGATCCCGCCAGTGGTGCGCGTCCGTTGAGCCGCGCTATCGAACGGCTGCTCACACGCCCCATCAGCGCCAAAATTGTTGAGGATGCTTTCCAACCCGGCGACACCGTTCTGGCGACCGCTGATGGTGACCGCTTGAAGTTCGAGGCCAAGGTCAAACAGGAATAAATTTTCGCATGAATATTCCCCAGACCAATCGCCAGCCCGTTGAACTGAGCGCGTCGGAAACTGCCAAACTGTTGGCTAAAAGGCATCCGCAAGATGTGACCGATTATTTTGCGACCGACCCTAACCCCGACATTCGTAACTTGGGGCGCTTAGCGCTGCGCCGTAACGACATCAATGATCTGTTCGCACTGGGTGATATGTGTGCCAATCGGTCACTAACCGATGATGGTCGCCTGCTGGTTTTTTATGTCGGCAAAACAGTTATCGCCTATCAGAAGGCCCTGCGTTTGGCCGATGATGATCTGGATTTAGCCCTGGCGCGTCGTGCCATTCGTAATTATGTTGATTGGATGGTCGAACGGGCGCGAGCTACCCACTCGCGACGTAATATTGCAGTAGCCTTGTGGGCTTTGGCCGAAAACGAGGACAGTACCGAAACGCTCCGCAATGAAGACGACGGCCTTATTCAAGACTTACTGGATTTGTACCGCCAGGAATCACCCACCAATCCGGTCAAAGCAGCGCCTGATTCATCATCAAACGGTGATACGTTTAGTGATGTCAGTCAGTTTGATAACTTGAGCGACTCGAATTTCGCCAGAGATCTCGATAAACCACTTTTAGGCAACAATCGTACGACCGAAGATTTAACAGTTGTAGCCTCCCTTGATTTTTCTGAAACCATCAACGATCTCTCGCAAACCGTTGCTGATTTGGATGAATTGCCCTCGCTTGGCCTTTCCAACACCGAATTCATGTCTTTAAGCGATACCCATCTGGAGCAAACCGCGCTCAATTCGATGGCTTCCGTCGAGCGTGATCAAAGCCATATCAGCCGTCAGGTGACCGAGATGCCTATCGCTCGGACTGCCCGTGATGACGATGATGAGTTCGCACCGGGGGATTGGATTGCCGGTCGTTACGAAGTCAGCGATGTTAAGCGCGGTGGTATGGGTGTGGTTTACCTGTGTTACGACCGCGACAAGAAAGAACCGGTTGCCATTAAAACTTTTCAGAGCCGTTTTCTGGATAATGAACGGGCAGTGTCGCGGTTTAACCACGAAGCCACCACGTGGATCATGCTCGAAAAGCACCGCTATATCGTGCAGGCCCGCCGTGTCGAAACGATTGCTGGTCGCCCGCATATCATCCTGGAGCATATCAGCGGACCGGAAGGTATGGGTTCCGATCTCCGCAGTTGGATTGACCGCAAACGCTTGGATTTGCCGCAGTCAATGGAGTTTGGCTTGCACATTGCTTTGGGGATGCAGCACGCCAGCCAGCGTGTACCGGGATTGGTGCATCGGGATTTGAAACCTGCCAACATCCTCGTCACCCATGATGCTATCGCCAAAATCACTGATTTCGGGCTGGTGCGCTCATTGGAGTTCACGGATGTGCCGCTGCCCGGAAATGACTCGGATTCAGACTCCAATCCGCGCCAGAATCTTGCCAACCGTCTGACCCGCTTTGGTGCGATTGTCGGAACCGCACCTTATATGTCGCCCGAGCAGGTCGAAGCCAAAGATGTCGATTTGCGCGCCGATATTTATGCCTTTGGCTGCATCCTTTATGAGATGTTGACCGGTCAGCAAATCTTCAAAGAAAAAAAGTTCAACGCATGGAAGCAAGCCCATTTGCACCAGAAACCTGCTTTCGATGCCCACTTTGAACGTGAACTACCTGTACGCTTGCAACAACTGGTTATGGCCTGCCTCGAAAAATCACCGGGTAATCGACCCTCTAATTGGGGTGTGATTGTTGATGATCTTGCGGTGATTTATGAAGAAGTCACCGGTCAGAGAGCCACCCTGGAAATTACCGGCCCTGAAATGCAGGTGCATGAGCTGATTGACAAAGGGTATTCGCTCACCGAACTGCATCGCATGGATGAAGCGCTGGCGGCTTATGATCGGGCTATCGCCTTGCAACCGGATAGTGCACTGGCATGGGCGCGCAAGGGGCGTGCGCTGCGCCTGATGACGCGCTACGATGAAGCACTTACGGCCTATGATACCGCTTTGGGATTTTTCCCGCGTTACGGTTTTGCATGGCGCGGTAAAGGTTTGGTGCTCGAGCGTACCGGTCGCATGGAAGAAGCGCTGGCGGCTTATCAACAGGCGACACAGATCAAACCCAACGAAGTTTGGAATTGGTACAATCAGGCCGATGTCATGCAAAACATGAATCGCTATGCCGAAGCGGTACCACTGCTGCAAAAAGCCCTCGAAATCGACCCCGAACATCCCAATAGCTGGGCCAAGTTGGGGCAGGTCTACCGCCTGATGGGTAAGCAGCAGGATGCAGTTTACGCCTACGACAAAGCGATTGACCTCGAACCGGAATACGCATGGGCGCACAACGGCAAAGGTTTGGCGCTTAAGGCCTTGAATCGATACGCCGATGCCCTGGTGAGTTTCCGGCGCGCGACACAGTATCAACCCAACGATGTGTGGCATTGGTATAACCTGACCGAAATGCTGGTCGAACTGGGTCAATATAACGACGCGCTCAGCCCGGCCACCCAGGCCACCCGCACCGATCCCACTCACGCCTTTAGTTGGGCCAAGTTGGGGCAGGTCATGCGTCATCTCAACCAGAACGCCGATGCTTTGGAAGCCTATGACCGCGCTATCCAGATTCAACCCGATTACAGTTGGGCGATCAACGGCAAAGGGATTGTTCTGGAACGTATGGGGCGCTTGGAAGATGCACTGGCCTGTTATAACCGTGCGGCGGAAATTCAGGACGATTACATCTGGCACTGTTGGTACAATCAGGGCAATGTGCTGGCCTTGATGGGACGCTATCAAGAAGCGCTGCCTATCCTCAAAAAAGTAACCGGAGTCATGCCGGCCCATGCTCAGAGTTGGGCGCGGATGGGCAACGCACTCCGCAACCTCAAGCAGCCGGAAGATGCTTTAAAAGCCCTTCAGCAGGCCACATTACTCGACCCCAAATACACCTGGGCATGGAACGAAACCGGCATTACCTTGGAGCAGCTTGGCCGCTTGGATGATGCCCTGAGCGCCTATCAACATGCCGGACGCACCGCCCCCAAAGATCCGTTCTATCTCACACAGCAGGCCGACATTCTCATTCAGCAGGGCGATAATCAGCAAGCGCTTGATTTGCTCACACAGTCTTTGAAGATTGATGCCCGTAACGCGCGGGTCTGGGCCAAGCAGGGACAAACCCTTCGCCGCCTCAACCGAATGGATGAAGCGCTCAAAAGTTACACCAACGCCGTTGACCTCGATCCCAAATATGGCTGGGCATGGAACGGACGCGGTCTGACGCTCAGCGCCCTCAATCGTCACGAAGAAGCCTTAAAATCCTTCCGCGCGGCGACCGAGTCGGGTGAGCAAGATGCCTGGTATTGGTACAACCTCGGTGACGAATTGGTGACGCTGAACCGCTTTGCCGAGTCGCTGCCAGTCCTGGACAAAGCCCTTGAACTCAATCCCCGCCATGCTGAAAGTTGGGCCAAGCGCGGGCAGTCCCTGCGCCGTCTGAACAAACATGCGGATGCACTTACGGCCTACGACGAAGCACTGGCCGTTAATCCCCATTATGGCTGGGCATGGAATGGACGTGGTTTGGCGCTTGAAAGTCTGGGGCGGCGTGAAGAAGCGCTCGCCAGCTATGAACGTTCGATCAACGAAGACCCCCGTGTGATCTGGTACTACACCAATCAGATCGATGTCCTGCTCGATATGGGACGCAAAGGCGAGGCCATGATGGTCGCCGAACGTGCTGCCACTATGATGCCGCGTAACGCTGTCGCATGGGCACGCAAAGGGCAGGTGCAGCGCCGTTTGAGCAATTATGAAGGTGCGCTTGAAAGTTACCTCAAAGCGCTTGAACTGGACCCAACCTATGCCTGGGCATGGAACGGTAAAGGCCTGGCACTGGCGGGTTTGAGCCGTTGGAACGAAGCCATCACCGCCTATGAACAGGCCGTGCGCTACAACATGAATGATCTCTGGTTCTGGAATAATTATGGCGAAGCATTGATGGCGGCTAAGGATTATCGCAAAGCGGTAGAGGCCTTCATGCAGGCTTCTGCCATTGATCCACGTCATGAAATCACGCGCAAACGGTTGAAGGAAGCCCGTGATTTACTCAATGGCTCTTAAAACAGGTTGAGGCGTTAAACCAGCATCAACTAAAAAGTTAACACTTGCAAAAACAGCGCAAGTTTCGTTATATTTATCATGTGCATTAGCAATATTCCATTGAGATTGAGCTGTGAAAGCAATGAGCGTTAGCCCAGCGATGCAAGAATATCTGGCCGAGGCGTACCGTTTAGCCTACTACCAGAATGATAACCCCTACATTTCCACTTCTGATTTAGCCGAAGTGTTGCATGTTTCTGCCCCGGCGGTGACGCGTATGGTGCAGCGGCTCAAATCCGGTGGCTATCTGGAACATGAACCCTATAAGGGCATTTATCTTACGCCGTCTGGCGAACGTGAAGCCCTTTTAAATATCCGTCGCCATCGTCTTGTCGAGCGTTTCCTCGTTGATGTCATGCAGTTTGGTTGGCACGAAGTCCATGATGATGCCGACTCTCTCGGCGCGCTGGTGGGTGATGAAGTGGTCGCCCGTATGGAAAAGATGGCAGGTTTTCCCAGGCGCTGCCCGCATGGCGAACCCATTCCGACTGCCGACGGCCAAATGCCGCGCATACACGATGATCCCCTCAGCAATAAGCAGCCCGGAACCGATTGGGTTATAAGCCGTGTCGCTACCCATGACACCGATAAGCTGCAATACCTCGGCACGCTTGGCCTCATACCGGGAACACGCTTGCATTTGCTCGAACGTGCCCCTTTCAATGGGCCGCTGCAGCTCACCGTCGCGGACAAAATGCTGGTGATCGGTCATGAACTGGCTGGTGTCCTTCGCGTCAGCACCGAAGCCGAATTCAACGTGGTCTAACTACCCCAAAACTCCATGTATTTGTAGGGGAGCACCTGCGTGTGCTCCCGTTTTCTGTATAATCTTATCCATATATCTGAATACCTTATATAATCTCCCTCTTATTCCCAAATTAATATAATGTCACTAAAACCGCACCAAGACCCGCGCAAATCAACCCGCCTTCATGGATTTGATTATGCCCAAAGTAGAGCCTATTTCGTAACACTATGCACTCAAAATCGCCTATGCCTATTTGGTGAAATTGAATCCTCCGAAATGCGTCCAAATGACTCGGGGACTATGGTTCTAAATTGGTGCGAGAAACTACGAGTGAAATTTCCAAATATCGAACTTGATGCCTACGTGTTAATGCCCAATCATTTACACGCCCTTATTGTTTTGTTTGGTGTGGAAACCCCAAAGGGAGCACACGCAGGTGCTCCCCTACAAGATGCTTCGCTCGATGACATCATGCAATGGTTCAAAACCATGACGACCAATGCCTATATTCGAGGTGTGAAAGAACAGGGCTGGCAACCATTTCCCGGTAAACTCTGGCAGCGGAGTTGTCATGACCATATCATTCGCAACGAGGACGATCTCAACACTCATCGACAATACATTCTTCAAACCCCGCTCGTTGGGCTGATGACACCGACAATCCCAACTTAAAACCCTAGAAACTCCTCTCTGTAAATCACTCCAAACACAGGGCTTTTTGTAGGGGAGCACCTGTGTGTGTTCCCTGACTTTTTCTTCACTCAATCATCCCGCCAACCCCACATAATATAACCGAAATCATAGCCAGTGCCCGGATAATCCATCACCCTGTAAATAGCCATTGTGGCGATGTCATAGACAAATATATCCTTATCAATACTGGCGGCATAATACCGGCTGTCCGGCGACCATGGACCCTCATCAAGATAATTGCATAACCACGTGGCTTTATGTGCAGAAATATCGACAATGTAGGAACCAGTGAATAATTTAGGTTCTTCTGGCTTTGCCACGCTGCCGGGATTGATACCCACTTTTAGCCACAATAATTTGCCATTCGGTGACCATCGAAAATTGAGTGCCTGCCCTTGATTCAGTAGATGGTCAGGTGTGATGTCGAGCAGTGGGCTGATTTGACCGATAAGCTTTCCGTCGCGGTCGTATTCGACCACGTATGCGCCCAATGGATCGTAAAAGTGAATGGCAAAGAAATGCTGTGAGTCGCGCGTCCATGCTTGTACCCAATAGGGCGGCGTTGATTCGCCTGCTAAAGTGATTTGTTTATGTTTGGCGTCGTCATTGAATATCAGCGTCAAATGCCCGTTGTCGTCTTTGAGTTGTCGGCTGCCATCCGGCGAACAGCCTCGGCAAATGAGTGGGGAGTCGATCTCGAGCGTAGTCTGTTCGCCGGTGTTAATGTCCAGCAGCGTAGGCTCAATCGTACTTTGCGCAGCAGGCGGGAAAACCGGGCAAAATGCTAGTGATCGGTCATGAACTGGCTGGTGTCCTTCGCGTCAGCACCGAAGCCGAATTCAACGTGGTGTAAGTCGTATTCTGTGAGTAAGTGATTTTTAGAGAGCAGTGTTAAACTGCTCTTTTTGATTTGATAATGTTTGACAAACTTTTAATTAAAAGTTACATTGTGATTTACGTATTAATAGATTTATTTTATACTGGCAGATAGTTATAATTAGTATACATAAACGATTGATAAAGTATACGCACAGGAAATAGCGTAACATGTTATGAGGGTATCATATGAATCCTATTCCGCGTCTTGATACACGATTGACGAATCGCGTTTATACATTCGCGTTAACTGAAACAACATCTGATTTATATCAGGAAGCAAATCAGCTTGTGTTAAGGGGATTTAGCCGTTATACAGCAAAAAATCAAGCTATAGACCCAGATTTAAAAAGTTTAAAAACACTATCGGATAATTATATGGTTATAGTTTCAGCACGACGTAGAAAAAATGACAATGTGCCTATAAATCAGAAAGAAATCTTTTCTGTGATGTCAATTTCAAAGGGGAGTTTAAGCGATACACAGTCTTTTCTTCCATCTGGAAACATCATTTTTTCAAAAAATTCCAATGGACAAACGCAATATCTGTACGAAATCCTCGGCGTACGCAATGATCAGGTATCTGAAGTAGGAAACTTTGTTTGTCTTGATAGAAATAATCATTCTCTTGTTCGAACTTCAGAAGGTTTTGAAGCTTTTTTTAATGCACTTAGAGTGGCTTCAATCTGGTGCTATCAATCTGGGGTAAAAGTTTCCACAGCGATTATGAAACCGAGTTTACATAGACTAGTAAGAAAAACAATGGGTATTCCTTATGAGGCTGCACCACTGCAAATTAATCTTGACGCTCATTTTTCTAGTGGACGAAGCGTACAAGAATTTGTAGATCATATTCCCGGATATATGAAACTAGGAACATCAGACCAACCATTGCTCTATTACATGCCTACTGATAAATTTTATAAATATATGAATTCAAGATGGGCGATTTTAAGAGCACAGACGTTATCACTAATGCTTAAAGGCAAAGATCTAATCCGGAGCGCACCCAATGCAAGTTGATCTGAACAATAAAACATGGTTCTCACCAAAATTTACTAGCGCATACCAACTCCTAGACGAAAAGTGGCATACCAAGTTGGCACTTTATCGAGAACTATGCGAGGTGATTCAGAACCACCTACAAAAAACACCCATATCAGTTTTGGATCTTGGCGGTGGTCTAGGAACATCGGCTTTCTTGGCTAAAAAAGTACTTGGTGAACAACAAATTCATAATTGGGTTGTTTTTGATCTAGCTAAGAAAATGATGGAACAAGGTAGCGTATATAATGATCATGATATAGTTTATACGAGATTCGTTATAGGGAACTTACTTTTATCTTTTCCTTTCAAGTCAAAAAGCTTTGATGTCATTTTGTCATCGAACGTTTTGTACCAATTCACAGATGATGAACATGTCACAAGGATTGTCCCAGAACTCTTGCGTACTTTAAATGATGGGGGGATATTACTAATATGTAACCCTGTACCCAAAACACAGTTGAGCAAAATCATATTTCTTGAAGGAAAATTAAGGAGTGAGAATCAATCTCGCTTTGGAGCTTACATATCTGTATTTAAGGAGCTGCTTAAGAATTTGCCATTTCTTTCCTTACAGCGAAAGTTGGTAGCAACCGCTAATAAGAAGCGTCCTGAAGATTGGGCTTTACTGTATACGACTGCATCAAATCGGAAGCTGAATCCTTTTTGGGTGAAATTAAGTGCAGCATATGCTGAACAGGTTGGTATAGTTGGTTGGTATAAATCTACCGATGAGAATAATCCTGCTTAGGTTAACTGACTTGTACTTCAGCATTCCTTATTGTTTGTTTTCACAAACCTCTCTAACCAATCCCAACCCTGCTCTAACCTTCTTAACACTCTTTTTCTCTCAAAATGGTTAACGCCGCTCCCTCGAAAGAGTTACAAAATGGTCTTCCAAAATGTAACCCATTACCGTCTTATCTCACATAAAATATGAATAGGGTCTTGCGAAGGAATTTGCCACTGGCAAATCTGCTTATTCTGCCCACGCACCTTAACATCAGCTTCCGCGCACAGTTGGCACAAAACAGGTGCTGCTTTTGCCGCATTTGCTGCATATACAACATGCTTTTGCTCCTCTTTCTTGGAGCCTTCAAGTAAAGACTTTTGTATTGGTAGCGGTTCAGCAGCATCCTCCCTTACATCCGCTGTGGCAGCACACCCCGACGACGCGGCAGATATACGGCAGCAAATCGCGGCGCTCAGCGGCATCAGCCGAACCATCCGCCGCACAAGTCTGCACATTCAGCGGTTTCTTCCGTGCTTCCCGCCTGCCATTTCAGTGGAAGTATGGCAGTAAATGCAGAGAGGCAAGTTTATGGCTTGCCTCTCTCCGGATTTCTCTATGTTCTCCGCGTCTCAGCGGTTCAATTCTGTTGTTCTTACGCCCGCAGTTTAGCGCCCAGTTCGCGCTCAGCCGCTTTCACGATCTTCTTGTGAACGCTGGCGACTTCCTCATCCTTCAGCGTTTTATCATCCGTCTGGTAAACCAGATTGTAGGCTAGACTCTTGTGTCCCGCCGGAATCGGATCACCGCGATACACATCGAACAACGTCACACTCTTGAGCAAGTTTCCACCGGCCTTTATGATGACTGCTTCCACATTCGCTGCCGGAGTTTCATCATTTACCACCAGCGCGATGTCCTGCAAAACCGGAGGCGTCGTGGGCAGGGGAACCAGTTCATTTGTCGTGTTGACCTTCTCCAACAGCGCATCCAGATCAAACTCACCCACAAAAACCGGCGAGGCCGTCAGTCCAAAGCCCTTGCTTACCAGCGGATGGAGTTCACCGAAGTCACCGATTACCGTACTGCCAACACTCAGTTGTGCCGAGCGTCCCGGATGCAGGCTGGCATGAGTTGAACGGGTATAACTCGCCCCTTCGATGTGCAGCCCCTCCAGCAAATTTTCGACGACTCCTTTGAGATCGAAGAAATCCATATTATCAGCAGGTGCGCCACCAGCCCAACTGTTTATCCCGCGCGAACCAGTCAGGAGCAGTCCCAATCGTCGTGGTTCATCTGGCAGTTGTTGACCCTCATGAGGCAGGTACACTGCACCGATCTCGAACGTCAGTTGCCGGTTCACGTAACGCGCATTATTGACCGCGTTTCCCAATAAGCTGATGAGCAGTGTCCGGCGCAGAACATTTTTCTCGACATCCATCGGATTCGCGAGGGTAATATAAGGTTCGCTCGATGGCTTATGCTCTGGCGAGAGCTGCGCTTCGTCCGCCACGCTGGTGAACCGGTAGCTGATGTTCTCACGTAGTCCAAGTGCCACCAGTACATCGCGGGCCAATTCTTCCCGTTCGAGTGACGTGTTAGCCCATTGAGGCGGTGTCAAATCTTCAATCAGCGTATTAGGGATTTTATCGTAGCCATAAATTCGGGCAATTTCCTCAATCAGATCAGCCTGTCCGGTTGAGGGTTCGCTGCCGATGTCCAGTCGGTTATCGGGCGCGGTGACATGCAAGTTTTCGCCTTTAATCTCGACCTTGAAGCCCTGTCGTTTGAGCAAAACAGCACATTCCTTAGCTGGAATCGCGATCCCCAACAGGCGCTCGACTTCACTGGCAGGCAAATCAACAGTGACTACCGGTGCTGGCTTGGGGTACTCATCAATGATACCTTTTGCCACTTGCCCACCACCCGTTTGACGCATCAGTTCGATGCCCCGCTGCACACCCAGAATCGCCTGACTGGGATGTACACCCCGGCTGAAGCGTGTACCAGCATCCGTGAAAATCTTCTGGGACTGCATACTCCGCCGCACGTTAATGAAGTTCCAGTTCGCTGCCTCCAGCAAAACATTGGTAGTGCTGTCACTGATTTCTGTTTCCGCCCCACCAATGATACCGCCTATGCTAAGTACGCCCGCTGTGTCACACACCAGCATATTATGGGCATCCAGCACACGCTTTTGCTGGTCGAGCGTTTCCAGCGTTTCACCGGGTTTGGGCAGACGGGTAATAATGGTCGGTGCTTTACCACCAGCCCGAGCCTTAAGCTTATCGAAGTCGAAAGCATGTAACGGTTGCCCAATTTCGAAGGTGATGTAATTGGTTACGTCCACAATGTTGTTAATCGGGCGCTGTCCGACCGCTTTGAGCCGTCTTTGCATCCATTGAGGCGCTGGCTTAACTTCGGTTCCGCGCAGAAGTGCCAGCGTGAAGCGCGGGTTCAGATCAGCATTCTGAATATCAATCGTGACCTCACCCTTGATGCCCGCTCCTTCCATAACCGTTTCGTAGCTAGGCAGTTTCAACGGTTTATCCAGCAGGGCAGCCACTTCACGTGCTACGCCTAAAATACTGAAGCATCGGGCGAGGTTAGGCGTTAGCTCGACTTCCAGAATAATGTCACCGAGGACATCCTGCATAGGTGTACCCGGCTTGAATCCCTGATCATTTTCCATGAGCAGTATACCGTCATGTTCCTCGGTGATGCCCAGTTCTTTCTCCGAGCAAACCATACACCGGTTCGGGATGCCCCGTAACGGCTTTTCTTTGAGGATCATGCGTTTGTGTTCATCGCTGTGCCCATCCCAAACTTCCGCGCCTTCCAACGCGAACGGCGTCCACAAGGGCTTTTCTAGAACACCTTTGCCTTTGTACTCAAATAGATTTGGCGCGCCGGTTACCGTTTGTTCCAGTTCGGCTCCACCGTAATCGACCATCGCTATCACCAGACGGTCAGCGTTGGGATGCGGTTTCACCTCATGGATCGCACCCAAAACCAGCTTGCTTCGGTCCCAAACCAGATGTTCGGACTTCGGCCAACGAATGCCCTCGACGAAGCCTTGCGGCACACCGATGTAGGTGATCGATGCGACTTCTAATCCCGCCAGAGTCAGCTTTTCGGCCAGTAGTTCAATCGGCACATCAATGTCAACGAATGTTTTGAGCCAGGATACAGGTACTTGCATTTATAGTCTCCATTTATCAGTATTCAGTCAGCGAGACTGTTTATTAGAATTGTTCCAGGAAGCGCAGATCGTTGCCCCAGAAGTAACGAATGTCGCGGATGCCGTGCTTGAGAATAGTCATACGCTCCGGCCCCATACCAAAGGCGAAGCCGCTCCAGATTGTTGGGTCATAGCCGCCGTTACGTAAGACAACTGGATGCATCATGCCCGAACCAGCGATTTCCAGCCACCCGCTGTACTTACACATCTTGCAGCCTTCACCGCCACACAGGAAGCATTCCACATCAACCTCCATGCTGGGTTCGGTGAACGGGAAATAGGAAGCGCGGAAACGCATCCGCGCATTTTTACCGAACATACGGCGGGCGAACTCGGTCACTGTACCTTTGAGATCACTCATGCGAATGTTCTTGCCGACGACCACGCCTTCCAACTGGTGGAACTGCATTTCGCTGCGGGCCGTCACTTGCTCGTTGCGGTAGCACATGCCGGGAAGAATGACGCGTATCGGCTGCGTCCCATTTTTACCGAGCTCGCGCATCGAGCGAATTTGCCCCGGCGAAG
Source organism: Aggregatilineales bacterium (assembly GCA_044226325.1). GTDB lineage: Bacteria > Chloroflexota > Anaerolineae > Aggregatilineales > Phototrophicaceae > CFX2. The sequence goes on from JBGAHG010000032.1 coordinate 41,563, forward strand.
TATGCGTTCGCAGAATGATATTCGGTTCAGTCGTATAGAACGTGTCCTGCATATCACGCGCTGGATGATGCTCGGGAATGTTGAGCAGGGTGAAGTTCATTTCGTCAGTTTCTACATCACGGCTGCGATAGACTAAAAAGCCCATGTCGCCCCAGATGCGGTAGAGTTCGCGGAAAGTTTGCGTGCTGGGATGTAGGCCACCCGTTGGCTGTGGACGCCCCGGCAGCGTGACATCTAACTGGCCTTCTTCAAGATCCTGCGCCAGTGCTTTCTGTTGTACAAGTTCTTCACGTTTGGCAAAAGCCTCGGCTAAAGCATCTTTGATCGTGTTTGCACGCTGCCCGAATGCGGCACGCTCCTCTTTTGGTAGCTGTCCAGTGCTGCGAAGCATGAGTGTTATCGAACCTTTTTTGCCGATGTAGGTGCTTTCCCATTCTTGCAAGGATGCGCCAGTTGTGATGGCCTCGATTTTTGCAAGTGCTTCGTTATAAAGGGTTTCCAGTTGTTCCAGCATTTTCTATTCCTTAGCTATTAGCCTTTAGCTGAATTTATTGAGGCAGCTGCCTCGCTCGTTTGTAATGATCTTGCAACATCAAACAAAAAACGCCCTCGCCCCAGAATTTTAGGGACGAGAGCGTAGAAATCTCCCGCGGTACCACCCTTGTTGGTTGCAAATGGCAACCCACTTGATGAAGTCCTTTACGCCGGATGGGCGGAGATGGCTACTCTTTAGTTACAAGTTTCAGGTTACGTGTTCCAAGTGCAATTCAGTTCAAACTTGGAGCGTGGATCTTACGACTTGCACCTATTTATTCACCATTCAGCTCAGGAGCGAATTCCGCGACTGCAACCTGCTAAGGCTCTCAATTTATAGCCTCAAGCTCCCTGTAGGCGCTGCGTTCGCGCATGTTCTCCGTCATTGCTTTTCAATCGAAATTATGCGCTAGAGCGAATCAATTTGTCAAGATTCAACCCCGAGTCATACCTGTTATATCATGTACTGGGATGCCTTATAACGATTCTGCCAATTTATTCTTCTGCGCAGACTGAACTTTATTCCTGCCTTGAAACGCATACCATAGATATGTTATGTAGCTTGCAGCCAGAATGATGAGATAGGGATCGATTTGTGAGCGTAGGCGTTCTGAGCCTACAAATAACATTGAGTGCCCCATGTTCCAAAGCACAACCAAACAGGGGAGTAAGGCCACGTATTGGCGTTGCCGTAAAATTCGATAAGTACCCAGGAGTGCCAATAAGAATGTGATGCGGAATACCCAGACCCGCACTTTTTGAGCAGTCGTATCATATGGAACCACGTCATCTAAGGAAGTGGAACTTGGCTCAATATTTTCACTGGCAGTCGTTTTCTTGGTTCCGAACGGCGGCAGGAATTCCTCACGTGGGATAATTGGGTAAGACCACAAAAGGCGTTGTACACGCTGTACAAGATATTCTTTCGGGTTGTCTTTTATAAAGGTGACAGCCATATTCCATAAGTAACTGTCGCGTTCCACCTCTGTTTTTTGATCCCAATTAGGGACTATTATTTCCTCTGGTCGTGTTACGTTTTCCCATTCAGGAAGATCCCGATTAGCGGCCCACCACGTATGATCCCAAAGTTTCCATTTTGCATTCGGCAGTAATGAAAAAACGCCATGTGCTGACCGATTATAAAACCCGTATGGGAGCAAAACTGCTAAGGTCACCACTGTTGGAACAAGCATGGCAGCGACTAAATTTTGGTACTTGGTAGGAGATGAAGCTAATGCGCTGAATTTCCGCACCAAAATGTAGAGTAGTAAAACCGGCAATAGAAATGCGATTTCAGTTCGGGTCAGAATCCCAAGCCCTGCTATTAGCCCCCAAAGCGGATACAACCACTTATTACTATTTGGTTTGCTCAGATAGTAAGTGCATAGCACGAGCAAAGCGATAAGAGGAAAAAACATTGATTCAGACATAATTGGGCGCACATAACTCACCAGGGTGGGATTAAATACCCATAAAATGCCTGCAATGGTGGCCGTGTGTAGTCCAAATAGTTCATTGCTCAATATGTATATGGCGATGAGCACGATAAGGGACAGGAAAATGTTGATTATTCGAACTGCTACTAACGTTTCGCCGAACAGTTTAAAGGAAGCTGCCAACATGATCGGAAACAAAGGTGGCATGATCGAGGTTGGCGTATTTACATGATCAATCCAAGTTTGGGTGGCAGTTTCAAATCCGTTACCGATTGATAAATTGTGTGCAAGATCAATGTAAGTACCTTGATCTGTCATAGAGTCGTAGATCGTTTGGTCAAATCCGCCGAAAATTATTAAAAAAGCGACTCTTACGACCACACCCAAAATCAATAGAACGAGCAACCGGCGCATAAACTGACTCATGTTTTCCCTCATCTGTAGCAAGTACGAAATACGCTGAATGTCTGCGATGTCTAAAGTGAGGCTATATTACAAACTTGATCCATCCGAAGTGACGGTTAGCTGCGGATTTCTCAAAGTCTAAAAGCGGTTTTTTTACTGCGGTGGCTAATGGTATTAAACTCAATAAATATAGTATCCGGTGGGTTTCTCAAATCTTACATTTTCAAAACGTTTTGTTGAAAATCACCTGAATATTGAATTGTTAAGCAACAATTGTGAAAGATAGCAAAAACGACTAACACAAGCCTAACAGAATTCACCACACTTAACTGTTTGAGAATTAATAGGCAGAAACATATTTCACATAGCTGACACTATGTGGATACTATTCCGGCAAATAGTATTATATGCCCTTTGCGTGAATATATTGCTTGACGTCTACGTTATAGATAACTTCTTCGACACATAATACGAACCAAGGTGTGGATTGGTCTAACCAACGGACGGAAGCCCGTTTAGGGAGCAATACCCCACTGAATGCTTCCCAACCCAACACTTCGTTACGCCAACCGAGTTTTTGAGTATCGGAAGCGTCACGATAGCGAAATGCGTCAAGCCGCTGCAATAGTTCGCTCTGCGGATCAAAGGTTACGGTGAAATTATCGGTCGACTCGCCAAAAGGGACGGTTAAACGGGCAGTCCTATCATCAATGGCTTCCCAACGGATACGAGGATCAGTTAGGAATATGGACGGGAACCAGATTGATTCGCCCCATAAACCGAGATTCGCAGCAAGATCGACCTTGGGTTGGTTTTCGACAATACCAAATGGAAGTTCAAGGCGAGAATGCTGATCAATATAGTATTCATTGACCTTAAGTAGGGGATGCCCCAATACGGTTGCTTCGATATAGTGACGGTAAGCTTGGCCTGCACTATAAACGAAGCGCCAGCGAGCCTGAAAAGTGATCCCTTTGAAACGAACTGTTCCCTTACCGCTGACAATAGCTGAGTCGATCACGGGAACCCGATCACCAAAGATTTTTGTAAAGAACCGAGAAACCGGATCCGGCAAATTCGAAGGCAAGGGGATGGTTGAGATCTTGGTGGTCGATACAGGATAAGGTGGAAATGATTGTAGTGCAAACATGCTTCAATTTCCTCGCACAGGTATCAATTTGGTGGTTCTCGCGGCGACAAGAAACCCAATCAGTATGATCATATCAATGATGGATCCTCGAAATGCTACCGTCCAATCCAGGCTAGTCACGATGAACGAAATAAAGGTAATTGCAAGCAGAACAGTCTGCCAGCGCGGCCAGCGTCCGATCATGGCGAAACCGGTTGCAAAGAATCCGAGGGCTGGAACCAACCACAGAATACTAAAAGCCCGCATCCCTATGGCCCCTAGCTCGATTTGTCCACCGAGGATGGTTGTTTTATAGGCTAAATCGGGAATGATTGCGAGCGGCCAATAAGCAAAAAAGCCCATTAAATGAATGAGCCCGTGCATTCCTAAAAATATTCCACCTGCGATCCTAAACGAATTCCGCATTTCGATCCTACTTTTCATCTATAAAGCAATAACGTCGATGATTAAATAATGATATGAGGCGGCTTTAAATGCAGACAGTGGAGTGAAGCATGTAAGGAGATGACGTTTATCACCAAAACTTGTCAGGATTTGTACTACAAAACCGTGATGACCTGTTAAAATCTATAGACAATCTAAAAACTGGCCTTACAATCTCTTGACGACCATTGAAAACTATGTTATTGTCAACAACGTTGTGAAAGGAGAGGTGTTCATGGTATTAGTCAAACCACGTATAGAAAACGGATCAGTATATTCCAGACAGGAAGCCGCAGAAGCACTGGGTGTAAGCCTAAGTACGCTGAAGCGCCTGATTCGTAAGGGACACCTCAAAGTGAGTAAACCGGACGGAATGCGTCGGGTGTTCATCACCGGCGAAAGTATCCAGTCAATGCTGGATAATACCGTCGTAGAGCGAGGTGCCTAACGATGTCTGCGCGTCATATCGAACTCTGGCTTAATAGCATACCGTGCCAATCCGGGCTAACCCTGTCATCGAAGACGGGGCGGTTCATTGCGCCCATTGCCGGGAACGGTAGCGCCTATTTGCCAGCAGCGTTCGGTAGCGACCCTAGCCGTCAGTCTCACGAAAGGTGGCTCTATCCGTAGAGGATACAGCACCGACCACATAGTGGTTCCCTACTAAGGGCGTGAGACTGGAAAAATCTAGTCCACGCCCTTTTTATTTGTCTTTTGAAAGTCATAGCGGCACGAGGTACAAAATGATGTTACAAGCACACTACCCAAACCGTGATTTTCTCCTCACTGATGCAGGGCTGGAAGCCGTGTTCGAGGTCTTTGATGACCTACACGATGCTGCCAGCGAAGGACAGCTTCAAGAACTGACTCCTCTTGATAACCGGGAACTGTTAGGTTGGTTGCGGGAACTGGTGTTCACCGCGCAAGAAACCATTAGTGAGATCGAAAACCGCACTGCGCGGACAGCGCGGCAGGAACCCGTCCTGCGGCTGGTGAAGTAGCCATTTAGCTGGTGGCGGCTTCCCCGGTCGCCACCGATAAGTTAGTCGTCGATTTACGGTTGGTGGTCTTTAGTCTCAGATAAAGCCCTATCAACTTATTAGCAGGGATCGTTTCATTAATCGGACAATCCCTGCACAGCAATACCATAACAAACAGCAACCGTACGAGTTACAAACTTCAATTGGACCGTGTTTTAGCGTAAGCCGCGTCAGTGGGTACAATTAGTGTGTGGCTGAAATGCCACTTGAAATCTTGACCAGTGGTTTAAACGCGCCACTGATAAGCAGGTCGGCAGGGAAGTCTTGCGCGATGTGGGTGTTGGCTCGGCTTCCCTTCCTTAAATATACGATGAAATTGCTGGCTCATTGTCGGAGTAAGCGATTAGAAATCCAACAGTTTTGGTCTGTAATATTTGGCAATTTTGATTAAAACAAATGGTCGAAATTATAACCCCCACTTAACGAATTTGCGCTATAATCAACATTGTGTGAAAATTAACGCAAAGGCAACGACCATCGCAAAGTGAGTTTTGTTGAGGTGGATTTGTGTCTACTATTTTTGCGCTGAAGAACCGGGTACTGCTGCTTAACGGTAGCAATTGGGAGCCGTTGGCGGTTATTTCCGTCCCGCGTGCGATCAATCTGCTGCTAGCAGGCAAAGCGGTTGTCATCGAGCAATCCGGTCACTTCCTCCAAACCATCCGCGACCAATTTCCTGTGCCGTCAGTTATCGCGCTGCGGACGTATATCAATGTGCCGCGCAGGCAGGCGCACTGGAGCCGCAAAGGCGTACTGGTACGGGATAATTACACCTGTATTTACTGTGGCGTACAACCGGGTGCAATGCTGAAAGGCAAACCCCTTTCCCGGCACGACTTCACGGTTGACCACATTTTCCCCAAGTCGCGGGGTGGCAAAGATGTGTGGACGAATACGGCCTGCGCTTGCTACAACTGCAATCACCGTAAGGGTGATAAGCTGCCGAACGAGATTGGTATGAAGCTGAAGTGGGAGCCGAAGACTCCACGAACGAGTTATCTGGTGATCGCTATCGGCACCGGACCGGATGCCTGGAAGCGATACATCGAAATACACACTGATTAAAGACAGAGACTTCATTATTGGATCTCTGTTTTTATTTACGACCATCTATCAGTCGCCAGTCATCAGCAAAAAGGCTGGCATTTTAGGGCGTCGGTGCCGGGTGCTATAGGCATCCGCAAAAACCACCCGTACTACAAATACTAAACGCGTAAATCTTCGCAAATTTCTTCACATTCTTCGCTTTCAGTGTGAATGTGTTGGAAATGTCGCCCCTAAAGGGATTGCTTCGCGGATCAGAGTCGTCAGTGATAGATGGCAAATCTGGCGGCAAAGGCGGCATTGATGCCATTGCCATAAACGATGGCGGTGCTGCTGAGCCAAGACCTTCTGGAAAAGTCGTTTGAGGGAGAAAGTATTCTCTGAAAGGTTCTACATGCGGCAAATGCGGCGAAAGCAGCAAATACAGCACCCATTTTTGTGCCAATTGTGCTAAAGCTGATGTTAAGGTGCGTGGAGGACTCCTAATCCCTGCCGTGAGTACACTCAGTCAGCGCTTACCTTCCGCCCGTAGTAACATCCTCAGGAGAGTTCGCACGGGGAAGGGGGCAATACAAGTGATCCGATTCATATTTTATGCGAGATGAGACTGTAATGGGTTACATTTTGGAAGACCATTTTGTAACTCTTTCGCTGCGTTGGCGCTAACCATTTTGCGAGAGCAGAATTGTTAAGAGGGTTAGAAGATAGTAGGTATGTGGTAGAGTGAGTTTGTAAATTTAAACGATAATAATAATATCGCCTAAGATGCGTTTTTATTGACTAGATTTATGCAGAATCTTTACGAGAGTATGCTACAAGTTTGTTGGCTAACTCCTCCAGAATTTGACATCGCCTCCTGATATATACTGGCGGTAGATAAATTTCACTTTTCAGGTCATTGGATATGGGCGAATTCGTAACAATCCAAGCTGCCGTTTTTACGAGACGGATAAAGGGCGTTTGCCTCTTCTTGGCCGCGACATTCTTTTTATTCCCGTTTAGCAATGTGGGTGCTGGCAATCGTCTGGTCATGAAAAATTCCGGTTGCAGCCTGACAAAATCGATTGATGAGTTTGTGGCTTCGGCCAGCGATTATCAAGAAAAGGCACTTTATTTTCTTGCGATTGCGGATTACTCGTGTGCAATAGAGATTAATCCACAACGCATGGACTTATACCGTTTGCGTGCGGGAGCGTTGACCACTGCCGGACAGTTTGACCAAGCCATTGTCGATATAAAACTGATTCTGGCAGCAGAACCGCATAACTATGTTCCCCATGCGCTGCTTTATTCAGTGTATTTCGAGCAGGGGCAGTACGATGACGCGCTGGCGGAAATCGACACCGTTCTTCAATTGAACGACACAGACGCTTATGCTTATCTGATTCGAGGGCAGATATACGTCAAACTGGATAATGAAGCGAACGCGTTAGACGCTTTTAACCACTATTTTCAACTGCAAAAATTCTCGTTCTATGAGGCCAGAGGATACGCCGAGATCGGGTTTATGTATGCCCATTTCGGGGATGAGGCTATGGCACAGATTTATCTGGAACAGGCAGTGGCCCTTCATGGGGATATCGGAACACTTTACCTCAGTATTGCTCAGGCTTATCGAGCGCGTTCAAATTATGAGGTGGCACTAGAGAACCTTAATAGGGCTGTTCAGCTTCAAACACCGGAATTGGCAACGGCTTATTATGAGCGGGCGGCTGTTTTTATCGGGCTGCAGGATGATCCCAAGGCACTGAAAGATTGTAATAATCTGATTCAACTCCAACCCCAAAAACCAGAGGGTTTTATGTGCAAAGGTGTGGTGTTGACTGATTTGCGGCAAAATGGTCAAGCGATAAACAATTTTAATCATGCGCTTGATTTAGATAGTCAATTTGTGGCTGCTTACAGTGGACGCGCGTTCGCAGAAATCATGACGCAGAATTACGATTTAGCGCTATCTGATTTAAATACTGCGATCCAATCCGAACCACTGGTTGGTAGTCATTATCGATTCCGCGCACAAGTCTATACCTTGCTCAATAACGAAGCGGCGGCAATTGCTGACTACGAGATTTATCTGCGATTGCAGGGTGGGGCAGGTGTTAATCCTGAGATAGTCGAAAATATCCGGCGGCTAAAAGAGAAGATAGCGAACGTTTAGGTACTTGACATTTGTAGTGCAACTTCACTATTATGTACACATATATGTAATTACACATAGATGGAGGTGCATATATGTCGCTGCCACATCTGCTGTTGGGTTTGTTGAATGCAAGCCCCATGTCCGGTTATGACTTGAATAAAGTGTTCAATACGACAATTCAACATTTCTGGACGACGGATCAGAGCCAGATTTACAGGACGCTATACAAGCTGGAGGAAGAGGGGAAAGTGCGGGCGGAGACGATTATTCAGGAGGATAACCCGAATAAGAAGGTCTACCACATCACTGATGCTGGAGCGGTCGAATTGTCCCAGTGGTTAGTTCAGCCAGTGACGTCAACGACGGTGCGCGAGGCATGGTTGGGACAGTTGTTTTTTGGTTACCAGTTGGACAACGCGGCTGTCATCAGCGTTTTAGAAGGTCGGGTGACAGAATTGAGAGGCCATTTGGCGGCTTTGGAGGCTTTACATGCGACATTTCCGTCACACGAATCGCGCGCTCACATAAAGCGTGAGTATCAGTTCCAGTTGTTGACTTTGGATTACGGTTTGGATGCGTATCGCTTCGATATTTACTGGTTACAAAAGGTGATCGAGCAAATCCGAAGTTATCCGGAACGGGAGGCAACGGAAAAGTCGGAAAGTCAGTGGCAATGAGAATGCTGTTGGACGACATCATAATAGAAGAATGTATGCGGCCAGAAACCGGTTTTCACAGCAACGCGCGACAAGACATTTACGTAAAGAGTAGTCATGACGTCTACATAAAGGGGAGGACAAAATGGCACAATCTCTGGTTGAAGTGAGGGGATTAAAGAAAACGTTCAAGCGGGCTGACGGCACAGAAGTACAGGCTGTGCGCGGCATTGATCTGGACATTTATAAGGGTGAGATTTTTAGTATGTTGGGGCCGAACGGCGCTGGAAAAACCACAACGATTTCGATGATCAGCGGTTTGCTGACGCCGACATCGGGCGATGCGACGATTGGCGGGTATTCGATTACCAAACAGCCTATGGAGGCTAAGAAGCTGATCGGTGTGGTGCCGCAGGAAATCGCGTTGTATCCGACGCTAACCGCGCGCCAAAATTTAGAATTCTTCGGCAAGATGTACGGGTTAGGTGGTCGAGATCTGGCGACCAGCGTAGACGAGGTGCTGGAATTCACTGATTTGCGTGACCGCGCGAAAGATCGTGTTGAGACGTTTTCGGGCGGTATGAAGCGGCGGGTGAATATCGGCGTAGGGCTGCTGCATAAACCGCAGTTGGTGTATATGGATGAGCCAACGGTGGGGGTTGATCCGCAGAGCCGACGGCGCATTTTGGATACCGTGATCCGGCTGCGAGAAGAACGCAAGATGACGGTGATGTACACCACCCATTTAATGGAAGAAGCGCAAGAATTGAGCAACCGTGTCGCCATCGTTGATCAAGGGAAAATGATCGCGCTGGGCACGGTGGGCGAACTCATCCAGCAGGTGGGTGAGGAAGACCGCTTAGTACTGAATGTCGGTGCACAGAAAATGCCGGATGGACTGCTGCAAAAGTTGCAGACGGTTGAAGGTGTAACACGGGCGCTGTATGACGAGCCGACAGCCGCGAATGAAGCGGGGAAACAAGCGACACCAGGCAAAATTACGATTTATGCCAAGCGCGGACGTAAAGCTTTACCCCCTGTCATTCAAATCGCAAATGAATCAGCGTTGGAAATCATGTCGGTGGAAGTGCGTGAGCCGGATCTCGAAGCGGTCTTCCTGCAAATGACCGGACGGGCGTTGAGGGATTAATCATGCGCAAAATATTGACAATTGCCTGGAAAGATGTGTCGACAACGTTTCGTGATCGCAATCTGGTGCTGATTATGCTGGCTGCACCACTGGCAGTGGCTACGGTTATCGCACTGGCATTCGGCGGGGCGGCAGGTGGTGATATTCCGATCAAAGACATTCCGGTGGCGGTCGTCAACCTGGACAAAGGGGCGAACGGTCAAAACTTCGGTGACATCTATGTCAACACCTTTATTCCTCAATCTTCAAGTGGTCAGCAAGGGATCGATAATTCGAACTGCAAGCTGATTGAAAATGCGGACGTGGCCGTAGGTAGTGGCGGCAGCAGTCTGCAATCGTTGGTGAAGGCGACCAAGCTCGACGATGCGAGTGCCGCGAAGGCTGATGTCGATAATGGCACCTATATGGCGGCGGTTATCATCCCTGAAGACTTCACACAAAAGGTCAGTATCGGGGTGGGCAAACTGACAGTTGAGCCGAGCAGCGTTGAAGTATACGTCAATCAAGGGCGTGAAATTCAAGCGGGAATCATCCGCAGCATTGTGGAAGGCATCACCAGCCGGATCGCGACGGGCAATATCACACTACAATCGCTGATTGCGAGTGTGAGTGCCAAGTTCGGTTTGGCGCAAATCATGAGTTTGGTGGGAAGTACGGCCTTTAGCGAAAACATCGGTTGTGCTTTTGTACCGGGTTGGAGCCAACTGGTGATCCGGCAGGAAAGCGTACAAGGTCAGAAGTCCAACGGCGCGATTCCGCTGCTGATTCTGTTCGGTTCGGCACAGGCGATGTTCTTCACGCTGTTCACCGGACAGGGTGGCGTCAATGGGATTTTTGAAGAGCGTAAGCAGTGGACGCTTCAACGTCTGGTGGTGACACCCACGCCGCGTATTTATATTCTCGTCGGCAAGATGCTGGGTGTGCTGACCAACTGCATCCTTCAACTGGTGTTTTTGTTTATCGCGCTGACGATTGTGGGCAGCATCCTCAACAAAGGATTCGTGGTGATCTGGGGTACGAATTACCTCTTAATCGGGCTGGTGATCATCGCGGCGGCATTGGCTGCGACTGGATTAGGTGCGCTGCTGGCGGGTGTCGCCAAGACGCCGGAGCAAGGGCAGATTTATGGGTCAGTGATTAACATCGCGATGGCGGTACTGGGTGGGGCGTTCGGCTTCCAACTGCCAGAGGTGGCTTCACGATTTTCGCTGTTGTACTGGGGATCGGGCGCATTCCAAAAGCTGGCTAACGGTAGTACTGACGTGGGACTCAATCTGTTGGTACTAACAGCGATGGGGGTGGTGATGTTTGTGATTGGGTTCTGGCTGTTCAATAAGCGGCTGGATATATAAGGGGGATGCGATGAACAAGGTAATTTCGATTGCACTGAATGATCTTCGCATTTTCTTTCGCGAGCGTGGTCAATTGGTCGGACTCATTGTGATCCCACTGGTGTTTACATTCGGGGTGGGATTTGCCAGCAGTGGCAGCAATGGACCGAGTAAAGTGCGCGTGGATGTGATTGATAACGATAACAGCACGTATTCGCAGCAATTTTTGGCGGATGTGCGGGCGACTAATTCGGCGCTGGTGTTGTGTCCGATGGACAACGACAAAGATGACTTCTGCCAATTGGGTGAGAATACGACACTGGATGAGGCGTTATCGCTCAAACGCGTGACGAATAATGATACGCTGGCGCTGATTAGTGTGCCGGTAGGATTCGGGGCCGCCGTACAGGCTGGTCAGACGACGGCGATCACTTACAAATCAAACGAGAATGTGAGCGCGCCCAGCTATATTTTACAGGCGGTGCAGGCGGCAGTCGGAAAGATGGGTACGGCACAAGCTGCTGCCGGGGTTGGCTCCCGGATCGTGGACGGTGTGCCGGGTTTGGCTTTCAAGGATGATGCGGACAAGCAGGCTTTCCAGCAAGATATTTACCAGCGTGCATCCGAGGCGGTGGGTAAAAATCCGGTGACGGTGACGTATACATTGAGCCAGACTAAAAATGATCAAAAGGTAAGCGGTACTCAGGCCGGATTCGGTCAGTCGATCCCTGGCATGGGCAGTATGTTCGTGATGTTCACCGTTTTTACCTCGTTGTATGTGCTGATCCGTGAGAAGACCAACTGGACAATCCAGCGATTGGTGACAATGCCGCTGAGCAGAGGACAGATATTGGGCGGCAAAATTCTGATGTGGTTCATCATCGGGATGATCCAATATGGTGTGGTGTTTTTGATCGGGATTGTAGTCGGCGTGAATTTTGGTCATGATTTACTAGCGCTGCTGCTGGTGATGGTGATCTATACGCTGAGCATCACCGCGTTTAGTTTTGCGGTTTCGACCTTGCTCAAAACTGAGGCACAAGCCAACAGCATCAGTTTACTGCTGTCGTTGATGCTGGCTTCGTTGGGTGGCGCGTGGTGGTCGTTGGATATTGTTCCGCCCGTGATGCGAGCAGTCGGACATCTTTCGCCGGTGGCATGGGCGATGGACAGCTATCGCAGTTTGCTATTTGAGAACGGCGGATTGATGACTGTGCTGCCGAATATCGTGGTGCTCGCCGTGTTTACGGTGGTGTGCTTCGGGTTTGCGGTGTGGCGGTTCAAGTACGAGTAGTATGTAACACGCGAAAGTTGTCAGTATAGAAGAGAGGGTGAGCAATGAGGCCACCCTCTCTTGCTATAGGCTAGGTTGGTTCGAGGTGTTCAGCGAAGGTAATAGCGTTTTCGCGTATGCGGGTTCCGGCTGCGGTTAAGTCGAGTGATTTGAGATTTGGAAGGGTCGTATCCACGTCTTGAAGGAAGGTCAGCGCTTCTTCAGCCGTATCCATGAAGCGTAAACGGAAGCCGAATACCTGTCCGGTCGCAGAGACAAAGAACTTCATTAGTTTATTATCCAATCCGACTATGATAAGCCACCCCACACGTGGATGACTGCCAGCTTTCACTTTCATGAGATCTTTGGCCGAAGGAATTTGTTCCGCACGCGAGTGATCATGAATGCCGTGAACCAATGGCGCTTCCGAACTATCGAGCATCGCATGAATTTGATCATCCATCGCCATGAGTTCGTGTACGTTAACTTTGCCCCACGAATTGAAGAGCAACAATTTTCCATCGACTAGCCATGTAACTCCGCCCGACATTCTTGAATACCTCATCTCTTCGATATTTATTGACCAATAGCTATGTTACCGTAAGAACTGGCGTAATAAACATTAAGACGCGGATGGGCTTGCGATTTGAATGAAGGGGTGTGTGGGACGAATGGCATATTCATTTGTGAAAGTTGAATCCCTCGGATATGATGGAGAAATTGAGTTGTAAAAATGTGATATGTACTGAGAAAATGCGCGGGCGAGGTAACCTTATCTTTATACGGTGCTAGCGTCTAATCCCATTTGAAATTGAAAAGCCGTGCCGTGACAATCGTTGTTAGCGAGTATTTTTGAATGCCTGATCGTGAGCTTCCCCTTAACCGAATCATCAGCGGTGATTGTGTTGAAGAATTACGCAAGCTGCCAGAGGCCAGCGTTGATCTGATATTTGCTGATCCGCCATACAATTTACAGTTGAAGCGTGAACTGTGGCGGCCGAATATGACGGTGGTTGATGGGGTGGATGATGAGTGGGATCAGTTCGAAAGTTTTGCGACATATGACGCTTTCACACAAGCGTGGTTGAGCGAATGCCGCCGGGTACTAAAACCGGAAGGAACATTGTGGGTTATCGGCAGCTACCACAATATTTTCCGCGTGGGCAAAACGCTCATGGATTTAGGCTTTTGGATACTGAACGATATTGTGTGGCAAAAAGTAAATCCGATGCCAAATTTCAGAGGTGTGCGGTTTGCGAATGCCCATGAGACGTTAATTTGGGCGAAGCATTCAGAAAAGTCACGCTACACGTTTAATTACCATGATATGAAGCAGTTTAATAATGGTAAGCAGATGCGAAGTGATTGGGTGATCCCGATTTGCTCCGGTACAGAACGCATTCGCGTCAACGGGCAGAAGGCGCATCCAACACAGAAGCCGGAAGCGCTGCTGGAACGGGTGCTGCTGGCTTCATCAAACGCAGGTGATATTGTACTTGATCCGTTTTTTGGGACGGGAACAACCGGTGCAGTTGCTAAGCGATTGGGGCGTCAGTGGATTGGTATTGAACGTGACGAGGCCTATATCCGTGTGGCGACTAAACGGATTGCAGAAGTCGAAACCGAACCACAGCCTAAAAAGATCGAGCCAAAACGCCGGTTGCGTCGGATTCCTTTTAAGACGCTGCTGCAACGTGGGATGCTGGCAGAAGGTGATCGCTTATATTTCCGGCGTAATCTACAAGCGATGGGTGTGATTACTAGCACCGGTAAACTTGTTTATAAAGGTAGTGAGGGATCGATTCATAAGATCGCGCGGAGTATCCAAGGTGGACCGTGTAACGGCTGGGAACACTGGTATTACGAGGATAAAGGCGGTGGGCTGGTCGTGATCGATCAACTGCGTGAACAAATCCGTGCCCAGCAAGCCGCCGAATAATCATTCAGGCCATTCTCTACTCCTTTTGCATACTCTCGATTAGCCACCAATTTGACGCTGCAACCACGCCACAATCAGGTCGATTAAATCCGGTCGGCTGACAAGGATGGCAGTTCCACGTCCGGCGCTGGCAAACGGCTGCATCAACACTTCCCCGCGATTAAGTGGTTGGAGCGTTTGTATTGCCGGATACGAAATCGTGTCGTCCTGACTGGCGACCATAAGCACTGTGCGGGGGCTGAATGCGCCCATCGCTTGCTGCATGGCAGGGCTATTCGATGGGCTGAGCAAGACAGCGGTATCACAGAGTTTATCCACCGAGCAGCCGATTAAGGTGGTATCTGCACCGTCCAGCGCGCCGATAACTCCCAGGCGGGCAGGATCAGCATCACCACTGGTGAGCGCTTGAAGCATCACCGTGAAGTCGGCTTGTGCGTTGTCAACACGCAACGGCATGACGAGTACCGTGAAATTGGCGTCAAAGATGCGCTGTGGTAAGTTACCCCATGCGTTTATATCGGATGCCAACATGAGGATACCGGGATGGCGCACACCATCACTCTTCTGGTAGAAGGTTCCGTTCAATAATGTGCCGTCTTGAGCTGTAATGACTACCGGTTGACCCGCACTGTTGGCAGAGGGTGTACCGACAAGAGCGGGAGGAACAACGCTATCCGGAGCGAGTGCGGCGACGGTGGCATTGCCGGTGACGACCGCCGAATCAAAGGATACATTGGTGGGTTGAACAAGATTAAGTGTCGGGCTGGCTTCGATGGTAGGGCCAGAGAGGATGGACGTCGGTGTGAGAGTCGGTGGTGGGAGGAGTGTGTCACAGGCAGAAAAGCAGATACAAGTGGCGATCAGCAGCATAGTCTCCGACCTCAACCCGCCCTTGTTTATGGGTTTATGACACGACAGGTTTGGTCGATTGAGGGAAAAGCGGAAGGCTCTCAGAGCCTTCCCTACGGGAGAAAACTCATTAGACTGTAAAAGTGTCGTCTCGTGAATGTTTATGGAGGAGGGAGTCCATGCGGCTACTCTGAGGATTGTTTTTAGGAGCGGCAAATGGATGAGTCCTGTAGTGTTAATTGGTGGCGGGACGGGCGAAGATGATCATTCGCTCGCAGCCATCTTCGTATGGATCAAGTTCAGGGCTACCATAGACCGATTCGACCGCAAAGCCGCTCAATTGCAAAAGCAGCCGGATTTCACTGTAGAAGAAATAGCGGAAGGTGACGGGCGCGACGGTACGCTTGACTGTGCCATCACCGCCGACTTCATCATAGATCCAGTTGATGCGTAGAAGTTGTTCAGTGCGGTCAAGGTTGCTGATTGAGTACTGCATCACCAGATGGCCGGTATCCGGTTCGAGGAAGGTTTTTTCGAAAATCATGGCGTCACTGTCTTGAGCGGCGAAGGCATCAGCGGGATTAGGTAAATCAAGCACCAGTAGCCCATCAGCAGTGATAAGTTCACGCAGGCGGCGCAAGACATCGATTTGCTGCTGCTGTTCGTGAAAGTGCATGAGGCCATTATAGGGAACGAGTACCAACGGGTATTTCTTGTCAGTCTTGTACTTTAGAACGTCGTCCTGAATAAAGGTGAGGTATTTTTTTAGCCCCGGTTGATCATTGGCTTGCTTACGGGCGCGATCCAACATAGCAGGTTCAATATCAATGCCATGTACTTCATAGCCGGCTTTGGCGAGATGGAACATCACACGGCCGGTTCCCGCGCCGACCTCGAATATCGGGCCACTATACTCCGCCGCGAGTTCGCTATACATGAGCAGGTCATCTGTTTTATCTTGATGTTCAGCATCATAATAACGGGCGATGGTGACGTAGAAGCTCATGAGGTTTTCCTGTCTCGTTTTAAGAATGCGTCCACCGCTTGGATGTGTGGCTCCGCTGCCCATAAAGGCGGAAATAAATCACGTTCGATTTGCAGGGCGATTTCGTAAGGTTGGTTCAGGCCTGCCTGTAACAGCGTTTTTATGCTGTGTAGTACAGGCAGCGGGAGATGTCCAATGTGCTGCGCATAATGTAAGGCATGTTCTTTCGCTGTTCCCACTTCGACAACCCGATTGACCAAACCATATGCCAGCAATTCGGACGCGTGGATGACTCGACTTGTGAGCAGCAAGTCCATTGCCTTGGTATAACCGACCAGCCGCAAGAGTCGCTGACCCGCACCCCAGCCGGGTGTAACCGCTAACTTCGCCTGAACAAAGCCCATGCGCGTTTGATCGTCGGCAATGCGGAGGTCGCAGGCTAAGGCGAGTTCACTGCCACCGCCGAGCGCATAACCGTTGACCGCGGCGATGACGGGTACAAGTAAATGTTCTAAGGCAAATAGTGCGTTACCCATGAGTGTGATCATCATACGCGCATCATCGGCAGTGGAATAGCCACTGAATTCGACCAAATCGGCACCACTGCAAAACGATTCTGTGCCTGCGCCGGTAATAATCACAGCGCGTAATTCTTGATCGAGTGCGAGACAGTCAATGGCTTCGGCAAAGGCGCGCATGGTAGCTAAATCAAGCGCATTGCGCTGGGCAGGGCGGTTGATGGTGAGGATGGTGATATGGTCGGTGCGATTTTCGACCAGCAGTGAATTTGTCATGGGATGTAGTGTAACGATGGAGTCGCCTATTGGCGAGGGTAAAATCTCGTTATTGTGCCGATACGATTTGCCAGGCGATTTGTTGAAGGGCGAGGGCATCAGATGGGTTGAGATTTACGTTACCCGTCTGTGGATTTCCATCATTATCAACAAGGGTGTTGGAAATACGAGCTGATAATCCTTCGGGCGATTTGTGGTAGATGGTGGCATAAAAGACGCAAGCAGTGAGATATGAGCCAATACTTGTGGGATGTGAACCGTCATCTTGATACAGCGGGGTTGCAGGGTAGGTGCTCCATGTTTGCTGCCACGCCAAACCAACGGGCGCTACGGTCAGATGTAATTCGTGGGCGATATCCCTATAAGCTTTCGTCAGAACTGCTTGATTTTGGGGCGCATTACGGCGTGACCAAGTGAGGTAAAGGAGGGTTTTGGCGCTGATTTTCTGAATTTCGGTATTAAAGAGGCGAACATATTGATGAAATTGGGTCGGATCGCCAATTTGGTCGATGCCATTCACGATGCTGCCTGACCCCAGTGTGCTTTGTTCCTGTAAAACGACATAATCCCAGTGTTCACGCTGAATGGCGGCCAGCGCTTTTCCTTGCTGCCAGTGATCGGCTAGACGAGCGCCACCAACTACGACCATTTCCGCATCAACCGGTTTGGGTTCGTGTGCCGACAATTCTATGAGCAGACCGGGTAAATTATTGACGGCGGTATAACTGTTGCCGATGAACAACACGCGGGTGACGTCTTTACTTTCGCTGACTCTGTGGGGCGGCCAAGGTCGACGCGCAAGTAGTACAACTGCCAAGACGCCAAGACTTAGCAGCAGTGCAATCACCAGAAGCGCCCAAAGCAAAGGTGTTTTTTTGGCTTTCGGGGGCTGGTCAAGGGACGGTAGTGGTTTAGGGGTACGCGTGTGTGTCACAGTTTGGTCTTGAGCGTGAACGAAAAGGCACTTGAGTAACTATTATCAATAAGATCATCATAACCCCCAAGTCGATGCTGGTGTGTTTAGGGAGCGATTTGCCAAAGCCCACCCCTTTTGCTACAATGCCGCTCGATTTGGGGCATAACTTGTGGACAACATCGGGGGGCGCACAGCAAAACAAGGGAGTTGCGTTTTGCTATGCGCCGTCTTTGTGTAAAGAGACCGGCAAAAATAGAGGGTTTTGGAAGAGGGATTTGATGCGACGGATCGCAGTGTGGATATTTCTACTGGGGATGCTTTTGGGGGGATCGTTGGTATATGCACAGGGCGGTGGTTTGCTTACCAGCCTTGCTCGTGATGCCAAGTTCCGAGACGGGCCGGGTACAGACTACTTCGTATTAGGCGTGGTCAAAGCGGGGACAACCCTATTGTTGGACGGACGCGCACCGGGTGGTGGATGGGTGCGTGGTATCACCCCCGATGCGAAAATCGGCTGGGTGATCGATACGGCTGTGAGTGCTAGTACCGATCAGATTGCTGCACTGCCCAAAGTATGGACGGATGTGCCGTTTACTCTGGGTGCGCCTGCGGGAAATGGGGGAGTCGAAGTAGCGGCTGCGCCAGCGGCACCGGCATCTAATCCGACAGCCGCGCCCGCTGCCCAGGAGGCGGCTGCTGTTTCGGCAGGAGCGGCAACTGGTTTAGAGGTTAAGGTTGGCAGCAACGTCAATATGCGGGATAACCCGAACGGTGCGATCATCGAACGGGCGAAGGCTAACGCCAAGTTCGTAGTCGATGGACGGAATGCGACCCAAGATTGGGTGCGTGGCACGTTACCAAGTGGCGCTAAGGGTTGGATAGCAGTACGTTATATCGTAATCACTGCGAAACAGGTAGCGGACTTACCAGTCGTTGAAGGTGGCGCGAGCGGCGCTCCTGCGGCGAATGCGGCCTCAGGCACAACAACCACTGGCTCGGCTGCACCGGCAGCAGCGATTGTTCCAGTGGTCGCCACAACGCCCATTCGTGGATTTAGCTACGGTGGTCATGTCGAAGGTTTTGGCGATGCGACGGTTAATGCGATGCATCTGGCTGGAATGAGCTGGGCCAAGCGGCAATGGCGTTATATCGCGGGGCAAAACCCCGGTGACGTAGCGGGTATTATTAATGATGCCCATGCAAAGGGCTTCCGAATCCTGATCGGGATTGTGGGACAAACGGGCGATGTAAACGCGGGCGGTTACTTTGACCAATATGCCTCATTCGTTGGTGGTGTCGCGGCCCAAGGTGCGGACGCCATCGAAGTGTGGAACGAGATGAACATCGACCGTGAATGGCCGTCTGGCAGCATCGATCCCGGCATATATACTGATTTGCTGCGGCGTTCATACGGGGCGATTAAGGGTGCGAATCCTGGCACATTGGTTATCAGCGGCGCACCGGCTCCTACGGGGTACTTCGGTGGGTGTAGCGCTGGCGGATGTGATGATGCCGCTTATATCGCAGGTATGGCAGCGGTGGGTGCAGCGAATTATATGGACTGCGTTGGCCTCCATTATAATGAAGGTATCGTCGGTCCGAGCCAGACCAGCGGTGATCCACGCGGTAACAGTGGTTATTACACCCGTTATTTCTGGGGTATGGTGAATACCTATTCGAAGGCTTTCCGTGGGGCGCGACCGTTGTGTTTTACGGAACTGGGTTACTTAACACCAGAAGGTTTTCCTCCGCTGCCGGGTGCATTCGGATGGGCGGAAAATGTGACGGTGGGGCAGCAAGCCTCATGGATTAAGCAGGCAGTCGCTCTTTCACGCAGCAGTGGTAAAGTTAAGCTGCTGATCGTGTGGAATGTCGATTTTACAAATTACGGCGATGACCCGATGGGTGGGTATGCCATTATTCGCCCCGGCGGTGCGTGTCCCGCCTGTGAGGCGTTGGCAAATTAACAACCGGGTTCGTGTTTGATGTCGATGAAATTATTTGTTGACATCAGACACAAACTCACATGATCTGTAAATCAGCTAAAGGCCTGTTGCCCAAAGTGACAGGCTAATAGCCAGAAGGAAAGTTGAATGGCCGATAACGACATCAAGAAAACTGATACTCATCCGGTAACGCCTGTTGATTTACAGGACGATACACCACCCCCATTCCGGCGTGTGGAAGCGGGTGAAATTCCCCCTACTATACCAACTGAAGAATTTAACGACGACGATTTGCCGGTGCGGTCCGCGCCCGCCCGACAGGGTGGCTGCGGCTGCTGGATTCCAGCAATTCTGACGATATTGTTGGTAGGGGTACTGGCAATTATCGGTGCGATTTTACCGCCGATTAATTTACCACAGCGTTTGTTCGGGATTTCGTTATTCGGCCCGAACTACACTATGTTGAGCGCACAAGCTAATGCTGTGGCCAACAACGGATTAGCGCTTATTGCTGATCCGAATACGGTGGGTACTGATTTTGGCGTGGTGTTGGCATCAGTACCAATGAACGCTACCAGTACAGACAGTGAAGAAGTGGCTAAGGCCCTGGCGGCTGTTCCGCCAACTCTGGCCCGGCAAAGTCCGGTTTACAGCATTGAGACAACAGGAAAGCAACCGCAATCTGTCACACTGAATGTGACGATTCCAGCGGGGGCTAACCCCGACTCGCTTGATATGTATGGCTGGGACGCCAAAACGACCACATGGCATTTTGTGCCATCGCAAATTAATACGGCAGGCGCGTTGAGCATGATTGCAACCGTAAATGCTGTGCCTGATCAGGTAGCGTTATTTAGTGCTGTGAGCCTGACACAGCCAACGGTATTGGTAGCGGTGGATGCGGTACAGGTGCTTTCAGACGAAGCCGGTAAACTGGCGAATATCGTCGCACCCGGTGGTCTGACGCCAACGCTCGACGGAAAACTAACAGGTAGTCTCGCCCCCGGGTACGATGCGGCTAAAGGTTACTTAGTCATGCCGGTGATCCGCAACTATACTGATCCGCGTGCGGTTGATACCAATACAGTTATGACCATTCTGGGTAACAGCACTTTACGCAGCCAACATGCAGCGCAGATTACCGGATTTGCTACGAATAACGCTTTCAAGGGTGTATTCGTGGATTATCGAGATGTGCCGGATACGCTGCGTGAATCTTACAGCGCATTTATCACCGAACTAGGGAAGATGCTGCGTGAACAAGGATTGAGTCTTGGTATTGTGGTTCCGGCGGCTGTGAATAACAGCGGCAAATGGGAAACGGGTGCTTACAATTGGGAAGCGCTGGGTGCGGCGGCGAATTACGTCCAGATTGATCTGCCGCTTGATCCCACAGCTTTTGCCCCGGGTAATGATCGTCCAGTCGAGGCGATGCTGCGTTGGGCAAAAGGTGAAATCAGCCGTTCGGAAATTCTGCTAGGGCTTTCGGCACTTTCGGTGCAGCAGCAAGACAGCAGTTATACGAGCGTGGGATATGCTGATGCGCTGTCCGCATTGGGCAGTGTAAAGATCGAAGCAGCGAAATCGCAAACAGGATCCATTGTTCCCGGCAGCCAAATTCAGGCGAGCCTCGACGGTTTCCGGGCTTCATCGGGAATCGATACGACTAGCCAGACACCTTTCATTGATTATCTTGGCAACGATAGTAAACCTGTTTCGCGGATTTGGTTGACTACGGCTGACGCCCTGCGCTTCAGAATGGATCGCTCATTCACGTTTGGATTGGCCGGCGTGGCTTTCAACGATTTGTTGACTACAGGCGTGGCTGATGGTGTTTATCCGACTATCCTGAACTATAAACTTCAGCAGCCGCCGACCGAAGGCGCGACAGAATTGGCGCTCCGTTGGCGCATCCAAGGGGCCAATGGCACTGTTGATGAAGTCACCACAGGATTGAATGATCCGCTGGTAGCAACCATCAATGCACCGGATGGTAACTACGCCATCAATGTGGATGTAGTAGGCGGACAATCCGCCAGTCCCCGAACGGGTGTAGAGGTGGCTCTATTCGCGCCGACACTCACACCTACGCCGCTGCCGACTCCTACCCCGACTCCTGTTCCAACCAAACCGCCACCACCTGTAGCGCAGCCGGTGGCACCAGCCGCACCATCGGGTTCGACAGGTGGAGCAGTCAATCCGGGAGCAGGAAGTATCAGTGTGGGTAACTTCGAGTACGGCGGACAAGTAACTGACCCCGCTAGTGGTCGTGCTGTAAGCGCGATGCACCAGGCTGGTATGACATGGATGAAAATCCAGTTTCGCTATTCACCCGGTGCGACGGCAGGTGGCGCAGCAGGACAGATTGGTTCCGCGAAGGGGCAGGGATTCAAAATTCTGGTGAGTTTGGTCGGCAGTGCCGGTGATTTGGCTGCTGGTGGTGATGGTTACATTCAACAGTTCGCCCAATTCGCGGGCGGTGTTGCATCGTTAGGTCCGGATGCAATCGAAGTATGGAACGAGCCCAACATTGACCGTGAGTGGCCTGAGGGACAAATCAGCGGGGCTAATTACACCAAAGTGCTGCGCGCTGCTTATGGTGCAATCAAAGGCGCAAATGGCGGCGTGATGGTTATCAGTGCTGCACCGGCGCCCACGGGAGCGGAAGCAGCGTTCCCCGGTAAAGTGGTCAACGATGATAATTTTATTCGCGATATGGTGAATTCGGGCGGTCTGCAATATATGGACTGCCTTGGCGCACACTATAACGAAGGCATCGTTGCGCCGACGCAGAACAACGGTGATCCGCGCGACGCTTACTATACACGTTACTTCGGTGCTACGCTGGATACCTATTGGAGTCTGATCGGTGGACAGAAGCCGATTTGCTGGACGGAACTTGGTTATCTAACACCGGAAGGTTATGGTGCACTCGATCCATACTTTGGTTGGGCGAGTAACACTACCGTCGCACAGCAGGCGGCATGGCTGGCGCAGGCGGCGGCGTTATCTTCGCAGAGTGGCAAGGTTCGTCTGTTAATCGTGTTCAATGTCGATTTCACAAACTACGGCTCTGACCCGATGGCGGGTTATGCCATGATCCGTCCCGGTGGCGGCTGCCCCGCATGTGCTGCGATGGCGGCGGCACGTTAGCATTTAGTAGTATAACGATAGGTGTGATCAACCACACCTATCCAATTGCACAGCTTGAGGCTGAAAAGTCTGAAAAGGCATGTGATTACATGCTCGACCCGGTAAGCCAAACCGCTCAAAAGCGAAGGATAAGATAAATGGCAACTTTACAAACTGGCGCACAGCGTACCCGTCTACGTAAACAACTACGGGGTTTCGTTATCCTGTGGTTGGGTATCACTTTTATGATGGGAGCGTGTACGTTTTTTGCGATATTCTGGGTTCTGGGTGAAACCGGATTGGTAGGAGGTGCCAGTGGACGTAATTTCGCGTTACCTACCAGCCTGCCGACGCAAGTGGCCGCAGTGATTCCTACCGCGCTGCCTGTACAACCGACACAAGCTGCCCAAACCGTCCCGCCGACTGATGCGCCTACAGCCCAGGCGTTGGTTGCCGAAGCCGCAACAGCGACCGATGCGCCGACGCAGGGGCCGACGAATACGCCACTGCCCGTCAGTAATAAGAGTTTCCAACCGGGGATTCAGGTTCAGTACAGCCTCGATTTGAATCCCCAAAACGAAGATAACTGGATGCGCGAAGTCTCGCAGAAGTTGAATTTGAGATGGTTCAAGCATCAAGTTCGGTGGGAAGATACCGAACCCGAAAAAGGCAAGTTCGACTGGTCGATTCTGGATATGGTGATGACATCCAAGAATCAATTCGGCCTGAACATTATGATGTCGATTGTGACGGCGCCGAAATGGGCGCGTGAACAAGGCGCAAATCTGGATAAGCAGGGGCCACCCGCGAACAACGCCGATTATGTCAATTTCGTGAGCGAAATCCTGAAGCGCTATCCAGGGCAAGTTCAAGCGATTGAGGTTTGGAACGAAGAAAATATCGACCGTGAATGGTCGTCTACGCGCGGGTTGAAGGCAGAAAATTATGTCGCGCTGCTTAAAGATACTTTCACGGCTGTAAAGGCGATTGATCCCGGCGTAGTAATTATCAGTGGTGCGCTCTCACCGACTGGTTTTAACGATGGTGTTGGTGCATGGGACGATTATATTTACCTTGACCAGCTTATCACGGCTGGATTGTTGAATTATGTTGATTGTGTGGGTGTGCATCATAACGGGTATAACATCGGTCCCGATGTCCCGTGGGATAATGTGCCGCCTGATCCGAAGGCGAGCTTCCGCGGCCCGTTCGATAATCCGCACCATAGCTGGAGCTTTTACAGCACACTACAAACCTACGCTAAGAAAGTGGCATTGGCTGGTGGTCAGCAAAAGTTATGCATTACCGAGTTTGGGTGGGCATCTACCGAAGACTTGGGTGGCTTCCCACAGGGATTTGAGTTTGCCAACGATAATACGCTGCAAGAGCAAGCGGATTATATTGTTAAGGCACTTGATCTGATGAAGGAATGGGGCTTCGTGCAGTTGGCGTTTATATGGAACTTCAACTATGGGCCGCAGGCTGGTTGGGCGACGGATAACGACAATGTGCCTTACTCGATTATCGGCAAGGATTGGAAGTTCCGACCGGCTTATGATGCAATCATCAAATGGAGCCAAGAGCAAGCCAAAACGCAGTAATGGCGTAGGGCAGGCGAAAAGCGCGTCCTGATGACTCGCTGGTAGGATAGGTTTAATTTTATGTGGGGCGCACGAATAGGTGCGCCTCTCTAGTTCAGGCGAATTCATGACTTCAACCTCTAAAGGGCGTGGCTTACTGAAAAGCGCGTTCGTTATTATTGCGGCTAGTGTTTTGTTGGTCGTGCTAGGAATTGTTTATGATCGTGGCGTCGTGCGTGATCCGTTTCGTGCGGATGCTATTCGAAATCCCCGGTTTACTTCACTCACTTACGGTATCCAGACTTTTTTATGGTGGGATAAAAGTAAGGCCCGCCTGCATATGGACTGGGTACGCTTGATGGTTTTTAGCCATGTCAAGCAGATATTCGCATGGAAGGATATTGAACCGTCGCGCGGGGATTTTCATTTTGACCGGGCTGACGAACTGCTGACGGAACTTGAGGGTAAGGGTATAAAAGTGGTGGCTCGTTTAGGGGATAGTCCCTCGTGGGCTATTATCCGCGCCAATGGAAAAAAGAGTGTCGATTTTGTGGATGCGCCCCCTGATGACTTGAACGACTGGGGTACTTTTTGTGGCGCGCTGGCTGGTCGATACAAAGGGCGAATCGCGGCTTATCAAATTTGGAATGAGCCGAACCTCAATCGTGAATGGGGTAACAAGCCGCCTAACGCAGCAGGGTATGTAGGGTTGCTCAAGGTGTGCAGCGAGGCTATCCATGCGGCTGATCCAGCAGCCATTGTCATCTCGGCGGGCTTATCACCTACTGGAACATGGACAGACGCTGTGACGCCTGACGATACATTTTTCCAACAAATGTATGATGCGGGCTTTCAACAGTACGCAGATGTGGCAGGCGTGAACGCGCCGGGGTATAACTTCCCACCAGAGATCAGCCCCGATGAAGCGGAAGCGCAGGGGGGACATCGCTTCGGCACGTTCCGACGGGTCGAAGACATGCGTAAGATCATGGTCAAGAATGGCGATGAAGCGCGGCAGATGGCAATTCTCGAAATGGGCTGGACACAAGATCCTATCCACAAAGATTATGCGTGGTTTGCCGTGACCGAGGATCAACAGGCCGATTATTTCGTACGTGCGTATCAATATGCGGCTGATCACTGGCGGCCCTGGATGGGTTTGATGTCTGCCATCTATCTGCCTGATCCATCATGGACGCCGGATCGTGAAGAGTATTGGTGGAGCGTGACAGTGGGTAAAGGATGGATCGGGAAATCTTTTATGTCGCTGGCAAACATGGCAAAATATTGCGGGGCGCGTACAATCCCAGCACGTGATCCCGGCAGTCCGGAGGCGATGGGTCTTGCAACCGTTGTTCCTTGCACTTAGCTATTTCGCTCATCTGGTAGCGACTGTAATATGGGTCGGCGGGTTGGTTACATTGACCGTATTCGTTTGGCCCGAAACCAAGCGGGTATTGGCAGATAGTCCTGCAATATACGACTTTTTAACGCGCTTGCGAAAACGGTTTATACCACTGACTAATTTTAGTCTGGTAGTTTTGGTGTTTACCGGTTTTGTGCAGATGTCCGGCAATAAATATTACGATGGTGTGCTGAAGCTGAACAATGATTGGAGCCGACTGCTGCTGTTCAAGCACATAGCCATATTTGGAATGGTGATGTGTGGGTTGGTGCTGCAATACAACGTGACCCCCGCATTGGAACGGGCGAGTATGCTACGGGAACGCGGTAAAGGTGATGCGGCTGAATGGGATAAGCTGCGATGTCGCGAAGTACGGTTAACCTGGTTGAATGTGGCGTTGGGCCTGGCGGTGCTGGGCTTCACAGCTTGGATGACCGCGTTATAATCAGTATTACAATGGGTCGACTTTTCAGGTTGCCGTAAGACAACCTTTGACGACAGTTGGTTTGATGCTAACGATTATTAGGAGAATTTTTTGTCCAGTCGCGTAGGCTATTTGCTGGCAGTTATGTTGCTTTTGCTCGGTGCGGCGTTACGGTTGCATACGTTAAGTGCGTTCCCCGTCGGTTTCAGTAACACTGAAATTACTGATGTTCAAGTGACGGAACGCGTACGACAGGGTGGCATCGAAGTCTTTTATGACATTGGCAACGGTGAAGGGCGAGAGGGCTTGTACAACATGGTACAAGCGGTGCTAACCTCGGTGTTCGGCAATGGTCTTTTTGGGTATAAGTTGCTTTCGCTATGGGTCGGTATGTTGGTACTGGCAGTGGTTTATGCCTTAGCACAACGCCTATTTGGTCCTCTGGTTGGGGTAGCGGCTTTAGCATTACTAACCACTAATATGTGGGCAATTGTGCTGAGCCATCTCATGCTGCGCGAAACGATATTGCCGCTATTGGTGGCGCTCATGTTGTTGACCCTAGCACGCACCCTGGCGGTATATAAAGGTATTCATGCCAGTGTACCTGATACAACTGTATTTGTGCTTTTAGGTGTCCTGTTGGGGTTGGGCTTCTACGTGCATCCGGTGCATCTGTTGATTGTCTTATTCAGCATGATTGCCATCGCTTTCCGGTTGTTCTCTAAACAGCGGCTATCCAGTCAAAATATCAGCTACCTGTTATTTAGTCTGTTGGTGATGATAATCATCGCCATGCCATATTTGATCTCGACTGTTCGCTTACCAGGTTTAAGCGGCGCAGTACGGGTTTTTGACCATTACACGATTGCCGAAAATTCACCGTTTAAGGCGGTGGCAGATACGGTCGGCGCGATGCTATTCGTCGGGGATAGCAACCCTGCCCGAAATTTACCAGGACGCCCGTTAATTGATCTTGTCAGTGGGCTGGTGGTGCTGGTCGGGATTTTGACCACCGCACGACAGTGGCGAAATGGACGATATGCTCTGTTGTTGATTGCCAGTGTGGTTTTGCTACCAGCGGCGATCTTTAGCCGGACGACACCTGATTTTCTGGCTTTTACACCGCTCCTGCCGCTGGTGGCTCTATATTTTGGTTTAGGAATAGGCATCATTTACAGAAGTGTTGTCCCGTCGACACGGTTAGCAGTATTGTTGGGGACTGTCGTTCTGTTTGCCTTTAACCTCGGCTGGTCGGTGGGGGATTTATTCACCAATTGGCCTGCGGTGCCGGGTGTGAATCGTGCCTATCATGCACGTGCTGGCCATCTGGCACAGTATGTAGATGCGACGGCTGCCCAAACGCCAACAGTGGTTTGTGACTCGCAAGGTGCAATCGAAAGCCTGGATACTTACAGCGCTACTGATTTGATGCTGTTGATGATGAACCACAAGGATGTTCCGCTGCGTTACATTGATTGCGGTAGTGGGATGATTTTCGTCAATGGTGGCAATAAACAGCAGGTCATTATGCCTGATCCACAAACGCTAACCCTGATGCAGCCCTATTTACGCCGATGGTTCGATCAGGGTAACCAGCCAAACACAATGCCGCCTAATTCAGTGGTGCTACTTGATGTGTCCAAGTCATTGGCAGATGTGGTGGGGCGCTTCACTACGACTGCACCAGCGGGTTACGCGCCAGATGCGGTAGGCGGTTCCGGTTTGGCTGTACCACCTGTACGTTTTGGCGGGAATCTATCGTTTTTGGGTTATGAAAAAGATGGTGACCAGGTTTACTCACCCGGTGGGATTTATACGTCTGTTACGTACTGGCGTGTGGATGGAGTAGTACCACCTGATTTACGTTTATTCACTCATATTCTGGCTGATCCAGCGAGTGCGCCTGCTGCCCAAAATGATACGATCAGCATAAAAGACTTAAGCAACCTTAAAAGCCGCGATGTGTTCATTCAAATCATTTTTGTGCCACTTCCACTGAATATACCTCAAGGGATGTATGGTATTTCGGTAGGGGCCTATACTGCTGGCGATGACGTCCGTATGCCTGTGCTATTTAATGATACACCCCGTGGAAACCGGCTTTTCATCGGACAAATTACTGTAAAATAGTACGGCTGCAAGCTCGCACTTCATTAATGATATATGCCTTGCCGTACTGTGCTGGAATGCACACTGTTTTATCTTTCTCCAAGTCTAACTTTAACTACAACCCTATTTTCGCTGATGGACGTCAGCTATAATTCTCTATTACCATTTAGTTTAATCTGAGAAACGCCAATGTCCCTGCGCAAGAATAACTACTATCTCCTCAGCCTCGGCTGCTCCAAAAATACAGTTGACAGTGAAAGTATCGGGCAAGTCCTAGCCCAAAATGGAATGCGCGGGGTCGAAAACCCGAACCGCGCCGAGGTGCTGATCGTCAATACCTGTGGTTTCATTGATGCTGCGAAGCAAGAAAGTATCAATGCGCTGCGTGAGCTAGTCGAAGGTAAGCGCGATGGGCAGATGGTCATCGCTGCCGGATGTTTGTCGCAGCGTTACGGCAGTAATCTTGTGCAGGAAGTGCCGGGGTTGGATGGCGTGATCGGTACGCGGCGCTGGATGGACATCTTTGATCTGGTAGGACGGCTGCGTGATCGCAAGCATCCTGAGCCCCTGTATCATCTGCCGACAGACGCCAAAGTGGTCGGTTTAGATGAGCGCGGTGTCTTGCGGACGAGTGTGCAAGGGGCAAGCGCCTATATCAAGATTGCGGATGGCTGCCGCCGTCCGTGCGCTTTCTGTGCTATCCCTAAGATTAAGGGAACAGCCGTGAGCCGCCCGATGGAATCGATCGTGCGCGAGGCAGTGCATTTGCAAGAGCAGGGCATCAAGGAAATATTGTTGATCGCGCAGGATTCTACTGATTACGGCTATGATCTCGGTCTTAAGGATGGGCTGGCTCATTTGTTGGATGCAATTGTCGAGGCCGCGCCGGGAATTCCTTGGATACGGGTGATGTACGCCTACCCAGGTTATGTGACACCCGGTTTGATGGAAACGATGGCGAAGCACAAGCAGGTGCTGCCATACCTTGATATTCCGCTGCAACATGGTCATCGTGATACGCTGCTGCGGATGAAACGTCCAGCAAAAATCGAGTGGGTGTACGATACGATTGGTAAGCTGCGGAGTACGATGCCAGATCTGTGTGTACGCACGACTTTCATTGTGGGTTATCCCGGTGAAACGGACGCGGAATTCGACGGCCTGATGAAATTTGTGAGCGATTTGCAATTTGACCGCGTGGGTGCGTTTAAGTATTCGTATGAGATTGGTACGCCAAGTGCCAAATTGCCGAACCAGGTACCCGATGATGTGAAGCAAGCACGGTACGAACAACTGATGGAGATGCAGCAGGGAATCAGCCTTGCTAAAAATCAGGCCGTAGTCGGTAAGACAATCGATATACTGGTTGAGGGACATGGTGTTAGTGAAGACGAGGATGGAAATGACACAGGCGAAACGCTGAGCCTGGGCCGAAGTTACAGGGATGCGCCGGAAATTGACGGATATGTGATCGTCGAAGGGGAGCTGCCTGTTGGAGAGATTGTCCCTGTACGGGTGACGGGTGCAACCACATATGATCTGATCGCTACTGCTGATACACGCGCCCCGATTATTATCAAACCAGGAACAGTTTACGGGGAAGGCATGATTAGCCTCGACAGCATATCTGAATAATTAAGATGGTCTTAATCATTGCTGTAAGGACATGCACTTAGAATGAAATACAGCGACGATGAATGTAATTGTCTATTTATTGGAAGCTGCTGTCATGGATTATAGGTTGGAATGGCATGTCCCGAATCGTGTTTTGGTCTTAACAGTATCCGGTGATGTTAGTCTAGATGACCTTGTCAGATTTAACACCGCCGTGATCGACTGCCTTGAGCATGGCACCGCACCCATTCATTTGGTTTCAATCGGCGATAATATTCGCCGTGTGCCAACTAATCTCATGCTGATTAAAGAGTCCGTTACTTACCTCCAACATCCTAAAATGGGATGGACAATTATCGTGCAGGAAAAGGCCAATCCCGTGACGGGCTTTATGGTATCGGTTGCTGCACAGGCGACCGGAATGAAATTGCATCAAGTGAAAAATTTGGCAGACGGTCTGGAAACCTTACGGCGGCTTGACCAATCCATAGTTAGTTACGTCTCCTCGGCGTAAAGATGCGTTTTGTGGGGAAAATTGTTAACGCAGTTAATAATTAAGATACCATAAAACGAAATTTTCCCTCATTTCCTGTAATTTTTACAAACTTAACGAATCTCAACTCAATAACCCCGCTACATGGCCTACAATAATATTCATATAACAGAATTCTAATTCGCATTCGAGTGAGATTTACCGCTTACAAGTTGAAGAATGCGCATCACCAGATTACACATAATCCGGTGGGAATTACGTCTATCAGCCCACAACGTGTGGCCTGAACTTGACGGAGATTAAGAGGAGAGCGAGCATGGGTTACGAGATATCATGGTACGTTCCAGGACGTGTCGTCAAAGCAGTTTTTAGCGGTGACATTAATCTTCAGGAAGCTGAAGCTGCCAGTGAATTGACCGCACAATTTATTCAAAGCGGTGAACCGCCATTGGTTCATTTATTGGCGGACACGACAAAACTTGACCGGTTTCCGACCAATCTGAATTTGCTCAACCGCAGTGCATCCAAGCATCTGTGGCAACCCAAACTCGGTTGGACGATCGTGATCAGTACCAATTCAACGACCCGTTTTATCAGCGGCATTATCACGCAGGTAGCACGTGTTCGTTTTCGTATGTTCCCAACCTATAGTGATGGATTGAACTTTCTAGCGGACCAAGACGCTACACTGCGCGAAGTAATCGCCAGTATGCCCACCATAGCACAATAACATTGCCGTATGATCGCAAACCAACCGGTGAGTTTGGTTTGCGATCCACCATAGCCTAGGGAGTAAATCACATTATGAATATTAATCCCTATATTAACATGAGATGAAAAAACGCGAACAGCGGATTTACAAAGGAAGTCAGCAGATGAGCCTACAAAGTGAAATCACCAAAGCTACCATTGAAAGTGTGCGTAGCAGTCTGATGCGACATATGCCATCAAGCCCGCAGCGAAATTACTATTTGTGGGGGATTTCGAACGAAAATCCTTATCGCAATGATTTCCTGCAAATGGTGGGTGTCAACCAGCTTATCAACTTGTCTTGCCAGATGATTGGTGATCTGATTGAGCCGGATGATCAGCAAACAGTTGCCCAATACTGCGGGCGCATCAATGCCTATTTTATGTACGAGATTATCTCGGATAATTTGGCGAACGGCTTGTCTTCGTTGTGCGTGATTGACGATAATGCTTCGATCCGTCGTGACATTCTGCACGTGTTTAATCATGTGATGGTGTCGCGTCTGAAGGGCGAGCATAACAACACCGCAGAACTGATGCGACCGGTAGAAAGTTTGACGCAGAGTATTTCATCTTTTGCCCAGAGCATTACCCCGCGTAAGCATCAAGCGTGCATTAATGCCTATCTCTCACAGCGGCCTGATATTACCCAGCAGGAAATCGAGTATGGTGTTTGGCCGATTCTGGTCGCGAACATCGAGTCATGCTATGAACTAGCTGAGTACATGAGCCACTTCCAGGTAGGTGACTTGCTGTCACAAGGGTTTATCGAGCGTTATCAAGGGGTTACACGCTCCATTCAGGTTGATCACGGTTTGCCCCTCAATGAATTGGTACGTATCGGTACACATACCGTATCGGTTGTACCGGTTTTGGCTTACTTTGCCGGCGTATTGACCGAGATTACGCGTGTTGAACCTAAACTTCATTCTATCATTCAAGATGGTACATTGGCCGACGCTTTGACGACTTCGGCTGTAATCGTACGGTTGGTGAATGACGTGGGGATGCTGCTCACACTATCTCAAAACGAGCGAAAGAGTGTTTCCTCGGGATTGCAGCAGCATTACCAGAACCATGCAGCGGACATAGACGCGATTGACCATTTGTTGATGAGTACGCCGGACGAGTATACGATGCTTACACGGTTGCAGAAAGATCTGCTGCACGGTGAGTTTAATATATGTCTCCATAACCTCGCTTATACCAACTCGGTTGGTGAGGCGCTGACGCTGTTGGAAAACAATATCGCCAATCTGTCGGAACTGTTTTACCGGTCACAGACCCATCTGCACGATTTGCTGGCTTCGATTGACCGGCGTATGACCAACCGCACACTGAGCAACTTGATTGCTGGGTTTGTGCGTTTCCATGAGATGATTTATGCCGAACCCTATAATTCGAATATCGGCGAGTATGTTGCCTAACCAGCCCTGAGGGGATGAGGCGAAAAGGAATTTGAAATGCCCTACGAAGTTTCCTGGTATATCGAAAGGCGTGTAGTTAGTACCGTACTTACCGGTGATTTGAGCCTGAGAGACGCTGAAGCTGCCAGCTTGGCTACCTCAGAATACCTCCTCAAGGGGCAGCCGCCGTTAGTACATCTGATTGCCGACACCACCCATTTGGATAAATTTCCAACTAACCTTTCGTTGATTAATGGAGAGGCTTCGCATCATCTCCGCAACCCGTTACTTGGTTGGACGATTGTGATTAGTTCGAGCACGGCCACACGTTTTGTGAGTTCGATTATGACGCAGGTCGCTCGGGTGCGGTTCCGCATGTTCGCGTCATGGGATCAGAGCATCGCTTTTCTGCTCCAGCAGGACAGCACACTCGAAGAGTTGATGCCGCGTAAGGTCGACTCGGCCTAGCACAACAATAACTGGTTTTTCGGTTTGGAATGCCTGTCTAGAATCAAAGGTTTTGAAGGCAGGTTTTCCTATAAAATAAGCACATTTTAGGCTCGAAACTTTTATGCGCGAAGCTTTGATACTGAACGCCTAGATACCTGTTGCCTATTCAATGTACAGCACGCCCAAAAGATAATCAGGATAAAAAGTGAATGAGTTTTCAACAATGCCTCGCGCAGGCAACACTCGATAAAATAAAGGCTAGCCTGGATGAACACATGCCTGCGGGTGTACAACGCGACTTCTATTTATGGGGGTTATCTCCTGAAAATCCGAACCGCGATGAATTTCTGCAACTGGTTGGCATGAATCAAATTGTAAACCTTGCCACGCATATTTTGGAGCCGATGGTTAAGGTTGAAAATTGGCAAACACTGGCGGACTACTGCGGTCTTATCCATGCCTATTTCATGTATGAATTGGTGTCTGACGACCTGGCGGTGGGTTTATCATTATTGCCCAGTCGACATGCGTCCATCCAAACGCGCAAAGATATTTTGCACAGCTTCAACGGAGCGATGGTCAAGCGATTAAGCGGTGTTCCGAACCACAGCAGTGAATTGTTGGAGTTCATCCAACCGACAACGCTCAATGTTGCTGGTTATAATCAGGTATCTGCCCATGAGAAGTACGTCGCCCAATTTCAACAATTCATGAAGATGCAGCCCGGAAACACATCCGGAAAATTTGAGTTGTGGCCGATTCTGGTAGCTAATGTTGAAGCCTGCAACGCATTGGTCGAGACGACTGAGTGCCTACAAATTAGCCCGGTTATCCGGCAAGGGTTTATTAACCGCTATGCGTCGGTGTCGCAGTCATTAGATGCTCACATCAATATGACGCTGGAGGAATTGACCAATATAGGCACCCATACGGTATCGGTCATTCCTGTACTGGCCTATTATATTGGCGTTTTGACCGAAGTTATTGATCAAGACCCGGAGATAGCCGGGGTTATTGAAGACGGACTGCTTGAAGACGCACTGTCTACGGCTGCGACCATTATTCGTATCCTGAATGATATGGGCGTAGTGGCGACTTATTCAACCGGTAAGCGCACGTCGTTGATTCATACCCTATGGAAGACTGCCGAAAGTCGACCCATGAACGTTCAAACCATCACCCAATTGTTATGCCATGTAGCGAATAAAACTGAGGCGCTAACCCGCTTCCAGAAAGACATCATGTACGGCGAATTCAATATTTGCCTGCATAATCTGGCTTACACCGAATCGATCGAATACGGGATTTCGATATTTGGTGAGAACCTGACGTATTTCGCACAGCTTTACCGGCATTCGCAAATGCATTTGCGTGACGTGCTGGCCGGACTAGATCGGCGTCTCAAGAATAGTAACGTGAGCAATCTCATCACTGGCTTTATTAACTTCCACGAGCAAATTTATACCCACCGTTTTGATACGACGGCGGGTGAATACGTGGCGTAACTGTGGAATTGTACCGCTGAGACGCGGCGAGAATACGGTAAGTTTGGAAGGGGAAAGCAGAACAGCGCTTTCCTCTTTTTATTTGCGGACGCCAACAGCCAGGCCATCACCAACAGCGACGACAAAAGCCTCAAAGCGCATATCTTTTGACAAGGCTGCGTTGAAATCCTGAACAAAGCGATCATCATCATTTTCTGGGGAGAGGACGCGCCCACTGCGGAAGGCATTGTGGGCGGCGACGAGGCCACCGGGACGCAGGTTTGCGGCTGCCCAATCCAGATAATCCTGGTAATGAGGACGGTCAGCGTCAATAAATACCATATCAAACGGATTGCGCGGGGCTAATTTTATCAAGGAATCTTGAGCATCCCCTTCAAGGAGTTCGATGCGGGAATTGAGTCCGGCGCGGTCAAAATTAGCACGGGCAACAGCAGCATGTTTACTGCTTTTTTCGATGGTATAAAGTTTGCCACCAGCGGGCAAGGCACGGGCTAACCAAACGGCGCTGTAACCGGCAAGCGTACCAATTTCGACAATTTGTTTCGCACCGGAAATATGAACCAGCATTTGCAGCAGACGGCCTTCGAAAGCGCGGATGCTGATGGTGGGCAATTCATTGCGTGCGGCTTCAGCCTGTATCGATTGCAAGATCGGATCTTCGTTGACGAATGTTTCGGTCACGTAAACGTCTAATTGCGTGCGGAGGGTATCATTCAGCGTATCGGCCATTTGTAACACTCCTCGAGTTATTGACCTGCTTTGAGAAGAGATGGTTTAGCATAAGTCATGATGAGATGAGTGAGAACCCCAAAGACCAAACCCCAAAAAGGTGCGCCGACATTGAATAATGTGAAACTGGCAGCAGTACACATGAAGGCTACGAGTGCTCCCTCTCGACCATAGGGATCGGCCATAGAAGCTGAAAGCGATGAGATGATCGCGCCGGTTAAGGCGAGACCGGAAATGGTATGAATAAGCGGCGTGGGCAAGCCAGCGAATAGGGTGATTAAGGTGGCACCAAAAATGCCAGTCACCACATACCAGAAGCCGGTAGCGACGCCAGCCGAGTAGCGTTTGTCGGGATCAGAGTGGGCTTCGGGGCCAGTGACCATCGCGGCAGTGATAGCGGCTAAAGTCAGGCCATGTCCACCAAAGGGAGCCGTTAATAGTGAGCCTATGCCGGTTACGGTGAGCGCTTTGTTGATAGGCACTTCGTAGCCAGCGTTACGCAAAACAGCCTGACCGGGTGCGTCCTGGCCGGTGAGCGCCAAAGTGAATAAGGGGAGGGCGAGGCTCAAGAGTGCACCAATGCTAAAGGATGGTGCAGTAAATACAGGCGCGGCTAAGCTGAGCTGCATACCTACCAGATGGATTTCCTGACGCACAGCAGCAATGACCAAACCGACAACCAATGCGCCGATAGTCGGGGCACGAAAGCCAAGCCGACGCATGACGAAAAAGACGACGAGCATGAGGAAGACCATTACGGGACTCTGGGGGAAGGACTTGAACATATCCAGGCCAAAATTGATCAGTACACCCGCCAACATACCCATGACGATGGGTTGAGGAATGAGGCGCATAATGCGTCCGAACATGCCGGAGTAGCCAAGCAAAATAATGGCGATGGCCGCGATGATATAAGCGCCGATGGCTTCGCTAAAGGAGTAGTGAATGAGTGTATCGGAAAGCAGCACAATACCGGGGGTCGACCAGGCGGCGATGACTGGCTGACGGAACCACAGGCTCATGACGATACTGCATAAGCCGCTGCCGATGGTAATGACCAGTACCCATGAGGAGAGGTGGGCATTATCAACATTGGATTTAGTGGCGGCCTGAAAGACCAGCACAAGCGACGAAGCATAACCGACCACGACTACGAGCAGGCCGGATAATATAGCCGATGAGGTGAGGGCGCGGGGCAAGTCCCGAATATTTTGAATGACCGATGACACTATTAACCCCTTTAGTGCAACAGATGTGATTGTGACAGTATAGTGTTATATGGTTGGTGTTTGTAAGGCCGTTTAATACCGCGAGAAAGGCACTGAATATTTAACCACAGCCAAACAGAGAAATGGCAGAGCAATACAAAAGTTACTCCTCGTTCGATTCAGTATGTATGGCGACTTTTTTCTCGACGGGATGGTCACGGCGCAGGGCGAATTGGTCAAGGTCGCGGACGACATAGGTATTCGGGAAAATACGGCGCGCTTCGTCAATAATGTCGCGTTCGCGATACCGGCGTGAGACGTGTGTCAGCAGCAGTGTTTTGACGCCGTTTTCGAGCGCAAGAGTGGCTGCTTCGCGCGCGGTGATATGACCGAAGGCACGGGCTTCCTCCACATTTTCGTTTAGAAAAGTGGCTTCGATAGTGAGCGCGTCCGCGTCCTTGATGTATTCGATAACATTATCGGTACGCGAAGTATCACCAATATGAACCAGCTTAGCGCCACGAATGATTTCGCCCAATACCATATCCGGCTCAATGATGCGACCATCGGCTAGAGTAATTGATTCACCTTTTACAAGGCGGGCGCGTTCTGGCCCGATAGGAATGTTGAGCGCTTCAGCTTTATCGGTGAGGAAAGGGCGACGTGACTTTTCTTGAAAGATAAAACCGAAGTTGCCCTGCCCACGATGCGTTACCGGAAACGTCGAAACAGTAAAGTCTTTGGCTTCCATGAGCCTGCCGGTTTTGAGTTCGATGAGATGAATTTTGATGGGCAGCCGTTCGTAATCCAGAACCACGCCGTAGAGCAGCTTTTGTACGCGGTCGAGGGTAGGTTTGCCGCCCCAGATTTCCAACTCGGACATCTCTTCCCAACTGGCGAAAGTCGAGACGAGACCGCCTAATCCCAGAATATGATCGAGGTGAGAGTGAGTCAGCAGAATACGGTTGAGACGTTTGAAGCCGACACCGCTGCGTAGAATTTGGCGCTGCGTGCCTTCGCCGCAATCGATAAGGAAACGATGTTCACCTGCCAAAATGATCTGGGCAGGCAAGCCGCGATGAATAGACGGCGCAGAGGCTGATGTTCCGAGAAAGACGATTTCAAACATTATAGTCGTTAGCTTTTAGCCATTAGTCAATAGAAGTCGATTAGTTTACAGGTTAGGGATAGGTAAAGGAAGTTAGAAGACGTGGATTTTGCGCCGGTAATGTCATTTGTGCTGCTAATTTAGCAGATGGGAATCACGGTAGAATCTGCTGAATTGGCACTAATGGCTGGCAGTTGGCCCGCCTAAAACCGTTGAGTGACGCAATTGGCTCACATATGCCTGCCGCCGTTGTGCGTTCGGCGGATAGCAGTGAGTGATCCGCTGAATTAGTATAAAAGTTCTTGTGTCGTCAACTCGTATTCCGATAGACTTGACAGATTTTGTGCATCAGATAAAATGATATTCAACCAATTAGTTGAATGTGTGGTGGCATGGCCGTACCTCAACCCGAAACACTCGACAGAATTTTCCTTGCGCTTGGTCATCCAATCCGGCGCCGGATTTTGGTGCGCTTGACAGAAGGGCCCGCAACCATCACAGCTATTGCTGAACCGTTTGATATGTCACTGAACGCTGTATCCAAGCATCTAAAGGTACTTGAAAACGCCCAACTCATTCGGAGGCAGGTTATAGGTAGGGAACACTATTGCAGTGTTAGCATTAAGCCGCTTGAGGATATTGCGGATTGGTTGGCTTATTATCAATCTTTCTGGGCCAACAGCCTGGATGCAATGGAACAAGAGATTATCGCTAATAAGCAACGCAGTCTGTCCGGCAAGGAGTAAACCTTATTCAACTCAAATTGTCTAAAGTGATGCCAGCCTCGTGCCAGGAGGTCTTCGATATGTGGCTTGACCCTAACAGTCTGAGCCGCTGGATGCGTCCCGGCGGCGCAAAGGTCGTTCACGCGGAACTTCAACCGATCGTTGGCGGGACCTTTCGGATTGATACACAGACTGATGATGGGCACATATTTGTTCATACGGGGCAATATCTTGTGATCAACCGTCCCCGTAAACTGGTATTTACGTGGAATTCTACGGTACTTGGTGACCGGCCCTCGCAAGTTACGGTTGAGTTTCATGAACAGGGCGAGGACTGTTTGATGGTGCTGCTGCATGATCTCCCGCCGGACGAAGCGATTTTCGAAGATCATCGCAATGGGTGGGCGATTGTACTAGATTTACTCGCGGAAGTTCAGAAAGCAGATACGTAATAATTTATTTGTTGTACTTTATTCAACTACTTGGTTGAATTTATAACCCATTTACGAAGGAGAATGTGAGAATGGCAATCTATCAGACCGCTCATTATCAGGTGAAATTACAGGCAGTCGATAAGGTCAAGAAGGCAATTGACGATTTCGTTCGCTATGTTAAGGCCAACGAGCCGGATACAGAGATGTATATTGCGTGGCAACAGCACGATGACCCAACTCGGTTTGTCCACCTTTTCAAATTTAAGGATGCGGCTGCACACAAGCATCACAGTGAGTCGGCGGCTGTAAAACAATTTGAATCAGTTTATGACCCTGAACTGGTCGGAGGGGATGTGATTTTCACCGATTACAATCTTGTGGCGACAAACCAAAAATGACCGGTGGTGTAATCCTTGTAAAAGGCTGCCCAAGAATCTAGTTATTAAAAATTACTAACGAAGCCCTGTTGAATTAGGGATTACTGATGCGATCGAGCGCTATGTCCTGCATGGCAGATGGATCACCGAGGGGTTCCAAATGCGTGGTTAGCGTGATTTGCGGTAGTTCGCGGCGAATATCACGATCCAGTTTTTCGACGAGATCATGGCCTTTTTTGACCGTCCATTCACCCGGCACGAGGATGTGTACCGAGACAAAATAACGTGAAGCTGATTGCCGTGTGCGGAGGGCGTGCCATTCAATGCCATTGGCTTTGTACGAGTCGAGTATTGTGGTCAGGCGGCTGAGGTCATCGACGGGCAGTCCGGTGTCCATCAGCCCCATCGCTGAACGCCGCATGATTTTTGCACCCGACCATGTGATATTAAGCGCGACAACTATACCGATTATCGGATCGAGCCAAAGCCATCCGGTGACAGCGACCGCACCAACCGCGATGACAACGCCCACAGATGTCCAGACATCTGTCATCAAGTGATGTGAATCGGCTTCCAACGTAATGGAGTTGTTTTGTTTGCTGGCTGTCAGCAAAATACGGGCTACAGTGAAATTGATCAGCGAGGCAATAATCGAGACGACCAGCCCTATCCCAACCTGTTCGAGTGGTTGTGGATTCATCAAGCGCTGAATGCTGGTGTAGGCGATGCCAACCGCAGCAAAAACGATCAAAATACCTTCGACGCCACTTGAAAAATACTCAGCTTTGTCGTGCCCAAAATTATGTTCATTGTCGGGCGGACGCGCGACAATCGTCAATGCCCCAAGCGCAATGACAGCCGCAATGAGGTTGATGCCCGATTCGAGCGCATCGGAAAGCAAACCGACGGAACCCGTGAGAAAATATGCCGCGCTTTTGAACCCGATGGTTAGTACGGCAGCCGCGATTGATAGCCAGGCAAAGCGCGTGAGTGAAGGGCGATTCATAATTTACCTATGATGGATGTTTTATCCATCATACTACCCATGGCATCCGTGCGTAATGTGATATTGCTCATATTTTTAGCTGGCTTCATCCACTAATTTGGAACGCCCACCACCGCCCGCGTTATATACGAGTGCGCCACTAGCGGCGAAGGCGCGATAGACAACCAGGGCTTCTTCGGTGAGGACGTTGTTGATAACCTCGATGCCACGCTTTTCCAGCTCTTTGTCCCATTCGGGATGAATCGGGCCTTCGTCGAAGCCGGTGATTTTTTCGAGTTCGGGGCCACTGCCTGCAATCGCCAGTGACTTGATGCCTGACCAGATGGTCGCACCATAGCACATGACGCAGGGACGCCAGTTGACGACTAATTGATAAACGGGGAGTTTTGGCTGGCCGAGATCGAACGTGCCGAGCAGTTTTTGGGCAACTGACAGGGTAGTGACTTCGGCATGAGCAGAAGAACAATTGGAAGGTACGACGCGGTTGACGCCGATGACGACCAGTTTACCCGTATCGCGCTCGAAGACACCGGCAGCGAAAGGGCCACCAGTGCCATTTTCAAAATTGAGACGCGAGAAACGGATAACGTGTCTCATGCGTTCTTCCAGGTCGGGAATATGGCTGGGAAGACGCTTGTTTTCTTCAATAGCCCAGTCGGGCAGCGAGATTGTAAAGTCCATGATTGTGATCCTCTCGTTATGGCGTTGTTTGTAGGAGTTTGATTTGTTATAAGGTCGTTGTCAACAGTTATCGGCTACAAACTTGCGCCGGTAATGTCGTTGAAATAGCGCTCGAAGGGTTTGAGGGCGGCACTAACGGTAATGAAGTGGGCCGCAAAATCTTCTTTCAGAACATCGGCATCATCCAGTTTGTGGCTTGCCAGGAACTGCTTCCGCTTCAGGAGATCAATCGCCGGATGATCGGCAGCATAGCCCTTTGGCGCGGTTTTGAGCACTTCGCCTTCCATCGCCCCGAAATACCGCTTGAAATCCGTGTGGTTGACGATGTTTGTCAACTTTTTGCCATTGTCCAATGCGATAGTCTCACGAATGGCTTTGAGATGTTCTGGCAGCGGTGCATAAACCCCACCTGCAATAAAGGAGTTACCCGGTTCGATATTCAGGTAGTAGCTGCGTTCGGTCGTTTTGCGCCCGCCGCTGCCAATGAGTGCTCCCATATTGAGTTTGTAGGGCGTTTTGTCTTTGCTAAAACGCACATCACGGTTAATGCGGAACATGCAATCTTTGGCAGCCGTTTTTCCCAAGTCCTCGACAGGCGCGAAGTGTTGGATAATATCACTTACAAGAGCTTCAAAAGCAGTGCGGGCTTGCTCGTAACGTTTCCGGTTCTCGTCAAACCATGTTTTATTGTTGTTAAAGCGTAATGCTTCCAAAAAATCGATTGTGACCTGCAAATTTTGCGGCATGACTGATCCTCTTTTGGTTTATCCCACTGGTTTGGTCGCGGGTAAGCCTTCCTGTGTAACGCGCGGCGGCAAGATAGCCGTGGGCGACGGCGTTTGGGTAATCGTGGGTGTGAGAGTCACCGTAGGCGTTATGCTAGGCGTGAAGGTTAGTGACGGTGTAAAGGTGATAGTCGGCGAAGGCTCCAGCGTCGGCGATGCTGTGAAGGTTGGCGTAATGGTCGGTGTGTTGGTTGGCGTCGGGCTGGGGCCGGGTGTGACGGTGGGTGTCAAGGCGGCGACGGTCGCTCCGACATCAATGGCTGATGTCGGCGGAACGGTAGCCGTAAATTCGGAAGTGGGTTCAAAACCGGGTCCGGAACTGACCTGTACATTGGTGAGAGTGAAGGTAATATCCACTTGCTGACCACGACCGCCAAAAATGGGCTGTACCTTGCCGTTATAAATGACCTTGAGCGCTTCGGCATTGGCGGCGGTAACCACAATGTTTTGCTGACCGATAAAGTCCTGCAGTTGATCGCCGGGGCGGGCTAACCCGATAAACTTTTGCTCACCGTCAACCAGCACCCGCATCCACGTGCGTTGGGTGAGCGTTATTGTGACAACCACGCCTTTACCAGTATAGGCGGGTTGCAGGATAACCACTTGCGTAGGCTGTGGGGCAACGGTTTGGCTAGGGACAGGGGTGAAGGTAGCCGACGCGGGTAGCTGACCGAGAATGCTGCTGTCAACAGTGTCTTGAGCCGGACGCGTCTGGCCCAAGAGCTGCGCGACTACAAAAATGATTACGACAATAGACGCAACCGCCAGCAAAAACATGACCAGTGAGTTGAGGAAGCTGTTGCGGCGAGCCGGACGATCCAACATGGATGGCACGGCTGGCAGTGATGGGTTGGTATCGGTAATTTTGCGGGGCGCCATCGGTACTTGGGGCGCGGTTTGGGACGCACGTGTGCTGCGTTTCCGGCGTGGATTGGTAGCTTCTTCTAAAGCCGACTCGTAGTAGGTTACAACCCGATCATCATCCAGACCTAAAAAGCGGGCGTAATTGCGGATGAAGCCCCGTGTTTGCACATTAGTCGCATCTGAAAAGGTGAATTGACCCAACTCGAATGATTCGAGAATACGCCTCCGAATTTTGAGGGCGTGTTCGGCATCTTCGAGTGTGATTTCTTTGGTTTCGCGACTTTCGCGCAGATAGCGGCCTAAGGCCTGTGCATCCATCCGGTGCGTCGCCTCCTCAAAAGCTGATTAGGGTGACACGTTGCAGCGCATGTTCAGGCAGGTGTGGTTGTGCGCCTAAAAATAAACAGCCCCGAAAACGGTCAGACCGCCGGGGCATACTGATTACCACACACAGGTTGGGCTTACTCGGCAGCAGTTTCCGCAGCAGGTTCAGCATCCGCAGCTTCAACGGTTTCATGCGTTTGAGTAGATGCGTCCATTTCGACGACTGGAGGCGCGGCTGTTTTACCGGCGAGATAATCGGCCAATTCGTCTTCGCGAACCACAACCACTTTGAGGGTAGGAGACATTTCCGAACCCAAGCGCACGGGTACATGAAAGGTACCAACTTCACGCAGAGCCTGTTGGCTGATGCGGCGGCGGTTGATGTCGATGCCGGTCTTCTTGTTCAGCGCTTCGGCGAGATCGGTGGTGGTCACCGAACCGAAGAGTTTGCCGGTGTTGGCTGCGCGGCGACCAAACACGAGTTCTACACCGTCAATTTGCCGGGCGAGATCGTTGAGACGGTCTTCCAACTCGGCTTTACGGGCGGCGGCGGTGGCACGAAGCCCTTCAGCCTTCTTGAGTTCAC
Organism: Aggregatilineales bacterium; assembly: GCA_044226325.1. Classification (GTDB taxonomy): domain Bacteria; phylum Chloroflexota; class Anaerolineae; order Aggregatilineales; family Phototrophicaceae; genus CFX2. The sequence goes on from JBGAHG010000032.1 coordinate 85,269, forward strand.
CGGGTGTCGCTTTGACAGCCAGCTTCTTGGGGATGAGGTAATTCCGTCCGTAGCCATCGGCAACGTCTACGACTTCGCCAGCCACACCTTGCTTGTATACATCAGAGAGCAGTAACAGTTTCATCGAAAACGTCCTTCGTCAAATCAGAACCACCTCTAGCAAGGCGTGTTTTGACCAGCTTATCTATACGGTTAGAAAGGGCAATTATAAATGGAGGGAGCAACCCTGCCAAGTGCGAATCATAGGCGAGCAGTGGACGAAGGGAGCATTGAACCGCCAGAACACTGTCTACAGGCGGACTCGGATGCACTACCAACATCATATCCAGCGTTTTGGTTATTTTTAGGTTGAGATTACATGATACTATGTTTTTGTTTCACTCAATTACAATATAATTAATCATGTAATCAAGGCTGTTGGAAAGGGCCGCACATTGACAATCGAAACCGCTAGTCGAGCACTCATTGAGCGCGCCAACACTGTTTATGACGCGTGGGAGGCGGGAACACTGTTTTATGAAGATGCGGTGGAAGAGTTGGATTATGTGATTGCAGAAGCGCGCGATCACCATTTAACTGATGCGCTTTTAGCTGGATTGAACAACAAAGTTATCTTACTGCGTGACACAGGATCGATTGAGTTAGCCTTCCAAATCAATCAACAGGTGTTTGAACTGGCGCAGGAACAAGGCAATAAGCGTTTTCTGAGTTATGCGGCTTATAACAGGGGCGATATTTTCCGCATTCAAGGCAAGAATGAACAGGCACGACAAGCCTTCCGCGAGGCGTATAAATTTGCGGACGAAGCGCCGGATTATCTGGCGGCTGCTTACGCACTGCATAGTGAAGGGAAAATTGTGCTGGCAATCCAGCAAGCGGATCAAGCTTTGATGCTGGGGGAAAAAGGCTTGGCCTACGTCCAGCAGTATCTGGAAAGTGCTGCTCAGCCAGATCCGATTTACACCTCTTTGCAATCGGGATTGAATCAACTATTGGCGCGGGTGGCATGGGCGAATGGTGATCCTGAGGCGGCATGGCAGCGGGCACAGCAGGCTTTGGCATACGCCAAAATCCGCAATAGTTCGTTAGAGATGGGCAACACCTACTGTATATTTGCGGAATTAGCAGCGCATTCGCAAGTGTTCCCGGATGGTTTCAGCAATGACTATGATACCTATTATCAAACGGCGCTGATTTATTTTGAACGTGCCCATGCCGAGTCGGAAATCGCATCAACGCAAATGATGTATGCACAGCGTTTATTCGAGCATAGTCGTGTTGAGGAGGCTGTATCAGTAGTCGACTCAGCGTGCCGGTTGTTTAAGAAATTGCAACGGGGGGCAGAATTTCTTCATGCCAATAAGTTGTTAATTACCTATCGTAAGGCGCTGTAGGGATTCGAGGTTGGCGATAGTTCAGTTAAAGGAATGATGAGAGGCGAAAGTGTTCCTTATTCGGCAATTGATGCGGTGCTATTAATTGAAGCATAATGAGGACTTGTCCCGTAAATCACTGTTGATCGGCATCAATTTCGGCTATGAACACATCTAAACCTACCCGTTTTGGAATTCACCACCTGCTGGCATTGCTGCTAATTCTATTCAGTTTTTTCATGACGGCACTGGTTAGTGACCGCGTCTTCGAGCATGTGCCACATCTTGAAGATGAAGTTGCTTATCTGTTCGAGGCCAAACTGCTGGCGCACGGGCAAAGTGTCATTCCATCACCAACACCGGCGCGTCCATTTTGGCAGCCGTTCGTGGTTGATTTGAATGGCAAACGCTTCGGCAAATATCCGTTGGGCTGGCCGGGGACGCTAGCAATCGGAGTGGCGGCGGGGCAGCCGTGGCTGGTGAATGCACTGCTGGGTGTGCTGACGGTGGCTTTGGTGTTTCGCTTGGGGAGCGAGGTTTTTAACGAAGATACCGGTTTGATCGCGGCGGCTTTGACAGCCTTTTCACCGATGGCATTGTTGTTGAACGGGACATTAATGGGGCATACGGCAGCGCTTTTTACATCGATGCTGTTTATGTATGCCTACTGGCGGATTGAAAAAGGACGACATCGACTGCGATGGGGAATCGTAGCGGGGTTGGCTCTGGGTATGACACTGATTAACCGCCCGTTGGCAGGGGTGGCGGTGGCTGCACCGTTCATCGCATGGAGCGGTGTGCGGCTGCTTCAAGCCTATTTGCTTGATCGAAAACAGAGCAGAGTGTCAGATGTGATTGCCTCTACTTCTGACACTGAATCGGTATCTAGCCAACCAGTCCGTTCGCTTATGAAGAGTTATGGCGGACTCGTTAGCACATTCATGCCGTTGGTTTTATTGGGCGTATTCACACTGATTCTTGTGAGCATTATTCCTGCCTATCAATATGCAGCCACTGGTGACAGCCGACAAAATCTGTACCTACTGGTATGGTCATATGACCGGATTGGGTTTGGCGAGGGTTACGGTGCCCATGGGCATACGATTGAAAAGGGTATCCGGCAAACACGTTGGGATCTGTCGATGACGGCATCAGATTTGTTTGGCTGGCAAACCGGCAGCATGTTTACGTCTGACAACCAGATTGATCCGAAGCTCAAAGATCATTTGCTGGCGCAGGGTGATTATTGGCCGCCGATGCCATCGTTCGGGGTGACACTGCCATCCGGCAACAGCGTTGAGATACCCTTTATCGGTTTGAGTTGGATTTTGCTGCCGTTTGGTTTGCTCATCGGCTTGAAACGCCGCTGGTGGTGGTGGGCGGTATGGCTGGCCTTTGGTGGGCTGCTCGTGATTCAGACAACAAGCTTACCTGGCAAGTTGATTACCGACCCGACTTTCTCGTTGGCATGGATGGGCGGGTATATCATTTGGATGATGATCCCTTTTGCATTTCTGGTATTTATGAAACCGGAGCGGCAGGTCACATGGACATGGCTGCTGCTAGCGGTTATTTTGAGTCTGGTAGGGTTGCATCTGACGTATTGGATTGGTTCGCAGCGCTACAGTACCCGTTATTATTTTGAGGCGTTAGGGGCGTTTGCGTTAATCAGCGCCATTCCGTTGGCATGGCTGATGAAGCGGATCGGACGACTGCCGGTTTATATCGTGCTGGTGGCGGTGCTGGTATATTCACTTTATGCGTACAGCCAGCCACGGATTGATGTGTTGTACCGGTTCAACTGGATCAGTCCGCAGCTGGTAGAGGCAGTTGACAGACGGCGTGAGGGTGAGCGTTCGGTGCTGGTGGTGGTGAGCGGCAGTGATGTTCGGTGGCGGTCGTATGGAAGTTTAACGGTCAAGACCAGTCCGTTTCTTGACAGTGACATGGTGGTGGCATGGGACAATGGCGGGGGAACACGAGAGGCACTGCTTAAGGAATTTCCAGACCGACAGGTGATTGAACTACAAGCGGTTGCCAATAAAAGCTGTTTCGTTGATGATCCGTCAGAGTGTTATGGCGAAGGTGTGGATATAACACAGCAATAAGCTGGTGGGCGGCAAATCCGTACATGAAAAAGAAAACGCTGTTCAGGCAAGGGGCGGTGGTCTTTTAGCCGGTTTTGGTGTGTTAAACAAGCGATAACAGTCAATATTGTAAGAGACAATGACGTATTTTTGCCTGCTTTGCAGGTGGAGCAGGTAAAAAAGGGCTGTTTTAAGGCCATTTATGAAGATAACGTTTGGAAGGTGAAACCGGATTCGAACGATCAAAACCGGAAAACTATGATAGAATTTTTGTTCTTATGTTGGTCACAGAATGCCTTTTGGTAGGGCTGCATTAAATGGTGGAGGGTGGTCAAAACCCCACCCCAACTCCTCCCCGAAGCGTCAGGGAGGGACTTTAGAGGCTTTTAGCGGTTACTGTAAGTTGTAAACGTCACAGAAATTACTCTCCACCGTTTAGTGTGGTGCTTGTATCTTAGAAATTAAGGTAAGCTGGAAATACAGCAACCTGTTGGAAAAGAGA
>JBGAHG010000033.1:0-85523 GCA_044226325.1 Aggregatilineales bacterium
AATAGTTACGCAGCCGTCGCCACCAGCGGCCCTTTCGCCGCCTCATCCACACCCAGTCGCGCCAGATGGTCAAGTGTCGCCACCAGAATTTGGTTGTCCTCAATCAGATGATCTTCGACCACTACGCCCATCTTGATGCGCAGCAGTTGGATGCCCTTGTTTTGATACGGTTGACCATCGGGCAGGGTATCGCTCACCGTCCACTGCGTCGTGACGACCATGTCCCACGGTGGTCCACTCACAAAAATGCGGTTGGGAATCAGTTGCAAACGTGGGAAAATCCGGTGGACGCGGTTGAACCACTCGCGCACCGACTCGCGCTGGTGGAACTCACCCGCCAGTGCATGGTTACCCGCGAACGTGAAGTGGATGTTCGGCGCGAACTGTTTCAGCAAAGGCTCAAAGTTTCCTGCGCTGATGTCCTTAAAACCCTTCCGTACTTTTTGTTTGGCGATCAGTTGGTACATGGTTATTCCTTTGGAGGTTCAAATTGTTGAAGCGTTTCTTCTATCCAACGGATGTACATTTCCTCATAAAGCTCACCATGCCGCCGCGTTGCCTCCCACAGTGGGGCATTGCTCATCAGTTCGATATGATCGTTGGCAAATTGCAGAATTGCAGTAGGTGATTGTTCCCGGTAATGGTCGAGCTTGTGTTTATGCAGGCGTAGCTGAATGCGAAGCTGCGTGATAATGCCCGCGCGATCCGTAGGTGAGGAGAAAAACAACTTGAGCAGCAGTGGATCTTTTTTATCTACCTCTTCAACAATCGGTGTTTCCAGCCATTTTTCGAGGTTCGCCTGTCCTGCCGCCGTAATTGTGTACACACGTCGGTCAGGTCGCCCTGCTTGCGGCTCAATCTGCGAGATCACCTCGCCGGATTTTTCGAGCTGCTTGAGCGTTTTATAGATTTGGCTGAGTTCCGCGTGCCAGAAGTTGCCCGTCGAGGCATTGATCCAGCCTTCTAGTTCATAACCTGTCATCGGTATGTAATTGAGGAAGCCCAATAGCGCAAATTTAAGCATAGTGTCATTTCATATATAACTTTACATATATGAAAGTGTATATATGAATCGGGCAATTGTCAACAAGGTTGAAAACAAAAAGGGTTTTTCATTGCAAACCCTTTCGGCCAAATCGATCAGAAAGTGTGGATAAATAGTGGAGTTAATGTCAGTTCGCTTGTACTTGAGGTTGAGGCATTGCACCCATTTGCCGCATCATACTGGCCGTGTCCCAAACATGCCATAGATCAGTATTTTGACCGTTTTTGAATCGCAGAATGTACATATGGGGAACGGATGTCTTATTACCCGTCGGAGGCAGTACGCGTCCCATTCCCGTATCAAAGGGGCCAGTATGGGTGCCCGAAATGGTGGCGCGAAATGATACTAAATCACCTTGACCAAGAAATTCATGAATTTCAAAGTGAAGGTCAGGCATCGCAGTTCTCATACGCGTCACTACCTCTTTTAGATGTGCGCGAAAATCGGTTCCCGGCGGTTCTTGATGATCAACGCCATCAACAGCGAGATACTGGTCAAATACTGAAAGATCACCTCGATTAAATGCCCGCTCCGCTATCTCATAAACAATGGATTTGATATCGTCTGTCGACATAGTTTAACTCCGATCATTGTAGTTTAACTACATTTACTGTATCTGTGTTATACTCGTGTTTATGAATGATGTCAAGCAACCTCTAACCCACCGCCAGCGCCAGGCCCTTGCCACCCAGCAGGTAATCGTGGATGGTGCGCGCGTCTTGTTTCTTGAACAAGGCTATGGAACCACCACCATTGATGCCATCGCTATGAAAGCAGGTGTAGCCGTCAGTACCGTCTATGCCATATTCAAAAACAAGCGCGGTATTCTAAAAGCTATTCGCGAAGAGTGGCATCAACAGTCTGGTCAGCGGGCCATTTATAGCCAAGCGCTGGCCGAATCGGATGCTTACAAGCGTATCGAACTTGCCGCTCATGCCACCCGTCGTCAATGGGAAACTGGCGGCAATATGATTGCCATTTATAAAAGCGCAGCGGATGTGGATGCCGAGGCTGCGGTTGAAATGCAAGAATCGCTATCAGGACGCCGTCGTAATATGCAGCATTTCATTTCGGAAAGCCTGCCCCTATTGCGAACTGATTTGACTGTAGAGAAGGCCACAGCCTTATTTTTGGCGCTGACTTTGGCAGAAATCTATCAGGAGTTAGTTGGTAAGCTGGGTTGGTCAGCCGACGAATACGAGGCGTGGTTGGCCCAAACGCTCAAGCAGCAGCTGCTTCCGTAGGATTTTGCTACTAGAAAACCCCGGCCATTGATGAACTATTCCTCGTACCCACAGAAGCGTAAGGCAGTCAACGCCAGTGTGCGAACCACAACTTCCAGATCTTTGACCGGCACATATTCGTCCGGCTGATGTGCCTTGCGGACGTTACCGGGGCCGAACATCAATGTGGGTGTATTACCGTTGTTGACCAGCAAGCGCATATCCGCGCCGTAGGGCATCCCCTGATAAATTGGTGTGTTACCCGTGATGTCCCCGAATGCCGTCCCAACCGTCGTTACAATCGGGTGATCCGCTGGAATACTTGCCGACTCGAATTGTCCGCCCCACCACTCGACAATCGGCGGATGTTCACGCAGCCAGTCATCCGATTGAGCGACTTTGGCTACAACAGCTTCAAAAGATTTCCGCGCCGTAGGAATATCTTCACCCACAGCAATTCCGAACCGCCCTTCACAGGTTAGGCTTTCCGCAACAGTTGATGCCCAATTGCCCGCGTTCAACGTCCCAATGCAGATTGGATAAGGAATCGGATAGGCCGCGAAAAGAGGATTATTCGACCGTTGATTGCGTTCGGTTTCAAAGGCCATCAATGCCTGATAGATCGGGATGAACTTGTCGATGGGATTAACTCCCTCGGAGCGTACCGCACCATGCGCGGCAAGTCCCGGTACGGTAATGCGAAAGTTGAGTGCGCCTGCCTGTGCTGGAGCGATCATCAACTCGGTCGGTTCCATAATAACGGCCGCGTCAGCTTTATAACCACGCACCACTGTCGCCAGCGCACCGACACCACCGTCTTCCTCACCGATGACACTTTCAATCATCAGTTTGCCTTTGAGCGTCACACCGGCATCACGGATAGCCTTAGCCGCGAATAAAGCACAGGCCAAACCACCTTTCATATCAAGCGCGCCACGTCCGTAAACCTTGCCATCGGCAACGGTTGCCTGCCATGGAGACGAGTGCCAGTTCGCGAGATCACCCGCCGGTACGACATCAATATGACCATTGAAAATCAGAGATTTGCCTTCGCCGTTGCCCATTGTCCCGACCACACCTAATCCCTCGGCGCGGTCAATTTCTGTACTAAATGCGGGATGTTGGCTGAGAGCTTTGAAGTCCAAGTTCCACACATCGACTTCCATATCCAGGCTTTGCATAGTTTCGGCCATGAAACGCTGGATTGGTGATTCGTTGCCGCCAAGGCTTTCAAACGCAACCATTTTGCCGAGGAAAGTCAGTAAGTCACTTATATTGATTGCAGCCAAAACACGCTCTTCGACGGTCGGCATAATCGCTCCTTATTGTGGGCGGAAGGTAGTGCGGTACGAGATGATGGCTTGTGCGCCCGTATCAGGATCACTGCATGAGCCAGCGACTAAGGCCTGTGAGGGATCAGAACGTCCGGTCACCTGTACAGTGTAAGATTTTCCGGCGTCCATCTGGAAGTCGGCATAATCACTACCACGTTCGGGCTTAAGTCCGGTTACAAAAGTACTTTCGCCATTGTCCCATTTGACTGTGATGCTGGCGCCGGAAATTGGATCGCCATTGTAGTCTTGTACCCGCACTTCAATCAGCCCGGACAACTCTTTACTGCAATAAGTGCGAACATCAACCAGCGTGAAGTCGGCCTGTGGCTGAATCGTCGGGATGACTACGCTGAGTGAAACCGTCGGAGTAGGTTGGTCGGGTGCAGGTGGTGTCGGTGTTTTGGTAGCCGGCGGGCGCAATGTGGGCGTAGCCGCTTCAATGACCGCGTTAGGTGTCGATTGATCGATAACCGCAAGAAGTGTGTCCGCGCAGCCAGTTCGTCCCTGTAATTGGTAAAAGGTCATCATACTGCGAACAGCGCGCTGCCCACTGCTGTTATCCACATAGCTGCTGCTGGCGAGTTTACAGGCTGTATCGGCTACTGCCTGAATAGGATCGCCTGTCAGTTTGAGGACGACCAGACGGTTGACTGCTTTAGCCAGATCGCTGTCATAACTGTATTGTAATGTGATGCCAGCGATGTAATTTGCGCGATCCGCTTCATTAAGCTGCCAGGGTTCAGTATTGAATTCGACGCGCGGGTTAACGACCCATGCATAAATCAGGCCACCTGCAATGCCGAGAATCAATCCGATCCCCACGCCCCAGAACGAAAACGGATACCGTGGACGACGGTATTTGCTGCGAGCATCCGGCGCATAATTACCACTGTTGTCGTAACGGCTCATGGTTTTTGCCCCGGCGCGTGGAGTTGAGAGTAGGGCTGCATTATCGGCGTTAACCGTCCCAACCCTTCGGAAAGGGCAACCAGATACGCGATATCGTTGGCATCTTGAGAATTACTAATGTAGCGTTCTGTCACGCCCTGCACGTAGGCAGGGATATTGGCTTGCCCCAAAATGCGGAGACGGTCAACTGCACCACCGAGGTCACCATCTTTCAGGTAGCCTGTCGCAACCATGATGGTGTAATCATCTTTATAACGGTCTGCGAGACTCGATGCAGGGCTGTTGAGGTATTGCACCGGAAATCGCACCCATCCAAAATAGAGTCCAATGGCTGCACCAATGACGAGCGCGACGATGAGTGATATTAAAAAACGAATCATACTCTAACCATGAACGCCACCAGGAAAAATCATTACATAATTCTAACTCAGAAATCAGCAGGCGACACAAAGGAATTCTACATGGCAAATTGGGTTTAACAAGGCTTGGCTGAGATGCTATTTACGCGGTAAAATTGGTTTGACAGCACTTGTGGATTATGTTAATCTACGTAAGCTTTATTTGTTCAAAATAGCACAAAGTCCCGCAGGGAAGCAAAATATGGCACTTAATGAATTTGCCCCGATTGGCGCACTGTTTGCACTGGCTGCCCTTGTATCGTTCATTGTCGTAGTTATTTCATGGATCTTTGGGCCACACCGCCCGACGACTCGAAAAGCCGCGCCATATGAAAGCGGTATGAAGCCCATTGGTCCGGCGAACCGTCGCCTACCTATCAAATTCTATTTAGTTGCAGTCCTCTTTATCATATTTGATGTCGAGGTTGTGTTTTTCCTACCCTGGGCAGTGCAAGTACGCGACCTTGGTATTTACGGCTTGATTGTCATGGGCGTGTTTTTATTCATACTGACAATTGGGTTCATTTATGAGTGGAAGAAAGGCGCGATGGAATGGGAATAAGCTCAAAACTTGGCAATCTAGGCGTAGTCACAACCACGCTGGATGCAGCCATCAATTGGGGACGTACAGGTGCAATGTGGCCGCTGCTCTTCGGGTTGGCTTGCTGCGCTATTGAGTACATGGGAACGCAAGCCTCCAACTATGATCTGGCGCGTTTCGGTATGGAATTGAACCGTGCTAGTCCGCGTCAGGCCGATTTGCTGATCGTTTCTGGTCGCCTAACCCGTAAAATGGCTCCTGTCGTACGCCAGCTTTACGACCAAATGGCATCTCCTAAATGGGTGATCTCGATGGGCGATTGTGCATCCTGCGGTGGTGTTTATAATAACTACGCAGTGGTGCAGGGCTGTGACGAAATTATCCCTGTAGATGTCTATGTTGCTGGTTGCCCACCCCGTCCTGAACAACTGCTGCACGGTATTATGACCCTGCATGAGAAGATCAAGGGCGAAAGTATCCGTAAGTGGGCCGATGACGAAAAGTGGGCTGCGGATCGAGCCGAAACAGCTATTCGCGTTTAATCAACGCCATATAAATTAAAGGGGTTTAGGACTGGCAAGCCCCTATAAAAATTTTCAAGGACTATTTATGAGCGTAGCCACAGCAATTGATCCGGTCGAAGCTGTAAAGAAAGCCTACCCGCAGGCTGTTGAAGATGTGGTGGAATATGCCGGGGAAACGACCTTGGTATTGAACCCCGATTATTTACCAGCTGTAGCCCGCTTTGTGCGTGATTCAGCTGGACTGGTTTATAACTTCCTATCGGACATCAGCGCGGTTGACTATTATCCTGATTACAATCGTCCTGGACGTTTCGGTGTGAGTTATCATTTACTATCGATGCTCTACAAGCGGCGGTTACGTCTCAAGGTTTATTTGCCCGAAGATGAACCATCTGTGGAGACTGTAACCACAGTTTGGCCGGGTGCAAACTGGCCTGAGCGTGAAGTGATGGATATGATGGGGGTTGACTTTAAAGGACACCCTGATAAACGCCGTATCTTGATGCCAGACGACTGGAACGGTCATCCGCATCGGCGGGATTATCCACTTGGCTACGAGACACCGATGTTCTCCTTCAATGTGGAAGAGATCATGAAGCACAAGCCGAAATCCAAAGAGTAATCGGCAAGTTCAATATTTACAGACATGGATAAGCAGTTCGTTGTAACTGCTTTTGAGTTAGGCCATAACGTCAAGTTGGCGGAGTAAAAACGATGGCAATAGAAGCGGCTCGTGAAAAACCGAATGTGATGGAAGAATGGCAGGGCGCGCTCGACGAGCTAAAAGGCTTGGTTTCCGAGCGTGCCATGACCGGCGAAACGATGCTGCTCAACATGGGGCCGCATCATCCTAGTACGCATGGTGTGTTGCGATTGCTCTTGGAATTGGATGGCGAAGAGGTCGTAACTTGCATACCGGATGTAGGCTTCCTGCATACGGGTATTGAGAAGAACATCGAGTCCAAGTCCTACGAGAAGGCCGTCACACTTACCGACCGTATGGACTATCTCGCGCCAATGTCTAACAATATGGCCTACTGTCTGGCTGTTGAAAAGCTGGTTGGTCTGGATGTGCCCAAACGTGCCCAGATTATGCGTGTAATCTGTATGGAAATGACGCGCCTCAACAGCCATCTGGTTTGGTTAGGAACCCATGCTATTGATATGGGCGCCATGAGCGTGTTCCTTTATGCCTTCCGTGAGCGCGAAATGCTGTTGAAGATGTTCGAAACCCTTTCGGGCCAGCGCTTGATGGGCAGTTACATCCGCCCCGGTGGATTGTGGCGTGATTTTCCGCCCGAATTCATGCCTCAGTTAGAAGCGTTTCTCGCTATATTCCCTGCGCGTATTGATGATTACGAAAAGTTGTTGACCAATAACCCACTGTGGATTGATCGCACACAGGGTATTGGTGTCATTGAGCCAGAAAAGGCGCTGGCGTGGGGCATTACTGGCCCGAGCCTGCGTGGCAGCGGTGTCGCATGGGACATTCGTAAATCGATGCCTTATAGCAGCTATGACGAATTTGAATTCAACGTACCGGTCGGTGAACACGGTGATGTTTATGACCGCTTCTATGTGCGTATTCTGGAAATGCGCGAGAGCGTGAAGATCATCAAGCAGGCCATTAAGAAGTTGCCTGCGAGTGGGCCGTTCCGTTCACAAAATCGCAAGTTTGTACCGCCTCCACGTGCTGAACTCGGTCGCAGTATGGAAGCCGTCATCCACCATTTCAAGTTGTGGACAGAAGGTTTCGCTGCGCCTGATCAGGAAGTTTTTAGCGCGATTGAAAGCCCACGTGGGGAAATAGGTTGCTATATTCATGGTACCGGTGGCAACAAACCACGTCGTGTACACTTTAAGACACCTTCGTTCATGCACATTGGTGCGCTGCCCATTATGACTCATGGACATATGATCGCAGATTTGGTCGCGATTGTAGGCAGTGTAGACGTGGTATTGGGCGACTGCGACCGGTAAAGATTTAAGATAGCAAATGATGTGTTTTATGCAGGGATTTGCTGTTGGTAAATCCCTATACCGTAACCATTTTTAGGACAGATTATGGCCTTAACAGAGAAGTACGCCGCGCAGATAGAAAAAACCTTTACCAAATATCCGGATAAGCGTTCGGCAGTGATGCCGATGCTGCATCTGGCACAGGAAGAATATGGCTGGGTAAGCCCAGAAGGTATTCAGGAAGTCGCTGAAATCTGCGAGATGGACCCTACACAGGTCAAGTCTATCGCTGGTTTCTACACCATGTATTCCGAACACAAGAAGGGCAAATATTGGTTGCAGGTCTGCACCGATCTTGCTTGCGCGCTATGTGGGGCGGATAAATTCTATGAAGACCTCAAAGCCGAGTTAAAAGTGGACGATGGTGGCACGACCGAGGATGGTCTGTTCACTGTCGAGCATGTGATGTGTCTGGCGGCATGTGATAAAGCACCGATGCTGCAATGTAATTTTCATTTCGTCGAGAAGCTGGACATGGATAAAATGCGAAAACAGCTTGACGAGTGGCGCGCGGAGTCCAAGTAAGAGTAGGATGTACCGAGTTTAATGGTAGCGTCGGGAGACGACAATGAATATTTTATTGCGTGGGCGTGACATCGCTGATCTAGACAAACTAGATGTATATGTGAAAAACGGTGGTTACGAAGGCTTGAAAAAAGCCCTCTCGATGAAGCCTGCCGAAGTCATTGATATTGTTAAGGCTTCCGGCTTGCGCGGTCGTGGTGGTGCAGGTTTTCCCACAGGACTAAAGTGGAGTTTCATTCCGCAATCCGAACCGAAGAAATATGTAACGGTCAACTGTGATGAAAGCGAAACCGGTACATTCAAAGATCGTGAAATCATTGAAACCAACCCGCATCAGTTGATCGAAGGTGCGCTGATTTGCGCCTATGCTATTCAGGCGACTGCCGTTTATATCTATCTGCGCGGCGAATTCTGGGATCAAGGTCACGCGCTGGATGGTTATATCGAAGAGGCCCGGAAGGCTGGCTATGTCTTCGATAATATTATGGGCAGCGGTTGGTCATGTCCTGTTTATACGCATCTCGGCGCAGGGGCTTACATCTGCGGTGAGGAAAGTGCGCTCCTTGAAAGCCTCGAAGGTAAATTGGGACAACCCCGTGTTCGTCCACCATTCCCTGCTAATAAAGGCGGTGGTCTGTATGGTGAACCGACCGTTATCAACAACGTTGAAACCCTGACCAATGTCCCTTGGATTTTGACCAATGGGGCAGATGAATACAAGAAAATTGGTACCGAGCAAAGCGCCGGAACCAAGATTTTCTGCGTTAGCGGTCATGTTGAGAAACCTGGTAACTACGAACTGCCAATGGGTGTCACCATGCGCGAACTGATTTACACCCACGCCGGTGGTATTAAAGGTGGCAAGCAGATTAAGGGCATCCTGCCGTCCGGTGGTTCAGGTCCAATTATTCGTGTCAATGGCAACGATGACGCGGTATTGGACACTAAACTCTCGTACGAAGACATGGCAAAAACCGGTTCTATTCTCGGTTCTGCTTCGGTCATCGTTATGGATGAGACGGTCGATATGACGTGGGTAGCTTCCAAGGTTATCAAGTTCTTTAAGCATGAAAGCTGCGGCAAATGCACCCCCTGCCGTGAAGGTACCTATTGGATCGACAAGGTTGTTGATCGCATTATGGCAAATGAAGCACAGGCCAGCGACATTGACCTCATCAGCAACATCGCCAAAAACATGCAGGGTGTGACACTTTGCGCTCTGGGCGACTTTGCAGCCAATCCCATTATTCATACGGCCAAGAATTTCCCGGAGGATTTCAAGAAGCATATCGCCAGTCAGGCAGCATCTGCCCCCGCCAAGCGTGGCGCGGCAGCCGGCGACTGAGATCCATTTAAACAGTGAAACACCGGAATTAAGTAGTTTGAATCACGGCGACATAGACGACACCGAAATTGTGCCAGGGGATGAGAGCGATCTTCCTCCGCTGCACGATATCAGTGTTGGGGCAAATGGTGACTCTGAACCTGAACAGATAGTTGAGTCTACGGAAGGCCATCCTTCATCTTTTGAAGTCGTAGACGAGCCAGCGATTGGTATTGCGAACGAGAGTAATACAGTCGAACCAGTGCCATCGTCAGAAACTCAGTCTGAATGGCAGTCACCTGTCCTTGAAGAACCAGTCGCTCCGCTAGAAACGGTTTCCGAAGTGTTTGAATCTGAGCGGGTTAAACCGCAACTGGGTGGATGGCAGCGGATACATAATTTCTTTTTCGGCGGCTCGGCAGATGTAACAGCACGATTGAATAATCTGACGCAGGCCATCGAAGACGCACCAGAGTCAGCAGTGAATTACGTTTTACGGGCAGATTTGTACATGGTGCTGCGAGAGTATGCGCTAGCACAGGCTGATTTCCAACGCGCGATTGATTTGGCTGAAACGCAGTTTGAACTTGCCGACTGGGGCTTACTAGATCAAGTGACGCGCGATCGTGCAATAGCCGGACTGGAAAAAGTTCAGCGACGGTTGCCATGATCAGGCGTTATAGCATGTTATTCGTGTTTGTATCGGGTTGAATAAGATCCGTAATCGATCCATTGCATTGAATAGATTTTATAGATTCTTGTTCTCGTCTTTTGAGCAGAGATTAGCTACACTAGAAATGTGCTAGTTTTTTGAGTGAGTGAGATAACTGATGGTAGCGAACATGTCACAAACAGTCACGATTTTTATTGACGGCAAGGAATATCAGGTTCCGGCTGGGCAAAACTTGGTGGATGTCGCCAAGTGGATTGGTAACGACATCCCGGTGTTCTGTTACCACCCCAAAATGAGCCCGGTCGGCATGTGCCGTATGTGTCTCGTTGAAATGGGTTCGGCATTTGACCCCAAAGAGAAAAAGATTGTACGGGACGAGCAGGGCAACGCCCAGATCAAGTGGCAGCCCAAGATGCAAACAGCCTGTACCAATAAGGTCAGCGAAGGTTTAGCCATCCGCACCAACACCGAGATGGTGACAGCGGCTCGTAAGAACGTCGTGGAATTTATTCTCACCAGCCACCCACTCGACTGCCCGATTTGCGATAAAGGCGGCGAGTGTCCGCTGCAAAACCTGACGATGGCGCATGGCCCGGGTGGCACGCGCATGGACTTCAGCGACAAGCAGCACCTCGACAAACACGTACCCCTGGGCGATTTAATTTTCCTTGATGAAGAACGTTGCATCCAATGTGCGCGCTGTGTCCGTTATCAGGCCGAAGTCGTTGGTGACGATGTGCTGGCTTTCCACGAACGTGGTCGCCGTTTGCAGATTATCACCAACAGCGACCCCGGTTTTGATACCTATTTTTCCGGCAATACAACGGATATTTGTCCGGTTGGCGCACTGACCACAGCCGACTTCCGTTTCGGTGCGCGTCCCTGGGAATTGTCTGAAGTGCCTAGCATTTGTCCTTACGATGCATCAGGTAGCAACATCAGCCTAAGCACCCGCCTTGACCGTGACTTCGGCGGCAAAGCTTTAATTAAGCGCATCATGCCGCGTCAGAACGAATATGTGAACGAAATCTGGATCAGTGATAAGACCCGTTTTGGACATCACTTCACCCATGATGTTGGCACACGTTTGCTGGAACCGATGGTGGGCAAGGGCGATAGCCTATCCCAGATCAATTGGAATGAAGCCCTTCAACTCGTGGCTGATCGTTTGAAGACTGCGGGTGATGACATCGCTGCTATAGCAGGTGGCAGCCTGAGCAACGAAGATCTGTACGCCTTGCGTCAACTGGTAATGGGTGCGGGTGGCAAACGCTTGGGTGCATGGCCTCCCACTCACGGCGGAGCCGATTTGATCGCGCAGGTCGGTGTTGGTGTCGGCACGAACCTCAGTAAGCTTGGTAAGGGTGATGCCGTTTTGGTTGTCGCCAGTGACCTTGAAGAAGAAGTGCCGATTTGGCGACTGCGGATAAAACAAGCACATGATCGTGGCGCTTATGTTGTAGTCATGAATGGTCGCCCGACGCGCATGGATGACTTTGCTAGCGAAAGTATTCGCTACGACTACGCTCAGGCGATGAACGCCTTTAGCCTCCTCCATGAAAAATATGGCGAGTATGCCAAGAAATTGGCCGACGCCTCTAATCTGATTATTGTTGCCGGTGCAGAAGGGCTGACGCTCGAAACCAGCAGTTCTCTTATGCAGGAAGCCGCAAACTTCTTGATTGAAACCGGACATTTTGGCAAGCCCAACAATGGTTTACTTGCGCCTCTCCCCGGTGCCAATGGCATGGGGCAGTATTATCTGGGCTTCACTCCCGAAACCACGCAGGACATTATCAACAACCCTCCCAAGGTGTTGATTGTCGCACAGGCCGATTTGCTGCTTGATGACCCAACAGCTAAGCAGTGGTTGAGCAAAGTCAAGAACGTTATTTATCTGAGTCTGTTCAAAGACGAAGCACCGGTATGGGCGACCGCGGCGCTACCTGTCCAGAGCTTTGCTGAACGTGATGGCTCATTTGTGAATGGTGAACGACGCGTTCAGCGCTTCTATACCGGACAAGGCCCGTTGGGCGAAGCCTTACCCGCATGGCAAATATTAGGTCGCGTGGGTGAAAAGCTCGGTCAGGGCAAAGTTAAAATGTCTGCCGCTAGTGTCATGCAAGAAATCACTAAGAACATTCCTGCTTTCGCAGGTTGCACCTACGCTGACATCTCTAAAGTCGAGCGTCAATTCCCTGATGTCGGTGGACATGATCTCTATTATGGCGGCACGGCTTACCAGAATAAGGGTGGCGTCGGTGTTCAGATCCCAACTGCGGCTGATAAGGGTGAAAAAGTTGAACCGGCAGCTCGTGGTGGTGGCAAGGCTGAACTGCCGAAGGGACAGGTCGTGGTCGTACCCGTGACTCGCTTGTACAACCGTGAGCGCATGTTCCGTCCGTCTGAATTGGTTCACCCGCGTGTACCCGACTCATTTGTCGAGATTAACAGCGCTGATGCCAAGAGCATGGGCATCAACAATGGTGACACGGTTCAAATAACCATTGGCGAAGCACTACCGGTCGTAGCACGCGCGCATGTTAATGGTGGTGCGCCAAAAGGTACTGTGGTATTACCGCGTCATTTGGGTGATACTCCAGCACCGCTGACAATTTCAGCCGGTTCTGTGTCAAAAGCATAAAACGCTGATCGTTTGTAGGTCAAATTAGTTCATAAAGTGGTGAGGGTTATAGTCCCTCACATATCTTGTAAAAAGAGAGTTGAAGGGGCTTTTGATGGCTGAATCAACAATGGATAACAATCCAAGAGTGGGATCGAGCAGAGGGTTCCACATTCATCCCGCAGTAATTGTTGGGATACTGTTGGCGATAGTCGTAATTGTTGCCGTCGTATATGATGTGATCAACATGGTTTCCGGTAACGGTGGCGTGATCTATACGATTGGCGACGCAGTGTTGAATTTTATTTTCAACCCGTCACGGCGCGTTTCACCAGCCGACATCATCGTATGCAGCACGAACTCAACTTGTTCGACAGTTCATGCCTTTGTTTACTCTGCAATCTTGCTGTTGGTGGTGATTACCGGTTTCGCTTATACCACACTCCTTGAACGCAAGTTTATCGCGTGGTTTCAGCAGCGAGTTGGTCCTAATCGCGTTGGCCCGATGGGCTTGATGCAACCGGCAGCAGATGCCGTGAAACTGATCACCAAGGAAGATATTACACCGGCTGGTGTGTCTTACGCCGTCTGGTTTATCGCTCCGATGATTAAAGCCGTTCCTGTCTTAGTCGTTTTAGCCGTAATTCCCCTTGGCCCGGATATTCTGGTTCCTTGGTTTGACGGCAAGTGGTACCAAATGGCGTTGGGTTTGTCTGATCCCAGCGTTGGCGTTCTCTATATATTAGGGATTACCAGTATTGGTACCTATGGTATTGTGTTGGCAGGGTGGGCAAGCAATAACAAGTATTCGATGTTAGGTGGCCTGCGCGCTTCTGCCCAGATGATTAGCTATGAACTGACGCTCGGCCTCGGTATGGCGGTGCCAGTCATGATTGTCGGCAGCATGGCTTTGGGCGATATTTCAAAAGCTCAGCCCATGATTTGGAACTGGTTTATCTTCCAGAATCCGTTGTCGGCGGGGATTTTGTTTATCGCATTGCTTGCAGAAGTAAGCCGCGCGCCCTTCGACTTGGTTGAAGCCGAGCAGGAATTGACCGCAGGCTTCATGACTGAATACAGCGGTATGAAGTTCGCTCTATTTATGATGGCTGAATATCTCGGTATGATCGCCGTCAGTATGATTTTCTCGGCATTATATCTGGGCGGTTATCAGGACGGCTTTGGGCTGGTCAATAATGTGCCCATACTTGGGCCGCTGGTCATGATCGGTAAAGTCGTATTGCTGCTGATATTCATGATCTGGATTCGTGCGACGCTCCCCCGCATCCGATACGACAAGCTAATGCAGTTCGGATGGAAAGTGCTGCTGCCGTTGGCCTTGGTCTCGGTGATCTGGACAGCCATTTCGTTGGTCGTTGGTGACGCATTTAAGAGTACGTTTGCCTACATCGTTGCTTCAGGTGTCCTATTCGTGATCGTCGCCGGTTCAGGTTGGATGTATCTGCGCCGTTTGGGCAAGACCGAAGAATCAAGTGAACCTGTCGAAGACATGGCTGATGATCCCATTGTCACAGGCGCAAAGACCGGCCTCGGTTGGAGCATTCTGACCTTTGTTGGTGCGCTGCTGGCTATTCCATTTGCGTTGCTGACATTTACGATAAATCAGCTTCAGAAGATTGCGGCTACCAGCCCCACTTACGTTGAGCCGACACCACCTAAGCCCAAAGAAAATCCCAGCGTAACCTTTGCTAAGCAGTATGGTACGTTTGGCGGTGCAAGTTTGCCTGCACAAAAGACCATTGCGGCACCTGTGGCAGCCAAAGCTGTAGCAGCCGAATCGGCTCCCGCAGCCGTTGCGGCAGCACCCGCGAAAGCGGCTCCAGCAGTCGAAGCGAAGCCCGCAGCAGCCAGTGGTCCCAAGCCTAAGTTTGATAAACAGGCCATGCTGGATAAGATCCGTGAGAAGAAAGCCAATAAGGGTTAGTAGCCAATATCTCGTAATAGATATGCCGGGTATCACCGATCGTCGTACTCGGTTTATGAATATGATACAAACGGGTTGAGGAGTGCTTTAGAACATGAATGTGATACGTGGTTTTACGACAACCTTTAAACATCTGCTAGAAGAACCCGTTACGATTCAATATCCCGAGCAGGTGCAGGAGTTTTCCGAGCGCTATAAAGGTCGTCATGAACTTAAACGTTACGACAATGGCTTGGAAAAATGTATCGGCTGTGCGCTGTGTGCAGCTTCCTGTCCTGCAGATGCTATTTGGGTCGAAGCAGCCGAGAACACTGATGAACAGCGCTTCAGCCCCGGCGAGCGTTATGCTAAAACTTACGAAATCAACATGCTGCGCTGTATTTTCTGCGGTTATTGCGAAGATGCTTGCCCGACCGAAGCCATTGTACTGGGTCATGAACATCGTATGAGTTTCACGGATCGACGTGATGCCATCTTCACCAAAGATATGCTCATCGACCCGCCGCCTGAAGGGATGCCCGACACACCGCAGCAGGTTGAACCAGGCGTGTACACGCGATCGATCCCGGATATGCCGAATCCGCTGTAACATGAAACTGGATTACTGTCTGGCGCAGCTTACCAACAATCCAAACTATTGTCGAGCAAATGGTAGTAGAGATCGAGCATCAGCACGGGCGATATGTTGGTTTCGTGGGTGGCACATGACGTGTTCCATCTTAAGCAGTTACTGAACTTAAATGGGGGTATCAGATGCCGCAGCTTGTGCCATATGACCCCGGTTACGCGGGTGACTGGTAGTAACCATCTCCAATTGATTGACGAATAGCAGGGGCGGGCTTAAAATCCGCCCCTAATTGTGTGTTTTGAGATTTGAAGTCTGACGGAGTTTGCGCTAAACTGCACAAACCTTGGCAGTCAGCATCCAAATAGTGGGAATGATATATGGAAGCACTGTTTATTATTGTGATGGGTATGGCGGTTTTCGCTGCGGTGGCTATGCTGCTAAGCGATAACGCTGTTCACAGCGCCTTGTTCTTGATTGTGAACTTCGCCTGTGTTGCCCTGTTATATCTGATGCTGGACGCACCGTTCCTCGCCATGATACAGATTGCTGTGTATGCAGGCGCGATTATGGTGTTGTTCTTGTTTGTTATCATGCTTCTCGGTGCCGAGAAGTTGAGTGCACCCGTTCGCCGTTTCCGCTGGTTGGAAATTGTTGGCACGGCCCTGGCGGTCGCTTTCGCTGTGGTGGCGTTCTACTCCATCATCAGTGGTAAGATTGACTTGAACACGACTGTCACTCGCGAGCCAGAACTGCGTGTGGTACATGCCGCACCATATGCCGGTGCTGTTGATGTCTATGCCAATGGTGAATTGTTCGCCAGCAATTTGGGTTTCGGCAAGTCAACCGATTTCAAAGCCGTGCCCGCCGGTGATTACACCATTACGCTTAACCCCGCTGGAACGACCACTGTTTCCCAAACTGTGACGGTCAAACTTCCCGCTGATAGCAATCGTCAAGCCAATGCTTACACAGCCGTCGCTTACGGTGGATCACAAAGTACGCCACCCAGCGTCAGCTTGGTTGAAAGTAACTTAGAGTCGGTTGACGCCCGTACCGCCCGCTTATCCGTGTTTAATGGCACTAGTCAACCGGTTAATTTGGTTGATTTTGGCTCTGACTCGGACAAGAGTGAAGCCAAGCTCGATTTGCGTGACGACCATATTGTCCAGGCTAATATTCAATCTGGCTCGCTGGTCGAACTGCCCTTGTTACCAGAAGATACTTCCATGCGCTCATGGGTTTTCACAGGCGTCGATGATAATCAAAAAGATCTGAGTAAACTGCCGCAAATAGCTACGCTCAATAATGCTGAAGTTTACACAGTCAAGCGCGACACAGCACAGTTGCTGGTGTTGGGGACAGAAACGTTAATTGGTGGCGGCATACGTAATGTAGCCATCACGCTTGTTGATAAAGCAGTCGAGCCGTTTGGCAGCCCACAGGCGATTGGTAATCTGCTGTTTAGCAAGTATATGTTGCCCTTCCAATTGATCGCTATCTTGCTGTTGGCCGCGATGGTTGGCGCAATTGCCTTGACGCACAAGGAAGGCTTCCAACCCCGTCGTCGTGATGTTCGCCGCAAGGTGATGAAGCCGCTAACAAACGTTATCGGTGATCAGATTGGTCAAGATGTAACCGGCGAAGCTGTACCGCGTTTGCCAGCACAGCAGACCGAACCCGCGGGTGATTAATTCTGTAGGGATACGGCATGCCGTGTCCGTATTGTATGTGACCTGATTTCAGGAGCGATTGAAGAATGCTTCATACAACCGATTTTGTGATATTGAGTGCGGTGTTGTTTATTCTGGGTGCGATGGGTGTGCTGCTGCGCCGTAACGCCATCCTGCTATTCATGTCGGTTGAACTGATGTTGAATGCTTCCAATCTAGCGTTGGTAGCGTTTGCGAAACAGTGGAACCAGATGGAAGGCCACCTGTTCGTGTTTTTCGTAATCGCTGTCGCAGCAGCAGAAGTCGCAGTGGGGTTGGCACTAATCGTGGCGATTTTCCACAGCAAGAATAGCATTAACGTCGACGAATTGCACCAGATGGAAGGCTAGGATAGGGCAGTCGTGTCTATTGTCTCGACCGGACAATAAGCGGATACGGTTTGCTCGTTACAGAGGGGCATTATGGAAAATTACCCGTCATTAGTGACACTCATTCTTTTTATCCCGCTGATCGGGTTTATTATTAACCTGTTTGTGGGGCCGCGACTGGGCGAACGGTTGTCCAGCATCCTCGGTACGACAGCCGCATTGCTGTCGTTCGGCGTAGCGGTGCTGTTATGGACCTACTTGCGCGGTAGTGGTTACGAATCAGCGGTGATTAATCCGCCATTCCTCAATGGTTGGATACAGATTGGTTCGGCTAACGTCAGCATTCCCTGGCAGTTGCGCGTGGATACACTTAGCGTGACTATGATGCTGGTCGTCACCGGTGTCGGTTCACTCATCCACATTTACTCAATCGGTTATATGCACGGCGATCCGCGCTTTACCCGTTTCTTCACTTATCTCAACCTCTTCCTGTTCTTCATGCTCATTCTGGTAGTTGGCAACAATTTCCTGATGATGTTCGTGGGATGGGAGGGCGTGGGCTTATGTTCGTTCCTCCTAATTGGTTTCTGGTTCGACCGTACCAAAGGTGTCGGTTGGAGAAACAGTAACGCTGCCCGTAAAGCCATGATCGCCAACCGTGTTGGAGACTTCGGCGTTTTGATGGCTGTTTTCATGATTTTCTGGACGTTCGGCACACTGGATTATTTCCGCCCTGGCGAAATTACCAATGTCGAAATGACAGAGGCTGAACACGCTGCTGTGACAACTGAAGGCGCTGCAACCGGTGAACAGGCTGCTGTTACTCCCGCTGAAGGTGAAGCAGCTACAACGACCGAAGGCGCAGTACACACGACAGAGATTGCCGCACCGGTCTATCTGAACAATGAACACATTCCGACCGAACAACTGGGTGTTTTTGGACAAGCCGAGCGCATGGTGAAAGAAAATCATCAGGTCAATTTCGGCCCGTTCTCACTGCCGATTGATACAGTTCTGGTCATTATTACCCTCTTTATGCTCTTGGGTGCAACTGGTAAATCGGCGCAAATCCCATTGTTTGTTTGGCTGCCCGACGCTATGGCAGGTCCAACACCCGTCAGCGCACTGATCCATGCCGCGACGATGGTGACCGCTGGCGTGTATATGATGTGCCGCAGTAACGTTTTCTTCTTCAACGCCGAATTCACATCCTTCATTGTTGCTATCATTGGCGCGACGACCGCTATCATGGCGGGTTATGTCGCGTTGGGGCAGTGGGACATCAAACGTGTTCTTGCTTACAGTACCGTTAGCCAGCTTGGTTTCATGGTGGCAGCGGTCGGTGTCGGCGCATACAGCGCGGCGATGTTCCATCTGGTGACACATGCCTTCTTCAAAGCGCTCTTGTTCCTTGGCAGCGGCTCCGTCATTCACGGTATGGAACATGGACACCATCTGGCGCACGAACGCACCAGTGGGCATGGTCATGACGAACACGGTCATGATGCCCACGATGCACATGGCGACGCTCACGGCGATGAACATCATGACGACCACGAATTTGACCCGCAGGACATGCGCAACATGGGTGGGTTGGTTCGCAAGATGCCCATCACCTTCATCACGTATTTAATTGGTACCCTCGCGCTTGCAGGTATCTTCCCGCTAGCAGGTTTCTGGTCGAAAGACGAAATTCTAGCTGATGCATGGCTGCGTGGTTTAGAAGGTGGAACGTTCCTGAAGTCCGCGGGTGGCTACATTGCCTTCATTCTGCTGTTGGCTGCGGCGGGTTTCACGGCCTTCTACATGTGGCGTCAGATCGAGATGGTGTTCTTTGGCGGTGCGCGTACCGAAGCCGCTGACCATGCACCTGAGAGTGTCGCGTCGATGACCTTCCCATTGATCGTGCTGGCAGTTCTCAGCGTGTTTGGTGGTTTTATCAATACCCCGGCCAATGTGCTCGGGCTGGAAAATATATTTACCGCTCACAACTTCACCCAATGGCTGGAACACAGCATTGTCCATGCACATGCGGCCCCTTTCCAACCCGGCATCGCGATCTTTGCGCTTGGTTTGGCGATTGTAGCGATTTTCGCGGCGCGCTCGATTTACGGACAGGGCAAGTCGGCCCATGTTGAAGATCATGATCCTTTGATTGATCGTATCCCATCCGGTGGCGCGGCTATCTTCGGATTGGCAAACGCGCGTCTTTATTGGGACGAAACCTATTTCCGCTTGTTCGAGAATCCTTTTAACAAGATGTCCCAATTCTTGGCGAATACCTTGGATTGGCGCTTCTGGCACGACTATTTCCACGATGTCGTAATTGGCAAAGGCTTTACCAGCATTGCTCAATTATTAGCCAAGCCGGTTGATTTGGGCATCATTGACGGTTTGGTAAATGACGTTGGCTTGGTTGTCAAATGGATTAGTGGACGTGTTCGGCTCGTACAAACAGGTTATGTTCGCACATATGCTGTCAGCTTTTTGCTGGGTGTAGTGCTGGTAATTGTGATTTTGATACTCCCTGCCCTGCAACGGTAGGTTAGATATAATGGCTTTTGTGTGGTTCAGTAATGAACGCAACCGGATTTTGAGGAGAGCGTACTTATGGTAAGTTCCGCGATTTCGCTCTCGACAGTGGTGTTATTTCTCCCACTGATCGGGATTATCCCGCTGTTACTCATGCGTGAGCAGGGTGCAGATGGACACAGCAACGAGAATCTTAAATGGACAGCACTCGGTTTCAGCGGCGTTGCCTTTATCGCTTCGCTGGTGATGTGGGCGACCTTTAATGCCTCCGACCCCGGTTTGCAATTTGCACAGCGAATCGAGTGGATACCGAGCATTGGTATTAGTTTTTCTATCGGTGTGGATGGCATAAGTATCCTGCTGATTGTGCTGACGACCTTTATTATGCCGGTTGCTATTCTCAGCTCGTTCACGGCTCATGTCATACACGAGCGGGGACGCGAACGTCTGTATTACATATTTATGCTCCTGCTGGAATTCGCTATGCTGGGCGTGTTCATGGCGCAAGATCTGTTCATGTTCTACATCTTCTGGGAAGTGACGCTGGTTCCGATGTACTTCCTCATCGGCATTTGGGGTGCGGAACGCCGCATTTATGCAGCGGTCAAGTTCTTCCTGTATACGATGGCTGGCTCAATCTTGATGCTGCTGGCAATCCTGTATGTGGGCATCAACGCGGGGACCTTCTCGCTGCCGGAAATCACTACCCTTATCCAAACAGGCAAGTTGGTTTTCCCCTTCAGCGGCACCTTTAGCACACAGTCATTTCTGTTTCTCGGTTTCTTGATCGCCTTCGCTATCAAGGTTCCGATTTGGCCGTTCCATAGCTGGTTGCCAGATGCGCACGTTCAATCACCCACTGCTGGTTCGGTCATTCTAGCCGGCGTATTACTTAAGCTTGGTGCTTACGGTATCATTCGCTTCTGTCTTCCCTTGTTCCCACAAGCCGCACATGCATGGGCGCCCTTCGTAGCGACCCTTGCCGTCATCGGAATCATCTATGGCGCTTGGGTGACTTACGCACAAACCGACGTGAAGAAGTTGGTTGCCTATTCATCCGTTAGCCATATGGGTTTCGTGATTTTAGGTATCTTTGCCCTGAATAGCATCGGCATTCAAGGCGCAATCCTGCAAATGGTCAATCATGGCATCAGCACAGGCGGCTTGTTCTTGCTCGTCGGTGTCCTCTACGAACGTCGCCATACTAAAGACATCGCTGCTTATGGCGGTATCTGGAAGGTGCTGCCAGTATTCGGCGGATTAAGCCTTCTCATCACATTGAGCAGTATGGGTCTGCCCGGATTGAACGGTTTCGTTGGTGAATTTACGATTTTGATGGGTTCGCTCGGCAGCACCACACTGGGTTTCTTCTTCACCTTATTTGCTACCCTGGGCGTTATCCTTTCAGCAGTCTACATGCTCTACATGTATCAGAAGGTGTTCATGGGCGAAGTGACTCATGAAGAAAATAAGCACCTTGAAGGACTAAAATGGCAGGAAACAGCCGTCTTGGTCGCCATGATCGTCGTCATCATCTGGATCGGTGTGCAACCCAAGACCTTCTTCGACTCGATGGGCCCAACCGTTAATCAGGTGGCACAGAACGTTAACAGCGTAGCGAGCACCGTGCTGCGCTAAGCATTATGTAGAGGTTGGGGCGGATGAGTGTATCCGCCCTTCTATTGAAGAGCCTCAACTTTTTAGGGGTAGATTATGTTTTCAGTTCCGAGTTTTGCTGATTTAAACATGTGGATGGCTGCGCCGGGCGTGGTGCTTGCGATAGGCGCTTGCTTGTTATTGTTGGTTGATGTGGTCTTTATCCCGCGCGACCGCAAAGTAGTGACGGCATTTTTGGCACTGGGCGTTATTGTTTTCAGCTTCGTAGTCAACCTTTTCACCTTCAATGAAACGGGAACCGCCTTTTTAGGCATGTTCGCGGGGGACAGTTTCACAAGCATTGCTAACGTAGTCATTCTGGTTACGGGTTTCATCAGCATTCTCATGAGCATCGACTATCTCAAGCGCACAGGGATCGAACGCGGCGAATTTTATGCGCTGATCCTGTTTAGTTTGAGCGGTATGATGTTTATGGCAAGCGCTAACGATTTAGTGACCATCTTTGTGTCGCTGGAATTGTTGAGCATCCCGCTGTATGTTTTGGCTGCTTTCCGCGTGCCGGATGTGCGCTCGGAAGAAAGCGGCATGAAGTATTTTATTCTCGGTGCTTTTGCTAGTGCCTTCTTCGTTTATGGTTCGGCTCTCGTTTTCGGCGCAACCGGATCGACCAGCCTACCCACAATTTTCACTGCCGTCCAACAAATTGTTGCGACTGGCGGTTCAGGTGCATTTCTACTGCTGCTCGGCTCCGGCCTGATTCTGGTAGGGCTGGGCTTTAAGGTGGCGGTCGTTCCCTTCCACATGTGGACGCCTGACGTTTATGAAGGTGCACCCACGCCCGTTACAGCCTTTATGAGTGTCGGTGCGAAGATCGGCGGTTTCGCTGCGCTCTTGCGTATCGTAACCATAGCTCTGCCCACCTTTGTTTTGAAGAGTGGTGAAACGACAGCCGCATGGCAGCAAACGTTCTGGTTGGTAGCAGCTGCAACACTGATCCTTGGTAATTTTGTTGCTATCGCACAGACCAATATTAAACGTATGCTGGCCTATTCGTCGATTGCTCATGCCGGTTACATTATGATGGCCGTGGCTGCCGCTGGCTCGTCAGGTCTAGGCCTAGAAGCTATTCGTGCGGCACTGCTGTATTTGATTGCTTATATGTTTACGAACCTTGGCGCGTTTGGTGTCGCAATGGCCGTTGAGAAAGACGATGGTAGCGGCACAACATTGGAAGATTTCGTTGGGCTTGCCAAGAGCCGTCCCGCTATGGCTTTTATGATGGCGGTTTTCATGCTCAGTTTGACCGGAATCCCGCTTACAGCCGGTTTCATCGGCAAGTGGTATGTGTTCCGTGCAGCACTTGAAGCCAACCTCATTCCCTTGGCTGTTATCGGTGTGCTGACGAGTGTCGTGAGCGCGTTTTATTATGTGCGTATTATCGTCAACATGTATCTGCGTGACGGCGATGGCGACAAAGCCGAAGGCGCAACCGAATATGTCAATTGGGCGATTTATGTGGCTTTCGCTGGTACCATTATCATGGGCATCCTACCTTTCCTCGCGACCAATTTGACGGATAACCTGACCTTGGCGGCGACCGTCCTGAAATAAGCAGTTTGCTTAACTGATATTTGAGAAGGCGAGTAAAATCTCGCCTTTTTTTATTACTTTCTACGCGTATACTCCATACGGTCATCGCTCTTACAAAGATCTTGCTGGAGTTGTTCACATAAATATGTTTTGTAGTGACCGAATTTTAAAGAGAGTAGCCGCCTGTGATTGTGAATAAAATGGCATCAATTTCATTGCGCCGTACTTTGCTAATTATTCTGGTTGCGGCTGTGCCTGCTCTTACATGTATTTTGCTCATCAGCTCACAGGCAAATTTCCTATCCTTCACCCCGACATGGAGCGATGAGATTTTTTATTGGCATAGCATTCTGACTTTTAAGATTGCTGGCCTTCAAGGTGGTTATTACACGATTAATGAAGCCAGGGCCGCGGCAGCCTTCACCCATTTTTATACCTACGGGCCTTGGTTTTCAATGATTTATGGAGTGATCGCTAAATTCACTGGCTGGGAACGCATTACATTCATTTTGTTTAACATGGCTTTTGTGACTTCAGCTTTAGTCGTATTTTGCCGCGTGGCTCAATTGCGTGGACGCCAGTTGTTTATGCTTGCGCTTGCGATTTCTACCTTCTGGTGTCTGATTACGTTTTTGCCGACTGCTATGCAGGAAGCCTTTCAACAAACTTTAGCAATTTTAATCGCGACGATAATGTATCGGGCTTTGACCAGGCGAGAGCAAATGGCTTGGCCTGAGTATGGTGCAAGCATCATGCTGTTGGTCATAGCGTCAGTACTTCGGATTTCCTGGGTGATTATGTTTTTCCCATTTGTATGGCTGACGGCTCGACCACGTCTACTTTGGCGCTTGCTGAGTGTTGCAGCCGCAGTCATTATTGTGGCAGTGATATATTATTGGGCGCAGTACACTGGATCTCCCGGCAATAATTCTGTTACGGCGGTACTGGGCAAATTCTCAATTTCGCTGGCCGATGGCTGGAACGCTTTCAGAGATTATTTCGGCAATAATCTCAACCGTTTCTTTGACATCAAAAAGAATCCACTGGATGTACTGCAAACAGTTCAGGTGCTTGCTTTAGCTGCCGGAGCATTACTGGTTACGGTTGTCCAGGCATTTCGCAAACAGTTCTCTATAGAATCCGCCTTCCATTTTTATAATCTTTTTGCTGTTGTCACAGCCGCTTGTGCGTTGTATATCATTGCCACGTGGGGCGATTATCGTGTGATTGGCGCACATTTAATGGTTAGCTTATTGTTGTTGATCGCTTATAAGCGCTATTTACCGATACAGTTGTTTGTAGCAGCAAACGTGTTGCTGATTCCGGCGTTTATTGGTTTTTTCCAACCGGAAGTCGTTTCTAAGTACCAATTTGATGTTGCGTCGATTGATAGTTTTCATCAAGCCTTTGAAGCAGTCGCCCCGTATGAACCGAATGCAACGAACGCTTGGTGCAACACGGTTGTATTTCCTGTTGAGGCGTTTAGCCCGTACTTGTTAGGCGTATCCGGTGGCATGGGATTGTCGTTTTTTTATGATACTGCCGTTCCTGCCTACCGTTCCCAATATGTAATCTTGAATCAGAGCAGCTATGATATTCTTCGGGCGAAAGACAATGCTCCTGATTTAGAAGCCATTCTCTCTACACCTGTAGGAATTCTTTATCGTAATCACACCTCTAACTGTACAAGCTAAGGTTAATTGTGAATTGTAACAGATTAAAGTATTGGCACTATTTGGTGCTGACTATATTGTGTTGTTCACCATATAGTTACCACGTTAATTATGGTCTCCAATTAGGAACGTTATGAGCCGCACACAACGTGATGGCCTACTGCTCATTCTAATCTCGGCAGCAGGATATTCATTTTTTGCTATATTCACGAAATTCATTTATGACCATAGCACCTTTGGTCCGCTGGATATTCTCGTCTGGCGCTTTATTGTCGCCACACCCGTTACATGGTTGGCAATGCTCTGGATGAAGCGTGGGCAAGCAGCTTCCCGCGCCAATTACATGCCCCGTGCCCGTTTGCTAGGTATGGGGTTGCTGTTTGGTGTGGTAGCGATGGTGGCCTTTTTCGCGGTTGAACGACTTCCGGTATCGCTCTATACCGTTTTAATCTATACCTATCCTGCACTTGTAGCGATAGGCGCAATCCTATTTGGCGAGCGATTATCAGGTCGTGGCTGGGCTGCACTGGCGTTAATCCTATTCGGGGTTGTGCTGACGGTTCCTAACCTTTTTCAAGGGTTTGGTGGCGTTGATCCTGCTGGGGTACTGCTCGTGCTTATCAACGCGGCTTCTTACGCACTCTATATTTTATTGAGCAGCCGTACGCTGCGGGGTGTGACTGATCTGTCAACCGCCAGCGCATGGAGTATTACAGGTTCATTTATTTATGTGGTCGCAGTAATTGTAATAAGAGCACTGCAACACGGTTCAACCACAATACCGCCGAATATAGATGTCTGGTTGGGTTTATTAGGTTTGGCCGTGGTCAGCACAGTAATTCCCATATTTACCTTTTACGCTGGGATGAATAGGCTGGGAGCGCCCCGTGCCGCTATAATTAGCATGATCGAACCGGTTTTGACATTGGTCTGGGCGGTCATCATTCGCCATGAAATTCTACAATTGGTTCAGATTGTGGGCGGAGCTTTCATTCTGATCAGCGTACTTTTGTTGCAGCTTCAACGCGACTCATCGCCTCCAAAATCATTGATGGATGATCTACCATCGGTGTCCGGTTGAGTTATACCAGTGGGCATGCCCAACGTGACGGTATGCTTTTAATTCTGGCGTCTGTAACCGGCTATTCGATGCTGCCCGTATTCATCAAAGCGCTTCAGGTCGCTGGACTTAATCCACTTGATATTGCCACTTGGCGTTTTGCCTTAGCTGCGCCCCTCTTCTGGTTGATGGTACGGGTGCTGCGTACACCTGTGAGTAGCAGATCTCTGCCGCGCTGGCGTTTATTGGCGATGGGAACCCTATTAGCGATGGCTGCGGTGGCGACCTTTTGGGGATTTGAACGCATTCCAGCCGGTACTTTTGTTGTGTTGTTTTATACCTATCCGGCTATTGTCGCCATTCTTTCTGCCTTGATGGGAGAGCGTTTGCCACTTGTCGGCTGGGGCGCTCTCGTGCTGACCACTATTGGAATTGTTCTTACGGTACCCGATTTTGGACAGGGTATAGGTAATGATAATCTCGTTGGTGTGCTGCTAGCGCTATTTACGGCTTTCGTGGTCGCTATCTACTTTATATTGAGTGGGCGATTGCTCCGGGGGCACACAGCCTTAGGAGCTGCCAGTGCTTGGTCAGCCACAGGTGCATTACTCAGCTTAATTATTCTTATTCCGTTTCGCGCCGCGCAAGTGCAGGGAAACTTTTTGATCCATCTTGGTGAAATTGCCTTTTCAATGCCTTTGTTGGCAGCGCAGCGTGCGAATGGTGCGGAATTGTGGTTGAGGTTGTTGGCGATTGCGACCGTTAGTACAGTGCTGGGCGGATTCTTTCTAACGGTAGGAATTCAAAAGATCGGTGCGGCCCGTGCTTCCATTATTGGCACAGTTGAACCTATACTGACCTTGATATTTGCGCGCGTATTTCTCGGCGAAGAAATGTTGCCTGTTCAACTGATAGGCGGAGTATTTATCGTAGCTAGCGTATTGCTGCTGCAATTAGGTAACCGGATCAAAATCCCTGAGCGTGAACAAACCATGAATATTAGCTAGTAGGCTTTGTAATGAATGTTGTAATTGATACGCGTGTGTCTGCTCAAATGCGAGAAAGGCTGCTGGCAAATCGGCGCGGCAAGCTTCATAACGAACAATGGCGTGAAATAGTAATGGAGCCGTTGATCACGGTCTTGCTGCTCATGGTTCCTACCATCATCCTGCTGCGAAGTTTTTTGCTCACACTCTTTGTCGGCGGGTTGTGGATGGTTGGGGTAGGGGCATTGTTAGTGTCTGGCGTCATGTTGTTTATGCGTGCCAGACGTTTCGCGCGTGTTCTCGTATATTTTGGCATACTCCGTGCGCCCGACAAATTGCCTTCCCGATGGATGTTCTGGAAACCAACCGTGTTTACGGCATTGGATGGCACTTCTCTGCCCTTTAAGCATAGTCTGGCTCCAGACAAGCACTTTCAAGCGAATCAAGAGTATCTGGTTTATTACATAAAATCTGTCGAAGGATTAACATTACTCAGTTTTGCCCCAACCGATCATCTTGACAGTGACACTTGGCGGCCTTCGAAAGATTTCAAAACACCTTTCATTAAAGATCATTAGAATCTTCACAGTAACCAAATAACAATATTGAAATATTATACATAAAAACTAAATAGTAACGTTTGTCACGAATTTTAGAGTACAAAAATTGCGGTACAGTGAATATATATAACTAATCTTGTGTATGTTTAATTTATAAGATATAAAAATAAACTCTATACAATCTCTAATGCGGATAGTTTAGGTGTTCATTTTATGCGTAAATACTGACTTAATTTGATCTTGTGCCTATAACATTGCCTATTACTTGACTTGTCGCTCAAGGATTTGTATGGATACCAATCTAAATATTTAGGATATTCTAATCCGCCTTTATAAATTTTGTGTTTTAATGTGCAATGTAATGTAAATGAGATATATTGCCAGAAATAGGATGATTAAGGTCATATTAGTACCAATTTCGCTGCAAAATCCTTTACTTTTTATCTCACTTATATGGTACAATATTTCAAATGATATTAAGTGTGATGTTGTACTTGCGATTTACAGCATGATTGTCGATAATATCATCACTTAACTTTTCTCTTACTGAGTAGTGGATTACAGGTTTATTCCTATACTACTATTTATGGAGATAAAGTAAACATTTAAAAACTTGTACATCGCGCTTTACGCAGTAAATTATCAGGTACGAATGGAAAGTAAGCTGGTTCTCCAATCAATTGATGCCAATCCTTCGAGTGTGCAAGTCTCCCTATTAACCACCGATGGCTTTGTTTTGGGACGATCCGACAGTCGAAGTAGCTTTATTCCGGATATTGATCTGGCAGATTTTAAGGCTCTCGAAAAAGGTGTTTCGCGACGTCATGCGGTGATCGTCCACTATCAAGAAAAACCTCATATATTGGATCTAAATTCAATTAATGGAACTTTTCTTAACGGCAAACGCCTGAAGCCTGACAACCCCTATATGATTACTTCTGGAGATCAACTCGGTTTGGGGGATCTCCTTCTTAGCGTTGCTTTTGAATAATGTTTTTTTCTGTGGTTACTTCTTAATTTGGTATGTAGAAGGAAATGAGACTGAGGTATGAGCGATACGAAAAATCAAGCTTTACGGTTTGCGGGTTCAATCTGGTGCAACCTTGACATCGCATTGCGAAATTTGGACCAGGTTTATGGACAGGTTATCGAACCGCTAGGCTTAACTGTGATTGAATGGTATATCCTGCGTTCACTTTACGACCAGGATGGGCAACATGCTTCCGAGCTAGCCCGTGCCGTTGGAAGAGCTGCGACGTCTTTTACCCCTATTTTGGACAAACTCCAGAATAAGGATATGATTGAACGTCGGCCAGATGCATCTGACCGTCGTGCTGTTCGCATATACTTGACCAAAAAAGGGAACAGCCACCGCGAGCAGGTTATGGCAAGCGCTGAGCAGGTTGATGCCCGAATCCGTAAGTCGGTTTCGTCAGGTGATTTCAAAGGTTTCCAGAGCGTTCTGGCAAATCTGCAATCAATGCCAATCGAATAATCAACGAACCAGAATAGCCATTTAAGCAAGGGCAGATCATTTATGACTGCCTTGTTTTATATTTGTTTCATTGTGTCCGCATGTAATCGGGTCAATTTGTTTAAGACGTGCGTATAAGCTTCGATACTTTGCTCATTGAACAAAACGAATCGCACGCAATCAAAAGCCTCATGCTCAGTGATATAGTCGATTATCGTTTTTAATGCGATAGGTGCGGCCTCTTCTAGTGGATAGCCATACGCCCCTGTACTGATAGAAGGGAACGCGATTGTCCGGACACGATTTGCTTCAGCGACTTCGAGGCTGCGTCGGTACGCACTTGCAAGTTGCTGGGGTACAAGTGCATCACGCGCTTGGTATATCGGCCCGACCGTATGGATAACATACCGCGCTTTCAACTTGTATCCGCGTGTTATTTTGGCGTCACCTGTTTGGCAGCCGTCGAGCTGGCGTGTTTCTGCCAGCAGTTCCGGCCCCGCTGCCCTATGGATAGCACCGTCTACACCGCCACCGCCTAAGAGAGATGAATTGGCAGCATTTACAATAGCATCCACATCTTGCTTGGTAATATCCCCATCTATCAACTCGATGATAGTATGCTTTATTTGCACGCGAAAGTTTATGTGTGGCATCATATAATATCTCATAATGTCCCTTAGAAGCTGCTAGTGTAAAATAATTAATCGGAACTTGCAAAACTCTTAACATTGAAGTGCGTTTTGTGACTTTCTTAACATATCTACTAGTCGTTTCTTAACATTTAGGAGAAAAAATGGAGTCGTTGACACCGCATCACGTACAAAAAACCTTGGATACTTTTGATCTTGGTATTCAAATACGCTTTTTCGAAAACTCGACGGCTACCTCACAATTAGCTGCTGATGAGATTGGTTGTGAGCTGGGACAGATAGCCAAAAGTATTTGTTTTATCGTCGACGATAAACCGGTTGTGGTTATTACTAGCGGTGATCAACGTGTAGATGATCGCAAGATTGCAGCTTTACTTGGGATTTCGCGTAAACAGGTCAAGTTCGCAACACCCGACCAGTGCATAAACCTCATTGGTTATGCGCCGGGTGGTGTACCGCCTTTGGCCCATCGAACGCAGCCGCGTGCCGTATATCTGGATGACTCGCTCAAGCGCTATCAACAGATTTACCCGGCAGGTGGAGCCAGCAATGCCATTTTCGGTGTGACGTTGGACCAGTTGGCGACCATCACGGGTGGCACCTTTGTCGATGTGCGCCGCGAAGGCTAATACCTCAAATCTCTATAATGTGAATATTTGATGCTTGTAATAGTAGACAGATTACAGGCATCACTACTCCCTGCGATACACCGGCAGTAAAGTAACATCAGATGTATTGAATCACGCCCCAATCCGGCGCGAAGTTATTGCCATTGAGGGGAGAATTTATGGCTACTCAGTTACAAACCAAAGTGGATGATTTTCTGTCCCAGAAGCGAATTGCGATTGCAGGTGTATCGCATACCAATGCTAACAATACGGCCAATGCCATCTATCGTCGCTTCCGCGATGCAGGTTACGAAGTTTTTCCCGTGAACCCCAACGCTGAAACTGTCGAAGGCACAACCTGCTACAAGCATTTGAAGGACATCCCGGGTCATGTCGATGGCGTCGTCATTGTGACTCGTGCCGATGTGACCGAATCCGTTGTTCACGATTGCACTGATGCCGGAGTGACCCGCGTCTGGATGCACGGTGGCGTACATGGGCCGGGCAGCAGCGTATCAGACAGTGCTGTCACCTATTGCAAGGATCACAATATTTCGGTGATTGCGGGCGCTTGCCCATTGATGTGGGGGCAAACATCAGACGGCTTCCACCGCCTGATCAGAGGCGTATTTGGCATGATGGGGCGCTTGCCAAATTAATGGCAGTTACGACCCGATACCTGCGTGAGCATTTTCAGCCAGCTTGCCGAGTACGTCCAATAACTGTAATTGCCACGTTTCATCATCGGTTGGAACCATAACTGCCGTACGTGTCACACGCACACCATTGCCGAGATCTGCTTCGAGTTTTTCGCGGTTGATCTCGGCCAAATACGGCAGTTTGATATGAATCACATCATTGACCGTAATGACCGCAGTAGCCCCTGCTCGCTGCGCCATAAGCTTCACATCAATGCCATACATTAGGCCATCGACTGCGGGTGGTAGCGTACCAAATCGATCACGCAGTTCCTCACGCATCATATCCACATCTTCCATGCTGCTCAAGCTGCCCACACGCCGGTAAATTTGTAACCGCAGCGCCATCTCACTGATCCAATCGTTTGGCAGATAAGCGGGCAAGGGCAGATCTATGGTCACATTACTTACGGCAATCGGCGGCTGAATATCCTGATTGATATCGCTCTTGAGCTGCTGTACGGCATGGGTCAGCAGTTGGGTATACAGGTGCAGCCCGATTGCCGCTACGTGTCCGGTTTGCCGCGTACTTAGAATATCACCCGCGCCGCGCAGTTCGAGGTCGCGCATGGCAATCTGGTATCCTGCGCCCAATTCCGTATATTCTGCTAATGCTTCTAATCTTGTACGCGCTTCATCGGTCAGCCGGTTATTGCTGGGATGGAAGAAATACGTAAACGCCTGTTGGGCACTACGCCCTACACGCCCACGTAACTGATACAACTGCGACATGCCAAACCAGTCAGCACGATCGACAATCAATGTGTTAGCGTTCGGAATATCAATGCCATTTTCAATGATTGACGTCGAAAGTAGAATGTCATACTCGCCGCGTCCGAAAGCCCCCATGACCTTTTCCAGCAGGCGCTCATCCATCTGCCCGTGACCTTCAACCACCCGCGCTTCCGGCACGATTTCTTCCAACTTTTCGCGCACCGAGTCCATCGTATTAATTCGGTTATGGACATAGAAGACTTGTCCGCCACGTTCCAGTTCGCGGATGACGGCCTGCCTCACCAGGCGGTCATCAAATGGGCCAACATGCGTCACGATTGGCAGCCGTTCTTCCGGTGGAGTTTGGATCATTGTAATATCCCGCACGCCCGTTAAGCTCATATACAGCGTGCGCGGAATAGGTGTTGCGGTCAGCGTCATCACATCCACCTGCGTTCGCATCCGCTTCAGATATTCCTTATGCGTCACCCCGAAGCGTTGTTCTTCATCAATGATCACGAGCCCAAGGTTGCTGAAGCCCACATCATCCTGTAACAACCGGTGTGTGCCGATAATAATATCAATCTCACCATTGGCGAGCAGGGGCAGTATAGCCCGCTGTTCATCTTTGGTGCGGAAGCGCGAAATCATCTCTACCTTGACCGGGAAGTTCGCCAGTCGCTGGCTGAAGTTTTCATAATGTTGCTGTGCCAACACCGTCGTTGGAACCAGCAGTGCCACTTGCTTGCCGCCCATCACCGCCTTGAATGCCGCCCGCAGTGCCACTTCTGTCTTACCATAACCGACTTCCCCGCAGATTAATCGATCCATCGGCACCGGACGTTCCATGTCGCCCTTGACCTCGCGGATCGCACGTAGTTGGTCTTCAGTCTCAACGTACGGGAATGAGGCTTCCAACTCGTGCTGCCAGGGAGTATCTGGCGCGAAAGCAAACCCTGCTGTCGCCATACGCTGGGCATATAGTGCCAACAGTTCCTTGGCTTCATCTTCAACTGCCTTCCGCGCCTGACTCGTGACCTTCGCCCAATCCGGTTTGCCTAAACGGCTCAAACTCGGTGGACGGTCATCCGGCCCAACATATCGCGTCAGCCGATCCGCTTGATGTATCGGGACGAATACCATATCCGTACCGGCGAATTCGATCACTAAATATTCGCGTTCGTTGCCCTCAATTGTGCGCCGCCGCATCCCCCCAAATCGGCCAATTCCGTAATCCTGATGCACCACAAAATCACCGGGGTTGAGATCAGCATAACTCGACTCCGGCAACCGTCCTTTAGTGACGGTTTTGCGGCGTCGTGGTTCTGGTCGGTTCCACCCGAAGATCTCTGCATCAGTTAGCAGATGCACCTCGATACCCGGCAGTCGCATTTTCCAGCCTTCGCCCAGCGCACCATCCACCAGCAATAACGTTCCGGGTACAGGTGGATCGATTACATCTTTGACGGTTGGCACGAAGCCTTCCTGCTCACGCCACAAATCGGCCACTCGCACCGATTGATGAGATACGACCACCGCGCAGTCACTGGTTTTTTGTGCGTTACGGAGTCGGGCCAGCAGCGGTTTAAGCTGACCACCAAAACGTTCTTCTGGCGCAAAGACACCGCGGAACTGAACCGTCTCTTCTTTTACGGGAATCGGCTCTTCCAGTTCCTCGCTGTCCTCATCGGTATATGCCATGCTGCCAAAATGCACGGTCGTTCGATGCTCGAATTCCTCTGCTAATGCATCCCATGTTAAATACGGCAGGGGATGGTCAGCGGCAAGTTGATTAGCTGATATGCGTTCGGCACGGCTCTTAATTGCACCTTCCTCAACCCCTGCAATCGTGTCGCGCAGTTCCGCCCAATCCTCAACCACAATCAGCGCGTCTGGTGGAGCATAGTCTAACAAGCTAACCGGCTGCGGATAAATATAGGGGATGTAATGTTCGAGGTTCGGGAAAGCCACACCATTTGTTAGCGGTTCGGCATCTTTAATAGGTGTGGTCATATCTTCGCCTGCCGGTGGCAGACTATCAAAATATGATTTGAGATGTGCAGCTAATGGTGGCGTTTGCTCCGGTAGTACTTCACGCGCCGGTGGTATCGCAACAAAGGCCATTTTGTCAGCCGAACGCTGTGTTGACGGATCGAAAACGCGGATACTGTCAATCTCGTCGTCAAAAAAATCAATTCGCGCTGGTTTATCGGCTGCCAGCGGGAAAATATCAACTACACCGCCGCGCCGGCTGAACGTTCCCGGCTCTACCACTACGCTCACCGGTTCATATCCCAGTTTCAGCCAGCGATTGAGCAGCACATCTAGCGTATGCCGCTGCCCCGCTTTGAGCAGCAGTGTTGACTTGCGAAACTGATTCACTGGCATCGTGCGCTGCATGATGCCCCGTGCCGATGTAACGATGACCGGCTGTTGAACCCTGTCTGAAATCAAGTCAGTCGCTCGTTCGGCCACCTCGTCAGGCGGTGTTAGCGCAGCCAAAGCTGCAATGCGCCCCCGTATGACATTTTCTACCCACGGCGTCCGTTCATAGAATAGCGCAGTCGGTTCGGCAAATCGGTAAACCGGACGATCCCCCAACCACACCGGTAGTTGCTCAGATACGTTGTAAGCGCGGTCAACCCGCCCCGTAATGTAGATGATCGGCGCGGGCCACTCTTGTGCCAGCGCAGCCAGCAGAAAAGGTCGTGCAGCCCGTATCACGCCCAGATCAGGCATGGCGCTGTCACCCTTCAATTGGGTTAGCAAATCGCGGTAAACGCTGCTGCTGCGTAAAAGATCAAGGAGTCCAGTAAGTTGCATAGGTTCTTTCAGTTATGTCCTGAATAGTGGAGCGAAATTCGTTGCTCAGGCAGTGAGCAACCGTCTATTATAAACTCTGTAGCTAAAAAGGGAATGAGACCATAGTAGAGATAGCTGTAACCATTGGCTATTTGATCTGAATCTACAAATAATTAAGACACCCACTAGTCCTTTTCATAATCCTTGCCGAATCATTGTAAGCTATATAGATAGATGTAAAAATAGTTGAGGATTTCCGCAATGTGGGAACTGGCCGTATGGTCAATTTTTGGTGCATTAATCGGCTCATTTGGAACCGCATACATTCACCAGCGCACCGGGCGTGATGTAACGATGGGCGGCATTCTGGGCATGGTTATCGGAGCGATTGGTAGTTTTGTCTTGTTAGCTATATTTTGGGTATGGTTATACTATATGTCGCCCGGACCAGTTGGTCGTGTTTATGGCACGCGCCGCAAAGAATGGTATCGCTGGTGGGATTAATTAAATAGGCCATCTTTCACGATAATTAGCCGCTCTGAGCATCTTGAAGCCGGTGTAAGCAAAATACAACCCCCCCGGTAATCGAATCGCCGCGAACAGCACTGGAATGTGAGAAATAATCGCTGCAAAACCGATCATTCCAGCAGCCACATGAATCAGTGAGCCGGTGATAATGCCGCGTGCTACCCATAATCCAGCGCGAGGCGAACGGGTTAGAGCCGTTTGTGTAACCGCGAGAAAATTAGCGCCAGTGATAATAACCGCTGTGACATGAATGATTGCCAGCGTGAGCCAGATAGATTCATTCATCACGAGTTGACTCTCTGGTCGGGGATTAATAAATCTTAGTACTGGCGCTGTACCAATATTCAGTACCATTCTGCTGCCGGTTAAGCTGCCCATACTCGAAAAGTTCTCGGCGTAACAGCGCCGCATCATTAAAAGTGTGCCATTGGTTTAGCAGCTCATTGACGTCATTTTCGCTGTAGGTTTTGCCCGCTTCAAATTTGCTCGAGAGGTAATCCAGTGCCACCAGTTGCTTGGATCGTTTGGAAGGCCACCACTTTAGCCGCCCCTCTACATCCAAATGATTTTTGAGCGACTCGAAATCAGGTGCTAACTCCACTTGTTTTCGTTTTTCCGGCGCAGCCTTTTTGGGCAGCGGTTTCGGCTCATCGATACTGCCGTTATGCCGCGTCATCGCCAGATCAATACCTTCGACCAGCCATGTTTCCACAGCATCTGCTGCGCGGTCAACCACTTGCGCCGCGAGGATACCATCATCGCCTTTAAACGCGCTCAGGACGTAATCGCGCCCTTGCATCTTTCCCGGTGGTCGCCCGATGCCGAAGCGTAAGCGGTTGAAATCCGGCGTGCCCAGATGTTGAATGACACTCTTCATGCCGTTTTGCCCACCCGCACCCCCTGTCTGTCGCAGCCTAACCGTTCCCAGTGGGATGTCCAGATCGTCGGCAATGACCAGAATACGCGCCAACTCCACCTTATAGAAATCCATCAGTGATCGCACAGCCTCACCGCTCAGGTTCATGAAGGTTTGCGGCTTGGCGAGGATTACTTTTTTGTCTTTAATCGTCCCGCTGGCGACCTGCGCCTTACGCTCTGTCTTCCCGAATGCCAATCCGTAACGCCGCGCGATCTCTTCCACCACACGGAAGCCGACGTTATGGCGCGTGTCTTCATATTCTTTGCCCGGGTTGCCCAACCCGACGATCAGATACCAGTCAGTCATATTTGGTTTATCAGTGTTAGTTAATTGATCCTCAAAGCATAGCAGATGAACGACCAATTCTGTAGGGGAGTGTCTGTGACCTTGCTGCAACTTTATGACCAATTTTATATGGACGCGATCTCGGTCTTTGCTTCCCTCATTACTTGCGGGGGAAGGTTAGGATGCTGTCAGGGCCGAGGTGGGCATCAACCTAGTTTTTTCCGTTGTTCGTCATTGTGCTTGCCGTACGCGTTTAATCCCGCCAGCCACTGCGCCCGAATATCCTCCGGGATCAGCTCCACGTATAGCGGCGTACCCTGTTCATAATACGACTCCGGCACACCGTACCAGTGCGTCAGTCCCATTTCGGGCTCATACTGCCGTATGAAGTTAACGAGGTTAGATTCTTCAGCCGTACGTATCGCGAACGTCATCACCGCTAAACCCTGCTGGGTCATATTAATCGGCGCGACCGCCACCAATTCACAGCCGCATTCACCTGCGGCGTGCATCAATGCGTCATAATCGGTATCAGGGCGGATTACCCATCCGCAGGCGAAATAAAGAACATTGGTCATATGTCATCGATCTTTTGTAGGGACATGACCTGCCATGTCCGTTGATTATACGTGCGAGGCGTATTTTAATTCGTCCGTGTTTGCAGGGACAGAATCAAGGTCTTTAACTCTTTAATGCGGATTTCGTAGGGGAGAGTTTGTAACCCTCCCGAATGATTCCCTCCCTTGTTACTACGCGAGTAAGGGTAGGGACATTATCTCCGTATTATTTTCTTAACCGTTATCAGTTTATTTGTTGCTGATCCGTCCTCGCTGCGACCCCATTTTACACCATCTCACGCTCACCCTTGAACTGTGTTTCGTACAAATCGGCATACAAACCACCCTGCGCCAACAGTTCTTGGTGCGTTCCACGTTCCACTGTTTGTCCGCGGTCCATCACCAGGATTTGATCAGCCGCCAAAATTGTGCTCAGCCGGTGTGCAATCACGATGCTCGTCCGTCCTGCCATCACTGTTTTCAAAGCGTCCTGAATCAGTGCTTCCGATTGGCTGTCGAGGTGACTCGTTGCTTCGTCCAGCACCAGAATACGCGGGTTTTTCAAAATGACCCGTGCGATAGCCAGACGTTGTTTTTCGCCGCCGCTTAGTCGGTATCCGCGTTCACCCACCACCGAATCATACCCGTCGGTCAGTCCCATAATGAAATCGTGAATATTGGCTGCTTTGCAGGCGGCTTCGATTTCTGCCTGTGTTGCATCTACCTTGGCATACAGCAAGTTCGTGCGGATCGTATCGTGGAACAGATGCGTCTCTTGTGTCACCATGCCAATCTGCGAAGCCAGTGATTCCAGCGTCACATCCCGTAGGTCGTGACCGTCAATGAGGATTTTTCCATCAGTCGGATCATATAATCGCGGGATGAGATAGGTCATCGTGGTTTTGCCCGCGCCGCTTGGTCCCACCAGCGCTACCAATTGCCCCGGCTTAATCGTGAACGACACATCCTCTAAAGCCGCTTCTCGTGCCTGAGTATGGGGAGCATCTTCCTCGCCGTTACTCGTGATTTTCGGTGCTTTATCCTTAGCATCACTATCCAGCGACAGCACATTTTTGATGTTTTCCATTCGTCCCGGACGGCTCACTTCTGTCAGCAGATTTTCTGCTCCCATATCGTATCGAAAGCCGACATGATCAAATGTCAGTTCGCCGCGCACATCTTTGAGGGTCAACGCATCCGGCTTTTCGATAATATCTAACGGCAGATCAATCACTTCAAATACACGTTCAAAACTGACCATCGAACGGGCAAAAATGACCGGCGAATTAGTCAGTGATTGCAGCGGGCCATACAATTGGCCTAAGTAAGCACTGAAGGCCACAATAGTGCCGATACTGAACACGCCGTCCAGCACCAGATGACCGCCCACCCAGTACACCACCGCTGTGCCGACCACGCCGACCATACCTACGATCACCCAGAACTGGTTGCCAAGGTAAGCCTCACGCACGCCAATATCACGCACCTTGCCCGCACGGTTGGCAAAACGGTCCATTTCTAACGTGCCGCGTCCGAACAGCTTGACGAGCAGCGTACCGCCGATGTTCAACGTCTCGTTCATCATGGCGTTCATCTGCGCGTTATATTCCATACCTTCGCGACGCAAAGAGCGCAGCTTTCCACCGCGCTTACGGGCAATGACGATGAATACTGGCAACACAGCCACACTCATGATTGTCAGCCGCCAGTCCATTGTCAGCATGACGCCCATAACGGCGATAACCTGTACCACATTCACCACCATCGTCACAATCGTGTCACTGATAGCCGACTGCGCGTTCACCACATCGTTATTCAGTCGGCTCATCAACTCGCCTACTTTTGTGTTGGTGAAAAAGCGCATCGACATGCGTTGCAGATGATTGTAAAGCGCTGTTCGCAGGTCAAAGATGACACCTTCGCCAATTTGGGCGTTTAGCAGCCGCGAATACATGCCGACCAAACTCACCACAATCGGGATCAGAACCAGACCCACTGCCAGTACATTCAGCCGTTGCACATCACCTTTGGGCAGGGCATTGTCAATCAGATCTCGGAAGATCAACGGCGTCAGCAGCCCTAATCCTGTTGTGATCAGAATCGTCACCAGCGTAATCGCGATTTTGTTCCAATAGGGACGTGCATAACCCAGCACACGTTTGACCAACGGCCACGTGACACTCTTCGTCTTTTCTTGATCGCCGCCCCAGGCGTAGACCCACCAACCGCCACCATACATGGTTGGCCTCCATGTTCAAATATTTTTCGAGGATGAGTGAATCATACAGAACATATGAACGGTCGTCTACTGCACGAATGGTCAGGATAATACTCATTTAAAAGCGGGTGGCGGCTTGGGGTAACTGGTTTGACCCATGACTTATAATAATATCGTTGAATATATTCGTTTTTAGGTTTAATTCTGCAAATCTGCTCTACCGATTTCCAACTATTCGCCAACGATCTTAATAATTTCCCTCTCTCAAATTGGTTAGCGCCAACACCTGGAAAGAGTTACAAAATGGTCTTCCAAAATGTAACCCATTACCATCCCACTTCGATTATCATTTTATTGGTGACCGTGTAATACGCCCTTGAACTGAATTTTTACGACTTTCGCGTTCCCTCATTTTCAAACAGGCCTATTCCG
Source organism: Aggregatilineales bacterium (assembly GCA_044226325.1). Taxonomy (GTDB): domain Bacteria; phylum Chloroflexota; class Anaerolineae; order Aggregatilineales; family Phototrophicaceae; genus CFX2. The sequence continues at coordinate 39,593 of JBGAHG010000033.1, forward strand.
AGTCGTTTGCAGGAAGTTTTGGGGTGAGGGTTCTCGGCGCATCTTAACAACACCCGATACGCACAAACGGCACAACAACCGATGTCGCCTGTGCCGCTTTTGCTGCTTTTGCAGCATATGTCGCTGATTCGGCGCTGATCTCCCTTACAATCGCCGTCAGACGCATGTCAATAATGGCAGATTCGCCGCCGCCACAAAACACGGCTTAGAGGATTTGCATTGGAGTAGGGCAGAGGCCAGCCTCAACCGTCCACAAAATCCATACCATGCGCCCCGACACTGACCACATCGACCATATTTCTGACAATTGTAGTCAAGAGAGCAAACAGCCAAATTGCACTGTGAAATTGAAGAATGTGAAGAATTTTGGGAATGTTTGGATGGGGAATCGCCCACTCACGGAGTCTGCTTCGGCTCAACCGTTATCATCGTCGGTGGCGTATGCTCACGCTGCTTAAGCCACCGGATCAAGATCGGTAGATTATCCACATCCGGTAGGGGAATACTTAACCACACGGACGTATCCGGTTGCGCGAAAATCGAAAGTTGACCACCACTAATTTTGTAGCCGTCAAACGCTGCCCAGGGCAGGTCACGCCCTTTTTCTTCAAGGCCGTCGTTGTTCAGGCGAAGCGTGTTCGAAAATGGAATCTTCTCACCCTTCGCCATCTCTTCTTTCAGATAAGGTTCGAGTACGGCGTAAATCTTTTTTTCCGCTTGCGCGCCAAGTTCCTCGATACGAACGTAAATGTTATCGAGGATCATTATTTCACCGCGCAGGGTTGTCAGCGTGAATTTATAGGTGTTTCGCCGGATTAAACCGCCAAAATAGGCCAACCGCTGTCCTTGCTGCCGGACGCTCAGCACCTCATGGTAAAGAAAGAACACCGGACGCGCACCCTCACGGTAGCTGAAGCCTTCCTCGTACAGCACGACCTCACGGTTCCAATAGTGCAGCACCCGCCAGCCTAACGACAGCACCACCGCTGCCATAATGATGACCGTCAAAACCGGCCCCCACCATGCTTCAATGGTGGCGAACGTCACATTCAGAATGACCGACGCCACGCCCGAAAGCACTACGGCTGGTGCGACCAGGCGGGTTCGGTCACTTGGATAATTGGCGATTACTTTTCCGAATACGGGATCGGCTTCAATCATCGATGAACTTAACTCGGTTTGACATTAGAAACAGACAGGTTATCAAATGTCACCGTCATGCCGGTTCGTCCGGCAGATGCACCCACCAGCGCCACTTGGCCTTTGCTGTACAAATCGTCGGTTGTATCGGCCACAAACTGACCATTTACATACATTGCCAGATAGTTGCCCATGCAAACTGCACGAATGCGGTTTTGTGCCGCACCCTGGTTAACCGCGCTCGATGAAGACCAATTGACGAGTGGCGTGATCTTACGTCCCTGTGAACGCAGAATCGCGTAGCGTCCATTGCCCTGCACCATAAACAGATAACCATCACCGTTATTGGATGTGTTATCTTTTTGAGCGTTGGATGCGCCTACTTGGGCGGTCGCTTCAGCCGTTGATTGTTGGGTGACTTCAATCGTTGCTTCTTGAGTAGCCTCGGCAGTTGCTTCAGCCGTTGCCGCACTATCGGGCAGGGCAACAATCGTATTGCTGCCTGCCGCCTCGGTGACTTCAGCGGTTGCTTCGGCGTTTGCTGTCACACTTTGTCCGACCGTACCGCGCGCCCTACACATAACACCGTAAGTGCTGTTCAAATCGGCGCTGGTTTGCACGGCTTCGACATCGATAACTACGTCCCCCAATGTTGCGCCCCATTGCCCATAATACAGCGTACTGTCACCCGTACTCAATTGGATGTTGTACACCCCATCGGAAATTTGTAGGCGTGCCGTATTATTGCCGTACAATCCTTCTTCAAAAGTCGCTGCTGACGTGAAATCATAAAAGGCTATCTCATCGCCTTTCGTAAACTGCTTAACAGGACTGCTGCCTATGGCGCTGCAAGCCCCCATCAACAATATGCCTAACGTTAAACCCATCATTCGTATTTTCACGCACGTTCTCCTGTTTATGGGGATGTCATGTGCCAGCAACCGCAGCCGACCCTGAGTAATATTAAACTAATACTATATCCCAAACTCAGGGCAAAAGTTCGGCTATCTCACGAATTTATTAACTCTTGACCGAGTTTAACACAAAATCCAAGGCCGTGTGTGCATGGCTGGTATCGGTCAGCGCACCACTTTAAACGGTGCTACAATAATCGTAAGGTTGAGTGACCATTTGAATGGGGAGTAGTAAATATGGCGATCAATGACGTTCTTCAGGCGCAGCGCATGTTCATGGATTCGCTCTTGGCAAAGCCCAACGTTGTGGGTGTAGCGGTGGGTCTAAAAAACGGCGTGGGCGACCCATCAGTCGTTGTTTTGGTACAGCGCAAAGTACCGGTAGCCGCGCTCAGTGTGGCCGAATCCGTACCCAAAGAAGTCGACGGCGTAAAAACCGATGTGGTCGAAATTGGCTACGTCCGTGCTTACGATAGTCCGCGCGATCGCTTTCGTCCCGAAATCCCAAGTGGTGTCAGTATTGGTCACTACAAGGTAACAGCCGGTACGCTCGGCACCATTGTCACAGATCGTACCACCGGTGAAAAACTCATTCTCTCCAACAATCACGTACTTGCCAATAGTAACGACTCGCTTGTTGGCGATGCCATTCTCCAACCCGGTTCAGCGGATGGTGGTCAAAATCCGGCTGATATGGTGGCACGCCTTGAGCGCTTCGTCACCTTACGCTATGTTGATGACCCCGACACTCCAGTGCCTACGCCCAGCCCGACACCCATACCAACGCCAACCCCTGGTACTCCCGGCAGTTGCAGTGCGGTGAACACGGTCGTAGCTGTCGTCAATGCTGCTGCTGCGCTTGTTGGCTCACATCAACGGGTAGCACCTGCTAGTGTCGTTACCCCGACGAGGCCGCAGGCCGTCAGTACCGTCAATGCGGTCGCCCAAACACCTTCCAACGAAGTTGATTGCGCCCTTGCCAAGCCCCTTGATCCCACCAAGTTCACCGGTGAAATTTTAGGTATTGGTCAGGTACACGGTACAAAGCCCGCTGCTTTAGGCATGGCTGTTCGTAAATCAGGCCGTACCACTGGCTTCACTACTGGCACGATTACCTTGTTGAATGCCACGGTCAATGTGGCCTATGGCAATCGCACCGCCCGCTTTACCGGCCAAATTATCACTACCCCTATGAGTCAGGGCGGCGATTCCGGTTCGCTCCTGGTTGATGGTAGTTCAAATGTAGCCGTTGGGCTGTTATTCGCTGGCTCCGACCAATCGACCATTTTTAATCCTATTGATGCTGTCTTAAGTGCGTTGCAGATCAACCTCTAGCGCCAATGTTTTTATAAGGAGCTTAGCATGTCACAGGATGAAAAGACCGCCAAAGCAACTTTGGTTCAAAAAAAATACACTGAAATGCTGCTCAAAATCCCCCATGTGATGGGTGTAGCGGTTGGTTTGGAGAAGAAAAACGGCGCTTATACTGGCGACATTTGCCTCGTTGTCATGGTGGATAAAAAGCGATCCGGCGCTGATCTCGCTCCACAGGACATCATCCCGTCTGAATTAGACGGCGTTCATGTTGATGTCCAGGAAATTGGCATCCCCACTGCTTATTGATTGTCTCTTGTTTTTAAGTCCCCTCTCTATGAAATGGATAGGGGACTTCGGGCAAAGGATTGCTCTGTTATCTCTCGTCAGCCGCCCCTTTGAAGTAATTTCCGCCGCCCATGCCCAGTGCTTCACTCATCGGGCGCATCCACACCATAAATACCCGTGATTTCGGTGGCTGTGTCGCAGCAAAGACCACCGCATCGGCTATATCTTCCGAGTCATGATAAGTATTCAGCACTGGATCACCCGGCGTGCGCGTCCCTGTATCAAAGCCGAAATAGGTATTCGTCCCACCGGGAGCAATCACGCTCACCTTGACGTTATTGGGGTAGGCTTCATAATCAATTGATTGGGCAAATCCCATTTGTGCGAATTTGGTCGAGCAGTATATCGGTTCGTTAGGCAACCCATTGATGCCCGCAACCGAACTCACGAAGATCACTGAACCCGATTTCCGTGTGATCATAGGCGGGAAGAACGCCTTCGTACACAACCATGTTGATCGCATGTTGGTGTTCATGATATGGTCGTAGTCGGCTGTCGTTAATGTTGAAACGGTACCGTTTTTGCCCGTTCCCGCGTTATTGACCAGAATATCGACTACGCCGAACGTCTTAAAGGCCTCCGCAGCCAGTCTGTCAACGTCCGCCTCATTACTCACGTCTGCCGCTGTAACCAATACCCGAACGCCGTTGCCCAACGCCCTAATTTCAGACGCCAATGAGTCAAGATCCGATTTGGTGCGTGATGTAATCACCACATTTGCGCCCTCACGCGCTAATGCCAGTGCGCTTGCCCGACCAATGCCTTTGCCTGCGCCTGTCACCACTGCGGTTTTGCCTGCTAATCGTTCCGCCATAATTTGCTCCTTTTAAATAATGATTTATCTTGCCAGTATAACCATGATTCGATAGTTTGAACGAGTGAAATAGTCAGGTGTTTTCTTCTTGCCTGCACTCATCTGGTTCTCACCCATAAAGTGCCTTTTTTCCATATAATTGCAAACATTCACTTTCTTGCGAGGAAGTCCCTGTCGAATAATATGCAAAGGATGTTAACAGTGACGCGAAGAATTGGTTTTTGGATATTGATTATGCTCTTACTGTCGGGTGTTGCCTCCGTAGTGGCGGCACAGGATGAGCCTGTTGCCAGTAAGTTGAATAATCCGCGCCACATTGCTTTTGACACTGACGGAACACTTTACATAGCCGAAGCTGGTCAAGGTGGTGATTCGGATGGCAAAGGACCTTATGGCGCAGTCAAATTTGGAGAAACCGGACAAATTTCAGCCCTCAGTCCCGATGGTGAACAAGCCGTTATCATTCCCAATCTTATAAGTATGGATGTGGGTGGCGAAATCGAAGGTGTAACCTCCATTTATCCAACCGAGGATAGCATTTGGGCGACCTTAGGCATGGGAATTGTAGAGGGTTTGAAAGACGGTCAGCATGTATCAGCCATTGTCCAATATGACAAGAAAACCGGTGAAGTCAAGCAGGTCATTGATTTGGGTGCGTTCGAAACTCAGAATAACCCGGACAAAGGTTCAGAACTGGTTTCCAACCCTGCGGCACTGGCGTTCGATAAAGAAGGTAAGCTGTATATTGCTGATGCCAGCGCCAACGACATCCTGACATGGACAGAAAAAGATGGGCTACAAGTCTTTGCCGTTTGGCCCGCCGAGCAAGGTAAAACACAATCTGTACCAACCTCACTGGCAATCAGCCCTGATGGTGATATTAATGTCGGTTTCCTCAGCGGTTTTCCCTACGATCCGAATACTGCGCGCATTGAAATGCTGGGTACAGATGGCAAGCTAAAGAAAACCTTTAGCAACCTTACTTTAGTGACTGATATTCTGTTGACCGCTGATGGAACGCTGTACGCCGTTCAACTATCTGATGTTTATGGCGATGCAGGCTTTAATCTCGATAAGGGCAGTGTGGTCAAGGTTACGGATAACGGTTCGGAAGTTGTCGCGGATAACCTCAACTCCCCTTATGGCATTGCGCAATCCAAAGACGGCCAACTTTTCGTTTCCACTAATGCGCTCGGTGCAACTGATTCCGGATCGGTAATAATTGTCGGCGGAGCGTAATTTTAGAGATAGATGAGTAATTATCTACAAATAGCTTCACTGTAGAAACCCTCTGCTATTATGTGGCGCAGGGTTTTATAACCATCACCGATCAATCACTTGGAGGACAAATGTCACGTCGTACTTTGAACATTCTGGGTATCCTGATTTTAATGGGTATCACTGCGGTAATTAGCATCTTTGCCTATATTTATTTTGTGGGTGGTTCAGGCGAGGCGACCGTGCCACTGTCGGCCCCTACCCTTGATTTGTCTACGGCTACCCCTAACGCTTTGGAAACACAGATTGCTGACTTGCAGGCGACCAATGCGGCGTTGAGCACTGCTGTCGCAGGAGCCGCTAAGCCAACAACCGAGGCGACGGCGGAAGCCACAACCGCGATGGAAAGCACTGCTGAAACGACCGCCGACGCTACATCCTCTTCCTCAACGGTAAAAGCCACTGCCGTACCGACGGCTGATGCTACCCTGGAAGCTACAGCCGAAGTGACTGTCGGTGCCGAAGCCGCTGCTGCGGTACAGGCTGCTGCTGCCGCGCAAGCTGCTGCTGCCGGTATGCTCTATCGTATTGATACGGCTGGTTCACTGGTTAGCTTCACGTTGACCGAAGATTTGCGCAGTCAGCCTACCACTGTCGTTGGCACGACCGATCAGGTTGCCGGTGATATATTTGTGGACTTTGCGACGCCTGCCAATTCCAAGATGGGTGTCATTCGCATTAATGCGCGTACGCTCGTCACCGATCAGGAATTCCGCAATCGTGCTATTCGCAGCAATATTCTTCAGTCATCAAACGATAAATACCAATTTATCGAATTCACCCCGACAGCCATCACTGGCTTACCTGACAAGGTTGCAATGGGTTCGACTATCAAGTTCAAGGTAACGGGTGATCTCAAAATCCGTGACATCGTTCAGTCCGTCACTTTTGATGTTGCTGTCACTGCTGGTACGGATTCGCTAACGGGTTCTGCGACCACACAGGTTACGCGTGACCAGTTTAATCTGCAAATTCCGAATGCTCCCGGCGTTGCCAATGTCAGCAATGATGTTGTCTTGGACATCAAGTTCACTGCCCCGAAGGTTGCTCAGTAGAAACGCCTCATAGCCAATTTGTTTTGTAGGTAGGGCACACAACCGTGTGCCCTCTTATTTTGTCTGATTTCCGCATTATAATGGGAAGAAGTAACTTGTATTTTTGATGAAGGAACATCCGTGCCGCGTATTTTTATTTCCTATCGCCGCAGTGATAGCGCAGCTGTCAGCGGACGCATTTATGACCGTCTGTGTGTTGCCTTCGGTGAAAAAGCGGTTTTTAAGGATGTAGATGTTATTCCACCCGGCGCGAACTACCCTTCTTTACTGAACGAAGCCATCGCTAATTGTGATGTGCTCCTGGCGATCATTGGATCACATTGGCTAACGGCTGTTGAAAGTAATGGTCAGCGCCGCCTCGATAACCCTGACGATTTTGTCCGCATCGAGATTGAAGCTGCTCTCAAGCGGGACGCTGTGTTGGTGATCCCTATATTGGTGGATGATGCCGGTATGCCGTCCACCACGGATTTGCCCGACACGTTACGCCCTTTGTATTATCGCAACGCTGCCATTGTCCGCAATGATCCTGATTTTAACCGTGATGTGGCGCGCTTAATGACGACTATCCGCGACCATTTCCCGCCTACAGATGAGGAATTGCAGGCAGCACTACAGGCTCAACCCGCGCAGGTTATTGCGCCGGCTAAACCCAAGTTTGTCCTGCCTTGGACGGGGATACTTGTGGGTGTGTTGATCGTTATCAGCGTATTGGCAACTTTGCGACTGATGGATCGTGTTATCTCTCGGATTTACGACAATAACGCCACTGCAACCGCGATTGTATTGACTAAATCTATTCCATCCGGCACATTAACACAATCACCTCTCGCAACCATCACACCCTGATTCTGTTTTAATACAGTTACTTCACTTTTAGCACAAACACGCCCCAGCCCAAATAACGACGGCTGTATTCCAAATAATCGCGTTTGCTGGCTGTGACCCATTCACGCAATGGCTCGGCATCCGGATCAAGTGGATTGTTTTGCAACCACGTATCTACCGTCCACCACTGTGCGGCGATATACCGATCCCAACTATGAGGAGTAGAGTGTACCATTTCGACCAGTTTTAAGCCTGTTGCTTCCAGGCGGTCAAGCGTGCCGATTAAGGTTGTGAAATCATCCTTGCCGATGTTAGAGGAGGTGTATGCCTCTTCGGGTGGGGTTTCGTTCCAGTACGGTTCACCGATTAGTAGTAGACCACCTGGCTTGAGTGATGGCAGCATCAGTTTGACTGTTCCGGCCAAACCTTCACCGATCCACGTTGCACCGATGCAGCTGACGACATCAAATTGTTCGCCTTGCGTTGAAAACTTCCCCGCGTCAGCCTCAATAAACGTAAGCCGGTGCTGAACATTAAGCTCAACGGCACGATGGCGTGCTGCCTTCAGAAAAACCTTGCTAATATCCACACCAACGCCCTGAATACCCCATTCTAGTGACCATTGGCATAGCATTTCACCTTTACCACAGGCCAAATCAAGTTGCCGCATATGGGGTTGGAGCCGGCAGACCTCACCGAGCAGCATCAGATCAGATTGCCTAAATGGATTGAGGATGCGGTGGTTACCTTCTGATATTTCGTGAAATCGCAGCGACATAGGAGAATACTCCGTTTAGTAATTATTCTATTCGTGGGCTGAAAAAGAGGTGAATGGGACTGAATGATGTGAAAGCGTAATGCACAGCATAAATTACCAGCCGTTATAGTATATTTTTTAGACGATGCGTTGATTATAGCCCGACTCGAGTCACTTAATGAGCCGCCCAAATTCATGTAGCATTAGTTACTTTTATACTTTTTTTCAAAAAGCGATGTTAGGATAGACTTTTGTAATGAGTTGGGTTCAAAATGTACTTATGATTCGCAAATTCTTTCACGACAATCGGTTGACACTTACTATCGCTTTAGCTGCGTTGGTGATATTGCCTCTGCTTGCTGCATTGGTATCCTCTAATGATTCAACACCTATTACTCCAACTGCGATTTCTGTTGTGGGTGTGCCATTTCCAAAAAATTATCGGCTAGAATTTACCCGTTACGCGACCGTTCAGCGTCCGGATGGCACTATCCGCGATTTATATATTAATCCAACTGGCCTCGCGGCTATGCGGTCCTACTATACGCTTCCGGTTGGTACAGTCATTGTGATTGAAGGTTATAACGCGCTGAAAAATGCAGATGGAAGCTTCGTCACGGATACGGATGGTCATTTCGTCAAAGGTGAACCGCTGCCCGCTGTCCATGTCCGTGAAAAGCGCTCGTACTGGACAGCCGCTGATTACACCAGCAGTGCCCGTAACGACGGCTGGAATTTCGGCTCATTTGATGCGAATGGTGCGATCTACAATGAAAGCCTGAATGCCTGCTTTCTTTGTCACAACACGGCTCCAGCAGATTTCACATATTCGGTTCAGTTAATCGGAGATTATTTGCAGTCTGGTGAGCCTGAATATTTCATGTGCCACACGACCGGACGTACGGCTTGCGAATAAGCTAGATCATGAATTTGCGCTCGACCAGCAGCCCGTCTGTGCTGTAAAAACCTTCGCTATCGGCCTGCAAAATTCCGCGCCGGTTAGCGAATAACCAATCCCACAGCGGGTCGAATAGGGCAAAGGTCGCTTCGGAGTTCGTGCCTTCCCAAAACATCTCGACTGCAATGATTTGTGTGGCAGCCGCTAAGGTGGTGGTTACCAGGCATTCTTCCTGTGTAGTGGCTGTACCTAACATCTCCATGAAGGCGCTGATGTCATCCTCAAACAGTTCGTCGCCGGGTGTATTAATCTCAATTTGCCCGTACAACTTGCTGTCATAAACCACCTCGACCAATTCATCCAAATCGGTTGGGCGCATCACATAGCGCGAGTCGATTGCGTTTAGAGCCTGACCAATGATGGCAAGGCTCAAAGGTCGTTCGTCCGCCGAGATGAACCGCATGTAGTAGCCCATATTTGTCCTATCGAGGTATAAAGTCTGTATCTGCCGTCAGTGATTGTACAAATGTGGCAATCAGCCGTGCTGCGTGTTCAACATCGCTCATCTGGATCATCTCGTTGGGTGAGTGCATGTATCGATTAGGGATGGATACCACGCCTACTGCTACACCCGTTCGTGCATAATGAATGGCATCAGCATCGGTTGCAGAACGCGCGGGATTAACCTTCACGGTATATGGAATCCCCGCTTTGTCCGCAATATCCAGCAAACGTTGATGCACCACGGGGCTGTTGACTGATCCTGCCGCAATCACTGGCCCGCCGCTGAGCTTGGCTTCACCTGCCAGTTTCTTATTGGCGGTTGGATAATCGGTAGCATGGGTCACATCGACCACAATTGCCGCATCCGGTTCGAAGCTGAAGGCCGCTGTGTGCGCCCCCGCAAACGTGATTTCTTCCTGTGCAGTAGCGACGGCTGCCACTGTTGCAATCGGGCGTTCTTTAGACAACAGCCGCAGCGCTTCAAGTACGGTATAAGCCCCGATACGATTATCGATACTGCGGGACACTATGCGTCCGTTCGGCAGTTCATACATGCTGGCGTCAATCACACCCACTGTGCCAATTCGTATTAGGTCAAATGCGGCTTGCCGGCTGGTTACACCAATATCGATCCATAAATCTTCGATGGTGCTGGAACCTTCATCCTTTTTCATCAGGTGAATCGGCTTCTTACCAATCACGCCAATGACGTCACCCTGCTTGCCCAGCAGACGGATGCGCTGCCCGACTAAGACCTGTGCATCCCAGCCGCCCACTCCGGCAAAGGATACGAAACCATCATCATCAACGAAGCTGACAATGAGACCGATTTCATCAATGTGTCCTGCTAGCAGCACACGTGGTCGGTCACCCTTCAATACCGCGAATGAATTGCCTCGTACATCGGTGAGCACTTCGTCGGCGAAGCCTGCTGCCTCATCGCGCCAGACACGCGCTGGTGCAACTTCCTGTGAGGATGGCCCCGGCGCATTCAACAAACGCTTCAAAAAATCGATGCTCATACGTCCCCCTTAAAACCGTTTATTTGTCCTCGTCAATCAGCGCAGCCAGCCGTAACTTAAGTCGCTCTCGCCGCTTCTGATAAATGTCCTCATCCAATGACCCCATGCGGTAGGTTTCATCCAATTCTGCAATCTGTTGAATCAACCCATCGATTAACTCATCACGGTTGCGGTTGGCCGTTTCGACAGATGGCGGACGCCGACTGTGCCAGTACAGTACACCTGATATGAATACCACGATCAATCCAGCTACAATCAATACCAGTGGAATGAGCTGATCTTTGCTTACCACACCAGTCGAAGACGAATTGGCTTGACTGCCACCTTGCACCGCGTAACGGATAGTGTCTTTGGCTTTGAGAGGATTTGACGTTCCATAAGCCTGATACTGTACGCCGCTGAGTTCCTGTGGACCCAACGATTGCAGTACATCAGATGTAACGTTCGCACCTGGCAAATTCGCCAGCAGCCGATAAGCACCACTTAGCGCATATGGGACTGATTGCTCGATTTGGATGTTGCCACGATAGGGCAGCGCGTACACCATCTGGAAAATATAACTTTGCCCGGGTAAAACGGGCGCGGTATCGACGACGCTGTGGCCGTCTGCGCCGATGGTATAACGTGAATTGGTGACATCTGCGCTCATGATCAAGGCGTCAGCAGGCACCGGAATATCAACGCTTGCATACCGTTGAGCATCCACTGCCACATTAGTCGAATACGCTCGATCCGCACTGTTTCCGATCTGAATAAAGTCGCTGATTTGCAGATTGTTGCCAATCATTTGCACCTGCGATACCCATGCCAGAATAGTCAGAACGCTGGTATCATCGGTGGTTTCATAGATACTAATTGGCAAATCAACTTTGTTGGTTGTCGGATCACCAGCCTTAGCTTCGCTGCCGTAGGCACGTCCATTGTAGGTGGTTGTCACCACGTACTTTTGGTCAGCGCGTATATCGATGTTGGCAAAAGCGAATTTGCCATCTGCATCCACAGTCGTATCAGTCGGTGCGGTTGCTCCTTGGGCATTGATCACATACAAGCTGACTTTCAAATCAGCCGGAACAGTTGCTCCGGCTGTACCGTTCGTCACTTGTCCGCTGACTGCACCGGTTCCAACAGCGGCAGGAGCAGGTGTCACTTCTGGCGTTACAGCAGGTTCCCGGGTAACTTGCGGTTCGCTGGTCACCAATCCCATATGCATGGCGTTCGTCAGCGTCAATGAGCGTAAATAGGCCGCGAGATCGTTCTTTTGCGTATCACTTAAGCTTTTGATGAAAGCATCGGGTAAACCCACCTGTGTGATAAGTTCGGCATCTTTTAGTTTGACGACATTTTCGGCTGAAGGCAGATCGGCGGGTGTAACCGGATGAGCAGCAGTCAAGGCTGCGCCGGCCTCAATGTTGGTTTGATTGTTATGCAGGGTATATGTATAGAGAGCGACTGCCCATCGCTCATCGTCATTCAACGCATCTTTCCAGGGAGGCATCTGCTTGGCGAGGTTACCATTGGTGATAGTCTGATACCACCACAGCGGTGTCTGCTCCGCAGACGTTGAGGCATCCTTAAAACTAGGGGGAGCAACACCGATTTGATTTTGTCCACTGCCGATCAATTCGCCGTCACCCGCACCACTGAGTCCATGACACTTTGTACAATGCTCGGCAAAAACGGATGCCCCTACAGCCAAATCTGGCGTTGTGATCGGATATTCAATGCTCGCTGTAGCCGGCGGCATCGTCGCCACGATGGCTGGCTCACCCGCCAATCCGCCACATCCTGCTAATAACAACGCTGCGATGATTACCGCGCGACGAAAATAGATCACAGATATGGCTCCAATATGGCTTCGACATCCGCCAATGTTTCTGCAAATACTAACTTTTCGCGCATGGCGGCAGCACCCGGCACTCCTAAATGATACTTGGTCAACTGTCCACGCAGTTCGAAAATGGTCTGTCGTTCACCAATTATGCTGGCTTCCACGCTCAACTGTGCATGGCGAATGGCCGCCGCTGCCCGTTCGGCGGCAGTTGGCGCAGGTAACACTTCTCCAGTACGGATTTCGTGGGCAATCTCGTGGAACAGCCAGGGATTTCCCAGCGCTGCCCGCCCGATCATCACTCCGTCGCAGCCAGTTTCCGCCAGCATTCGTGCCGCGTCCGCTGCGTTTTTCACATCGCCATTGCCGATGACAGGGATGTTCACAGCTTCCTTCACCCGCCGGATGACATCCCAATCAGCAGTACCCGTAAATCCCTGCGAAGCTGTGCGACCGTGTACAGCAATAGCCTTCACACCGACCTGCTCTGCAACCCTGGCAAATTCAATGGCGGTGATATGCTCGGGATCAAGCCCGCTGCGAACCTTGACCGTTACTGGTACGTTGACTGCTTTGACAACCGCTTCCACCACCCAGGTGGCGTTGCAAATGTCGTTAAGCATGGCTGCGCCCGCACCTTTTTTGATGACTTTGGGAACCCAGCAGCCCATGTTGATGTCCACGATGTCTGCGCCTTCGTCCACCACCAGCCGCGCGGCTTCGGCCATCATGGCTGGATCGCTGCCGAATAGCTGCACTGCGAAAGGGCGTTCAGCTTCCGTCCAATCAAACATATTTCGCGATTTTTTGCTCTTGTAATGGATGGCCTGGCTGCTAATCAGTTCAGTGCAGACCAAACCACAGTCGCCCATTTCACGGCACATGGTGCGAAAGGCATGGTTGGTCTGTCCTGCCATCGGCGCCAGCGTTAATGGGGATTCAATATAAACGTTACCAATCCAAATCGGGCGTAATGCCGTTTGTGGGGGTGCTTCCAATAGATGCGTCATATCCACTCAACCAATAAATCAACAATCGCGCTAATGATGACATTTAGGGGGCGAAATGTCTATGGGTGACTCTCAAGCGGATCGAGGCTGGCGTTCAGCCCCATACTTTTTCGCCTACCGGAATCGGGAAAGATAGCCGATTTTCAGGCGGAGCCAGCGGACATACCCAGCGCGGATTATAGGCACAAGAGGGGTTATAAGCGTAGTTGAAATCCAGCACCATACTGTCCAGTGTCGTACCCAAATCAGCACCTTTGATGGTGTCATACAAATAACGTCCCGCGCCGTAAGTCGTCTGGCGATTGGTCACATCACCAAACGGCAAGAACACTCCACCGCCGTAGCCGTTGATCCAAAACAAGCTCAATCGACCTGTTCCGGTGGGTATTGTAAAAATCACCTGACCGAAACGACGGTAAGAAAAACGTCCATCCCCTTCGAGTTCGATGGTTAAGGTTTCTGGCTCGACATTCAAATCGATCTGCGCGTTTACCCGGTAGGCCGGATCATAATCGTAGTATTGCAGACCGTTGAATGCTGCCTTTTGTTCGTCATCCAACGCGGATTGAGTATGATTGCGGAAAATTTCATCTTTTGTTTTACGGAAAAGTTCGCGTCCGACGGCGGCATCTTCTGTCGCGCGAATTTCGCGATACAGTTCAAATATCTTGTGGCGGTAATCCAGTAAATGCAGCATCGTATTCTTTCCTCGAAGCCTGATAACGGTGGCAAAAGTTTATAGCTGAGGAATTGTCTTAGACCGACCGCATTTGGTTACAAATCAACACTAGGGGGCTGCTTATGTCGGGCAGGCCGCAGCATCCCATATCTCTATGTCTCCATCTTCAGACGCTGCAATCAGTTGTCGGTTATTCGGAGACCAGTCTAGGGCAATGTTTATTCCTGTATTCGAAAATGAGCACAGAACGTTTTGGGTATCCGCATCAATAATCTTAAGTTCATTTACACTCTCGCTGCCCACAATGAATTTTGTACCATCTATATTCCATTCAATATGTAACGCGGCGAAATTAGGGTCGGGGTCTTTCCATGTATTCACGATTTGACCAGTCACGACATCAACAATCGTTGCCTCATGTGCTCCAACGATGAGTTGGTTTCGGCTTGACCATGCTATTGAATAGGGCGGAATTGTAAATTCAAATGTGTGTAACGTTTGACCAGTTTCGACATCCAGAATAAAAACAAATGAGTCATCTCCATTGCTGCACGCGTCAACCCGACAGCCGTTTCCTACACCGACGATTTCCCCGCCATCCAGACTCCAAATGAGTAAAGGGTCTGGAAATATATATTCCTTGGCAGGAACTAAAGTCTTCTCAAGAATCCAATCGGATGCTGTTTTATGCCATATCTCGATACTTCCCAAAAGGCCATTAAAGCCAGAAGGTTGATCTTCAACAAGAATAGCCAACCTAGCTGAATTTGGATGCCAAGCTACCACATTTGCATATTTATGCTTTGGATATAAGTATGAGGATAAGCTGAACTTATTTGTATTAATATCGCGTTCCCAAATTTGAACGGTATTATTATGTGAATTGACGACCGCTAAAAGTAAGCTGTCAAAAGACCAACTAATTTTGATGATAGAGCCAGCAGAAGGCGAAAGAGTCATAATTTGTTGTAGATAATTATTGTATAAATAAGCACCGTCTTCACCAGCTACAGCAATTAAAGTTCCATCCGGACTCCACTGAATATCAGTGATTTGATCATTCACGTTAATTCGCTCTATCGGTTCTTGAGCCAACGCCGCATCCGATGGGCTGATTAGAAAACCAACTAAAACAAACAGCCCAAGTACGATGATTAAGTTTTTGAAAGGCAATTGTTTTATCTTTTCTCTGGAATTAGTTTGTATCTAAGTCGCCTATTTACCCTTGCAAGAGCTTGGGCATAACCGCGTCCATCAAGCGCGAAGTATCTTCAATCGATTGGAAGTCGTCGGCGAAGGACAGCACATCAAGCTGTGGATCGTAGCTCCAGAAGCCCACGGTATCGAATAAATAACGGATGTAGGTGTAGCAGATGCCAATGACAATCCGTGAGTAAATGCTGTAGGCCATATAGGGGAAAAAGAGAATTACACCTCGATCATGAATATACATGACGATACCCAAATCACTATTCGGGTAGTGGAGTTCTACGTCATGTCCCGGCCCACGCATGGGTATGAGTGTTGGATCAAGCCTGAGCATCAGTCGTGCCAAACTTTTTTGTCGGATTTTCTTGACCGGCCAGAAGGCTTCCGGTTGGTCGTTGCTCTGCCCATTTTGAAATAACCATTCCAACATAGCTGGAGTCATTTGACCTGTTTTGGGAGCATAGAGGTGAATTTCGTAGATCATGAACACCCGTCATTTGGTTCTCAACATTATGTTACCAGTTTAAGGTGTAACAGGCAGAGGATGCAACCGGATTTCTAAAGGGTCGGTATCCGGATGATGGGGAAATCGTACTATCTTGGTAAGAGAATGAGCAGGAGAGAGGAACACAGCTTATGCTATGTCCCCTGATAATGGGAATTACTGGATCATGCCCACGTAGCCATCACCAATGCCGATGACGGCGTATACTAAGGACTGCGTACCGGATTTGACGACACCTGCTACGTATATTCTGGTAGACGCGGTGACCTGTTTATTGTTCACACCTGTCCCGTAGGTCACAGCCTGAAAGGCATAGCCCTGATTGGATGTGACGGCCTCTAGCGCAATCGTGTTCAGTCCGGGATAGACAGCATGAATCATATTGAGGGCATCAGTGGCGTTGGCAGCTGCGCCGGGCATATATACCGAATAGACACCGGATGACGCGCTGGTGAGATAGAGGTTCAGGTTATCCATTGAGATGGTGCAGTTGGGATTATTGGTGCAATCGCCAATGGCAGTCATCCCCAGGCCGCTCTTGAATAAGCCCCAATAACTACCACCTGCCGCAGTAGCAAAGGCAGTGATGTAGGATTGTACGCTATCGGGTAGTTTGGCGACGAAGGCATCCCACTTGGCCGAGGAACTGCTTCCGTCAAGTGTTCCTGTATAGAGGAAGTCATAGGATGTACCTAGATAGGTGGAGGCAAAACTGTTAATTACAGTAGTGGCCTCTTCAGACGAACCCGGGACTGATAGGGTGCCGCGTGGTGTTAATGTCAGGTTGAGTGGAACGCTGAAAGTGGCTATCGGTGTACGTGTACTTGGTGCTCCCCCAGTTGTACTCCCTGAATTTGGTCGCTGACGTGTAGGTTGGGCAGCGTTGGGCGTGACAATTGGAGTGCGGTTCGCACTTGAACCGGAGCGGTCAAGTGTTGCGGCGGGCGTCGGACGACCCGGACGTTGGGCGGCGACCGGTGTTGTTATGGCGGCTAGGGTTAGGGCAAACACAATCACACATCCGCTGACCGACAATAATGAACTGCGCTTCATAACAAAGGTTCCTTCGATAACGAGGATAAGGTTGTGACTTAGTTTAAAAGGCAGTTGTAAAGAATGTGTTGCCTGCGTGAAATTGTTCTGTAAAGTTGTCGATATTGCTTATGAAGCTTCGGCTAAGGCCGGTGAGCGTAACATTGAACTTAAACGAGAACCTTCGGGCTTCATGGCTTCTTCTTCGACGTCGGCACTGAAAGCGGGCGTCTTGACTTTTGCTTCCATCACAATAATCTTGCGATCAATGCACCAATTCAAACCCATCATGAAAGCCGTATCTGAAATACCCAATGCATCCTTAACTTCTTGTAAGCTGGACGCATAAAAATCAGGCTGGTGCTTCATGTAGTCGCAAATGAGTCGTGCGTAATAGGAAGGACGTTGGGTTGGGGCAGCGCTCATAGTGTGGCTCCTCAATAAATGCTACGATGAACGATTATTGTTCAACTTAGTTTAGGACGAAAGTCCTATAAATAGAGGATATACGATCTTTCACAACGCTGAATTAAGGTTTTGTTCGATCCTGCTGCTATTACGAAATTTTCATAATTGGAACATCCGTCATGCCCCTCGCTAAGTGCGGGGCAAATCTTTATAATAAACTGTCTTGATGTTGACCGAAAAAGGCATTGATATGGCGAAACCTCTTAACTTCCAACAAGTCATCATGAAGCTCCATAATTTTTGGGCGGATCAAGGCTGCTTGATCTGGAATCCCTATAATGTGCAGGTTGGGGCAGGTACGGGTAATCCGGCAACGCTGCTGCGTGTGTTGGGGCCAGAACCCTGGCGAACCGCATATGTCGAGCCTAGTGTGCGTCCGGATGATGGTCGTTACGGCGAGAACCCGAATCGGATGCAGTATTACTTCCAATATCAGGTCATCCTGAAGCCTGATCCCGGAAACCCTCAGGAGCTTTATCTGCAATCGTTGGAAGCCTTAGGTATCAGCCAGCGTGAACATGATATCCGTTTTGTAGAGGACAACTGGGAAAGTCCGGCCCTCGGTGCGTGGGGGTTGGGTTGGGAAGTGTGGTTGGATGGGCAGGAAATCACCCAATTCACGTACTTCCAACAGGCGGGCGGTATCGAACTGGAACCGGTGAGTGTTGAGATCACTTACGGGTTGGAACGTATCGTTCTCGCACTGCAAGACAAGAATGCAGCCTGGGATATTGATTGGCTGCCGGGTCTGACCTACGGGGATGTTTTCCTGCAAAGCGAAATCGAACATTGTAAGTATTACTTCGAAATCGCAGATGTGGAAGCACTCAAAGATGTTTACGACAACTACGAGAGCGAAAACAAGCGGGCATTGGAGGCCGGGGCAATTATTCCAGCCTACGATTACGTGTTGAAGTGCAGCCACCTCTTTAACGTGTTGGATGCTCGGGGGGCGATTGGGGTGACCGAGCGCGCTTACTTCTTCCAGCGGATGCGTGGAATGACGCGAGACGTGGCGAAAGCTTTTGCAACACAAAGGGAAACCCTGGGTTATCCATTCTTGAAGACGGAAAAGGGCTGGGGTGCGCCAGCGCTGCAATCCGCCACTGCGATGCCGAAGATTATCTCCAGCCAACCTGCCGATTTCTTACTGGAAATTGGGGTGGAGGAACTGCCCGCCGACGATGTGGATGCGGCGCAGGAACAACTGGAAGATTTGGCTTTAGGCTTATTTGAACGGCTGCGCTTAGCGCCTCCACAGGGTGTGATGGTTTACAGCACCCCACGCCGTCTGGTGTTGGCCGCGTGGCAAGTGCCGCCAAATCAACCGGATGAGGAGCGCGTCGAGCGTGGGCCAGCCGCCAATCGTGCGTTTGATGCCGATGGGAAGCCGACTAAAGCGGCTGAAGGTTTCGCGCGTGGTAAGGGCGTCAAGGTTGAGGATTTGAAGGTTGAGGAAATCGATGGCGGGCAGTATGTGACCGCCCATGTGAAGGCTGTAGGGCGTCCAGCCGTCGAAGTGCTGGCGGAAGAACTGCCCAAGCTGATCGCCAGTATCAAGTTTGGGAAGACAATGCGTTGGAACAGCACCCGGATCGCGTTCTCGCGGCCTATTCGCTGGATAACGGCGCTGCTAGGCGATACGGTGGTGCCTTTTGAATATGCGGGTGTCGCCAGCGGGAATGCTACACATGGTATCCGCCCCTATGGTTCGCCTGAAAGCACTGTGACCAGCTTACAAGGTTACTTCGATGCGCTGAAAAATCAAGGCGTGGTGCTAAACCACGAACTGCGGCGCGAAGCGGTGATCGAGCAGATCAACAAGGTGGCGGCCAGTGTAAAGGGACGCATACCCGAAAACGCATCGTTGATTGATGAGGTCACCAATTTGATTGAAGCGCCAACCGCGCTGCTGGGCAAGTTCGATGAAAAGTATCTGGAACTGCCGCGCGAAGTGCTAGTGATGGTGATGGCGAAGAAGCAGCGCTACTTCCCGATTGAGGATAAAGAGGGCAAGCTGCTGCCGTATTTTGTGACGGTGCGGAATGGCGATGCTGAACATCTGGATAAGGTGGCACACGGTAATGAGCAAGTCCTCAAGGCACGTTTTTACGATGCGTCCTTCTTCTATTCACAGGACACCAAAAAGAAGCTGGTAGAGTTTCTGCCCCGTTTAGCGACCCTGACATTCCAAGAGAAGCTGGGTTCGATGCGTGATAAGAATGAGCGCGTCGTGCAGTTGGTTGAACCCATCGGCAAGCTGTTGAAAGCGGGCGGAAATGAAGTTGAAACGGCACAGGCCGCGGCCCGTATGCTGAAAGCTGATCTGGCGACCCAGATGGTGGTCGAGATGACCGATTTGCAAGGGACGATGGGACGTGAATATGCGCGACTGAGCGGACAACCGGAAGACGTCGCCAATGCAATTTATGAACATTGGCTGCCCAAGAGTGCGAACGGTGATTTGCCCAAGAGCGAAGCCGGTACGATCCTGGCGCTGGCTGACCGGCTGGATAGTTTGGTGGGCCTGTTCGCGGTGGGGCTGGCTCCCAAGTCTACGAGTGATCCTTATGCGCTGCGGCGGGCGGCGTTGGGCATCATCCAAATTCTGGTGAGCAAGGAACTGGATGTTGACCTGAACAGAGCGATTGAACTGGCTGCTGCCGTGCAGCCGGTGAAAGTCAGCGCGGCGACCAAGACCGAGGTGCTAGACTTCATCGGTGGGCGGCTGCGCGCATGGGTGGAAGAACAGGATTGGCCGCGTGATGTGATCACGGCTGTACTGGCTGAGCAAAGTGTTAATCCTTACCGTGCCTTGAAAGGCATCGTGCAGTTGAGTGAGTGGGTGAAGCGCGGTAATTGGGAACACCTGCTGGATGGGTTTGCGCGCTGCGTCCGCATCACCCGCGCCGAGAAAGCACGGTTTGGCGTGAATACGGACCTGCTGGGTGAAGGCGAAGAAAAGCACCTGTATTCGGTCTATACGGCGGCATGGTCGCGGTTACAACCGAAAGATAATGTGGACGCCTTCCTGAGTGCCTTCGAGCCAATGCTGCCTGCCATCACTGATTTCTTTAACAAGGTGATGGTGAACGTAGAGGACGAAGCGGTGCGGCATAACCGTTTAGGGCTGCTTCAGTCGATTAGCGCGATGCAGAATGGGCGCGCGGACTTAAGCCATCTCAGCGGGTTCTAGAAAAACCCTGAGTACCCGATTTTGATCAAGAGGCGACTCCTAAGTGGGTCGCCTTTTTATGTGCGTAAACTGCAAAATGTGCAATTTTACCGCTGAATTGACAGGCGGGAAGCACGGGAGAAACCGCTGAATTAACAATTTTGCACGGCGGCTGTTCCGGCTAATGCCACTGAAATGGCACAGGTTTGGCGGATGGGTTGCCTGATGCCACCGCCGAATGCCGGTTCAGCGGATAGGTGGGAGTGATCTGCCGAAGCTGCAAAATCGAATGCCAATATGATAAACCAAAGCAGCCGGTAAGGGCGAGGAAATCGAATACAAATTAGGAACTCCATTCTGCATTTTGGAGGACGACGCGGTAACCATCGGCATCTTCGAAAGTTTTGCCCTGTTTATCCCAATAGGGATTGAAAGATGGAACCGGCGACAAGCCGTGCTGAGTCATACGGTCAACGGCTTGCCGCCATTGGGTCGCATCGGGCATATAAAGTACGAGTAAATTGTCCTGTGTAGGGGCACGTCCGGCGGTGTGGCCGTGTTTGACGGTAAATTCGAAATGATAGGGTGCGTCGGGATGGCCGAGCATGATACCGTCGAAACCTTCGTGATTTTCAAATGAGGCAATGACTTCGAAGCCGAGTCCGTCACGATAAAAACGGATAATGTCGGGCATATGGTCGGTAGGACGGGCGACGCGTAGATGAGGGTGCATAGGGTATCTCCAAATTAGGCGTTATTCACCACAGAGACGCAGCGTTTTAGAGTCAGTCATTCAGGTTTGTGTGACGAGCATTTCCATGATGGCATTTTGGACGTGGAGGAGGAAGTTCTTGGCGTCATGGTTCCGGCAGAGCGGTGATTGCATCGCCTCAGTCGAGACTTCTTCGCCACGGGTGACGGGCGGACAGGGCAGGAAGATCGAAGCTTCTTTCAAGCCTGCGAGATGGGTGGCGGTAATCTGGTAAGGCAAAAACTGTTCGCGAATATGATCTTTGGCGGCTGCGTCTCTGGTTTTCGGCCAGCAGTCTGTGTAGATAAGGTCAACATTTTTCAAAGAAGCTGCTAAATCCGGACTGGTGCTGATATGTCCCTGTGCTTCGGCATTCAGGCCATTGAGCAGGGCTGGCGCAGCAAGATAATCCTCAGGCGCAACCTGCGTAACGGTAATGGGCAAACGAACGGCAGCTTCCAGCCAGCTCATACACAAGTTACTGACTTCACCCACAAAAGCCACGTTGAGTCCATCGAGTGTGCCGCGATGGCGGCGGATGAACTGCAAATCGCCCATGATTTCACAGGGATGGCTGATCTCGGTGCGGGCGTTGATGACTGGAATGCTGGTGTGGTCGGCTAGATAAGTTAAATCGGCATGGTGGGCGGCACGGACGATCAGCAGCGAATACCAATTTTCGAGATACGCGCCAATGTCCTCCAGCGGTTCGTGAAGGCCGAGTTCGCCGGGGATATATGAGACCTGTGCGCCCATTGATTTCGCGCCAATTTCAAAGGCGAGGCGATTGCGGAAGCCCTGACCATAAAACCAGAGGCCGACTTGCTGGTTAGCGAGTGACTGTGGCATCTGGTGATGTTCCCACAGGTCGTAGAGCACATCGGCACGATCTAAAATGTGGATGAGCGCTTCGTGGGAATAATCGAGTAGGGAGATGAAGTTTTTCATGCTAGTGGTTCGTCGTTAGTTGATATTTGGGCAGTCAAAAAACAAAGCACATTCATCTATTTATCCTAGCACAAATGTTTGCTGGACGGGTGACCAAAATGTAACTCTTTGCTGGTGAGTTTGCTAACCAAAACGAGGGAAACAGCGGTGAATAACAGTAGGGTGATGGTATATAAGAGGTTTGTGCCATTTTCGAGGGCGGTTGAACCCAATCTTTTAGGCTTTTTCACAACTTAAGACAGGGTTCTTGCGTAATAAGAATGGGGAATGGAAGGACAATACCATGACATCAGATCTGGATTATCGAGTAATACGCAAACGTGTCGAAGCCGGGATTGTGCAGCAAAAGTTCCGTACACGAATGGGATTGTTCATCGGTAGTTTATTCATGTACATCCTGTTCATGCTTATTGGCTGGGGGATGTTTCTGGCTTCCGGCGGGCAAAATGTGCCGATTGTTGATGCACAGGGTGATAGCATTCTGGTCGGTGCGATGGTTCTGTTGTCCATGTCAGGGTTTTTTGGCGTGTTGTTTCAATTTATCGCGCTCATGATGGAAACCAGGAGCGGCGAGGAACGTATTCGTGAGCGTTTGGTGGCACGCGAGATCAACCGTGAGATGCTGCGAATGGGTATGGATGATGTGGAAGAGCATGAGAAGCGTAAGGGGATGATGCGGCTGACGGATGATGGCGAGTTGGAAGAAGTCATCGAAGATACGGCAGCGCTGGATGAAGATGTGCCCTTGAAACAGAGACGGTAAAGCACCCTAGAACACATAAAAGGTATGACAGATACTCGTGGGCAGGATGGGGGAAATATGTCAGAGGAATTGGATTATCAAAGGATTAATGAGCGGGTTGAGGAAAGTGTTAAAAGAGATAAGCGCCTCGCCAAATATCTGCCATTTGTAATTAATGCGGTGCTGTTTGTTATCGTTCTGGTTATCGGTTGGCAAATCTATTTGGGCAATGGCGGATCACTTCCAGGACTGGACGAAATCATTAATTTGCCGGAAATCCTAAGGTCCAGAGGAAACCCAACGACTGCCGCTTTGCTCATACTATGTGGTGGTTGGGCACTAGCCCTTTTATTTCAAGGAGTCGTGTTGATTATTGATACGCCGTTTGGCGAGCGGGCGATGCGCGATAAGGCGATGGAGCGTGAAATCCGGAAAGAAATGACGCGGATGAGATTGGCTGAACAAAAAGCGCCAGAAAAACGTAAAGGTATGATGCGGCTGACGGATGATGGTGAGTTAGAAGCAATTGATGATGTGGTGGAAATAGATGTAACCCCTATTAAACAGTATCGCAAGGTGTAATCGGCAAGACGAATTTGGTATCGGGCAAGTCACAGATGGTCAAGCAGGATGGGTACTATGACAGCAATCGAGATGCTCCCAAAGCGCAAATCCTACGGGATGTTTGTG
Source organism: Aggregatilineales bacterium (assembly GCA_044226325.1). Lineage (GTDB taxonomy): Bacteria > Chloroflexota > Anaerolineae > Aggregatilineales > Phototrophicaceae > CFX2. Next base: position 63,502 of record JBGAHG010000033.1, read on the forward strand.
TTTTGGATGTTACATACGCTCATGCTCATTATTTTTCTGCTCCTCGCACTCGCCGGGTTTCAACTTCTCGTATCCAGTCTTTTTTATTTTGTGTGGATCGCTATTTGGATTTTTCATGGGTTTGTCGTTATTTTATGGCCGCGTGACCGTGAAGTGACCGAGGATCAATCATTAGTCAATCGTCGTTTGTGGCGGCGGATCGTGTTGGGAGCGCACAGCGCGTTATATGTGGCGTTGGGGCCAGTCGTCCTTTTGAGTTGGCTGACGACACGACCACGTATTTTACCGCAGTCGGGTGAAGGTCAGAGTTTATGGGTTTATCCAGTGTGGCTGATGCTCCTTTTGGTACACGCTGGTTACGTGATGATCCGCGACAAACAAGACATACCAGCACTGATTGTTGTTAAAAAGCGCAAGCACAAGCCAAGCCCGAACAGGTTGATGGAAGTGGAACCCGAAGTCGGGCAGTGGGATGACAACGACGAAGTGTATTACCAGAAAAACAAGCGATAAGGCCGATTGTGAGGACTGAAATGTCTTACGATGATGAAGAACTTAAAGATATTAAGCGTCAGGTCGATCGAAGACTCTTAAGGTGGGGATCGGTAGGAGTAAACTTCGTAGCATGGTTAGTGGGCTGCGGTATTCTGGCGATTGTGGATGCAGCAGCAATCGAAATTATAGCGACGGCATGGTTCGGACTGCTGATATTACATGGGATGCTGGTTTGGATGTGGGAAAAGCGTGACCGTGACATCGCGGCGGAAGTGGCACGGCGTGAGCAGCTACGTGGCAGTGAAAAGCTCAAGCGCGACCGGTTGTACCGTTTAGCAGAGGATGGTGAACTGGTTGAGGTCGAGGATGACGCAGACCAAAATGTGGCGTTAAGTGACATTCATCGGTAGGGCAAAATGGCCGGCCTACGTTATAATGATCTTAATGAGTTAGAAGGATTGTGGGAGTGTATGAGGCATGGCGTTAAACCCGGGGCAGACAGTAGGTCCCTACCAGGTAATTGGTCAACTAGGGCATGGTGGGATGGCAACCGTGTACAAGGCCTACCATTCCCGTCTGGATCGCTTTGTGGCGATCAAAGTCATGCACAAGGCGTTCACCGAGGATGCTGGATTTATTGCGCGCTTTGAACGTGAAGCGCAAATCGTCGCAAAGCTGGAACATCCCCATATTGTACCGGTCTACGATTTCAATGAGCTAGACGGTCAGCCCTATCTGGTGATGAAATTTATTGAAGGGCAGACGCTCAAGCGGGTGCTTTCCGACGGTCCGATGCCGCTGACCGAGATCATCCGTGTGATGGATGATATGGCAGGGGCCTTGACCTACGCTCATCAACACGGTGTGCTGCACCGTGATATTAAACCTTCCAATATTGTTATCGATAATAAGGGTGTGCCGTTTTTGACGGACTTCGGTTTGGCGCGGGTGACGAAAGCCGGTGCTTCGACATTGAGTGCCGATATGATCCTCGGTACGCCGCAGTATATTTCGCCGGAGCAGGCCAGCGGGCAAGCAGAACTTGATCCGCGTACCGATATTTATTCCCTGGGTGTCATTTTATACGAGATGGTCGTGGGGCGTGTGCCTTTTAATGCGGATACCCCTTATGCGGTGGTGCATGACCATATCTATACCGATTTGCCGCGTCCGAGTGTGATTAATCCGGTGGTGCCGCCGCAAGTCGAAGCTGTTCTCATGAAGGCACTGGCGAAGAAACCGGCTGATCGGTACGACACAGCCATTGATATGATGACTGCGTTTAAGCAAGCGTGTGCGGATGCTGGATTAACGGCGCTGCCCGATAACCGTGATAAGGTAGCTCAGCAATCCTTTGCGCGGATCGATAACGGTCTGTTAGAAGATTCGCCAACCGTTAGCACCGGGACACCAGCGAAAGCTGCCACACCTGCGCCGAGTATTCCATCTCCACTGCCGCCAAGACCGACAGCGCCTGTTCCTCCGCAGCCCATGTCCAGACATGAGGCCAAAGCTGCGCGGCGTGAGGCGCGGCGGGACAATCGCAAAGTCGATTGGGAGTTCAAATTCGATAACCAGGATGATTGGAAGAAGCTGGGCGACAAGATCAAGGAAAAGGTGGAACAAGGGGCAGGCTGGGCGGAGAGTCTGGGTTCGTCGATTGAAGAAGCGGCCAAGGAAGGTGCGCGGCAGGCGGCTTTTGCAGCTAATACACCGATTTCTGAAGAAGCCCGTATCCGTGAGCGTATCGAGAAGAAATACAAGGAACGTTCGGGTTTAGTAGCCCATGCCATTCCTTATATTATCGTGAATTTTGTGCTGTGGTCGATCTATTTTAGCAGCGGTGCCGGATTTCCATGGCCGATGTTCGTGACGTTCTTCTGGGGTATTGGCTTTTTTTCGCACTTCTATGCCTATTACAGTAAGTATGGTGGCGGGGCTGTGCGGCGTGAAGAGGCGATCCAGCATGAGATTGAGCAAGAACGTGAGCGGAGCCTGAGCTACGAAAAACCCAAAAATGATGTGCGGATGCGTTTGACGGACGACGGTGAATTGGAAGAAGTGCCGGACGATGAAATCAGCAGGGCGGCAAAGCGTAAACGGAATATTTGACGGTTGAGTGACCTGATAAACAGGTCTTAACAGGTAATTATTACAGAAATTATTACGAAATAACGTGGTTGAAATTGTCATTATTGTCGTGCTGTGCGATCAGCATGATTTGACGCTACCTGAGTGGCTCCATTTGCGTAATAGATTCTGAGAAATCAGCTTGCGAATGAGTGTAAGCAGCGAAGGGATGACGACAATGGCGGAAGACTATGATGAGATACGGAAGCGTGTAGAGAAACGCTATAAGAAGCGCCAGGACTTGATGATCCATATCGCCAGCTATGTCATCACGAACTTGATGTTATGGTTCTTTTTCCATGACACCTGGGTGCTGTGGGTGACGTTCGGATGGGGAATCGGTGTGGTTTCCAACATTATCGATTATTACACCAAATACGGGCCGGGTGCGCAGCGTAAAGAGGACGAAATCCAGCGCGAAGTTGATCGCGAGATGGCGCGCCGGGGTGTTTATGAGAAGCCCAAGAACGATACGCAGATGCGGCTGACAGATGATGGTGAATTGGAAGAAGTGCCGAACGACGAAGAAGAAGATGCGGACATGTGGGCTGAGAACTCGAAGCGCCAAAATCTGTAGTCCTAGGGTGCGGCGATGAGTGATGTGGATCAATACGATGCCATTCGTAAACGGGTCGAGCAGCGCTTTCAACAGCGGTATGCTTTTTTTGCACATGTCGCGGTTTATACGGCGATCAGTATCGTACTGTGGCTCATTTATGGCTTCACCGCCAATATGGCTTGGCAAATTGCAGGTCGCTTTCCGATACCTGGTTTGTACACACTTTTGTCTTTCCCCTGGCCTTTAGTCATTATGGCTGGTTGGGGTATCGGATTGGTCGCACACGGCATGAATTACTACATTCGCTACGGCGAGGGTGCAGTCCGGCGGCGTGAAGCTATCCAACGGGAAATCGAGCGTGAGATGGCGTTGAAATCCGGTTATGAGAAACCTAAGAATGACACTCCGATGCGCTTGACAGACGACGGCGAACTGGAAGTCATTGAAGATGATACGGTATGGCCGATGAAGCGTAAGCATCCGAAATAGCACAATCATATGGGCGTGAAAATGGGTAAGCAACCTCTGGATCAGGATTACGCAGAAATCCGCAAGCGGATTACCAACCGATACAACAATCGAGCCGAATTTTTCAGTCATCTGGTGGCATTTTTGGCTGCCAATGGCATTCTATGGGCACTGCTGCATCCAGTGGGAACATGGTTCACTATCGCAGGGATTTTCACCGGATTGTGGGGTATGGGTCTGGTGATTCATTTCATCCAGTACTTGATGAAAGAGGCACAGGAAAGCGCTATCGAGCGAGAAATTGAGCGTGAACGGGCATGGCGGCGGGGTAGTGCCGACTTAGAAGAAGGTGAAATCAAACGCAAGCGTGACCGGTTGACGCTTAATCATGACGGTGAACTGATGGAAATCGTAGAGGATGATGCGCCGGTACAGAGGCGGAGGTGATGCCTATGGTATCGACTTCAATTCAGAAAGGCGCGAACTTCGTTAATCAGCACCCTGCTACTTAGGGCAGATCGCATAGGGTGGAATACTGACATTTGAATTCCGGCGTTGGAGCGTATACCCATTCGTGTCACTCATATATTTGCTGAAGGTTTTGAACCCCATCCATGAATGAAGTTCGAAATTCATTGGTGTTGAGCAGGTCTGCAAAAAAGTTACCATCAGCATACTAATATGATTTTCGGGTTTGACAAAGGATTTCAATTTATAGGGGCGGGCTACAGCAGCAGTCACCCCAATGTCATCGAACTCCGTAACGAAATAATTACTACCGGGTAGGCCAACATTGGGCGTTCCATAAGCTAAGATGAGTTCTCCTAGCGCGATTGAATCGGCTAAAGAACCCGGCACCGCCTGTCCAATGTCATCTAGATTATCAGTGAAGGTGATGTTATCAACCAGACCCTCTTCGGTACGACTAAATACTACAAACGCATTGGGGCCGGTTAACTGGAGTATGTGGTCATTTATCCACTTTGCGTCGCGCGTCAGGGGATGGGAATTTAATATCTGCACAGCCTGCTCAACGCTGGTTTCGCCGGGTCGAATCCTGAATAAACAGGGACGATCACAAGCTGAACCGTCCGGTTTTGCCATGACGGTTTTGAGGGGCAATGGCGGACGTAGACTGCCGACCAGACGCGTTCCAACGATCAACAGGAGAATGATAAAAGCGAAGAACCCAATCAGACGAAAGAAAAAGCGCGTCATATCAATCCATTCGATTATCGGACGAATGAATGACTATCATGATATTGACTAATATAATCACTTATGAATTAAACGCAAGTGCGACAGCTTGACCCTGAATCGGGATGATCATCAGTGAATATGATGCACTGGTCGAAAGGCGGCGGTGACGCGGAGGAATTCTATTAGCTCTAAAATAATATTGTGTACTATACTTGATTTATTCTTTTAGGCAAGGAGTCTGGCATATGGTTATGAATCCGGTTGCCGTAGTACAGCGCGAGAATGCCCGGTTGCAGGCTGAAAATGAACGCTTGCAAGAGGAATTAAACAGCCTGCGTGAGTTTGTACAAGTCTTGAATGATCTTTCAGAACGGGCAAAAGTGGCAACCAATGATGAAGCCCTCATGCCAATGCTCGAAGCAACGTTTGCTAAGGCGCTGGGACTGCTGAACGCGCCGGACGGGTCACTGCTGCTGCTGGACGAGGATACACAAGAGTTGGTCTTTATTCTGGTTCGCGGTGTATTGGCTGCCGATTTAAAAGGCTATCGTGTATCGGCACGTCAAGGCATTGCTGGCTGGGTAATTGAAAAGAAGGAAGCCACATTGGTGCGTGATGTGCGGCGTGACCCGCGCTTTTCGGAAGCGGTCGATGCGGCGTTTAAGTTCCGCACCCAATCGATTGCGGCTGCACCCCTAATCGGTGACGGTAAGGTGTATGGATTGATCGAAGCACTTAATCAGCCCGGTGACGAACCGTTTTCCGATTCGGATCTGGGACTGCTGCGGTTACTGTGTCGTTTTGCCGGAGAAATGCTGGCGGATGTCGAGCGCAGACAGCCGAGCGCATAAAAGTTTTAAGAGGTCAGTTACAAGTTTTTGGACATAAACAAAACAGGGTGCCATTTTCGGTTGCACCCTGTTTTTGTTTACATTTCTGTCAGCGGTTTATTCGAAGATCCAGGGATCGGTGTTACGCGGCCATGAATTAAGTTCGGCGTCGGTGAAGAAGTTGGCGACTTCGATTTGACCGTTTTCGACACTATCCGAACCATGGACGAGGTTGCGTCCGATTTCGAGGGCAAAATCCCCGCGAATGGTACCGGCTTCGGCTTCCTGCGGCTTGGTCGCGCCGATGGTCTTACGGGCAGCGGCGACAGCATTTGTGCCTTCGAGGGCGATCACGACCACCGGTGAGGAGGTGATATAGCTGACCAAACCATTAAAGAAGGGTTTGCCAGCATGAACCGCGTAATGCTTTTCGGCGAGTGCCTGTGAGATCTTCAGAAACTTCATGCCGATGATACGCAGACCGCGTGCTTCAAAGCGGCTCAGAATTTCGCCCGTCAGACCGCGTTGTACGGCGTCCGGCTTAATGATGATGAATGTACGTTCCATAGTAAGTCCTTTCGACAAGAGATAGACACAATAAACGGGTCACTAACGACCCGTTTAAATACGCGATGAACACTTTTAAGAGTGTCGATTATAGCTGATTGAGCGCCTTCCGGTAAGTATCAAGGGCGGCTTGCAGCTTGCCCTGACGCATTAAGGTGTCGCCCAGGACACGATGAACCGCCGGGCTGGTCTTGAATTTCTCGGCCAGTTTACCCAGATCATCAACCACGTCGTCCAGGACTGCGTTGGCACGGATCAACATTTCGTAATGTGGCAGGCTGGCATCCAGATTATTGCTGGTAGCATGAGTACGCGCATTTTGCAGCGTGGCGGCCACATCAATATTTTGGGCAGCAACCGGAACAGGTGCGGGCGAATGACGCACAGGCACAATTGCAGGTGCAGATGGTGGCGGTGCATAGGTGATGGCTGCGGGCGCTGGTGCCGGAGTCGGTGTAACGACCATATCATCTTTAGTCGAGGTAATGGTTTGTTTCAGCCAGTCGGGAATATCGGCTGGTTCGACATCGACATCCGCCAGCCAATCCGGTACATCGGCAGCACCGGCTGTCTGTGGCTCGGTGATTTCCATTGTCAGCCAATCGGGCATGGCGGGTGAGGCTTCAGCTTCAGGCTCGGTGAAAGCTGCTGGCGCTGGCTCACTGGATACTCCGCCAAGCCAATCGGGTACCGCTGCAGGTTGACCTGCTGGCACATCCGTTTCCGGCGGCAGGGAGGCACTTTGGAGCGTGGTCGTGGTTGATATAATCGGTGTGGGAGCAGTCGGCACCGGAGGCATCTGTTCGGTCAATGCCTTCGGATCACGATGCGCCTGCATGTATTCCATTTCAAGGGCTTCGACCCAAGGATCGTTGGGATCGATCAGGCTGGAAGCTTGAACTTGAGGCTCGTAAATGGGCGCGTCTGAAGGTGGCGCTTCGGTAAATCCACGCGTTTCTGACCAGTTTTCGGGAGCCGGAGTCGCAAAAATGCTGTCCAGATCATCAGTATCCGGTTCGTCTTCTTTGAGCCAGTCGGGAATATCGGTGACATCCGGTGGTTGCAGAATGGTATCGATCAGGGCTGGCGTCTGTGCGACCGGTATGGCTGCTGGAGCCGGTTCATCCAATGGGATAGCATCGCCCACCTGCTCGATTAGCCAATCGGGTAGATCAGCCTTAACGGGTGGCGCATCAGGATCATAATCACCCGAGAGTTCTTCGGGTTCAGGACGGCTTGCGCCTTCCTTCAACTGACGCTGCATCCATGCTTCCATCTGATCATGCGGAACCAGTTCACCCTTTTTGAGTGCCTGTTGAATATCACTGTCCGACATGACTTCGGCTGCGGGTGGAGGCGGCGCGGCCTGAGGCTTGGATGTCTCAAAGGCTTGCGAGGCCAACGAATCGAGCCAGGCTGCTGGATCGACGGGTGCTGGTGCAGCAAAGGGCGACGGCTGCTTCGGCGGCTCGGATTTGGGCGGTGGCACAGGCGAGTCAAATGTGTAGCTGGAATAACCGGCTGCCGGTGGTGCCGCTGGCGTGACCATCGGTGGCAGGTTAAGATCGGCTTCGGTGGTTAATTCCTCATCGCGCGCGCCTTGACGCTTGGCGAGACTTTCCAGCCAATTAACCGGATCTTCGGCTGCGGAGGCGGCGACAGGTGCAGGCGTATCTTGTACACCCTGTTCCTGCGCGAGACTTTCCAACCAATTGACCGGATTGCTGGCGGCGGGCGCTGCCGGTGCAACATCGACCTGATTTTGAGAGAGACTTTCCAGCCAATTGACCGGATTAGTATCCATCGAGGGCGTTTCGGTGATGGCGGGTGTTAATTCTTTACCCAGTGAAGAAAGATCGAATTCAGGTAACGCACTGCTCGAATCAACTGCCAGACTTTCCAACCATGACAAGCTGGGTGATGTCGGTTCTGGCTCGGCTTCAACGGGTTCAGGTGGAAGTTCATTGCCGATGCCCAGATTTGCCAGCCAATCCGGCGCGGGTATGCCTTCATCCGGTGCATCAAAGATCGGCAATTGTGCTGCGGCTGGTGGCGCGATAGGCTCGGGAGGCGGTGTCTTGGCTACAGGCGCAGGCACAACCGGTTTGGGAATGGATGTGGGTGGCGGTTCAGGCGCTTTAGCAGCAGGCGCAGGCACGGGCGGTTTGACTGCTGGAGCGGATGCGGGTGGCGGTGTTGCGGGTTTGGCGGCAGGGGGTGGAGCCGCTGCTGCCGCGGGCTTGGCAATTGGTACACCAAAGCTAATCTTCTTGCCGCGATCTTTACCTTCGGACGGTATATATCCAGGCTCATCAATGACAACCGAGTCGGGGTCAACTTCAGGGATATCGACGTTCGCATCGGTAGTAAAGCCTGAGCTATCCGCCCCCTGGCGTTTGGCAAGGCTCTCCATCCACGCCATGATCTCTTCAGGAGTCATCGCGTCAAAATTTGGTGCATTATCCGCCATCGCTCATTCCTCTCAGCATCGTGTCGCCCGATGGTTTATTGTAACCAGGGCGGTATATCTACATTATCCGCTTCACTCTCACCTGCGGGGGATTTGTCAGGCTGTTCAGTTGGCTTACGCAGCCAGGTCGGCAGTTTGGAGAAGACGAAGCGGCGCAAGGCTGTTTTGTCTGCCACCACTGTAACCTGCTGCGATTCTTCACTGACAATATCCAGCAGCCAGCCAAATTCTGGACGTGTTTTGCCTTCTTTAGCGGGTGCGGGCGCTGCAGATGCTGCTTTGTTGGTCGGCAGGAATTCAGTTTCTACCGGCTCGTCTTCTGGAGCATCGTAATCCACGTCCAAACCTGGAACCATCGCATTGAGCCAATCGGGCGCATTGCTAGCTGGTGCGGGTGCGGCTGGCATCGATTCTTCAACAGGTGCATCTTCCCATTGGTAGGTGTCATTCGACTCGCCGTTGGTCGCTGCCTTTTCAGTGGCATCGTTCATGGCGCTTAACCAATCAGGGACATCTGCCGTCATTTCAGGGGCCATCTCCGCGGCTTCGGTCCATTCCTCATCAGTCATGGATTGGTCGGCATCTGTTACGGGTTCGGTTTGCATGTCACTTAAGACATCTGACATGCTGCCGGTCGGAACACGTGCGCCTCGGATATCGCTGATGACAGGCTGGGCTACATCCGGCTGTTGCATGGCAGACAGCCAATCAGGTGTATCATCTGCAATTGCTGCGGCAGGTTCAACTTCATCGTCCTCGGGCTGCATAGCGGCTAGCCAGTCGGGCGTATCAGCGACAGCCAGTGGTTCGGGTTCAGCCTGTGCTTCATCTTCAGGTTGCATGGTAGATAGCCAGTCGGGCGTATCAGCGATAGCCAGCGGTTCAGGCTCAGCTTCGGCTTGAGGTTGATCCTCGGGCTGCATAGCGGCCAGCCAGTCAGGTGTATCAGCGACAGCCAGTGGTTCGGGTTCAGCCTGTGCTTCATCTTCAGGTTGCATGGCAGCTAACCAGTCGGGCGTATCAGCAGCGGCCAGTGGTTCAGGTTCGGCCTCGGGTTGATTACCGACATCCATGCTGGAGAGCCAGCCGGGTGTATCGGCCATGCCGAGGGGTTCGGGTTCGGCTTGAGGCTCGTCGTCCGGTTGCAGGGCTGTGAGCCAATCAGGTGTATCAGCAGCAGCGAGGGGTTCAGGTTCGGCCTCGGGTTGATTGCCGACATCCATGCTGGAGAGCCAGTCGGGTGTATCAGCCATGCCAAGCGGTTCGGGCTCAGCCTGAAGTTCATCGTCCGGTTGCAAGGCTGTGAGCCAATCGGGCGCATCGGCAGCAGCGAGGGGTTCAGGTTCGGCCTCGGGTTGATTGCCGACATCCATGCTGGAGAGCCAGTCCGGGGTATCAGCCATGCCAAGCGGTTCAGGCTCAGCCTGAGGTTCGTCGTCCGGTTGCAAGGCTGTGAGCCAATCGGGCGCATCGGCAGCAGCCAGTGGCTCGGGCTCAGCTTCGGGTTCGGGTTCGCCGGGTTCCAATGACGATGCCCAGTCGGAAATGGTCGCAGCCTGGTCTAATGCTTTAGCTGTATCTTCCGGTTCTGACCTATTTAGCCAGTTGGGGACATTACTGGATGTAGTTGGCGCGGAGACAGTAGGTTCGGGCTTAGCTTCCTCAGCCATATCTATGCCTGATAACCAATCGGGCGCATCGGCAGCAGCCAACGGTTCGGGCTCGTCGCCTATATCCATGCTGGAGAGCCAATCAGGTGTGTCAGTCATGCCAAGGGTTTCAGGTTCAGCCTGTGCATCCTGAGGTTGCATGGAGTTAAGCCAATCGGGCGCATCGGCAGCAGCCAACGGTTCGGGCTCGTCGCCCATATCCATGCTGGAGAGCCAATCAGGTGTGTCAGTCATGCCAAGGGTTTCAGGTTCAGCCTGTGCATCCTGAGGTTGCATGGAGGTGAGCCAATCAGGCGCATCGGCAGCAGCCAGTGGTTCGGCCTCAAGCTCTGCATCCGATTGATTCCCAATGTCCATGCTGGAGAGCCAATCAGGAACTTCGTCCGATGTTGGAACAGGCGGTAATTCGTCTGCTGTAGACATCCATTCAAACCCGTTTTCATCGACGGTTGATGCGGCAGCCAATGGCGTCTCAGTTTTTAGATCGCCCAACCAGTCAGGTGTGCTCGTATCTGGTTGTTCCACCTTGGGTACATCGACCGGTTCTTTACCCAGCCAATTCAACATGCTCGATCCAACTGGCTTAGATGCTTCTTCCGCTGCTGGTGTTACCGGTATGGTTGCATCCAAATCCGGTAAATCGGTCATCCAGTCAATATCATTTTCAGATACAACCTCTGCACCGTCAACAATTTCGGTGTTGGCTGCCGACGCATTGAGCCAATCAGGGAAATCTGCCGGTGATGGTGCAGCAACTGCCTGGTCATCTTCTTCCATCCACGTAAAGGCATCCGATGGTTCGGCGTCTGGTTCAGGTTCGGAAGACAGCCAATCCAGGGGGTCTTTTTCATCGGCCATTGTATCCTGCCATTCTGGCGTTGCAGCCGTTGAGGAAACAGCCGCCTGTGCAGGCGATTGTTCCGGCAAAGATGTTTGATTATTCACCAACGATTCAAGATCAAATGCTTCATCCAGCAAACTGTCATCAGACAGCCAATCCAGGGGATCATCAGTCGATGAGGGTGTCACCGCTGCCGGAACAGGTTCAGGCGCAGCGGGTTCGGCACTTCGCAGCCAGGCGAGCGGATCGCCTGCCTGATCATCGGGTAAGGGCAGATCATCAGTGACATTTCTACCCTGTGGAGCAGTAGCATTCTGGTCCACGACCAGATCATTCCCACCATAGCCTTGCAGCCAACCAAGCGGATCAGCTGCATCCGCTGCGTGAAGTGCCAAATTGTCGGAGGCAGTATCGTACTGGTCGTTATCTTCTGCTCGGGCTGGCGCTGCTTCATCAATTTCAACACCGCTGCTGCGAAGCCAGGCCAACGGATCATTGTCGTCTGGTTGACTGACTCGTTCGCGGCGAAAGGGAAGATCCTCGGCAGGTGGTGCGCTGTCCGGTACGAGGCTGGCAAGATCAGGTAAATCACCGGTGTAAACGGTTGGCGCTTCATCCACTGGCTCTGGCGGAACAACATCATCCATGAAGGATGCGAACAAATCCGGGGTTATTGGCTCAGGCTGCGGAGTTTGTTCGGGTACAGGCGCAAACCGTCCTGTAAGCCCACGTTTCGGGCCGGGGATATTCGATTGCGGTGCAGGTTCGGATGGGAGGCCGCCCGTTGCAGGTTTATTAAAGCGTCCGGCTAAACCTGAAAGCTGTCCGGTTGGCTTCCACACAGTTGGTGAGGTGTCATCCGCGACATAGGGCAAATCAGTCGAGCTATCGCCCCACTCGGCACTGGTTAAATCGCCACCGAAGGATTGTCTCGCCAGCGTGTCTTCGTCGACGCTAATGTCATTGAAGAAGTCGGGAACGGCATCCGTATCGTCGGTGACTTTTTGCATCTCACCCGTGCCCGTGACATCCACATCGGAGAGCCAATCGGGTGTGCCAGCCATCATCTCGCGTTCGGCAGCGCGTTGATAATCCAGTTCTTCCAATTTAAAGGCGCTATCAGGCACATCTTGCCCCTGCGCCAGTTCCAATGCCAGATAAGGATCGAGCGATTCGATACGCCCGATGTAGCGCTGGGCATCAGATGGACGCGACTCGGTCAACCACATGGCGGCTAACAGGGTGTTGGCGACCAAACAATCCGGTAGTACTTTCAAGACTTCAAGTGCGGTTTCGGCAGCTTCGACCCGCTGACCACGATCCCAATAGGTCTGGGCCAGCAGCAGCGGTAAATCCAACCGTTCGGGAGATGCGATACGTGCTTTTTGCAGCGTGTCGATGGCTTGCTCGTACAAGCCGTTACGGATGTATTGGCGAGCAACGGCAGCAGCGGTTAACTGTACCTTGCCGTGTTCGGTTTTATGATATTTACGGTACAACTCCCGCAGGTTGTCGAGGATGACCTGGTCGTTAGGTGTTTGTTCGAAGGCGCGTTCCAGATGCCAGATGGCGTCGTCCGGACGCTTTTCGATACGGTAAACTTCGCTCAGTCCAGAGTGTGCTTCGCGATCATCAGGGTATATGCTCAGGACACGACGCATCACTTCGCCGGCTTCCGCCCAACGGGAAGTCGCTACCAGGGCTTGACCCAGAAGACGATAGGCCTGCGCATCCTTGGGATAGTATTGCAAGATATGCCGACAGTGCAGGATGACTTCGGCTGCGCTGCCACTCTTGAGCAGTGTATCTAGTTTGGCGAGATAATCTCGGAGGCTGATGTCGGCCATTCTGCTCTTTATCCTGTCGCCAGCAAACATAAATTCGACCGGCGTTCGGCTGTTTTGAAGATTATAGCATATAATCCGAATTCGGATGTGCAACCTATCTTAATCTATTTTATTCTACCGGATGGGAAAATGGTCAGGTCGAAAAAGCCACACCAAGTTTGGGTTTTGCTGATCGTTTTTCCGATGCTCCTTGGCTTCCAGACACCCATCCCATCCCAACCGACACTTGAAGATTTTTGGAACGGTAAAGCCTTGTGGGTGGTTGATGTTCCCGATGTCGGCTTGCCGGTCGGTGAGAGTGATACCCTCTATAAAGGAAATAATGAGTACTGGTCCTATCTTCATGCCAGTGACCAATCAGCAGGCGTGGTGGATCAATGTGGCGATCCGGTGGCTTTTCCCGGCTGCACGACGCTCTGGCGCAGTACAGACGGTGGCAAAACCTTCGCGATCACCGCGCCAATTTGCCTGATGCAGTGTACGCAGTGTCCTTGTGATGACCAGCGCGACCATATCACCGCCCAGCAGTATCCGCGTGTGGTGGATGCTGGTGACCGTCAGTACATGGCTTACGAATGGCACGCACAGGTCATGCTGCGGTCATCTACCGATGGCGTCAATTGGTCGGACTGGAAATATTTGCTAACCCCCGGTGGCACATGGCCCACTTCTTATAGAGACTGTACGGCGACCGAAACCATCGGTCCGCATCCCAACATTCGCGGGCAAGCGGATGGCTGTCTGGTGGGTGCGCCACCGGGACTTTATGTTGAAGGCAGTACGCTGTATGTTTTCGCGGCGGCAGGATCAGCGCCGGGACATATGCGTTGTTATAAAGGTGACCGTTATGGTGATTTGGGCAAGCTCAAGCGCTGTGACACCGATCCCCTGTTCAGCGGTGCGGCTGAATATGGCCCGACCGATATTACAGTCGGCTCAGCGATTGATGCCTTCTTTGACTTCCGTTATACCAGCGCTGCTGACGTGCTAAAGGTCGGTGACCATTACTATATGTCCTATGAGGGTGTGCGTGGGCCGGATGTATTAGAGCGCGGCATGGATACGCAGTTCGGGTTGGGCTTCGCGCGGTCGGTTGGTGACAGCATCGACGGCGCATGGGAGAAATACCCGCACAATCCGGTGATTGAACCGACCGGTTTCAATGTGGGTATCGGTCATGCTGATATGTTAATTGTCGATGGTGTAACGGTCATGTATACGCAAACTGGCGAGAACACGCGCGGGCGGTATGTGCTAAGGTGGAAATGAGGTGAATTATGTGGGCTTTAGAGGATAAACTAATCTTTAAAATTGGTTACTTAAGCACACAGCAACAAGAACGTGTACTCAAACTGATTGAAGAGTTTGAATCTACAGATAGCCTAACTACACCGCGAATTATACTTTCCAACGATAACCAATCTTATCTAATTCGTATCAAATTCGCTGAGAAATTTCATACCATACCGTTCTCCACATCGCCTGTTCGGGTTATGGTTGAATACATGAGAGCAGAGCATAAATTACTAATAGGCGAACCAACGGCTCAAAAAGTTATTGAGGATATTGGTTCCGCATTGCCACTACAGCAAGAACGCACATACATGATCAAGGGGCGCAATTTAGAAACAAGTCTGCCAGCCAGTTCAGAAATTTCTAGTATTCAAATACGTGATGCACTCAGCGACAGTTTTGATGATCTTGCCACCAAATTCCCATTTTATGCATTACACACCTCGTTCCTAAAAGAAATAGAACAGCAAGAATTGGCTCAAGTGCCGATTATTTTGCGCGGTACACTTCAACATATACGCGGATTAGATCAACGGTTGCAGGAAGTAACTGGATTGAAAGTGATTTTAGAGTAGTTTGTTGTGGAAGAGGAAATAAATGTCTCAATATGAAGATGCACTCGTTGATAAAATCGCGTTTTTGACTGCCGAACCAATAACTTATCGCAAAGTGCAATTTTAGCGATCAAAAAGTTTGAATATTCGAACGATTTTCGCTTGCTGATACTGAAATTTTGTTCTATGCTGAACTTGTCTGTCTATCCATAGGCAGTAATAAGCGTATCTCATCTAAGGCTTATGATCATGCTGTTTTCAGCCTTTGGACTATCATCAATCATCCACGAACTTAATCGGGTAATTGGCAAAGTTGGCGTCGGACATCACCTCAGTGGCTGTAGCCAGAGCATTCGCGGTATGAAGCGGCAGCCAGCGAGAATTACGCTGTAGCCATCGCCAAATTCGCCAGAAGTAATGTCAATTTTGCCAAAAACTCGCCACAGTGCAGAAGACTCGTGAATCATCCTGCGATGGATTGCACGATAGACGTGCGGGGCTTTTTGTACATCTTAACCACTTGTCGGATTAATATTGCTTGATAAACTCATCTTAACATTTTGCAATGTTCAGGAGGATTTTTTGCATGTCTCGTAAATTGATGTTGTGTTGTTTAATGATCGCGGCTTTCGCTGCTCTGGGGATTATCCCGGCTGCCGCGCAGGACACACTTAAGATCGGTATGCTGCTGGTCGGCCCCAAGAATGATGGTGGTTGGAGCCAGGCTCATTTTGATGCCGGGGAATATGTCGCTAAAAACGTCCCCGGTGTCGAATTCTTGGAACCGTTGGAAAATATCAATGCGGGTAATCCCAATATTACTACCGAAGCGGCTGCCAAGTCGTTGATTGATGCTGGCGCGAAGATCGTTTTCATGACCACCGACGATTATGCTGATGACACTGATAAGATCGCCGCCAAGTATCCGGATGTTACCTTCATTCATGCTTCGGGCGACCATGTGTACTCCGGTGTTGCGCCCAAGAACGTGGGCAACGTCATGGGCCAAATGGAATGGGGCAAGATGATGGCTGGCTGCGCGGCAGGTCTGACGACCCAATCGGGCAGTATTGGTTACGTCGGCCCGCTGGTGAACGCCGAAACGCGCCGTTTGGTTTCGTCGGCTTACCTGGGTGCCAAGTATTGCTACGAAAATTATCGCGGCATGAGTGGGGCCGACCTGAAGTTTGATGTGGTGTGGATTGGCTTCTGGTTCAATATTCCGGGTGTGACCCTTGACCCGACCGAAGTTTCGACCCAACTGATTGACGAAGGCAAGGACGTATTGATCTCCGGTATCGATACGACCGAAGCCATCACAACTGCCGACAAGAGCACCAAAGAAGGCAAGAAGGTTTGGGCAATCCCCTATGACCTCGCGACCGCTTGCGACATTGCGTCTGATGTGTGTCTTGGTGTGCCGTACTTCAACTGGGGGCCAGCTTATAAGGGCATCGTTGAAGCCGTTAAGGCAGGCACCTGGACGCCAAGCTGGGACTACAATCCCCCGGATTGGAAGAACATTAATGATGTCGATACCTCTGCTGTTGGCTTCACCGAAGGCCCTGCCTTGAGCGCTGACAGCAAGAAGTCATTGGATGAATTCATCAGCAAGATGGCCGCCTACGCCACTGATCCTGCCAATAAGGATACTTTCTGGCTGTGGCAAGGACCGCTGAACTACGCTGACGGTACGGAATTGGCGAAGGACGGCGTGAAGCTGCCCATGATCGCCAAGCCAGCCGATGGCCCGAGTGTCTGGTACCTCGACCAGGTTCTTCAGGGTATGGGCAGCAAGGCCAAAGAATAGGTTCATATAGCCTTTAGTTAGCAAATGTATTTGAAAAGGGCGGGTAGTGATACTCGCCCTTTTTATTTGCCGGTTGCTTGACAGGAAGGAACTTTCGTTCTAATATCGGTTTTATGTTCTAGAGATAGAGGAGGTGAGTCATGCCCAATGTAAGCTTTACCACACATTTGCAGCGCTTCTTCCCAACTCTAAAACAAGGGACAGTAGCGGATGGTCAAACTGTGGCGGAAGTTATACGCTCACTTGAGAAGCAGCACCCCGGCCTCGCGGCCTATATTGTGGATGAGCGTGGCGCACTGCGAAAACACGTCAATATTTTTGTGAACGACGAATTGGTGGTTGACCGTGAAGGCTTGAAGGACGTGGTTGGACAGAATACCCGCATATTTATCTTCCAGGCCCTGTCAGGTGGGTAATCATTTCATGTAATGAAAGGATTTGTGATGTCACGTGTAGTCCACTTTGAAATCCATGCCGAAAATCCCGCAAGAGCCAGCCAATTTTATAATACGGTGTTTGGTTGGGTCATCCAGAAAATGGGTGATCTTGATTACTGGTTAATTACGACCGGCGCACCGGAACAAGCTGGAATCAACGGCGGCTTATTTCCGCGACGTGGTCCCGCGCCTGTCGACCCTAATCCAGTTTCGGCCTTCGTATGCAGTATTGATGTGGATGCGATAGACGACGCAATGGCCAGGGTGCTTGCAGCGGGTGGCACAGTCGTTGTTCCCAAACGCGCCTTTCCCGGCGTTGGATGGTCAGCCTATTGTAAGGATACCGAAGGCAACATCTTCGGCCTATCACAAACGGATCCTACAGCGAGGTAACACATGATTAGTCATGAATCTGTCGCATTGTGGTTGCGGAATTATGTCGATGCATGGAAAAGTTATAACCCCGATGCTATTCGCGCCTTGTTCAGTGAGGATGCACGCTACTACCACAGCCCATACAGTGAAGCCATAGAAGGGCGCGAGGCGATTATCGCCAATTGGTTAAATGACCGTGACAAAGCTGGAACCTACACAGGTGATTACCGCTTGATGGCGAGTAATGGCAATCTGGTTGTTGTAAATGGTCGCAGTTCCTACTTTGAGGATGATGGCAAGACGCTGCGCCGCGAATACGACAATATTTTCGTGCTGGAATTTAACGAAACCGGACACTGTACACTGTTCAAAGAATGGTACATGGTCAAGCCGGGTAGCAAAAACTGAGCGCTGATTTAACGGGCACATAGAAAGAGGCGACGATGGCATCGAATCGACTGCACATTGGCACGAATAAAGGGCTGCTGACCTACGAGAAAAAGGGACAGGGCTGGGAACTGACGCAGGAAGCACATCAGGCTATTCCAGTGTCTTATGCCGCCGTTGATCCGCGCAATGGGACGCTCTGGGCCTGCCTCGATCACGGCCATTGGGGCTGCAAACTTCACCGTTCCAAAGACAATGGTAAGACGTGGGAAGAAGTGCCGTCCCCCGCATATCCCGAAGGTGCAGAACGCGAACCGGGTGTGCCAGCTAAGGTCAGTTATATCTGGTATTTGGCGCCGGGGAGCGAAGCACAGCCGGGTCGTTTGTATGTGGGCGTGGAACCAGGTGGCTTATTTATGAGCGACGATGGCGGCGACAGCTTCCATCTGGTCGAGTCGTTGTGGAATCATCCCTCGCGTGAGAAAAACTGGTTCGGTGGCGGACGTGATTTCCCCGGCTGCTGTTCCATTCAGGTTGATCCGCGTGATGATCAGCACATCGTCATCGGAATCAGCGTCGGTGGCGTTTTTGAAAGTTGTGATGGTGGCAAAACATGGGCTGGCAAGAACAAAGGCTTGAAGGCCTGTTATTTGCCCAATCCGGCGGCTGAATATGGGCATGATCCCCATTTCTTGTTGATGTCACAGGCAAACCCCGATGTGATGTGGCAGCAAAACCACTGTGGCATCTTCCGCACCACTAATGGCGGAGAGGAATGGCAGGACATTTCGCAGAAGGATGTACCGGCTTTCTTCGGGTTTGCTGTGGCTTTAGATGATAAGAATGAAGAAACTGCGTGGGTGGTTCCTGCCGTCAGTGATGAGTATCGCGTGGCGGTCAACGGCGCATTGTGTGTTTCACGCACTGAGGACGGCGGCAAGACCTGGACTCCACTACGTAACGGACTGCCGCAGCAGGACTCGTATGATCTGGTTTACCGTCATGCGCTTGACATCAGTGATGACCGCCTGGCATTTGGTACGACCACTGGCAATCTGTTCGTTTCGGATGATCGTGGCGACCATTGGGAATGTGTATCCCATCATATGCCACCGGTGTTATCGGTTCGTTTTGGCTAAGACTTAGCCGAGATGCCAGAAGATTTTCATGCCAATCACCAGCATGATGAACGCGATCAGGGTTAAGATCCAGCCCACGCGAAAGAAATCCGAGAAGCGGTAATTCGCCGGGCCGATAACCAGGGCATTGACCGGATGGGCGATGGGCGTGAGAAATGAGGCCGAGCAGGCGATGGCCGAGGCAACGGCTATTGCTTGCGGGCTGGTATTTAAAGAAATTGCGGCGCTAATCAATACCGGTGCAGTGATGAGCGTGGTCACCTGTCCGGCAACAATTTGCGAGATCAGTCCAGTGAAGAGATAAGCGCCTGCTGCCAGACCTAATGGACCAAAAGGCGCAACGACTTTCACGACCACATCTCCTAACAAGCCAGCTAATCCGGTGTTGACCATTGCCAAACTCACCGGATACATCCCTGCGATCAGGATGATAGCCTGCCATTCCATAGTACGGTAGGCTTCCTCCATCGTCATCAACCCTACGACAATCAAAATGAGCGCGGCAATTAATGTGGCGAGATATACCGGAAAGCCGAAGATGGCTGCTGTAATCGCTGCCAGTGTAACGACAATGGCTAAGGTGGCACGCTTATAACGCACAGGTTGATCGCCCAAATCGGTTTCGAGCGTCAGAAAATCCGGATTACGTTGCAGTTGTTTCAACCGGTCGAGGGAACCGACAAGCAGCAGCGAATCGCCGGGGAGCAGCTTAAAATCGGCAACATCAGTACGGTAACTACGTCCATCACGAAGCAGAGCAACGGCGGTATATCCGTAATTGCGCCTGAACTCCAGTTCTTTAAGCGAATAACCGACAGCACGCGAATGGGGCGCAAGAATCATTTCCACAAAGGATACACCGAGCGTACTGACATGTTTGTTGGTGCTGGATTCACGCCCGACTTTAAAACCCAAATTACTGAGCTGCATCACACGTTCTTCACGTCCAATGGTGAGCAAAATATCACCTGCCTGGACCATTTGCTGCGGCGAAGGGGCAAAGATGGCTTGACGACCGTGCCATATGGCGACGACGGTTAATCCCAATCGTCTGCCAATGTCGGTATCGGCAAGTGTTTTCTCGACTGCTGGCGATTGGGATGGCACGCCTATCTCCCACAAGCGTTCGCCCAGTTGGTAGGTATCTTCAAGGTCGCTGCCAGTTGCGCGCCGGATCATACTTTGTTCCGGTGATGGGTCACGATCAGGAAGCAGCCGGTGGCCAAAAATGGTGAGGAAGGCGATGCCCGCCAGCGCGATCAGACCGCCGGTCGGGGTAAAGTCCAGAATGTGCAAAGGCGCTTGCGGTGGGTTGGCGCTGCGAAGCAAATCGCTTGCGATGATATTAGCGGTGGTGAAGTACGTTGCTGCACCCCCCAGACAACTGCCATAAGCCACCGGAAGCAGTAGTTTACTGGGTTTAGTATTCGTTCGGCGGGAGAGTTCCATTGCTACAGGCAGCACCAGCGCCGCTGCTGCCAGATTATTCATGAACAGCGAAAAGAAAGCCGCTGTGAGCGTAATCAGTCCGATTAAACGCCATTGTGATTGGCCGCTGACTCTTACAATGCGACGGGCCAACCAGCGGGTAACACCGGTGTTGTCTAGAGCGCGTGTGATGATAAATAAGCTGAAGAGGGTTACAGTCACAGGTTCGGCTAAACCCGTTAGTGCTTTAATGGCATCATTGGGACTATTGGCTGGACCCAATACGCCTAATCCGGCCACCTGTGCTAAGGCCAGCGCCAAAGCCGTCATCATCGCGGCAACATCCAGCCGTAACCGGTTGGTCGCAATCAACACTAAGGGAACGACGATAACGCCAATGACATAGAGTTGTGGGAAAGACACGAAAGAACTCCTAAACGGGGGTCAAACACTGACCGGCCTATGATGCAACATTGATAACCATATCAGATTATTACAACCTCAATTATAATTCAAATACATATCTTTTATAGTCTTCATAACCCTGTGTTATACCTCATGGCGCTTAATCTTCACCTTTTGCGAATTTTTACCACCGTTGCCACTACTCGTAGTTTCAGTCAGGCCGCCAAACAGTTATATATCAGTCAGCCTGCCGTATCGCGCGGGGTACAAGAACTCGAACGCCAGCTTGATCTGGTACTGATTGACCGTTCCATGACCAGCTTTACATTGACCGAAGGCGGTCGGCTGCTTTATCAACATGGTCTGCATATTTTCGCCGCCGAGCGGGCTGCTGAAATCGCTCTAGAAGAACTACATGGATTGGTTCGGATCTGGTACTGATTGACCGTTCCATGACCAGCTTTACATTGACCGAAGGCGGTCGGCTGCTTTATCAACATGGTCTGCATATTTTCGCCGCCGAGCGGGCTGCTGAAATCGCTCTAGAAGAACTACATGGATTGGTTCGAGGACAATTGGCGTTGGGGGCCAGCCAAACCATCGGTACATACTTGCTGCCGCCACTGCTCCGCCAGTTTCACCGTCAGTATCCCGGGGTGCGCCTGATGCTAGATATTCTTAATACCCATCAAATCATCGAACGGTTAATCAGTGCGCCCCTCGATTTGGCCTTTGTCGAAGGGCCGGTTGATCTGCCTAATCTGCTTATAACACCCTGGCGGGTGGATACACTGGTGGTGATTTCTGCACCTGATCATCCTTTGGCGACGAAGCAGCCGCTTTCGGCAGCGGAAATTCTGTCTGAACCGTTCATTATGCGGGAGGAAGGATCAGGTACACGCGAAAATATCGAAATGGCACTAAAAGCGCGTGGTCTTCAATTGAATATCGCGATGGAATTGGGTGGGACTTCTGCTATTAAGGAAGCGGTTGCAGCAGGTTTGGGTATATCAATTGTCTCCGAAGCGACTATTAAATTGGAACGCACCGTTGGCACATTAGTCGTTTTAGATGTGCCGGATTTCATACTCACGCGTACTATGAGTCAAGTTGTCGT
>JBGAHG010000075.1:0-11169 GCA_044226325.1 Aggregatilineales bacterium
AAAAGAACAGACAAAGGAATTCTTACCCCGACCGAGGCTAAGCGGGAAGTACCCGATGGCTTATGGTTCAAATCCCCAAGTGGAAAAATTGTTCACACGCGTGAGCTAAAAAATAATGCATACGTGGTGCCCGAAGAGGAGTACCATGTTAAGATCGGTTCACAGGAATATTTCGAAATACTCTTCGATAACAATACGTTCACTGAACTTGACGCCAAGATGGAGTCTGGCGATCCCCTTAAGTTCGTTGACACCAAACCGTACCCCAAACGGATCAAAGAGTCTCAGGCGAAGACCGATCTCAAGGACGCTGTACGTACTGCGCATGGCAAGATGAATGGCCTGGACATTGTCATTGCCTGTATGGATTTCACGTTCATCGGTGGGTCGATGGGATCCGTGGTCGGCGAAAAGATTGCCCGGGCGATGGACCATAGCCTCAAGAACAAAAAGCCCTTCCTCATGATTTCACGCTCAGGTGGTGCTCGCATGATGGAGGCTGGATTATCATTAATGCAAATGGCGAAGACATCGGCCAAGATTGCTTTGCTTGATAAGGCAGGCATTCCCTACGTCTCGCTTCTTACTGATCCGACAACCGGAGGAGTTACGGCGTCATACGCGATGCTTGGTGATTTTAATATTGCGGAGCCGGGTTCATTGATCGGTTTTGCCGGACCCCGTGTAATTCGCGAAACGATCGGAAAAGACCTTCCCCCCGGATTCCAAAGTGCGGAATTCGTCCTTGAGCATGGTTTCCTGGATTTTATTGTGGACAGGCGAAGCCTGAAACAACGCCTCACCATTCTGTTGCGGATGTTGCAATAGCCTCAAAGCTTTGTGTTGATATATTGAATAAGCTTCTTCACGTCGGCTTCATCTTTCATCTTCACGTCTTCGGCCTTTATGTAAGCAGCAATCTCATCCTTGATGCCGGGAAATACCTTGCTTAGCGTTTTCGATTTGACAGCGTTAATGAGGTTCTTATAAAAGAAGTAGTAATCCTCATAAAGCATAAATTTCTTCTTCTTGTCAAATTCGTCCAGCTGCACGATGGATTTTTGAGAATACTTCAGGAGGGAAACCGTATCCGCGACCAAGACCTGATAAAGACTTGCGGGCGTCTGATTATCAATCGCCGGGAATCCGAGTTTGAATACCATTGAGTTGTTAAGATTCAACGCGCTGACCTGATCATGGGAGACGATCATACCAACCATTTGACTATTCTGAACTATTAGCTCCTGTGTAACGAGATCAATATTCATTCGAACATTTGTAAGCGTCTTGCCGTCAGGCATTGTCAGTGTACCCATGGCCCAGGTGTTGAACAAATAGGGCGTCCCTTCAACCGTGTTGTACCGCTTATCAAAAGAATACTTCTTGTTCAGGTCATTAAAGATGATGTCCATATCAGCACGCGAGTTGCCAATCTGGGCATTACTGCAAAGAAACCCGTTCAGCAGAGTGATCACAATTATGACTTTCTTCATGCATAGGCAGTTAACTGTCCGTATTCGCTCATTCCTTCTCCTTATCGGACAAGGCAATTTATGATCTTATAGGAATTTAACCCTATTCAGGGGGATTTTAATGGCACATCTCTTGGTAAGGTGAGCCTTCCATATTCTTTTATTTATGCTCAAAAATTATCTGAAAGTCGCATTTCGCAGCCTGATCAAACAGCGTGTTTACTCCACCATCAACATTGCCGGGTTGGCGATTGGAATTGCCAGTGCCTTGCTCATCGCACTGTACGTTCAATATGAATTTTCATTTGACAAGTTCATTGAGAATTCAGAGAACATCTATAAGGTGTCGCTGGAAAGGAAATATCCGAATCATGCCACGTTTTATGCGACTATTCCGCATTCGTACAGTGAGGCGATGGGCCATGACATCCCTGAAGTCAAGCAGGTAACGCGACTCTCGGCGGTCAATAACAATGTGGTTGTCACCTACAAAGATGGCCTTGGGGAACAGAAAATCTTCGAAGAGGATTTCGTCGTCACCGCAGACTCCAATTTTTTCACATTCTTCCACTTACCCTTTGTCAAAGGCGATCCGTCCAGTGTATTACACAACCCCAATGATATTGTCATTACGGAAACGACGGCCAAAAAATATTTTGGTAATGAAGAGGCGGTGGGCAAAACCCTTGATTTTTTTGGACTTAGTTTCAAAGTTTCCGGTGTTTGTAAAGATCTCCCAACAAACTCCCACATGCGATTCAATGTGATTGGCAACATGAGCGCCATTCCATTCTTTAAACAACCTAATTATATAGGATTCTCCGCTTACGTTTATGTTGCGCTTAATCCGGGAACAGACTACAAGATTGTGGAGTCTAAAATTCCCAAACTGGTGGACACATACGCATCGGCTCAGATAGAACACAACCTGGGTAAATCGTGGGAAGACTACAAAAAGGAGGGTAACGGCTATCGCTATTTCCTGCAGCCCCTCACGTCCATTCATCTCGATCCCACCAACCTCGAAACCAAGATGGAGCCTGGTGGAAGCATCAGTTTTATGTATTTTCTGATTTCAGTGGCAGTGCTGCTTGTTGTTATCGCTTGTATCAATTTTATGAATCTTGCCACAGCACGCTCAGCTGAACGGGCGCGCGAAGTCGGTGTTCGTAAGACGATGGGTTCTTTAAAAGGGCAACTCGTTGGGCAATTCCTTTCAGAATCGATGTTGATCAGTCTGATCGCGATGGCGCTGGCAATCGTAATCATTCAACTTGTGCTGCCAGCATTTACACAATTGACAGAACGGCCGCTTGTGCTCATTTTTGAGCCGTTCTCAGCATTCGGGTTACTGGCGCTCGCGCTGTTCATTGGATTTCTTGCCGGGTCGTATCCTGCATTTGTCTTGTCAGGTTTTAATCCCGTGGTCGTCATGAAAGGCAGATTCACATCGAGCGGCAAAGGAAGTTGGCTTCGCAACAGCCTTGTTATCTTTCAGTTCACCATTTCGATCATTCTGATTGTCGGAACGCTCGTTGTGCAACAACAAATGAGCTTCATCCAAAACAAGTCCCTAGGTTTCGACAAAGAGCAGATGCTGGTTGTGGAGCGCGCATTTGCACTGGGCAACGCGCAGAAAGCTCAAACTTTTGTCGAGGAAGTTCGACGACTTCCTGAAGTTTCGGCCGCATCTGGCTCACAGGCATTGCCGGGTCGCGAGACCGATTTTTTTGGCGCATTTTTCCAGCCCGAAGGCTCCTCGGAAATTTTGTCGACAAAGGCTATGGTGGTTGCCGATGATCTCATTGAGACCCTTGGCATTCAACTTGTGGACGGAAAACTTTTCGCCGAAGGGGTGAATGACTCATTAAACGTTTTGTTGAATGAATCCGCTGTCAAGGCAATGGGGCTTGAAAATCCGATCGGCAGAAAATTGGCGAATGTGCAAGCCCAACCGGATGGCTCCAACCGCACCGTGACTTTCACAGTTATTGGAATCGTAAAAGATTTTCATTTTCAGTCATTGCGAGACATGATCACACCGTTGGTATTGCAAAACACAGAAACCGCTGGTCGCAACATTGGCGTTGTGATGGCCCGAATCAAACCGGGGCAATATAAGGCTGCCATAGAACGCATCGAAGAAAAGTGGAAGGCGATCGCACCAGAGCAGCCTTTCCGTTACCTGTTTCTTGATGAAAACTTCAACGCGCAATACAAGGGTGAACAACAGGCAGGGCAAATGTTCGCGATCTTTGCAAGTCTTGCAATCCTTGTGGCGTGCGTTGGTCTATTCGGTTTATCGGCTTACACCGCGCAGTTGCGCACCAAAGAAATTGGTATTCGCAAAGTACTGGGCGCATCCGTGAATAGTATCGTGATGCTCCTTGCAAAAGACTTTACAAAAATGGTTGTCATGGCGTTTGTAATCGCGGTCCCAATGTCATGGTATGTGATGACGCAATGGTTAGAGCGCTTCGCGTATCGGGTCAATCTTTCCCCTGTAACATTTGTTGCAGCGGGCGCCATTACATTGGCGATTGCATGGTTCACCGTAAGCTTCCAGACGATCAAAGCAGCGATCATTAATCCTGTTAATTCACTGAAATCAGAATGAGATAATCTGATAAAATAAAAAAAGGCTGCCCTATTCGGGCAGCCTTTTCTTTATCAGTCAATCGACTAGTACGTTACTCGGATCCTCACTTGTTCAGGGATGATCGTAGTATCGTCGTCCAGTCTCACCACGAACATAAATGCTCGTTCGTTATAATTCACATTAAACGTGGGAGGCGATGCCGGCACGAAGGATGTTCCGATCGTAGCTGGGATCTGGTTCCCAGCGCCAGTTACTTTCGAATTATACTCGGCCATCGTTGTGTTAATGGTGAGCGTCTTGCCATTAACTACCACGTTAGCAGGATTGTAGCTTGCCGGTGTTGTGCCCGCTGCCTGACCCGCTGTAATTGACGTAGAACCCGCAATCATTCGATCAAGGGATTTGAACGATCTCGGACTAGTCGCGGGAATCGTCATCGTAATTACAATCGGGGTAGTTGTGTTTGCAGGCGTACCCACAGCAACAGTATAATACGGATTGAAACCGGTTGTGAATGCTCCGGTGAACACGATAGGCGTATCAGGAATATTATCCTTTACGATATCGTCCTTGAAGTCATCATTACAAGAGAACGAGATGACGATCAGGGCCGCTATTGATAACTTTTGAAATATTGTTTTCATAAGCAAATTGAATTAGAGGTTAACTAGTTTGCGTCCCACCAAACTTTAACATTCGTCTGCACGGCAACAAAGTTCGAGTTGCGCTGAAGCTCCTGGTTGGGATAAATGCCTCGAACGGGGCGCGTTCCATCGATGCCCTGCGCATTGAGATTTTCAGGCAAAACCGGGTATCCAGTCCTCCTCCAATCTGTCCATGCTTCAATACCATTACCAGTAAGCGCTATGTACTTCTGTGTAATGATCGCTTGAATTTTTTGGTCCAGTGTGCCCGCAACCGGGAAAGGGTTCGCGGCAATGTATGTGGTCGCCTGCCCTGCAGTCAAACCAGCTTCCAGGAAAGACGCTGTTATACCCTCAGCGTAATAAGCATCTGCGGTATTGATACCTGCTCCTGTTATACCGAACCTTGCAACCGCTTCGGCCATCATGAATGCACGTTGTGCATTACTGATCAGCTTGATAGGCCCTACGCCATTGGTTCCCGTAACGGTTTGGCTCCAGCGGGAGAACGTTGTAGCAGGGTTTGGAAGCGCTTGCGACCTTCCGTTGCCATTGTCGATAGTAACATAGCTTCCACTTGGCCTTGAAATAAAAACAGCCAAACGTGGATCATTCAAGGCAGTCAATCGATTCACATAGCGAGTGCTCGCGATAAGATCATTGATAAAGCTGCTTATGTAGTTGTATGTGTAAATAGGGCTCTGGCTACCAGTGATTCCTCCAAACTTCACCGCCAACGACTGGGCATTTGTAGAAATAAGGGGAGAGCTGGACGCTGTGAATTTAGCTGCAACAGCTGCGATCTCTGCTTGCGCGCGTGCTCCATCTACTACACTGATGGTAGTCGCAAGCTTCAACAAGAGGGTGTTACCGGCTCTTTTCCACAAAGTAAGGTCCCCGCCGTAGACAACGTCATCTGCGCCAGGATTCGCCGTTGACGCGGCGTCAAGGTCGGCCAATCCTTCTTTTACGAGATCAAAAAGACTTTGAATGCCGAGCGCGGTATTTCCTTCATAAATATCCTGCTGTTTATCAAGTCTTGGAGTCAAGAAGGCTGTTCCTTGCAAAGCCTGCGAATAGGGAACATCTCCCCATACATCGGTCACCAACGCAAAAGTGTAGGCCTTCATGATCTTTGCAATCCCTGTATAAGACTTTGCACCGAGCTTGTCTGCAGTTTCAATCAGTCTCTGATATTCCGTTAGGGAACCTTCATAGAGTTCACCGAGCCACTGGTTTCCAAAATCAGCTGACGTGTGAATGTACACATCGTAGTTTGCAGGGTTATTACCCGCTCCCGAAAGGTAATTGACTAGAACAGATGAGAATCTGTTTAGTTCATTGCCGTTCGCAAAGGCAGATCCAACCAGACCGGGTGTCAGCAGCAATGCGGGTGGCACCGAGGTTGGGTTGTTTGGCGTCGTGTTGACGTCCAGAAAATCCTTGCATCCCGCAACTGTGAGGAAGGCAAGAATGAGGAATGAATATCGAATTAGTTTCATGGTCATTTCAATTAAAAGGTGATTTTGACGTTGACCCCATAGTTCCTCACGTTAGGAGCTCCACTCAGGTCCAACCCCTGGATGTTTCCGGCACCCTGCGTATTTACTTCAGGGTCAGCAGGGAAATAAGGAGCATAGAACCACAAGTTCCTGCCACTTACGCTAACATTGATGTCTCCAATGAAAGTAGACTGGAACCATTTCTGAGGAAGTTTATAGCCAAGGGAAACTTCTCTGAGTCGATAAACTGTTGCGTTGTAGGCCGCTGCCTCAGACGCCAGTCCACCGAGTGCACCCCAGTATGTCTGGGCAGGAATCTGAATGTTATTTGGAATAAATGGTCCGATACCTTGTCCGTTTGCGTCGGTACCACCTACAGGAATAACTCCTGGCAGGATTCGGGGCAATTCACGGTCTTTACCTGTGATTGCCAATTCACCGTTGCCTTTGAGGTCTGTGATACCAAATGAATAAATGCTTCCACCTTGACGGGTATCAACCAGCACGTTCATGGAAATATTCTTGTAAGTGAATGTGTTGTTCACGCCCATCAACCAATCAGGCTGCGGGTTAGAAACCACACTATTCGCAATCGGTGTGACGTATTGACCGCTCGCGGCGTTTACCAACGGCTGTCCGTCTGGGCTTCTCGCCAGCGCACTACTTACAATCACACCATAAGGTTGACCAACGACAATTGAGGGCGTGATCCCTACGAAAGCACCTCCAGGGATGGCAGAGCTTGTAACTCCGTCGGTAATCGACTCAACTTTGTTCCGGATACGTGTAAAGTTCACAGCCAAGTCCCACTTGAAGTCGGATACTTTAACTGGCGTAGCTGAAAGCACTACTTCCCAACCTTTGTTGGAAAGTTTACCAACGTTGGTAGTCCGTGTGTCATATCCTGTTGAAGGAGATATCGCTACGTTGAATATCTGGTTTGTGCTCTGTGTGTCAAAGTAGTTGACATCAAAACCAATGCGATTTTGAAATAAACCAACATTGATACCTGCCTCATAGGAGGTGACAAATTCAGGCCCGAGGGTGTTACTTCCAATTCGCGTGCTTGGAGTGAAGCCGGCCAATGCAGTCGAACCGATTGTCATCGGGAAGGTCACGCTTGCAACGTTGTTACCAAAGCCCTGGCTGACGTAAACAGAATTCAACAGATAAGGGTTGGCATCTCGTCCTACTTTCGCTGCACTTGCCTTGATCTTTACATAAGAAAGAAGGTTCGACTTGATATCAAGTGCATCTGTAAGAACCAATGCTACGTTTGCTCCAGGGTAGAAGTACGTATTCTTGTTTTTGGGCAGCGTTGATGACTGGTCAACCCTTCCGCTGAACTCCACGAAAAGCCATTCATTGTAGTTCAACGACAACTGACCATAGTACCCAAGCAATCTTTGTTTCGTAGTCCCTAATCCAGCATAGTTAAATACCGTACCATTCGACGGATCAAAGAATCCAGGCAATGACAATGTTGTCGATGTGTAAGTGGGATTATACTGGTAGCGCTGGTTGGTGTTTTGTCCCAACAAAAGGTTGGCATTGAGGCCTTGCATAAAGATGTTCTCCTTACGCGCGTTAATCAACAAGTCTCCGTTGAGTTCAGCCCTGAATACCTGGTCCTGGATAATCTGACCTGTCGGGTTTCTGTTGGAGGTAATTGCTCCTTTGTACACTGAGTTGTTCGTGAAAACGTCACCAGTAACGCGATAGGTTGCAGTCAGCCATGGTGTGATGTCGTACCCTAAACTGAAGTTACCGAATATACGATCCACTCGGCTGTCGTTCACTTCATGTTGCGTGCTCCATGTCGGGTGGTTCTGCGTCGTGCTGAAATAAATGCTTCGGCCGAGCGCATCCTCGTAGGGCTGTCCGTTAAGATCGTAGCTCCTTGGAATACGTGTTATGTTTCCGATGGCACTTCCACCATTTCCCTGAGGCTGGCCTCTCTGCGTGGTCATGGAGTAAGTAAGGTTGCTGGACACTTTGAGTCCATTTGCAAGCTTTGCGTTTCCGCCAAACTGCACGCTTGTGCGTCCAAACCTTGTATTTGGCACGACACCGACCTGGTCCATATTTCCAACCGAGAGGATGTAGTTATTGTCGCCCTTTCCAGAAGCAACACTTATAGTGTTTTGCAGAATCTGGCCTTGCTGAAACCAATCTTTCTCATTGTTAGGATAAGCCTGGTAAGGAACTACATCGCCCTGTTTCCTTGTCACCTGGGTAATTCCTGTTCCAAACTTAGGACCCCAAGAGTTTGCTGAGGTATTATTGAAATCATTCGTTGTGCCCTGGCCATAATCATTTTGATATTTAGGCAATCCGTACACGTTCTGAAGGTTATACGATGAGCTGATCGTCACCGAAGTTTTGTCCTTCAGATTCTTGCCAGACTTTGTCGTAATCACAATCGCACCAGCAGACGCACGCGAGCCGTAAAGGATCGCAGCAGCCGGGCCTTTCAATACGGTCAGCGACTCAATATTGTCAGGGTTCACATCTGAAAGCCTGTTTGATGGCTGCGTACCGAATACCGTTGAGTTAGGGCCGTTATCAACCTGATTGCTAAAAATGATACCGTCTACAACAACCAATGGCTGATTGCTTCCCGTAAATGAAGTAATACCACGGATGTTGATGTTAGTACTTGCACCGGGGACACCGCTGGCTCCAACAATGTTCACACCTGCCACTTTTCCCTGAAGTGAGTTAAGCACGTTCGGCTCAGACTTCTGAGTAAGTTGCGCTCCGGACACGGCTTGTACCGTGTAACCAAGCGAACGCTGATCGCGCTCGAGACCTTGTGCAGTCACAACCAATTCGCTCAGCTGTGTTACGTCTGAGGCCATTGATGCATCCACAATGGAGCGATCTCCGATCGCAACTTCCTGGGTTTGCATACCAATAAATGAGAAGACCAGTGTGCCGCCATCTGCTGGCACATTGAGCTTAAAGGCACCGTTAGTGTCGGAAACCGTACCATTGGTGGTTCCCTTCAACACTACGTTCACGCCGGGGAGAGGTGAGCCGTCGTCGGCGCCCTTCACCGTACCTGAGACCACTCGCTCTTGCGCCCAGGCTGTACCCAGGATCAACGCGAATGAGAAGTACATCAGTAAAAACTTCTTCATAGGTTTTGTTTTAGTTAATAAATAGTTTTCGAGGGTCGTAAAATTAAATGCACATTGTTACACGCAAAACAAATTCAAAAACTTTTATGCATTTAAATGATAAGTGGGTCTAAAAACACCCCATTATGGGTCCCTTATTAGGAATTCATTAGAGAAATAGTCAATAATCGCATCGCGCAGATTGGAGGATATGCAATCGACGCATATGTAACATGAACACAGGTAAATAAATCGCGCACCGATTTAGAGATGACACTCAAAAAGTGATTGGTTGATGAATGGATAGCATCAAAAAAAGAGGCCGGAATTACTCCGGCCTCTTCAAACCTTGTTTAACAACTCAGCTTACTGAACCCTTGGATTCTTATAAGGTGCACTTGAAGCTGAGGGAACGTTATACTTAATCTCATTGTCCGGAACGTCCCAATAATCGAGGTAGTTGTAGTTGATCGTTGCGTTCGTGCTCAGTACGCCAGCTTTGTCTAGCACAACGGCACCCGTTCTTCCTCCGCCTGAGCTTACTGGATCAATAACTCCCCAGCGTCTTGCATCATAGTAAGACAGTGTTCTAAATGCAAGGCCGATACGGCGTTCTTTACGCAACTCTTCTTTCGCTGTTGCGAGATCTGGCATTGCAGTAGCCGCCAGTCCTGCACCCTGGGCATTACGAACGAGGTCAATACTTGTTCCAGCAGCAGAGAGGTTGCCGAGGTAAATATTCGCTTCTGCTTTCATCAACTCATTTTCCTCCCAGCTTGGTCCGAGATAGACGTCGCCCAAACCTGCTGTACGAGCTCCCCACACGATGACAGAGCTACCTTGGGATCCTACTCCTGAAGTATTATTGGTCATCCTCCAACGTGTGTTGAAGATATTGCCGCGGTCAGAGTTGCCAATCCATTTACCTCCTGAGGCGGTGGTAAAGTTGTTGGCGAGACGCTTGTCACCGGTTTTCATATCCTGGATAAATCTTTCGCTGATCTTGTAGGTAGTTGACGAAGGATCACCGCCCGCGGTGATATTCGGCACATTTCCTCCCGATGGGCTCATGAAATCGCCCGTGGCGTTTGATTTGGCGATGAACACCTTGTCCGTCGAAGTGAGTCCACCGGCAGTCAGCGTCAGGATCGCGTTCCAATCTGTTGCAGTCATTGCTGTTACACGTTTGTTCACGAGCAGATTGCGTGCCTTCAACGTATTGATCGAACGCTTGAAGTTTGCCACGCTCGGAACGGCACCCAGGTTTGTATAGCTTGACGAACCAGGAACTGCGCCAGTACCTGATTGGAAAATATCAGGGATCAGGTTACTCATCATTCTGGTGTAGTCGGTAGTCACCGTCACAGCATTCAACGCAGTCACAGCATTGTCAAGGTTTGCATTTGACTCAGCGATAATCGCGTCGTGCGAAACGTAATCATGAACGATCGTCGGAGGATAGCTTGAGTATGGCTCGTTCACAATGATACCCGCATAGTAAAGTGATCCAATCTTCGCATATGCGAAGCCTTTCCACCAGTAGGCCCATGCCTTGATGGTGTTCAATTTTGTAACCTGATCGCCTGCGTATTTAATTCCATCAGCAGATTTCAGAACGGAGTTACAAATGTTGATCAACGAATACATATAACCCCACTCGTAGAAAACCGGGTTCTGGTCAGCAGACTGGTTAATATTTACTGTGCGGAGCAATCCGAGTTGTGTAGGCGGTGTAGCCGGGTTCGGAACTGTCGTTCCGTTGTCGAGTTTAACCCAATCAGGCATACCAACCTGGTTTACATAAAGGTTGGCCGCCTCTATACCGATAAC
>JBGAHG010000034.1:0-83656 GCA_044226325.1 Aggregatilineales bacterium
CGGAAACCGCCGGAAGATAAAGGCTTTCCTGCGAAAGTATGTGCGCTCAAAGATGTGCCTGTATGGGTATTTCATGGCGCGAAAGACGAGAACATTCCCGTAGAACACTCGATGCAAATGGCGAAGCTGCTCGAAGACTGTGGCGGCAATGTCCGATTGACCATCTTCCCCGACAAAGATCACTATTGTTGGGATCAGGTCTATGAGGATCAGGCCGTGTGGGATTGGTTGCTGGGGCAGCGAAAAAATTGAAGAAAACAATCTTGGTTAGTTTGGCTAGTCAAGACTTAAGTTTTCGGATTTAAATTTTGAGTTACACTTACTAATAGTTTTGATTTATACGTGGTTGGAGAAGTTATTCATGAGCGATTTTGTAACATTGTCTTGTCCAAATTGTGGAGGAAAACTTCAAGTTACGCCTGATATTGATCGCTTTGCCTGTTCGCACTGCGGAGTGGAACAAATTGTAAAACGAGGTGGAGGTATTATTTCGCTTTCACCTGTAATAGATGCGATTGCAAAGGTTCAAAGTAGTGTGGATATAATTGCTGAGGATGTCCGTACCAGAAGAGAAAATGAAAAGCGTGTACAAGAAAAAGAAACTGTTCAAAATAAACTATCACAACTAGAAAACGAAACTAATACGTTGCAATCTGCCTTATACAATTATAATCACCAAACAAAAGGATATTGGAAACGTTATATTTGGGCAGGGATTTTAGGACTTGTTGCCAGTGTTTTCCTTCTATTCACATTAATGATGTTAATTGTTAGTGGTAATAATGGGGATGCACAATACATGGCAAAAGTAGGTGGAGGTATTGGAGCTTTGTCTGGAGCATTGAGTTTATTTTTGTTCTCAACCGCGAGAAATATAAATATGCGCCGTAAACAACTTTCGAATGACTTGACAAATAAATCTGATGAACTCGAAAAACAACTAGGACTATTAGACAGAATTTATGATTGACATTGACTCAATAGGTTAAAGCTACTTCTTATAATACTTTCGCCCCTTAAGCGCTTCGGGCAACAAATCATCAGTCGAGTACATTTCGTAGCCTTTGCCGTAACCGAGTTCTTTCATGAGTTTGGTCGGCGCATTACGCAAGTTGAGCGGGATAGGCAAGTTGCCCTGCCCTTTAACGTCCTCAAGCGCCGCGAAGTAGGCATCCCCTGAAGTGCGATCTTTGGGCGCCATCGCCATATAGGCTGTACCTTGCGCCAGATTGAACTGACATTCCGGTAAGCCGATGGTTTCTACCGCACGAAAAACCTCATTCGCCACCACCAGCGCCGTCGGCTGTGCATTGCCAATGTCTTCACTCGCAAAGATCACCAGTCGGCGGGCGATGAACTTGGGATCTTCGCCCCCATTCACCATCCTCGCCAGATAATACAAAGCCGCATCCACATTACTGGCGCGCATACTCTTGATGAAAGCGCTGATCGTATCGTAGTGTTCTTCCGCACCTTTGTCGTATCGCAGAAACTTGGATTGCAGCGCGTTCTTCAGATTATCCAGCGTTACCGTTTTGGATTCTTGGGCGTAGAGTTCAACAGTGACTTCCAGCAGGTTGAGCGATTGACGGGCATCACCATTGGCAAACTCAGCCAGGAAAGACTCAGCATCCGGCTCGATGGTGATTCCGAGTTCGGTCGCGCCCTGCTGAATAATCGCTTTGGTTTCATCGACGGTTAGTGCTTCCAACACAAACACACGACTGCGCGAGAGCAGCGCCGAATTGACCTCAAAGCTCGGGTTTTCGGTGGTCGCGCCGATCAGGATCAGCGTGCCATCTTCCACATAAGGCAGCAGAAAATCCTGCTGGGCTTTGTTGAAACGGTGAATTTCATCGAGGAACAGTACAGCGCTGCCCCGCTGCTTTTCCTTGGCCTCGGCTTGTGAAAACAGATCGCGCTTATCCGCCGTCTGCACCTGTTCGACAATCGCGCGGATTTCACCTTTACCTGCCGAAACTGCCGACAGTTCAAAGTAGGGACGGTTGGTGGCGGTGGCGATAATTCGGGCGAGAGTCGTCTTGCCGACACCGGGCGGCCCCCAAAATATCATGGAGTAGATGCGGTTCTGGGTAATCGCCAGATAAAGCGGCTTGCCCTTCCCGACCAGATGTTTTTGTCCGATAAACTGGTCGAGCGTTTTGGGGCGTACACGGTCGGCCAGCGGTTGGGCTTGTGTGGTTGTTGACATTATGATGCTCCTCCGCTATATTTTAACCCATGAACACCTTTAATCACTATCCGGTAATGATGTGTTGTCCCATGTGTATGTGTTGTACACAGGCATACACGCGTCTGCGTCCGGGCGAGTAAGGTTGTTCAGCGATCAGTCTTCAGTATAGACACAACCAGGCCGACCTACGCAGGTCGGCTTTTTATTTGCAAGATGGAGGCCAATAGACAACAGGGATTGTCCGGTGTAATGCAAAAAGTTATGATTGTATAAGCTGTATAGCAGACAAAAGAAGGAGTTAAGAACAATGGATGACATTGCAAGCCGTGGATACGCCAACCCCGATGTGCTGGTTTCTACCGAATGGTTAGCCGACCATTTGAAGGATGCCAATATTCGTATTATCGAGTCCAACGAAGACCCGCTGCTCTATCCCTCGGGACATATCCCCGGTGCGGTACAGGTCGATTGGACGAATGACCTCAACGACCAGGTGCGCCGTGACTACTTAAACCGTGAAGGCTTCGAAAAGTTGGCCTCACGCATTGGCATTACCCCCGAAACCACCCTCATATTTTATGGAGACAAGAACAATTGGTGGGCGGCTTATGCCTACTGGGTGTTCCGGTTGTTTGGTCATACCAACGCTAAATTAGTGGATGGTGGCCGTTTGAAGTGGGAGAAGGAAGGCCGCGAACTGACTAAGGAAGTGCCGAGCTACGCGGCAACCGACTATAAAGCGCCAGAACGCAACGATACTGAAATCCGCGCCTTCCGCGATCAGGTATTGAAGCATGTCGAGGCTGGACTGCCCCTGGTTGACGTTCGCAGTCCTGACGAATACAGTGGCAAACTGACTCATATGCCCAATTATCCGCAGGAAGGCGCGCTGCGTGGTGGTCATATCCCCGGTGCCAGGAGCGTTCCCTGGGCCAAGGCCGTCAACGCCGAAGATGGCACCTTCAAGTCTGCTGCCGAACTCAAGGCCATCTATGAAGGCGAACAGGGCTTGAAACCCACTGATAACATTGTGGCTTACTGCCGCATCGGCGAGCGCAGCAGCCATTCGTGGTTTGTGCTGACCAATTTACTCGGATACAAAAACGTCCGCAACTACGATGGAAGCTGGACCGAATGGGGTAATGCGGTCGGTGTGCCGATTGAGAAAAGTGTGTAAGCTGCATCCGGTTTGATACGTCAATAGCATATCTTTGATGATGTGGGGAGGGTTTACAGCCCTCCTTTCCATTTCCCGTGATTGGCGCGGCCTGATGTGGTAAGATGCGCGCCATTAATTAACCCTCAGAAGGCATTGAGCATGAGCAATTATCCCGACAAACTGAATGACATCATTGACGACTTTTCAACCATCACCGACCGCAACGAACGGGCGGAATACCTGATCGAAATCGCTGACCGCTTCCCCGAAGCCAAAGTGCCGCCGACCATCGCCACACAACCCTATGACGAATCCCACCGTGTACCAGCCTGTGAGTCCGAAGCCTTCGTTTGGGCATTGGATAATCCCGATGGGACGCTGAAATATTACTTTGATGTGTTGAATCCACAGGGGCTTTCGGCCAAGGCTATGTGCGCCGTGCTGGATGAAACCTGCTCCGGTCAGCCACTGGAAAAAGTGGCTGCTCTACAGACCAGCGTGGTTTATGACTTATTCGGTCGTGAAGTTTCGATGGGCAAAGGCCAAGGCTTGATGGGCATCGTCAATATGGTGCAGTACGAGGCCAAACGCAGACTCAAATAGCGTTTGCATATTGGCTTTATTGTGGGGCGAGAAATCAATGTCTCGCCCTTTTGATTCCGAGGTTATGTTATGATTAAGCAAAGTGAAATTGATGAGGCGATTATGACAACACCAACCGCAGCTTATAACGTCACTGCCGCACACATCACACAAACGCCGGGTGTACGCAGCGGTAAACCCTGCATCGCCGGACGCGGAATTAAAGTTCAAAACGTCTACATATGGCACGAGCACTTAGGAATGAGTGCCGACGAAATTGCCAGCGCTCACAGTCTCACGCTTGTCCAAGTTCACGCCGCATTGACCTATGCCTTTGAACATTTGGATGAAATTCGCGCCGACATCCTCGAAAGCGAACAAATTGCAGAAACTTTCAAGAATGACAATCCCTCTCGCCTTCAGGAAAAACTGAAACGTATTCAAAAAGATGCCGAGTAGAATTCGATTTTATCTAGATGAAAATATGGCAAGAGAAATCGCGGATGGATTACGCACACGCGATATAGATGTTATTACTACGCCAGAAATCGGCCATATGGGCTTTAAGGACGAAGAATACCTTGCTTACGCCATTGTTGAGGGTCGCGTGTTCGTGACGCAAGACGAAGATTTCCTCATTCTGCACAGCAAACAAATTCCCCATGCCGGTATTGCTTACTATAAGCCCAGAACAGTCTCCAACAAAGATGTTATTCGCGGTCTTGTTCTGATGTATGATGTACTCGATGCAGAAGACATGCTCAATCACGTCGAGTTTCTGTAGCCCGCATTATAGTTAATCTTTTTGTAAAAGCTCAGGTGAAGACAGTTCTTCTTCAGTAATTCTAGACCTCCAAAAGTATGTAAACTCGAACGGGGTAGCACCACACTAAACGATGGAGATATTTTCTAGCCGAAAAATAGTCATTTTTGCACCCGAATTTTGCATTTTCTCCCCTCCCTGACGCTTCGGGGAGGGATTGGGGGTGGGGTGGATTGGGTCAATCTCACACTCCACCACTGCATGCAGTCTTACCGTCGAACGGTCAGCGCTTGCTAATTCAGCCCATTTGTTCTACAATAAGTATGAAATGTTGCAGCTGGTAGCGCCACACTAAACGGTGGAGATATTTTCTAGCCGAAAAATAGTCATTTTTGCACCCGAATTTTGCATTTTCTCCCCTCCCTGACGCTTCGGGGAGGGGTTGGGGGTGGGGTGGATTGGGTCAATCTCACACTCCACCACTGAATGCAGTCCTATCTGTTGCAGCTTACCATTTGAGTAAACTTCACCGCATGGCGGCAGCGTCGCTTATATCCGCTGAAACGGCAATGCGAATTGTGCAGCGGTGGCATTAACCGGGCATCCCGCTGAAACTCTGTCATTTCGGTGGTGTCGAGCGAGCTTCCCGCCGCCATTTCAGCGGAAGTAATGCAAATTCTGCAAAATATGCAGCAATCTACAGCACTTAGCGCTTCCAGGGATAAGTTGGTTTGCAAGCCGCCGCCGCTTCAACTAACTCCTCAATCGTCGTGAAATGTTTCCGGTTCATAATCAGCGTTTGCGCGATGTTCAGTGACAGGCTGGCCGCCACCGAACGATCATCGACATTTTCAATCCCGCGAATGTCTTCTACACCTGCCAACCCGATGATACGCCGCATCATCTTACAAGCGCCCATAGCTGCCGCATCCTGCAAAATATTCAACATGTAGTTCTGCTGGTAGCCTTTAGGCATATTGATCGGATCAACCTGGTTCCAGATCGGTTGGAATTCACGCTCAAAAACATGCCAGAGTTGAATAATGCTGTCAGTCAAATACTTGCGGAAGTCGGCCCGTTTGTCGGGGTCGGGCGAACGTACCTCATGCGAGGCATAGCTTAGTAACAAGTTACCAATTACCGCGCCGACATCAAAGCCCATCGGGCCATAGAAAGCAAACTCAGGGTCAATCACAATCGTTTCAGTCTGGTTAATCATGATGCTGCCGGTGTGCAGATCACCATGTACCAGAGCTTGTGCCTGCGTCATGAACTTCTCTTTCATGGTCGCCACTTCCACACGCAGGGCTTCATCAGCTTGCAGGGCCAAAACCTGCGGCTCGAGCTCTTTGTGGAAGGGATTGCGCTCGGTGTAGCGGTAAGGTTCGGTGAACACCAGATCCTCGGTAATTTTACAGAGTTCAGGATTGATGAAGCGGGCAACTTCCAGTTTTTTGGTACGGTAATCCAGTACAAGGTCGGATGTATTACCCAGCGTCCGCGCCATAAACAGCCCGATATGCTCGGCAAAGCGCGGATACTTGATGCCCTGAATCATGCCCTTCCGCATGATGATATGCTCGGTCAAATTTTGCATGGCCGTCAGATACATGTCGGGGTCGTAGAAATAAACCTTAGGCGTGTGCTGGGGAGCAAGCCGCCCATGAATTTCTAACGCTTGCGCCTCAATACGGGCGCGATCCGGTGGCAAAGGCCAACTGTCCCCTACCAATCGGACGTAGGGAAGCGCTTGTTTGAGCACGACCGTACGCTTAGGATCAGCCTTCGCCCATACCTTAAAGACCAGATTGAGGTTGCCATCGCCCACTTCTACCGCTTCAATTTCGTCAGACGGTTGGAAGATGCCGCTTAACTCCGAACGAGAATGAACATAATCCCCGATAGATTGCGGTGTCAGGGGTCGATATTCAGGAGAAAGGTCGCCAAACATAATTACACCGTTTTATCCCTTGCAGCGCGGCCTGAGAAAACAACATTGACCACGAGCGCAACAACCAGCACTAAGCCAGTAATAAATTCTTTCAAATAGATGTCGATGCCCGGAATATTATCCAACCCATTGCGGAGTGTGCCATAGATCAAAAGGCCAATGACGGTTTGCAGGATACCGCCACGACCACCTGTCAAAGCTGTGCCACCCAGCACCACCGCGCTAATGGTATCCAACAGGTAACTGGGAACAGGATCGGGTTGTGCGCTGCCAAGGCGTCCCATGCTCACAATACCCGCCATACCCGCCGTAAAACCACTGATGGTGAGAACAGCAACTAGAATCATATTGGTGTTTACACCTGCAAGACGCGCAGCTGGTTTACTCGCACCCGTCATGTAGACATATCGGCCAAAACGTGTATAGCGCAAAACTACGTAAGCGATCGCCAAACAAATCGCCGCCACGATCACGATGAAGGGAAACCCACCTTTGCCTGCTTCATCAGTAAAGATACGCCCACTGCCCAAAAAACGCGCATAATCTGGCAAGGTAGTGACAGTGCGACCTTTGCTAACATAGGTCGTCAAGCCTGATCCGATAAATGATATGGCAAGCGTTCCCATAAATGTTGGTATGCGGAAACGTGTACAAATGAGGCCGCTGAAAAGCCCTAAAAGAGTACCAACGACCAAACCGGCGATCAATGGAATCGGCTCTTGCAGCTTGAGTGTGGCAAACAAGTAAGCAGCAATCATTCCGGCAATCGACGCCGTAGAGGAGATACCGAGATCAATTTCGCCCGTTAGTAAAACGAAGGTCATACCGGTGCCGAAGATCGCCAGTGTGGAGACCTGCACCAAAATATTATTGACGTTTTGAGGACGCAAAAACGACGGTGATGCTAGTCCAAAGAAAACAAACAAAGCCACTAATGTCCAAACAGGAGCGAGGGTTGTCACCCACCGTGGTAGTCCACTGGTTAATTTTTTAGCAGGTTTTGCTTCGGAGTGAGGTGTAGTCTGTAATGTCATAAAAGCCTCAACAAAGTATCTTTATCAATATCTTTATTTTCGAGTTCGGCTACCACGCGCCCGTGTGACATAACCATGATCCGATCCGCAACGGTTAAAACGGTTTCCGGCTCACTCGATATGACCAGAACGCCGTAGCCTTGATTGCGGAAATTACGCAAGATGGTTAATACCTCGCTCTTAGCGCCGACATCCATACCACGCGTGGGTTCAGCTACGATAAACACTTTCGGCGGGAACGGCAGCCAACGGGCAATAGCCACTTTTTGCTGGTTTCCACCACTCAACTGCCCAACAGGATTGAGCGGATCGTTTGGATGAACACCGGTCAGGGCGATTTGCGGACGTGCCATGTCGAGTTCATAGGCTTGCTTGGGTGCAAACACGCGGCCTATCTGATGAAGATGAGGTAGCATCACATTACGATAAATCGGCTCTTCCATAAAAAGGCTTTTACGGCGCGATTCGGTAGCGTAAGCGAGGCCATGCTCAATCGAATAACGGGCAGAGAAATTCTTGGGGAAGGATTTTCCTTCTACTTGCACAGTGCCACTATCGAAACGATACATACCAAAAACTGCCCGCGCCAGGTCAAAATGCCCAGCGCCGATAGCACCATACAAACCCACGACCTCGCCCTGATTAACCTTGAGGCTGACATTACTAAAAACATCAGCCGTTAAATCACGTACCTCAAGAAGTGTATGTCCGTCTTTTTGGGTTGTTGCTTCCGGCAGTTTGGCATTAACTTCACGACCTAAAATAAACGAGATCAGTTGATCCAGGTGCGTTGATTTCGTATCTAGGGTGTTTACTCTACGACCGTCACGAAGAACGGTAACCCGATCCGAAACCCGCATGACCTCATCAAGAAAATGCGAAATATAAATAATGCTGCGGTTACTCTGGCGAAGTGTGTCAATAAGTTGGATTAAGCGTTCAACTTCAGGAGGCGACAGCGCAGTGGTAGGCTCATCCATGATGAGTACCTTGGCTCCTGACAAAATTACGCGCAGTACTTCTACCACTTGCTGCGTACCAAGAGAATAATTGCCCAGTGGATCGGCCACATTAATGTTATCAAATCCGATCTTTGCAAGTTCTTCTTCGGCAATACGGTTCATTTTGCGCCAGTCTAACAAACCCAAAGCGGAAGTTAGCTGCCGACCGAGGAATAGATTCTCGGCCACCGAGAGTTCAGGCATCACGCTCAACTCTTGATGAATCATGCCGATGCCACGACTGAGCGCGTCACGCGGGGATTGTAAGCGAACTGACTTGCCATTGAGGATATAATCACCCTCGTATTCGGCATAAATACCCGCAAGAATACGCATCAACGTTGACTTACCGGCTCCATTTTCACCGACCAGAGCATGAATTTCGCCCTGACGCAAATCAAAATCAACATTGTCTAAAGCATGAATATTTTCAAAACTTTTGTTGATGTGCTTCAATTCAAGAACTAGTGGAGCATCCATACCATCCTCTTAATGGAATAGCCAGAAAGGGGCGCATTTGCTGCGCCCCTCGCCCATTCACAAGTTGTACAAGCGAGTGCATGTACTTTTAGAAGACGAGTTGATCTTCTGCCCACACCAACCCGGCAGCAGGACTCATGCCGTAATTGTTCAACTTCCAGGGTTCAGCCGCTAAATCAGGATTATTGTCGATGTCGCCATAAATGGCAGGACCGTCAGCAAGAACAAAGAACGGAATATCCTTCTTAGCCTGCTCAAGTCCGACTGTTGCAGCGTACGCACCGGCGATAACTGCCCAACCATGAATACGGGTGGCAGAATTACGGGCGGTCGCTACGAGCTTACCATCGGCAACCGCTTGGATGGCGGGCTGCATTGCATCGACGCCGCCGACAAATACCTGGTCACCCATACCGGCATTTTCGACTGCTTGACGGGCAGCGAGTGCCATATCGTCATTGTCAGCGAAGATACCGGTAATATCAGGATGGCTGTTTAGAACGCTCTCGGTCAACGAAGCGGCTTTTGCCACATCCCAGTCAGCGGGTTGATCATCAACAACCACAATATCAGGATACTTCTTGACGATGTTCAAGAAACCCTGTCCACGTGCCTGTGCGCCAGTGTGACCGGGTGCACCACCAATGTGAGCGATCTTACCTTTGCCGCCCATCTTCTCGACCAACTTAGCAACCACTGACTCGGACATAAAAACGTTGTTCGGGGCAATCAATGTAACCACGCCCATTGACTTTAGCTTGTCCAATGGAGCAATCAGCGTATCCATATCGATTACGGGGATACCCGCATCGATCATCGTTTGAACGGGTTCGACCAGTGTACCAATTGCGCCGGGCTGCATGGCGACGAAATCCCATTTATCGGTCGCCATTTGATCAATCTTGCCGCGTTGAATTGCAGGATCGAATTCGCCGTCAAACCATGTGATGTCTACACCGAGCAATTCACCCCATTTAAGGGCGGCTTCCTGGCCCTGGGCATTCCATGTACCTGCTAAACCGGCGCTGGACATGGCGGCTTTTAGTTTTTTAGTTTGAGCGTTAGCACGGCGGTATTCCATAAAACTGAAGAAATTGGCAGCAACGAGACCCGATGAGGCGAAAAGTGAACCCTTCAAAAAGTCACGACGGTTAAAGGCTTTTTTGCTGGACATATTCAAACCTCTTTCAAAATAGTTATTTGATTGAACAAAGATAATTACAGACGCTAATCAAGTGGTAGTCACATCTCCTATCGTGTGTGAACGGTCACAAGGAGAGTACATAATTTTCTAATTATCGTCAAGCAATGGATATTACATATTGCACAAATGTATGATTTATGGGAATAAAAAACCGGGAGTGGCTGCCCCAACTCCCGGTTTTCGCGGTCTTATCCCTTATGAGTGCCCAATGCACCCTAGATAAGCCACGACAAAGTGTTCATAACTAATTGTTAATTATTATAACACTTTTGATGATAAAAGGTGTGGGACACTTGTCCTATTTGGAAAGAATGATCTATCCTAATCTTTCACAGTACGCGGTGCATTTCGCTGCTCATGGAAAGTAATCGTTAATATGCGCCTTTACTCATCAAAACGGCTGGAATAGTCTGTACGACGATCTGCAAATCAATCCATATAGAGTAATTGCGGATATAGTTCATGTCCAGGCGGACACGTTCCTCGTAAGTAAGTTCACTGCGCCCCGCCACTTGCCAGAGGCCCGTTATACCCGGCTTCACAGTGTGTAAGTTAAGACCCCACTTGCCATACTTCTCGACTTCTTCCATTGTAATCATACGTGGGCCAACGATACTCATTTCACCACGTAAAACATTTATCAATTGGGGCAGTTCATCAATGCTAGTCTTGCGGAGAAAGGCACCGATCTTAGTGATGCGCGGATCATCCTTAAGCTTGTAGTATTTGTTGTATTCGTCGCGGGCTTTAGGATCACGCGCAAGAAGTTCTTCCAACACATCTTTCGAATTAACAACCATTGTACGGAATTTGTAGGCATCAAACTCTTTGCCACCGACGCCAACTACACGACGTCGATAGACTATCGGCCCGGGATCAGTAAGTTTCATGACAATGGCGATAAAGAGGAATAATGGCGACAAAACTATCAGCCCAAAGATCGCGCCAAGGTAAT
The DNA here is from genome assembly GCA_044226325.1 of Aggregatilineales bacterium. GTDB lineage: Bacteria > Chloroflexota > Anaerolineae > Aggregatilineales > Phototrophicaceae > CFX2. The sequence continues at coordinate 11,324 of JBGAHG010000034.1, forward strand.
CAATAAGGGCTTTCAAAACAATGTTAACGCCTGTCAAGCGAACACGATTGACACTCACCATTGGCACGCTGCCGACATCCTGAATTTGCACACCTGTCGTCAAAATTTCGTACATGCCAGATGACAGCCACATACTGACATCAGCCGAATTCACAAAACGACGAAAAAGATCAACCATGTTTTCACGGTGAATGCCGCTTGTAGCAACGATTAAGCGTTCAATGCCAAAACGCTGCACAAGCGTTTCAGCACGACTGGTGGGGCCATGTACAACAAGGCCGGGGAGGATTTCCTTGCCCGCACTAATGGTATCGTCCAAAAAACCGATGATATTGACGCCGGTTGCCGATGTGCTCATCAACTGCTCGGCAATAGCTATTCCTTCTGCATTAGCGCCAACAATATAGGTTGGAGACATTAAATGTCCACGACTACGCATCACATAAATAAGTCTGCGAAATGCGAAACGTTCAATCATCATGAACAGAATAGAAAACGCCCACGCAATAATAAGCCACGCACGGGCAAGTACCAGCGAAGGGTCGAGATAACCGGCGATAATAACCAGCATAAAGCCAGCTGTACAACCATTGAAGACATTGGCATACTCACGCAGGCCGCCAAACAGAATAGTCGGATCATACAGCCGGAATACGAAAAACAACGCAATCCAAACCGGAACCAAAATCAACATAAACTGCAAATAAAAACCTGGATTTTGAAAGGCGTTGGCGTCAAAGAGATTGGTGGTCGGTCCAATGAAACGAATGTTAAAAGCCAATTCAAAAGCCAGAATTAGGGCCGCAACATCCAAGCCGAGCAAAGCAAATTGAACGACGCGCAGTTTGGTGTGAATATTACGTCGAATAAGGTTGTTGAACGCCGCTATGGGACTCCGTTCAAGATATTTTAGATTGGTTTCAACGACACCAGTTCCCATAATCAAGCCCTTCTACTTTTGCACTGATTGGCTACGCCAATCGTTCCCGACTTCAACATAGATATTTTCAAGAATTGAAACCGAACGATCCCATGTCTGATAGGTTTCAACATACTTCCGTCCAGCAGCACCGATGCGATTGCGTATTTCTGGCGAGGCCAACAACTCAAGAATATGGGCCGCAATGGCTTCGGATGAATCGCCAACCAGAATATCCTCACCAACATGAGTTTGGAGGGCAGAATTTGCCTGTGGCGAACATACAACTGGTGTTGCCATCGCCATGGCTTCCAGCACTTTATTCTGAACACCTACCCCATAACGCACCGTACTCAACGCTACCGCCGCAGAAGCAAGGTAAGGACGCATATCCGGCACTGAACCAGTAACTACCACATTGGGAATTTGCGCCAATGCCTTGACAGCTTCGGTAGGATCTTTGCCGACGATATACAACTCTGCCTGAGGTTGGGTACGCCAGACAAGTGGCATAATTTTGTGAACGAGATCCTCGACAGCAGCAACATTGGCGTGATAACTCATTTTGCCCGTGAACACCAAACGTAATGGCTCACGCGGGACAGATTGCGGTTTGAAGTAATCCAGATCGACCCCATTGGAGACGACCTTGACTGATTTCCCTTCGCTGCCCAATTTGATGAGTGCCTGACGATCCGCTTCACTGGTCACGGCAACCTGTGAAAAGCGGCGCGTAAGAGTGCCTTCAAAACGGCGGGTGCGATCTAAATCCAACATCGCCATTAAACGACTTTTGAGATTAGGTGCATCTTCAAGAACTTTACCAAAAAGGAGTGAAATACTATCCACTGAGTCAAATACCACGGGGAGCGTTTTTAAGGAATCCGCCAGAATAGCTCCGCGCAGATGCTCAACATGTGCAACATCAAAAGAGGAAGCGGTGAGTACCTGTCGCAGCTTTTCCGTAAATGCCGGTGAATAGGAGTAATATGCCTGCAAGGGAAGCCGACTCAGCAACCCGCGCACGCCATTCATCAGCACTTGATTGCGATTGTGGGGAACAGTATGAATAGCTTGGCACCAGCCACGCAATTCGTTGAGTGAAAATTCACTTTCGCCGGGAGGAACAAGTGCAAGCAAGGTCACTTCGTGTCCACGCGAGTGCATGGTACGAATAAAATTATAAGGGCGAACGCGCACCAAAGATGGAATGTAGGGAGCGATAAAAAGAATACGCATAGTTGATTATTGAATTAAGCCAATTCAGACATTTACATTCCTTGCTCGAATCATGTAGAAATAAGGTTACTCACGCGCTAACGATGTTTTGTGTAAGTTTCTCCACCCTATATTCAAATCGTACAGGCTTGCAAGCAACTAAATAATTTACGTTTGCTGTTAGGTCGCCTCACTAACCATAGATTTTGTCGAGAGGTGCACAGGCACGGCGGTAATCATATTGTTGTTCAGCAGTTTGGCGTCCATGTACAGTCAATTGTTGATTCAAGTTTGAGTCAGTCAGCAAACGAATGGTTTGTTGAGCAAAATCCTGCGGTGTATCGGCCACCAAAATATCATAATTATTGGTGACATGGATACCTTCACAGCCCACAGTGGTACTAACCATTGGTAAGCCTTGAGCAAAAGCGTTCAAAATCTTGACGCGCATCCCCCCTCCCGCCCGTAAGGGTACAATCATCATGCTGGAATCCTGCAAATACGGCAACGGATCATCTACATAGCCTGTTACTTTGATCGATGAGTCAGTTTGTTCTCGATCTTTAATATCTTGGGGTGGACGTGCGCCAATTAAAGTGCAGCGCACATTAGGAACCTGCTCTTTGATGATCGGATATATCTGATCCAAAAACCATCGAATACCGTCAATGTTTGCAGGCCAATACATAGTTCCGACATGAACAATATGCGGCGATGACGGCGCACGCTGAATGTACGCTTGTTTATCAATATCAATGGCAATGGGAATAACTTGAATATCGGAACGAGCGCCTGCCTCAATCAGCGATTGTTTATCCTCATCACTAACGGCAGTTACAGCATCAAAAACGCGGCACATCTGACCTTCGTAGTTTTTGAGCAGTCGCCAATCTCGAAGTAGCAAATATTTCATTGGATTATGCAGGGGTAAGGTCGCTGCCATACGACGGTAGAGTATCCACAAGGCATTGTGTAGATCCAGCACCTTACGACTATTGGTAAACGGCAGCGCATATTGAGCCATATTCAGCTGATCGGCATGGACGACATCAAACCGGGTTGTAGCGGACAATTCTTGCAAAGCTGCACGCATTTCGGGGCGTTCATCACGCAGCATCATCCAGGGTTGACCCGTAAATAAACTTTTACCTAAAAAGACCAGATCACGTAAGGGAGCACGTTTTATAGGTACCGTTATTACACGTTCACACAGGGTTTCGAGATGTTGGATATATTCAGGTTTATCGGTATCACGAACAAAAGACACTAATGTGACCTGATGATTTTGAGCAAGGTACTTCAGAACGTGATAGGTTTTGACCTTGGGACCGCTATCCGGAGGATAAGGTAAAACCTGCGTCAGTAGTAAGACACGCATGTTATTGCGCCACTGAAATGGGATGGTATACCTGCACCAATTCCGCAACCTGTCGTGCGTGGCGCACGGCGGTTTCACTCGTGGCAAGTGATGGATACACCTGGGCGGTATTGGCTAAATATAAACCGGCATAAGGTGTTTGGATGTCCAACTTATTTCGGTCCATATTCACTGCATGGATAGGTTCAGCATAACGTGAACGGCTGACTGCAAAATGTATGATCTGATTTTCACAGAACGCCGGGAAAATCTTCTTTAGATGGCTGAGCCAAGCCGTTCGAATATCATTATCAGATACCCCCATCCAATCATTATCCGGCGCGGTATATCGCGGCAAGTAAACGATATAATGACCACTTTTTTCGGCGTGAGGTGTCTGAATGATAGTCGAAAAAGGATACGCAGGATCGGTTAGATTCAGCGTCCAGAAATCTGACAGGGGTTTATCCAATACCATGACAGGACAAATAAGACCTAAATACTTGGATTGTTCAAGCAGCGCCTGATATTCCGGATAAGCTCCTGGAAGCAATTGGGCAAAAATGGGTGTGGCTATCGCGGCAATCAACACATCAAATTCTAGTGTTCCAACAGCGGTACGCACCTGCTGAACCTTTCTGTCCTGAACTTCAATTTCTCGCACGCGGACATCATACTTTATTTGGCCCCCTGCTTTTACAAATGCATTTGCAAGGGCTTCAATCAACGAGTAATGCCCGTACCTTAAATAGCCGATTGAATTGGATAGATGCGAGACTTGGCGGACCGGGGACATACGATTTAACCATGCCCAAATGTAGGTTGCTGAGACATTATCGTAAACACCATCGAACTTAGCTTCCAGTAATGGTCGCCAAATACGTTCGAATGCCTCAGTTCCGCCAACTTGCACTAACCACTCTTTAGCAGTGAGATGGTCTAATTCATTCCAGTTGGATATTCTGCGTGCCAGCAAAATCATCCGGCCAAGCCGGAAGCGATCTCGCAACCTGAGCATTGGAAATGACAGGAAGTCCAGCACATTGCTCATGGGATGGATAGCATTGTTGTGAATAAACCCTGCCCGTGCATTTTGATAAAATAACTCATCCTGCAAGTCAAGATTAACGCAAAGGTCACGCATAGTTGTGTCGGTTGGCATAAGCGCATGTTGATAGCGCGGAACAGTAAATCCATCTTCAAATTGAAGTTGATCATTTAAGCCACCGAGACGGGAAGTCTGCTCAAGGATTGTGACTTGATTTTGGCCCCGGCCTAAGTAATAAGCCAATGCTACACCCATCAAGCCACCACCAATTACACCAATCCGCATGGCTAGCTCTTCTTCTGCTCACTACGTGCGACGATCCAAACACCTGCGATAATAACTGCAAAACCCAACACACGAGGCAGTGTTACTTTATCACCGAACAGGAAAGCACCACCGATCAGTACTGCCAAATAGGTAAGACTGAGAAAGGGATAGGCAAAGCTGAGGTCGGCCTTAGCGAGAGCAAAAAGCCAAAGCAAAGTGCTGACACCGAATATAGCAATGCCAACAATGAGTAATGGATTGGTCGCCATATGAAGCAGCGTATCGACCGAAAGCTGCAATTTACCATAGGACTGAACAATACTATTCATACCAGCTTTAAGTGTAAGCTGACCAACAGCCCCAAAGGCCACACTTGCAAGCACCATGCCAATAGATTGGACATTTGCACTGGTGTTAATTTTTATTCCATCCTGATTTACAGAAGTTGATTTAAGCGCAGTCATGTGAGAAATTATCCTGTGAACTAAGAAACAACATTGTACGACAACGATACGTCCATTCCCTTACACCCACCTTTCGGGAAGAAAAGTTCGGGGTAGGTTGTCTTACACGAAACTCGCAGTTAGAGGCGCTCCACTTCTATGCTTAGCGCCGCAAGCGGATGAATAAGAAAATAGCACCGCAGAACAAAGCAGAGACTAACACGCCGCCTAATAAGGATTCAGCAACATAGTTATCCTGAGTTGTCACATATAAAGTAGGCAAAACACCTTCCAAAGTAGGAAAAGTCGTGGATGTGGGTTCGATATTCTGAAAAACGGTGGCTGTCGGCAAGGGAGTAAATGTCGGACGAAAAGCTTGCGTAGGCTCTACCGCCATATTACCGGGAAGATAGCTATAATACACTTTCAAGATACAAGTAGCACAATTCGATCCAGGAATAATGCCCCGATTAAACCATATGAGATGAATGTCGTTTGAAGGCCCCACAACTGCTTCCGGCCATTCAGGACTTTCGTCGACATTATAGTAGATGCGCTGCGGCTCGACCCAATACTTCGACGATGGGACATAAGTCGTATCGTAAAGTTGGTCAGTTCGTTTGACATCCAAATTTACTTGACCAACTGAAAATAGATGTACGATACCCAACCGATCTGTAAGGAGTTCGTAGTGATCGAGAGGAGTGCCATTGCCAGCCCGCGCAAATATTCCCGGAATTGGTGCGGGGACCGTCCAAGTTTTGCCGACATCTGAAGACATTTGATAATAAATATTGCTGTCAAGGACACCGGAATAGCGCCAAACCATCATCAACGATCCATCACGCAGCTCAGTCAGAGCACCTTGAATCGGTTTGCGATCCGCTAAAGCGCCACCATCGAAAACGATGGGCTTGGACCACGTAAGCCCTTGATCATCCGAGTACACCATACGTACATCCAGCGGTTGCCCACTGCCTACGTACCAGTCCACGCCTTCATCCCAAGTAATATAAAGTCTACCGGACGTCCCTTGTTGAATTTTGGGACGGTCGGAGCCACTATCAGACTTAATGGAAATAGGTACTAAATCGCTCCAAGTTTGCCCACCATCGGTTGAACGCCTATAAAACAGATCAAAACATAAGAAGCATTTCGCGCCTTCAGCGAAGTGTTCAACCGGTCCTTCAGCCGTTGAAGTGGGGAATTCACTGCGTCCGCTCAGTACAAGATGCAGGGTATCATCCTGACCTGCAATCATGTCCAAGTAGTAGCCCACACCGCCTACCTGCTTTTTGGCTCCCCAGTTAACAGCGTTGAGCGCGCCGACTACCGGGACGCTTGTCACATAATGATTAGTGGAGCCTCTGTAAGCTACATGAAGAATGCCGTCACTCGTTACCGCCAGGGCATTACGAATAGTAAAACCACCATCACCGGTATAAATCGCGTCTATTGGGGCTGACCAAGTTCCATCGCTACTCTGCTGCCTATAAGTCATCACATCATGCGAAAGATTATCGCCTGCATCAAATTGACCATACCAAGCGACATGCAGATTATGCTGCTGATCCAGGGCCAACGATTGCCACCAGCCATCTCCCAAGAATTTGGCAGTCGTCCATGTCTGCTGTGTGGAATCCTGCCCAAGAACAGGTAGACCAACAGAAAGTATTAGCGATAGAACGCACAGGACAAACCAATTTAACCGTTTACGCGACATTGTATATGCTCGAGATAAATTAAAGTTATGTGGCATCAGGCACAGACAACAAGTGTGGAGCGGAAGCAGATGGCATTTCATCCGCAGCGGTTTGAAGATTAGGGGTAAAGTAGTATAGAGCAACCACGAGACCGGATAGCATCCACGACCAGATAGTATAGTCAATACCAGCTAAAGTTTGCGTATAGGGGAAGGGTGTTACCCAGTCACCAAGCATCATACTCACTAGAATCGCTGGATAACAGGCAACCAAAGAGTATTTGAGTGCCTTAAGGAAAGGATCATCAATCCGTTTACGCAACAGTTTCCATACCATCCAACCTTGCCCAACCCACAAAGCAATCCATAACGTAAAGCCCACGACACCTGTTTGTGCAATAATATCGATATAGTTATTGTGAGATAAGTCAGCGGCTCCAACTGCAGTATCATAATACCCATAGGCGTGAAAATAGTATTCGTAGCCAGCGGGGCCAGCACCAAATAAGAAATGCTTACCAACCACACCAAATGCACGTGACCATGCTACGGATCTCGTATCCCCTGATATAGACTGCTCACTACCAAATGTTGTGCTAATAAATGACGTATTGAAGGCTGCCCAGATAAGAATGCTTATTCCAAGTACAATTGCAAGTTTCCGTGAATAGATTACTAATAATAGACCGCCAGCAACCACCATTGGCAGCCAACCACTTAGCCAACTGAGACCCAGCCCCAGTGTAATCTGCATCCAAATCGCCACACTTACAACCAAAATCATCCTGATGTAATTGGAAATTTTTCTGTTAAAAAACAATTGTCCTAATGCAAGTGCGACGAACCAGGTCGCAAATTGTCCTTTATCATTGAATACCGGTATGACGTCGAGGCTGGTAATGCGCATTAAACCAGTTAGCACACCAAAGAAAAGCAACCACCAAACAAGAATCTTGAAGGATCGCCCAGATCGCACTAAATTAGAAAAAAGTATGTAGGTAAATGGGGAAATGATAAGAACAATCGCCGTCATTAAGCGAACAGTGGCTTTTTGATCAAACAGATAACTGGCTCGTGGTTCGGGAAAAGCACCACTCCAAAAAAAAGCAATTGCGACAGCAAGCATGAAAAATAACGCCGGGCGATTTGCGAGTGAAGGCTGTAACTCGAATCTTTTCTCTACAATTGCCTTTCGAAATAACCAAACGACGGACCACAATAATAGCGTCAGAAATGTAAAAGTAAGGCTGGTACCTGTGCCTGTACTTATGCCTGTGTGCAGAAGCATACTGAGGATGAAAACAAATACAGCTGTTGATTGTAAGTTTCGGTAAATCAACAAAAATGCCACCAATGATCCCATTATTATGATCACTAGAAAAACCTTGATCATATTTGGGGCCAGATTGGTATCAAAATCACGCATTAATATGGCCGAAAAGACGGTACCCACAAGACAAATTGTGATTAAGCTCAGATGCAAAAAAGAAGTAGAATTGCGATCAAGCAGCCAGTATCGAAGACGACCAACAAGCGAGAATCTCCGCAAGACACTCACAAACATTAACTTATCCTTTTCGACAAACAGGAATGTTACTTCTTTTCGACATCATCAGTAGGGTTAAGATCTCGAGCTGCTTGAAGCAATGCATCACGACCTCCGAGCAATTCCCGCAACTTGCCACTGGATAATTTACCTGTGACGTTCTTGGTTGGGATACCGCCTTGAGGATTGTTTGTTACCATTTCATGACGGGGCAAACGTTCCAATAATTCAGAAATCTCAGTCTCACTAATCCAATCACGCCGATTGAGTTTTTCTGACTTAATAAAGCCTGTACGAACCCATTCTTGCATCGTTTCCTTGCTGATACCCAATTGTACAGACGCGGCAGCAAGGGAATACTGGCGAATTCCGCTTGCGCTAACCATAACATTATTAGTACGCCCCGGCAAAGCAGATCGCTTTCCAGCCTCCAACAATTCCTGATCCAATTTATCAGGGTTTATGGCAAAGTTACGGCGATAATATGGCTTATTATAGGTACTAGTCAGTTGTAAGGTTATGCGATTAAAAACGATGCCGTATATGTTTACGCTGCGATTTGTACCCTGTCTTAAGTTCTGCAATGTACGGCGCAGTGTACGCAGAGTCGAACGTTGTCCATGTACAACGATAACTACGCCATCACTTTGCTCAGCGAGAAAGGCGGAATCGGGTCCGCCGATGCTCGGGACAGAGTCCATTACAATCGCATCGAACTGACTTTTTAAAAGTTCTATCATTTCGCCTAACCGTGGCGAACTGAGTACTACCGCAGGGTTGGACTTTGCGCGCCCGGCTGTTAACAGGGTTAAGTTGTCATATTTACTGTCCAACAAAGTACGGGATAACAATACGCTTACGTCCTCGCGACCGGCCAGGATATCTGAAAGTCCCATCACATTCGGAAGCCCAAAAAACTCATGGAGGTTTCCCTTGCGGATGTCTCCATCGATTAGTAAGGTGCGTAAACCAGACTCAGCGGTTACAAGCGCGAGGTTAGCCGAGGTAACTGATTTTCCATCTCCGGAGTCATAACTGGTGATCGTAACAACTTTGGGTTGGGCTCCATCAGAGGCCAAGACCAGTTTAGCCCGAAGTTGGCGAACAACTTCAGCCTCAACAGTCCCGGGCATCGTAATGCTATACAGGGGCAGCTTATTTCGCGGAACCAACCCCACAGGGCCAAGAACTTTGACCCCATCAATTTGTTCCAGATTATCCCGCCATTGCAGACGATCATCAAAATAACCAATTAAGATAATGGTTAGTATGGATAAAACCAATCCGCCGACAGCCGCTAAAATTACACTGACCAAAGACCCTGTCACTACCGAAGTATTCTTTACGGTAGCGGGCGTAAATATAGAAAGTACGTTGGTTGTATCCGGCATACTTGCGCTCATCTCCGAATACAAGTTGCGCACAGACTGAAGTGTAGTCGCCGTTACATCAATTTGAGCTTTATTTTGAGTAATTTCAAAAGAGGAGGTGAGCGTTGCACCCTTGGCAATTAAATCGTTATACTCCCCTTGAAGTTGCGTGATTTGGGTTTGAAGCTGCCTCAGTTGGGTACGTTTAAATTCAACGTCTTGAGACACCTTGCTCGTTGGCCCATTATTAATTAATTCCTGAGCGACAGCATTTGCCATGTTGACAGCATTATCTGCATTCGTATCTGAGACACTAATGTCTAGCAGTGGCAAATTTGGTTCGTCAGTGACACTCAAACGCTTATTAAAATCATCAACTGTCATCGACAAATTGAGCGTATCAATAACCGGCTGCAGGACGTTCGCTTCGCGCACCAAGTCCGTATAGGTTGTGATTTGCTGACGAGTTTCATCTAATGATTGACGTTGGCTACCTGTTTGAAAGAATTGCCCGAACAAAATAGTTGTTCTGGCAACATAAACGTTGGGCTGCTTAGACCGAACAAAATAACCGACTCCGCCTCCAAGAGCAACAGCGATGGCGATCAACCACCACCATTTAAGTAAAAGGCGTAAAACGATTGTTAAAGGAGAGGGAGATGAGTTCACGTCCGAAGCCTCACTGATTAAAAACACATTCGTACCGCACAAACATTGAAGAAACCTAACAAAAACTAACCTTTCAATGAATCATAACACAGGTTACAAGTGAATAATGTTGAAAGATAAGGGATATGGATAGTTAGCTGTCAGAATATACAAATTTTACAATTCATGCGAAAAGATGCAGGGGAGTGTTTACTACGAAGTGGGTAAACATCAATAACAAGGAGCAGTCATTACTCTGCCCCGTTGTTATTGGCGCGATCTAGCATGTGATACTTGTTACAACATCAGGATCTATATGCAGATGAAAACGAACTAGTAGTCGTCATCATCTTCATAAAAGTCGTCGTCGTCATCGTCATCGTCGTCATCAAAGTCATCATCATCGTCGTATAGGAAATCGTCATCCTCATCATCGAACTCAGAGATGTCATACCCTTCGTCGTCAACGAAATCTTCCTCAACTTGAATTTCTTCGACGGCCTCGTCCTCTTCTTCAAAATCAAGGTCTTCGAGATCTTCATCCTCAAAGTCCAGATCTTCATCGTCTTCGAGGATTTCTTCCTCGTCGTCCCCAGCATCAATCTCATTCAGAAACAGTTCTTCTTGATACATACTCAGTGCCCCAGATGGTCAAATTATGGATTTGCGGGCGATATTTTAGCACGTTATTAACATTTGTGAACGGCAAAATCCCGCTAGTTTCGAATTAGTCGGATTTTGCCTGTCACGAAAATATCATAACATCAGTAAACGACTTAATTCGTTAAGATGCTGCCGATTTTTCCTGCCTTATCCCGCCGAACAAAATGTTCATGCATTTTATATGTTTCAGCAACATTTGTTAAAACACACCCTGCTTAACAAAACGATTCATGAATGCCAATCTACTTGTATTCATAACTGTATATATACTGTGAGTCAAGAACTGTCAATAAACAAACATGAAAATCATCTAACTTCGGTTTATTCGAGTCAGAAAATCCTGTTATTTAAGAGAGAAAATACGAAAAGCAATATAAGAGCATTTTTATGAAGCAAGGAGAGAATTTATGAGAATGTAATCATACACCCTCACCGAAAAACTGATTAACTAGGATGAAATCGTCTACATTTCGCCAATCGAGGTTTTATTCGCCAGTCCTTTGACCAATTGGCGCACTTCATCCAAAAGATCGTCCTGACTATAGGCACCTTTCTGCAAAATTTGTTCCACCGAACCATTAAGGCGCTGATGATCATTGCTGCTCAAGTCCATCGCGGTAATGACAATGACAGGAAGATCACGTCCCACAGGCAGTTTTCGGAGTTCGCGCAAAAATTCAAAACCATCCATGCGTGGCATCATCAAATCCAGCAAAATGAGCTGAGGCGCCTTCTTATTAACGATTTCAAGAGCCTCAACGCCATCCTGCGCTTGGGACACATTCCAGCCTTCTTTTTGCATGGTACGTTCAATTATTTCGCGGATTTGCGGTTCGTCATCAATCACAAGAATGTCACAACCCGGTAGACTGCACTCGTAACGCTTGAGGATTTTGACGAGACGATCACGATCAATGGGTTTGGTGACGTAATCGGCAGCACCCAGGGCGTAGCCCATATTCTGATCACTGACCATCGTCAACATGACTACAGGTATTGAACTCAGCTGTGGGTCGCTTTTAAGCGCATTCAATACAGACCAGCCATCCATGCGCGGCATCATGACATCCAACGTAATAACATCAGGATGCAATTCACGAGCCATCTTCAGCCCCATTTCACCATCATCAGCCGTATAAACTGTGTAGCCTTCTTTGAGCATAAAGCGATTAATCAGTTCGCGGGCGCTGGGATCATCGTCAATAACGAGCAGTGTACCCGCGAAAGCAGGCATTGGCTGCGTCTTGCGTTTGGTACGGACGGCTGGCGCTGCTGGTTGTTCAAGCACCTTAATTTGTTCACGGTTAACAGGCAGTTTGAGCGTAAATGATGAACCGACGCTAATTTGGCTCGTGACCGTAATATCACCATCAAGCATCTGGGCAAAACGACGACTAATTGAAAGTCCTAAACCGGTTCCACCAAATTTGCGGGTCGTGGAACTATCGGCTTGTGAAAAGTCCTTGAACAATTTAATGAGTTGTTCAGACGACATACCAATCCCGGAATCGGTTATGGTGAAGGTAACCACTTCATCAGCATTTTCAACCTTACGATCAACAGTGAGTTTGATGAGACCTTTGAGTGTAAATTTACTCGCATTACTCAGCAGATTGAACAGGATTTGACGGGTCTTGGTCAAATCGGTCTGCATCACACCAATCCAATCGGGACAATTGACCTCCAAACGATTCCCGTTCTTTTCTACCAAGGGCAAGATCGTCGCAGTCACTTCCGTGACCATGCTCAGGACATCCACCGGTTCCATGAAAAGTTCCATCTTGCCCGCTTCGATCTTGGAAAGATCCAAGATGTCATTGATGAGCGATAGTAAATGGGCAGCAGCCGTTTGAATCTTTTTCAAATCGGGAATGAATTCATCACTCCCTTCATCGGCCATTTCTTCTTCGATGAGTTCACTATAGCCAATGATAGCGTTTAGAGGCGTCCGCAGCTCATGGCTCATGTTGGCAAGAAAAGTGCTTTTGGCGCGGTTCGATTCCAAAGCTTGATCGCGTGCGACCATCAATTCACTGGCGATATTGTTAAATGAGACTGCCACTTGAGCCAGTTCATCGCGACTGGTGGGACTAAAGCGATAATTCATATCCCCTTTGACCATGCGCTGCGTGGCAACATCCAGACCAGCAATGGTTTCGCGCACTGCCAGATAGAAACCGACAACCAGATAAAGTGTCGCACCAAGGGCAATCAGCGTAAACACTGAAACCAAGTTGCGGCGTACATCAAACCGATTTATACGCGCGACAATCAAATCGTCCAACGTCGCTGACACTTTGGTATATAGGGTGTAAACCTGATCAACCGTTGCAGACGACCCTGTGTAAAGTGCTTGAGCGGTCATGCTTTCACTGGCAAGGCCAGATTGCGTCATCTTACTATTCATTTGGTCAATAAGATTGGTCACAGCCGCTTTGTAAACTTTTACGTCTGAATCGAGCAGAAGTTTTACCTGCGGATTGAAATCATAGGCATAACCAAAACCATTCAAGTTGTATTCAAGACTGCTATTGACTAAGCCTGAAAGAATAGTGAGACGGGTAATATCTTCCGGCGCAACCTTTTGGGAAATCGAAACATCAATACTGGAGGCCCGAATTTGGCTCAGATATTCGGTCAACGGGGGCAGCTTATTGATAACAGTGTCCATCAGGTAATAGCTATCAATATCAGGGTCGAGGATTAAGTTTGAACTGTTACCTGAAATGACTATCAATTTGAGAATATCGTTGGTTAGGCTGGCAAAGGACGAAGCACTGGTTGCAGGGTTCATATTAGGAGAAGCCTTTTTGAGAATCTCCCACTGACCCTTAATTGCTGACCATGCCGCGCTGGTATCCAAGACATTGCCATACTGTTGATCAACCGCATCCACCGTTTGGGCAGCTTGATCGGCAGATTTTTGTTCATCCGTAAGTGCCGCTTGAAAACTTTGATCACCATTAAGGATGGCCAACTTGAGTGTGGCGTAGCGCTGGATATGTTGAAGGAAATCCATTGCAGGCGCGTTATAGATCAACCCCCACCGTTCTTTGGCAGCAAAATCAATATCTTCGTTAATTTTCGAGAGAAATTGAGTTAATACCACGATAAGCGGTAACAACAAAAGAATAACAATAAGCGTAAACTTTTGCGGATACTTTAAACGACTCATTAAGCGAGAGGCAGGCTTAAAGAACGCTAACATATGCAGACCTTTCGCCTAGCACTAAGGTGTTGGGCTTAACACAAACTTATATTTCATGATATGGGATTTTGTCCTCACGCGACAGTTGAGATGAGACATAGCAATACTGGTTCATCACACTTTTCATGAATTATTCGGTTCTAATCCCTCTACAAACGACATTTTTCATTTACATTAAGATGAGGGGAGAGGTTCAAGGATGCCAATATGACGCTGTACAGACGGATTTTATTAGGAGTCTTGTTTATATCCTTTTGTCTGATTGGGCTGATCTTTATCAACGCCCAACTGATTTTGGCAGATAGTTACCAGCGTCTAGAGGAACAGAACGCGACACAAAATGTAGACCGCGCACTTCATGTGCTGAAAAGTGACATCGACAGCTTACGAATCAGCGATATTGATTGGCTGGAAAAGACACCTCCGATACGAAGCACCTCCGAAATTTCAAACCGGAATTTCATTCCGGACAGCCTCCTAAATAGATTGAATCTGGACGCAAAACTGAGTATCGCTTTGCTTGTAGACCGACAAAACAAGGTTGTTTTCCAAAATGCAATTAACCTTAACAATGGTAAAGCGATTTCAATTCCGAATTCTCTACTGACATTGGTGAAACCAGGCAGCCCATTATTAGACAAAACAAATAGCCAAAGTGTCATTAAGGGGATTCTGGCGTTACCCGAGGGTCTGCTCATGACCATTTCGGTACCCGTTTATCCGCAAAACGGGCACGATGGCAGTTGGGGAAGATTAATTGGTGGGCGCTATATTGACGACACGGAAATTGAACATTTAGCAGACAGCACCAAACTCGATATTAACGTGGTAGCATACAATAACAGTAATATCCCCGGTGATTTCCTGCGGGCAAAAAGTAAACTGGACTCTGCTAATCATTACTATGTCGAGCCGACAAATAACCAGCTTGTCTCCAGCTACACGGTTATGGATGACCTTTATGGCAAACCGGCGCTTATGTTACGCGCCCAAATGCCCCGTTTTATATCTCAATATGGAAAAGATAGCATCAATTCATTTTTCACTTCGATTTTGATTATCGTTATATTGCTAGCGGCAGTTGTATTTCTACTTTTAGAACGCACCATCCTTTCGCGGTTGACACTTCTTAACACGGGTCTGGTACGCGCCAAAGCGTCAAAAGATATGACTCTGGAAGTACTCACTACGGGAAATGACGAAATCGCGTCCCTAACGAGCAGCATCAAAGAAATCTTTAAAGCCCACACACTGACCCAATCGCAACTACAAGACGCAAAGGATAATCTCGAAAATCGTGTCCGCGAACGCACAGAGGAACTGGCTAAGGCTAACTCGCGACTCGAGCAGGAAATAGGTGACCGCAAACAATCAAACCTCGTCCTTACCCAAGCGCGTGATAAAGCACTAGGCGAATTGCAGCTTAAGTCACAATTATTGGCGAATGTCAGCCATGATTCGCGCACACCGCTAACCATCATCGGGTTGAACACTGAAATGCTGCAACAAGGGCGACATGGTGAACTGAACGACAAGCAGACAGAAGTTCTTGACCGCATCTTGAATGCAACACGACAGCTTCTGAACTTTGTCACCAACATGCTAGATGAGGCACAACTCAAAAACGGCAAAATGCCATTCGTGAACGTGACATTTGAGCCAAAACTGTTGATTGAAGAATTCGTCAGTATGTTGGAACCGCTGGCAGAATCAAAAGGCATTGAACTTAAGGCCGATATTGATTTGGCACTGCCCAGCCAGATAAAAGGCGATCCGGATCGCGTGAAACAAATCCTGACCAATCTCAGCGAAAATGCAATTAAGTTTACAGATAAGGGAAGCGTGACGATCAGGGTACGGCGAACCGACAGACTCCATTGGACAATCAGTGTCATTGATACAGGACGAGGGATTCCCGCTGAAGCTCAAACACGGATTTTTGAGGCCTATTGGCAATTGAACAGCACTTTGAAGCGTGATGCTAATAAAGGTGTAGGACTGGGACTTTCAATTGTCAAGCAAATCGTCCAATTGATGAAGGGTACTATCACGGTTAGCAGCAAGGTTGGTGAAGGTACAACTTTTGTGGTCACACTACCTATTGAAGAAATGGTCGCATCTGAGTCAAAGATCCATCTTATGATCTAGATTGTTGTTTCAATTTCTTCTTCAAACGATTCGACTTTTTGGGTCACCGCACCTACGGTCCTACAATCGCAATTCACCAACAGCGTACTTACATGCATAATTAATAAACAATACGTGCAAGGATTCTTTGCGAACCATGCTTAAGGAGTTCGGTGTGAAAATTTTTGTCCCGGGGCGCATTTGCCTACTAGGTGAACATTCTGATTGGGCGGGTGGTTACCGACGTACAAATGCGTCGGTTGAAAAAGGCTACGCAATCATTGCAGGGACGAATCAGGGAATCTATGCCGAGGTTCACCAACACCCTAACGCCCTCGTCTTATATTCGACCGCACCAGATGGTGAACGACAGGGACCGTATCAAATTCCGATGGAAACCAAAGCATTACTGGAAGAAGCGGAAAAAGGCGGCTTCTGGAGCTATATCGCAGGAGTCGCTTACCAGATTTTGACGCATTATCATGTGCGCGGATTGGTGATCGACAATTACAAAACGGATATGCCGGTTAAAAAAGGATTGTCATCCAGTGCTGCAATCACTGTTTTGACAGCACGCGCTTTCAACCGGATTTATGACCTCAAAATGACCATTCGTGGTGAAATGGAAATGGCATATCAGGGGGAAATCCTGACACCATCCCGCTGTGGCCGACTAGATCAAGGCTGCGCTTTCGGTAACCGCCCTATTCTGATGACATTTGATGGTGATCGACTCGATACAACCGAGCTTCAGGTCAAACAAAATCTGTATTTCGTCATCGTCGATTTACATGCCAAAAAGGATACCCGTAAAATCTTAGCCGACTTGAATAAGGCTTATCCTTTTGCCAACAACGAGATGGAAGAAGGTGTGCAATCCTTATTCGGCAGCATCAATAAGCGAATTACACATCAGGCATTGGAAGCGTTGCAAGCAGCAGATAGTGAGCGACTCGGCGCACTGATGACCGAAGCACAGTCATTCTTTAACCGTTATGCAGCGCCTGCCTGCCCCGAAGAATTGTCCGCACCTGTACTCAACCACGTACTAAATTACGAACCTCTTAAACCGCACATATGGGGTGGCAAAGGTGTAGGCAGCCAAGGCGATGGTACAGCTCAATTTATCGCTCGCAGTGAACTTGACCAGCAGGCGATCATTGACATTATTGAGCGCGACTTGCAAATGACCGGCCTTAAGCTGACGATTTACGCGGGCGCTCAAGTTCGAAAAGCAGTTATACCCGCAGCCGGATTTGGGACACGTTTATTCCCTGCATCTAAAGCTACCAAGAAAGAACTCTTTCCAATTGTTGACCGCGATGGAATCGCTAAACCCGCTATCCTCTTGATTGTGGAAGAAGCCTTGGATGCAGGCATGGAAGAAGTCATTATTATTGTTCAGGAGCAAGATCTCCCTGCATTCCAATCGTTCTTCAGCGAACAAGTCTCGATTGAGAATTACAACAAACTACCGCGCCAGTTCCAAGAATACGCGCAGAAACTGCTTGAGATGGGGCAAAAGGTAAAGTTCGCTGTTCAACGGACTCAAGAAGGCCTGGGACATGCAGTCTATTCAGCGCGCGAACTAATCGGCAGTGAACCCTTTTTGCTGATGTTAGGTGATCATATTTATCGCTCGGATAGTGATCGTTCCTGTGCTCAACAGCTTGTAGAAGCCTTTAACCAACAGGGGCGCAGTGTCGTCGGAATGCGAAAAACTGCTGAAAGTGAAATCGCCAATTTTGGTACACTCACAGGTCATTGGCTTAAAGATGGCGGGTTACTCAATATTACCGAGTTTGTCGAGAAGCCAACGGTAGAATACGCCCGAGACAACCTACGGGTTGATGGATTAGCGGAAGGCCAATATCTGACAGTGTTCGGGCAATACATTGTCAAGCCACAAATTTTTGATTACCTCGAAGAGCATATCCAGAATAATGTTCGCGAACACGGTGAATTCCAATTGACATCGGCACTTGACCGTCTGCGTAAAGAAGATGGGTTTGCAGGCGTTACAATTGACGGCAAACGCTATGATATTGGTCTGCCGGATTATTATTTGGATACACTGCAAACCTTTCGCGAAGATTGAGTGTGATTGCAGACAATATTATCTTTCGTCACAGTACGATGAACATCTTCTATAATGTGGAAAGGTCTATTAACTAACAAAACCACCGAGGCGGCTGTTTTGGAAACTGACTGGATAACACATTTTTTACCTGCCATTGAGCGTTTACTTCACGGTGGAGATATGTATAAGGACATTTTTGTCCTCAATCCCCCTTGGACATTCATAATACTCTCTCCAGCCGGTGTACTACCTTATCAGATTGCTATATGGGTAGGGACAATACTCCCTATTATCGCACTGGTCTACGCCGCTCGAAAAATGCATAAAGCCTATTTGATCGCGATTGTTGGGCTTACTTTCCCATTCATCGAACTCTGTGCTTACGGAAATCTGGATTGGATGGTTTTGTTAGGAGCTATCACGACCAGTACATTATCACCCTTCCTACTAACTGTAAAACCGCAAGCAGGCGCATTAGCAGTAGTCGGTCAACTTGGGAAAATGAAAGGTAAGAGTTGGAGAGAGTATGTAAAGGCTTTTGGACCTTTTGTAATCATTGGAACACCGATGCTATTTATTTTCCCCGGTTTCATTCACAATTTTTTGATTGTGAACGATCGGTTACCGGGGTTAAGTGCGGCCAATTTTTCATTGTTTCCATATACCATACCGTTAGCTATACCCCTCCTATGGCTCAGTTATAAACGTTCTGAACCTCTTTATGGAGCGCTAGCTTCATTATGCATTTCGCCCTATTTCTACTTTCATAGCGTAATTCCTTCTTTGTTCCTCATCGCAAACAAAAATTGGAAATGGGGTGTGGCAGCAAACATTTTCACATGGTTAATTTTTGTCTTGATTCTCATTCATGTCATACCAATAAAGTTCTAAATTACTCATTAATTAACCACTTACGTCAGTACTTTAGGGCAGCGTAGCAAGTTATACATCTCCTGAATCTTAAATTTTTAGCAATCTGTTCATTTGGCACTGGAAATTCTCACGCGCGGCAAGCCGACCATCAGCACGATTGGCCCTAAAAGCATAAACCACATAGCGACATTGAGTCCAAAACGCTCGGCTAGAAAGCCAATGATAAGCGGGAAAAGTCCACCTAAAGTTCCACCAATATTGCTTAAAGCCATGACCGCTCCTCCCTGTCCTGGCATCTCAGAATAGAACTCACCTTGAAGGATGGCATACCAACCGGAGTTAAAAAATCCAACCAAACCGATCAGCACAACTTTCATCCACACGGAGGGAACCACCATGAAAGCGGTAAAAAGTATAAGTTCTATAACCGCACTCACCCGCAAATATGATAATCCGCGCACACGTTCTAGTAGCGGAATCAACAAGATATCCCCTAACAAGCCAATGCCTGTGAATACGGCAACAGCAATACCTGCTTGTGCTTCAGACACATGCACCACATCCACAAAGTAGAGTGCCAAATAGCCGAGCAATATATCAAGGATGAGGTTTGAAAATTCCAACAAAATTAACCAGCGCAGCACTTCGAGCCGACGAAGCGCACCCGCTGCTGACCGCAAACCGTCGATAAAGCCGATAGCTTCTTCATCTTCTCTCGTACCGTTCGTAATAGAGGAACGCTGAACCCGGAAAGCCAATACAATACTTGCCACACCCATAAACATAAACAAAGCACGCCAACTTCCACCCAAAGTAACCGATATTCCTAATAATATGGGACCGACCACCTGCCCAATTGAACCCGCAAGCGTCCAACGTGCCATATTGTGTTCATGACGCTGCGGGTTATGATCCATCAAAGCAACCTGTGACAAGGCGACAAACGCCCCACCAGCCGGAAACATGATGATCGAGAGCAGCATAAATACAGTGAAGTAATTGCTTAAGCCGATGAAAATCCACATGAGCCCAAAGAGAATACCGCCGCCGACAATGAGGGTACGGCGCTTCCAAGTATCACCCAAAATACCAATGGCAGGTTCGATCGCGTTGGCAAGCAAAGCGGGTATGGTTGTCAGCAAACCAATTTGAACATACGTCAGACCGAGATCATTACGGATGAGCGGCCACGCGGCCTCACGCGCACCAAAGAGTATTTCGTCAATAAGCTCGATAGCAAGCAGCATCAAAACAAAGGCCGACATACGCGTCATGTAGCGGCGCAAGGTTGCAGACATATTCGGTTATCCTTTCGAAAGAGGTGGAACAGAAATGAGGGAAATACAAAAAGGCGAAACTCGTTAGGGAGTGTTCGCCTACGGGGGACCAATATGAATGATTACAGCAGCTTAATGTCTAATTGGGAGGCATTCTCATAATTCCAAGTATTTTGACGATTAATCCTTGCTTAGATTTAACCTTCTAGCATCTTGTAAGCGTTGGCGGCGTAATCTTTGGCTGTGCCGCCTACTGGTAATAGCGCAACATTATCCGCAATAGCCTGCATTTTGGCACTTGTGACAACTTCCTTCAACTTCAGCACGTCACGATCGGTTGGATCAAGCGGTATGGCGTCATTCAAAAGTAAATCTGCAATCGCCAGATGCTTCGGACTCTTTGAGAGCAAGCGCACAATATCGACGATATTGCTGACGATATTTTCGCGATTATTGGTTTCATAGGCAAGATGCAACGACTGGCGATAACGGATCAATGCCTGGCCCAAATGATTAGCCTTATAGGAAGCGTAACCAAGGTTGCTTAGTTCCAGCGCTTCGACATCCTTATCCTTGACCTCACGGGCGATATAAAGGGCTGAATTGTGGAAGTTGATGGCTTCTGTCCAGCGATCAAGATCACCATAGGCCGTTCCTAAGCCACCCATGACGCGGCCTTCGTAATCACGCTTGCCCTGCACTTTGAAAAGCTTCAGCGCCTGCTCCCATGTTTCTGCAGCAATATCGGGTTGGCTACTATCGAGTTGAGCATAACCGAGTTTGTAGAGAATAAGTGCTTCGTTTTGGGCATCATTTTCAGTACGGGCAATTTCAAGAGCCTGATTATAGGCCCGGACGGCATCATCACTTTCGCCAAGCTGTTGACGCGCATCAGCCAAGGTGATTAACAAATGCATCCTCGTATCAGCGTCGTCCAACTCATCAGCGAGTTTGATCCCACGTGTGGCGTGAAGCACGGCCGCACTGGAATTCTCAGTTTTGACCATAAGCACAGAAAGGGTATCTAATATTTGCAAGATGTGATCCGGCTCATCAAGTTTTTCGTAGGCTGCAAGCACCTCGGTATAGGTACTAATAGCCTCGTTGTCCATACCCCGCCTGGCTTCTAATTGACCGATTTGATCGAGCAAATCAACCTGCTTCTTGAGGTCATTTTGTTGGCGTGCCTGTCGCAACGCACTTTGCAAGCGCGTCAACTCATCTGCCGGTTCTTCAACGGTTGCGGCCTCTATGCCAGATGAATCGACTGCTGGTTCTTCATCCTCGATATCAGCATCATCGTCTTCATCATCAAGATCAAGGAGTGAATTCGGAGGTGCTGCGGGTGTAACAGGGGCAACCTGAGCAGCAACTGATGTCGGCGGTTTATTTTGTTCGACAGCCTGCCACAATGAGCCAACCGCCGCAGAAGCAGCAGGACGGATGCCTAAACCGAGATCATCTTCACTCTCATCAACATCTTCCTTGTCCTCATGCAAATCATCATCAAATTCATCTTCATCTTCGTCGAACTCATCGAAGGGTTCTTCATCATCAAAATCGTCATCATCTTTGACATCTGCACCTGTGTTTGCACCAACAAGATCCATATCTTCAGGTGGTGGCGAAGCGGGATTAGCCGGGAATGGACGGGTGAAACTGGACGCCATTTCGCGGAGCTTAAGGAGTTCGGAGACATAACCCCGCTCGTTAACAAAATCCCCAGCTTGCATCAAACCAACGACGATTTGATTTACGATGTCACGTTCACCTTGATCGGCGCTCCATTGTGCAACCGCCATAATCAAGTCCATTGCAGCAGCGAGTTTGTCGTGCGCAGCAGGGCTGTTATTGCTGTATTTCTTGGCATAAGCCAATACCGAGTCACGGACTTTACCTTGTAAGGCTTCCAGACGACCGTTCGGACGCAGCCACGCCGTCGCAAATGTAGATGTAATTTCGTGGAGTTTGTAGTAAGGCGAGTCGTAGCGGTGGAAACGTTCAACCAGATGATTACTCACCAGCGTGTTCATCACCTGATCGGTGGTTTCCTGCGGCGCGCCAGCCATCATACTCAGCAATTCAGAGGTCGTGCCAACGCCAAAGGTTGCACCTAATAACAGCAAAACTCCTTGAAAGGCGTTGCTTAATTTGCGGAAGCCGATGGTTAAAGCCAACAGTTGTGGGGTTGCGCCAGAACTACTCGGGATTTTCTCAAACTCGGCCAGATAATCAGCCGGAGAGATTTTAGCAGCGCGCATAGTGCCGCCTGCAACCGTCAGCGCAAACGGTGTGTAATACAGGATACTTGCCAGTTCGTCCAAATCATCATCCAGACCAGTGGATGATTCTAAACCAGCAGCCTGTTTGAGAAGCGCAATACCGGATGTATCGACCAGTTTATCCAATTCGAATGCCGTCCAAGGACCTTCAAACAGATCTTTGGAAAGCATCATGACGGGCAAATTACTGGCACAGCGCGTGATAAAATCAGCAGTCGCTTTTGCATCCGGCTTGCCATCAATCACAATCAAGGGTTTGTTGCTGGCAAAGGTGCTGGCAACAGCCGCGACCATCCCGATTGGATTACTACTGGCAGCAATTTCCAAGACATTGTAAGCCCGCCCCGTACGAACAATCAGTTCAGGCAGCGAACTATTTTCAACATTCAACCAGAGCGCGCCACCGGGAAGTTCGGTATAGGCACTGGCGAGGGTAGCGGCCAAGGCAGTCTTACCAATACCCGCCTCACCATAAATCAAGACGGCTTTATTGGCCTTTAATTGTCCGTAGACCTGCGCCAATGTGCTATCGCGCCCGACTAATTTACCGGGCAATTGCACAGGGAGAGATTGGGCTTTGTGAGCCGCAGCTTCGTGGGATGTGAAATCGGCCATTGCTTGCCACACCTTCATGTTCATGAACAGGCATCAGAGGAATTTAATGAAAGTATAGCATGATCGTGTGTATTGCCAAAGGTAGCAATCGAATCAGACAATTGGGAATGTTCGAATTTATTTAGTTATTTGCTGACACTCGGTTGGTAGATGAAGGAGCAAGATCAAGAACGGCGCTGCTGACGCTGTGATTCTTCGTCCCCATCCTGAAAGGACAAAAGTTCATCCAAGCTCATCTTGCCGAGTCGATTTTCGGCTAGTGAGGCACGCAATTCATTGCTCAGTTCACCATCAGCGGTAATGTGACGACGGATAGCGCGCGTATTGGTTTCTTGCCACATAAATTTGTGAACAGCCAACGGCATCCCATCAGCACTGATGCGAATTTGCCAGTTCCCCAACATGGCATGTGCGTCGTGAATAGGCAAACGCGCGGATGGGGTAACCAGATTACGACCGCGTTCGAGGTTATTCACATCTTCATGGATAAAAATGACCTGACCATCGCTATCGATAATTTCAAACTTAATCCGACCCACAGCGCGAGTGGGCAAGCGTAATTGGACAAACGGCTGAATATAATCAGCATCATCAGGAATAGGCTGAGTGCGATAGACAACGGGGTCATTGTCGCCTTGAAAGACCATGACCCCCAAATCAACGGGTAATACCTGAGCGGTGTCGGGGTTTAGGCCAGCTTGCTCAACAGATCGAAGGGCATGAGCGTATACTTTTTCGGTACCGGTTTGGCGTAAAGCGTAGTCATCTTCAGGATCGTAATTAGAATCATCATCTGCGCGTTGATTGAAAACAGCAGACACATCAACATTGGAATTAAGCTGTTTCCACAGCAACCAACCGCCTAACGCCATTAAGATCAAACCAATTGCAGCTTCACCGGGAAGCGCTGACAGACCAAATAGCAGCAAAAAAATACCGCCAAGCACCTGCCATTTTCGCTGCGGTTGTGAATTCGCCATACCGATTCCTTTAACGGCGCTGTTGTTTGTCAGCAGACCGCATCAAGTCTTCCAGGGTCATGGGGGTGGAGTCGTCAGCTTCGTCCTGTAGACGAATGGGCGCATCAGTAGCAACGGGAGGGGCATATTGACGGGTGCGGGCAATCACTGAGGGTGTGGTGGTGAAGCTTAGCAATCCCATCGTCAGCCCATCCACTGAAACGCGCAAATCCCAATCCCCTGCCCCCGGAAGACGCTCATTGTCAAACAAGGGCAACTGCGTATCAGCAAGAATATTCATCTCACCATCACGCAGAAAGGTTTTCATTTCGTGCACATACTGGGTTTGCCCATTATGATCCAATATTTCAAAGCGAATCGTCGCGTTACGATCCGATGATTGTGGGTCGATATTCAAGGTTATGTAGGGACGAACACCTTTATCATCGAGCGATACCTGACGGCCACGACGCATAATCATACTGCCGTCAGGACTAGTCACCAGCGCGATAAGGCCAATGTCCAACAGCGCGAGGCCAGGCGGTGTAAAACTCCCCCGACGACGTGCCCGTTCACTCGCTTCACGAGCCTGTGCGCTCATTCGCATCATCGAGAGGGGTGAAGATGGGATCGCTTCACGCAAACGATTGGGACGCAGTTCTACAAATGAGGCTGCCAAAGCCACACCTAATAAAGCAATTAGGGCCAGCATAGCCGCAGGTGTAGCAAAACCCGATACAAGGGCGACCACGATAAGCGCAGTTAAGGCAGCGAGCCAAGCGGTATTCCGTTTTCGAAAACGCATAATAATCTCTAGTGAGTGGTTATTAGTCGATAGTTAGTCGTCATACCAAATTTATGGTTGGAGTGCGACACGATCATTATACGCCAAATGAAAGGTGAAGGTTGCATTTCAAACCCCCAATAATGACTGTGTTTTAGGCGTTTAGCTCAACATAGGCGCGTGTGAGAAGTGCCCATTCGTCCAGTGTGAGAGTTTCGGCGCGGCGGCGCGAGTCGATTTTAGATCCATCGAATACGGCAGCAGTTTGATTGGCATCTAAGCCTAACCCACTGGCAAGAGCATTTTTAAGCTGCTTGCGTTTTTGACCAAAACCCGCACGTACTACCCGAAAGAAGATGTGGCTATTCGGCACGTCCAAGATGGGCTGATCATAGGTATCGATGCGAACAACTGCACTGTCAACCTCGGGGCGTGGCCAAAACACACTGGGCTTAAGACGGGCAGCGATTTGTGGGCGACCAAAGAATTGGACACTTACACTGAGGATGCTCATATCATCGGGCTTGGCAATCAGGCGCTCGGCAACTTCCATCTGCATGGTTAGGACAAGGCGGCTAGGACGATGATCGCTTTCCAGCAAGTGGCGCATGATGGCGCTGGTGATGTAATAGGGAAGATTGGCAACCACAATATAGGGTTGGTCTTCGTAAATCTTGTTGACATCCAGGGTCAGAATATCTTGATAACGGATGGTAAGGTTAGGGTTTTGGGCGACAATTTCTTCAAGAAGTGGCTGCAGGCGCTCATCAACTTCAATAGATAAAAGCTGCTTGGCGGCTTTTGCGATACGTTCGGTTAACAGGCCTGTGCCGGGGCCAATTTCAAGGACAAGATCATCCGGTGTGAGTTCAGCAATCGAGACAATTTTATCTAACATGTTGGGGTCATGAAGGAAATTTTGTCCCAAACTTTTGCGGGGAACTATATCGTATTCTTCGAGGAGGGTTTTCGGGTTCATCATTTTTCCGTTATTCTGACTGGCGAATGCTTATCACCGCGACAGGCAGAATTATTAATCCGGCAGCAGGTATACAATATTAGCAGGGATGGGGGTCAGCAGATAGACATCACTATATTTCGACCAAGAAACCCAGTTCAAGTCGTCATAGCCTAGATCAATCCACAGCTTGAATTTACGCGGGCCGCCCGTGTCTCCGGCTATACCCACACCATAGTTCGGCACGTAGAGCTGCGTACCGTAAGGAATAATTTTAGGATCAATACCAACCACGCCTTTAGTCAGTTTCCGACCAGTGGCGGTTATATCGTCACCACCTAAAGCCGAGGGGTGGTAACTGGTGGTGTACATACGCAGCACACGCCAATATTCTTTTGGCCCGTCGGGAGTATCGACAGTCCGCAGGACTATATTGGTTCCATAGGCAATCACCCGATTGATGGGTGAACGAGCTACGGTGTTATCTTCTTCAGTACGGTTAACCTCTACTCCGTTTTCATAGCGAATACGGATATTGGTTTCGCGGATTCCTTTTTGGCCCTCTTGTAAGACAACTTTCTGATCCAGCTCCATCGCGGTATCGGCTTGATAAACGGTTTCAAAAGGCAAAACAGATTGTTGAACATCCACTTTTTCGCTGACGCGAATGACATGAATGCTCATGCCGGGTTGGAGTGCGCTGGTTTCGGTAGGAATAGCGTAATCCAGCCCACTTAATATCACCCCTGCCCCGACCAGAGCATTAGCAACAGTCGTTCCTTGTGTGCGGGTTTCGAGGGTGACTCCATCAGCAACAATTGAAATTGGCTGAGAGCGATGAATATTGATGACCAAACCCGGGGTCACAGGCGCATTTAAGGCGGGTTGTACCTCATCGGCCAGATAAAGGGTTGTACCAGCTTCAAATAAGGCTTCACCGACGGTAGGCGCGGTTGTTTGTACGGTAGTCGATTGAGTACCATCCATAATTTGCACGGGAACAGCACGTTGAACCGTAATATTGGATACGGGAACCGGCCAAACCAATAAATCATTTATGTGGGTAAGTGTGCCATCGACCAATACGCGATCTTTAGCCCCGACAGTGACACCAGCAGCCCGAAGAATATCAGTGGGGTTGGTAAAAACGGTTTGCACTGGCTGAATACTTCCATCAACCGTCACGGTGACTTGACGCGCGCGATCTACCCGCACGACGATACCAGCCGAAATCGTGGATTCGGGCACAGGGGAAACAGTATCACCCGTGTTCAACGGAATAGAAAATTCACGTAATAGATCGCCAACGGTTCCAGAACGGGTTTGTACCTGATAGCCGATGCCCGCCACGACTATTATAGCGGGCTTGGCGGGCGATGATTGGATCAAATTGAGGGCTAAGACGCCAGCACAGACTGCCAAACAAGCCATCGCCAACACTATCCCAGCCAGCACAAATCCAATAAGTCGTCGCGTTCGACTTGGGCTTGAGGATGGTAGCGGTGGAACCGATTGATAATTGTCGATTGAATTAGGGTCTATAGACATCACGTGTGCAGATCAATAGGCCGATTGAGTTTGGTGGAGTTGGAGGTAGTGGTCTAGAAATGGAAAAGGTTGTTGGTGGTGCGATCAGGCCGGGTTACCTGCAACACCCAGAAGAGACTTCTTAGTGCTGCTCCCGTCAAGGTCTGACACGGTTCGAAGGTTCCGCCGTGCAGGACCCAGTCTGACCGTACCAACAACAACCTCCGTAAAAATGTTTTGAGAAGAAATGTGATTTAGTTAAATAAATCTAAGTTGTGGATATTGTAGTGTGCGGAGTGGCGATTGTCAACTATTTTGCACAGACTTCATATTTACATAGCAAATTTGCACATTAAATCTTGTGATTGTTATTCTAAAACTACCGAAATAAGATCGCAACTGTTTGAATTTTGAGCTATTGTTTCACAGCAACATTCATTAGTTTGAGGGAAAAATGGCAACTATCAGCATACCAAGCGACAAAAAAGTGTGGTTCATTACAGGGGTTTCTACAGGATTAGGACGCGCACTAGGCGAAGCGATACTGGCACATGGGGATTTCCTGGTGGGAACCGTGCGTGACGCATCACAAATTGAAGCGATTGAACAGCTTGCAGCAGGAAGGGTGCTGGGGACTCAGATGGATGTGACCCAAGTTAGCCAAGTACAGGCAGCGATTAAACAAGCAATCCAGCACTACGGGCAAATTGATGTACTCGTGAATAATGCAGGACACGGGATGATCGGAGCGATTGAAGAAGCCAGCGATGAGGAAGTGCGAGCCTTATTCGACGTGAATGTGTTCGGGGTATTGAATGTCCTACGGGCAGCACTACCCCATATGCGTGCGCGACATAAAGGAACGGTAATTAATATGAGTTCGCAAGGCGGCATGCGGAGCTTCCCTGGTTCGGGTCATTACTGCGCGAGCAAACATGCGCTGGAAGCCTTCTCCGAGTCGATGGCAGTAGAACTCGCTCCAGTAGGCATTAAAGTGCTGGTTGTTGAGCCAGGGCCGTTTCGGACTGATTTCGCAGGGCGATCAATGGCGATCGCCAAGCAGGTTATTCCTGATTATTCAGCGAGTTCCGGAATGCGACGGGCGAACCTCAAGAACGTGGATGGGAAACAAAAAGGCGATCCAGCGCGGGCAGCAGAAGCTATTATTCAAGCAGTGGAAGCGCCTAACCCTCCGTTACGATTGGCATTAGGGTTAGAAGCGCTTCGAGGAATGCGTGAGAAAGTAGCCGGTGTAATGCAGGAGTGGTCGGCCTGGGAAAGTGTTAGCCTCGCCGCAGATTATCCCGAATAATAATATGCACCACTAAAGATTGGAATGATTGTGAATTGACTAGCGGTGGGTTAGGCTTACGATTACCATCGTTCAATCACTGTTACTGAGGAGTTGTATATGGCGCGTGCATTCATTATTGATACCGATACTGCTTCGGACGACGCAGTAGCTCTCATCATGGCCCTGCGTTGGCCGGAGGTTGAGGTGAAGGCCATCACAATGGTGGCAGGAAATGTGGGGTTGGAGCAGGCTACCCGCAACGCGCTTTATACCGTCGGTTTGACCGGAAAGAGTGTGCCCGTTTATATGGGTGCGAGTCGGCCCCTTACTCGAAGGCACGAGAACGCGCAATGGTTTCATGGTCAAGATGGATTGGGTGACCAGGGTTATCCACCTCCGAGCCAAAAAGCCGAGAGCAAACCGGCGGTAGACGCGATCATTGAGACAGTGAAGGCTAACCCCGGTATCGTGATGGTGACGTTGGGACCATTGACTAACATCGCGCTGGCAGTGAGCAAAGCACCGGAAATTATCCCATTGATCAGCCGGTGCGTGATTATGGGGGGAGCGGCATGCTGTGTAGGAAATGTGACACCGGCAGCCGAGTACAACATATGGGTTGATCCTGAAGCGGCGCATATCGTGTTTTCGTCCGGCCTAGCCATCGAGATGGTCGGTTGGGAATTGTGCCGAGGTGATGCGAACTTACGCCAAAACGACATTGATTTTATTCGTGATCAAAACACGACGCTGGGACACTTCACGATTGACTGTAACAGTGTGGCGATGCAAGCAAACTTCAAACAGTCCAACGAGATTGGAATCGCTCTGCCCGATCCGGTGACGATGGCGGTGGCGCTTGATCCAAGTGTGGTTAAGCGGGCGAGCAAACATTATGTGGCGATTGAGTACCAAAGTGAGTTGACGCGCGGGATGACGGTGGTGGATCAACTGGGTGTGACAGGCGAAGTGCTGAATGCGAGTGTTTGGACAGGACTGCGCCAACATTCGGCTAACGCTCAGGTGGTTTGGGAGATTGATATTGCTCATTGGAAGCAGATGTTGTTTCAAACGATTCGCGGATAGGTATAACGAGCGGTGGGCTTGGCGGCACAAAGCCCATAAATTACTCATCATCGTTTATCGTTTTTAATTATCCACATTTCAATCCTGTAACACAGATGAGAATCAGGCTGCAATTTGTGTCATTTGTGACAGTTTACTGCTGAAATGACAGGCGGAAAGCAGCCGGAGAGATGCCGAAGTGCAGCATTTGGCTCACTCATGGCCGCCGCTGCACAAGTGGCACTGCCGTTGCAGCGGATTTGCGAGAGGCCGCCCCGCGGCCTTGGGCTTTGAGCGCGTCAAATAGGCGGCGCACGAAATCAGTATCTTTTCGGGAGTAGGAAATAAAGACATCCGTCATAGGTCTAACCAGCAACCATTTGTGGATATGGGTATTGTAGCGATGAGGGATTGAAGGTGCAAAATAGGACAGGTAGCCCATGATAGTGGAGCGATATGGCTCATGGTTGGGAAATGGACATGGCCTACAGTCAGGTTAAGCTTCGATTGGGTGTAGAAACACAGGTCTTAAATTAGCAGCGATAGCTTGCAGTCCGTAAACCTGCTCTCCCCCCTTAGACAGGTTCCTATTTACGACTGATGAAACCGCCCCACACATATTATCGGGGCGGTTTCGTTTCAGGCAAACAGACAGCCAGGCTATGTGTAACTGCGATTAGTCAGTCGAGCGAATGGATGAGGCGACGGACAAGGCGACAGCCTCCCATTGTTTGGCTTCGCCGGGAGCAGTCAGCATTTGTAGGGCAATGATTGCGCCCTTTTTATGCTCGATAAGCCAGGCTGTACCTTCATAACTATCACCCTGAAAGTCGACACGAGCAGCCAGTTTATCACCGACAGTAGTTGCTTCGGGTGTACCAAATTTGACGTCAGCGCCAACGGCCTTAATGGTAAATTGGAGGAGTTCAAGCGGCGTGGCATCGACGCTTGCAGGCAACTGCGCCTGTTTGATGTACTCTTCGGTTGTACTCATACTGGCGAGTATATTGACCTGACCTGATTCAAATGAGGAGCCGAAGGACTTGTCGAGCGCAGCCTGCGAGTTAGCCACATAAATGCTTCCCTCACCAAATTGGCGGTTCAACCATGTATCAGGATATGAGAGCGAACCCAAGCCGTTTTTGGTTGTGGCCGTTTGGGTAACAGCCAGCGATTCGACTGTCGATTCAATGATGGGCTTTACAGACAAGTTAATGGTCAAAGAAGCAGCGATGCTGAGCGCAGCGGCCTCACCTTTTTCAAGTTCATTGGGAGCCGTGTGGATGGTGAGGAAAATAAAGGTGCCATCCGTATCTCGTTTGATCAGGTAGATATGCCCTTCATTATTGCCTCTAGCAGAAATATCAGTTTGAGCAAGTGTGCCATAGGCTATCGGGAATTCCTGCACGATGCCATACGAAATATCCGGTGCGGGAGTCTGTTTGATAATCGCATTTAAGACATCCGCAGGAGATGTGGATGAATCAACAATAAGCGAGTCCGAGAGTCCGAACATATTATGGTAGTGGTCAGGCGCTGCCAAGGCGAATTCGATATAAACATCCCCAGCGTGGAAAGATTCGTGAGTTGTTCTGGTTTTTAGCGATGGGTCGCTATAGAAGACACCACCGACACCGCTATCCGGCAGATCATTACTACGATCTTCGAACTGTAAATTGATCGGATAGGCGATAGTGAAGTTACCTTTTTCGCTGGTATAGGCCTGAGTTGTGATGGGTTCAAGCGTCACTATAGGCTTAGCAACCCTCTTTATTTTTATCGAGGCCAGAATATCACGGGCAACAATATCCCATTTATCCCCTTCACCGGGAGCAGCATAGACGATGAGGGCGGCAACCCAGGTCTTATCGTAGATGGTGAGCAAAAGCTGGCCTTCGCCGCGTTTGGCAGCAGTAAGGTTCATGCGGACTGCGGGTTTGTCGTTGATGGTGGTCGGGCCAGGATCGCCAAAGGTGAAGGTGTCGGGCATTCCCTGTTTGGCTAAAGCTTGCACTATATCGGAGGGTGTGGCATCGGTCGTGAGCGTGCCAGCAGGCATGGAACTGACTAACTCTGCCAGTGCGATGGTGGCAACTTCAACATGAACTTCACCCGGTTGGAAAACATCATCCTTATTGAAAAGTTCTTTCGCCAAGGCCGCTTCGTTGTTTGCCAATTTGACCGTGAGATTACTGTCGGTGCGCTGGTTCTTATCGGTAACCCAGCCAGCCGGATATTGAAATGACACTAACCCGTCTACGGTGGAATAGGTCTGTAAATCAGCAGATAGTGTAACCTCGGCGGTAGCATCTTGCGCGAAAGCAGGCAAAGCCAAGGCGAGAACGGCCCAAATAAAGATTAAGAAGGTGATGTGGCTCAGTTTCATGCGTAGTATGCCCTTTCAGCATATGACGTCAACGTCCAATAAGTAAGACGTTGTGACGACATGAGTTGTTCCCAATTTATGCTACAGATTAGCACAATTTCGCAGGCATGATGAGCCGCATCACCAGTTATTTGGCAATCGGGTCAGCGGCACCAACTTTTTCAATTTCATAGCCCTGCGGATAGGTTCGGTTAGGTTCCTTTGTGCGGCGATAGGGATTTCGATGAGGGGGGAACAAGCGGATGATGCTGGCAACCAACTTCAGTGTACCAACCAACATGGATTTAAAGGCAGGCGACGGCGCAGGATAACCGAAAGCTACCCGCAGTGGATCATCCATCAAGGCATAGATGCCGCGCAATACCATCGGGCGCATGAAGACAGGATACCAACTTAAGAAAACATTGATAGTGGCATCAGCAACACGGCGACCTGCATCCGTATAGGCGAAGTGCTGACGTTCGTAGTCGTGATGGAACTGCTCGAAGGCAGCGTCGGTTTCGGGAATGTTCTTCATCCCCATGAGCTTGCCGACCTCGACCCAGAAATAATACATGGCAAGCCTCTCTTTTTCGGTGAGGTTGCGTGTGCCATACATGGCATACCATTGGCGCGGGACGTAGATAAAGCAGGACAGCACATAGAGATAGTCGTCATTGCTAATGGGCCAATGATGATGCAGCTGGTTCATACGCTTGATGGCGGCGCGTCCATTTTCGCTGTCGTAGCCATTTTCAACCCATTCGGCGATGAGCAAAGCGGTATCGTCGTAGCGCTTTTGTCCTTCGCGGTGAAAGTGGTTGGTGTGATCAAGCAACTCGCCAATCGACGGGACGGCATAAGTACGAAAGAGCGCGAACTCCAGTGCTTTTTGCATCAAAAAGGGATATTCGTAGGCGGTGGTCAGACGAATAATTTCCTGGTGATCGCTATGGGCATCCAGATGTTCAATTTTTTGCAAGACACTCAGGGTCATAATTGTTCCTCCAATATCGGTATATACTGGCATACGCGGGAGCGTACCGAAATGGATTTAACCCCAAAAGCGGACGTTAATAATCCCACGGTAAGCGAGGATTCAAGTGGAGGTGCTCAGCCCTCAGGCTATTTGTGGTACGTAACTGAAGCCGCAATTGCCTGAATAAGTGGGGCAAATGGCTGCAATTCATCGGGGCGAGTGTAGGCGTTTATGCGAGCGAGTAAACCATCGCCAAGATCAATTAACAAATCATATCCATCGGCATAATCCCCGAGTTTGACATTCGTTTGCACAGCAGGCCGATCATTGATGGTCACTGCCGTTAATTCTTCGTATTCCCAACCTGGCTCTACATTCGGGAGCGCCTTTCGAAGCAAGACGACATCCACAGTATTATCGAAGGTCACGTTGGGATAGTGCATCACATTTCGTTCAAATACAGCCACAAATACAATGATATTTCCCGAAAGAAATTTGTCACTTCGATCCAGAAAATATTTCAGCGCATCGAGATCACCCGACATATGTACGAGGAGGTTGTTCACGTCAGAGTCAACTGATTGTAAAACCCAGTTCTTAGGGAAATTCAGCGAGAAGTGACCATCAGCCGTTGAATAAGTTGCACCTAATAGCGGCGTGGAATCCGGTTCGATGGTCGCCTCCTGCGCAAAGGTTGGCATAACCAAGACGAAGGCAGCAAGCAAGACTGTTAAAAATATCGTGTGGCTCAATTTCATGCGGACAGTCCTTTCATCCAATAATCTGAGGCATCCTTGTTTACAAAACGCTACAGCAAAAACTGTCGCTACAGACTAGCACAATTTTACAGGCATCATAACGAGGATAAAATAAGTGAATGGTCTGCAAAACGCACAAAATGGACAAATCCGTTACACTATGAATAACAAAGTGCTTTAATCCATGTTCACGAGCTATTTATGAGGGTTTCATGCAGAACATCAAAAGTTTTCACCGTTTGAAAATCTTATTCGTCCTCGTCGTTCTAATGTTAGGCAGTTTACAAGTCATCAGCGCACAAGATCAAGCTCAAGGGACGATGCTCGCTGACACGGGTTTTCGACCAAGTGAAAACGGCTTCAAATTCGAAAATTATACTGACGGCTATGCTAACTTGAGCGCAATTGAGATTCAGCGCATGTTTGGTAATGTGGCCTGTGACGCCCAGAAGAATAATTCGGATGGCTGTGAACTAAGCCCGACTGCACAGATGTGGATGGATAGCACAAACGAAAGTATGAGTGGAGGACATTGTGAAGGCATGGCGGCTTTAAGCCTCCTGTTTTATTCAAACACCGAAGCAGCCTCGAGTTTTGGTGCAGATCAAACCAATGCGCTTGATCTCGACGGCAACGATGCGCTCCAACGTGAAATCGCCTATTGGTGGGCGACGCAAGGAACGTCCCCGACAGAGTCTAATGTTGTTAAAGGTACACCATCAGAAATCGCAGATACGCTAATTCAGTCGATGAACGAAAATGGTGACACCTATACCATCGGGATTTACATGCGTGACGGTTCTGGAGGACATGCTATTACACCTTATGCTGTGACTGACCAGGGTGACGGTATCAACTGGATTATGGTCTATGACAACAATTGGCCGGGTGAGGAACGGCATATTGAGGTTAACCGTAATGACGAAACGTGGTCATACAACGCGGCTACCAACCCCAATGAACCCGAAGCGCTGTACGAAGGCGATGCGACTACCGGCACCTTAGACCTAACACCGACCAGTGCACGCCTCGAAACACAGGACTGCGTTTTCTGTGGCAATGCGGATTATTCTGCAACGTCCGGCTTCACCAGTGTCGTGGTCAGTGGCAAGGGTGCAAAAGCCTCGGTCACTGATGATAAAGGCAATATCACCGGATTCAACAACGGTAAGCTGGTGAATACTATTCCGGGTGCCATTATCCGCCAGACGAAAAATTATATCTCCGGTCAAAAACCAGCCATTATCGACATCCCTAACGGTTCACGTTTTCGTGTCGCAATATCGGCGGGGACAAAAACACCCGAAGGTGAAACGGGGTCGATTCTCCTGATTCGTCAGGGAGCGATCACAAAGGTCGGCAACATCAAGTTCGACAGCACCGAGAACTATCTGGATGTCGAGGATGCGTCGATCAAATATACATCGGGTGACGGCGGCGAAGCCCCTATGATCGAGCAAGGGGTTACGCTGGAAGGCAATGATTATCGATACGTCGTCCAAGGGCATTCTGATATGAGTGACGACGGAACCCTGGACTTTAGTTTTGATCCAGCGACCGGTGAATTTAAAGTTACAGGTTCAGATAACAACGAATACAGCGTGAACGTCGACCGTATTGATGAAAGCGGTAATCGCGATGTATTCCAAACAGACAATCTGCAATTGGATGCGGGTGACAATGCCGATTTAAATCCCAGCCAATGGCAAGATAATGGCGAAATCACCGGTGACATTACCGGCAGCGATGGCGCGGAAAAATCACCCATTGATCTGCCTGACCAGAATGTCTCGGACGGCAGTACCAATCAAGAGCCGACTGTCGAACCGGCAACGGATACTCAAGCCACTGAAGTTGGCAGTGATAGTCAACAGCCTTCCATTGAACCGACGACTGAAGGCCCAGCAACCGAAACTGGCAGTGAACCTTCGGGTGGCGACACGTCATCTGATGGAGGGTAAAAGTCTACCTGTTTAGGTGATTTGGGGGCTTGCCGAGGGTAAGCCCCTACAAAAGAGTGTGAGGTAATTAAGCGGTAGCGAGCGTCGGACGGTGTTTGTGCCAATTGGTGGCTTGCTCGTAGGCGTGACCAACACGAAGAATGGTATCTTCAGCGAAAGCTTTACCCATGATTTGCAAGCCGATGGGTAAGTTCTGATGGTCGAAGCCACAAGGCACGTTGAGGCCACAAATACCCGCAAGGCTGGGCGGCAGGGTAAAGACATCTTCGAGATACATTGACAGCGGATCATTACTGTTTTCGCCAATTTTGAAGGCAGTCTTCGGCGCGGTGGGCGCGACAATAACATCTACTTCTTTAAAGGCGTTGTCGAAATCCTGCTTAATGAGGGTACGGACAGCCTGTGCCTTGCCATAATAGGCATCGTAGTAACCGGCAGAGAGCGCATAAGTGCCAAGCATGATTCGGCGCTTAACTTCAGCGCCAAAGCCTTGTCCACGTGTGGCTTTGTAAGTGGGCCACATTTCACCTTTATCGACCTTTTGACCAAAGCGGATGCCATCATAACGGGCGAGGTTGGCGCTAGCCTCGGCAGGGGCGATGATGTAATAAACGGGCAAGCTGTAATTGGTGTGCGGCAAGCTAATCGGGACGGTTTTTGCGCCAAGTGATTCCAGGGTGGCGATGGCATTACGAACGGCAGTTTCAACATCCGGCTGAATGCCTTCGATGAAATATTCTTTGGGGATGCCAACTTTCAGACCTTTGATGTCGCCAGTGAGGGCAGCGAGATAATCCGGTACTGCGACGGGCATACTGGTCGCATCGAGGGGATCACTGCCAGCGATGACCTGCAAGATACGGGCGGTATCTTCAACCGAGCGTGCCATCGGACCTGCTCCATCGAGGGAGGAACCGAAAGCCACAAGACCATAACGCGAGACGCGTCCGTAGCTGGCTTTGAGGGCGGCAATGCCACAGAAGGAACCGGGTTCACGGATACTGCCACCGGTATCAGTGCCGATGGCACCAGCGGCCATGCCTGCACTGACAGCGGCTGCACTGCCACCACTGCTACCACCGGGGACACGTTCGGTATCCCAGGGGTTGCGGGTGATGGCGTAGGCTGAGTTTTCGGTAGAGGAACCCATTGCGAATTCGTCCATGTTGACTTTGCCAAGCAGCACCATTCCAGCGTCGGCAAGGCGTTGGACTACGGTGGCATCGTAAAGCGGCTTGTAGCCTTTGAGGATTTTTGAGCCGCAGGTGGTTTCGATGTCCTTGGTGGATAGGACATCTTTGATGGCGAGTGGGATGCCGAGCAAAGGACGATCATCACCATTGGCACGGGCTTGATCAGCGGCTTCGGCATCGGCTAAAGCACGTTCAGAAGTGACGGTCAGGTAGGCTTTGAGGGTCGGGTTGAGCTTTTCAATTTGGTCGAGGTAGGCTTGAGTCAGTTGGACAGCAGTAATTTCCTTGGAGCGGAGTTTAGCCAGAGCCTCGGTAATGGTCAATTCGGTGAGTTGAGTCATGTTCGTTGCATCTCGTGTTGGAGGCGAATGATGCGGGGAAGTATAGCATAAAATAGTCGTTAGATAAGGCAGAGGCGAATTGAACCGCTGAGACGCAGAGTACGCAGAGAAATACGGAGCGATGTAACCACAAAGACATCGAGGTAGAAGTGATGAGTGCCTGATAAACAGGCAATAACAGGTTATTATTACGAATATTATTACAAAAGTGGTGCAAATAGACAAAATCCCATCTGCTCAATCTCTCGTGAGATGGGCTTTATGGCTCTTATTTGGGTAACATTATTGTGTGCAGATAGAATTAAAATGAGCCAAATTCACACTTAAACCACTGATTACACATTCCCATTAAATTGATGCTATCCCCATACTTGGTCAAGAGTGTCGGACTTTCGCAACTTTTCAAGGGAGGTATATCTAGGTTTATACCCTATAGAATTGACTTTTGCGTTCGACCCTTTTTTCCATTGAATAGGAGTTCGAAATTTCGTCAATGGAGTATAAAAATTTATGTTGTCCGTATCACTATAATTCCAAGGCTTGATGTCTTTTATTTCAGCATAATGCGTGATCGCGCGAATAGTTCCTGATTGATAAAAAGCGATATACTTTAATTTTGAATACCAAGCATCATTGACATTCGCAAAATACCATCGGCTATTTCCCTTAGCGTTTAACCACTCTTCATTGAAATCATCTGGTTCAATTTTTACTACAACAGTATCAAATTTATCAAACTTTTCATTCTGCTCTTCCCGCAATTTCTGAATAGCAGCAGTTGGTTTAGAAAGTACTACTTTGTTATTCTCGTCTGGCTGCAAAAGCTGGTCAATAAGTCTCTCCATTCCGTAGTCAAAATAAGTGTGCGGTATCCAAGTTAATTGAAGTGATTGTAATTTAGCACTAAGTTTTTTAGGCAAACGCTTAATATCACTGATAAATTCTTGCTCATTATCATATAAGCCGATCGGAATAATGTCACGATTGCTGTAAATAGCAGTTCGTATTTCAACCATCAAGTTATCTTGCTCTTCATCATCAAAATCATAATCGTTCGTCATTTCCCCAAAAGTTCCCGGAGAAATTAAAAGGAGAAAATAACGGTAAGTTAGGATCGCTGTTTTTATTTGTTCTTTCCAATCGCCACTTTTCATGTCGGTAACATCGAGAAAAACTTCATAATTTGCTTCCGTAAGAATATTCCTAACTCTTTCGGCTTTATCCCTTGAGGGTTTCCGACGATAGCTAATAAAGACCGATTTTTGATTATTATCTGTCATATTTGTCCCTGTGTACTGAAATATACGACCAGAATTATGCACTCTTTTGTTATTAGTTGCAACAAAACACTCAATATATTGTATATGTAGTGTTTCATTTTATTATTATCACATCTGCAATTGATTTATGAATTATAGATAAAGGTCAAGGTGAGATGGCGAGTGAGAATGGGCAGAGGCCGACGTTGGAACTGGGAATTGATGCACAAAATTTTTTGGCGTTTTACTGGTTGAAAAGCGAGTTGGTGGAGTTTTGCCGCGCGAATGGGCTGCCGACAGGGGGTTCAAAGGGTGAACTGACAGAACGCATCGCACATTTTTTGCGGACGGGCGAACTGTTACTGCCGACCACAAGGCCGAAGCTCAAAAGCGATGGGCAAGTGCCGACGCTGGAAACGGTGATTACGGCGGATTATCGCTCGAACCAGATTAACCGGGGATTTTTTGAAGAAGTGATCGGGAAACACTTTCATTTTTCGACGGCGTTCCAACAGTTTTTCAAGGACAATGTGGGCAAGACGTTCGGCGATGCGGTGGCCTACTGGTACAAGCTGGAAGAACGGGCGAAACGCGGCGAGAAAAAAGACATCGCGCCGCAGTTCGAATACAACCGATTCGTGCGTGAATATCATGAGCAGCATCCCAACGCGCCACACAAAGAGGCGGTGGCGGCGTGGAAGGTTTATCGTGGTCAACGGCGTGAGGATGCGGGGTAATGGGCTAAGAGATAGAATATAGCAAAGGGGAACCCTCACCCCAGCCCTCTCCGGCAAGCGATTTTACGACACGACAGTTTTGGTCGATTGAGGGAAAAGCGGAAGGCTCTGAGAGCCTTCCCTACGGGAGAAAAACTCATTAGACTGTAAAAGTGTCGTCTCGTAAAGGCAAGCGATGGAGGGAGCAAGACGGACACGGCGTACTGTGTTCCTACAAATTCGATTGGTTATGTGAGAAATCCCATTTTACAAAACAAGAAGTGATTTAGGGCAAAGGGAATAAGTATTATGGTGGCTACAATCCGTGAAAATCCAGTGATTAACCCGTATGACGGGAGTGTGGTTGGGCATGTGCCGGAGTTCAGTGAGGCAGACGTCCGCGCCGCGATTGGTCGGGCAGTGGCGGCGGCTCCGATGATGGCGGCGATGCCTGCTTACCAGCGCGGGAGCATCCTGAACAAAGCGGCAAGCATCATTGCCAGCCAAGCGGAAGAAATCGCCAAAATCATGGCGCGGGAGAATGGCAAGCCGATGAAATATGCACGCGGCGAGGCAATGCGGGCAGTGGATACATTCAACTTCGCGGCAGATGAGGCGCGGCGGCTGCATGGCGAGACGATTCCGCTGGATGCTACGCCGGGGGGTGTGGGTAAAATCGGGTATTACGTGCGGGTTCCGGTGGGTGTGATTGCGGCGATTACCCCGTTTAATTTCCCACTGAATCTATCGGTACACAAGCTGGCTCCGGCGATTGCGGCGGGGTGTCCGGTGGTGATGAAGCCTGCGCCGTTCACGCCGATGACGGTGTTGAAGCTGGCAGAGATCATGCGCGAGGCGGGTTTGCCGGACGGAGCCTTTGAAGTCATCACAGGCGGGGCGGATGTGGGGACGTGGCTGACGACTGATCCACGAATCGCGATGATTTCGTTTACCGGCAGTCCGGCGGTGGCGCAGCACATCAGCAAAGTGGTGGGTTTGCGGCGGTTGGTGCTGGAACTGGGCGGCAACGCGGCGACGATTGTGGATGAGGACGCGAATATCGACGCGGCGGTTAACCGGACAGTGATGGGCAGCTTCTCATACAGCGGACAGGTGTGTATCAGCGTGCAGCGGTTGTATATCCACCGCAAAAAATATGATGAGTTCCGCAGTAAGTTTTTAGCGGCGACGGAAAAGCTGGTGATGGGCGATCCGCTGAGTGATGCGACGGATATTGGGCCGCTGATCAATGATGTGGCTGGTGAACGGATCGAGGCGTGGCTAAAGGAAGCGGTGGCACAGGGCGCAACGATTGCGATTGGCGGCACACGCGAGGGGCGGATGTTCAAGCCGACGGTGTTGGAGAACGTCAAGCCGGATATGCAGATTATGTGCGCGGAGGCATTCGGGCCGCTGGTGAACTTCGTACCATTTGACGACTTTGAAGATGCGCTGCGGATGGCAGACGAAGGCACATTCGGGTTGCAAGCGGGTGTGTATACGCGTGATTTGAATAAGGCGATGCGCGCGGTGCAGCGGTTGAACGTAGGCGGCGTGATTATCAATGACGTGCCAACGATACGCATCGACAATATGCCCTACGGCGGTAACAAAGATAGCGGCGTGGGACGTGAAGGGCCGCGCTTCGCCGTCGAGGAGATGACCACGCTCAAGATGGTCATGATCAATATGGGGGTGTAGGTCCGGGTTATAGTAACTTATGGTGCAAGCCTAACCCCCTCATCCCAACCCTTCTCCCCCGCACGCAAGGGAGAAGGGCTTTAAGACACTCTTTGGAGCGAATACCGGTGTGCAAAGAAGGTTATAAAAGATCACAATTTATACCCGTCTCACTGGATAGTATGTGATTTTAGGAATGGGAGGGTCAAAGACCCTCCTCTACCGGAAAAATAACCGATCCATTTGAAAAGTGTCGTTCTGTAGAGTCGGGTAGGGAGAACGATCATCAATTTCTGTTACTACGGTAAGACATCGGCAGATTTTACCGTCATTTTGGGAGCGGCTAGCCATTCGTTTCTATAATGGCTGGACCTTGTTTATCCTCTTTTATCGGCAGCATTTAATCAAAGAAAGAACGTAATCATGAGTGGTATAACTGCAAAAGCAAGCGGAACGTTTATGTTGGGTGGCGACATCCAAGTTAACCGACTGGGATTCGGCGCAATGCGAATCACCGGCAAGGGTATCTGGGGCGAACCGGAAGACCGTCCTGAGGCGATACGGGTGCTGAAGCGTGTACGCGAATTGGACATCAATTTCATTGATACGGCGGATGCTTACGGACCGGATGTGAGCGAAGATTTGATCTGTGAAGTGCTGCATCCGTATGGCGATATTGTGGTGGCGACAAAAGGCGCAAACACGCGGCAGGGGCCAGATCAATGGCACGCGGTAGGACGCCCCGAATACCTGCGCCAAGCGGTGCTGATGAGTATGCGACGGTTAAAAGTCGAGCGGATTGACCTGTGGCAGCTCCACCGGATTGACCCGCAGACCGACCGTGACGCACAGTTCGGCGCGATTGCCGCTATGCAGCGGGAGGGGTTGATCCGGCACGTGGGATTGAGCGAAGTGAGTATCGAGGAGATCCAGGCAGCGGAGAAATATTTCAAGGTGGCGAGTGTGCAGAATTTATTCAATCTGGTGTACCGCCGCACTGAAGACGTGCTGGATTACTGCGAAAAGAACACCATCGCTTTTATCCCGTGGTTCCCGCTGGCGGCAGGTGACTTGAGCAAATCGGGTGGGATTGTGGATACGGTGGCGAAAAAGATCGGTGCGACGCCTTCACAGGTGGCGCTGGCCTGGGTGTTGAAGCGCAGTCCGGTGATGCTGCCCATCCCCGGCACAGGCAAGGTCAGCCATCTGGAAGACAATACCGCCGCTGCCGGTGTAGAGCTTTCCGACGCGGATTTCCAAACGTTGGATGAAGCGGGTAAGGCAGAGTGGAAGCAGCAGAGGTAGATTAATAAGCCATTGAAAAACGGGTGGCAAGATACGCGTTTTTGACGCTCCTTCGAGAATTAGGCGTCAACAGTTTGGTTGAACACAAGAAAACGCGTGGGAGGGTCTGTGACCCTCCCCTACCGAAGATTACTTTTTAATAGAAAAGATCGTCCCCTCAAATCCAACGGCGGGGAAATCAGCCTGATCATTTTGATAAGAAGACATGTTATTTGAGGAGGGTTTATGAAAACGCGACCACTTGGCAATTCTGATTTGCAGATTACCGCGATTGGTTATGGTGCGTGGGCGATTGGCGGCGCGGGTTGGGAAGCGGCATGGGGCGCACAGGATGACAACGAGGCCATCGCAGCGATTCAGGCGGCGATTGACGCGGGCATCAACTGGATTGATACGGCGGCGGTTTATGGGCTGGGACATTCAGAGGAATTGGTGGCGAAGGCGCTCAAAGGGCGTGGCAAACGTCCTTATATCTTCACTAAAAGCTCGAAGCTGTGGGACAAAGACCGCAAAGTCATCAGCAGTATGAAGTCGATCCGTAAAGAGGTCGAGGACAGTCTGGGACGCTTACAAACCGATGTCATCGATCTGTACCAGATCCATTGGCCGAACCCCGACGACGAGATCGAAGAAGGTTGGGCGGCAATGGCAAAGTTGAAGGAAGAAGGTAAGGTACGCTGGATTGGCGTGTCGAACTTCAACGTTCCACAGATGGAACGGGCAGCCAAGATCGCGCCGATAACCTCGCTGCAACCGCCCTATTCGCTGGTTGAGCGCAAAGTAGAGGCGGAAATTCTGCCATACTGCGAACAGCATAATATCGGCGTGATCAATTATTCACCGATGGGCGCAGGCTTATTGACCGGTGCAATGACCGTCGAGCGAGCGCGTCAGTTACCAGCTGACGACTGGCGCAGCCGCAGCGAAAACTTCCGTGAACCGCGTTTGCTGCGTCATATTCAATTGGTGGCACTGCTAACCGCAATTGGTGAGAAGTACGGACGTACACCGGGCGAAGTGGCGATTGCATGGACGCTGCGACTGCCGATGGTGACAGCGGCTATTGTCGGGGCGCGGAGTGCCAAGCAAGTGGCAGGGATTATCGGCGCGATGGACTTCCGGCTGAGCGCAGAGGAAGTTGAAGAAATCGAGGCGTTTTGCCGTGCAAATCCATAAATTGGCATAAAAAAGTACAGAGCAGCCCACAACCGCTCTGTACATGTTCAAAATGGCATGGGCACTTATCGCATACCATCTATTAACCGGATGAAACGGGGGCGTGACCTGTTCGTCTTGAGCGACGACGAATGACTTTCAGGTTATGTTTCT
This sequence comes from Aggregatilineales bacterium, assembly GCA_044226325.1. GTDB lineage: Bacteria > Chloroflexota > Anaerolineae > Aggregatilineales > Phototrophicaceae > CFX2. Next base: position 55,440 of record JBGAHG010000034.1, read on the forward strand.
TTTCACGACGTTCTTCGTGTTTGGCATCGACTTGTTCGTCGTGGTGCGGATTGTGCTTTTTGTGTTCAGAACCGGGTTTATCCTTACTGGCCATAATACCCTCCTAAAACAAAATCATGTCCTACTACCAGTTTAGCAAGCAGCCTTATGCAACCATGTGACAAATGAAACCTAGTAGAGGTTATATTTGTCACAGATGATGAGCGTTTAAAGCGCGCGTTTGCGTTTGGGGCGGGGCATGTCTTCGATGCGACTGACAAATTGCGATGCGAGATAGGCGTAGATGGGGATCGCCAGCGCGGGGGCGACTGCCTGCCCGATGCAGGGAATGGCGAATAAGATCAGCAGCACAAAGTTGGCGACCAGGCTGAACACAATCCATTGCAGCGTGTCACTGAGATGGCGATAGACGGTGCTCAACAAATCCCCAAATTGGAAGAACACACCGATGTTGTCTTCCTCGGCGTAGCGGACGACCGCCAGTGCGAACATGGGCCATGTCACGAGATTATAGGCTAACAGGAGCGGGACGATACAGCACCATACACCAAACCCGATAGCACTGCCGATGTAATTATCACCCCAAAAGCTGGAAGTCGTTATGTAGCAGCAAGCCGGCAGGAGCAGCGGCAGATTGTAGACGATGAGCGCTGCAAGAACGTTGCCGCCCTTACGGAGTTTATCGCCATAATTCACCCAACGGGGAAGTGGAGTCGCTAAACCGGTGTTCAAATTGTGGATGAGTTCGATCATGTAGCCGAAAAGCAGCGCCCAACCGAGCAATCCGACCAGTAAGATACTACCAAAGGTGGCAAAGAGCGCGATACCCGCACTAATGAGCAGCTTGGGTGTCCACTCGCGATCATCCAAAATGTAAGTGAATGCCCGACCAATATCCACGACCACAACCTCCCAACGATAATGATGGGATTATGCATGGGTAAGGTCATTAAGACAAGACAAATTCAATTGAATGGGCTAGTCGCCGCATTACTGCCGAGCGTTTTTGAGCGCAGCCATCAAACAAATTAGGTGGGTTGATGGTTAGGCTGCGAGTTTATCCATATAGCCTTTGATGTCTTCTTCGCGCAGCATCCCAAAATGGCGATAACGGATGACGCCATCCTTATCCACGATAAAGGTAGTGGGCAAGGCATTGATGCCGTAAGCCGTGTAGACCTCGATATTCGAGTCGAGCAGTACATTTAAGCCGCTAATCTCATTCTGCTTAAAGTAACTGGTAATCTGGTCGGGCGTTTCGCCAGCGTTTACAGCCAAAACCATCGCACCTTTATCGCCCTGCTGGGCAACAAACTTTTCCAGGGTAGGAAGCTCGACCTGACAGGGGCCACACCATGTCGCCCAGAAATTGACGAAGGTGACATGACCTTTGTAGTCGGTCAATTGATGTTTGGCACCGTCCAATCCAGTGAGGGAAAAGTCAGGGGCAGGATCCCCTACCAGCGATACAAAATCGGATGCTACGGCCAGGGGCGTCGGGACGACCGGCTGACCACCGAAGCCACCTTCGCTGATCGCCAGCCCAACTGCCGCGAGAATACCAAACAAGGGGATAACGAGAAAAACCAACAAAATCGGAGACGGGCCGCCTTGTTTTTCGGGCGGATGCGATGTCACTTCAGTCATTTCATACGTCCTAACAACTACACCAATCCATGTTTAGGGAACCCAACGCGGGAAGTAGGCATTATCAACCACTTTTACGAGCGCTCTGGTTTGCATATCATACGTCCAGATTTGCGGTAGACCCAAATTATTGGGATCATTCATGGCGATTTGATCCGGAGAACGCTGCACCACAAGCTGCGTGCCGGTTGGATCAAGCGAAAAATAACCATTCTGATAATCGGGATCAACGACCAACGGTTCGGCTTTGGAGTCGACGGGATTTACTTGATAAATTTGTCTACCATGTGTGGTGCGCTCATCCAAATAACGTCGGCCAACGATCAAGGACTTGCCATCAGGACTCCAGACGGCGGTATTGTCGTCAATGGGGTCATCCGGTGCAGTTAACGGTTGTAACTTTTTATTGACCAGATCCACAACCTGCATATAGGTAGTGGCTTCGTTATTCGCCAGAGTCACTTCGGGATAAATGAGCTTGGTGCCATCCGGGGATAATTCACCGGGATTGCCATATTTGCTAGGAATGACTTCGTTGGTGCTATCGCGGAAATCATGGACTAAGATTCCCTGACTGCTGTAATCGAACATCGAAAGGCGCGTACCATCGGCTGACCAGCGGACGCCAAAACCCACAATTTGCGAGTCATCAAAGAGTGGGCGCGTTGTAGCCGGTTTGCTGCTCAAGTCAAGGATCCAGATGCGAGTGGGACTAGCGCCAACCTGGTTCGCCATGCTGCTGTTCAGATCTATACGTTCATAGGCGATGAGCTGCCCATCAGGCCGCCAGACAGGTGTTTTACATTCCGAATCGGCACAGTTGGTGAGCTGCTCGATACCACCGGAATCCACATCCAATAGTTTGATGTCCATCGTGCCAGTGCTGATGTTTTTCTCGGTGAAGGCAATTTTGCTGCCATCCGGACTGACGTCGAAATCGTAAATTCCTGAGGGGCTGTTAGTCACCTGATGATTCGAGTTGGGAACAGCCGGATCAGCCATCCAAATGTTCATCGGTGTGCCATTGGAGGGAGCCAAATAAGCCACACGCGGCGTCCGCACGGTAAAACCGTAATGATATTCCGAGATGACTTTGCGGCCACTGTCACTGACGGCACCGGGTTTTAACTGCACTTGATAAGCCGCACCGGGTTTGAGCGGCGATGATGGGCGAAAATTGAGAGTGGTTCCACTCCAACTGACGGTGCCATCCACTATGGCAAGCACATCACTATCGGTTATAGTGTCGTTGAGCTTGTCGGGCACGACCTGTACCACTTTGACGCTGGGCGGGACCGTTACACGGTTCATGCTTTCGCTGAACTGCATAATGACCGAACTGGTGCTGCGTGCGACGCCTAAAGGTGCGACACGCTGCAATGTCACCCCTACCCGATCACCCAATAGAATGACAAAGGCTGTGAGACCTAATAGAGCAACTAAAATGAGCGCCACACGGCGGTCAAAATAATTCAGCTTCAAGAAGGTCGTTCGGGGTGCTACTGTTCGGGCAGTGGGTACGGACGAGACTTTGGAAGGCAACTTCACATCTGATTGATCCGATTGCATCGCGTATCTAATCTCACGATTGTATACACACATCTAGAAACTGCTAACACATTCCGGTAGCTGCTTCCGAGATAGGGTTACGATAGCACAGGTTGCCGCCTGCTGCGAGTGCGTGTATGCTCTTTCTCATGACGTCATAAGCTATTCTCCACATTCTTCGCAGACAGGCAGCCATTCATGTTGGATATTAATCCGAACCATAAAAAAATGATCCTCTCAGTCGATGGCGGTGGTGTACGTGGCATCGTGGCTGTCGCCATGCTGGCTGAATTAGAACGCCAAACCGGCAAAACGTGCCCAGAACTATTTGATATGGTGGCTGGAACCAGTACGGGCGCGATCATTGCAGCGGGAATCGGTTTGGGCATGTCCGCCAAAGATTTGTTACAAGAAATCTACCGTACCCGACTGCCACAAGCTTTTCAAGCACAACCACGCGGTGTGTTCTTATATCTGCGTTATTTACTGGGTGGTCTACGCCATTTTTATGAGCTACAGCCATTTGTGGACGCACTGGGATTTTTCGCAGCGGGCAAACAGATCAAGGATTTTGACAAGCCGATTGTCTTCATGACGACGCGTGATGTGCGAACAGCAAATACCTATTACGTCGTCAGCAAAGGGCCGGGCGCAAATCGCTTTGCACATTGGCCTGTCAGTGGGACAGTTGGCGCAAGTGGGGCAGCACCCGTTTATTTCTCACCCGTACTGGGTAACTTGATCGATGGCGGGGTCGGGTTGAACGGCAATCCGTGTCTGTCTGCCACGGTCGAAGCACTGGAATATATCGGCGCGGCGGAAGGTTTCACTGATGGGAACGTGATTCATTTCTCGCTGGGCACGGGTTATCCGCCACGCACCTATAAAGACGGTGACGGAGCGCGATTCTGGTTACTGGAATGGGTGCGCTATATCGTCAATCAAACTTTGGATGACACGACATTGGAACAGGTCTTGATGACCCGCAGAATCTACGGCAACCGCATTGATTTCCGGCGTTATAATCCTTACATCCAAACGGAAAGTGTGCGGGATATACTGGGGATTTCGCTAGAAGGCAAACCTGCGCCATCGAGTATTGGCTCGGGATTAGAAGATTTTGAACAGCCGGCAATTGAACTCCTAGAAGAGATTGGGCGTATATATGCCACCAAGGTAGAGTGGACGGAAGAAGGTTATCTGCCGTGGTTGGACTCAGGACCGGATAAAGGGGATGGGCGCGACGGTGGGCATCCGCTACCGGGGATTGAAGACGCCAACTGGGTCGGATCGGTCTATAATTAATAGTATAAACCTACCCCCTCATCCCAACCCTTCTCCCCCGAAATCAAGGGGGAAGGACTTTAATGCATACTGGTTGCACAGAATTATCGTGTGCAGAAAACTTATAAGACCATAATGCATACTTGCACCCGTAGTTGTATAGCTACCAAACAAATAACGACTGGATAGAGGATTAAGTTTATGAAAATCTATCGTGGTTGTATGATGGCCTTGTTCGGAGTCATTATCGGCACGTTTTCACTACTCTTCAGCCGGACGTTCGGTCTGTTGGGGTTACTGCTGCCACCCGCACTGATCACGTTTACTTATGCGCTGGTCGCCGCCATTATTGAAGAACTCGCCTATCTGCTCGGTGATGACACCCAAGAAATTCTGTGAAAAAATTAACAATTAACTGATATAGTGTTAGTGGGCGTGGTGAATACTATTCAAAAGGATTTACTATGAGCCTCTATCAAAAACTAATGTCATCCGTCATTTTTCTGCTGTTATGTTCGCTGTCCATGATGATTGGTCACGGGAGCGGTCTGGGTCTGCTCGGCCTCTTTGTAATTCCCCTATTGGCAATCCTCTGCACTCTCATCGTTAAAGGCGTAATAGAGGAAATCTACAACGCGCAGCATCATCACTTTTAGTCCACAGCGATCAAGTATTATGTAAGTGACCGGGCTGGCTGACTAGTCGGTCACCGTTTGCGCACGATTTGCTGCCCTGTCGGAAGCAACAACTTCGGACTCAGCTTCAGCTTGGGCAGCTTTGCGGCTTACATGTACGTTACGGATACGGCGACCATCCAATGATTCGACACGCATCGTCAATGTAGCATGTTCCAGCGTTTCGCCTACTTCGGGCACACGTCCGAATTCGGCAAACAGGAAACCACCGACGGTATCGCTTTCCTCGGTCGGTAATTCGACATCCAGCAGATTATTAAAATCGGTCAGGCTGATACCGGCGTCGATACGGAAAGTATTCGGACCCAGCTCGACATATTCCTGCTCTTCGTTGGTGTCGTACTCGTCTTGAATATCACCGATGATTTCTTCAATCAGGTCTTCAAAGGTGACGATGCCAGCCGTACCGCCGTATTCATCGACCACGACAGCCATATGAACCTTTTTGGTCTTGAGTTCGGCCAGCAGTTCATCCGCACGTTTGCTTTCCGGCACAAAAAAAGGATGTCGCATCATCTCTGCTACGGGCTTATGACGCGCATCGGCAGGCTTTTGCAGCACACGCAGCAAATCTTTGGCATACAGCAGCCCTTTGATGTTATCGACCGTTTCTTCATAAACGGGAATGCGCGAATGACCACTATCCAACAAGACGGTTAAGGCCTCGTCAAGCGTGGTATCCAGGGCAACAGCGACCACATCGATACGCGGGATCATCACTTCACGCACGGTTTTGTCGCCAAATTGCAGCACCGAGTAGATCATCTCTTTTTCTTCGTTCTCAATTGTGCCTTCTTTTTCGCCAGCATCCAGAATGGTCATGATCTCTTCTTCGGTGTAGATGTTCACTTTGTCGCCACTGCCGACGACATTCGCCAGCCATTTGCTGACAGCCATCATCGCAATCACCAGCGGGGACAGCACCGAAATCAACAGACGCATGGGGACAACAAACCAACCTGCTAACGAATCAGCACGGCTAGTGGCAATGGCTTCCGGCACGAGATCGCCGACAATGAGCGTAAGTAAGGCGGTTGGCAGCAAGACCATTACATCGGCGAGCAGACGACCCACATCGGCATTTTGCAGTTTGAGCAAGGGCGCAAGGTTTTGTGCCAAAGTGGTAACGGCCAGCGCAGCGATGGCAAAGCGCAGCAGGATCAAGCTGAGCTGGTAGGTAATATGCAGACGCGGTGGCGCATCAGCTTCCGTTTCAATTTGTTCACGCAAAAGCGGCTCATGGGTATTGGTGAGGGCAGCATAGGCCAGAGTCACAAGCGCATGAATGAAGATGAGGACGACTAACGGAACCACACTCGCGATATCCAATGTATGTATCTTTCTCCTGATTCGATCACCCTAAATACAAAAACACCTGACGCTTAAGGCACACGAAAAATTACCTTAAGCCGGTGTAAAATGTCGGTTAAGCAGGTTTGCTGACTGGGAGGGTGGTCTGAATCTTGTTCGGTCACGGTTTCAATAAACTTACACAGTTGATAACTGTAGTGAGGCTAGTTTACCATAACCGAATGCCTTACAGCAATATTCGTGTATAGGAAATTCGTAACTATTAGGCAGACACAAAGTAGTTGGACATTTATAGCGCCAAGAGACGGACTAGCAAATGCACTTTTCTTCAGCGCGGTTATACTTGCATTGGTCGGCGGAATTGCGTTAGTAAGTATTAAATTCCAACATGTCAGCCAATTGCTATGGTGGTTTGAACGCACACTTAAACAGTGACTGATAACGGTTCTGACGAGAAGATGGGGAGGCTCACACGGAAATGACTGCCCTCGCCTAGCTTGCTTTCGACTTCGATATGCCCATGATGCATTTCCACGATTTGTTTGACCATAGCTAGACCCAGGCCCGCACCCTGCGCATTGCCACCGTGTGTGCGGGCTTTGTCCCCTTTATAAAACAGGTCAAAAATGTACGGCAAATCACCTTCATCGATGCCAGCGCCCGTATCACTGATTTCCACTGTGACAAAATAATCGTCGGCGCTGCTTGTCAACGAAACCATGCCACCGGCTGCTGTATACGTCATAGCGTTATCGACCATGCGCAAAAAGGCACTCCGTAGTTGACGGGCTTCGGCTTCCACCAGTGGCAAATCCGCCGCCGGATGAAGCACTAACGTTACTCCTTTTTCGTGCGCGGTTTCTTCGGTCAACTGTACAATCTCTTTGATAATGTTGTTGACATTGGCACTGGTCGCTACGAAGTTTTCCATCTCGGTCAATTCAACAAAAGTCTGTAATTCATTCACCAATTTGATCAAGAAATCAATTTGCAGCTGCATGGTTTGAGCGCGTTTTTGCCGCCGATCGGGGTCGTCATCCTTGACCAACAGATATAAAGCACTGTTCATGATGGTAAGCGGTGTGCGGAAATCGTGCGAAGTCTTCCGCATGAAGTTCGAGAGGACATCGACCTTATCTTTTTCCAATGCAAGCTGTCGAGATTGTTCTTCGGCATTTTTCCAGTCCGTAATGTCACGGGCAACGGCAAGAATTTGGGTGACAATGCCATCTGGCGAACGTTTAAAGACTTTGCTATGGCTGTGCAGCCAACGATATGTTCCATTACGGTGACGGATACGGAATTCGCTTTGTAGGATATCGCCGTCTGCAATAAGCACCACATCTTTCAGGAATTGGATGCGGGAGGCCAAGTCATCAGGGTGAAGCAGTTTAGACATCACATTCGAGCCCAGTTCTTGAATTTCTTCCTTGTTATAACCGATGATGCTGTAGGACTCGTGGTTAATGAAGACGTTACGCATTTCAACGGTATCAAACACATAAATCAAATCAGGAACTGTGGTCAAAATCTCATTGACGAAGTGTTCACTTTGGCGAAGCTGTTCTTCGATACGCTCCCGTTCGCGTAGTTCGGTTCGCAGTTCGATCTCGGTCATCACCGAAGCGGCCAAATCTTTCAAAATGGCGAGGTCGGCTTCGGGCCATATCCGCGGCTGCGAATCAATGGCGCATAACGAACCGATGACTTCACCACTATCCACTTTCAATGGGATACCTGCGTAGGCGATAACGTCTAAGTCTTGGATAGCAAGATTATCGTAGACCAGGTTGTGCTGGCGAGCATTCTCGATAATCAGAGGATCGCCTGTTGCGACCACATGCTGACAAAATGAATGACTGAGCGGCGTTTCGCGCATGGTTAACCAAGGTTCACGCATACCCACTTGGCTTTTGAAGAATTGCCTGTCCGCATCAACTAAGACGACTGCTGCAACCGGTACATTTAGAACGCGTGTCACAAGGCTGGTGAGGCGGTCAAAGGCCGGATCGGCAGGCGTATCTAATAAGCACAGATTACGCAGCGCTTCCAAGCGGTCGGCGTTCTGGATAATTAAAACATCAGAAAGTGGCATCATGGCCCTCGATATTCATCAGCAACAATACATTTGATATTACACCGCGTTCAGGCTCTAAAATGTTAACGAATCGAAAAAATAACGAAATTATCTTAAGATTTCCTCAAGTTCTCGGCTTGAGTGATGAAGTGGCTGTGATACACTGTACAAGAGTTAGCATTCATAAAAGGAATTCAACACCCTATGAAATTGGCTATTAATTACTCGCCCCAAACCGCTGAATTGCTGGCAACCCAGCGGGTAGAATTTGATCTTTACAAAACCACAGAATGGCCGGAAATGATCGCGGCGGCTGAAATGCAGCGTCCGGCTTACGTACATTTTCCGTTGATGGCGGGGCGACACAACCTTGATGCAGTCGGAACAGCGCGGATCAAAGAACTGCTTAACACAACGGCCACACCTTACGTCAATACGCATCTTGCGCCCCATGCCATAGATTTTGACATGCTTTTCACCTCGACCGACGAGCGTTATATAGACTTATTGGTTGAGTCGATGATGAAAGATATTCGGGCGATGATTGACAATTTCGGACGCGAAAATATCATCCTTGAGAATGCCAATTACGATCCTAATTATCAAGTGCCGACACTGGTGATACAACCGGAAGTTATCTCGCGAGTTGTGGCAGAAAGTGGCTGCGGTTTGCTGCTTGATCTGGCTCACGCACGGATGTCGGCTGTCTATTTTGGGATCGATATGCAGGAATACATCAGCCGCCTGCCGGTTCATGCCCTGCGCGAACTGCATGTGGCTGGCACCCGATATATCGATGAGCAAAAACGGTTGGTTGATCATTATCCGATGACTGATGAAGACTGGTCGATCACCGAATGGGCGCTGGCAAACATTCACAACGGTACATGGCCGGAACCGAAGCTGGTCGGATTCGAATATGGTGGCACAGGCGGATTCTTCGGTGCCAACAGTGACATTAATGTCTTAGCGCATGACATCCCGCATTTGCGCGAGATGGTATTGGGTGTGGGAATCCCGTCATCACACTAATGCGCATTCTGTTGATTTCGCGCTGTCCACCGTGGCCGCTGTATCTGGGTGATCGCCTGATCGTTTATCATCTGGCCGAGGAATTGGAAGGCCGCAAACACGAACTGGATTTATTGGCGTTCGCAGATCGTCCCGAGGATTGGCAGGAGCAGGACAAATACGATCATCTATTTCATCGGGTCAAGCTATTCAAAGAGCCAAAGCGAAGCCAAATCAGCTATCTTAAACGATTACTACGGCCTGCTTTACGCTTCCCCAAACAGGCTGAGCAGTCCTGGTCGTCAGAAATGTGGCAGGCAATTGAAGCACAACTGGCGAACAATCACTACGATGCCATTCACTTCTTTGGCGGGATACAAGTTTATGAGTTTTACGGTGCGCTAAAGGGGCAGCAGGCGATAATCACTCCCTATGAAAGTTTCAGCCTATATTTGCGGCGGTTGATCGAAGACACGAATGCAAGGGAAAATCAAACATCCCTCACAAAGATCATGAATCGCGTCCAATTCGAAATTGCGCAACGCTTCGAGTCGTTCATGTTCGCTCCGTTTGCCGATACGGTAGTCGTCTCCGAGCGTGATCAAAGCGAACTGATGCGAATTAACCCTGCACTCAAAGTAACAGTCATCCCGAACGGCGTCGACACTTATGAATTTCGTCCGCGTCCGGTACAGCGGATTCCATCTCTGCTGTTCGTCGGCAATTACGAATATGCGCCGAACGTGGACGCAGCCTTACGGTTGGCAACCGAGATTTTTCCGGCGGTGAAGTCGCGGGTACCTGAAGCGCATTTGTGGCTCGTTGGGAATGCGCCGCCTCCTGAATTGACCGGCCTGGCGAGTGATGTTATTAGGGTAACGGGGCGGGTACCGGATGTCCGGCCTTATCTGGCGCGGGCAAGCGTGTTTGTCAGTCCCCTGAGACTCGGCGCAGGCATCAAGAATAAGGTATTGGAAGCGCTGGCAATGGGCTGTCCTGTGGTGGCAACACCTGTGAGTCTGGATGGGATTGCTGTACGTGACGGTCAGGAAGCACTGGCAGCCGACGGTACGGCCATGATCGACGCAATTGTGCGCCTGCTGCAAGACGAAGCACTACGTTCATTACTTTCAAGCAACGGACGCAAACTCATTGAATCACGTTATAGTTGGAACCATGTAGCAGAGCAATATGAGCATTTGTACAAAAAACGCTCCGATTTTGCATAAAACACATACACTAATGGCGTAATCAGTCTTTATTACGAGGAGTTCAGGCGTTTTGTCTAGCGAGATACTCGAAATCAGCCACTCACGGACACGGGTGTTGGACGCTGCTGAAAAGTTATTCATGGAACGTGGATACGCATCCGTGACCATGCGTGATATTGCAAATGCACTCGGTGTTAAGCAAGCAGCTTTGTATTACCACGCACCAAATGGTAAAGAGCAGCTTTATCGTGAGGTGGTCACGCGGCATATGACCCACCAACGTGAAGGCTTGGAGAAGGTCATATCAAGTGCCCCACCAGAATTGGACTCGCAACTGGCCGCCATTACCGATTGGTTGGTAGAACAAGCGCCCGTCGATTTGATGCGGATGGTTCGGTCGGATGCCGTTCAAATTTCAGATACATATGCCAGCGAACTCATTCAGCAGGTTGATCAAGCGATGATGCAGCCGATTATTAAGGTCATCAAAGCAGCACAGGCCAGGGGCGAAGTACGACGGATTGTCCCAGAGATGGTGGCGGGGATGCTGCTGGCGCTGACGAATTGGGCTGTCTATTTCGACTCGACCAGCCGCTTTAGTGTGTCTTCTAAAGTGATGATGCGGCAAGTTATCGAGCTGATGCTAAATGGCATTATTGAGCGCGGCGAATGACGTTCTTCTCACCTCTTGCTTACCTTTTGTTCAGTAATTGATAAGCTAAACAAGCAATAGTAAGCACACTGCGTCTAACAACGCTTTTTTCTTGATCCATTTACTTACTGAATATTAAGTAGGTAATCTGATCAAATCAGACAAACGAAAATGTGAAATAACACGGTATAGATGGGGGTAAATCCAATGAACAATCGAGAAATTGTCGCTGACAATCTCGCTAAAAAGTACGGGAATTTTTATGCGGTTAACGGCGTATCGTTTAAAGTGAATTCGGGCGAGATATACGGCTTTCTGGGACCGAACGGCGCGGGGAAAAGCACCTGCGTTTCGATGATGACGACACTGATCTTACCTACCAGTGGCAAAGCAACTGTTGGTGGGTATGATGTCGTTTCGCAGGCGGGTGAAGTCCGACGCCATGCAGGGGTAGCCCTACAAGACATTGGCCTCGATCCTCTGATGAAGTCGATGGAACTGCTGACCATTCAGGCGCAGACCTTCGGTTACAGCCGGAAGCAGGCCCAAGAACGTGCTCACGAGCTGCTTGATCTGGTGAAACTGAGCAGCTTTACAGATCGGCGTGTTGGTAAATACAGCGGTGGTATGCGCCGCCGTTTAGATCTGGCAATGGCTTTAGCGCACGAGCCAGATATTCTATTCCTGGATGAGCCAACGACCGGTTTGGACCCTGCCAGCCGCCGCGACATCTGGACAGAAGTTCGCCGACTGAACAAAGAAACAGGCATGACGATCTTCCTGACCACGCAGTACCTCGAAGAAGCAGATGAACTGGCTGACAGAATCGCAATCATTACTGCCGGCAAGATTGCAGTTGAAGGTACACCGATGGAATTGAAGGCAAAGCTTGGCACCGAGTCGATCAACGTCACTTTCCACGATCATGTGCAAGCCGAAAAAGCGGCCTCACTTCTCGAACCAATCGCTGAACGGGTGCAGACTGACCGTAAAGTTCTGCGCGTGTATATGCCACAAGCGGCTGCCGCAGTACCTACAGTCATGACCAAGCTTCACGAAGCCACACTCGATCCGATTTCATTGACTTTGACCCAGCCCACGTTGGATGATGTTTTCCTTCAGGTGACGGGTGAGCGCTTTGACATCGAAGATCCTGACGAAGTACCAGTGACTTAACTCAACCATCAATCGCCAATTAGACCGAGTCAACTAACCGTATAAAAAGAGCTTAAGGGGAAACAACAATATGACTGCTGTAGCAAGTCAACAAACATCTGATCTCAAAACCAAACCTGTTAGCAGGGAAGGAAGAATGCCGATTGCGCTGCAAATCTCAACCATGACATGGCGCAGTTTAGTGACAACCTTCCGCGTACCGGCATCCATCATTCCTGGCATTATTATCAGCGTATTTTTCCTATTCGTGTATACCGGTTCGTTGGGTAACGCTTCGAGTTTCTTACCGGGGTTGGCTGGCAAGAGCTACCTGGCCTTCATTCTGCCCGTATCGATTGTGAGTTCGGCACTAAGCGGCGCAGGTGTCGCGGGTCAGGCCATCGTCCGTGACATCGGAAATGGGTATTTCGATAAACTGCTGCTCACACCCATCAGCCGTGCTGCCCTGCTGCTTGGACCGATGATAGCAGGCGCGATCACTTTGGGACTACAAACGGTGATCGTATTAGGCGTTGGCATTCTGCTCGGTCTGCAATCCGCAACTGGTGTAGCGGGAATGCTGGTGGTGGTCGGATTAGCGCTGATTTTGGGTGTGGGTTTCTCTGGTTTGACGGTCGCAATAGCACTCCGTTCAGGCAGTGCGGCAGCGACACAAGGCGGTTCTTTCCTATTCTTTCCGCTGACATTCTTGACGGCAACCTTCGTTCCGGTCGCGCTGCTTAGCGGCTGGATTAAGACTGCTGCCATCTACAATCCGATCACCTACATTCTAGAGGCTATGCGTTCGGTGCTGTTGGATGGCTGGCAACCAGAGGTCTTGGCTCGCGGTATCTTATCCGCGTCTGTGCTGGGCATCATACTATTCGTCTTCGCACTGCTCAGTCTACGCTCACGGACAGCACGTCGCTAGTTATTATCCAGGGGAATAAAACAAGGACGGCACCATGTCGTCCTTGAATGAAAAGATTTTCAAGCCACTGAAATTTAGTCTCCTGCGCCCTGCGCTACATGTGATGAAGGTGTTGGTTCTTCATCAGGTACATGGGTTGTGAGCCAGAAACCCAAAAAAATCAGAATGGCGCCCAACATTTCACCAATGTATTTAAACGATGGATCGCCTAATCGGATGAGCGCACCACCCAAGGCAGGTAGCAAAGCGCCGAATGCGATTAACCAGTTGCCGACCACGCGGTTCCGCATGATGTTCTTGCGGCGAAAGATATAAGCCGAGTAAATGGCACCGCCAACCAAAGCGATCGTTCCCCACACATTCATGATAGGCGAGAAGAAACGAACTGTCCCTTTGGCGCTCCCAGCCATGATACCAGCATGGAGAACAGTACCGTCTGGCGCGATTTCATCCCGGTAGATTTGGGTCATGTCCTTGCCGGGCTGCCAAGCACTGGCATTAAATGGTGTCAGGAACAACGTCCAAGGCAGAGTCATAATTCCGATCAGAATGAGCGCCATCATGATGTTACGGGCAATGCTGCCACGCCGCACGAGTAGATAAATGGTCCCCTGCCCCAGCCATGCCGGAACCATCAAGGCGCCGCACCAATACCAGAGCGCAAAAAACAGCGGACTCCAGATAAATGTTAAGACAACCTGTGACAAGCTGCCGACGAAATAGAGAAACAAACCAATACCCCATGCCAGTAGATGAGGACGTGGTTTTTCCCACCAGCGGCGAAGGACAATAGAGGCAAAAATGGCAGTGACAATGCTGCTGATGACCGACAGCACTAACGGAAGTGATAAGGATGGCATCGACCAGTGACTTTCATACTCGCAAGCAAGTTACGTGAATTTTAGCGCAAACAAGATGGCGTTGCCTATACTGACTACAACTCTAAAGTTAACCACTGATAATGGTATGTGAAGTATAAAATTTACGTTAGTTTGGGACGGAATAATAGCGAATCGTGGTATGGTAATATAAAGCACTTTTAATTTTCTTTTTCCCACCCACCCAATAGGATTCTCTTATCTGATGGATAAACCACAGCTCGCCTACGGTATTGCCACCGACCATGCCCACACCCGTGAAGCCAACCAGGATTCATCAACTGCCTTGGTGATGACAGGTGTTTCGGATGCAGGTGTGCAAGATGTCGGGCTGTTTGTGGTTGCTGATGGCATGTCGGGACAAAATGACCGTGAAAGCGCGCCCGCGATTGCTGTGCAAACTGTTGTGCAAGAAGTAGTCAGCCAGCTTTTCGAGCCGCTGATGCTGAATATGGGCAATTATGATGTGGCCGTTCGCAAAATATTGGTCAATGCGTTTTTAGCCGCCAACCAACGTTTGATTGATAATCCGGTTTATGGCACGACCGCCATGACCGCCGCGCTGGTCAACGGCAGTATCGCTTACATTGCCCATGTGGGTGATACCAGCGCTCATGCCATCACCCCCAATGGCGTCCAACAGCTCACCACTATGCATCATCTGGCGCACAAGCTGGTAGAAACCGGTGAGGCTACGTGGGAGCAAATCAACAAAAATCAAGTGGATGTAACGAACGTACTTTACAGGACTATCGGTAAGACCGAGGCATTAGAAGTGGACGTCGTCACCTACCAACTCGATACCCATAACCAACTGTTGCTGTGCAGCGATGGCCTCTCGGGATGGAATTGGGAACAGGTTAGCAGAAACGATGTTAACAGCGTTATGCTGAGTGCCTACGATCTGCAATTTGCCTGCAACCGCCTCGTCTCGCTGGCACAGGAGCGCGATTCGATTGATGCGGTGACCGCGATTATGGTTGGTATAACTGATCAAACAGCCTGATTCCTGACGCCTCCCCTACGCCTAATCATTGGGGGATACGCCGTTTTTGAAATCCTCATATAATAAAGTTTGTAACCTGTAACTCTAAACAATAGTTGAATAACCATGTCTAATAAACGCGCTTATTCGCAGGCGCAAGCGACTCAACCGATTCGTGTCCGCACATATCCGGTGCAGCAGCGTATTGCCGCGCCCATGCCACATCGCACAGCACCGCCACCGACCCAAAATGGTCATCGAATGCCCCCGCCGATGCAGTACGGAAATGCACGTCCGATGTCACGTGCTACACAACCCCCAACACATAAAGCACAGCGAAGCAACAAGAAATTGTATTTATTTATAGCAGCAGGAGTCGCAGCGTTCATGTTGATGTCCTGCGCCATGCTGACGCTGGGTGTAGGCATTATATATGGGCGTGGCATTCTGCCGGGTGTCCATGCCGGTGGGATTGCGTTAGGTGGATTATCTCAACCGGAGGCCGCGCAAAAGCTAAACAGTGAATGGAACACCTTGCGGCTCACAGACGGGCAGCGAGCATGGCGTTATGATGCAAGCGATCTCGGCCTGACATTGGACGCCAACGCGACTGCCAAAGCAGCCTACGAACAGGGGCGCAGCAACTTTGGGAACGCCCTCGCAGGACTCATCGGGCAAGTGAATACGGCGCCCGTGATAAACGTGGATGCGACTACTCTACAAAACACCCTGACGACCAATGCTGATCAATTCGCGCAAGCGGCTGTCAACGCAGGCGTTAAGCTGGTGAATGGCAGCGTCACAACCACGCCGCCACAAAACGGTCGAACGGTTGATGTCGCCGCGACGGTCGCGAAGGTACAACAAAATCCCGGTGCAGCGCTGGCCGATGGACGTCTAGGACTAGTGATGCAAACTGTCGCGCCGAGCGTAACCGACTCGTCACCGATGGTCGAGCAGACTAAACGGTTACTGAGCAGCCCGCTAGACGTGCGGATTTATGACCCAATCACAGGTGACTCGGTATATTGGTCTGCGCCACCCGAACAATGGGGGAATTGGCTGAGTGCGGCCCCCGATCCTAACAGCCCCACAGGTTTGGCTTTGACCGCCAATGAGCAACCGGTACGGGATTACCTCACGTCACAATCCGGCATCTTGGATACGACCCGCTATCTCAAAATGGATGAAGCAGTAGCCAATGTGCAGCAGGCCATCCGCGAAGGCCGCACCAATCCTTATGCGCGTGTATACCATCATGATCGCCAGTACGTGGTGCAGCCGGGTGAGACCATTACCAGCATCGCATGGGATGTGGGCGAACCTTATTTGTATATCGAGCAGGCCAATGGCGGCCTCCAAAGTGTATCTACCGGACAGAGTATCACCATTCCGTCTCCAGACACCTTTCTGCCCTACGCGGTTGTACCAGATAAGCGTATTG
The DNA here is from genome assembly GCA_044226325.1 of Aggregatilineales bacterium. Classification (GTDB taxonomy): domain Bacteria; phylum Chloroflexota; class Anaerolineae; order Aggregatilineales; family Phototrophicaceae; genus CFX2. Next base: position 72,269 of record JBGAHG010000034.1, read on the forward strand.
TGGTCAGCATTAGCCAGCAGCGGACGCAGGTGTTTGAAAACGGCACGCTTAAGTGGGATTGGGCGACCAGCACTGGCATTCCTGACAGCCCGACATGGCCGGGTATATATCAGATTATCTCGCATGAACCGAATGCCTATGCGGGTAACTGGAATTTGTGGATGCCACACTTCATGGGTGTATACCAACCGATTCCTGGCGCAGATTTCACCAACGGCTTTCATGGTTTCCCCACGCGAGGCGGTTCACAAATCCTATGGACGAACAGCTTAGGCACAAAAGTGACCTTTGGCTGTATACTCCTGAGCAACGAAAATGCGGAAGCACTATACAACTGGGCTGAAGAAGGCGTGGTTGTGGAAATCCAAGCATGAAATCTGACCAACAACCCGTACAAGTTTCATGGCGCATCTTATTACCATTGCTCATCATCGGTGTCATCGTCAAGCTGGCCTATCCGTCAATCAGCACATGGATTATTGCAGCACTCATGATCTTTGGGGTGGTCATCATCTACCGCAAGGTATTTATTGGCGGTCTCCTCGCCGGTTTAAATAGGGGGCGTACCAACCCTTACCTATTCACCGAAGAATATGAGAAGGCCATCGAATTTGCCACAGAGCAAATTGCCAAACATCCTAAGGACGTGGTGGCGCGGCTCACCCGCAGCACAGCCTATATTTATACCGGTAATCTGGACGCTGCACGGGTCGATTGTGATGCAGCTTTCACGCTCGATCCCAAGTCCGTTTACACACTCAATAACCGGGCCATCATTTCATTACAGCAAGATAATCTGCCTGCCGCGTTGAGCGATATGGAGCAGGCATTGAGCCTCCAGCCAGATAACGCCGTGCTGTTATATGGACGCGGTGTGATTTATCTGCGTATGAATAATGATGAAGCCGCGAAAAAAGACTTCGATAATGCGATTGAGATCGAACCAGATCAAGCCATCACCTATATCGGACACGGCTGTTTGGCTTTCAAACGTGGTGATGTTTCAGGGGCTTTAGCCGATTTTCAAAAGGCACGTGAACTTTCGCCAGCGACGCATCAATTTAGCGCGGCATTAGCCGTTGCCGAGTTTGCAACTGGCGCAGTGGAGTCGGCTCAAAAATGCTGGCATTCGCTCCCCACAAAATACAGCCGTTATGCAGATCCTGATTGGCAGCGGCGCGTCCTATGTTGGCCCGACGCGATGATCGCACAAGCGGGGAAATTGGTGGCGAACCTGGACCTCTTAGAGACTCAATAGTTGTAGAAGATTCACGAATTAAATGGCTAAACGCACAACACCCGAAGAGTACGACCAAATTGCGCGTTCAGATTGCTTTGTCTGCCGCCTCGTTGCAGGCAATCCACTTGTAGCCAATCCTCACATCGTGTATGAGGATGAGCAGGTCATCGCGTTTCTGAATCAGTTCCCGCCGCAAGAAGGTTATACGATTGTTTGCCCTAAACGACATGTCGAACGTTTCGAAAGAGATCTAAGTTTAGAAGAATGGCTTCATCTACAGGCTGTGGTACAGCGCGTGGCATTAGCGGTATCAGAAACAACCCATGCCACACGAATGTATATTGCGTCGCTCGGCAGCCCTGAGCGGAACTCCCATATCCATATTCATGTTTGTCCATGTCCACTTAACACGCCATTTGAATTACAGCAATTTGAAGCCATGCAAATCAAGAATGGCGAGTATTTGTTACTAAGCGAAGAAAGACAAGCAGAATTAGCTTCTCAAATCCGCGCCAAACTTGCATCAGAACATTGAAAAACCTTGTTCGCGATTTTTTGATTGTATGAGTACCCGTTCCACGATTTGCGAATATTGTTTCGCCATTGTTTTGACCGAGAACATGTGCTCGACGCGCTCACGTCCGGCTGCCCCCATTCGCCGCCGCAGCGCCGCATTTTCCAGCAGGGCGATCACATGCACAGCTAGGGCTGCCGCATTACCCGGTGGTACGAGATAACCGGTGACACCATCCGCTACCGTTTCTGATGGGCCACCTTTATTGGTGCTGACGACCGGTTTACCAGAAGCCATCGCCTCAATATTCACCATGCCATAGCTTTCAAAGTGCGAACTGCACACCACCACATCTGCGGCTGCGATCACTCGTTCGCTATCGGCGCGGAAGCCGAGATAATGCAACCGTGATTTCAACAACGGATCATTGTTGGCCGTTTCCAAAATGCGCGTCTTGTAGGCATTGTCGGCAGTGGTTTGGGTGTTCTCACCCGCCACGACGAAATGTGCTTCCGGTATCATGCGCGCTACCTGCCGCGCCATATCCTGAAACACATCATGCCCTTTCACATCCTGAAAACGGGCGATCAGTGCCACCAGGGGCGCCGAAGATGGAACACCTGCATCCACACGCACCTGTGATCCATCGGCCCCGGGCTGGAAACGGGTAGTGTCCACACCAGTGTAAATTAGGTCTATCCTATCGGATGGCATAAACGGCGGATCACCGAGAAACCCCTCTTTAATGGCCTTCGACAACGCAATCGTCGCGGCTGGTCGGCGGAAGAACGCTCGCTGCCATGCCTTCGGTTTGAACCACCACCCCCAACACCACCACAGCACAGGAATACCGTTTCGTTCGCCTGCGGGTAGAGCCATTGGCAGCGTGTGATAATCGCTGTGAATGATGTCGATGTGCAGTTCGCGGATGAGTTTGCCGATACGGCGGCTGATGGGTAACTGCGCCCAAATTGGAGGGATGAAATAGGTGCTTGCTCCACGCCAAGACGTCACGTAAACAGGCCAACCCCGTTTGCGCCATGCCACCGCCAACTGCCCTTCCGCCCGCACTAATAAATGCGGCAGGTAGTGGGCTGCATCAAGATTATCGACCAGATTGAGCAGCGCGGTTTCGCCACCGCCAAGATCGATATAGCTCGAGACAAAAAGTACATTCATGCGTTTATTCATAGGCTGATATTGATACAAGCGATACCCACAAATAGCACCAATGCGACCGCCCCTTTACGAATCAAATCAGACCGCGCAATCTGCTCTTTATAGATGGACGGGGCAAGAACAGTCAGCACCCAACCTGCTACAATGCCAAAGAACACCTGTGTTCCACCCAGGACGCTCACCAAAGCGGTTGGGCCGAGTGCTACGGCAGCTAACGTCAGCAGCTTCGCACACAAGAAAATGGTTTCATTCACAGCGATGATAGCCAATGCCTGCCGCGGTATTGTACGCAAACTCTGACGGAAAGCATCGCGCACAGAGCGCACAAAGATAAAAATAAGCAGCCCACCTAAAGCAAATCCCCAGCTTTCATAGGGTAAGAAGCGCTCAAACTGACCTTCCGAAACGATGAACTTAAACAGCACCACGGACAATGACCACAAAAAATTGACTAAAAGCAGCATCCACAAGATTTTAGAAAATTGAATACCACCTATACCACGACGTGCAGAGAGTGTGATCGCCGCGCCTAGAATCAATATGAATCCTACAAACTGGAATGCGGAAATCGTCTCATGCAACAGCAAAAACGACATAATGAGCACCATCACCGGCTGTATCTGGATCAGCACGATCACTTTGCTGGTTTCTTCAATTGAAAGGGCGCGATAGTACAGCAACGCACCGACCGCCGTTAAAACACCTGTAAACATGACAATCGCTACATCACGGAAAGGTAATATTGGGAAACCTGTCACTACAAATAAGACAAACCCGCTAAGAAACGCCATGATAGCAATATAAGGCGACATCGAGGCGGGATTGCGGACGTGTTTTTCCAAAATCAGCTTGTCGACAAAATTGACAATCGTAAAAATCAGGGGCGCGAGTAAAGCGTAAATGAGCCAACTCATCAACCGTTCCTTAATAGGTAGCGATACGTCCCCTCAGTGTACACCAGCCCCCCAGATGGGTGTAGGCCATCCACAACCCATGCGGTAAAATACAGATATAAACCCCAACTATTTCCACATGGAGAACTCCACAGTGATTGATTTCCAGCCTCTTTTTCAAGCGGTTCGACAAGCGGCGGTTTTGTGCCAGCAGGTGCAAGATCATTATCTGGTCAGCAGCGATAAAGGTGAACATGATCCTGTAACGATTGCAGATTATGGCGCACAGGCTATTCTCAGCCGCACGATTAGCCAACACTTCCCGGACGATTCCATCCTTGCTGAAGAGCAAGGTGGACAGTTTATGGAATTGGTTTCGGAGCAGCAGCGTAAGGAGGTAGTTCGCCTGATTGGTGACATCCTAGGAATCACGGTAACACAGGTCGATGTCGTCAAATGGTTGGATTATGGGCAAAACCGTGAAGCGTCGCGCATGTGGGTCATTGATCCGATTGACGGCACTAAAGGTTATATCTCGATGCGGAATTACGCCATCGCCGTCGGCATGATGGTGGATCGCAAACCAGTGGGCGGGATCATCGGCGCACCAGCGTATCCCGGCGGCGCACAGCTATTTCATGCTCAAAGTGGAGTCGCCTACATGCAGCCCTTGAACGGTGGTGAAGTCAAGCGCATCCACACTTCTACCCGCACTGAGGCATCCAGCTTACGGGCCCTTGAAAGCGTCGAAAAGAGTCACGCTAATCACGACCGGATGCAAGTGGTCCGTGAAACGGCGGGCTTCGGCGAAGCCGAGCTGATCCACATCGACAGCATGGAGAAATACGCTCGAATTGCCGCGGGAGATGCTGAACTCTATTTGCGACTGCCACGCCTCGGCAGCACGCGCCCCTTCATGATATGGGATCATTGTGCGGGAACAGCTATCGTGGAAGCAGCAGGTGGTAAGGTCACCGATGTGGATGGATCGCCACTGGATTACTCAACAGGAAAAACCCTGAATAATCAGGGTATTATCGTCAGCAATGGTGCGGTTCATGAGCGGGTGATCGCTGCTGTGCAGAAAATTCTAAAGGAGGAGTCATAGGATATATTCAAGTGGAAAAACCGCTACTTGGAAAATCGGTGTTCATTAGCTACGCACATAAAGATGACACCGAAAACTTCGTTTCTCGTCTTGGGTATTCTTTAGATATGTATGTAGATGCATTTTGGGATGCTAAATTACAGATTGGATCATGGGATAAACAGCTTATTATCAGAATTCAATCATGTGAAATTTTTCTGGTAGTAATGTCGCTTTACCAAAAAGAAGCAAGTGAATGGTGCAAACGAGAGTTGGATGCAGCACTTATCGCAAGAAAAGCTATTATTCCAATTAAACGATTTGAAAATCATTTTGATGATAGACTTGAAAAACTCCAGTATGCAGATTTTATGACTGATTTTGACAAGGGATTTAAAGAACTGACTTTTTTGATGACAGGTCAAAAACTTACGTCTTGGGAATATCTAGAGAAACAAAGTGATGAAGAATTATTTCTAGCCTTACAACAAGGAATCCTGCCTGCGCTCATATCAAAAGAATTCGCAGAATGGCTAATTGTTTCGCATTTGTGGCCTGCCTTCAAATTATCAATTACAAAACTTTCAAGCATTTCTATGCTAGAACCTCGCACTTTAGTCGATATATATCGTGCCTTGGATAACTTAGGCGAACAACTTGCAGGAGATGCGGTTCGAGATTTTTCAGCAAGGAGTTCATCAAATCGTGCGCAAGAATTTGTAGTCAAATATTTGAATATGGCAACGCAAATCAGTGATAATGATCACCAAGCCGCTGGACGCTATGCAACAAAGGTTCTTAATGATACCATGCAATATCTAGAAACAAATATATTAATGAAACGAGATTTCCAAGGGATTGCGCGACTACGCCATTCTTACTTGTTTGATACAGCCTCTAAGCTTCGGGAACTCGTTCTGCTACATTCAAGACGATCAAGGCATCTTTATTAAACACTGGATTACTCAACAGGAAAAACCCTGAATAATCAGGGCATTATCGTCAGCAATGGTGCGGTTCATGAGCGGGTGATCGCTGCTGTCCAAAAGATTTTAGCTGAAGAAACCTGAGTTTCAGAGCAAATTATTGAGCAACTTCGTGGTACTGCGGCAGGCTAATGGTAATCTGTGTGCCGGAGCCGGGGCGCGATGTAATGTCCAGTCGCCCGTCATGTGCTTCCACAATGCGCCGTGCCAGATATAAGCCCAGGCCTAACCCTTGCTGCTCATTGCGGTCACGGTCGATTTGCTCAAACTCTTGCACCGCGTGAGTGAGTTGTTCTTCGGTCATCCCTTTACCGCAGTCGGTGATGGTGATGTATACCCACGAGTCACGCGTCCATTGGGCAACAGTTACGTCACGTCCCGAAGGTGAATAATCCAGGCCATTGGCGATAATTTCAGCAATCGCATGAGTCAAGGACGGCGTATTACAGACCACAACCGAAGTCTTATCCCGTTCGTCGACCTGTACACCACCGGTTGGATTGCGATAGGCGAACCGTCGTGACAGATTCACGGCTGCCATCATGACTGTCCAGATAGGAGTTGCAAAACCAAATTCCCGGACGACTGCCTGGCTGAGTGTATTGGTATCCAGTTGGGTAATAAGCGCCAATTGTTCGGCGAGATGGTAAATGCGGTAGCTTCCGGTTTGCAGGCTGTCGAGGATATCGCGAATTTCATGCGTTTCCAGAGTATCGAGCTGTGCAGAGAGCAAATTTTGTACCATCAAGATTGAGGCAACAGGCGTTCGCATCTCGTGGGATACGACACGTGCCAAACGCTTCTTCACCGTTTCCAGTTCTTTAGAGGCCAAACTCTCGTGCGTTATTTGACGTTCCAAACGTGCCTGAATAGCTGCCAACAATTCAGGGTAGCTAAAGGGTTTGGTCAAATAATCGTCCGCGCCGAGTTCCATACCATGCCGTACAAAGGAACGGTCGGCCATCGCGCTTAAGAAAATAACCGGAATGTGCGCCGATGCCACATCTTTACGCAGTTCGAGCAGCGCGTTATAGCCATCCATATTCGGCATCGAGATATCCGAAATAATCAAGTCAGGTTTATGTGCACGGGCTGTATCAACGCCGATTTGACCATCGCTGGCCTCAAGAACCTCAAATCCTTCGAGTTCAAGGAAATCAAGAATGTTCTTACGCAGATTAGGTTCGTCTTCGATGACCAATATTCGGGACATGAAATACCTTTTCAACATTCCCATATATGATGGGATGATAATTGCAGATGACTTATCTTGAGTATAGTCACAAGGGGCTTGTAGAATCCGTTAAGAATCAATTTTCTATTCGAATTTCAGAAATTCTTAGTTTTTTAACAAGCCCTATTGCGGTGTCAAGAAGTCGGTTGATATCATGTCCTACAGAGGAGAAGCTATTGCGGTCAGTCAGCCGTTTTTCCTTCAAAGATGAGTTCGGCAGCATCCAGCAGTTCGACTCTACGATCAAGCGGCATTTCCTTGCTCAGCAAGAATCGTTCTAATAACTCAGCTTGCGTCAATCCTTCCGGACTACCGCCCAGGCGCGCACGAACAGGCTGATCGACCTGTTTGCGAATAGCCGCCATCTGGCTCACGCCTGCACGCTTCAATTCATCGCGGATAGTGACTTCGTTAAGGCGAGTCTCTGTTTCCGGCGAAAGCTGGACATTCAGCCGAACTACTGCATCCGTTAAATCATGCTTCTTAATCAGCTTCAGAACTTGGTCTGTAGGGTTAGCTGATGTACGCAGATCAGCCGTTAAGGTCACAAAGGGACGTGCAGGTAATTTCTCGAAGCGCCATTCGGCTGCGCCACGTGTTAATTCCACCCAGCAGAAACCTTTCGGGTCGCCCTCTTCACCAAAATCAATGCGTTCCATGCTGCCGCTGTAAACGACAGGCGGCAATCCGTCCTGCCCTTTCGTCAAATTCTGGTGTTTATGGATATGCCCGAGAGCAACGTAATCCCAGCGGGCATCCGCCATTGACGACAACAGCACCTGAATATCTCGCCCCAGCATAATGCCGCGTTCGCTTCCAAATACCGCCCCACTCACAGTAAAGTGTCCTGTGAGCAGCCGCGGCATATCGTACTGAGCGGCCTGTTCCGCCATGTCGTCCAAAATTTCAGTGAGATGCTCCTGAAGCAGCGCGTCGGTTTGGGCAATCGTTAGGCCACCAGTACGGTTGTCTTCTAACAGTCGGGAGCGAATGGGATAAGGAGCTGTGCCAATGACTACTGGTCCGCGTTTGGTTTCTATCGTGAAGACTTCATAATCCGCAGCTACACGGACGTTCGGCACCCGCAGCGTATCATAAATCTCGATACTGCTGGCTTTGAGCATGGTCGGAGGCAAGTCGTGGTTACCCACCAGCATAATAACAGGCGCAAGCTCAGATAGATCACGTATGCGATGGGCAAATTCGCGTTGATAAGTCGGATTGGGCGCGCGTGTTTTGAAGGCATCCCCCGCGAATATCACCAGATCAACATCACCCTGCCGCGCAAACTCAATCATTTCATCAAGGCGATGCAAGAAATCCACAACCCGACTGCTTAATCCCGTTTGTGGATCCGCCTTACCATAATTTTCCATGCCGATGTGAATATCGGCAAAGTGTAGAACACGAATTGGTTCTGCCAATTGCTCTAATTCCTGTTAACCTAAACGACCTGTCCAAGCCAAAACCAGTAACACGATCAAGAATAATTCAACCGCGCCTAATATCAACACCAATATTCGATTAAAGCCACCGCCGGAATGTTCCAGCACCGCATCCGATGGTTTGGAGGGATTATAATACACTTGGACACTGCTTCCGGGCTGGTATCGCGCGGCAACACCTTCAGCCCATCCGGCAGCGCTCATCCCACTCACCATACTATAACTCAACTGCGAACTTTGATACTGCTGGCCTTCGGCAGTGTACTGGTAAACGACTTTCGGTTCATAAATGGTGGAATGGGTTCCATTGGAGTTACGACGGCGATACGAACTGACGTTGGCAGATAACACATGTCCACTGGTGGTCGGCCAATTCTTGCTGGAACCGGCTTTACGCGCAGACCGGAGGAATACGAGATTGATGACGGTCAAAATAATGATAAAGGGGACGGTCACAAGGGTCACGATCATAGCGCTCAAGTTCTGCATCAAACCAAACACAATAGGCCTCCGATGGGTTGAGGGTACGGAGAACCAAGAATCCGCACCGAAAATCATCGTACACCCATTTTTACCCCGGAAAGTTGAGAGAACTTCGCTCAAAAGCGGAAGTGGATGAAGATACGTCCGAAGTTTTTATCATCCTTCTCGACACGATGATACAAGGCGCGGATATGCTTCTGGTCGAGGAAACGCAAGACTTTTTTCTTGAGCGCACCACTGCCTTTACCGGGGATTATCTCAACCAGTTCGATTTTCTTATCAACAGCTTCCTGCACGATGCGGTTGAGTTCGGCATCAATCTGACCGCCTTTGTTATAGATGTCGTGCAGATCAAGCTTGAGCTTTGCCATAATTGCATCCTGAGCCTTTACTGAACAATGTCCACATTTTACCATCATCGCCTAAATGAAGGCTCGCACACATTCAAAGGTTTTGCATATGTCCAACCCGATTTCAAACATACTCGAAAGCCAACCGATTGTCGTACTTGATGGCGCACTGGCAACCGAACTGGAACGGCGTGGAGCTGATCTGCGCGATCCGTTGTGGTCGGCCAAGGTGCTGATGGAAGCGCCTCATTTAATTCGCGAAGTTCATGCCGATTATTTCAGGGCTGGTGCGAACTGTGCGACCACAGCCAGTTATCAAGCAACCTTTGAAGGTTTTGCCCGACGTGGGTTGAGTCATGAAGCTGCGAGTGATTTGATGCGTCTTTCGGTACAATTGGCGGTTGAAGCACGTGATGCGTTTTGGGCTGACCCTGATAACCGCATCGGGCGGGTGCGCCCATTTGTGGCGGCGTCGGTCGGGCCTTACGGCGCATTTCTGGCGGATGGCTCGGAGTATCGTGGCGATTACGGGCTGAGCGAAAAAGCGTTGATGGACTTTCACCATCCACGAATGGCGGTGCTGGCAGCATCCGGCGCGGATATGCTGGCGTGCGAAACGATTCCATGCCTGGTTGAAGCTCAAGCGCTGGTACGATTGTTGGAGGAATTCCCCAATATGTCGGCATGGATCAGCTTTAGCGCCCGTGACGGTGTGTATACCAATCATGGGGAATTGTTAGCCGAGTGCGCTGGCCTGCTAGGTCAGCATCCGCAGGTGGCGGCTATTGGTGTGAACTGCACGGCACCGCGTTATATTCCTGACCTGATTCGAGCCGCGCATGACTCAACCGACAAACCGATTTTGACCTATCCCAACTCCGGCGAAACCTATGATCCGCAGACCAAGTCGTGGAGCGGCGAGGATACCTGCGAAGCCTTCGCTAACGATGCCCGTATCTGGTACGAAGCGGGTGCGCGGGTCATCGGTGGGTGCTGCCGGACGACACCGGAGCATATTCGCGAGTTAGCGGCACACTTCTAGTACGCATCTATTTTCATGACATCTGCTCAATGGCTTCTATCAAGCCATAAAGGTAGGTCGCGCCCAGCGCGCGGTCATACAGCCCATAGCCGGGTCGCCCCGTTTCACCCCATATCATACGCCCATGATCGGGGCGAATAGGACCGGTGAAACCAACCTCATGCAGGGCGCGCATCACTTCAAACATGTTGACGCTGCCAAATTCAGAGGGATGTTTACTCTCATGAAAATCGTGGGAGGATGTGCGCTTCACGTTGCGGGCATGAACGAAGTTAATACGATGACCGAACTGCCTAATCATACCGGGCAGGTCGTTTTCATCGGATGCGCCAAGTGATCCGGTGCAGAAGGTTAAGCCATTATGGGGGCTGTCCACCACTGCAAGCAGGGCTTGCAGCGTCTGAGCGTTGCGGACAATACGGGGCAATCCAAAGATTGACCAGGGCGGGTCATCAGGATGAATTGCCATCAAAACGCCCGATTCTTCAGCTGCGGGAACTACCTTTTGTAAGAAATAGGCCAGGTTCTCGAACAGTTTGGTGTCATCCACGGTGGCATAATCGGCCAGCAATGCGTTGAGTTCTTCAACCGTATAGCTATCACCCCACCCCGGTAAATCGCGCGTACCGCGGCTGAGATCAATCTTTACAAGGTCCGCCTGTGCGAAACTTAAGGCTGTTGATCCATCGGCGTTTGGCATGGCGAGATTGGTGCGCGTCCAGTCAAAGACCGGCATGAAGTTATAGCATAATACGGGGATTCCGACTTTACCCATATTACGAATACTCTGCATGTAGTTTTCGATGAGTTGATCACGCTCAGGTTTGCCGAGTTTGATCGATTCATGGACAGGAATACTTTCAATCACGAGCCACTGTAAGCCCATCGACTCGATGATTTTCTTGCGTTGTTCGAGGCGCTCAATCGAAAGAACC